>NZ_CP128313.1:0-1585000 GCF_030344935.1 Algibacter luteus | reverse complement strand
ATTTAATCATTATATCGTTATGCCCGCGTTAGGGATTGTAGTGGATAGCCCACAGCGGAGGTACGACGCGAGCACTTGAAACCCTTAGACTCCGCTCAGGATAAAATTCAGCCCGACCCCTTTGGGGAACGCACTAATGAATTTATACATATATATTGTGTGGGTTTGTTTATACTATTATCTTTGCAGCCTTAATTTAAATTATTTTAATGATACATATTACTTTACCTGATGGTAGCGTGAAGACTTTTGACGAGGGCGTTACACCAATGGATGTTGCTAAAAACATTAGTGAGGGGTTTGCGAGAAATGTGATTTCGGCAAATTTTAATGGTATAACTGTGGAAACTGCTACGCCATTGACCACCGATGGTTCGTTGGTTTTATATACTTGGAAAGATGACGAGGGAAAGACGGCTTTTTGGCATTCGTCTGCACACGTTTTGGCTCAGGCTATTGAGGAATTGTATGCTGGTGCTAAATTGACTATTGGTCCTGCGATTGAAAATGGTTTTTATTATGATGTAGATTTTGGCGAGCACACCGTATCTGAAAAAGATTTTAAGGCTATTGAAAATAAAATGTTAGAGATTGCTAGAGAAAAGCACGATTTTAATATGCGCTCTGTTAGCAAATCTGAAGCATTGAAAATATATAAGGACAACGTTTTTAAAACGGAATTGATAGAGAATTTGGAGGATGGCACGATTACGTTTTGTGATCATTCTACATTTACAGATTTATGTCGTGGTGGCCATATACCAAATACTGGTATCATTAAAGCCGTAAAAATACTGAGTGTTGCTGGTGCATATTGGCGTGGCGATGAGAACAAACCACAGTTGACACGTGTTTATGGAATTTCTTTCCCGAAACAAAAAGAGCTTACTGAGTATTTAGAAATGCTTGAAGAGGCCAAAAAGCGTGACCATAGAAAGCTTGGTAAAGAATTAGAGTTATTTACATTTTCACAAAAAGTTGGTCAAGGTTTACCATTATGGTTACCAAAAGGTGCGGCTTTACGTGAGCGCTTAGAAAACTTTTTGAAGGCAGCACAGAAAAAAGCTGGATATGAAATGGTGGTGACACCGCATATTGGGCAAAAGGAACTTTATGTTACTTCTGGACATTATGCCAAATATGGAGAAGATAGCTTTCAGCCGATATTAACGCCTAAAGAAGATGAAGAATTCTTGTTAAAACCAATGAACTGCCCACACCATTGTGAGATTTACAACAGTTCGCAATGGAGTTATAAAGATTTACCAAAGCGTTATGCCGAATTTGGAACCGTTTACAGATATGAGCAAAGTGGAGAATTACATGGTTTAACTCGTGTACGTGGTTTTACTCAAGATGATGCCCATTTGTTTTGTATGCCAGAACAATTAGATAAAGAGTTTAAAGATGTTATTGATTTGGTGCTTTATGTGTTTGGCTCCTTAGGCTTTGAAAATTTTACAGCCCAGGTATCTGTAAGGGATCCTGAAAACCCAGACAAATATATTGGTGATGTCGCTAACTGGGAAAAAGCAGAACAAGCTATTATAAATGCTGCTACGGATAAAGGCCTTGATTTTGTTATTGAAGAAGGTGAAGCTGCTTTTTACGGTCCGAAGTTAGATTTTATGG
This sequence comes from Algibacter luteus, assembly GCF_030344935.1. Classification (NCBI taxonomy): domain Bacteria; kingdom Pseudomonadati; phylum Bacteroidota; class Flavobacteriia; order Flavobacteriales; family Flavobacteriaceae; genus Algibacter; species Algibacter luteus. The sequence goes on along the minus strand of NZ_CP128313.1, from coordinate 1,583,368 downwards.
TGAAAGACGCTTTAGGAAGGCGCTGGCAACTTGGAACAATTCAGGTAGACTACAACTTACCTGAACGTTTTGATTTGACTTATAAAGGTAGTGATAATGAGTCTCATAGACCTATTATGATACATCGCGCACCCTTTGGAAGTATGGAGCGATTTGTGGCATTATTGTTGGAGCATACTGGTGGTAATTTTCCGCTTTGGCTGATGCCAACGCAAGCAATTATTTTATCAATTAGTGAGAAATATGAAAAATACTCTGAAAAAGTTTTAAATTTGCTAGAAAATGACGAAATTCGCGCCCTTGTAGACCATAGAAATGAGACTATAGGGAAGAAAATCAGGGAAGCTGAAATGCAGAAACACCCCTATATGATTATCATTGGCGAACAAGAAGAGCAAGAAGGCAAAATAACTGTAAGACAACATGGTGGCACAGATTTAGGCATGATATCAGTAGAAGCTTTCTCAAACATAATAAAAGAAGACATTAAAAAAACGTTGAAATCGTTTTAAAAAATAATAAGTTTAATTTAAAACCATAAAGCCATAGCAATTAGAAGAAGACAGCAACCTAGAAGGGTTTCACAAGAAGATAAGCATAAGATTAACTCTAAGATTACTGCTCAAAAAGTACGTCTTGTAGGAGATAACGTTGAGATTGGTATCTATACCAAAGGAGACGCTATGAGAATAGCCAACGAGCAAGAATTAGATTTAGTAGAGATTTCGCCAAATGCTGATCCTCCTGTTTGTAAGGTTATGGATTATAAAAAGTTTCTTTACGAGCAAAAGAAACGTGATAAAGCTTTAAAGTCTAAGGCTACTAAAGTTATTATTAAAGAAATTCGTTTTGGTCCTCAGACTGATGATCATGATTACGATTTTAAAAAGAAGCATGCAGAGAAATTCTTAAAGGAAGGTGCAAAGCTTAAAGCTTTTGTATTCTTTAAAGGACGATCGATTATATTTAAAGAGCAAGGACAAATTTTATTGCTTCGTTTAGCACAAGATTTGGAAGAATTTGGAAAGGTAGAACAGATGCCACGTTTGGAAGGAAAACGTATGACCATGTTTATTGCTCCTAAGAAATAATAAAAAATTACTGAAATAAGTTCAGTAGAAAATAATTAAGCGAAATAATTAAAAACTAGGAAAAGAAATGCCTAAAATGAAAACAAAATCTAGTGCCAAAAAGCGTTTTAAGCTTACAGGTACTGGTAAGATTAAAAGAAAGCACGCTTTTAAGAGTCACATCTTAACAAAGAAGTCTAAGAAGCGTAAGCTTGCGTTAACCCATGATACATTAGTACATAAGGCTGACGAAGATAATATTAAAACCATGTTACGTTTAAAGTAACCAACGTTTTAATCGGTTAAAACAATTTATAAACCCTGGAGTTAGGCCATATTGAAAGTGTCAATTTATTGACCGCCTACTACAAAAAACAATTAAAATTATGCCAAGATCAGTAAATTCTGTAGCAAAAAGAGCCCGTAGAAAAAAGGTTCTAAAACAAGCAAAAGGTTACTTTGGACGTCGTAAAAACGTTTGGACAGTAGCAAAAAACGCGGTTGACAAAGCGATGCAATACTCGTATAGAGACCGTAGAAACAAAAAGAGAACATTCCGTGCTTTATGGATTACGCGTATTAACGCAGGAGCCAGAGAATACGGTTTATCATATTCTCAATTTATGGGGAAATTAAAAGCTAATGATATTGAATTAAACCGTAAGGTTTTAGCAGATTTAGCTATGAATAACCCTGAAGCTTTTAAAGCTATAATTAACAAAGTAAAATAAGGCGCTTTCGCCTATTGTAAAACATATTATTCGCTTAATAAAAAATCCGGTTCGCAAGAATCGGATTTTTTTATTTATTACTTATTTCAATGCGTTATATATACGAAGTAATATTAAGTTTGTAATTCAAAACGGTTTATATGAATTTATCTAAAATAAAATTGGTTGTGACCGATATGGACGGCACCTTACTAAACTCTAACCATGAAGTAAGTCCACTATTTTTTGAATTATTTGAACAGCTGAAAGAACACCATGTGTTGTTTGCAGCTGCCAGTGGCAGACCGTATTATAGTATTATTGAGAAATTAAGCGCCATTAAAAATGACATTATTGTTGTTGCCGAAAATGGAGGTATCGTTATAGAGAAAGATGATTTGCTATTATCGACACCAATAAATAAAACACATTTGCATGATATTGAATTATTAATAGATTCAAACAGCCACATTCATCCAGTGTTTTGTACAAAAAACAAAGGTTACTTTAAAAGTAACTCTGATGGTAATATCAAATTATTATCTGAATATTACCCATTATTTGAAGTTATTGAAAGTATTGATGACATAGAAGATGACATTATGAAGGTAGCGTTGTATCATGCCGAAGATTCAGAAAAGTACATATACCCGCATTTTAAACATCTTGAAAATGCTTATAAAGTAAAAATTTCCGGAAAGCATTGGTTAGATCTTTCAGATGAATTAGCTAATAAAGGTTATGCGATAGAATTATTACAGCGAAAATTTAATATATCACCAGATGAAACTCTAGTTTTTGGAGATTATAATAACGATATAGAAATGTTGAAAAAAGCAACTTATAGTTTTGCGATGGAAAATGCACATGAAAATGTAAAAGAAATTGCTAATTATAAAACAAAAAGCAATAATGATTTTGGAGTTGAATATATTTTAGAAAAACTGATAAATTCAAAAACTAAGTTCCGAAAACAGTAATTACTATAGTTCTGGAGCCTCCATAATCTCTATGCTCACACAGATAAATACCTTGCCAAATACCTAAATTTAACTTACCGTTGGAAATTGGTATTAGCACAGAAGCTCCTAACATAGATGCCTTAATATGTGCAGGCATATCATCTGAACCTTCATACGTATGTTTGTAATACGATGCATTTTCAGGAACCATTTTGTTAAAGTGACTTTCGAAATCTTGTCTTACTGTAAAATCTGCGTTTTCGTTAATTGTTAAACTAGCCGACGTATGCTTAATAAACACTTGTAATTGCCCAATACTAATCTGATTTATTTCAGGTATGGCATTCAATACTTCGTTTGTAACTAAATGAAACCCTCTTGGTTGTGATTTTAATTTTATTTCTTTTTGAAAATACTTCACTTGTTTTTAATTTTAAATTTCATGAATACCATAAATTTTCAACTTGTCTTTCTTTCCTTTTAAAAGTAAATCTCCAATTTTTTCAGACTTATATTTCGATTTTAAATTTAAATCCTTTAATATATTTTCAGATATTAGAAGTGATTGATTATACTTATTACAAGCCTCTTGTATTCTAGAGGTTGTATTTATGACATCGCCATGATAAGCTAACTCCTTTTTTAATGTACCAACTTCAGTAACTATTAATTTTCCGCCATGAATACCTGCCTTAAAAAACGGTTCAATTTCATAATTTTTTAAATAATAATTTGAGCGTTTTACTAGAAGTTTCTGAAAATCAAAATACAAATCAATACATCTCCTGTTTTTTATACCTTTGTTATAATTCCAACTCAAAACTGCTTCGTCTCCAACATATTGATAAACTTCAGCATTATAACGTCCTATTATTCTATTAAGATCGAAAAAACAATCTTGAAGAAGTTGACTGTATTTATAATGTCCTAATTTTTCCGCTAAAGTTGTAGAAGATTTCAAATCTATAAACATAAATAAGCGTTCTTCTTCAATCGGTTTTCTGTACTTACCTGAAATCATATTGAATAAAACACCTCTACCAAATTTCTCATTAGCTAGCTTAACAAATTGAAACACTAACGACGCTATGAAGAAATATGAGATGACCACCCAGAAAATTCCATTATTAAGCCACCAAGATATATCATTTACTAAGTCTATATCCATTTCAATTTCTGCCAGATTTATAATAAACAGAAATGAAAACACAAGTAATACTAAATAAATAATTGTCTTTAAAAAGATGGCTAAACCAAGATAAATATTTTTTGTAATTAATTTCTCGAAAAGGAACTCAATAACCGAATAAACTGTACCAATTAACACACCTAAAATAACCCCGAAATGTAACCAACTAAAAATATCACTCGTGTTATCTGAAACCGAATGTATAGCCTCTTGCTCTTCTCCGTAAGCAACAAAACGAATAAAAATAAATAAGAAAAAGGCTAACGTCCAAAACAGAATTGAATAAACAAATAGTCTTAAAAATTGTTTTAAGTTATACATTTTAAAAATTTAATTTTATTTTTAATATACATAAAAACTGAGTTTATTGATAAATTACTTTGATCATTTTTAAATTGTAAATAATTTTACGCAACCAATTTACATTTTTTTCATCTTGTTAATGACAAACTACCTATTTATGAAAACTAAATTTCTTTTATTTTATTTATCTATCGGACTAATTGTTAGCTGTTTACCAGATAACAATATCAAAACGTCCGATCAAACGGAAACTATTATAAAGTGGCATTTAAATACTGTTTCTGGAGGTTTTGCTGGAGTAGATCACAATTTTGAAATGGGTGTAATCCTATGGCAATTTGAAGACGCAAATGGTATACTGTATGTTGAAAACAACAATAACGATGATGACCTTGAAGATGGTTTTGATACAGGAATTTATTCTTATCGAGTCATACAAGATGAAGATTCTAGACTATACTTAGAAGTGGATGGAATTGATAATGGTTTACTTTCTATTTCTGATGAAGATGGTACTTTTACTTTAGACCAAAATACTAAATTATCGGGCTCTGGTGCTGACGGCTATATCTATACTTTTACCAGAGAAGTTGTTGTTGTAGAATAATTAATTCGTTCTCTAGCCAATTTAGATTATTTCACTTTTTAAAAGTTTAATATTTTCAGTTACATCAAAAACTTGGATAGGTATTCTAGTGATTCAACATATTTGGGTATTACATTAGTTTTACTTTGAAACAATTTAGAAGTCTTTATTTATGTTTTTTGTTTTTTCTTTTTTGCTGCTGGAAATAAAACATTATTTAAAATTAGGCGATAACCTGGTGAAGTTGGGTGCAAATCTAATTCAGTCTTGGCATCTCCTACTCTATGTTGATAATCTTCAGGATCATGCCCTCCATAAAATGTAAAAAAGCCTTTACCTTTTATACCATGAATATATTTGGCTTCTCCATTTGATTTTGTTTCTCCTAGCACCAATACGTTCGATTTTATTTCTTCTCTAGTAAAGGATGTGGTTTGTCCCATAAAACCTTTTACTAAAGCGGTGTGATTTTGACAAAGCATACTCGGAATTGGATCCCATTTAGCAGAAAATTCCATGAGTGAAAAATAATCAGCAGTCTTTGGAATCATGCGTTTTCTAGTCATATCAATAGAAGAAAATTCATAAATTTTTGGGTCTCGTTCTAAGGTATAATTAGTAAATGCAAAGGTTTTCTTATAATCAATTTTATTTTGATAACCGGCATCACTTCCATCGCCATCAAACATAGGCTCACAAATGTCTACTCCTTCAGCAGATAAAGCAATATCAAAACTATCTGTTGCGCTACACATCGCAAACATAAATCCTCCACCTATTACATAATCGCGAATTTTAAGGGCCACAGCCAACTTTTCTTGAGATACTTTATTATATCCTAAATTACTCGCTAATTCTTCTGCATCTTTCTTCTCTTGAATATACCAAGAAGCCGCTCTGTATTGTGCATAAAATTTACCATACTGTCCTGTAAAATCTTCGTGATGCAAATGCAACCAATCAAAAGCTAATAACCCATCGTTTAATACCTCTTCATCATAAACCGTTTCATATGGAATTTCAGCATATTGCAAAACCATTGTTACGGCATCATCCCAGGGCTGTTTTCCGGTTGGGGTGTAAACGGCAATTTTCGGAGCTTTTTCTAAAACTACAGCTTCCATATTTTGACTCGGACTTGCTATTTCTTCTAGAATGCCTTCAGCTTTAGCGTTAGAAATAACTTCGAATGATACACCTCGAATTTGGCATTCTCTTCTGATAGCTTCAGTATCTGGGAGTAAAAATGAACCTCCTTTGTAATTTAAAAGCCATTTAACTTTTAACTCTTTTTTGAGTGTCCAATAGGTTATTCCGTATGCTTTTAAATGGTTTTTTTGACTATCTACATCCATAGGAATTAGGATGTATGAGGCAAACATAGGTGAATAGATAAGTAAAAATAATATGAATAGGGCTTTCTTCATAGGTTGAAAGATACTCAAAAAATATGCCCGAGTAAAAACTTTATAAAAAAATTAGGTATTAAGAGTTCTATTAAAATGGTACTTCGTTATCCTCATCATCATTGAAAGAACTTCCAAATGCTTGATCTGGACTCGCTTTAAAGTTATCCGATTTAAACGTATCATCATTGGCGGCAGCATTCATTTTAGAATGAAACTCGAAAGGCGAATCAAAATCATCGAGATTATCAAACTTACCTAAATGCCCAATAAATTTTAATCGAATGTTTTCTAAACCACCGTTACGGTGTTTTGCAACAATAAATTCGGCTTGACCTTCTGTAGGTGAACGTTCTTCATCATCCCACTCATCAATTTTGTAGTATTCCGGTCTGTAAATAAAGCTTACAATATCGGCATCTTGTTCGATAGCACCAGATTCACGTAAATCTGAAAGTAATGGTCGTTTACTTCCACCACGAGTTTCAACCGCACGCGATAACTGCGATAATGCGATAACAGGTACATTTAATTCTTTCGCTAATGCCTTTAAGTTTCTTGATATCATAGATATTTCTTGCTCACGATTTCCACCATGACTACTGCCACCAGTCATTAACTGTAAGTAATCAATCATGATTAATTTGATACCGTGTTGTGACGATAAACGACGTGCTTTTGCTCTTAAATCGAAAATAGAAAGTGATGGTGTATCATCAATAAATAGAGGCGCTTTTTCGAGTCCTTTAACTTTTACGTTTAATTGTTCCCATTCGTGTTTTTCAAGTTTACCTGTTCTTAATTTTTCAGAGGACAAGCCTGTTTCACTAGAAATTAAACGTGTAATTAACTGTACTGATGCCATCTCCAAAGAGAAGAAGGCCACTGGAATATTTTGATCTACAGCAATATTTCGTGCCATAGATAATGTTAATGCTGTTTTACCCATACCAGGACGGGCAGCCACAATGATTAAATCTGAAGGTTGCCAACCTGAAGTTAATTTATCTAATTTATTAAAACCTGTTGGAATACCACTTAAACCTTCTTTATTTGAAATTTCCTCAATTTTCTTTTTAGCCTGAATCACTAAATCTTGAGCTGTTTCACTGGATTTTTTAATATTACCTTGAGTGACTTCGTATAATTTCGCTTCAGCATTATCTAATAAATCGAAAACATCTTTAGTTTCGTCATAAGAATCTTCAATAATTTCACTAGAAATTTTTATTAAACTACGTTGAATAAATTTCTGTAAAATGATACGCGCATGAAACTCAATATGTGCAGAGGAAGACACTTTTTGGGTTAAGGAAATCAAATAAAAATCGCCTCCTGAAATTTCTAGCTTGGAATTTTTCTTTAATTGTGATGAAACGGTTAATAAATCCACCGGTTCACTATTTTCGAAAAGCTGAAAAATAGCTTCAAAGATATGTTGGTGGGCTTCTTTATAAAACGCTTCGGGACTTAAAATATCTATAACTTCATCAACCCCCTTCTTGTCAATCATCATAGCGCCTAGCACAACTTCCTCTAAATCAAGAGCTTGAGGAGGGATTTTACCTTTCTCAAGATTGATTATGGTACTCTTGTCTATTTTATAGCCTTGTAAATGATTGGGTTGTTTCATAGCTACGAAAGTAATTAAAAAGAAGGTTGTTTTGTAGTTTTATTATATTTCTATGTTCACTACTCGTTAACAATTTAACTGTTAATAAGTTAAAAAAATTGTGGATAAGTACAAAAAAAACTGAAGATTAAACTTCAGTTTCTTAAAAGTTATTGATTTAAAAGACTTAATCTTTATAAACTCCCATTTGAGCATATTTATCCATACGCTGAGAAACCAAATCTTTTGGTGATAAGTTTTTAAGTTCGTCGTAACATTTTACGATAGTGTCACTAACAGATTTAAAAGTTTTCTCTCTATCTCGATGTGCTCCACCAAGTGGTTCTTTAATTATACCATCTATTAATTTTTGCTTTTTCATATCGGCAGCAGTTAATTTTAACGCTTCAGCAGCTTGTTCTTTATACTCCCAACTACGCCAAAGAATAGATGAACAAGATTCGGGAGAAATTACAGAATACCAAGTGTTTTCAAGCATGTACACTCTATCTCCTACTCCAATACCTAATGCTCCACCCGAGGCACCTTCACCAATAATTATCGTTATAATCGGCACTTTCAAGCGTGTCATTTCTAAAATGTTTCTTGCAATAGCTTCTCCTTGCCCGCGCTCTTCAGCTTCTAATCCAGGATAAGCACCAGGTGTATCTAGCAATGTTACAACTGGAATACCAAATTTCTCTGCAGATTTCATTAATCTTAAAGCTTTTCTATAACCTTCTGGATTTGCCATTCCAAAATTTCTATACTGTCTTGTTTTGGTATTAAATCCTTTTTGCTGACCAATAAACATGAAACTTTGATCGCCAATTTTTCCCAAACCGCCAATCATAGCTTTATCATCTTTAAAGCTTCTGTCTCCATGCAGTTCCAGAAAAGTGTCCCCACAGATGGCTCTAATATGGTCTAAGGTATAGGGTCTGTCTGGATGACGTGATAGTTGAACACGTTGCCAAGGACTTAAGTTTTTGTATATTTCTTTTTGAGCTACAGCTAGTTTCTTCTCAATTTGTTTACATGTCTCAGAAACATCGACATCGCTTTCTTCACCTATCACCTTGCACTTTGTCAATTGATCTTCTAGCTCTTTTATTGGGAGTTCAAATTCTAAATATTCCATAAGAAATTTATTTTTGACTTTTAAAATTTAGTTAGTGTACAAATATAAAAACTTTAATTGTGTTTAAACGCTAAGTATACTTTCTTTTTAGTTTTCTCTTATTTTTCAAGATGGCATTTAAAAACACCACGCCAATAATTATGATTGCTCCGTAATAAAAGGAATTTGTCATTTTTTCCTTTTCGGGGAATAAAATAAGAGCTAAAATAATTCCATAAACAGGCTCTAAGTTATAGGTTAAAACTACAGTATATGGGCTAATTGTTTTCATAATATAGACTGATGCGATAAAAGCATATGCGGTGCAAATTGAGGCTAAAATGAAAAGATACCCAAAATCTAAATGACTCAGATTGAAAAACTCTGCAGTAAATCCTTCGCCAAAAAATAAGAGGTACAAAGAAATAAATGTTACTCCGCTAATAAATTCATAAAAAGAAATTACCGTTGCCGTATGTTTTTTTAAAAAACTCCCATTAAGTACAGCAAATAAGGATGATAAAAAAGCTGATGAAATTCCTAAAATTATTCCAGTAAGATATTTTAATTCACTTTGTGTAATTATAAAAACACCTGTAATTACTAATATCCCGAAAACTATTTCATAGCCAATTATGGCTCGTTTATAAATAATAGGCTCAATAATAGATGCAAAAAAAGCCCCAGTTGAAAACATAGCTAAAGCAATAGATATATTGGCTTCATCGATACTTCCAAAAAAGGTAATCCAATGTAAGGCTATAATGACTCCAGCGATAGAAAGTCGTAGGACTGATTTTAAGTCTATTTTTAAGTTAACCTTCGCTATTTTAATGTAAATGAATATTAAAATGAACGCCATTACCATTCTATACCATACTAAAGAAATGGCCTTTATAGTAATTAACTCACCTAGTATAGCAGTAAAACCAGCTATAAAAACTAAGAAATGTAAGTGTAGAAAATTTTTAACCTTAGCGTTTGGCATTGTACAATAAGTATATTGCTAAAATACCAAAAATGACATTAGGAAACCATACGGCAATTAAAGGCGGGAAGTCTGATTGTTCTGCCATGACACCAAAAATTTTATCAAAAAACACAAATACCATAGCGATACATATCCCTACAGCAAGGTTTACTCCCATTCCTCCCCTTCTTTTAATAGAAGAAACGGCAACAGCAATAATGGTTAAAATAAATACCGAAACAGGCAAACTCCATTTTCTATATAACACGAGCTTAAATCGCCCAACATTTGAAGATCCTCGTGCTTCTTCCTTAGCAATAAAATCTCTTAATTCGCCATACATTTTTGTTTCAGCAGCATAAATTACAGGAATTAAATCATCAACATCAAAAGAGAAAAGCGTGTCTTTTCTTCTTATAATTTCAAGCTCATCGGTATGCTCTCCAATGTCTCTTTTTACATAGTTAGTTAATCTGTAAACAGTATCATTAGGCATATACCTTATACTGCTCGCTGTAATTTTATATTGAAGTTTATTATCTTCAAAATGTTCTAAAGTAAAGTTATTACCTACATTGTTTTTAACATCAAAATTACTTACATAAATAATTTCTTGGTCATTTATCTGCCTAAAAACGTTGGTAGTTTCAATTGCACTTTTTCCTTTCTTAAAATATTTATATGAAAAATCATTAAAACCTTCACTTGCTTTTGGCGCTAAAAATAATCCTAAAACTATTGAAAAAAGTGCCACAAAGGTAGCACCAATCATATAAGGTCTTAAAAATCTTGTAAATGACACACCTGAACTTAAAAAAGCTATTACCTCTGTATTGTTAGCTAATTTTGAAGTGAACCAGATTACCGAAATAAATAAAAACAGCGGAAACAGTAAATAAACAAAGTAAACAGTAAAATCTAAAAAGTAAATCATTACCTCACCGAATGGCACTTCGTTTTCGAGAATTTTACCAATTTTTTCAGCAATATGCACTGTTATCATTATTGGAATAAATAACAATAATAGCATGGTGAAAGTAATCAAATATCGTTTTAATATGTACCAGTCTAATATTTTCATTAATGCCTATAAACGATTGTTCATTTGTTTAACCATTTGATCTTTCCAAGTATTGAAATCTCCTGCTAATATATGTTTTCTTGCTTCGCGAACCAACCATAAATAAAAGCCCAAGTTATGAATGGTTGCTATTTGTTTTCCTAATAACTCATTAACAGTGAATAAATGTCTCAAATAAGCTTTTGTATATTCAGTATCCACAAAAGTGATTCCCATCTCATCAATAGGTGAAAAATCATCAGCCCATTTCAAATTTTTAATATTTATACTTCCATGAGCCGTAAACAACATACCATTTCTAGCGTTTCTGGTTGGCATAACACAATCAAACATATCTACACCTAACGCAATATTTTCTAAAATATTGATTGGTGTCCCCACGCCCATTAAATATCTTGGTTTATCTTCTGGCAAAATAGAACAAACTACATCGGTCATGGCATACATTTCTTCAGCAGGTTCGCCAACTGATAATCCTCCAATAGCGTTACCAATAGCGCCTGCATTGGCAATGTATTCAGCTGATTGCTTTCTCAAATCTTTATAAGTACTCCCTTGAACTATTGGGAAAAAAGCCTGGTTATAATCATATTTTAATGGTGTTTTTTCAAGATGATTTATACATCTATCAAGCCACCTATGTGTCATGTGCATGGAACGTTTTGCATAATTATAATCGCAAGGATAGGGTGTGCATTCATCAAAAGCCATAATAATATCTGCACCTATTGAACGTTGAATTTCCATAACATTTTCTGGTGTAAACGTATGGTAGCTTCCATCAATATGAGATTTAAATTTGACACCTTCTTCTTTAATTTTTCTATTTGCAGACAAAGAATACACTTGATAACCACCAGAATCGGTTAAAATATTTCTATCCCAATTCATGAACTTATGCAACCCTCCAGCCTGCTCTAAAATGTTGGTTTGAGGACGTAAGTATAAATGATAAGTGTTACCGAGAATAATATCTGGGTTTATATCTTTTTTTAATTCACGCTGATGTACGCCTTTTACTGTTCCTACAGTACCAACAGGCATAAAAATTGGTGTTTCTATAACACCATGATCTGTAGTTATTTTTCCAGCTCTAGCTTTACTTTGAGCATCTTTTGCGTGCAATTCGAATTTCATTGAAAGTAATTATAAGCAGCAAAGATAAATAACTGAAAAAAGAAAATGATTGTATTAAAAAGAAAATAAAATACTTTTGGCAACGTTTTTGATATTGTTAATGAAATCTAAAAAAACGAACATTATGAAAAGTTTGCAAAACTTTCGTGAACGCTTAAAACCTTTTAGCGTCGTGAACAAGAATTTATTTTTTATTTTATTTATTGCCATTGTTATTCCAAATGTTTCTTTGGCTCAAACCGCTCAAGGTATTGGATTAAAGGCCGGTTTAAATTATAACGCTAATGGTGATTATTTTGAATCTATTAATGATAACTACAAGAACCCCGACAGAAATGTAGGTTATCACATTGGATTATTTGGGAAAATTGGAAATCAAGTATTTTTTAGACCTGAAATAATCTATACTAGTACCAAAAGTGATTATGATGATGATAGTTTTGAAATGCAAAAGCTTGACGCACCATTATTGGTAGGTTTAAAGGTATTAGGACCAATTAGCGTATTTGGAGGCCCTTCTTTACAGTATATTTTAGATACTGAATTTGATGGTATTGCTATTAATAATGTAGAAGAAGATTTCTCCGTAGGATTAAATTTTGGAATCGGGCTTAACTTTAAAAAATTGGGTATTGATTTAAGATACGAACGAGGGTTTACTGATAATGAAGCTACTTTTATTGGAAACAATGGTATTAGTACGGATAGATTAGATACCAGACCAGATCAATTAATTTTGAGTTTATCGTTATTATTATAGATATACATTTAAACAAAAAAACCTCGCTAACGCGAGGTTTTTTTTGTTTTAAAATACATTTATTCATCATCTAAATAATCATAAATTCCATCTGAATCAGAATCTGTAAAGGTTATTATGGTACCAGTATATGTTCCATCTGTTTCTTTTGATATTTTATTTAAAAGAACTTGGTTAGATTCCAACGGCAAGTTTTTAATTTCTTCAATAGTTGCTCTATTTTCAGTTGTTACAACAATTTCATCTTCGGTTAAAATACCATCGCCGTCATCATCAGTATCAAAATAATTTGGTGCACCATCGCCATCTGTATCATCATCTGTTTCATCAGTTAAATCATCAAAGTTAACATCAAAAACTGCGTCGCTTCCTGGTGTTCCATCCCCTTTAAACAAATCTTCTAAATAAGAAGGGATGCCATCGCCATCATGATCATTTTGAAAAGTAGCAATCAATTCAAATTTAAAAATAAGAGGTGCGTATGAAGACCCAGGTACTGCAGATGAAAAATAAGCTAATCCTGAAGGTAAAAACATAACACCTAAACCACTATTTACAAAATTTACTGTGCCATCGCCATTTTCATTGTAGCTCTCAGCCGTATTAAATTCTGGCAAAACCAATCGCCATCCTTGAATTAAGGAAACTAAATCAAAAGGATCGTCACCTAATGCATTCACTCTACTGTCAAACACCTCATTATCTAAAGTAAAACCTTCGTAAGTTACTACAACATTATCGGCAAAAGTTGGCTTATCGATACCGCCGCCGTCATTTAATCTTAAAACATAGTAATCGTAATCAGTATCTTCATAAACAGCTTGCTTTGTTAGTACAGCGTTTATTAACAATGAATCTGCATCGCTAGAAATAATCTCGTCTGTGATTTTGGTAATTTCAATGTCTGCTAAATTAAGGTCAGTGCTACTTCCATCAAAAGCACTTTTGTTAAAATAATGAGTTTCTAAATAGTCTATAATAGAATCATTATCACTTATTTGTTGCTCCGCTCTATCACGTATTTCAATGGTCACAATATTTCCGTCGTCATCCTTTTTACAAGAAGCAAATACAACAACAAAACTTAATATATAAAAACCAATTTTTCTTAAACTCATTATTCCTTATTTTTGAGGCTGCAAGATACAATTTTAAAACATTCTTGCACAACAAAATTAACGCCCTTTAACACATTAATTGTATGCGTGTAGATAAGTATTTATGGTGTATCAGGTATTTTAAAACAAGGACCTTAGCGACTACCGCTTGCAAAAAAGGGCATATCAAAGTTAATGGTGATGTCATAAAACCCAGTAGAGAAGTGTTTCCGCAGGATATAATTGAGTTGAGAAAAGATCAAATTAATTATAAGTTAAAAGTTAATGATATTCCAGAGAGTAGAATTGGCGCGAAATTAGTAGATATTTATAGAACAGATACCACGCCAAAAGAACAATTTGAAGCTCGAGAACTTTTAAAATACTCTAAAGATTATTACAGAAAAAAGGGTGTGGGTAGACCGACTAAAAAAGACCGAAGAGATATTGATGATTTTACAGATGAAACTTCATTAGAAGATATTTAATTTTAATTGCATTTGACGCCTTTAAAAACTAGAGAATACAAATAAAAATGAGTAATTTTATACTTTAAATTTACAAACACCCTATGGAAGTAAAAGATAACATCATCCTTAATCATAACGAAATTAAACACAAAATAAGGAGAATTGCTTTTCAAATATATGAAAGTAACGTAGATGAAAAGGAGGTTATACTTGCTGGAATTGATAAAAATGGATTCGTATTTGCAAAAAAAATAAAATCCGAATTACAGAAAATTTCAGATATTGAACCCATTCTTTGTAAAGTTAGTATTGATAAAAAGAATCCATTGGCAGAAATAAAAACTTCTATTGCTGCTGAAGATTTCAAAAACAAATCAATTGTATTGGTTGATGATGTTTTAAATTCTGGAACTACCTTAATTTATGGCGTAAAACACTTTTTAAGCGTACCACTAAAACAGTTTAAAACAGCTGTATTAGTGAATAGAAATCATAAAAAATACCCTGTAAAAGCAGATTTTAAAGGTATTTCGCTTTCTACATCATTACATGAGCATGTGCAGGTAGTATTAGAAGGCAAAAAATTTGAAGTTGTTTTAGAATAATTCAAGAATAATATCTTCTACAATTTCGTCTTTAGTTTTATTATCAATAGCAACTTGTATTTCCGCTTGGTTATAAAATTGAACACGTTCAAACAAATGTTTTCCAATAAACTCGGTCATTTCTGTTTCAGTTTCTATGTGAGCTATTAATGGGCGTGTTGCCTTCTTTCTCATTAATTTTTCTACCAAAGTATTCAAAGAAGCCTTTAAATAGATACTATTAACATTTTTTGAGTTAAGAATAACATCCATATTACCGCTGTAACAAGGCGTACCACCACCAACGGATAAAACCCTGTTTTTTTTAGATTTTAATAATTTATTTAGATAAAAAGATTCTTGCTTTCTAAAATAAATCTCTCCTTTCTCTTTAAACACCTCAGTAACAGACATGTTCTCTTTTTCTACAATATAATCATCTAAATCAATGAATTTATAATTCAATTTTTTTGCTAATTTCTTTCCAACAGACGTCTTTCCGGAAGCCATATACCCAATTAATACAATGATCATTTTTTCGCTATAAATTGATTATTAAAAACATACGCATTTGCTGCACAAAAAAACGAAAATTTCTTTAAAAAAAGTATTGTTTTATTAATTAAACATTTTATATTTGCACCCGCTAACGGCAGTATGTTAGTTATTGAAATAATGACCTGGTAGCTCAGTTGGTAGAGCATCTCCCTTTTAAGGAGAGGGTCCTGGGTTCGAGCCCCAGCCCGGTCACAAGAAAAAAGTTAAGCGTTATTGCTTAACTTTTTCTATTTTTACTCACCTCATTAATGCGCACGTGGCGGAATTGGTAGACGCGCTGGCTTGAGGGGCCAGTATCCGTTTTAGGATGTGGAAGTTCGAATCTTCTCGTGCGCACTTTATAGTGTATCATTTCCTTGCTTAGTTTATTATTCAACACGTAATAAATTATATTTTTATTACTTTGAACTGTCGTGATTTTTACTATTTAATCATTAGTAAAACATCGGGTTTTAACAGAAACAAATTATGATTAATAAAACTTTTTTGCTAATTCTCAATTAATATTAGTATTTTTGTTTAACAAAATATAAATTTTAATGAACAATATTAAGGTTAATTTTAGTATTAAGGATTTAGAGAACCTAACAGGCATAAAGGCTCATACCATTCGTGTTTGGGAAAAAAGATATAATCTTTTAAGTCCAGATAGGTCTGATACCAATATTAGAAATTACAGTTTAACAAGTTTTCAGAAACTTTTAAATATTTCTTTTCTCAATAATAATGGTATTAAAATTTCTAAAATCGCAAATCTCAGTGAAGAAGAAATCCCGATAAAAGTCAGAGAAATTGCCTCTAGAGCCAAAGTTGAAGATCATGCCATCAACGCCTTGAAAATGGCTATGATTAATTTTGATCAAGTTTTGTTTTATAGTACGTACAACAACCTACTCGAAAACAAGACTTTCAGTGAAATTTTCTATTCTGTTTTTCTTCCGTTGCTTAATGAAATAGGACTATTATGGCAAACAGACACAATAACGCCTGCACACGAACACTTCCTATCTGTACATATAAAACAAAAAATTCTCTTAAATACAGAACGTATCCAATTATTAGAACCTAAACCAGATTCTAAGACCTTTGTACTTTTCTTACCCGAAAATGAAATTCACGATATCGGACTGTTATTTATAAACTATCAATTACGCAGTAAGGGTTATCATACTATTTTCTTAGGAGAAAGTGTTCCTATGGAAAGTTTAACCGATTTATTAGAGTTTTTTGATGAAGTAACCTTTGTATCATACTTTACAGTATATCCTGAAGCGAAAGATATACCAAAATACTTAAATGACTTCAATGAATTACTATTAAGGAAAGAGAATACAAAATTATATTTACTAGGAAAAAAGCTTTCTGAAGTTGAAACGATTAGCCTTCCTAAAAAAATGAGTACCTTCAATTCTATAGAAAATTTGGTAAAAGAGTTGTAAATATTTTGTTTTGTTTAACTTTTTACTATATTTGTTAAACATTATGAAATCAACAATCAACATTATAGGTTCCGGATTTTCTTCATTAGCAGCATCTTGTTATTTAGCAAAAGCTGGTTTCGAGGTTACAATCTTTGAAAAAAACAGTACTATCGGCGGAAGAGCAAGACAACTTATCAAAGATGGCTTTACCTTTGATATTGGTCCAACTTGGTATTGGATGCCCGATGTCTTTCAACGCTTTTTTTCCGATTTTAACAAAAAACCATCGGATTACTACACCTTAGAAAAATTAAACCCTGCTTACAGTGTTTATTTTCGAAAAGACGACTATATCACGATTGAAGATACTTTAGAAAAAATTAAACTTGCTTTTGATAAAGAAGAACCTGGCAGTTCAAAAAAGCTCCAAAAATTTATAGATACCGCAAAAAACAATTATGATATTGCTATAAAAGACTTGGTTTATAATCCTGGGGTTTCACCTTTAGAATTAATTACTCCGGCAACAATTAAAAAAATCAACCAATTCTTTAGTACTATAAAGAAGGATGTCAGAAAAGAATTTAAAAACGAAAGGTTAGTTAAAATTCTTGAATTTCCAGTCCTATTTTTAGGCGCCAAACCAAGTGATACCCCTTCATTTTATAGTTTTATGAATTATGCCGATTTTGGATTAGGCACTTTTCATCCTAAAAAAGGCATGTATCAAGTAATACTGGCTATGGAACATTTAGCTAAAGAACTTGGAGTTAATATAAAGGTAAATGCACCTGTTGAAAGCATACTTATAGAGAACAAAGAAGCAAAAGGATTAGTTTCAAACGGAACCAATTATTATTCAGATATTGTAGTAAGTGGTGCAGACTATCATCATACAGAAACACTTATTGATTCATCATTAAGGCAATATTCCGAGAGTTATTGGGAAAAGAAAACATTTGCTCCTTCTTCACTCCTCTTTTACGTAGGGTTCGATAAAAAATTAGAAAATGTAAATCATCACACCTTATTTTTCGATGTTGATTTTGATGTACATGCCAAAGCCATTTACGATAACCCAAAATGGCCTAAAGACCCATTATTTTATGCGAGTTTCCCGAGTATAACAGATGATAACGCTGCCCCCGAAGGCAAAGAAGCAGGAATATTTTTAATTCCATTAGCTCCTGGATTAGAAGATACTCCCGAATTAAGATCTGAATATTTTGATAAAATAATCAATCGGTTTGAACATTTAACTTCTCAAGACGTTAAGAAAAGTATTATATTTAAGGAGAGTTTTTGTATTAACGATTTTATAAACGACTATAACTCATATAAAGGAAATGCATATGGTATGGCTAACACGCTATTGCAAACCGCGTTTCTAAGACCAAAAATTAAAAGTAAAAAGGTTAATAATTTATTTTTTACCGGACAATTAACTGTACCTGGTCCTGGGGTTCCTCCATCATTAATTTCAGGAAAATTAGTAGCCGATTTAGTAACAAAACACCATAGTATTTTAGTATGAAGTCATTATTCGATACCGTTTCTTACAATTGTAGTAAGCTAGTAACAAAAACGTATAGCACGTCTTTTTCATTAGCTACAAAAATGTTATATAAATCAATTAGACACGATATTTATAACATATATGGCTTTGTGCGTTTTGCTGATGAAATCGTAGACTCTTTTCATGATTACAATAAAGAAGAGCTTTTTGATAGATTTTCTGAAGATCTGGAGTTAGCATTGAAAGATAAAATAAGTTTAAATCCCATATTGAACTCATTTCAATATACGTTTCATAAATACCAGATTGACAAGGCTTTAGTTGATGCTTTCATGCAAAGTATGAGGCTCGATTTACACAAAACCACCTATTTAACCGAAGATGAATACAAAGCATACATCTATGGGTCTGCAGACGTTGTTGGCTTAATGTGTTTAAAAGTATTTGTTAATGGGAATGACGAAAAATATAATGAACTCAAGGAATCTGCTATGGCATTAGGTTCAGCCTTTCAAAAAGTAAATTTCTTAAGAGATTTAAAAGCTGATTTTGAAGGTTTAGATAGAACCTATTTTCCGAACACCGATTTAAAAAATTTAAACGAATTATCGAAACAAGAAATTATAAATGATATCGAAAATGATTTTGAAGCAGGATTAAGCGGTATTAAAAAATTACCTATTGAAGCTAAATTTGGTGTTTTTATGGCTTACAGGTACTACAAACAATTATTAAAAAAACTTAAAAGAACACCCGCGTTAAAAATAAAAGATTCTAGAATTCGCGTCTCAAACCCGAAAAAAATCGAGCTTTTAATGCGCAGTTATGTAAAATATCAATTAAATTTATTGTAAAATTTCAAACATGCATACTTTCTATTGGATACTTATATTTTTAGGCACCTATGGCTTTATGGAGTTTATGGCGTGGTTTACCCATAAATATATTATGCATGGGTTTTTATGGAGTTTACATAAAGATCATCATCATAAAGACCATGATAGTTGGTTTGAACGAAATGATGCTTTCTTCATTTTTTATGCAGTGGTTAGTATCGGTTTCTTTTTACTTTGGAAATACACCAGTTTTTGGGCAGGCTTACCTATCGGACTTGGTATTTTTGCTTACGGATTATCATACTTCATTGTGCATGATATTTTTATCCATCAGCGTTTTAAACTGTTTAGAAATGCCAATAATTGGTATGCTAAAGGCGTAAGACGCGCACACAAAATTCATCATAAGCACTTAGGTAAAAAAGATGGTGAGTGTTTTGGGATGCTATTTGTACCTTTTAAATATTTTAAAAAGTAGTTTACACTTCAAACTAATGGCAAATAATACCCATTTCGATTATATCATTATTGGAAATGGTTTAGCTGGGTTACAGCTTGCTCTAAAATTGGCATCGGATACTTTTTTTGATAACAAAAACATCGCGTTAATTGATGCATCACCTAAAAATAGTAACGATAAAACGTGGAGTTTTTGGGAATCTGGTAAATCTCAGTGGGATACTATAACCCATAAAACTTGGAGTAAAGCATCGGTTATAACTAATAAAAAGCACATCAATTTAGAGTTAATTCCATATACGTACAAAACCGTTCGGGCAATTGATTTTTATAATTATGCGAAGCAAATGCTTTCAGTTAAAGAAAACTTTAATTTTATAATAAAGAAAGTTGAAACGGTGACAGAAGTTGATAACGTATCTGTAAAAACTAACACGAATACATATTCAGCTTCTCACGTTTTTGACAGTAGAATTCCTGATGCATTTTCCCTTCTTTCAAAAAAGCATATTTCGATTATCCAACATTTTAAAGGCTGGGTTATAGAAACTAAAAAAAACGTATTTAAGCCTGATTCCATTACCATGATGGACTATCGATTAAAGGACGGCAATCAAACTACATTTACCTATGTGCTACCCTTTTCTGAAAACACGGCTTTAGTAGAGTTCACCTATTTTACATCAGAATTGGTCAGTGAAACTACGTACGATTCTTTTTTAAAAAAATACATTAGTGATTACCTTAATATTGAAGACTATAAAATTATAGAAACTGAAATGGGTCAAATACCCATGACTAACTTTCCATTTGAAAACTATAGCACAAATAGTGTAACAAAAATAGGAACTGGTGGTGGTTGGGTTAAAGGGTCTACTGGGTATTCTCTTAAACACACTGAGAAAAAAGTCTCAAAAATTATAGAAAATTTAAAAGCCAATAAAAACCCTTCAGCGCGCTTATTTAAACGTCGATTTAAGTTTTATGATAAAGTATTCTTGAAAGTTTTAAAAGATGAAAACCATAGAGGAGAATGGATATTTCAACAGTTTTACGATAAAAATTCAATACAAACCATGTTCCGGTTTTTAGATGAAGAATCAACAGTAATTGAAGAAATTAAAATCATGTATTCTTTATTTTCTTGGAGTTTTATAAAGGCCTTTTTTAAAACGTTTTAAAGTTTTAATAAATCGTCAATAGTAGTTCGGACTTTGTCGCTATTCCAATTGGCTGCTCCAGTTTTATCAATAACAATATGTCCTTCTTTATCTAAAAGAAATGTTCTTGGAATACTTGTTACATCAAAGTTGCTAGGATATTGCGTCAATGGGTTAAACACTTCAAAAGTGTAGCCTTTCTTTTTAATAAACTCGTTAACTACTTGAAATTCTTCATTTGAAACAAAAACAAAGTCAATTTTACCACTATAATCTTTATATAGGGCTTCCATACTCGGCATTTCAGCAATACATGGCGGACACCAAGTAGCCCAAAAATTAACCAAAATAACTTTTCCTTTTAGGTCTTGAAAATTTAGAACGGCACCCTCACTGTTTTTAAGTAACCAATTGTAATCTTCAAGAGTTTCTTGTTTAGACGTATTGATTGTAGAAGGACTAAATACTGCTAAACTTTTATGCAACAAAACCTGTATTGGCTGTCTTGTTTGAGGAATTATTAATAAACCAATAATTATAAAAAAAATAATATTTTTTATTTTACCTTTTGTTAATTTCATGGTTTAAAAATCAAAAAACCTTCTAAATGAAGGCTTTTTATATTTAATATTATTCTTCTTCGTTTGAAGCTTCTTCTTCAACTATTTCTAAATCGTTGAGCATATCGTGCTGTTGCAACAAGTTATACCATTGTATTACTTTCTTAATATCGCTAGCATATACTCTATCTTCGTCATAATCTGGCAGAACATCAAAGAAATATTCCTCCAATTTATCTTTACTATCTTTTGGTTTCACAGAAGTTGGCGCTCCGTTTTCTTTCTTTTTTATATTCAGAAAAACTTGACGTAAAGGCACTTCTTCTGTTAAAGTATAAATTGCAATCTCACTTAATACACTTACATTGCTTTGTATACTTACAGAAATTCGTTTATTGTCTACTAATGATTCAGCAACAAAACCACCACGCGTTTGAGTTATTAACTTATATAACCCTGGTTTTCCCGAAATTGAAATTACTTTATCTAAACTCATAAATTATGTTTTAAAAAGGGGCAAATATCAAATGTTTATTAATGTATTGCAAGTATTATCGTTTCTTTTTTTCATCGGGAAAACGCATTCTGTAATCTACATTTATTTTTCCTTTAGAGATATTGGTTAACTTGCCTTTTATTAATCTCTTTTTTAGGCTAGATAATTTATCGGTAAATAAAACACCTTCTATATGATCGTACTCATGCTGAATTACTCGAGCTATTAATCCGTTATAAGTTTCTTTATGCGGATTAAAGTTCTCGTCTAAATATTCAATTGTAACAATTGGTTTTCTAAATACATCTTCCCTTACATCCGGGATACTTAAACAGCCTTCGTTAAATGCCCACTCATCACCCGCTTCTTCAACAATTTTAGCATTTATAAAAACACGCTTGAACCCTTTTAACAACTCTTTTTCTTCATTTGTAAAATCTTCATCTTCTGAAAAAGGTGCTGTATCCACTAAAAACATTCTAATTGGCAAACCTATTTGGGGTGCAGCAAGACCTACTCCAGCCGCATTATACATAGTCTCAAACATACTTTGTAAAAGTGTATCGAAATTAGGATAATCTTTCGTTATCTCTTTTGCCTTCCTCTTTAATACAGGGTCTCCGTATGCTACTATTGGTAAAATCATGCTGTGTTTAATTAAATCTTTGCAAAAATACAATACTTATATATTTTGTATTGTATTTAACAAAAATTTATTCTTTTAAGAAATAAATTATTTTGAGTATAAATAACTTTGTAAAATAAGAGTAGCGCTTATTTCGTCTATAAGAGCTTTATTTTTTCTTTGATTCTTTTTTAGTCCACTATCAATCATGGTTTGAAATGCCATTTTAGAAGTAAATCGTTCGTCTACACGCTTAATAGGGATTTTAGGAAAAGCCTTCTCCAATTTAGTAATAAAAGGTAAAATGTGAGTTTCACTTTCAGAAGGCGTATTGTCCATTTGCTTTGGTTCACCAACTAAAAACAATTCAACGGTTTCATTTGTGGTGTATTCTTTTAAAAATTGAAGCAACGTTTTGGTTTCAACTGTTGTTAAACCAGATGCTATAATTTGCATTTCGTCCGTTACAGCTAAACCAGTTCGTTTGGTTCCAAAATCAATTGCTAAAATTCTTGCCATTTATTTTTTTTGCAAAAATATGATAATAAAATAAGAAAGGCTATCCAAACGGACAGCCTTTACTCAATAGTTAACCTTAATTATTAATACTTGAACATTATTTTTAAGCTCTTGCAGCTTTATTTATTTCTTTAAAAACTAAATTGATATTACTTACTTTTCTTTTACGGTTTAAGTAAATTCTAATATCACTAGTACTTCGTGCAATCGTTTCATTAAATTCTGAAACATCAATTAATAATGAATCATCATTTACAGTATTAGTCTCTACCATCATAGTAGCTATTTCAGCATCTACAGAAAAAGAAACAGTCTTATTAGTTTCTATTGCATCTACTTCAGAAGCACTTTGTGCATTTCCGAAAGAGAAAGAAAGTAATAAAATTAATAATATGTAAATATTTGTTTTCATCTGTTTATCATTGTTTGATGATTCAAATATATATCGAGTTGTTATGTTTTGAATAAAAAATTAGTTGTAGGAGCCAGTATTTTCGATAACTAGAGCAGCGGTAAATTTTTACCGATAAATGGTTTAAATACAATTTTTAACGCTCAAATACAAGCTGTCCTGCTTTTAGTCGAGTAATCGATTAGTCTAAAAGATAAAAAGCACTATTTATCCATAAAAAGCACATACAGAATTGAATAATTTTCATTGAAATGAGCTTATTATTATTTCTTATTCAATGACTTTTTGAAGGATAGCCATTATATTTGCCAAAAATTATAAATCAATGACTGAACTACAACAAATCATAGAGAACGCTTGGAATAACAGAGCGCTTTTAAAAGAAGAGGAAACAACCACAGCTATTAGAAACGTAATCGATTTACTAGACAAAGGTGAATTACGTGTTGCAGAACCAACAAAAGACGGTTGGCAGGTTAACGAATGGGTTAAAAAAGCAGTTGTTTTATATTTCCCAATTCAAAAGATGGAAACTCTAGAAGCTGGTATTTTTGAATATCATGATAAAATTCCGTTGAAAAGAAATTATGCTGAACGCGGCATTAGAGTAGTTCCTAACGCTGTAGCACGACATGGTGCTTATATTTCTCCAGGAACTATATTAATGCCTAGTTATGTAAATATTGGTGCTTATGTTGATGAAGGTACCATGGTTGATACTTGGGCTACGGTTGGAAGCTGTGCTCAAATTGGTAAAAATGTTCATTTATCTGGTGGTGTTGGTATTGGTGGTGTTTTAGAGCCATTACAAGCTGCTCCTGTAATTATTGAAGATAATGCCTTTATTGGTAGCCGTTGTATTGTTGTTGAAGGCGTACGTGTTGAAACCGAAGCTGTTTTAGGTGCTGGAGTTACTTTAACTATGAGTACTAAAATTATTGATGTTACTGGCGACAAACCAGTTGAATATAAAGGTCGTGTACCAGCGCGTTCTGTAGTTATTCCTGGAAGTTATGCAAAAGAGTTTCCTTCAGGAACTTACAACGTACCATGTGCTTTAATTATTGGTAAACGTAAAGAAAGCACCAATAAGAAAACAAGTTTAAACGATGCTTTACGTGAACATAATGTAGCGGTTTAATTTAAGCAACGAATTAAAATAAAAATAAGATCAGCTTTATGTAAGTTGGTCTTATTTTTTTTCAAACAATTTCTACTTTAAATTTAATATTAAACTACCTTGTAGTTTTATTTTATATTTGTCAAAATTATTCGCATAATGCTTAAAAACATACGTAAGTTCAGCATGAGGATGTTGAGAAAATTAAAGTTTTTACCTCCAAAAACTTATGCTCACTTTCTTTATGAACATTACACCGGAAAAAAATTAAATCTCGAAAATCCACAAGAATTTAATGCCAAAATACAATGGCTTAAAGTTTTTTATCACCCTGACATCTTAACACAATTGGTAGATAAATATGCAGTAAGAGCATATGTTGAAGCAAAAATTGGTGCACAATATTTAAACGATATTTATGGCGTTTATGACCATCCAAAAGAAATAAATTACGACGATTTACCTGTTAAATTTATAGTAAAAGCGACCCATGCCAGTAGTTATAATTTAATTGTTCGAGATAATGAAAATCTAAATAAAGAGAAAACCAGCAAACTTTTTAAAAAATGGCTAAATAAAAGTCAGTACTATCGAACAGGTCAAGAATGGGCATATAAAAACGTAAAACCTCGATTAATTATTGAAAAGCTTTTAAAAGATGAAGGCGGAATATCTTTAATTGATTACAAATTTTATTGCTTTAAAGGGAAAGCTAAGTTTTTAGAGGTACATTTAGATAGAGAACAAAATCATAAACGTGGATTTTATGATTTCGAATTTAACCCTCTGCCATTTAGATATGTATCTCTTAAAAAAAGTATTTCATCGGAAGTTGAAAAACCAAGCAATTTAGAAGAAATGATAAAATTATCTGAAATCTTAGCTGGTAATTTCCCATTTGTTCGAGTTGATTTTTACTCTATTGAAGGCAAAAGCGTTTTTGGCGAAATGACATTCTATCCCTCAGACGGAAGAAAAGATTTTATTCCAGATGAATACAATAAAATTATTGGTGAATATATTGAACTTCCTAAACTTAAAAAAGGGCAGAAAGTTATTACTGAAATTTAATAAATAAAATGTTACAAGATACCATCCGCTCGTTAAGTTATGACTACAACTAAAACAGAAGAACTTATTATTGATGCCGTAATTTTATGGGTAGATGGTGATGACGAAAAACATCAGGCCAAAATATTGCCTTTTTTAAAAGACTCAAATAAAATTACTTCTAAAAAATTCAGAACCCGATTTGATCAAGTCAATGAGATTAAATTTACAATTGATTCTATTCTGAAATTTGCTTCATATGTTAGAAATATTTACGTTGTAACTGATGAACAAACTCCAAGTTTTCTGAAAAATGAGCATAAGGATGCTAAATACAAAAACGTAAAAATTATTGATCATACGGAGATTTTTGATGGTTATGAAAAATATTTACCCACCTTTAATTGTAGGCCCATTGAAACGTGTTTATATAGAATTCCTGAATTAGCTGAACATTTTATTTATTTTAACGACGACTTCTTCCTAATTAATGAAACAAAACCATCAGATTTTTTTCAAAATGGTCTCCCTGTATTAAGAGGTAAATGGTTGAAGTTTGATAAAGATATCTTTTATAAAAAGTTCAAAAAAGCAAAAAAAGGTCATAAAGCAATACAACAAAATGCTGCGAAACTCGCTGGATTCAATAAATACTATAATTTCAAACATACACCGCATCCATTACGAAAAACGACGTTTAAAACATACTTCGAAGGTCATGAGGCTGTTTTAATTGAAAATATTAAACATAAATTTAGAAGCGACCTACAATTTACACCTCAAGGATTAGCAAATCATCTTGAAATAAAAAATAAATCCTGCGTTTTTAAAGATGATTTACAATTGTTATACTTTAGGTCTTACAAGAAACCATTAATTTGGTATAAGTTTAAATTAAATGTAAAAGCAAAAAACAAGTTATTTTTAAGCATGCAAAGCTTAGATTTGTGTCCGCCAAAAATTTTAGATTATATTTTGAAATGGCTAGAAAACCGTATGGTTTAGTGATAATTTCAAACCAATTGTAATCTCAAAAGTTAGAATGAATTATAGATTTTTAATTTACATATCATATAGTTATGCGCTGCCCATAGGTAATCCTTTGGAAACAGAGATTATAAACAGAGGTTTTACCGTAAAATGGTTTGCAGATTTAGATGACGGAAAAAAATCAATAAGTCATAAAACAAATACATTAGATACAATTAACGACGTAATAGCATATAAACCCGATATTGTTTTAACTGCAACCAACGAAGTTCCAGATTTCATTACAGGTTTAAAAGTTCAAATATTTCATGGTTTTTTAACTTATAAAAGACCTGAAAAGAAAACAGGAGAAGCACATTTTAGAATTCGGGGTTTTTTCGATTTGTATTGTACACAAGGGCCTTCAACTACAATAGGGTTTCTAGAACAAAAAAAGAAGCACCCTTATATTGAAGTTATGGAAACTGGTTGGCCTAAAGTAGACCCTTTATTTCCGTTAGAAAATAAAGAAAACACTAAAACGATTATGATAGCTTCAACGTTTACTGAACGTTTAAGTTTAGCCTATAATGATGCTGTTTTTAATGAAATAAAACGACTTTCAAATAGCGGTTTGTTCAATTTTATAATGGTTTTACATCCAAAATTACCAGAACATATTGTTGAAAAATGGCAATCATTAAACGGAAAACATTTCAAATTTCATAACACAACCCAATTAATTCCGTTGTTCAAAACATCAGATATTTTGTTTGCCGATACCACTTCAGCAATTCAAGAATATTTATTACAAAAAAAGCCTGTAGTAACTTTTAACCACACCTACAAACACGATTACTTATTGCATGTTAATAATGCGAGTGCTTTAGAAGACACTTTTAACTTTGCCTTAAGCTATCCTAAAGATTTAATAGAAAAAATTAACGACTTTGTTCAAGAATTACATCCCTACTCCGATGGAAAATCGAGCGGCAGACTTATTGATGCTACTATTTCATTTTTACATAAAGATAAACGCCATTTAAAATCTAAACCGTTAAATTTGATTCGAAAATTTAAAATCAGAAAAAAGCTTAATTACTTTACATTAAAAAGCTATAACAAGCAGTTTACCATTTCAAAAGATTAAAAATGCAAAAGCTTACAGCCATCATCCCAACTGGGAATGAAATACATAATATTGAAGCCGTTGTTGCTTCAGTAAATTTTGCAGATGAAATAATAGTAGTAGATAGTTTAAGTACAGATGGCACCTATGAAAAAGCAAAAGAATTAGGCGTAAAAGTGATTAGAAGGGCATATGAATATTCTGCATCTCAAAAAAATTGGGCTATTCCACAAGCGAAACACGAATGGATTTTATTGGTTGATGCCGATGAGCGAGTTACACCTGAATTGAAATCCGAAATTCTTCAAACTTTAAAAAATCCTCCAGAACCTATTGTAGCCTACTGGATAGGTAGAAACAATCATTTTATGGGTGAACGCGTCAAGTATAGTGGTTGGAGAAACGATGCTGTTATCCGATTGTTTAAAAGAGATTTCTGTAAATATCAAGATAAGCATGTACATGCCGAAATTATTGCAGATGGTGACGTAGGGCGATTAAAAGAAAAACTGTATCATAACACCTATATTACTTTCGATAAATATCTTGAAAAAATGAATCGTTATGCGTGGTGGCAAGCGAAAGATTATGATAAAAAAACGGGAAAGCTAACACCTTATCATTTTATTATAAAACCATTTTGGGGCTTCTTTAAACACTATATTTTACAAAGTGGTTTTCGTGATGGTGTTGTAGGTTTAACCATTGGTTATATACAAGGATATGTTGTATTTATGCGCTATGTAAAACTTTGGTTACTTCGAAAAAACAGACAATGATCTATTTTTTCCAAAATTTCAATTTCTTTTTTAGGCGTTTCTTTTTATGAAATTTATATTGAAACGTTTCTGTAGAATTCCACATTAAATCAAAAATCTTATTAAAATCTTCACCTGATGCTTTCGCATACTCATCACTCATTAATTCAACCATAGATTTATGAGTTGTAAGTCTAGAGAAGTTTTTAATTCTACTTTCAAAATCTAAAGATTCAAACTTCATCCGGTTTAAATCCACTAAGTAAAAATCGTAAGTATTACCATTTTTTTTAATTAAAGTATTTCCAGGAGAATGATCTAGAAAATGGATTCCTTTTTCATGCAGACTATAGGTAAATCTCGTAAATGCTCTTAAAATAGCATTGAAATCAGGGTAATTTAAATCTTTAGTAAGTTCTCTATAAGTTAAATCGCATTGTAATTGCTCACTAACATAAAAGCTCTCTTTAAAAAACAGAGGGTTCTTATTTTCAAAATATGCTATTGGTTTCGGGGTTCCTACTTTTAATTCACTCAACTTTTTCGCATATTCAAAAGAACGTTGTGCTTTACTTTTTCTAAAAAAATTATAAGCTATTTTGTTAAATATATTAGGAATTTTAAAGGCTTTAATATTATAATCAACCCCTTCTATTTTCACTATTTTGATGATGTTTCGTTTTCCAACACCACCTTCAATCTCACTGAAGTTATCAACTATCTTAGAAATCTCCGTTTTAAAAGAGTCACTTAAATCTTCACTAAAAACCTTAATTTTCTTCATATATAAAACAAACTAGCAAATGCTAGTTTTATTTTCTGTTGTAAATTTGCAATGCTGCAAATATAGCTTCAAAATATGAATAAAGAAATTAATAGCGCACTTGAAGTTTTAAAAGCAGGGGGACTTATACTCTACCCTACAGATACGGTTTGGGCTATTGGTTGCGACGCCTCGAACGCAGAAGCGATAGATAGAGTTTTTGCATTAAAAAAACGTGATAAAAGCAAACCATTAACCTGTTTGGTTTCAGACGACAGAATGCTAAAAAAATATGTAAAGCACGTGCCTGCTTCTGCTTTAAACATCATAGAAATAACCGATAAACCAACAACTATAATTTACGACGAAGCTCAACATTTGCCTTTAAATTTAAATGCTAAGGACGGAACAATCGCCATTAGAATTCCAGACGACGATTTTTGCTATTGGCTTACCAGAAAACTTAATGGTGCACTTGTCTCTACCTCTGCAAATATTAGTGACCAACCAACTCCAAAATCATTTAAAGAAATAAGTCCAGAGGTTTTAAAAGGTGTGGACTATGTTGTAAATTTGCAACACGATAAAATCTGTTCAAAACCATCATCAATAATCAAATTGGGTAACAATGGTATTGTTAAGATTATAAGAGCTTAAAACCTCAACATCATCAATGAATTACAAAGAAGCGTTACAACATCCTATTTTCAATATCATATCAAAATCTGCTAAAGAACTGCAATTGGATGCTTTTGTTATTGGAGGTTTTGTTCGCGATTTTCTTTTAAAGCGCGGTGATGCGAAGGATATTGATGTTGTTGCGATTGGCAATGGTATTAAATTGGCAAAACAAGTTGCTCAAAACCTTCCTAATAAACCAAAAGTACAAGTTTTTAAAACCTATGGAACCGCTATGTTGCGTTTTGAAGATATAGAAATTGAATTTGTTGGCGCACGCAAAGAATCTTATTCTGAAAACAGTAGAAATCCATCTGTTGAACACGGCACACTTGAAGACGATCAAAACCGACGCGATTTCACAATTAATGCCTTAGCTTTAAATCTAAATCCAGCTCATTTTGGCGATTTATTGGACCCTTTTAATGGTATTAAGGATCTAGAAAATAAAACGATAAGAACACCCTTAAACCCAGATATTACTTATAGTGACGACCCATTGCGAATGATGCGAGCTATACGTTTTGCAGCCCAATTAAACTTTAAAATTGAAGATGCTTCTTTAAAATCCATCTCAAAAAATTGTGAGCGCATCAAAATAATTACCGAAGAACGTATCGTGACGGAGCTCAATAAAATTCTTGAAAGCCAACAACCTTCCATTGGCTTTTTGCTATTAGAAAAAACAGGGTTACTTAAATATATTTTGCCCGAATTAATTGCCTTAAAGGGTATTGATGAAGTTGAAGGACAAAGGCATAAAGATAACTTTTATCACACCTTAGAAGTGGTTGATAATATTGCCCAAAATACAGATAATCTTTGGTTACGATGGGCTGCACTGCTTCATGATATTGGTAAAGCTCCTACCAAAAAATTTAGCAAAAAAGTTGGTTGGACATTTCATGGGCACGAATTTGAAGGTTCAAAAATGGTATATCGCTTATTTAAAAGACTTAAAATGCCATTGAATGACAAAATGAAATTTGTTCAAAAAATGGTATTAATGAGTTCTCGCCCAATTGTTTTAGCACAAGATATTGTAACCGATTCGGCCGTGAGAAGATTGGTTTTTGATGCGAGCGATTATGTAGATGATTTAATGACTTTATGTGAAGCCGACATTACTACCAAGAACCCAAAAAAATTCACGAAATATCATAATAACTTTAAAATTGTTCGTGAAAAAATTATTGAAGTTGAAGAGCGCGATCATGTTAGAAATTTTCAACCTCCTATTTCTGGTGAGGAAATCATGTCGGTTTTTAATTTAAAACCTTCACGAGAAATTGGCATTATTAAGGAGGCCATAAAAGAAGCCATCCTGGAAGGTGAAATTCCAAACGAATATGAAGCAGCATACAAACTCATGCTGGAGAAAGGTAAAAAATTAGGGCTAAATTCTGCCGTAGATTCATGATTACTGTAAAAAGAACAAATTCTGAAAATAAAGATTTTATAGGTTTGGTATCCTTATTAAACACCTATTTAAAAATAATTGATGGCGATGAACATGCGTTTTACAGTCAGTATAATAATATTGATGTTTTAAATCATGTAGTTGTTGTCTATAAAAATGAAACGCCACTTGCATGTGGTGCGTTTAAAGCCTTAAGCGAAGATACAGTTGAAGTAAAACGCATGTTTACTCAAGAAGATTCTAGAGGCATGGGTTTAGCCTCTAAGGTAATACAAGAATTGGAAGTTTGGGCAAGAGAACTTGATTTTAACACCTGTGTTTTGGAAACAGGAAAACGTCAAAAGGAAGCCGTTTCATTTTATAAAAAAATGAATTATAGTATAATACCAAACTACGGACAGTACATTGGTATTGAAAACAGTTTATGTTTTAAAAAGGAATTAAAATAAACTATTTTCTCCTCGAGCGCAGTCGAGAGGTTATAACATTTAATAGGTCTCGACTGCGCTCGACCAGACAGATATGAAAAAGGACAACAAAAAAATAATTTATTGGTTATTAACGGGTTGCATTTTAATTTTTATAATGGTTGTTGTTGGTGGCATTACCAGATTAACACATTCTGGATTGTCTATTTCTAACTATAAACTAATATCAGGAACCATTCCTCCTATGAATGCAGTTGAATGGCAGGAAGCTTTCGATTTATACAAGCAGTACCCAGAATATCAAAAATTAAACAACCAATTTACACTTGAAGATTTTAAAGATATCTACTTTTGGGAATGGCTCCACCGTGTTATTGGAAGGTTTATAGGTCTCGTATTTTTAATTCCATTTTTATATTTTTTAATAACGAAACAACTTTCAAAATCCACTTTAAAAAAAGCAATAGTTTTACTCTGCCTTGGATCCTTCCAGGGCTTTCTAGGTTGGTATATGGTAAAAAGCGGATTGGTTGATAATCCTGATGTTAGTCATTACAGATTAGCAGCGCATTTAACTACCGCATTTATAACCTTTGCTTATACTTTTTGGGTAGCATTAGATTTAATGTTTCCTGATAAGAAAGCAATCAATAATGCGTTTAGAAACTTAATTCGCTGGGGGTTATTTATAGTAATTGTGCAAATTATTTACGGTGCTTTTGTAGCAGGTTTAGATGCCGGTTTTATGCACAACCATTGGCCAATGATGAGCGAAGGAAAATTTATGCATGAAACCGTTTATACCGAACAAACTCCTACCTATAAAAACTTTATTGAAGGCAAAAGCGGAGTGCAATTTGTACACAGAATACTAGCTTTTGTAGTGGTTGGATTTATATTAGCAATTTATTTTATATCTAAAAAATTAGCCCTTACAAACTATCAATCAAAAGGATTAAATTTATTAGTTATTATTTTAGGGTTTCAATTTTTATTAGGGGTTTTTACCATATTATTACAAGTCCCTGTTTGGTTAGGTGTTGCTCATCAAGTTGGTGCATTTTTTCTTTTAAGTGCTATGACATTTACTTTGCATCGCTTTTCCAAATAAGATAAATGAGTTAACTTTGCACTTCAATATTTATACGTAATGATCTATAGATTTAGAGTTATTTTAGATAATGACACAGAAGAAGATATCTTCCGCGATTTAGAAATTCGTGAAACCGATACGCTTGAAGATTTGCACAACATCATAACGCAATCGTTTGGTTTCGACGGAACTGAAATGGCTTCATTTTATTTAAGTAACGATCAATGGGATCAAGGTGAAGAAATTTCATTATTCGATTTAAGTGATGATGGTTCTGCGCGTTTAATGAATGAAACTAGTTTAGATAGTGTTGTTCACGAAGCACAAACTAAACTTATTTATGTTTACGATTTTTTAAGCATGTGGACCTTCTTTGTTGAATTAGCCGAAATAGTTGAAGAAACTGAAGGGCACGATTATCCGAACTTGATGTTTGTTAAAGGACAAGTTCCAGATGAAGCTCATGAAAAATCGTTTGAAACTTATAGTGACGAAGATGAATTTAATGAGTTTGAAGATGAAATTGACGTTGATGATTACGATAATTTAGATTTTGATGAGAACTGGAATTAACCTATTAGCGTTTTAAATTTTCTAAAGTAACATTCTCATAATTACGGGTTAAAAAGTCAAGCGAATATTTAAGTATTTCTCCCATATTCTTACTTTTCTTAAAATTTACATCGTTGGTGTAACTAAAAATAGTCATCTTTAATTGGTCCACGTGTTCTTTTGGCGAAATGTCATCTGCCTCCATACATTTTATTAATCGGGCTACCCTATTTTGAAAACTCTTTAAACGCTTTACTAATATAGAACGCTCTTCAGTTTTGTATTGATCTATTGACAACTTCTGAATACTATTTGAAACTAATTCTACCATTTGAAAATTTTCCTTGAAAAACTGAGGTCTATAAATATTAAATTTTCCTTCATAAGACTGTTGATCAAAATCTATGGCTCTTATCTTGTAAACTACTTTATCAAAATCATGAGTAGGAACAATTAC
This sequence comes from Algibacter luteus, assembly GCF_030344935.1. NCBI lineage: Bacteria > Pseudomonadati > Bacteroidota > Flavobacteriia > Flavobacteriales > Flavobacteriaceae > Algibacter > Algibacter luteus. The sequence continues at coordinate 1,549,332 of NZ_CP128313.1, read as the reverse complement.
ATAGTTATACGAACGCATATCTCCTAGCATTCTAATCATGCAACGTTCATTAAATTTTACAAACTCTTTGGCTATTTGAGACTTTTCAGATTTATTACAATCTGGCAACATATTTTTTATAAACTCATCACCTGGGATTCCTGCAATATGTTCTTCAATCAAAGTGTTTTCGTATACTAGAAAATTCAAATTGTAAGGCGAAAGCATGTGCTCCAACTCCAACCCGTAAACACGAGAAGCATCGGCAGTTTTTACATAGAAATAAGTAGAATTATCATTTAAAATATTTCTAATCTTTACTCTAAAAGGTTTAGAGTTTCCGAAAGTGCAATAATCTATGGCATCAACACTTAAAAATGGCAATATATTCTCATTACCATCTGAGTGGAAAATGGTATAAACTTTTTTTAAGGCAGACTCAATTTCTTCACGCTCAAACTCATTGTAATACACACGAATCCAAAGGGTGTCATTATCATCTTTATCATACACCACAATAGACCCTTGAAATCTTAATAAATCATCATAAAAAATAGGAATTTTTACGTTTCTATTATATAAGGTAAGATATTCATCCAACTTTTGTGTTATAGGAAATGAAGGCTTTCTTTTAGATATTTTTAAATCTTGCATAGAGGTATAAACTTATTCAAATTTAAGGTTTTTATCATAAACTTGTAACAATAATTAAAGACTCTCGTCTTACTTAAACAACTAACCATTGCTAACATCTTCAGCTAGCAGAAAAACATTATAGTTTGGAATCTATTCTTACAATAAACAACCTTACGAAAAAATTCGGGTATTTAACGGCTGTTAAAGATTTATCATTCACCATTAACAAAGGAAATGTTTATGGAATTTTGGGTCCGAATGGTAGCGGAAAATCTACAACCTTAGGCATAGTACTTAACGTTGTGAACAAAACCGAAGGGAGTTTTCATTGGTTTGATGGCAACACCTCAACACATGATGCTTTAAAGAAGGTAGGCGCTATTATTGAGCGCCCAAACTTTTACCCGTACATGACAGCCACACAAAATTTAAAATTGGTTTGTAAAATTAAGGGCGTAGATTTTAGTAAAATAGACGAAAAGCTAGAAATAGTTGGTTTATTAGAACGTAAAGATAGTAAGTTTAAAACCTATTCTTTAGGTATGAAACAGCGATTAGCCATTGCTTCTGCCCTATTAAACGACCCAGAAATTTTAATACTAGACGAACCTACAAACGGGTTGGACCCTCAAGGAATTCATCAAATTCGAGAAATAATAAAGCAAATTGCTGCAAAAGGGACTACCATTCTACTTGCATCTCATTTACTTGATGAAGTTGAGAAGGTATGTTCTCATGTTGTTGTACTTCGAAAAGGTGTTAAATTATATTCGGGCAGAGTTGATGAAATGATTTCCAGCCACGGTTTTTTCGAGCTTAAATGCAATAAAGAAACCGAACTTATTAAGTTGCTTGAAAACCACAAGTCTTTTGGTAAAGTGAAGATTCAAGACCATTTAATTACTGGATTTCTTAACGAACCCATGCTTTCTGATGATTTTAATAAATACCTTTTTGAACAAGGTATTGTATTAACGCATTTAGTGCAGCGTAAAGAAAGCTTAGAAGAGCAATTTTTGCAATTAACAGACCATAACCAAAACTAATTTTTATGCTACGACTATTAAATTTAGAATTGCAAAAATTATTGCTGAATAGAACGAGTAAAATACTCATTTTTATATCTTTTATTTTGCCTTTTTTTGTGATTTTACTATCATCATTAAAAATTAATGTATTTGGTTTTTTTACGTTAGAATTAGGAGAATTGGGAGTGTTTAATTTTCCGATTATTTGGCATTTAACAACTTTTTTTGCCTCTCAGTTTAAATTCTTTTTCGCTATAGTTGTAGTGAGTATGATAGGCAACGAATACAGTAATAAAACTATAAAACAAAACCTTATTGATGGCTTAAGTAAAAAGGAATTTATACTTTCTAAGTTCTATACCATTGTATTTTTTTCGTTGGTTTCAACAGTTTTAATTACGTTAATTTCATTTTGTATTGGTATGTATTATTCCAGTTATACCGAAGTTTCCATAGTGGTTAGAGAAACTGAATTTTTATTAGCTTACTTTGTTAAATTGATTGGTTTTTTTAGTTTGTGTTTATTCTTTGGAATGTTAGTAAAGAGATCTGCTTTCGCTTTAGCCTTTCTATTTATTGTATATATTTTAGAATGGATACTGTTTGGTTTAATAACATGGCAATTTAATGCTTCAATTGCAGAAAAAATACAAAATTTCTTTCCATTAAAGTCTATGTATAAACTTATAGACCAACCTTTTCAGAGAGTAGCCATGACGAAATTCCCAGACAAAGGGGAATTGGCCTATGATTATGGCGCTCACAGCTACGAAATAATTATTGTACTATGTTGGACTGCCTTATTTATCTTTTTGTCGTATAGATTATTAAAAAAGCGAGATTTATAATATCTTTGGTAGCTTTCGCTATTGAAAAATGAAAAAAACTGCTTTATCTGTAATTTTTAGTCTTTTTGGACTACTAATCTATGCTCAAAATGAAGCCTCAAATTGGTATTTTGGAGAGAATGCGGGTATATCTTTCGATCTAGCTTCGAATACCATTATTCAAAAAACCGACGGACAATTAAATACTCGTGAAGGCTGTTCATCAATATCCGATGAAGATGGTAACTTGCTTTTTTATACTGATGGCGTTACCATTTGGAACAGTAACCATTTACAAATGGTTAATGGGTTTGGTTTACATGGTGATTCATCCAGTACACAATCCGCCATTATAGTTCCAAAACCTGCAGACCCAGCAATTTATTATGTGTTTACAGTTGATAATAGTCTCGACGGCGTCAATAACGGTTTAAATTATTCAGTAGTCAATATGACACTTAATGGAGGTTTAGGTCAAGTGACAGCTAAAAACACCCAATTACTTTCATTTTGTTCAGAGAAAATAACCGCGGTTTTAAAAGATTGCGTAACTGAATCCATTTGGGTGGTAACTTATGCATCAGAAGATGGTACAGGCACTACTTTTGATACGTTTCATGCCTTTGAAATAAGTAATACAGGTATTAACACCACTTCTGTAAAATCTCCTGGAATGAATCCAACTAACGAGTTACGTGGCTATCTAAAACTATCTCCTGATGGAACGAAAGCTGTTGCTGCTAATATAAAAAGTGGATTATTTTTATACGATTTTGATTCAGCTTTAGGTACACTGTCCAACGAAACCGCCCTATTTATTTCCTCAAATAATGGAGGAGCTTTTCCTTATGGAGTAGAATTCTCACCAAATAGCAAACTTTTGTACGTGCATTCATACAATGATTTTTTTGATTTTCAAAATCCTAATAGCAATGACAATCCAAGTAATCATAAATCTACCTTAACACAATTTAACCTATCAACTGCCGATGTGCAAAACTCTCAGGTTAACTTAGATTCAAGACAACTTTTTCGAGGAGCATTACAATTAGGTCCAGATGGAAAGATTTATAGAGCCTTAAGTTCAACTTACGATGTTGGATTACCTTTTTTAGGTGTTATAGAAAACCCAAATACTGCGGGTTTAGGTTGTTCTTATGTACATAATGCTATAAACCTTTCTCCATTTAATTCAACTCAAGGGTTACCGCCATTTATAGCTTCTTTTTTTAATACTGAAATTGATATCATAAAAAACGGAAAAAGCTCGATTAATTTAAATATTTGTGATGGTGGCTCGTACACTTTAGCCGCTGATGATATTCCTGGAGCTACTTATATTTGGACGGTTGATGGTAATCCTTTAACTGAAACAGATTTTGATTTGGAAATTTTTCAAGAAGGACATTATCAAGTTTATATTGAGCCCAACAATGGTGACTGTGCTTTAGAAGGGCAAGCATTTGTAAATTTTGTTCCCAATCCAGAAGCAAATAATCATGTTTTACTACAATGTGATGAAGACGGAATTGCAGATAACTTAACTACTTTTAATCTAACTGAAGCACATAACGACTTAGTCGGGAATATTTTTAATCGATCGACAAAATTTTATCAAGATTTTTCACGAACTATAGAGCTTAATGCTGATGCATATAACAATATATCTAATCCTCAAACGGTATATGTTGAGGTTATAAACGATTTAACAGGATGTTCAAGTTTTTCAGAATTGGTGCTAGCGGTTAGCTCTACAAGTGCTAGTGATGCTTCCCTAGAGCATTGTGATGATGATGGTATTGAGGATGGATTTTATAGCTTCACCCTTAGCGATGCCGAAAATGATATCATTAACGGATTGCCTGCAGGGTTAAACCTCTCGTATTTTGAAACTTATAACGATGCCTTGTTAGAAATAAATCATTTACCAATTGCTTATACCAATATTGTCCCTTACAATCAAGTTATCTATGCACGCGTTGAAAATGCCAACAATTGCTACGGTATAAGTGAAGTTTTATTAACGGTACACGAATTACCGAATATAGAAACTGAAGGGTCTGATATTTATTGTATCAATTTTTTTCCAAGCACTATCAATATTGATGCAGGACTTATAAATGATGCTTCAAGTAATTACAATTACAATTGGTCTAACGGAGATACAAATTATGTTACTCAAATAAATGAGGTTGGCACCTACACCGTTACGGTAACTCATAAGATAACAGGCTGTACCAAAAATAGAACGGTAACAGTAGAGCCATCTAACATTGCAACTTTTCAAGATCCAGCTTTTGAGGTTACCGATGCCTCACAAAATAATACTATAACTGTTTTTGTTAGCGGCGAGGGCACGTATCAATACAGCTTAATTGATGAAAATAACATCACCACGCATCCATATCAAGACAGTAACTATTTTGAGAACGTTTTTCCTGGGATTTATGATGTTCTCGTTAAAGATGTAAAAAATGATTGTGGTATTGTAAATCAAAATGTATCAGTCATTGGGTTTCCAAAGTTTTTCACTCCAAATAACGATGGGGTGAATGACACATGGAAAATATATGGTGTTTCAAGCATGTTTCAACCTAATACTAAAATTCAAATTTTTAACAGATATGGTAAATTGGTTAAAGAACTTGACCCTTTAGGGCAAGGTTGGAATGGATTATATCAAGGTGAAATATTACCTAGTGATGATTATTGGTTTGCTGTTCGTTTACAGGATGGTAGAATATTTAAGGATCATTTCACTCTCAAACATTAACATATTGAAAGTATATCTAAAATTTAGTTTTTTCTGTTTGATAGTTTTGTATTCGAACTTATTAATAAGTCAAGAACCAACGGATTGTATCAACGCTGTAACAGCATGTGGAAATGCTGATATTACTTTAGATGTAAACGGAATAGGCACACAAGAATTAGGTGCAGGCCAAAACTGTTCAAGTCAAGAAAACAATAGCATTTGGCTTAGTGTTACTACAGTTACTTCTGGAACTCTTGGGTTCACCTTATCACCAAACAGTAGAAGTATCACTGAAGATTATGATTTTTTTGTTTTTGGTCCAAATGTGGCTTGTGGCGCTTTAGGTCAAGCTATAAGATGTTCAACAACTAATCCTCAAAACGCAGGTTTATCAAACAATAAAACTGGTATGAATGGTTCAGAAACCGACACTTCTGAAGGGCCAGGAGCAAGTGGCAATAGTTTTGTAAGATGGCTTGATGTCAATGCTGGAGAAACCTATTTTATTGTTATAGACCGACCTATTGGTAACAGTCCGTTCAGTTTAGAATGGACAGGAACTGCTACCTTCTCGGAGCCTCCAACTGATGAGTCAGGAACTTCTGGAGCAGCATTAGATATTGATTCTTGCGATGAAATTGCACCTTTTACAGATGAAACAACAGAGTTTACACTTTCCAATAATACACCGTCAATTATAGGTTCACAATCCAACGTTTCAGTGACGTACCATATTTCTGCAAGTGATGCTAATATAGGCACAAACGCTTTAAACAGCCCTTATACTAATATTAACAATCCACAAACTATTTATGCTAGAATTACAAATAATTCCACTGGTTGCTTTGAATTAACTGATTTTCAATTAAGTGTTAGCGGACCAGATTTTACAACACCATCAGATTATATTTTATGTGACAATCTAGATGATGGCGATGATAAAAACGGACAGGTTATATTTGATTTGGCTTCAAAAAACAGCGAAATTCTTAATGGGCAAAACCCGGCAGATTTCAATGTATTATATTATACTTCAAGTACAGATGCTGAAAATAGAATTGGTGCCCTTCCCTATTCCTATTACAATACTACGCCTTTTAACGAGCAAATATTTGTACGTATTGAAGAAGTATCCAATTCATTTTGTAGCAGTTTTACAACTTTAAATTTACAAGTAAATGAAGCTCCTGAAGCTTTAAACACTACTTTATTGCAATGTGATGAAGATGGGTTATCAGATGGGTTAACAACTTTTAATCTAAATCAAGCAGAGGCTGAATTATCTGGAGCTGCTGCGAATAGGACATTAAAATTCTATACGGATGCCCTAAGAACTTCTGAAGTTAATGGCGATGCATTTAACAATACCTCGAATCCACAAATAATTTATCTAGAAGTAATTAATAATGCTTCGGGATGCATTGGCTATTCTGAACTTACACTTGCGGTTACCGTTACAGATTCGAACAACGCATATCTCACTTTTTGTGACGATGATGGTATAGAAGATGGGCTTTACAACTTTAATTTAGAGGATGCTTCAGCAGATATATTAGCGGGGTTACCGGCAAATCTAGATGTTGTTTACTATCAAACTTTTAAAGATGCCGTATTAGAGCAAAATCCGTTAAGTCCAATTTATACCAATACTACACCATTTTATCATATTGTTTATGCTAGAGTTGAAAATGCGAATGATTGCTATGGCATCAGTCAAGTTTTTCTATATGTGTTCCCTTTACCTGATATTAAAACTGAAGATTTATTTTACTATTGTTTGAATGATTTTCCTCAAACTATAACTATTGATGCGGCATTGAACAGCGGAAATCAAAATAATTATACATACAACTGGTCTAACGGAGCCAATACCTATACAACTCAAATAAATGAACCAGGTATTTACACCGTAACAGTTTCCAATGGTTATAACTGTTTTAAAGAACGTACGGTTACCATTGAAGCTTCAAACACGGCAACATTTAACTCTCCAGCTTTCGATGTTAATGATGTTTCTCAAAATAATACCATAACAGTTTACGTTTCAGGAGAAGGGATTTATCAATATCGTTTGATAGATGAAAACGGATTTACCGTAAGAGATTATCAAGACAGCAATATTTTTGATAATGTTTATCCAGGCATTTATACGGTTTTAGTAAAAGATGTAAAAAACGATTGTGGTATTACACAAAGTGATGTTTCTGTTATTGGGTTTCCAAAATTTTTCACACCTAATAATGATGGCGTTAATGATGAATGGAAAATTTATGGCGTATCTAGTATGTTTCAGCCCAATACTAAAATCAAAATCTATGATCGCTACGGAAAATTAATAAAACAACTCATTCCGTTAAGTGAAGGATGGAATGGCTATTTCAATGGTGAAAAATTACCTAGTGATGATTATTGGTTTTCTGTCATTTTACAAGACGGAAGAATATTTAAGGATCATTTCACTCTGAAAAACTAGATGACAGGGTCTAAAAAACTAAATTTCGTGCATTTTGTCCGATTTTTTTTGCGCTTCATCTAAATATACCTATTTTTCGGCCATATTAGTCCCAACTAATGGTCATATTTTAATTAATAATAACCTAATAGAAAATACCTACACGTTATGAGATTTGCACGTTTCATCATAATTTCGATTCTTTGCGGAAGTAATTATTTGTTTTCACAGCAAATAACTGTAGATGATACTGTTAGTTTACAAGCTTTAATACAAGACAATCTAGTAAACGGTTGTGTAGATATTTCTAATATTGATTCATTCGTGAATGGTAGTGCCAACGGTCTTTCTAGTTATGCTTATTTTGAAAGAGGTAGTTCAAATTTTCCGTTTGAAAGAGGTATTATGTTATCAACCGGTGGAGCAGCCTCTGGAGGTAATGCTACTATCACACCAACGCTTAGTGAAGGCTCGAATACATGGGGAACAGACCCCGATTTAGAAACCGCTCTTGGAATTACAAATACAGTTAATGCGACATCAATAGAATTCGATTTTGTTTCTATTTCAAATCAGTTTCAGTTTAATTACTTGTTAGCATCCGAAGAATACTTTGGTATTAATCCGTGTCAATTTTCTGATGGCTTCGTTTTTCTAATAAAAGAAGCCGGAACAACCAATCCATATCAAAATATCGCACTTATTCCTGGTACAGCCATTCCTGTAAACACCAATACCATTCACGACGAAATTTTTGGAGTTTGTGCTGCACAAAACGACCAATATTTTGATGGTTATAACCGTGGTGACACAAATTATAATGGGAGAACTACCGTTTTAACAGCAATGGGTAGCATTCAACCTAACGTCACCTATCATATTAAATTAATAATCGCCGACCAAACAGATGGAACTTTTGATTCTGCTGTATTTATCGAAGGTGATAGTTTTAGAGTACTCGATTTAGGGGAAGATATAGCAACTTGCGAAAGTGTGGCAACTCTAGATGCAGATTTACAAAATCCATTAGCTTCTTACGCTTGGTATAGAAATGGTACTTTAATACCAGGAGCAATATCACCAACCTATACAACTATTCAAGATGGAACTTATCGTGTTGAAGTTTCTGTACCTGTAAATGGAAGTACTTGTTTAGAAACAGATGAGATTGAGGTTGTTTTAAACACCGAAGAGCCTATGGATCCTGTTTCGGATTATGAGATATGTGATGATGCAAGCGGCGATGAAACCGAAATCTTTGATTTATCAACCAAAGATGCAGAAGTTATTGCAAATATTCCTTTTACAAATTATACGTTTAGCTATCATTTATCCGATAGTGATGCACGACTTGATATTTTACCTATAACAACGCCTATTTCAAACACCTCAAACCCGCAGCCAATATTTGTTAGGGTTGAGGATGACGATAGTAATTGTTTAGCATATACAAGTTTTAATTTAATTGTTAATCCGTTACCAGATATTGTAGCGCCTACAACTTTAGAAATTTGTGATGGAGACGACATCCCTGATGGTTATGCCATTATTGATTTAACTCAAAAAGATGACGAAATCACACAAGGTCAAACTAATTTACTAGTAACCTATCATTATAATCCTCTTGATGCTAGTACAGGAAACAATCCTATACCAACACCTTACATTAACACCAACACACCAAATGAACAAGTTTATGTAAGAGTTGTTGATACAACCACAGGATGTATTACCACCACAACTTTAGATGTTGTAATTACACTTAGTCCTATAGTGAACAGAGAAACTCAATATATTGACGCCTGTGATAGAGATTTAGATGGCGATGCCACGTTCGATTTAACTGAGGTTATAAGCGCCATACTTAATGGCTTAACAGGTGTTTCCACAACTTTTCATGCCACTTATGATGATGCATTTAACAACACAAATGTTATTGCAGACGAAACCAATTACCAATATACAAATGCCGTGTTAGAACCTGGTTCTGCCACATTATATTTAAGAATTGAAGATGATACGACCGGATGTACAACTATAGTACCATTCGAAATTCATACCAATTTATTACTTACTGGAACGGATACTGGCGATTTTGCACTTTGTGATACCAATGATGACAATTCAGACACCTTAAATTTCGATTTAAATACCGTAGAAATATTTATTGCTAACGATTTACCAAATTCCATTACAGTTACTTTTTACGAAACAGAAGAAGACAGAGATAATGGGACAAACCCTATAGATAAAACTGCACCTTACGCGGCAACAAGCCCACAAGTTTTATATATTAGAATAGAAGATGGTGGTTGTGTTGAAAATTCTCAAATTACATTATTAGTAAACCCTATATTATTATTTTCAAATGTAACAATACCATATTGTGATGATGATGATGACGGTATAGCAAGCATAGATTTACAATCAATAGATGACATAATCACTGGTGGAAACACCAATTTTACGGTTACTTATTTTGATAATAATGCAGATGCTCAAAGTAATAATACGGCGAATCAATTACCGCCTTTTTATAACAACACCAATGCCGTAGAAACCATTTATGCGCGTATTGAGAGTTTAGATTCTGGTTGTTCTACAGTAAACCCGTTTCAAATTGAAGTATTGGTTGCTCCTACTACCAATCAACCTACTAATGAAATAATATGTGATGACGATCAAGATGGTTTTTCAATAATAAACCTTGAAGATAAAATTGATGAAGCCGTACCAAGTAGAACAGGTTTAAACTTAGATGTTTATACATCTTTTGAAGATGCTGATAACAATACAAACCCTATTCCTGTTGCAGACCGAAGTGCTTACAATTCAAATACACAAACCATTTATATCCGAGTAGAAGATGCTGCAAGTGGCACGGGTTGTTATTCTATTGTTTCATTTGAAGCGATTATAAATACATTACCCGTTTTCCCAACTATTAGTAATTTTCAATTATGTGAAGATGATGGTGATAGAACTTCAGATTTCCTATTAGTTGATAAGGATGCCGAAATTTTAAACGGACAACCTGGTAAAGAAGTTTATTATTTTGAAGACGCAGCATATACCATTCCAATAGATAAAAATAATGTCTATCAAAATACTTCTAGTCCTCAAACAATTTATGTTAGGGTAGAAAATATTACAGATCCATCCTGTTTTGGTACCTCATCTTTTCTCATTCAAGTTTCGCCAGATCCTGTTTATAATCCAGTAGTAGATTATTTAATTTGTGATGATGATAGTAATGATGGTTTACATGAATTTAATCTAGTTGAAAAAGCAAATGAAATTAGTTCAGGTTCGCCCGATAATTTAAATATTTCGTTCCATATTTCACCTGAAGATGCGGATTCTAATACAGCGCCTTTACCTTCTACATATACTAATACTACGAATCCGCAAAGTATTTATATCAGAATTGAAAGTGAAGATTCATTATGCCACATCGTTGAAGAATTAGGTATTAATATTATAGCAGCTCCAGATGTTATGTACAACGTGCCTAGTATTACCAATTGTGATATTGATTATGACGGTATTGTTGATTTTGATTTAACAACATATAATATTGATACTGTTGATGATGATTTTGAAGTTTTAGATAGAGTAAAAAGTAATCTTTCTATAAACTATTTCGAGAATTTAACAGATATAAATCCAGACGACGGTTTAGATAACTCCATGGAAATTACAAATCCATCTAATTTTAATTCGAATACGAAAACTGTTTATATAAAAGTAGCCAATAATTTAACTGGCTGTTTTGTTGTTATTCCTTTAGAATTAATAGTAAACCTGCCACCTGCAACTAATTTAATAGGTACAATCGAGATTTGCGATAATGAAACGAATACTTATGATTTATCGCAAGTTGATAATATGATTGTTAGCGATCCTTCTGCTGTTACGATATCATATCATAATTCACAATCTGATGCGGATGATAATTTGGCACCTTTAAGTAGTACCTTTAATTATTCAGCGGCAAGCCATACCATATACATCAGGGTATCAGACCCTTCTACCGGATGCTATTTTGTACCCACTTTTGTATTGCAAATAAATGAAAATCCAGTTGCCAACACACCGCCAGATTTAGTTGATTGTGATGATGATTACGATGGTATACAAAGCTTTGATTTACGAGATAATAACAGTATTATTCTAGGGTCTTTAAATTCATTAAATCATATCATAACCTTCTATAGTTCTTTAGAAAATGCTGAAAGCAAAACGGATAATCTACCGAATATTTATTCAGCTTCAAATGGCGACACAATCTATGCAAGATTGGAAAACAATAGAACAGATTGTTATAGCACAACACAATTTAATATTCGCATAAATAATTTACCCGTTATTGCAATGAATGAAACTGTACCGTTGTGTAATAACGAACCTGTTACTGTATCTGCAGATACCGGAGTAGCTGGCGATAGATATCTATGGTCTACAGGAGCCACTACTAGCAGCATTGTAATCCCTCCAACAAATCCTGGTAATTATGCTGTAACCGTAACTAGACCTAATGTTGTGGGTAATGACTGTTCATACACTCATAATTTTGAAGTAATTCCTTCAGAAGATGCGATAATAAACTTCACTTCAACTGTTAATTTTGCTGACCCAAATAGAATTACAGTTGAAATAGATAACTCGAGAATAGGAGATTATATTTATATTCTGGACGATGGTGAACCGCAAAATTCAAATATTTTTGAAGATGTTTCTTTCGGAGAACATCTTGTAACCGTAAGAGATATCAACGGGTGTATGGATGTTACAAAACAAGTATTCGTTTTCGATATTCCAAAATTTGTAACTCCAAATAATGATAGCGCTTACGATACTTGGCATATTGTAGGAGCAAATCAATTGCCTGGAACTATGGTTTATATTTATAACCGACACGGAAAACTCATTAAAACATTACCTCATTATTCAGAAGGTTGGGATGGAACTTATAATGGCGAAAATATGCCTTCAGATGATTACTGGTTTTCGGCAGACATAGTTCAAAATGGAGAAACTTTCAATATTAAAGGGCATTTTGCTTTAAAACGATAATTTAAAAATAAAGTTGTTTTAACGATGTAATTAAACCTTAAAAGTTTTTTTAAGTCTTATTTACTTTAAATATTATATTTTAGTTTTTCCAACTAGTAATTAAGGTAATTACTTAATATTAAAACATGACGAATAATATTATCGTTAAAGGATTTATATTTTGTTTATTAATTCTTTGTAGTATTCGAGGTTATGCACAATTAAGTAAAAAACACTACATACCGCCACTAACGTTTGCCAACTCGGGTAGTTCCACTCCTCAAGACCAGTATATTTACTTATCAACGCCTAGAAACATAGATGTTCCTTATACTATAAAACCAATAGGCCAACCAGAGGCGAATTACATTACGGGCGTAGTAAATAATTCAAACCCTGCAGAAATATCAATAGGATCTGGAGGTAATACACAATTGTTTATACCCTCGCCTTCATCGAGTGTCATAACTACTAATAAAGGATATATAATTGAATCTGAGGATGTAATTTATGTATCAGTTAGAATGAATGCAGGTTCTCAAGCAGGTGCATTAGTAAGTAAAGGACTATCTGCACCAGATACAATTTTTAGAATTGGTAGTTATACGAGTGAAAATCCGCAGGACAACTACCTCAACTTTGTCTCTGTCATGGCCACAGTAGACGATACTAAAGTTAATTTCAGTGATCTTCCAAATGGTATTATCATTCAAAATTACAGTGGACCAATACCCGTGAACGTCACATTGGATGAAGGTGAAAGTTATACCTTGGCCATTAATTGTAATGATACGAGTATAAATACCGATGGATTAATAGGATGTCTGGTGAGTTCAGACAAACCAGTTGTAGTGAATTGCGGTTCTGCCAATGGAAGTTTTGGTACTGGCGGTGCAAGAGATTATGGTATCGATCAAATAGTTGGATTAAGTAAAATTGGTACTGAATATATTTTTGTTAGAGGCGATGGCACAAATGACTGGGAAAACATTTTATTAGTGGCCCACACAAACAACACCTCTATAAATATTAACGGAAATGTTACAGGAGTAACTATTGATGCTGGAGAGTATTATGTAATAGAGGGCAACTACTATAGCAGTAATGGCAACATGTATGTTGAAACCTCCCAAACCGTTTTTGCATATCAAGGGGTTGGAGGACTAAATAACAATGGCTCACCCTCCGAAGCCAACCAAGGTATGTTTTTTGTACCTCCTTTAAGTTGTGAAACTCGAGGTAATTTAGATAATATTGCCAATATAAATAACATTGGATCTACACCTTATGAGGGTGGTATTACAATAGTGACTAAAGCTACCGCAAATGTTACAGTGACGTCTTCTATAACTGGAAATATTAACTTAGGTGCTGTAAATGCTGTAACTGGAAAAGCAGATTACATCACTTATAAAATAAAGGGAATAAGTGGCAATATTACAGTTGAAAGTGATGACGAGTTGTATTGTGCATACTTTAACTATAGTGGCGCCGCAACTTCTGGAAGTTTTTATTCAGGTTTTCCATCACCACCAGAAATTAATTTTAACGCAGAATTTGCAACACTAGGAAATTGTATTCCAAATGTAACTTTAGAAGCCGCTAATGCAGAAAACTTTGATAGTTTTAGATGGCTTTTTGATGATGGTAGCGGGTCAGGGTTTATTGATCTTATGGAGTCTACAGCAAGTTTAACACCAAATGCACCTGGCACCTATAAATTAATTGGAATAATTACTTGTACAGGTGAAGAATTAGAGTCTATAGAAATCCCTGTAAGTATTTGTCCCGATGATAGGGATGATGACGGTATTATCGATAACGTTGATATTGATAACGATAACGACGGTATACCCGATTGCACAGAATCTCTAGGAGATGTCATTATAAACGTAACTAATCTTAACACGCCTCAGCTAATTTTTCAAGACGCAAGTACCAATAACACCATTGCGAGTGGCGTTCTTATGCAATCAAATAGTAATGGTGGTACTAATACATTTAACGGTAGCACTGCAGGTAAAATTACGAGCACATTAGCGCCAGCTTCATCAGCGGAAAATAACTACAGTATATCATTTACAGAATCTGTCGATGTCAAATTTTTAGAAGATATCTCAGCAGTACATTCCACTAGCAACGGTGAATATTTTATAGCCAGAATACTGCCTGTAAATAAAAATATAACACTTGTAGACCCAGATGACAGACTATTAGTAGATTCAAATTTCGATGGTATTTTTGAAACTGGTGTAACTATGCTTTCTGGTTCAGAAATACGATTTAAATTTAATCCATCCCCAAATGGCACGACACCATATGAGTTTCTTGCGAATCAAGTTGATGGTTTATCATTTGTTCATATTTTAGAAAATGGCAATGCGACATCAACATTTAACGGCATCATTTCCTTATCGTGCTATAAAAAAGATACAGATTTTGATGGAATTAAAGATGCCTTCGATTTAGATAGCGATAATGATGGTATCCCAGATTTTATTGAAAATACAGGAACCTATGTTCCTTTGTCTGGTGTGGATTCTAATAATGACGGATTAGATGATATTTACAATGCTAGTATAGCCCCATTAGATACTGATGGTGATACCATACCAGATTTTTACGATTTGGATAGTGATAATGATGGGATTACTGATTTGTTTGAAACAGGTGAATTAGGATTGCTTTCCGATACCGATTTAAACGGTATTGTTGATGGCCCAGGTTTTGGAATTAACGGTTGGACAGATTTTGCCGAAACCACACCCGATAGTAATGAAATTGGATATGCACTTAATGATGAAGATATCGATGGTATTTTTAGTTATATAGATGAAGATAGCGATGGCGATAATTGTACAGATGTTATAGAGGCCGGTTTCTCAGATGGAAATATGGATACTTATTTAGGTGACGGAACTGTTTTAGTAGATTTAGTATCCGATTCTATTACAGGACTAGGATTAGTTACCAATGCCAGCGATGGTTACACGATACCAAATGCAGATTATTTAACCCATAGTCCTATTTCTATAACGCAACAACCTTTAAATCTAGTGGCATGCGAAGCATCAATAGAAAGTTTTATAGTTATATCTCCCGAAGCAGAAGTTTTTCAATGGGAAATTAGTACCAATGGTGGTACTACTTGGGCTTTAATTACTGATGATGCAACTTACTCCGGTTCTCAAACAGATGAGCTAACTATAACTAATATTCAACCTACTTTTAATAATTTTCAATTCCGTGTAAAACTGGATAGAAGTGGGAATAGTTGTGGCATATATTCTGAGGCTGCATTATTAGAAGTCAATGAATTACCGGTTGCAAATAATCCTAGTATTTATAATCAATGTGATGACGATAGTAATGATGGGCAATCCTTTTTCAATTTAACTCAAGACCATATTAAATCTGAAATAAACCCAAATTTTGTAATAGAAAATTTAGTTTTTACCTATTTCGAAACTGAACCAGACGCAAACAATAATACTAACCCGATTTTAGCCCCGGAAGCCTATCAGGATGCTTTAGGCTTTACACCAGAAACGATTTGGATAAGAGTTGAAGACTCAAACGGTTGCTATAGAATTGTGCCTTTAACACTCGAGGTAAACCCAAGTAGTGCGGTATTAACAACTTATAATGCACAACCGTTGTTTCAATGTGATGATGGTGTTGATAACCGCGATGGGACTGCCATTTTTGATATGACAGCTATTAAAGATGACATTGAAACCAATGTATTTAATACCATAAACGTTACGACTCATTTTTATGAAAGCATAATTGATGCCGAATTAGAAAATAACGAAATATTGGATGTTGCGAATCACGAAAACACTAACTCTCCCAATATTCAAACAATATGGGTAAGAGTAAAAAGTGATTTAGGTAATAATTGTTTAGGTCTAAAAGAGCTCACGAATATTTTAAATGTTGAAGCCTTACCTGTTGCAAGTCCTGTTGAGTTTGATAGACAATGCGATATTGATATGACTGATACCATTTTAAACTTTCCGTTCGATACTTCACAACTAGAATCCGATATTTTAAATGGCCAAAACCTAGCAGATGTTAACATAACCTATTATACTGAAACGGGCGCTCCACTTTTTTATTCAGATGGTACTCAAGTTGTAAGTCCTATTCAGCCTAATTTTTTAACTGAAAATCAAAATATAATAGTTAGAGTGACTAATAACAACACTCAGGATCGTGATGGTGCTTGTTTCGATGAGACCTTAATTAACTTTATTGTAGATGAACAGCCTGTAATAGTTAATACTATTCCTGCTCAAGTTGAATGCGATGGAAATGCAGGAGATGTTGATGATGATGGTGTTTTTCCGTTTGTAACAACAACATTTTCAAATACTATTTTAGGAAACCAAACGGGTATGAACGTTCGATTTAGTTATATTGATGAAAATAGTGTTAAGGTTAACAACAGTCCTACTCTACCCGATCCATTTATCTCAGGAAATCAAACTATTACTGTAGAAGTTTTTAACACTATAAACCCATCATGCTCAGTATCAACAACGGTAGATTTTGTGGTAAATCCGTTACCTGAATTTGAAGTAGAAAGCCCAAGATTAGTTTGTTCATCAGACCCAACGTTCTCCATTCAATTGGAGCCTTTTGAAGCCAATTCATCAGAGGTTTTTGATTATGAATGGTTTTTTACAAGTTTGGATAATACGGTTTCAAATCAATTTTTTTCAAATAATAGAATAATAACAGTATCAGATCCTGGCATTTATACCATAACATTAACCAAAACCGATGGAACTAACTGTTCTAAATCTAAGGAAATTTATGTTGATGCATCCGAAATCGCAACCATTACTCAGGACGATGTTACAATTGTTGATCTTTCTGAAAACAACTCAGTAACTATAAATACGACACATCTCGGTTCGGGAAATTATCAGTTTGCATTACAAGAAGAAGGTTCAACATTTATTGTTTATCAAGACAATCCTTTCTTTAATAATGTTCGCCCAGGTTTTTACACCATCCATGTTTTAGACGATATTTGTGGAGTTTCCACATTAGATATTGCCGTTGTTGGCTATTCTAAATATTTCACACCAAATGGGGATGGCGTTAATGATACATGGAAAATACAAGGTGTAGATGCTAGATTTCAATCTAACAGCACCGTACTGATTTACGATAGATATGGCAAGCTATTAAAACAGCTGTTAGTTGATTATGATGGCTGGGACGGATCTTTTAATGGATCAATTTTACCAACCGATGATTATTGGTTCCAAGTTTTTCTTGAAGATGGCAGGCAATTTTCTGGTCACTTTACATTAAAACGATAATTCTAAATTTCACAAGGCTTAAATTCCAAAATCCATCTACTTTAAGTAATTTAGTCAAATAAAATACTTTGGCATTTAAGTGATATATGAAATTCATAATTGAATCGGATTTTAGTCCAACTGGCGACCAACCTCAAGCCATAAAACAACTCGTTCAAGGAATCGAATCTAAAGAAAGATACCAAACCTTACTTGGCGTCACAGGTTCTGGAAAAACATTTACTGTTGCTAATGTGATTCAGGAAGTACAAAAACCTACTTTGGTTCTAGCCCATAATAAAACGTTGGCTGCTCAATTATACTCAGAATTCAAACAATTTTTCCCTGATAATGCAGTTGAATATTTTGTTTCATATTACGATTATTACCAACCTGAAGCTTACATTCCTGTTTCTGGCGTTTATATAGAAAAAGATTTATCTATAAATGAGGAAATAGAAAAAATGCGTTTAAGTACTACATCATCGTTACTTTCTGGCAGACGAGATGTGTTGGTAGTAGCATCGGTATCTTGCCTTTATGGTATTGGAAATCCGGTTGAGTTTCAGAAGAATGTAATTACAATAGAAAGAGATCAAGTTATTTCCAGAACAAAATTGTTACATCAACTCGTGCAAAGTTTATATTCAAGAACCGAAGGAGAATTTAATCATGGTAACTTCAGAATAAAAGGAGATACTGTTGATATTTTCCCCAGTTATGCTGATGATGCCTTTAGAATTCATTTTTTTGGTGATGAAATAGAAGATATAGAATCATTCAACATTCAAACCAATCAAGTGGTTGAAAAATATGATAGATTAAACATTTATCCTGCAAACATGTTTGTGACTTCGCCCGAAATCCTTCAAGGGGCGATTAAAGAAATTCAAGACGATTTAGTTAAACAACATGATTATTTTAAAGAAATAGGCAAACATTTAGAAGCCAAAAGACTCAAAGAACGTACAGAATTCGATCTAGAGATGATACGTGAATTAGGGTATTGTTCAGGTATTGAAAACTATTCGCGATATTTAGATGGCAGACAACCTGGAACTCGTCCTTTCTGTTTATTAGATTATTTTCCAGACGATTATTTAATGATTGTTGATGAAAGTCATGTTACCATTTCACAAGTACACGCTATGTATGGTGGCGACAGAAGTAGAAAAGAAAATCTAGTGGAATATGGATTTAGGCTACCAGCAGCTATGGACAACAGGCCTTTAAAATTTGAAGAGTTTGAAGCATTGCAAAATCAAGTCATTTACGTGAGTGCAACACCTGCCGATTATGAACTACAAAAAACTGATGGTGTTTATGTAGAACAGGTCATTCGGCCTACAGGTTTACTTGATCCTATAATTCAAGTCCGACCTAGTTTAAACCAAATAGATGATTTAATTGAAGAAATTCAACAACGCGTTGAAAACGATGAGCGCACTTTAGTAACGACTTTAACTAAACGTATGGCGGAAGAGCTTACTAAATATCTGGATAGAATTCAAATTCGATGCCGATACATCCATAGTGATGTGGATACTTTAGAACGAGTTGAAATTATGCAAGATTTGCGAAAAGGACTTTTTGATGTTTTGGTTGGAGTTAATTTACTTCGTGAAGGTTTAGATTTACCTGAAGTATCGTTAGTAGCTATTCTGGATGCCGATAAAGAAGGCTTTTTACGATCGGCACGTTCATTGACACAAACCGTTGGTAGGGCCGCTAGAAACTTAAATGGAAAAGCCATTATGTATGCCGATAAAATTACCAAAAGCATGCAAAAAACTATTGATGAAACGGAATACAGACGCGAAAAACAAATTGCTTACAATACTAAAAACAACATTACACCAAAGGCTTTAAATAAGAGTTTAGATAACGCACTTTCAAAAAATTCGGTTAGTACATACAGCTATGAACTTGAAGCGCTAAAAGCTGCTGAACCAGAAAGCGAATATTTAAGTAAGGGTGAATTAGAAAAGAAAATCCGTGAAAAACGTAAGCTCATGGAAGAAGCTGCTAAAGCTTTAGATTTTATTGTAGCAGCAAAACTTAGAGACGATATTAAAAACTATCGTACAAAATTAGAAAAGCTAAAAGAATAAACTTTTAGCTTTTCGGTAATCTACTCTTGTAAATTATAATCAACACTAAATTATTAGGGTCTTTAGAACTATCTAAAGAGAAACTACTAGTTATACTGCGTCTTAAAAATGTCTATTAAAACATCTGGAGGCACAATTTTATTTGGAAAACTTTCCATTAAATAAAGCACTTTGGTAATTGATTCATGGCTCAGACCCATGCGCAAACCAAAATTATAAAGTTTAATTACTCCAGCAGAGTTATTATCCTCATTATGCTCTTGTTCTATATTCATTAACAAAACCAATCTATGGAATTGAACAATGCGCTCACTATGAGATTTTAAATGTGTATAAGTTACTGGGTTTTCTAACAAATATTCAAAATCTTCTCGAGAGATATCTAACTGTTTTGCAACTCCTAATAAGAAATTATACTCGATTCGCCGAATATCCTTGTCGTATTTCGCGAATGCTATCATTTCTGATAGAAGACTCAATTTTTCTACTCTATTTATCATTATGGAAGGGATCAATTAATTACAATATAAAGTTAAGCAGATACATCTTTTAATAATCGTGGTTATTAGGTAACTTATCGAAAAAGGATAGGTATTTAATCGTAGATTTTGACAATTTCATCAATTATTTAATTTATTATATCCAAAAAAAATGCAATTCAACATTTTTATTATTTACTCAAAAGTTAAAATAAACGAATACATATTGTTGATTTTCAACATTTTAACTTAATTAAAGATACGCAAAATTAAGTTCTTAAAATAGCAGGATTTTTAGTGTCTCAATTAATAAAGACAAAACGTTAGATTTGAAGTCTGCAAGAATGAAAATCGATGAAATACATGTATCTTTAGACCGTTAAAAGAATTACGATGACAAATAACGATATTTTAAAAAAATTAAGGGTGGCTTTAAAACTTCGGGATGATGATATTGTAAAAATATTAGCACTTGTAGATTTTAGAATATCTAAAAGTGAATTAGGGGCATTTTTCAGAAAAGAAGATCATCCAAAATATATGGAGTGCGGTGATCAAATACTTCGGAATTTTTTAAATGGTCTTGTTATCCACCTTAGAGGACCAATGCCAGACAAAAGAATAGACCAATCCAAAAACGATTCTAGATTGGAAAAAGACCAAGCTTCCGCGAAAGCGAAAAACAAAAAACCTAAAAAAAAGAAAAGCTTATTACATTCTAATACAAATAAAAAGAGCATCAAATAATTGATGCTCTTTTTTTATTTCAAATTACAGAATTCTTATTCTGCAATATCTATTTAAGCTAATACTTCTTGAACTTTATCTGCAGCTTCTTGAAATTCAGTTGCACTTAATACTGCTAAACCAGAATTATCAATTAACTCCTTCGCGATATCTGCATTAGTTCCTTGTAAACGCACTATAATGGGTACATTAATGTTACCCATGTTTTTATATGCATCTATAACACCTTGTGCAACACGATCACAACGTACAATACCACCAAAAATATTAATTAAGATGGCTTTAACCGCTGGGTCTTTTAAGATAATCTTAAATGCTGCTTCTACACGAGCTGCATCTGCAGTTCCACCAACATCTAAAAAGTTTGCCGGCTCTCCTCCTGCCTGTTTAATTAAATCCATTGTAGCCATGGCTAAACCTGCGCCATTAACCATACAACCTACATTTCCATCTAAGTCTACATAGTTTAGTCCTAGTTCACCTGCTTCAACTTCAATA
Source organism: Algibacter luteus (assembly GCF_030344935.1). Taxonomy (NCBI): domain Bacteria; kingdom Pseudomonadati; phylum Bacteroidota; class Flavobacteriia; order Flavobacteriales; family Flavobacteriaceae; genus Algibacter; species Algibacter luteus. Next base: position 1,527,450 of record NZ_CP128313.1, on the reverse strand, counting down.
GCACTTTCTTCACGTACATCACGTAAATCAACATAATTTTTATGTCTGAATAAGGCGTTATCATCTATAGTTACTTTGGCATCAACTGCCATAATTTTATTATCACTCGTTTTTAAAACAGGATTGATTTCAAATAACGAAGAATCAGATTTCACGTAAGCTGTGTATAATGCAGTTACAAATTTCAACATTTCTTTAAATGCTAAACCAGAAAGTCCTAGGTTAAAAGCAATACGTCTTGCTTGAAATGGCAATAAACCAACAGCAGGATCAACTTCTTCAGTAAAAATTAAATGTGGTGTTTGTTCAGCAACAGTTTCAATATCCATTCCACCTTCAGTAGAATACATAATAATATTTCGTCCTGTACCTCTATTTAATAAAACAGACATATAGAATTCATTAGTTTCACTTTCTCCAGGATAATACACATCCTCAGCTACTAACACTTGATGAACACGCTTACCTTGGGCTGAAGTTTGTGGAGTTACTAAATCCATGCCAATAATTTTTCCAGCAATTTCTTCAACTTCTTTAAGGTTTTTGGCAAGTTTAACACCGCCACCTTTTCCACGTCCACCAGCATGAACTTGAGCTTTAATAACGTGCCAACTTGTGCCAGTTTCGCTTGTTAGTTGTTTTGCTGCAGCCACAGCTTCTTGAGCATTTTGGGCTACAATTCCGCGTTGTATACGCACTCCAAAAGTGCTTAATATTTCTTTACCTTGGTATTCGTGTAAGTTCATAATTTAACTTCTGTTTTAAGATTCACAAATGTATATAATAGCGTTTACTTACCCTAATATTTAATTACGAAAACTTGAATAATATTAATTATTGTTAAATAATTAACATTATGTTTAATTTTAAAAATTTTTTATTTATTTATTTTTTTTTTCACTCAAAGAAATATCTTTGACAAAAATTAGAAGTACTATGTTAGATAATCAGTTGCTTAAAATTGCACAAGATTTTGGAAGTCCAGTTTATGTTTACGATGCTGGTAAAATTGAAAGTCAGTATAAAAGACTCACCAATGCCTTTAAAGATGTTAAGAAGTTAAAACTTAATTATGCCGTTAAAGCTTTGTCAAACATTTCTATTTTAAAGCTTTTTAAGTCGCTTGGATCTGGTATTGACACGGTTTCAATTCAGGAAGTTCAATTAGGTTTGGCTGCTGGTTTTTCGCCAGACCAAATTATTTACACTCCTAATGGCGTATCATTAGATGAAATTGAAGAAGCTGCAAAATTAGGTGTTAAAATTAATATTGATAATCTATCTATACTAGAACAATTTGGGACAAAACACCCTAAAATTCCAGTTTGTATTAGAATTAACCCGCACGTTATGGCGGGAGGAAATGCCAATATTTCGGTTGGACATATCGATTCAAAATTTGGGATTTCAATACACCAAATACCACACATACTAAGAATAGTAGAAAATACCAAAATGAATATTAATGGTATACATATGCATACTGGTAGTGATATATTAGATATTGAAGTGTTTTTATACGCCAGTGAAATATTATTTGATACGGCAAAACAATTTAAAAATTTAGATTTCATCGATTTTGGTTCTGGTTTTAAAGTACCTTATAAACCAGGAGATATAGAAACTAATATTGAAGAATTAGGCAAAAAATTAACGGCAAGATTTAATGCATTCTGTAAAGAATACGGTAAAGAATTAACCTTAGCTTTTGAACCTGGAAAATTCTTAGTCAGTGAATCTGGTTACTTTTTAACTAAGGTGAATGCGGTTAAACAAACAACCTCAACGGTATTTGCTCAAGTAGATTCTGGATTTAATCATTTAATTAGACCCATGTTTTACGGCTCTCATCATGAAATCTCAAACATTTCTAACCCGAAAGGACGTGAACGTTTTTACACTGTAGTTGGCTATATCTGCGAAACAGATACTTTTGGTAACAACAGACGAATTAATGAAATTAATGAAGGTGATATTTTAAGTTTTAAAAATGCTGGGGCTTATTGTTTCTCTATGGCGAGTAATTACAATTCAAGATTCAGACCTGCTGAAGTATTATGGTATAATGGTAAAGCGCATCTTATTAGAAAAAGAGAATCTTTTGAAGACATTCTGAACAACCAAATTGAAGTGGATTTTTCTACAAAAACCAAAAAACAGTTAGTAAAATAGCTTATTATATTTCATTATTACAATTTCAAAAATGCTTAACAAATGTTAAGCATTTTTTTATTTTTTCTTCTTATTTCATAAATATTATTCAAAATAGTTGTTAATATTCAATATTTTATCTAATATTATACTATTCCCTAAGTTTTTTTTAACACTAAATAAAAAGACTTTTATGCTATCTCTGAAATTCATTTGGCGTATTTTTTTAATTACTCTTCAATAACCTATAAAAAAATGAATCAACCCATAAAAATATTGATTGTTGAAGATGAAATGATAATTGGTGCAAACATGTCACTGCAACTTACTTCCTTAGGGTATGATGTAATTGGTCTTATTCCCACTGGCGAAGAAGCTTTGAATCAAATAAAGCAAAACCAACCTGATATTATTTTACTGGATATTAATTTAAAAGGAAATCTTACAGGCATTAATACTGCTGAAATTATACAAGAAGACTATAATATTCCAATAATTTATGTTACCGCCAATGCCGATAATGCCCATTTTAATAAAGCAAAATCTACAAATCCTTATGCATTTATATCAAAACCGTTTAAGAAATTAGACTTACAACGCGCAATAGAGTTGGTAATAAATAGAATGCAATTTGAAAAAGATGTAGAAATTCCAGTAACCGAAGAAAAAGCGAATCCTTTTATATTGAGTGACTGCATATTTGTACGTCACCATGAAAAAATGGTTCGTGTTAACATCAAAGACATTTTTTATGTTGAAGCTGAAAGAAACTATTGTCGGATTCATTGTAAAGACAAAGAATATTTAATAACCACTACCCTAAAAGATATGGATGATAAGTTACCCGATCATCATTTTATAAGGGTACACAGATCATTTATAGTTAACCTTTCAAATATTGATGAAATAGCTAATACCCACATTGTTATATCAAAAAAAGCCATTCCAATAAGTTCAGATTCAAAAAAACAATTACTTCAACTTATCCAAAAAGTATAATTCATAACTTCTCTCAATTATGAAAAAACTGTTATTCCTACTATCAATTATTCATTTTATAGGATATAGTCAAGAAACAAGTATTAACGATCTTCAGCAACAATTAAACTCAGAGCAACAACCAAATAAGCAACTCGAAATTATCAACCAAATGGTAGATATTGCTTTTAATAAAGATATGGCGCAAGCCTTAAAATTTGCTAAGAAAGGCGTAAAATTATCTGAAGAAATAGACGATAAAAGCTGGCGACCAAAATTTTACGAAATGCAAGGCAGGATGCATGCCAATTTGTTACAATTAGATTCGGCCACTATATTTTTTAATAAAGCTGTAAAAGGTTATGAGGCTGTTGACAATAAAAGAGGAAAAGCCACTACACTATTTAAATTGTCATGGGTTGATAAAAAAATTGGCAATTTAGACGAGGCGTTACAGAAAGACATTTCTGGTTTGAAATTAATGGAACTCCTTAACGACAAGGAAGGTATATGCGATGGTTTAACCCGAGTTTCCGAAGACTTAACAAGGCAAAATCGATTAAACGAAGCTTTAGATTATGCTGAAGAAGCAATTCAAATTGCAGAAGAAAACAATTTAACTTCAGAGAAATTCTATGTTATTTTTAACGCTGCGAATGTTGCCATGGCAAAAAATAATTATGCCCAATCTCTTGAGTATTATAAAGATGCTTTGGCTATAGCACAAGTACAAAACTTAGGCTTACCAACCCAAGCCGATGTTACCAACGGTATAGGAAATGCTTACAAAAGACTTGGGAAATATATAGATGCCATGAAGAGTTACGAATCTTGTTTAGTATTGGCAAAAAAATCTAATTATTTTAATGCTATCAACACCGTAACTGCAAATTTGGGGGAAGTAAATATGCTCCTAGGTGATTACGACACCGCGTTAAATTACCAATTACAAACTAAGGCATTACAAGAAAATAATAATGACTACTCGAATTTAATTGAAAATTATAATCATATAAGTACCATTTATAATAAGTTAGGAAACTACAAATCTGCTTTAGATTTTAAACAAAAAGCATATACGCTAAGAGACAGTATAGCATCGATGGAAAGTGATGCAAAAATGTCTGAGCTTTTAACCCAATATGAAACGCAAAAGAAAGAAGAAACCATTGCCATTCAAGAAACTAAAATTACTCAACAACGTTTAATTCAAACTCTTAGTTTTGGTTTTGTTGCACTTTTATTAGGCTTACTTGTTTTTGGTTTTATAAGTTATCGAAACAGAAGTAAAAGAAATAAACTGCTGGCTGCAAAAAATGCTGAAATAGAATTATTATTAAAGGAAGTGCACCACAGAGTGAAAAATAATTTAGAAGTGGTATCTAGTTTACTATCGTTACAATCGGCTCAAATAGAAGACTTAAACACCAAAGAAGCCATGTTAGAAAGTCAAAATAGAGTAAATTCAATTGGTATCGTACACCAAAAACTTTATCAAGGCAAAAACCTTGGAGCCATTGAAATGAAAGATTACTTTCTAAACTTAAGTGAAAGTATTTTAGATAGTTTAGGTGCAGAAAATAAGGTAAGTTTAAATTTAGCTATGAATCAATTAAACTTAGATATTGATACAGCTGTTCCGTTAGGTTTAATAATTAATGAGCTATTAACCAACACCGTTAAATATGCATTTCCTGAAAATAACAAAGGAACTGTTACTATTAAACTTCAAAAACAAAACAATAATATACTTCATTTAGAAGTTGCTGATAATGGTCAAGGTAAATCTGATGTCATAAAAGGTACTGGTTTTGGCTCGCAACTTGTCTCATTACTCACTCGTCAATTAAATGGTACCATGACAGAGATAAATAAAAACGGTACAACTTTTATTTTCGATTTTCAACTCAAACATTCTTCATAAGAGTCTCTGTTTTACTTTTTAAGAAAATCTAAAAAAGGCCTTTCGATAAAAAAAACCTATCCTTTGGACATTATTTAATCCGTTTCGTCCGCTATCGCTTTTATTACATTGTTTATAATCAGAAATTATGTAAAAATTTAAACTATTTAGTTAGTCGATTTTTCAAACCAACCAATCAAAACTAAACCTACATTATTTGATTTTGATATGTGTCAACTTCAATTTTGTAGGTTTTTTTTAATTCAATAATAAAATGAAAAAAGCAGGTATTATAGGAGGCTCAGGTTTTATTGGTAGCTACATCACAAAAAAATTTCTAGAACATGGGTATCAAGTAAAAGTTTCAACAACGGATATTTCTCGTGAAGACAAGTATGAACATTTAATGACACTTAAAAATTCTGAAAATCTTTACATAAGTGAGCTGAATGTTACAGATAAGTCCGCATTAAAAGATTTTGTAAGTGATTGTGATATAATTGTTCATGGCGGCACACCTTTTAAATTAGATGTTGAAGATCCAAAAACCGAATTATTCGACCCAACCATTACAGGCACTGAAAATTTTTTAGACATCGTCAATACAACACCAAGTATCGAAAAAGCAGTTTTTATAGCTTCAGTTGCCGGATGGAATACAAATTTTCCTTTTCCGCCTGAGGGCAAAAGTTTTACTGATACCATTGATGAACAAGGAACTAGGTTTATGAGCACTGAAAGTCATCCTTATGCTCAAGCAAAATTCATAGCTAACAAAACCGTTGAAAAATTTATTCAAAATAATCCAGATACGCATTTTGAAATTAGTACTGTTTCTCCAGTAGCAGTCATGGGAAAAGCCCTTTCTAAAAGAGAAGATTCTACTTCTAATGGTTTACAATTTTTGATTAAAAATAATATGGCTCCAAATGACTTTATGAAAGCATTATACGAAAACGATGTGCCTTTTGCACTGGTGGATGTAGAAGATGTTGCCAACGCCATTTACAAACTTGCGACTACGTTGGGCCTTCATGGTAAAGATTATTTACTGAGCAGTGAAACCTATAAAATATCTGATATGCAAGCAATGCTTAATAATGATCAACCTAATGAAAAACCAAGCATTGTTTATAAAAATGATTTAGCTAAAACCGATTTAGGTATTCAATTTAAACCTATAAAATCCACATTAAACCATTACTCAACATGAGTATTAAAATAACTCTATTAACAAATAACTTAAAACCAAGAAAAAATGAAAACAAAAACTTTATTACCAATTCTCGCTTTTCTTTTAAGCATCACGAGCATTTATGCTCAAAAAAAATCAAACGGTACTGTTTATATCGATCATCCAGCAATTGTAACAGTTGAAGCCATGACAAAAGCATTTGTTGCAGGCGATTCTACAAAAGTGGCTAGCTATTTAGCAGATGACTTTAAAGTTTATAATGGTGTAAGCACAGCCACAAAACAAAAAGGTCGAGACAAGGCTTCGTTTGCAGGAGGCGCCATTGGCTGGAACAAAGCTTTAGATTATTTTTCAATAGTACGTACTAAAGGTGCATATCCAGACGCTATTGAGTACAAAAAAGACAACGACAAAAACGAGGTTTGGGTACAAACCTGGGAAGACATTAAAGGTGTTCACAAAAAAACTGGAGTAAAAGTTAATATGCCCATGCACAGACTTTATGTTGTGAATAAAGACAATAAAATACAAACTCTTATAAATTATACTAACCAAAGTGTTTTCGACGAGATTGGAGCTAGCTATGGAAATAGAACGAATGGCACAATTTACAATCATCATGATAATATCAACACGGTTCGTAACGCTTTTTATGCTTTCGAACAATCAGATTTAGACAAATGCTTAAGTTATTTTAGTGATGATGCTACTTTCAGCACTATTCATCAGAAATTCGGGGAATCGGACAATAAAACCGAAGCAAGAGCGCGCTGGCAAGGATTCTTGGATAATTTTGAAATTGTAAGTCTTGATATGATTGGATACCCAGATTATTTAGAATATGAAATGAGTAACGGTCGTGAGGTGCTTTCATGGTGGAATTATCATTTAATACGCAAATCTGATAAAAAAGAATTAGAACTACCTCTTCATGCAAGTAGCAGTTTTGATAAAGATGGTAAAATTACATCGCACATGATTTATTACAGTCAATCTTTACTAGATGCGAAGTAAGCTTCATACTATACCAAAAGACAGCCAAGCCGTATTGGCTGTCTTTTAGTTTTATTCCCTTTAACGAAACTCGTTATCATAAATCAAACCATTTAAATAATGAAAACAACACAAAAACTAAAATTAGGTTTGTTATCAATCATTCTTTGCACGATTTTCTTAGGATGCAACCAAACCAAACAAGAGGAAATTAAAGAAGTTGAAGTAGTTGAAACAACGCCTGAAGGACCGGATTTCTTCCTACTGCGTCCAGAAGTTGAAAAAGCTTACGGCTATTCGCACGCTGTTAAAATTGGAAATGACATTAAAATATCTGGAGCCGTAAGTATGGATGATGAAGGAAACCCCACAGCAATTGGGGATATAGAACAGCAAATGAAAAACTGTTATTCCGATTTGGAGAAAATCTTAAAACATTATGGTTGCACTTTTGATGATGTGATTGTAGAAAATGTTTTTACCACAAACATGCCCCAGTTTCTCGAAGTTGCAGGATATAGAAATGAAATTTACAAAGGAAGATTCCCAACAGGCTCCTGGTTGGGTGTAAAAGAATTGGCAATTCCCGAATTTATGATTGAAATTGAATTAGAAGCACATAAAGCCAAATAACAAATTATCACTAAAACTATTAACCAACCAAAAATTAAAATCATGAGAAATCTTAAAAACATACTGCTATTATTTGTTGTCTCAATCAGCGCACCGAGTTCATTTTATGTACATGCTCAAAATGTAGACGTAGAAAGAATGCACCAACAATATATCACGTTGATAGATACTGAGAATCTAGATTTTATAGATGAATTGTATACCAAAGATGCCTCAATTAAAAATACAGACGGTAGTATGGTATCTGGTTTAGATGCCATAAAAGCTCAATATGGTGCCACATTTAATGCTGGAAAATATAATATTACCTTAAAAACGATTGATGAAACGGTGTTAAAAAAAGGTTTTATGTTTGTTAGTGGCTCTTTTGTATTTAGTAAAATTGAAGAACCAAAAGCTGTACAAAGTGGGCAATTTGTAAACACATTAAAAAAGGTAAAAGGCAATTGGAAAATTTTTAAAAGCTATCGCTATGCCATACCTCAAAAAAATGCAGCCATAGTTGATGCAATGTATAAAGCATTTTCAGAGGGCGATATTCCAGCAGTATTAAGCCGGTTTGATTCTAAAATAGTCTGGAATGAAGCAGAAAGTAATAAAATGGCAGATGGTAATCCTTACATTGGTCCAGATGCTGTTTTAAACGGTGTTTTTGCACGTGTTGGTGAAGACCATGAATATTTTAAACTCGCTGATATTACATTGCATGAAATGAGCAATAACAAAGTTTTGGCAACATTGCGCTATGATGCCAAATATAAAGAAAGTGGTAAAACTTATAATGCACAGGCAGCTCACCTCTGGACAATAAATGACGGAAAAGTAATTGCTTTTCAGCAATACGTAGATACCAAAAAACTCGCCGAAGCAGAAAAAAAATAAACCGTCATGCAATTAAAACAATCACTCATAATTGCAGTAACTATAGGATTTCTATCAGTAACTGCATGGGAGCTTTATTGGCGCTCGCAAGGTCATCACCCAAATATCGACGATAATAAAAACCTTTGGGCGAATCAAAGAGCGAAATTAGAAAATAGCCAAGAAAACACAGTAGCTATTATAGGTTCTTCCAGGATTTTATATGACTTACAATTAGATATTTGGAAAACAGAAACCAACACCGACCCAGTTATGTTAGCCACACAAGGGGCATCGCCTATTCCTGTTTTTAAAGATATTGTAGATAACACCGATTTTAGTGGAACACTCTTAGTAGGCGTTACACCTCCGTTACTATTCGCTACAACATATCCTGAAGCGGAGTTTATGAAGCGATCTCAAACACTAGTTGATTACTATTATAATAGAACCTACGCACAACGTATTAACCATAAGTTATCGGTTCCGCTTCAAAAAAGTTTGGCATTTATTCGTGATGGTGATGAAAATTGGGATTCTGATGTGGATTTAAAAACACTACTAAAAAATTTAAATCCAGACGAACGTGGAGGTCCAATTTATCCGCCCTTCAACAATTTTGAAGACATTACTTTAGAAAGGCATATGAAAATGACCAAACGAATGGAAAACGACACAGCATATGCCAACACCGTAAAAAAAGTATGGACCGCTATTTTATCAGGCGACCATCCACCACCAGATAAAGACGGAACAATTGCTGCATTTTCTGAATTAGCTAAGAAATTCAAAGCAAGAGGTGGCAACCTCATTTTAATAAGGTGCCCGTCATCAGGTCTTTTTCAAATGGTTGAAAGTAAAGGGTTTCCGAGAGAAGCGTTTTGGAACGTCCTTGTTGAACAATCGGGAGCGAAAGCTTATAATTATCTTGACTACCCTAAATTTCAAAATTTATTTTTACCTGAGTGGTCTCATTTAGCTGTAAAAGATGCTCAGTTTTTTACCAGAGAGCTTATTAAAATTATGAAATCTGATGGCGCATTAACTAACTCTAACACCAATTAGTTATGTTATTTAATTCATTAAGCTTCGTAGTATTTTTAGTTGTAGTTTTAGCACTTTATTATTTAAAACTATTTAGTTGGACTGGAAAAAAGAGAATGCTTCTTTTGGCGAGTTATGTGTTTTATGGCTTATGGAATCCGCCATTAGTTATTTTACTTTGGATTTCAACAGTTGTAGATTGGACGGCAGGTAAAAAGCTTGCTATTGAGGAGAACCAAAAGAAACGAAAAATGTGGTTACTGCTAAGCATGTTTGTTAATCTTGGATTTTTAGCATTTTTTAAATATGGCGATTTTATACTTGAAAACTTTGTCGCTCTTATGAATGCTTTTGGGGTAGATTTTCAGGCGCGACCAATGGATATTATTTTACCAATGGGTATTTCCTTTTACACGTTTCAAACCATGTCTTATACCATTGACATGTATAAGAGAAAAATTGAACCAGCTAGAACTTTTCTAGATTTCGCATTATACGTTACCTTTTTTCCTCAATTGGTTGCAGGACCAATTGTTAGAGCAAAAGAATTAATCTCTCAGTTTTACGAAGAAAAGAAAGCAACGGCTAATCAATTTATTTGGGGATTGTTTTTATTAACCATCGGCTTGTTTCAAAAAGTAGTAATGGCTGATACCTTATTGGCTGATACTTCAGATACTGTTTTTGGCGCTGGCAAAATACTCAATGGTGTTGATGCGTGGATAGGAACCGTTGCTTTTTCAGGACAAATATTTTTCGATTTTGCAGGCTACTCAACCTGTGCAATAGGAATCGCTTTAATGTTAGGAATCATTCTACCAGACAACTTTAGATACCCTTATGCATCGCTTGGATTTTCTGACTTATGGAAACGTTGGCACATTTCATTATCATCATGGTTAAAAGATTATTTATACATACCATTAGGAGGAAATCGACATGGAATTACTAGAATGTATGTAGCGTTGATGCTAACTATGTTGTTAGGCGGTTTATGGCACGGAGCAGCTTGGACTTTTATTGTTTGGGGCGGTTTACATGGCACCTATTTAATTTTAGAACGACTGCAACGGCAATATTTACCATTTAAAATAACCAAATGGAATGGTGTTTTTTTAGCATTCATCACATTTTCATGCGTTAATATTACATGGGTGTTTTTTAGAGCTAGAGAATTTGAAACCGCTTGGAACATGATAAAATCTATGTTTTATTTAAACCAAGATGGTTCCAAAATTCTTCAATCATTCGATATAATTAAAGTATCAATAGTTATAAGTCTTTTATTTTTATGCCATTGGATCATGCGAAATACTTCAATGAAAGAAGTATCTTTAAAAACACCAACGTGGGTATTGGGTGTTGTTTGGGCAATCATGTTTTTTTTAATCGTTATTGCACAAGGCAGCGGCGAACAATTTATTTATTTTCAATTTTAAACACTTAAATTAGTTGCATGAGTATCATAAAATCAACCCGAATTGAATCTATTGATGTATTAAGAGGTGTTGTCATGGTAATTATGGCGCTAGATCATGTTAGAGATTATTTTCATTATGGAGCGTTTTTTAACGACCCAACCAATCTTGAAACAACAACACCATTCTTGTTTTTTACTAGATTTATAACACACTATTGCGCACCGGTTTTTATATTCTTAGCAGGGACTTCTGCATTTTTATATGGTAGTAAAAAATCAAAGTCCCAACTTTTTAAATTCCTTTTAACAAGAGGGTTGTGGTTAGTTTTTTTAGAGATTGTTTTAAACAATTTATTTTGGTGGTTTAATATTAATTATGAATTTATTGCGCTTCAAGTTATTTGGGCTATAGGCCTATGTATGATACTTTTATCTTTTCTTATTTACCTCCGAAAAAAACTACTGTTACTGATTGGTGTAATTTTAATTGCATGCCATAATTTGTTAGATGGAATTGTGCTTCAAGGCAAAAGTTTTACGTCTATCTTATGGTATATATTGCACCAATTTCAATTTGTAAGTTTTGAGAATGGCAGAATGATAGCCTTTGTTTATCCCATAATTCCGTGGGTCGGATTAATAAGTTTGGGTTATTGCTTTGGAACGTTTTATAACAAAGATTTTGATGCTGCTTTAAGAAAAAAATGGTTACTACGCCTAGGTCTTGGAGCTATTCTTTTATTTTTTGTTGTTAGAGGGTTAAATGTTTATGGAGATTTAGTCCCATGGACAGAACAGGCTACCACTACAAAGACTATTTTATCATTTTTTAAAGTAACCAAATACCCACCTTCCCTTTCGTTTTTGTTAATTACCATAGGACCTGCACTTTTATTTTTATATGGTATAGAACGTGTGAAAAATAAAATTACCGACTTCTTACTAGTCTTTGGACGTGTGCCCTTCTTTTTTTACTTCATACATGTCCTTGTTATTCACGTTTTGGCCATAATAGGTATGCTTATTTTTGGCGGTAATTGGAAAAACATGATTATTACTGTAGATGTTTTTAATAACGCAAAGCTTCTAGACTACGGTTATTCACTATTTGTGGTATATTTAGTTTGGATTGGAGTTATTGCACTCCTATATTTTCCGAGCAAAAAATACATGATTTACAAAGCTAATAATAAAGACAAATGGTGGTTAAGCTATTTATAATAAGGAAACTATGATTCAAAAAGAAGAAGGATTAAAAAGGCGAGTTGGCGTATTAGGCTTATCAGCAAACATCGTTAATATTATAATTGGGTCTGGTATATTTGTACTTCCTGCCATTGTAGCCAGCTATATGGGAGCTTCAAGCATCATTGCTTACCTTTTTTGCGGCTTATTAATGGCAATGATTATGCTATGCTTTGCAGAAGCAGGCAGTAAAGTGACCAACACTGGCGGTCCTTATACGTATATAGAAACCGCGTTTGGAGATTATGCCGGTTTTATTGCAGGCTTTTTTGCCATTGGAAGTAATTTGTTTGCAGATGCGGCAGTATCCAATGCTTTAGTTAATGTTATTGGTTCTGCATACCCGATTTTCGCAGAAGGTTTACCTCGGTTTGTGTTCCTTTTTATATTGTTTTATGGCATGGTGTACATAAATGTTATTGGCCTGAAACAAGGTATTGGCTTAGTGAAATTTAACACACTAATGAAACTCATACCACTACTACTTCTTATTGTTATAGGTTTTAAAGATGTTTCAATAAGTAATTTATATTTTGAAAATATGCCAAGTATTAAAACGCTTGGTGAAACATCGCTTATATTATTTTTTGCCTTTCAAGGGTGTGAAACTGGTATTATTGTTGGTGGTGAGGTCATCAATCCTAAACGTACAATTCCTAGAGCTATATTAATAAGTATTACAACAGTAGTTGTTGTCTATGTATTAATTCAAACGGTTTCTCAAGGTGTTATGGGATCTGATTTACCAGATTTTAAGGCAGCACCATTAGCAGAAACCGCTAAGGTGGTTATGGGTTCTTTTGGGTATACGCTGTTAATTATTGGTGCCGTCATTTCTATGTTTGGTTATATGAGTGGCACTATATTAAATAGCCCAAGAATAGTTTACGCCCTTTCAAGAGATAACGTTATACCTATAAAAGCATTATCTAAAATTCACAAATCATTTGCAACACCTTATGTCGCCATAATTGTATATGCAACCATCGGCTTCATTTTAGCCATATCTGGGAGTTTCGAACAACTTGCAGTTATTGCCAGTAGTTCTATGCTAATCCTCTATTTAGGTGTAGCCTTGTCTGTAATCAAATTACGTAAATCTGAAAAAGATTCTTATGAAGGTTTTAAAATTCCTGGAGGTTGGACCGTACCAATTGTAGCTATTGCCACTATTCTGTATTTTTTATCAAATCTATCAACAAATGAAATGGCAGTAACTGGAATAGTCATTTCAATTTTAAGCTTAATCTTTTTAATTATGAGATTTATTAGAAGGAAAGGATAAAAAAGATGAACTCACTATTCTCTTAACTTTCCAGAGAACACACTAACTTTAGAATTAAACGGATTACCAGAAGCACGTCTCAACATAACTACTTGTCCGCAATGCCACAGCGCATCTGAAATTGGCCCATTTATAAGATTCCAAAACGGGAATTTTTCATTATCGAATTTTGATAAATCATTTGTTCCTCTTAGTAATTCTGAAGCCTTTTGAAAGTTTAGCAATGTTTGCTTTCTTTGTTCTTGAAACGTCATGTCTTCAGCCTCCAAAGCTTTAAAATCTGAAGAAATTGATTTTAAAATAAAATTAGAAAGTCCAAAAATATGAGCAATCGTTTCTTTTGAAGTTCGTCCCGATTCACTCGGTTTATAGTTTAAATCCTCAGGCTTTAAACCTTCAGTAGCCCAATAATATCGAAATCCTAACCCATCAACCATTCTTGAAGCCACTGTTCCAGGAGTATAAGTTTCAGCGTAATCTGGTATTTGATAAAAGGGCAGTTTTTCTTCGTTCTGAGCCATAACAAAGGTGTTTAAAATTAAGACTAAAATGATGGGTAATTTTTTCATTTAGTTAAACTAATCTTTTATTGGCGCCGCATTAGCAATCGGGTTTACGCCATATTTATCGAACAAGTATACCAAAGCGGTCATGGTTGCAGCACCCAACTCTAGCTCCCTTTTATTAACGGCATCAAAGGTATCGTTGCTTGCATGATGATGGTCAAAATAGCGCTGCGAGTCTGGACGCAAACCAGCCAATACATTGGTTTCTGTTTTAAGCGGACCTACATCTGCACCGCTTCCACCCTTTTCAAAATAATGAATAAGATAAGGCTTGAATAAAGGTTGCCAACTTAACACTTGATTAAAAGCAGCGTCGTTACAATCAAAACTAAACCCACGAGGTGTAAAACCACCTGAATCACTTTCAAGCGCAAATACATGGTTTTCACCTTTTTGTTTGGCCACCTCAGCATATTTTCTTCCACCTCGTAAACCATTTTCTTCATTCATAAATAAAACTACTCGAATGCTGCGCTTTGGTGTTATTCCTGATTCCTTTAAAAGCCTCAGTACGTCCATAGATTGTACAACACCCGCACCATCGTCGTGTGAGCCATCACCTAAATCCCATGAATCTAAATGACCACCAACAACCATATATTCATTAGGGTATTCGCTTCCTGTTATTTCTCCAATAACATTATAAGACTGCACATCATTAAGTTGTTTGCAGTTTTGTTTGAAGTAAAATTTAATGTTCTTGTTTAGCTTTAGCATGGTACTTAATAATTCGGCATCATTGGTGCTAATTGCGGCAGATGGAATACGTCTATCAACAGGTAAGTTATCGTAAGTCATACTTCCGGTATGAGGCAAATCATCCATTCGTAAATTCATAGAACGCACAATAACCCCAATTGCTCCATATTTAATGGCCTCGGCAGCCCCTTGATAACGTTGATTTACACAACCACCGTATGCTTCAAATGTATTTACTAAATCGGCTTGCATGGGACGGTTATAGAACACAATTTTACCTTCAATATTTTCGGCTCCCAAAGCGTTTAACTCTTCAAAATTTTTCACTTCAACAACTTCGGCTTTTAAACCTAAAGCTGGTGTAGCTACTGAGCCACCTAAAGCACAAATATTCACATTGGTTGTTTTTCCTGGTTCACTTTCAATATAGGCGTACTCTTTAGAACCTCGAACCCATTTAGGAACCATGACAGGTTGCAACCATACTTTGTCTAATCCCAGTTTATCAAGCTCTTCTTTTGTATATTCAACAGCTCTTTCGGCTCCTAAAGACCCTGATAAACGGCTACCAATTTGATTGGATAAATGATTTAACCAAGCATAACTTTTACCGTTAGTCAAGGATTGTTTATAAAT
This sequence comes from Algibacter luteus, assembly GCF_030344935.1. NCBI lineage: Bacteria > Pseudomonadati > Bacteroidota > Flavobacteriia > Flavobacteriales > Flavobacteriaceae > Algibacter > Algibacter luteus. The sequence continues at coordinate 1,511,841 of NZ_CP128313.1, read as the reverse complement.
GGTTTTTAGAACATCCTCATCGGTTTGTGCATTAAAATTTAATGTTGAAATGATTGTGAGGACAAGTAGAATAGATTTTAAAATTTTCATGGGATTGAAATCTTTTTTTGGTGCTCAATAAGAATCTTTATTATAATTCGACAATGATATTTTCATTGTTAAAGATACTATTTATTGAAAACTGAAAACTAAAACTGAACTTAAATTTGTGTTAATACCATGCATTAATTGCATTAACGCTTATACGGTTTGAATTATGGGAATATAAATCTGTAGATTAGTTAAAAGGTATAAAAACTACCTAATAAACTTATTCATTATTAAGTTGCTGTTTATACATTTCGATATTGGCTTTTATATCGTCGTCAAGTTCTGGTTCTTTAATATTGTTGTATGTTTTTAAGGTATCCAACATAATTTTTGCTACCAAAAAACGAGCAGTCGGTTTATCATCGGCAGGAATAGTAAACCAAGGCGCATGAGGCTTTGAGGTTCTATTGATAGCGTCTTCATAACAGTTTTGGTATTTATCCCATAGCTTGCGTTCTTTTAAATCGCCTGGTGAGAATTTCCAGTTTTTTTCTTGTTTACGCAAACGACGTAAAAGTCTATTTTTTTGCTCAGCTTTGGATAAATTTAAGAAGAATTTAAAAATGATAGTTCCGTTTTCTGCAATGTGTTTTTCGAAGTTATTTATTTGCTCGAAACGCTTATTCCAAAAAGCATCGTTAACATCTTCTACACTTTCTACTCCCGGAATATTTTCACCCATAATGTAATACGGATGCACCCGAGTTACTAATACATTTTCGTAGTGCGTTCTATTAAAAACACCAAACTTACCACGTGCCGGAAGCGCGATGTAATGCCTCCATAAATAGTCGTGTTTTAACTCTAATTCTGTAGGCACTTTAAAACTATGAACTACAACCCCTCTGGCATTAAAATCTTTAAAAACCTCTCGAATTAAGCTGTCTTTACCCGCTGTATCCATACCTTGTAAACATACCAATACTGAATATTTACCGTGTGCGTAAAGTGTGTCTTGAAGTTTTCCTAATTCTTTTCTAAGTTTTTTAAGTTGCTTTTCAGCATCGTCTATAACAACTTTGGTTTGTGTGCTTTTTAAAGAAATGTTTGAGGTTACTTTGTAATCGTTCATAAAATTTTTAATTAACTGGATTTAAATATATAAAAATGCTATCGATTTTCTCATGCATAGCATTATTAGTTTCTATTTAAAAACGATAATTCAAGGACATAAAAGTTGTTATTTTGTTATAATGAAATGAATTATGAATAAAACTGTTATTATACAAGGTAGCTCTAGAAGTGAGGGAGACACTAGCAAAATAGTGAATTATCTCGCTAGTAAAAATCATTTTGATGTTATTGATTTGAACACAAAAACAATTGGACATTATGATTATGATTATAAGAATGAAGATGACGATTTTATAGATTTAATCACCAACATTATAAACACATACGATACCATCATTTTTGCAACACCTGTATATTGGTATAGTATGAGTGGTTTATTAAAGGTGTTTTTTGATAGAATTTCTGATTTGATAAGGGTGCATAAAAATACAGGTAGAAAATTACGGGGTAAAAATATGGCTATGATTAGCATTAATAATCATGATGATTTAGTTGAAGGATTTAACATGCCGTTTGTGCAGTCTGCTAAATATTTAGGGATGCATTATTTGGGTGATATTCATACCTATGTTGAAGACAATAGGATACCCGATGTTATAAAAAAAAGAATCGATGATTTTGCTAAACATATTAAAGAGGTCTTATAAAATAAGACCTCTTTTGATTTATTTAGAAGCAAATAACTTAACATCCTGTTCGCTAACTTCGTTACCTCCAAGAATAATTAATCGTTCTATAACATTACGAAGTTCTCGAATATTCCCTGTCCAGTCATACTCTTGTAAAAGTTTAATTGCTTTATCTGAAAACGTCTTTTTAGTTGTCCCTTGCTCGTTGGCTATTTTTTCTGAGAAATGATCTACTAGCAACGGAATATCATCTCGTCTCTCATTTAAAGCTGGAACTTTAATTAAAATAACGGCGAGTCTGTGATATAAATCTTCACGGAAATTACCCTCCTCTATTTCCTTTTTTAAATTCTTGTTTGTGGCTGCAATTACTCGAACATCAACTTTAATATCCTTATCGCTTCCAACACGTTGCACTCTACTTTCTTGTAGTGCCCTTAATACTTTAGCTTGGGCCGAAAGGCTCATATCGCCAATTTCATCTAGAAAAATAGTTCCTCCATTAGCCGCTTCAAATTTTCCTGCACGATCCTTATTAGCACTCGTAAAGGCTCCTTTTACATGCCCGAACAATTCACTTTCAATTAATTCACTTGGAATAGCAGCACAGTTTACTTCAATTAAACTACCTTTTGCACGTTCACTTTTTTCGTGTAGCCAATGTGCTACTAATTCTTTACCAGTTCCATTTGGCCCTGTTATTAATACACGTGCATCAGTTGGTGCTACTTTATCGATAATTTCTTTAATCTGAGAAATGGCCTCACTTTCGCCAATCATTTCATACTTTTTACTTACCTTCTTTTTTAGAATTTTGTTTTCTACAACTAATTCCTTTCTATCTAAAGCATTTCTAACCGTGTTTAACAATCGGTTTAAATCTGGTGGTTTTGAGATATAATCAAAAGCCCCTAGTCGCATCGTGTTTACTGCAGTATCTAAATCGCCATGACCAGAAATCATAACAATAGGAATTTCAGGTTTAATTTTTTTAACTGCTTCTAACACCTCAACACCATCCATTTTAGGCATTTTGATATCGCAGAGAATTAAATCGAAATCGTCATTTTTTATTTTTTCTATACCAGACAATCCATCTTCTGCTTCGTCCACAGAATATGCTTCATTTTCTTCAGATAGTATTTTAACTAGCACGCGTCTTATAGCTGCTTCATCTTCAATAACTAGTATTTTTGCCATATTTATATTTTAAATTTTAAACCTGTTCTTAAATAAAATGCATTCACATCGTTCAATTTAAAAACTTCATCTCTATTTTTATTTCGTAATACATTATTCAATCTAAACGTATATCCTGTATACATATAAGCCACTAAATGTTTTGTAAAGCAATATTCATACCCAAGTCCGCCAATGGCAACAGATAATGAAATATGATCTACATTTTCACCATTTATTGTAGTAGGTTCTTGTAAATGTGCCAAATATCCATCTAACCCCACAAATGCTTGTAAGTTGTTTTCTTTGTTAAAGGTATATTTAATATTAGACTTTGGTACGCCTAAATTAAAACTCCATTGCTCATTCACCTCTCTAAAATAACTTACAAAGGGTAGCGGAAAAGGAATCCCTGTTGTTGCATTGTAAGTTAATCCTAAAATTAAACGGTATGGACGTTTTAAACTTTCATCTTTAGTTCTGTCGTTTAAAACAAAAACACCACCATTCATGAAATAATCATCGGAGTTTAAAGCCTTTGAAAGTGTTGATGCAATTCTAGGATTAAACTTCACACCAAACCGCCAGTTTTCATTCCATTTAAAGGTATAACCCAGATTTAAATCTATTACATGAATTTTATTTAAACTCGATGTTTCAAACGGATAACTATCTTCTAAGTTAAGTAATATTCGATTATATTCTGCACCAACAATAAGATAAGAGTCGTTTTTTAATTCTATAGGGTAATTTAAAAGTGCTCGTAATCGGGTGTATTGATCTTCAGATTTACTTTGAGGTATAAACGAATACTCTAGCCTCGCCAAATCAGTAAGTTGAGCAGTTGTAACCTGAAAAGATAAGAACATAGATATCACTACAAATCTTGCTTTTAGCTTTAATTTATAATCTAATTTGCAATTAATCAATTCGATGTCTATTTTTTTATAATATGAATATCTCTTTGTGGGAATGGTATAGTAACGTTATGTTCTCTAAATAATCTATCTATTTCAAAACGAATATCGCTCTTAGGAAATTGTGCTTTAAAACTATCGTTTAATGTAAATACGATTTTAAAATTAAGTGAGCTGTCGCCAAAATCTGTAAAAACAACTGTGGGCTCTGGTGTACTAATAACCTCTGGATGTGTACTGGCTGCTTGAATTAATAACTTTTTTACCAATTGTACATCACTTCCATAGGCAACACCGACACTTACAGACTCTCTTGTGGTTGTGCCATTTTGTGTCCAATTAAATAAACTATTTTCTAAATATAAATGATTCGGAATAACCAACACCTTATTATCTATCGTTACAGCGCGCGTAGTTCTTAGTTTTATTTCTTCTACTCTACCAATTTTATCATCAATTTCAATAATATCGCCTACATGAACAGATTGGTCTACTAAAATAAAAATACCAGAGATAATATCTTGAAAAAGCGTTTGCAGCGCTAAACCAATACCAATTAATAGAGCTGCTGAAGCTGCAAAAATAGCTGTTACATTAATTCCTATAGAATCAAAAACAACGAGTAAAACGATGGTGTAAATTATCCATTTAGCAAACGAAAAAACGGTTGTAAATTTAACCTTATCGTCTTTAGGCATGTTTTTAGTTACCAATTTTCTAACCGACCTTAAGACGAATGTTGTTGCGATTAAGACTAAAGCAACCAATAATACATATTTTACCTTAAGCACAATATCGTGGGCTTCAGCACCTGTTCCGGTTGTATAATTAATAATTTTATATTCGAGAAACTCATTAATTTTCTCCCATAAAGAACTTTCAGTAATGACTTCTTCTACTTGTTGTACTTTATCTTCGATTTGATTTTTTACATTGTCTTGCATGCTAATATTTAATCCATTTAATTAATTCTTTGTAACTCGGTTTCTTACCATACATCAATATACCAACACGATAAATTTTTGCTGCAAACCAAACCGTAAACATAAAAGAGCCTATTAAAACTAATAAGGATAGTACCTGTTGCCAAATTGGAACACCAAAAGGAATCCGCATTAGCATAACCACAGGCGAAGTTAATGGTATAAATGAAAATACCGTTGAAACTGTACCGTGGGGATCTTCTATAACCGTAAATATACCAATATATACTGCTAAAATAAGTGGAAGCATTATGGGTAACATAAATTGTTGGGTATCTGTTTCGTTATCAACTGCTGCACCAATTGCTGCGTATAACGAACTGTATAATAAATAGCCTCCAATAAAAAATAATATAAAAGCAACAATTAAATTAGTTAACGGTAAATTATAAAAACCTGTTAGAATATTTTGTAATTGTGCATTCACCTCCGGGCTTTCCATGGCTTGTTCTATAATTTGTTGCTGCGGCGTTTGCATTTGCGCCATATCAATTCCTAAAATCAATGACACTATACTCATTAATATAGAACCTAAAATTATCCAAATTACGAATTGAGTAATTCCGGCTAGCGACGTTCCAATAATTTTACCAAGCATGAGTTGGACAGGTTTTACTGAAGAAATTATCACCTCAATAATTCTACTTGTTTTTTCCTCAATAACGCTCCGCATAATCATGTTACCATATATAATAATAAACATGAATAATAAGTAACCTGCTAAACCTCCAAAAATAAGTTTGATTACACTATCTGCCTTAGATGTTTTTTCACCTTCAAAACTTTCTTGATTAATTTCAATATTAACTATAGAAGCTTTAAGTTTTTCAACATCAATTCCTTCTTTTATCCTATTTTGAAGGGTTAACTCTGATTGAATTTGACTTTCTAAACCAGATATTAAAGTAAGAGATGGTGATTCTTCGGAATAGAATGTGATATTTTTTGATTCGATTTTTCCACCTGAAATATCTTCAATATGTAACAACCCATAACCATTAGAAATTTTTACTAAGTTTTTAGCGTCTTCTAAAGACATACTTTCTAGAATATTATACGATGTATTTTTAGTACTCTTAAAAATATTTTTTACTAAACCAGATTCATCTAATATAGTTACTACTCTTACTTTATCACTATTTAACTGGGATAAATAGGCAACAATGGCAACAAATGCTATAACAATTAACGGGCTCAAAAAAGTCATTATAATAAACGACTTGTTTTTCACTTTCGTTAAATATTCACGTTTAATAATAAGGGGTAAGTGATTCATAGCTTAGTTATTCTTAACAGCTTTAATAAATATATCGTTTACACTAGGAATAAGCTCCACAAAATGAGACACATCGCCTCTTTCTGTTAGATAGCGCAATAACTCATTCGGGGTTTCATTCTCTTGAAGTTTTATATTGAGTTTCAACTCGTCTTCTAAAGTTTTAAAATTAGCTTTTGAAATACTAAATTTATCAGCTAAATCCTTTTCTAGATCATTTTGATTGTTGGTTCTAATTCCTACTTCATAAGTATTAATTTTAAATTGACGTTTTATATCAACCAAATTACCATCTAATATTTTATTAGATTCATGTATTAAAGCAATATCGTCGCATAATTCTTCAACCGATTCCATTCTGTGCGTTGAAAATATAACCGTCGCTCCATTTTCGCGAAGTCTTAAAATTTCATCCTTTATTAAATTAGCATTTATCGGGTCGAAGCCGGAAAACGGTTCATCAAAAATTAACAATTTAGGTTCATGAAGCACAGTAACCACAAATTGAATTTTTTGTGCCATCCCTTTAGAGAGTTCTTGAATTTTTTTATTCCACCAATCTCCAATTTCTAAACGCTCAAACCAATATTTCAGTCTTTTTTTGGCTTCAGATTTACTCAAACCCTTTAATTGGGCCAAATAAATACACTGCTCTCCAACTTTCATAGATTTATATAAACCTCGTTCTTCAGGCAAATATCCTATATCAACAATATGCTTTTGACTTAAGCTTTCACCATCTAAAAAAACAGAACCAGAATCGGGTATTGTAATTTGATTAATTACCCTAATAAGTGTTGTTTTTCCGGCGCCATTAGGGCCTAACAACCCAAAAATACTACCTGATGGTATTGAAATGGACACGTCATTCAATGCCCTAAAATCGCCAAAATACTTGGAAACACCGTTTACTTCAAGCAAGTTATTCATGCAAATTTTTTAATTAACTTCTAAATGGTAAATATATTAAATGTTGCCTAAGAAGTTCGGTGCTTTCAGCAATAATTATTTTTAATTAGTAAGACATTTATTAAATTTTTTAAGTGAACTCGGAATTCATTCGGGATAAATTCTACTTACAATTTTTTGGCTTCCTAAAATTGAGTTTTACTTAAAAAACAAAACCCACCCTTAATAAATTAAGGATGGGAAAAAAATTGCTATGAAAAAGAAAAATTACCACTAAATAAATTTAGTGATAGTCAAATATAGTTTTTTTTTCAATAATAATAGCAAAACTATTAATTATCTTCACTTTTTATGCAAAAAAAAATCCACTATAAAAGTGGATTTTCATGCTGTATGACCCGTTTTCTTAAGAAAACATATCTTTTACTTTTTCAAAGAAAGACTTATCTGAACTTTCTGGTTTCGGTGAAAAATGGTCGTCATCTTGCATCGATTCAAAAAAGTCTTTTTGTTGTTTATTTAGTGTTTTGGGCGTCCAAACATTTACGTGAACTAGCAAATCGCCTTTACCATAACCATTTATGCTTGGTATTCCTTTTCCACGTAATCTTAAAATTTTACCAGACTGTACACCGGCTTCAACTTTTATACGCACTTTACCTGTTACGGTATCAATTTCTTTTGAAGTCCCTAAAACGGCCTCTGGGAAACTCACATACAAATCATAGTGTAAGTTATCGCCTTCGCGTTGTAATTTTTCGTGTGTTTCTTCTTCAATCACTACAATTAAATCTCCTGAAATTCCATTTCCTGGTGCTTCATTTCCTTTACCAGAAACTTTAAGTTGCATACCATCAACTACACCTGCAGGAATTTTAATTGATACAGTTTCTTCGGCTACTTTCAAGCCTTGTGCATCTGCATCACTCGGTTTTTTATCAATAGTCTGTCCTGCACCACCACATACATTACAAGGTGATGATGTTTGCATTCTACCCAATATTGTATTCGCTATTCTGGTAACTTGCCCAGAACCATTACATGTCGAGCAAGTTTTATATGTTGTACCTGGTGCTTGAACTTTACGTTTTACTTTAACTTTCTTTTCAACACCGTTTGCTATTTCTTCCAAGGTTAATTTGACACGAATACGTAAGTTACTCCCTTTTACTCGACGTTGGCCACCGCCACCGCCAAATCCAGAGAAACCACCTCCAAAGCCACCACCAAAAATATCACCAAACTGACTGAATATGTCATCCATATTCATTCCACCGCCACCAAAGCCACCACCATTCTCGAAAGCTTGATGACCATATTGATCGTAACGCGCTTTTTTGTTCTCGTCGCTTAGTACTTCATAAGCTTCAGCTGCTTCCTTAAAATTCGCTTCTGCTTGTTTATCATCTGGGTTTTTATCAGGATGAAATTCAATCGCTTTTTTTCTGTAAGCCTTTTTAATTTCAGCAGCACTCGCACCCTTACTAATTCCTAATACTTCGTAATAATCTCTTTTAGCCATGTCTTAATTTTATTGCCCTATAACTACTTTCGGGAAACGAATTACTTTCTCTCCAAGAAGGTATCCTTTTTCTACAATGTCGATAATTTTTCCTTTTAAATCATCGCTTGGGGCAGGTATTTGTGTAATTGCTTCGTGGTTATCTGCATTAAAGGCATCGCCTTTGTTAACCTCCATTGCTTTTAAACCTTTTTGCTCTAATGTTTTTATTAATTTTTGATAAATTAACAACACTCCTTTACGTAATTCTTCAGCTTCTTTATCTTCTTCAATATGAGTTAATGCGCGTTCGAAATCATCAAGAACAGGTAATAAGGTTTTCATCACATCTTCACTCGCTGTTGAAAATAACTCAATGCGTTCTTTTGATGTGCGTCTTTTATAATTTTCAAATTCTGCAAACAAACGTAAAAACTTATCTTTTTCTTGTTTCAATTCAGCTTCAAGTTTTTCTTCTTTGGTTTGTTCTTCAGTTACTTGCTCCTCAACTTCAACAGTTTCTGCTTGAGTAGTTTCAACTTGTTCCTTATCAATATTCTTCTTATCTTTTTTACTCATAGTAAATTCAAATTTTCAATCTTAAATTTAGTTGGCAAAAGTACTGCCAATATTATAAAAATGTCATAATGTCATTAAAATTATTTTAATTTTTTTTTTGAAAGCGAATGACTAATTTTACAAGCCAACACTAAAAACAATTAAAATGAAAAAGAATTTTGTAATTATTTTATTTATTTCAGCATTTACATTTGCTGTAACATCCTGTAAAGACAAGGCAAAAGAAGCAACGACTACAGCAGCCGAGGCAGTTGAAGAAGTTGTAAACGCAGAAGCTTACACGGTTAACAAAGACGCATCAACGATTGCATGGAAAGGGTTTAAACCTACGGGAACGCACACTGGCACCATTGCTATTGAAAATGGGGTGCTTGATGTTTCTAATGGAAACATAGTAGGTGGAACTTTTTTAATTGACATGAACTCTATAGTTGTAACCGATATTCCTGCTGAAGACGAGAAAAACGCAAAACTTACAGGACATTTAAAAAGTCCAGACTTTTTTGATGCCCAAAAGTATCCAAGTGCAGGATTTACAATAACTGGTTTAGAAGAGGTTGAAGGAAAAATGATGCTTTCTGGTAATTTATCTCTTAAAGATGCAAAGAACAATGTAACATTTCCAGTAAGTGTAACTAATGAAAATGGTGTGGTTACTTTAACAAGTGAAACGTTTACCATCGACAGAAGTAAATGGAATGTACAATACGGTTCTAAATCGTTTTTTGATAATTTAGGTGATAAATTTATTAACGACGATATTGAATTAAAGGTTTCTGTTTCGGCTGCAAAGTCTTAATTGATAGAACAATCTAATTGAAAAACCATCTTGTAAAAATAGGATGGTTTTTTTATTTATATACCGATGAGCATCGTATCAAAAAAAGTAATAATCCTGCACTAAGCTTTAACGCGAATATTATTTACCCAACAAATCTGTCAATGCTGGTTCTAGATAGTTATACTCAAAATTAAACCCTTTGTTTTCAATTTTTTTAGAACTTACACGTTGACTTTCAAAGAGTAGAATATGCATTTCGCCCAAAATCAATTTCATAAAAAACTTAGGAATATTTGGCATAAATAAAGGCTTGTTTAATACACTTGCCGCCGTTTTGGTTAACTCTAAATTAGAAACTGGATTTGGTGCTACCGCATTATAAACACCAATTAAATTATTTTGTAATACATACATAAATAAGTTTGCTAAATCGTGAATATGAATCCACGATTGCCATTGCTTACCGCTACCAAAAGCAGCGCCTACACCAAACTTTATTGGTTTTACAATTTCTGTAAGTGCGCCACCTTCACTGGAAAGCACCAAGCCTATTCTTATTTTTGAAACACTTATGGATAGTTTAGCAAACTCATCGACTGCCTGTTCCCAAACCTCAACTACGTTTCCTAAAAACGACGCACTAACTTCTTGATGAGATTGGTCGTAATAATTGGTTAATGAGTCTGGATAGATACCAATTGCACTTGCCGATATTACTTGTGTAACTTTATGTTTATTATGCTTAAGCGCATCAACTAATAAAGCCGTAGTTTGGGTTCTACTGCTTAAAATTGCTTTTTTATAACTAGGTGTCCAACGTTTTGAAACCGTTGCGCCTGCTAAATGAATAATGGCATCAACATCTTTGATGCACTCAACATCAATTTCGTTTGCTTTTGGATTCCAATAAAATCCTTTATAATTTTCTTTTTGAACAATTTTAGATTTACTTGTTGTTAAGTAATTTACTTGAATGTCTTTTTCATGACAAAGCTTTACAATTTCTCCTCCAATTAATCCGGTTGCTCCAGTAATTAAAACTCGCATTTACTTTTTTTTATAAAGTTACGAAATGGTAAGAGGCTTATTGAAATTTTATATTAGGTTTAACACAGTGTAGGAAGAAGATGCAAGTTTCAAGCAGGAAATTAAAAATTATCACTTGCCTTAAATACTTCTACCCCAAACTGAGAAAGAATACGGCAAATTATTTGGTAGCCCTTAGCATTTCGCGTTTACCTGGAGGCCCAGGAAGTCTTTCTACTTTAAACCCAACGGCTTGCATTGCTCTACGCACACTTCCTTTGGCAGAGTAAGTTACCAAAATGCCTTTTGGCTTTAAAGCCTTGTACATTATTGTGAATATTTGCTCTGTCCATAAATCGGGTTGTACCCGAGCTCCAAAAGCATCGAAATAGATGATATCGTGTACTTTGGAATCATTAATTTTTGAAAAAAATTGTTTTCGTTTTATTAAATTGAACGCATCATTAATTTGATGTTTTTCTTCCCAAGTGACTTTATGAAGGGTTTTAAAAACTTCAGATTTGTTTTCTGCATTTAAAGTTTCGATATAATTTAATGCTTGAATTTCAGCTGTTGAAACTGGGTAAGCTTCTACCCCATTATAATTGATGTTTAGTTTTAGTTTTTCGGCTTCTAAAAGTGTAATGAAGGCATTTAAGCCTGTACCGAAACCGATTTCTAGTATGGAGATGTTATTACCATATTCGTCACTTTGTTTTGAATGACAAAAATGATGCAAACCAGACTTAATAAATACATGATACGCTTCTTGGATTGCGCCGTGTTTGGAATGGTATTGTTCGTTCCATTCTGGGATGTGAATGGTTGAAGATCCATCGGCGGTAATAATAATTTCGCGCTTCATGTGTTGCTTATCTATAAATGAGTTGATTTTAAATTGAACGAAAAGCTGTCCATTATTGATTGACCCCGCGTTAGGGATAGTAATGAAAAGCCCACAGCGGAGGCACGGAGCGAGGACCTGTAATGTATAGCCCGACCCTTGTGGTAACCTGCCTGCCGGCAGGCCGGCGCCCAAAAAATTATTTTTTACTGTGCTACTAAAACACCATCGGCCTCGAAGGAGTACGTGCGTTTAGGCTCTGTAATACTTGCAATTTCTTCGGGGGTTTTACCAGCATCTTCGGCATAATGGCGCTGCTCGTCTACAGAGACTTCTTGTATAAATGCCTTACCATTAATGATAACGGTTTTGCCTGAAATGTCTTTTGGAACGAAAAATCCATAGTCTTTAAACTTTACCATTACCTCATTTTCGTCGTCTAACTGTAAACGCATCCAACAGCCTTTGGCTTGACAAACTTCGTTTACTTTTGCTTTTATTTTTGAGTCGATGCTATCGCCTACATTCAAGGTTTTGTAATGGGTTGCCATAGAGCTAGCTGCAATGGCATCTGTGGCAATAATACTTTTACCGAATGAAGCGAACTCTATTTTTTTTTCTTTTGGGATAGTTTCTGTATTTTCTTGAGCATTGTTTTTGCAAGAAATTAACATAAAAACTGATATAATTAATAATGTAACTGATTTCATGACACTAAAATTTCAATTTTAAACGATTTATGTAAATATACCGCTTTTTTAAAAACGATTTTCTTTAAATTTGTCTCTTAAAATAACAAGACTATGAATACTATTATCAACAACATAGCGATTGAAAAAGCTAAAACTTCGAAAATCAATGAAGTAGATTTTGATAATTTGAAATTTGGACATGTTTTCTCTGACCACATGTTGGAATGTAACTATAAAGGTGGTAAATGGCAAACTCCTGTAGTGAAGCCTTACCAACCCATTGTATTGGATCCTGCTGCTAAAATTTTTCATTACGGGCAATCTGTTTTTGAAGGCATGAAAGCTTATAAGGATGTCGATGAGAAAGTCTGGTTATTTCGCCCGTTAGAGAATTTTAAACGTTTGAATATTTCATCGAAACGATTGGCTATTCCTGAGCTTCCTGAAAGTTATTTTATGGATGGTTTGAAAACTTTGCTAGAAGTTGATAAAGATTGGATTCCAAAAAAAGCAGGAAGTTCGTTATATATAAGACCGTTTATTTTTGCTTCAGGAAATGGCTTTCATGCATCGCCAGCAGATGAGTATAAATTTATAATTTGTACTGCACCATCAGGGGCTTATTTTGCTGGTGAAGTTAGAGTTTTAATTGAAGAAAAATATTCGCGTTCTGCTAATGGTGGTGTTGGTTTTGCCAAAGCTGGTGGTAACTATGCAGGACAATTTTACCCAACACAGTTAGCTATAGAAAAAGGTTATCAACAAGTGATTTGGACTGATGATAACACCCACGAATATATTGAAGAGGCCGGAGCTATGAATATTTTTGTTCGAATTAATGATACATTAATTACCGGACCAACAAGTGATAGAATTCTTGATGGTATTACCAGAAAGAGTATTATTGAATTGGCTAAAACTGAAAACATACCTGTAGAGGTTAGAAAAATAACGGTTAGTGAAGTTGTTGAAGCTGCTAAAAACGGGTCGTTAAAAGAAATGTTTGGCGCAGGTACTGCTGCTGTAATCTCTCCTATTTCTGGGTTTGGTTATAAAAATGAAGATTACGAATTACCAAAATTTGATGATACTTACGCTAGTTATTTAAAGAAGCGTATTACCGATATTCAAACTAACAAAGCAGCAGATCCTTTTGGATGGCGCTACGAAGTTAAGTAATAAAAAAAGCAGCCAATTGGCTGCTTTTTTTATATATAAATTATTTGGAATCTATTTGTCTAAAATGGCTTCAATATTTGGTTTGAAATAATTTGGACCTTTTAAAACTTTACCGTCTTCTCGATAAATAGGCTTTCCGTCTTCACCCAATTTACTCATGTTACTGCGCTGAATTTCTTCAAACACTTCTTCAATTTTATGTTGCAAACCATGTTCGATGATTGTTCCACATAAAATATACAGCATATCTCCTAGCGCATCGGCGACTTCAACTAAATCATTATTATTGGCTGCATCAAGGTATTCTTCATTTTCTTCTCGCATTAACTTATACCGTAACATGTTTTTTGCGAGACCTAAATCTGCTTTAGGAGTTTCTCTATGACCTATTTTAAAAGCGGTATGAAATGCTTTTACAGCTTCAATTTTATTTTCCATCTAGTTGATATTTAGTTGTTTAAATTACGATGCGGTTTAATTTTTTTGGAACATTCTTATTTAAAAGTAAATCCTATCTTGATTTTGCTAAATTTGCAATAAAAATAACTATATGTTTAGTAAAGGTCAAATCATTTTTGGAATTATATTTTTTTTGGTGTTCGCTACTATAATTGCATATACTTACCGAAAAGATTTAAAAATACATAAGCGCTTTTATGCTGGTAGCGTTTGGATATTAATTGCCTTTATTTCATTTATATTATTTATTTCTGCGATTAAGTTTTTCTTTAAATAAGAATCCCAATACATTCTACAATCATTTATGAATGGTTAATAATAAGCCTTAGATAATTAATTTATTTTTTTTGACGCAACCATTTTTAAAAGATTGCATCTAGTATATACTAAACAAAACTAAAAAATGAATATTTTATTAATTGTTTGCGCTCTCGTAATAGTCAATCTAATTTTATTAGTTTTTAGTGTAAACAACAAAACAGAACCTTAAAAAAGATTCTGCTTTTGTTATCCCATTTATTTCAATATTTAATTTACCTCTGGTAAAAAGCTATATTGCTCGCTGTAGTTTAGCATTTGTCCTGCAAATGTTTCTGGTTGCGTTATTTTTAAATCTGTAATTTCACCTTCATCATTTTTTTCTGCAACTAATACAGGGTTTACAAAACCGCTATAAGGTGCAGAAGTGAATTGCTTATTTCGTTCTAAAACTTCAGCATGTATGGCTTGATCTACTTTTACGCCGTAATTTTCAACCAATGCCTCAACAGCTGCATAATCGCCCTCAGATTTAATACGTTGGGTTTCTCTTAATAATTGACCGAAAAGTTCATGGAGTTTTTCGTAATCGTTAATATTAAAATAGGTTTTACCATCTCGGGTTACTTTTTCGATTACATTATCTTTTAGCCCTTTTTCATAAGCCCAAGCTGAAATCCATTGTCTATTACGCATGTGAGCTTCTTCAACATCATCGCCTAGATTTAAACGAATTAACTGCATCATCAATCCATTTCGTATATAACCATCATAAGTAGCTTTTCCAACTGCTTTCCAGTCATCAACCAATCCTAATTCTTGCAGTTTTGGGTTATACAAATAAAATAATGCCACTAAATCTGCTCGTCCTTCTTCTAACGTGGAAGCGTAATTTTTTAGCGTTTCTTTAGTTTCTCCAACACCAGGATTTAACTGACCCGATGCATGACCAATCACTTCGTGTAATGCAGTGTGCAACTTGTCTCCTAACTGACCAAATTTTTCTTCCAATTCAAATTCTTCATCATCATGTACAAATTCTTTTAATCGTCCGGAGCTTGAAGCATTATTATAAGCATTGGTTATATTTCCTAATGAAACCGATTTACTACCTACAGCAGCACGTATCCAGTTGGCGTTTGGTAAATTCACACCAATAGGTGTACTTGGTGAAGCATCACCAGCTTCCCCAGCCACATTAACCACCTTATAAGTTACACCCACAACGTTCTTCTTTTTATGAGCATCCATTAATGTAGAATTGTCTTCAAACCATTGTGCGTTATCAGACAACACCTTCATTTTCTGTGACATATCAAAATCATTAATTTGTACGATATTTTCATAAGAACCTCTGTATCCTAAAGGGTCATTATACACTTCTATAAAACTATTGATGTAATCAATATTACCTTCTGTTGCTGCTGTCCAAGCAACATTGTAATCATCCCAAGTTTGTAAATCACCTGTTTTGTAATATTCGATTAAAAGTCCAAGAGCATTTCCTTGCGCTTCATTTTCTGCCACACCTTTTGCCAATTCTAGCCATTTTACAATTTCATCAATGGCTTGCCCGTAAAGTCCGCCTGACTTATATACACGCTCTTTTAAAACACCATTTTCTTTCACCAGTTGTGAGTTTAAACCAAATGATAAGGGCTTTTTAGGATCTGGAGATTTTTTTGCTTTATAAAATGTTTCAACATCTGCATTGGTAACATTGGGTCCGTAAAAATTCACAGCTGAAAGTGCAACATTATCTACACCTTTAGCTTGATTAACCTTTTTAGCATCTTCGTTATTAAAAATAACATCAAAAGCTTCACCTTTTAAGGTTGTTTGAGTCGCAGTTAACAATTCCTTCAAATAATCTGAAGAAAATTCAGGTTTTAGCTTGTCATTAGAATAGTGGTGGTGAATGCCATTACTAAACCAAACACGCTTTAAATAGGTTTCAAAAGCCTTCCAATTTTCCGAAGTTTTATCACCATCAAAATTCGTATAGATGTTTTCTAAAGCTTTTCTTATGGTTAAATTATGTCTGTAATTTTGATCCCACATAATATCTCTTCCTGATAATCCTGCCTGAACCAAATAATAAACTAATTTTTTCTCCTTAATTGTAAGTTGCTCCCAACCAGGAACTTGGTATCTTAATATTTTAATATCAGCGAACTGCTCAACGTTATGATCAAACGCTAAAGATTCTTTTGATGCCAAATTATCACTATCTTTTTGAGATTTCTCATTACCACAGGAGAACAAAATTGCAGCAACAAATATTAAATTTAAAATAGATTTTAGTTTCATCGTGTTTAAATATGTTTTAAATTATAAATAAAAAAACGCTTAAAAAAGCTCTTAAATTATTGATAATACGAAAATTTTACGTTTTAAATATTAATTATCTATTATCAACACAACAAATGTAATAATTTATTAATCGAAAATTAAAAATGATTATCTTTGATTTGTAAATAATCAAACAAAAAATAATGAAAGCTCTCAAATACATTTTATTCTTATTACTCATAGTTATAATTGGTGTAGCTATATATATTGCAATTCAACCTAACGAGTTTGAAGTGAGCAGAACTAGAACAATAAAAGCACCTGCACCAGTTATTTATAACAATGTCATTGATTTTAAAAACTGGGAAGCTTGGTCGTCTTGGGTGGAAGCAGATCCAGATATGCAAATAATGCTTTCTGATCAAACTCAAGGTGTTGATGGTTCTTATTCATGGGAAGATAAAGATGGCGTTGGTACGATGAAAAATATTGCTACAACTCCAAATAAATCCATCACACAACAAATGCTATTTGCTGATTTTCCACCTTCTGATATTTCTTGGGAGTTTAATCCAAATGAAGACCAGACAACTGATGTTACCTGGACCATTTCAGGTAAAAATTTACCTTTTGGTTTTAAGGCATATGCAACGTTTACTGGAGGTATGGAAAAACAAATTGCACCACATTACGAGCGTAGTTTAGAGAAATTAGATAGTATTGTTGTTGCCGATATGAAAAAATTTAGTGTTACCGTTGATGGTGTTACCGAACATAGCGGCGGATTTTATATATACAACACTGTATCGTGTAAAATCCCAGATATGCCAGCAAATATCGAAAAAATGATGCCTAAATTAGGTGCATATGCCATGGACAATAATATTAAGATGGCTGGAGCTCCTTTTAATTATTATCATAAGTGGGATGAAGAAAATAATACAACCATGTTCTCATGTTGTATCCCAACCATTAGTAAAATTATTTCAACTGAACCCGATATTCTAACTGGTCAGTTAAAGCCATTTAAAGCACTTAAAACAACTTTAAAAGGTGATTATTCTAATTTAAAAGAAGCTTGGGAAGTTGCTATGAAATATGTTGAGGATAATAATTTAGTACAAGATGAAAATGGTCCTGCTCTTGAAGTGTACACGAACGATCCTATGCAACATCCAAATCCTGCCGATTGGACAACCGAAATTTATTTGGCATTAAAGTAATGAAGCAACTGTTTTTAGTTTTTGTTGGTGGCGGATTTGGAAGTGTGTTACGATTTATACTCGGGAAATATTTAAACAACGCTGAAAATAGCTTACCATATGGTACTTTTTTAGCCAATATAATAGGAAGTTTACTTATAGGTATTATTCTCGGTTTAGCGGCTAAAAACAATACCTTATCACAAAGTCAATCCTTACTTTTAGCTACGGGTTTTTGCGGCGGTTTTACAACCTTTTCAACTTTCGCTTATGAGAATCATATCTTTTTAAAATCTGGCGATTTTACAAATTTTGCCATATATACCATAGCTAGTTTCGTTATCGGTTTTTTAGCAGTTTTTCTGGGAATCTTTTTAGTGAAATAAAAAATGAATGCAAAAGTAGATACATTTTTAGCTAACCTCAAAACTTGGCAAGAAGAGTTGACACGATTACGAGAACTTATTCTTGATTGCGGATTAACTGAAGATTTCAAATGGATGCACCCTTGTTACACTTACAATGGTAAGAATGTGATTTTAATTCACGGTTTTAAAGATTATTGTGCCCTACTTTTCAATAAAGGTGCCTTGTTAAGTGATGAAAAAGGCATTTTAGTACAACAAACAGAAAACACACAATCTGCAAGACAATTAAGATTTACAAACCTTAATGACATTGAACAACAAAAGTCCGTTATTAAATCTTATATTTTTGAAGCCATAGAAGTTGAAAAAATGGGTCTAAAAGTAAAGATGAAAACAACTTCTGAATTTGAAACTCCAGATGAATTAGAGCAGATATTCAAAAGTAATTCAGCGTTTGAAAAAGCTTTTTATAAATTAACTGAAGGCAGACAACGGGGTTACCTTTTACATTTTTCTAAACCGAAACAATCAAAAACTAGAATCTCTAGAATCAAAAAAAACATTAAAAGAATAATAGATGGTTATGGTTTAAATGATTGCACTTGTGGCTTATCCAAACGAAAACCGAATTGCGACGGTTCCCATAAATTTATTTGAAACCCTATTTTTTAGAAAAAGCTTTTACTCCCGCTTCAATTCTAGTTTTTAAATAATTTTTTCTTGGAACTAACGGACAAGAATATTTATCATTATAAGCGCAATACGGATTATAAGCTTGGTTAAAATCAATTATCATAGTTTCGCCCTCAGGTATTCTGGCATCAACATACCTACCTCCACCATAACTTTCTAAACCGTTGGTTTCATCTAAAAAAGGTAAAAACAAATAATCTTCATAACCTTCTTTGGTGATTAATTCTTGATTTTGATAGATATTTAAAGTAAAAGATTCGCCTTTCAAATTAAAAAATAACTCACCATATTTCACATAAATGGGTCTTCTTGAAGTTGTCGTTTTCATTTTAAAGGGTTTTTCATTTGGTGTTCTTTTAAAACTGGCTTCAACAACATAAAGCGAATCAAACTTAAAAAAATCTAATCCTTCAAATTGTTTTCTATCCTTATCTTTTAAAGGAGATTGTGAGGCATCCTTATATTTTGCGTTAAGCTCTTTTTGAAACTCGGTTTCCCCTTTTAACGCTCTTTTTTTTTGTGCGCAACTCAACAGTGAAATGAATAGAATACTAATAAAAATTGCATTTTTCATTAATTTTCTGGATTAAATGATGGATTAAGATTGGTATTATAATTTTGTATTAAATCGTTTGAAAATGTATTAAAAGTCTCTTCATCAGCAAACATTTTGATTTTTTCAGGATCAAAATTTCCTTGCAAATAAAAAGCTGTTGTCTCAGTTGGATTACTATTAAAAATAATGGCATCGGTAACGACAACTCCTAATTCACGCACAGAAATAATTCGAGTATTATCAAACTCATTTTTTCTAAATACATCTGTAAATCCATTATTTGTAACGGCACTCATTTCCGCAATTAAGTTTTGTCGCTTTATATTATCAACCTTCTCGAATTTTATGTATTTGAAATCTGAAATATTTCCAATGGCGTGTTTTACTTCGGGAGAAATATTACCTAAAACAGCTTTCATGAAATTGGGCACTTGAAACGATGTTGTGCCCATATCTGCTTTATGGTTATCATAAAAACTTTGAAAACTACTACTACAAGAAACCAGCAAAAAGCTGATTAATAATGCTAAACCAAATCGCTTCATATTATAAAAATTATCAATGTAAAAATACAAGTTAAATTTATTTTACCTAGATTTGATTCACGAAAAGAAATAAAATGTTAAATAACGTCAGAATTTATAGAAAGCAATGGACCTCTTGTATTAAGGCAAGAAGCTGGACTTTTTATATATTATGGTGATATGATTATAAATTATTACAATATGTAAAAGTCCGACTTCACCGTCGGACTTTTTATTTTTAAAGACATTACGAATTCAATTTTAATATGCAGTTTCGCACCAATTAAAACCAATGAAAAAATTATTCAACAATTATCTTGATACATTTAAAGGACTTTCAAAAGAAGTATGGTGGCTTGCTTTAATTACATTAATTAATAGAGCCGGTACTATGGTCATTCCTTTTTTATCATTATATCTTACTGAAGATTTAAACTTTTCTTTAAGTAATGTTGGTACGCTTATGGTTTGTTTTGGTCTGGGGTCAGTTTCTGGTTCATGGTTAGGAGGTAAATTAACCGATACTATTGGCTACTACAAAGTTATGGTAAGAAGTCTTTTAAGCACGGGCGTTTTATTTATAGCGCTTCAGTTTTTAGATACTTTTTACGCCTTATGCTTTGGTATTTTTTTAGTGATGTTGGTTGCAGATATGTTTCGTCCTGCCATGTTTGTGGCTTTAAGTGCTTATAGCAAACCCGAAAATAAAACACGAAGTGTAACGCTTATAAGGTTAGCAATAAACTTAGGTTTTTCAGCGGGTCCTGCTATTGGTGGAATTATTATTACTACTATGGGATACGGCGGCTTATTTTGGGTAGATGGCATTACATGTATACTGGCAACAGTAGTTTTAATAATGGTATTAAATCCTAAAAAATCTACAGTACTCGATGATATTATGGTGTCTAATCCTGTTTCTGCATATAGTGATAAGGCATTCACGATATTTTTGATAGCCATGTTTTTATTCGGTGTTATATTTTTACAATACTTCTCTACAATGCCTATTTATTACCGAGAAGTTCATGTTTTAACAGAACTTGAAATTGGGCTACTTCTTGGTGCCAATGGCTTTTTTATTTTTTTATTAGAAATGCCTTTAATAAAGTGGCTAGAAAATAGCAGACTGTCGAAAACCGAACTCATGCTTATAGGTGCAACCCTAACAACATCAAGTTTTATAATTTTAAATTATACAACTTGGTCTGGTATTTTAATTGTTGGTATGTTTTTAATGACCATAGGCGAAATGATTGCTTTTCCTTTCTCCAATGCTTTTGCAATGGAACGCGCTAAAAAAGGAAATCAAGGGGAATATATGGCTCTTTATTCCATCGCGTTTTCAATGGCACATATTTTCGGACACAAGGCAGGTATGCAAATGGTTGATGGTTTTGGGTTTGATAATACTTGGTATATGATTACCATTATAGGTGGCTTTTGCATGCTGTTACTTCTTATTTTGAGGAGTCATTTAAAATTAAAGAAAAGCTTTTAAAATTCTTTGTTTATGAATTTAAATCAAATAACCGTTCCGTCTCTTCAATTAGAACAAGCTGTAGCGTTTTATAAATCTTTAGGCTTGAAATTAATTGTGGATGCCATCCCAAATTATGCAAGATTTGAATGTCCTGATGGAGATGCTACCTTTTCTATTCATAAAGTTGATGAGCTTCCAAAAGGTGCAGGTGTTACCATCTATTTTGAAGAAATTGATTTAGATACATATGTAGATGAACTTCGAAAAAAAGGTATTCAATTCGATGTTCTTCCAGAGGACAAACCGTGGCTTTGGCGTGAGGCACATTTAAAGGATCCTGACGGAAATTGTATCATTTTATATAAAGCAGGTGAAAACAGAAAAAATCCACCTTGGCGCGTACACTAAAGGATTACTTAAGCGGTTTTATTTCTTTTTGTTTAACAACCCGAGACAAAACGATTTGAGTTTTTGATTCACCATAGGTAATCAATTGGTCTATAAAGGTTTCTAAATGTTTTTGATTTTTCAAAACTACTTCCATTACAATGTTTTCATCACCTGTAATTCTATAACAATTGATAACTTCATCATAGGTTTTTACTTTTTCTAAAAAGGGCTTCAGTTTACCCATAAAAGCACGTAAGGTTATGATAGCTTTAAGTTGATATCCAATTTCAAATGGAGAAACAATAGTTTTATAACCCTCTATTATTCCAAGATCTTCCATTTTTTTAATGCGTTCTGAAACTGCAGGAGAACTTATGCCAACTTGCCTCCCAATGGCAGCATTTGATAGTCTCGCATTTTCTTGTAAGCACTTTAAAATTTTGCTATTTATATTATCGATACTCATTTAAAGGAAAATTAACTAAAAATAATTAATAATTAAAGCAAATATACATTTTTACTTTAAAAACTAAAGTTGAATATCATAACTTGTGAGTAATTTTGGTAAAATTGCTTACTGAATTAAGATATGTTACACAATACCCCATCAAACCTATCGGATTTACCGGTTTATCAAAAGGCTTTAGAGATTTTCGCCTTATCTCAGAACATATCTTTGTATTTAAATCACGACCTATCTAATTTAAAACCAGATGGTTCAGAAGATATCAATATCTATTTCTCTGGTGATATTGTACAACAATCTGTATCCCTTGTTCCTGAAATTGTTAATGCCGAATTAGAGCGCTATTCAGATAAGAAACATAAACATCTTGCGTCTTTAAGAAAACTTACAAACAAACTTTACAGAAACTCCTATCGATTAGAAAAATCTAATAGTAACGGTAAAGATTTCTTGCCAATTTTAAGAAGTGAATTGAAAAAATTCAAAAAACTTCAAAGTTCGTGGATGTTGACTTTATAATTTAGATTTTATTGAATTTTAGTATTCAACTGTCATTGAATTACTGCACCCTTTGATTAGTTTAAAAAAATGAGATTATGTTCTAAGTTAAGTGATTAACGGCTTACATATTTCTGCGATACTGACCTCCAACTTCAAATAATGCATTCGTTATTTGCCCTAAGGAGCAAACTTTACAAACTTCCATTAAAGATTCAAAAATGTTTTTGCTATTAATAGCTTTTTGTTGAAGTTCTTTAAGTAAGGCTTCGGTTTTATGTGCTTTATGAAGATTTTCTAAAGTTTTAATTTGGAATTTCTTTTCCCCTTCCGTGGCTCGAATAACTTCAGCAGGTAAAACTGTTGGAGATCCCTTACTACTCAAAAATGTATTTACACCTATAATTGGGAAATCCCCGTTATGTTTTAATGTTTCATAATACAAACTTTCTTCTTGGATTTTAGATCGTTGATACATGGTTTCCATGGCACCAAGAACACCTCCTCTTTCAGTAATTCTATCGAATTCTAACAACACAGCTTCTTCTACCAAATCGGTTAATTCTTCAATAATGAAAGATCCTTGAATTGGATTTTCGTTTTTCGCTAATCCTAATTCTTTATTTATTATAAGCTGTATAGCCATTGCACGACGTACAGATTCTTCAGTAGGTGTTGTTATCGCTTCATCATAAGCATTGGTATGCAGTGAGTTACAATTATCGTAAATGGCATATAATGCTTGAAGCGTAGTACGAATATCATTAAAATCAATTTCCTGAGCATGTAAACTTCGTCCTGAGGTTTGGATATGATATTTTAGCATTTGTGCTCGCGCATTGGCTCCGTATTTAAGCTTCATAGCTTTGGCCCAAATTTTTCTTGCCACACGACCTATAACAGCATATTCAGGATCGATTCCGTTTGAAAAGAAAAACGATAAATTAGGACCAAATTTATTGATGTCCATACCGCGACTTAAATAATATTCTACATAGGTAAAACCATTAGACAGTGTTAATGCCAACTGTGTGATTGGGTTTGCCCCAGCTTCTGCAATATGATAGCCTGAAATAGAAACTGAATAAAAGTTACGCACATTATTTTCAATAAAATATTCCTGAACATCACCCATTAAGCGCAATGCAAATTCAGTTGAAAAAATACAAGTATTTTGTGCTTGATCTTCTTTTAAAATATCGGCTTGAACCGTTCCTCGTACTTGGGATATGGTATTCGCTTTTATACTTTCGTAAACATCTTCAGGCAACACTTGATCACCTGTTACCCCTAACAACATTAACCCTAGTCCGTTATTACCTTCAGGTAATTCTCCATTATATTTGGGTCTTTCATTACCTTTATAAATCTTAGTTATTTTAGCTTCAACCTCTTTTTCTAAACCGTTTTCTTTTATATAAATTTCACATTGTTGGTCGATGGCTGCATTCATAAAAAAACCTAATAACATGGGCGCAGGACCATTTATTGTCATACTCACCGACGTCATAACATCAGCCAAATTAAACCCTGAGTACAGTTTTTTAGCATCATCTAGACAGCAAATACTAACACCAGCATTTCCAATTTTTCCGTAAATATCTGGTCTATAATCAGGATCGTTTCCATAAAGCGTTACACTATCAAAAGCTGTAGATAAACGTTTGGCAGGCAAACCAGCACTTACATAATGAAAACGTTTGTTGGTTCGTTCTGGACCACCTTCGCCCGCAAACATTCTAGCAGGATCTTCGCCAGTTCTTTTAAACGGATACAGTCCAGATGTAAAAGGAAATTCCCCCGGAACATTTTCCTGCAAACACCATTTTAAAATATCGCCCCAAGCCTGGTATTTAGGAAGCGCTACTTTCGGAATTTGGACATGTGATAAAGACTCCGTATGGGTTTCAATTTTAACCTCTTTATCTCTAACTTTGAAGCTATAAACTGGATTTTTGTATCTGTCTACTTTTTCGTTCCAACCTGTTATCATTTCCCAGTTATGAGGGTCTAGGTTTAGTTTTACTCTATCGAATTCTCCTGTAAGCAATTTTATAAACTCTCTATTTTCTTTAGATTCGATTGACTTTGAATCAATTCCTGCTTTATCTAATTTTGGAGATTTTCCCAAAACAGATTCTAAGGTTTTATAAATTCCATATAATTTTTGTGCAACATCAACCTGATCAATAGCTGTTTTATCATAAGCTCTATTATTCTCTGCAATTTCTGATAAATAACGGGTTCTATTTGGGGGAATTACAAAAATCTTTTCACTCATTTCAAGTGAAATTTCAAACGTAGATTTTAAATCAGAGTCCGTCTTATCAACCAATTTATCCATGACTGCTTTATATAGCGTGTTCATACCTGGATCATTAAACTGTGATGCTATGGTACCAAAAACAGGTAAGTCCTCTTGTGGCGTATTCCATAAATTGTTGTTACGCATATACTGCTTTTTCACATCGCGTAAAGCATCTAAAGAGCCTCGTTTATCAAATTTATTAATAGCTACTAAGTCTGCAAAATCAAGCATATCAATTTTTTCTAATTGTGTAGCTGCTCCAAATTCTGGAGTCATAACATACAACGAGACATCACTATGTTCAATAATTTCGGTATCTGATTGACCAATTCCTGAAGTTTCTAAAATAATCAAATCAAACTCAGCTGCTTTTAAAACTTCAACCGCTTCATTAACATGTTTTGATAATGCTAAATTAGATTGACGTGTAGCTAAACTGCGCATATAAACTCTTGAGTTATTAATAGAATTCATTCTGATTCTATCGCCCAACAATGCGCCACCTGTTTTTCTTTTAGAGGGGTCAACAGATATAATACCAACTGTCTTAGAAGGAAAATCAATTAAAAATCGTCTTACTAATTCATCGACTAAACTAGATTTACCTGCACCTCCTGTTCCTGTTATACCTAAAACTGGGATTTTTGAATTTTTATTCTTAATATGAATTTTATCCAATGTTTCTTTTGCTATATCCGGAAAATTTTCTGCGGAAGATATAACCCTGGCAATGGTTTTTGGAGTTTTATTTTCTAAGTCCTTTAGCGTTATATTTAAATTATCACCAATGGCAAAATCTGATTGGTTAACCAAATCATTAATCATGCCTTGCAATCCCATTTCTCGACCATCATCTGGCGAATAGATTCTAGAAATTCCATAATCCATTAAATCTTTTATTTCCGCAGGCAAAATTACGCCTCCGCCGCCGCCAAATATTTTAATGTTATCTGCTCCTTTTTCCTTAAGCAAATCATACATGTATTTAAAATACTCGTTATGTCCACCTTGATATGAAGTTAAACAAATAGCATTCACATCTTCTTGAATGGCAGTATTAACAACCTCTTCGACGCTTCTATCATGCCCTAAATGTATCACTTCTACACCTGTTGCTTGAATAATTCGGCGCATAATATTAATTGACGCATCATGTCCATCAAAAAGTGATGCAGCTGTTACAATTCTAACTTTATGCTCGGGCTTATAAGGCACTTGTTGGTTCATTCGTAAAGATTATTACATTTTAGTACCGCAATTTACGAAATATTCAAAAAAATAAGCCATTTACAAAAGATTATATAAAACTATTATTCCAATTCTTGCCTAAGTCAATTTTAAACTATTTTTAGCGCCGAATACTGAAGGCATTATGAATAAGATTACCATATTAATACATTGTAAAGACCGACCTAAAATAATTGCATCTGTTACAAGTTTTATTGCAGAACAAGGCGGAAATATTGTTTATATTGACCAACATGTTGATCGAGAACAAGACATCTTTTTTATGCGATTAGAGAGTGAATTTAGTTCGGAATCATTTTCTACAGAACATTTTAAATCTGTTTTTGAAACTGGTTTAGCTAAAACATTTGAAATGAAATGGCGTATTTATTCTTCTGAAAAGAAACCTAAAATGGCTTTATTTGTATCAAAATATGACCATTGCTTATACGATCTACTTGGACGCTACAACTCAGGAGAACTCAATTTAGAAATACCTTTTATTATTAGCAATCATTTGGATTTAAAACCTATTGCAGACAGTTTTAATATTCCGTTTTATCATATACCAGTAACTAAAGAGTTAAAAGATGAAGCTGAAAACCAACAGCTGGAACTTCTAGAAAACCATAGAATAGATTTTATAGTACTTGCCAGATATATGCAAATAGTTTCTGGAAAATTAATTGATCAATACCCTAATAAAATCATCAACATTCATCATTCGTTCTTACCAGCGTTTGTTGGTGCCAAACCTTATCACTCTGCTTTTAAACGTGGTGTTAAAATTATTGGTGCCACAAGCCATTATGTTACAGAGGAGCTAGATGCTGGTCCTATTATCGAACAAGATGTTACAAGAGTATCACATTCTCATGCCATATCAGATTTAATTGCAAAAGGACGCGATTTAGAAAAGATAGTTCTCGCCAACGCAGTTAAACTGCACGCTAATAGAAAAGTAATGGTTTTTAATAATAAAACTGTGATCTTCTCCTAGTCCATTTATTTAAGATTCTTATTGCAAAAAATTAAAATTTACTCTTAACAAATGTTAATTTCTATTTTTTTTGTGTGACTTATTTATTTTATGTGTGTCTCACAATTGTGGAAATATTAACCCATTAACTAAATTTTAATTTTTATGAAAACAAAAGTATTTTTATGCCTAACTTTTTTATTAGGCTTAGGTTTTGCTCAAGCTCAAAACCTACCCTCGAACCCAGAACCAGGGAAGTGTTATGTAAAATGTATCACGAAAGATGAATTCAATGAAGTTACAGAAACTATTGAAGTATATCCTTCTTATACAAAATTAGAAGTTGTCCCTGCAACTTACAAAACTGTTGAAGATCGTGTATTAATTAAAGAAGCGTCTAAAAAATTCGTATATGTACCTGCTGTATATGAAACTGTTGATGTTCCTTATACTAAAAAAGATGGTAGAGGTGATTTAAAGGTTAGTCCTGCATCATTTGCTACTAACTCTAGAACTTTTGAGGTTTATCCTGAAACTTCTGGATGGGAATACAAAGAAACTGCATGTGATTCTCCAAACAAAGAGGACTGTATGGTTGCTTGTTATGTTGGGTACCCAGCTCAATTTAAAGATGTTAGCTTTACAACTTTAGCAAAAGATGCTACAGTAAGTAACTCACCAGTTGGAGAAGTAGGTGGAACTTACAAAAAACGTGTTGTTAAAACTCCAGCTACAATGACTGAGATTGAAATTCCTGCTGAATATGGAACTATCACTCGTCAAGTTGTTGCTAGTCCTGCAACTACAAGAAGTATAACTGTACCTGCAAAAACACAAACTATTACTAGAACTGTTTTAGCTAAAAAAGGTGGAATCACTACTTGGGAAGAAGTTGACTGTGGATTATTTGACGCTAACGTATTACCAATTTTCTATGAGTTAGGTAGCGCGCGTATTACTCCAGCTTCTAAGAAAACTATTGATGAAACTTTATTACCATTATTAAACAGTAAGCCTGTAAATATTGAATTAATGTCTCATACAGATGCTAGAGGTAATGATGATTTCAACATGTCTTTATCACAACAACGTGCTAATGCTGTTGTAAACTACTTAGTATCTAAAGGTATTAACAGAAGCCGTTTATCTGGTAGAGGATACGGAGAAACTAGATTAGTAAACCGTTGTTCTAATGGTGTAGAGTGCTCTGAAGCAGAACACCAAAAAAATAGAAGAACTGAATTTAGAGTATTAAAAAACAACTAATAGTTATAATTCAACACTATAATGAAAAAAGGCATCCAATTGGGTGCCTTTTTTTATTTATACAATCTTCTTAAGATATTAAGGTCTAGAAGATTTATCTTCCTCTTCTTGTTATTATATATTCAGGATATTGAGTAACCTTCTTTTCAATATCAATACCATAATTATCCTTCATTATAGACACCATTAAATCAAAATACTTATAATGAATATCCCAATCATGCTCTTGGTTTTCGACATTCGATGTTACGATTATCGGTGTTTCAAGTACATTAGAAAGCTGAAACTTAACTTGATTTAATGTAACATTATCTGCCTTAATTTCAGAATCACCAATTAAAAACTGCTGTGTATCCTTACCCCAATCGATTTGATTAGTATCCCAAAATGTTGGGTTCTTAATTTCAAAAACCAAAGCTTCTCCCTCAGTATATTTTCTGGACTCCTTCATTTTTAATGCCTTCAATATATATTTAGATTTATTATTAAACGCATCCGAATCAATTCTTAATTTAACCCGATACGAATCATTATTGGCATTAGTTAATTTAATTTGGCTTTTGTAACAATCTAGAGCATATGCCAAAATATCTTTTAAATTACCGGTTAACTCAATATAACTGTCATGTTTTACAATTTGTAATGTAGCATCCCAAGATTCATTTAAAGGAGATATCTCAATATCTTTTTTTAGCTCATCTTCCTTTTTAGCAACCGTTTTTTGATATGCTTGCGTTAGTATTATTTTATCTACTGCTATTTTATTGGGGTTATCTCTCAAAAACTTTTCTAAATGATTTGGCTTAAAATCGGCAGGATGACCTTCCCAAAGTTTCATACCATGTGCGTTGTATAAAATGCTGTAAGGTAAACTCTGTACTTTATTTTTGGAAAAAGTTTGTCCTTCGTAGTCGATTGCTGTAGCTAATCCATTTTGATGTTTAAGCATAAAACGTTTCACAACTTCCGGACTTTCTTGAGATAACGAAAGCACATAAAAATCATCAGCATATTGCTTTTGTAGCGATTCAATATATTTAGATGCATGAACACAAGGACCGCACCAGGTAGCCCAAAAATCTACAAAATAAAGCTTATTGTCTGTTTGAGTCGCAATGGATGATTGTTGAATATATTCAGAAACCTTTATTTGTCCGAAGATAAATGTCGAACTAAATAAGCATACTAAATAAAAAGATATCTTTTTAAATTTCATTATAATTTAAACTTTAACTTGATTAAATTGTCTTTGTATCAATTACATAACAAACATTGTGCTAAAATAGTATTTTATTAAATAAAAGTATAAACCTAAAAATTTTAAGAACTAAAATTTATCTTTGTTTCACATAAAACCCAAAATCATGACACGTAAATTATTAGCCTTATTTTTAATTCTTAACCTAACTGCCTGTGCAGAACTTCAACAAGTTGTCAATCAACTCCCGCAAGGAGGAACCCTTGGAAATTCTGATATTGCTGCTGGATTAAGACAAGCATTAGACTTTGGTATAGATAAACAGGTAACTAAACTAACCCAAACCGATGGATTTTTTAAAAATGAATTGGTTAAAATATTACTACCTGAAGAACTTCAGAAAGTCGATAAAACACTTCGAGATATTGGTTTAGATAATTTGGCAGACGAAGGTCTAAAAGTACTTAACAGAGCTGCGGAAGATGCCGTTAAAGAAGCTACTCCAATATTTGTGGATGCTGTAAAGGAAATTACTTTTGATGATGCTAAAAACATTCTATTAGGAGATAATGATGCTGCAACACAATACCTCACCGCAAAAACACAATTGGAGTTATACGCTAAATTCAACCCAGTAATTAAAAATTCTTTTGATAAAGTAGGTGCAGATGAAATTTGGAGTAATTTGATTAATAGATACAATAACATTCCTTTTACAAACAAGGTGAATCCAGATTTAACGGATTATGTAACTAGTGAAGCTTTAAAAGGGGTTTATACCATGATAGCTGTTGAAGAAAAAGATATTAGAACAAATATATCTTCAAGAACAACAGATTTACTCAAAAAAGTTTTCGCACTACAAGATTAGAGTAAAATGCCTTGTCTTATTGGACTAATTTTTCTCGTTTGAATTTTTTAAATAAAAAATGTATATTTAAATGATTGAAATTTAACTAAGTCATGCAAAACACGGATGTGATTCTTAAAAAGCAGGAAGAACTCAATATTAAATACAAAAAATTAGTTGAACAAGCTTATAATTTTAGACAAACAGATTCTGCATTAAGTGATATTTCAGAATACAAAGCAATAAAGCTTCTAAACAAACTTAATCGACTAAAATTTCTTGCTAGAGAACAATATCAATCTATTGCTTAAATTTATTTAATAATTCTTTAACTATTCCGTCACATCTAATTGGCTCATTTATACGTACTTTAAAGTATAAAAAAGAACGTATATGAACACACAATTTTGTAGAGTTGGAAAAATAAGACCCAACCTTAGTAAAGCAATCAGTTTAAAAGAATTAGAAAGACGAATAGCGAACTTTGTAGACGACACATCAAAAGTCTATTATTCTGAAGATTTAAAAAGTGCTTTTTAAAACTTTCATCGAAATATATTAAAATATCTAGCTAGTTTCGAAAGAGTATAGCTTAGATATTTATGGCTAAAACTCAATCAAATTAATTCTAATATTGAGCGCATTTCTTCCTGCAATTCTTGAGATTTTCTTGCAGCGGCCTGTGCAAAATCAGTATCGTTTGAAGCATAAATAATACCTCTTGAAGAATTTATAAGCAAACCGACATTATCGTTCATCCCGTATTTACAAACGTCTTGCAAATTTCCGCCTTGAGCGCCAACACCAGGAACCAATAAAAAACTATCAGGAATTATTTTTCTAATATCCGCTAGATATTCGGCCTTGGTAGCTCCAACTACATACATTAATTGCTCAGCATTTTTCCATTGTTTTGAAGTTTCCAATACCTGTTTGTACACTTCTTTTCCATCAATGGTTTTTGTCTGAAAATCAAAAGCACCTTGATTTGAAGTAAGGGCCAAAAGTATAGTGTGCTTATTTGTAAATGCTAAAAAAGGCTCGACGGAATCTTGACCCATGTAAGGTGCAACTGTTACAGAATCGAACGCAAGGTCTTCAAAAAATGCTTTAGCGTACATACTGCTTGTGTTACCAATATCACCACGTTTAGCATCGGCAATTGTAAATATTTCAGGATGATTATTATTAATGTAGTTAATAGTTTTTTCTAAAGACTGCCAACCTTTAATACCATAAGCTTCATAAAATGCCGTATTTGGTTTGTAGGCCACACATAAATGATGAGTGGCATCAATTATGGCTTTATTGAATTCGAAAATTGCATCCTCGGCTTCTAAAAGATGCTTTGGTATTTTATTTAAATCAACATCTAATCCTATGCATAAAAAGGATTTCTTTTTTTTGATTTCCTGAACGAGTTGTGCTGTTGTCACTTAGTTAGTTTTAAATTACGTCGCTATTTGCCTTTAACTTTTCGGTATTTTCAGCAAGCTGTAATTCGTCAATTATTTTTTGAATATCGCCATTTACTATATTACTCAAATCGTAAAGAGTTAAACCAATTCTATGGTCTGTTACACGACCTTGGGGATAGTTATACGTTCTAATTTTTGCACTTCTATCACCAGAAGACACCATACTACCACGTTTAGCTGCATCTTCTTCTTGCTTTTTAGCAAGTTCTAAATCGTATAATCGTGAGCGTAAAACTTTAAATGCCTTTTCTTTATTTTTATGTTGTGATTTTTGATCTTGACATTGAGCAACTAAACCGGTTGGAATATGCGTTAAACGCACCGCCGAATACGTGGTGTTTACCGATTGACCACCAGGACCAGAAGAACAGAAAAAATCAATTCTTACATCCTTCGGGTTTATTTCAACATCAAATTCTTCAGCTTCAGGAAAAACCATAACGGTAGCTGCACTAGTATGCACGCGACCTTGTGTTTCTGTTTGTGGTACGCGTTGAACACGATGCACTCCTGCTTCAAATTTTAATGTTCCGTAAACATCTTCACCAGTAACTTCAAACTGAATTTCCTTGAAGCCTCCATTGGTGCCTTCACTAAAATCTACAGTATCTACTTTCCAACCTTTACTTTCGCAATATTTAGTATACATTCTAAATAAATCACCTGCAAAAATACTTGCTTCATCACCACCTGTACCCGCACGTAATTCTACAACGGCATTTTTAGCATCTTCAGGATCTTTAGGTATTAATAACACTTTAATTTCTTCTTCTAAAGCTGAAATTCCTGATTTGGCTTCATCATATTGCATTTTAGCCATTTCAACCATTTCTGAATCGCTTCCATCAGAAATAATTTCTTCAGCTTCTGCTAAATTATTGGTAAGTTCTATGTATTTCTCGCGTTTATCCATAAGAATTCGCAAGTCTTTATATTCCCTATTTAGCTCAACATATCGCTTTTTATCTGATATAATATCTGGTTGGATAATTAAATCGCTAACCTCATCAAAACGTTGCTTTACTATCTGTAATTTCTTTAACATCTGCCTTTTATAATTGGACACCAAAAATACGATAATTTATCAATTTTCAATGATTAGTCAGGGTTGTAATTGGTAAAATAAAAAATAATATCTCGTATAAATCGTTATTAATGATACTCATGCAGCAACTATTATCCATATTGATGTTTTACAGACCATTTATTATTTGGTCTTTAATACTAAACATGTTGTTTTCTTTTATAAAGTTAGACATCATCGTAATTCTTATAGTTAAATTGCTTTTAGTGCTTTCATTATGGCATTTATTGAATGAATCTCGTGCCAAACGTAAACTAAATCTCTACAAAAATTTAGGCATAACAACTTTAAAATTGTTCTCATTTATTTTTATTATTGACGCGGTATTTTCGCTTCCCTTTTTAATCATATTACAAGAGTTTATATAATTGAAGTTGCCTTTTGAATAATAAAAAAAGGAAACCAATGGGCTTCCTTTTTTAAAAATCTATTTTATTCTAATATTAACCGCACTTTGAAGAACCGCAATCTTTACAAGTTAAACAACCTTCTTGGTAAATTAAATTTTCAGATTTGCAATTATCGCAAGCTTGTCCTTTGGCCTTTGTACCATCTGCAACATAACGCTTCAATGCTCTTACTACACCATTTTTCCATGTATTGATAGATTCACTATCTAATTGTAAACTGTTAATTAAATCTACAATTTTATCAATTGGCATACCGTGACGCAGCGTGCTTGAAATGAGTTTTGCATAATTCCAAAACTCTGGATTAAATTTATGCGACAACCCTTCTATAGTTGTTTTATAACCTCGGGTGTTTTTGTATTGAAAATCGTATCTGGTACTACCATCCTCATCTTTATTTTTAATGATTACACCTTTATTAACCCAACGCGGAATTAAGATTCCATCTTCATCATCAGCTAGTCCAGTAAACACTTCATAAGGCTTCTCATCTATTAACCCTATGAAGGCAATCCACTTTTCTTTACTGTTCTGAAAACGAACCACATCGGCTTCTAAAACTTGCGGACGCTTAATTGGGAACGCCGTTAGCGTTGTATCTGCTTTTTCTTCTTTATTATCTTCATTAGAAATTAATACTCCTGAACGCGAACCATCTCTATAAACGGTAACGCCTTTACAACCTACTTCCCATGCTTTTAAGTACAACTCGCCAACTAAATCTTCTGAAACATCATTTGGTAAATTGATAGTTACACTAATGGAGTGATCTACCCATTTTTGAATAGCACCTTGCATGCTCACTTTACTTAACCAATCGACATCATTGGAAGTCGCTTTATAGTAAGGCGATTTTTTTATTAGCTTATCAATTTCAGTTTGAGAAAAGTTTTTCGTAGTATCAATGCCTTGCACTTCCATCCATTGTTTGAAACGATGATGAAAAACAACATATTCTTCCCAAGAATCTCCTACTTCATCAACAAAATCAACACGTGCGTCATTATCGTTAGGATTTACTTTTCTTCTTCTTTTATATACAGGCATAAACACCGGTTCAATTCCCGAAGTTGTTTGTGTCATTAAACTTGTTGTTCCTGTTGGAGCGATAGTTAACAAGGCAATATTTCGTCTGCCATATTCCAACATTTCATAATAGAGTTGACTATCGGCTTCTTTTAACCTATTTATAAAAGGATTATTTTTTTCACGCTCTACATCAAAAATCGAAAATGCACCACGATCTTTAGCTAAATGCACAGATGCTCTATAAGCTTCAATTGCAATTGTTTTATGAACTTCTAATGAAAATGCATTACCTGCTTTACTTCCATACTGAATACCTAAAGCTGCCAACATATCGCCTTCTGCCGTAATACCAACTCCCGTTCTTCTTCCTTCTTCAGCTTTACGCTGAATGTTTAACCATAAATTACGTTCGGTAGCTTTAACTTCGTCTAATTCTGGGTCTTGGTCAATTTTTTTAATGATATTATCGATTTTTTCAAGTTCTAAATCAATGATATCATCCATAATACGTTGTGCTGCCGCAACGTGTTTTTTAAATAATTCAAAATTGAATGCTGCTTTATCTGTAAACGGATTTTCTACATAAGAAAACAAGTTTATAGCTAACAATCTACATGAATCATATGGACACAAAGGGATTTCTCCGCAAGGGTTAGTAGACACGGTTTTATAACCTAAATCAGCATAACAATCTGGAACTGATTCGTTGATTATAGTATCCCAAAATAAAATTCCGGGTTCTGCAGATTTCCATGCATTATGAACTATTTTTTTCCATAAAGTATTTGCTTTTATAGTTTTAGAAACTTTTGGGTTTTCACTGAAGACTGGATATTTCTGAATGTAATCTGAGTCGTTTTTAACAGCTTTCATAAACTCATCATCAATTCTTACTGAAACGTTCGCACCAGTTACTTTACCTTGCTCTAATTTGGCATTGATAAAATCTTCGGAATCTGGATGATTAATTGAAACTGAAAGCATAAGTGCACCTCGTCTTCCATCTTGCGCTACTTCTCTTGTAGAATTTGAATAACGCTCCATAAAAGGCACAATACCTGTAGAGGTTAATGCCGAATTTTTTACGGCTGATCCTTTAGGTCTGATATGTGACAAATCGTGACCAACACCACCACGGCGCTTCATAAGCTGAACTTGTTCTTGGTCAATTTTCATGATGCCACCGTAAGAATCAGAATTTCCATCATTACCAATAACAAAACAATTGGATAGTGACCCAATTTGATAAGGATTTCCTATTCCGGCCATTGGGCTTCCTTGAGGAACTATATATTTAAAATCTTTAATAAGATCAAATATTTCTTTTTCAGACATCGGATTTGCATACTTTTTCTCGACTCTAGCAATTTCTTTTGCTATGCGAGTATGCATATCGTTAGGCGTTAATTCGTAAATGTTCCCTTCCGAATCTTTTAAAGCGTATTTGTTTAACCAAACACGGGCGGCTAATTCATCATTTTTAAAATATTTGAGGGAGGCTTCAAATGCACTGTCAGTGCTGTAAGTTTTGGCTGTTTTTTGGGCAAGTTCAGTGTTCATTAATACATTCAAGGTTTTAAGGTTAATACAGATTAATTAATTCTATAAAGAAACCCTAAATGTACAACATAAAATATGACAAAAGTCATAAAGTTTACCAACAAAACGACTTAAGTAACTGATTTATAGTGTTTTGATAATTTATCAACATAAAAAAGTTAACAAATTTTTCAATAAAGTTGTGATTTATTTTTTTAGAAATCTAGAGCAAAACCAACTCCTAAAAACTGTTTCCATTGCACTTTAGCCCCAGCTTCATCAAACTCCCCCTCTATCTCGGTAGGTGTTTGTATTTTAACATCGTCGTCATATCTAATATGAGAACCAAGTGTGGCTCGAACAAACGAGTTCACTTTAAAATCGAAATCTATTCTCCAATCAATATCTAGATTTCCGAAGTTATTTATATAATCTGAATAAAGACTTAATTGATTTTTAACGTTTATATTTTCTGCAAGCTCCATTTGATAACTATTGGTTACCAAAACTCCTACTTCCCGCCTTATTTGTTCGCCAGGAACAAGCACATTGCCTTCATCATCGAAAATCGCAGGCGTAACACCAAATGATCCAGCATTTGCTAAATCTTCATCTAAAACAAAAGTGGCTTTTAAAGTTAATGGAGAAAAGTAAAATGATAGTTGTTCAATTCGTTTACCATATTCCATACCAACACCTAAAAACAAGTAGCCTGGAGCCATTAATCTAGAAATTGGCTCATCAGTATTTGGATATTTATAACCGTTGGTAAGTTGAGTTCTGAAATTTAGTCTTGCGGAGTAAAACCAATTTGATAAACTATCTGGTTTATACCCCATATTCGAGTTTAACTCAAATAAATCGTCGGTTTTTCTAAGCTCACGTGATTGCTGTTTATTAATACCGTAACTAATGGATGCGTTATTTTTCCAATTGAAGAATTTATCACTATAATTTAAGGCAGATCTTAAACCAACTAAAGCAGAAATTGAATTACTACCACCAGAATTCCAGTTAGTAAATGAAACTTGATTGATATCTGCTGATACATTATTCTTTTGTTTCCATTGTGGCCCTGTGTATTTTTCTTTTTTAACTTTTATGTAAAGCGTATCTGGTTGCGCAAAGACAAAATTAACAAATAGACATACTAAAATTAAAATGGTGTTTTTCATGGTTGTTAGGTTGATTTTAAAATCAGTTTTTGCCTCAAAAACTATTCCACAGTAAATTAAATTTTAAGAATTTTAGTAACTAAACTCACCAAACTCTGATTTTATTGTAAGCTTCTTAACTTTTGAAGCCTCAACTCTACCTATAATTTTAGCATTTACATTAAAAGACTTCGATATTTCAATGATGCTTTCCGCCACTTCAGGTGATACATATAATTCCATGCGGTGTCCGCAATTAAAGACTTGATACATTTCCTTCCAATCGGTTTTTGATTGCTCTTGAATCAATTTAAATAATGGTGGAATTGGAAACATATTATCTTTTACAATATGAAACTCATCAACAAAATGAAGAATTTTAGTTTGTGCACCACCAGAACAATGTACCATACCATGAATAGATTCACTGTTATATTTAGATAAAATGGCTTTTATTATTGGCGCATACGTTCGAGTAGGCGATAGCACTAATTTACCAGCATCAAGCGGTGAATCATTAACACTATCTGTTAGTTTCACACCTCCAGAATACACTAAATCTTCTGGAACTGACGCGTCAAAACTTTCAGGGTATTTTTTTGCTAGATATTTACTGAACACATCATGTCGTGCAGATGTTAAACCGTTACTTCCCATACCTCCATTATATTCCTTCTCATAAGTGGCTTGCCCGAAACTCTCTAAACCAACAATAACATCGCCAGCTTTGATATTTGCATTATCGATAACCTCGCTTCGTTTCATTCTTGCGGTTACGGTAGAATCAACAATAATGGTTCTAACCAAATCGCCAACATCGGCAGTTTCACCACCTGTAGAATGAATAGTTACACCGAACGATTTTAAATCATCGAGCAATTCTTCAGTACCGTTAATAATAGCAGAAAGTACTTCGCCTGGAATTAAATTTTTATTTCTTCCTATGGTTGATGATAACATGATATTATCAGTTGCCCCAACACATAACAGGTCGTCGATATTCATGATTAACGCATCTTGAGCAATACCTTTCCAAACAGAAATATCGCCAGTTTCTTTCCAATACATGTAAGCTAAAGAAGATTTTGTCCCTGCACCATCGGCATGCATGATTAGGCAATAATCGTCATCATTAGTTAAATAATCTGGAACTATTTTGCAGAATGCTTTAGGAAACAATCCTTTATCAATGTTCTTAATGGCATTATGCACATCTTCTTTTGATGCTGATACACCGCGTTGCGCATATCGTTTTGAAACTTCTTGACTCATAAAAATATAATATGGTGCAAAGGTAATTCTTTGTATTAAAACTTAAGTGGTTTTTTAATCCAGTTTTACTAACAGGTTTTAAACTAAAACAAATTTCATTTTGTAAAAATTTTCAATTAAATTCGTTTATTTAATTAAAAATAACGCATCTGAGTTTTTAATTGCCAACTAATAATGAAGGGGAAAATATTTGCTATTTGGATTGTCTTTTTATTACTAACATTACTAAGTTGTTCTGATTCTGACTCAAAAATTGAATATTTCCCTGACTATGATAAAGTCGAACAGTTTAAAATGGTTTGGGTTGGCGCCGAAAAAGAATACAATTCAAATATAAGATATCGTTTTGATACTAATAACAACTACACATCTTTTAGTACTGGTAGTCTTTTTGCAGAAAAATTTAGCGAGCCGGATAGTTTAGTGATTGATGATTATTTTACGAATTTAACAAATCTCTACATAACAAGAAGATGTATTAAATTTAATCATGAGCATTTTGTCATATATAGATTTGATAGCAAAATGAAATTTATTGAACACAAATCAATAATTCATTTTAACCAAAATAAAGTCATTACAAAAATTCAAACCTTTATTTCTTCAGATAAAGATTCTCTTGGGTTTCTCGAGGGGCATAAAATTATTTTTTCTCATAACGATCAAGAAAATCTAATCAAAATAGAAGAGTTTACAAACGAAAACCCATCGCCAGTAAGAAACACCAATACAAACTGGAGAAAAGGATCTATTTATGAAAATTTTGAATTCTTAGACCATTCATTTCCCAGCTTATTACTTAGTAAACAATATTATTATGTTCTACCCCAAGAGCTATTTGTTATACTCTACAACAAAGGTTTTCGATTTTCTAAAAAAGGAATTACAAGTTTTTACCGAAACTATATAGATTATAATGGCAATTTAAGTCCTTACAGTTATTCTTTAGAAATCAGAAAACAGAATGAATTCCAGTATGAAGTTAAATCCTTCGATAACAATTCAAAATATAGTAAGTATGATTATTTAGTTTCATTTAAAGCTTTAGAATGAATCAGAACCTAGTTTTCAAGCGAATTTAATTTTACACTTTTATCTCTTTTTCTGAGAAAAACATTATTTATTAAAAATATCAAGAAGCCATTTGAACTTAAACTCCAAAATAGTCACCTCAACTGACTAATGAAAAACTATCTTGTAAACAACATTTCACGGTACTTGGTTAGAGGCCAAATTTCGTCGTCGATTAACAATTCTAACTTGTCGCAATGATAACGAATATCATCAAATAATGGTTTAACCTGATTGCAATAAGCATGTGCCTTTTTATCAATGTCTTTCATATCGTTTGCCACTTTTCTCGCGTCAATCATTTTATTTACATTAATGTTAATGCCTTCTATATGATTTGAAATTTCTTCAATAAGATTGATTTGCTCCTTAGACACACTGTTGTACTTTTCTTCAAATATCTCCTTCAATCCGCGTACGTTTTCAACCAATATATTTTGATATTTCACAGCAGTTGGTACGATATGATTTCTTGCAATATCACCTAACACTCGGCTTTCAATTTGCACATGCATGATGTAAGCTTCAACCTCAATTTCGTAACGAGCTTCAGTTTCGGTTTTACTCATTACTTTCATGTCTTCAAACAAAGCAATACTTTCTTTTGAAATTTTAGCTTTTAAGGCTTCGGGCGTGGTTTTGTTATTACTTAATCCACGCTTTTTCGCTTCTTTTTCCCATTCTTTTCCATAACCGTTTCCTTCAAATAAGATAGCTCTCGAAGATTTAATATATTCTCTTAGTACATTAAAAACGGCTTCGTCTTTCTTTAAGTCTTTTTTCGCTATTAAGGTATCAACCTCTTTTTTGAAGTCTTTTAGTTGTTTAGCAACGATGGTGTTTAAAACCGTCATCGGGTTACCGCAATTTGCAAGCGACCCCACAGCTCTAAACTCAAACTTATTTCCTGTAAAGGCGAAAGGCGATGTACGATTTCTATCAGTATTGTCAAGAAGTACATCAGGAATTTTACCTACTACATTTAATTTTAATTCGGTTTTTTCTTCTGGCGATAATTTACCTTTGGTTACACCTTCTAACTCCTCTAAAACCTTTGTTAATTGGTCTCCAATAAACACCGACATAATTGCTGGCGGCGCTTCGTTAGCTCCCAATCTATGATCGTTACTTGCAGAAGCAATCGATGCTCGCAGAAGAGCTTCGTAGGTATGTACTGCTTTAATGGTATTAATGAAAAATGTCAAAAACTGCAGATTACTCATTGGGGTCTTTCCGGGTGCCAATAAATTCACACCGGTATCTGTTGACAATGACCAATTGTTATGCTTACCAGAACCATTTACACCTGCAAACGGTTTTTCATGAAGCAACACTTTAAAATTATGTCGTGAAGCGACGCGTCCCATAATATCCATAAGTAAAGCGTTATGATCGACAGCTAAATTGGCTTCTTCAAATATTGGAGCCAATTCAAATTGATTCGGAGCCACCTCATTATGTCTTGTTTTAACCGGAATACCAAGAAGCATACATTCGGTTTCTAATTCACGCATAAAGTTAAGAGCTCTGTTAGGAATAGATCCAAAGTAATGATCATCTAATTGTTGTCCCTTGGCTGAAGAATGTCCTAATAAGGTTCTGCCCGTTAAGGAAATATCTGGACGACTGGCCGCCATTAATTTATCTATTAAAAAGTATTCTTGTTCCCAACCTAAAGATGAAGTTACTTTTTTTACGTTTTTATCAAAATATTTACACACAGCTGTTGCCGCTGAATCTACAGCTTGTAAGGCTCTTAAAAGTGGTGTTTTATAATCTAAAGCCTCTCCTGTATAAGCTACGAAAATGGTTGGAATACAAAGCGTTGTACCATATATAAAAGCTGGTGATGTTGGATCCCAAGCGGTATATCCTCTTGCTTCAAATGTATTCCGAATACCTCCACTTGGAAAACTAGACGCATCTGGTTCCTGTTGTACCAATTGATTACCTCCAAATTTCTCAATAGCCATTCCGCCTTCTATAGTTTCAAAAAAGGCGTCATGTTTTTCTGCAGTCGCACCCGTTAAAGGCTGAAACCAATGCGTATAATGGGTTACGCCCTTAGATAAGGCCCAATCTTTCATAGATGAAGCCACCTGGTCGGCAATTGATCTTTTAATTTTGGTACCATCCTGAATGGCACTCATTACACCAAGAAAAGCGTCTTTTGTTAAATACTGACGCATCGTGTTCTCATTAAATACATTTTTTCCAAAAATCTCTGAACGCTTCAAAGATTCTTCAATAGGAATAGGTTTATGAGCGAATGATTCTTTTAAAGCATGAAATCGTAATGTTGACATGGGCGTATTAATTTGATTCAATTAGAATTACAAAATTAACTATAGCGATTGAATCCTGAAACACCTAGTTAACAATTTTTCAATATTTATATAATATACTATGCTTTTTTTAAAATAAACCCCAAAAAAATAGGGTATAAATAAAAATAACTCAGGTTTTCACATTAACACCCCCTCAAATATGCAGTGTCTCAATAAAAATATATATTTGTTGAAACAATATTAATTTCTCATTTTAAAATATTATGGCAAAAATTAAATTAGAATACATTTGGTTAGACGGGTATTTCCCAACTCAAAATTTGAGAAGTAAAACTAAAGTAGAAGAGCATGAAAACTTTAAAGGAACTATTGAAGAATTAGACAATTGGTCTTTTGACGGATCTTCAACTAGACAAGCGGAGGGCGGATCTTCTGATTGTATCCTTAAACCAGTTGCTATTTTTCCAGATCCGGAGCGCGTTAACGGTTATTTAGTTATGACTGAAGTTTTAAATGCTGATGGAACACCTCACGTATCAAACGGAAGAGCAACTATTGATGATGATGATAATGATTTCTGGTTTGGTTTTGAGCAAGAATATTTCATAATGGATACTGCTACTCAATTACCATTAGGTTTCCCTGTAGGAGGATATCCTGCGCCACAAGGAATGTACTACTGTTCTGTTGGTGGTAAAAACACACATGGTAGAGATTTAGTTGAAGAGCACGCTGATCTATGTATTGCTGCTGGATTAAACTTTGAAGGTATTAACCAAGAGGTTGCTTGTGGACAATGGGAATTCCAACTATTCGCAAAAGGTGCTAAATTAGCTGGTGACGAAATGTGGGTTGCTAGATATTTATTAGATAGATTGACTGAAAAATATGGATACTACATTGATTACCATCCAAAACCACTTGGAAAAGATATGGATTGGAATGGTTCTGGTATGCACGCTAACTTCTCTAACACGACTTTAAGAACTTGTGGTTCTAAAGAAGTTTACGAGAAAATATGTGAAGCTTTCCGCCCTGTAGTGAAAGAACACATTGCTGTTTATGGTGAGTTTAACGATCAACGTTTAACTGGTTTACACGAAACAGCTGCTATTACTGATTTCTCTTATGGAGTATCTGACCGTGGAGCTTCAATAAGAATTCCAATTATTACTGTTGAAAAAGGATGGAAAGGATGGTTAGAAGACAGAAGACCTGCTTCTAATGGTGACCCTTATAAAATTGCAGGACGTATTATTAAAACTGTTAAATCTGCAAAAGTTTAATAATATTAGTTTTGTTCATAAAAAAAAGCGCTTACAGTTGTAAGCGCTTTTTTTTTTATAAATAACTTTAAGAGGGTCTTTAATTGAATTTGTATTTAAAACACCTAACTTAGTGATTCACAAACACATTAAACTAACTAACCTCTAATGTTATGAAACTATTTCAATATCTTTTTATAGCACTCTTATTAATGGGGTGCGAAACTAAAATAGCCACAAAAAATACATCATCTGAAGATTTAAAAAATTGGGCATTTCCGTATTTTGAAAAAGTTGATAGCTTAAACCCTATTTTAAGTCCAACCTCGGATTTAAAATTTTTAGACCCTATTACAAACAATACGGTAAATTGGGAAGAACGCAATGTGCTTAACCCAACAGCAATTGTAAAAGACAATAAAGTTTATTTATTATACAGAGCACAAGACTCTTTGGGAACTTCCCGAATTGGTTTGGCTATAAGTGAAGACGGTTTGCATTTCGATAAAATGCCAGAACCTATTTTCTATCCTGATACCGATGCTATGAAAATTTACGAATGGAATTATAAAAAAGATTCGACTGCGCAAACAAATTCTGAAGACTGTTATTTCTGTTATTTTGATGGTGTTGAAGACCCTAGAATTGTAGAGAGCGATACTGGAGAATATTTTATGACCTACACATCATACGATGGAAAAACGGCTCGCTTGAGTATCGCATCATCAAAAGATTTAGCAACATGGGTAAAACATGGTTTGGTTTTAAAAGATGAAAAATATAAAGATTTATGGTCTAAAGCTGGTGCCATAGTAAGTGAATTACAAGGCAATAAAATGGTTGCAAAAAAAATTGATGGCAAATACTGGATGTATTTTGGCGATACTAATATTTTTATGGCATATTCTGAAGACCTTATAAATTGGGAAGTCGCTGAAAACTCGGAATCTAAAAAAATGATTTCAGTACTACACCCAAGAATGGGCTATTTTGATAGCAGATTAGTTGAACCTGGACCTTATGCGTTAATTACAGACGATGGCATTCTGTTGATTTATAATGGTAGTAATGCCGAAAATTTTAACGATACGAGTTTACCGAAATTTACTTATGCTGCAGGACAAGCCTTGTTTGATAAAAACGCACCTT
This sequence comes from Algibacter luteus, assembly GCF_030344935.1. Classification (NCBI taxonomy): domain Bacteria; kingdom Pseudomonadati; phylum Bacteroidota; class Flavobacteriia; order Flavobacteriales; family Flavobacteriaceae; genus Algibacter; species Algibacter luteus. Next base: position 1,467,426 of record NZ_CP128313.1, on the reverse strand, counting down.
TTAAACTAATTGATAGAACGGATAAGCATTTTATTCACCCAGATAAAGATTATGAAAAAGTGGGCGAAGTGAATGAAGTATGTTTTGTTGAAGGTTTAGTTTATTTTAATAACCAATGGTTTTTATATTATGGTACTGCAGATTCTAAAATTGCAGTTGCCGTATATAAAGATTAAAAGATTTAAAATTTGCCTTTGGTAAATACCAGAAACATAAAAACACCGTAACAAATTACTAGAAAGAATCCTTCGAGTCGCCCTATTTGTAATCGTTTGGGTAAAAATATTAATGGAATTAAGACTGCTGAAAAACCAAGCATCCAAAAAATATCGCTTGAAAGAATTTGTGGTTCTGTTACTGGAATTGGCTTAACTAAGGCTGTTAATCCTAAAACGGAACCTATATTAAATATATTTGAGCCAATTAAATTTCCTAAAGAAATAGCTTTCTCCTTTTTAGCTGCGGCTATTACCGATGCTGCTAATTCTGGAACACTGGTGCCAATTGCAATTAAAGAAACGCCTATTACGGCTTCACTTACTCCTACAGAACGCGCGATTTCTTTAGAACCTTCTACCAACCATTCGCTACCAAAATATAACGCCACCGCACCAATTAATAACCATAGTGCAATTTTAAAATTTGATATAGTAGAAAGTGCTTCGTCAACTTCTTCTACAACCAAATCCTTTTTTGCACTTTTAATAAGAATGACTAAAAATAAAAGAAGGCCGATGAAAAGTATAGCTCCTTCTGATGCCGATAGCAGGTTGTCGTTTTTTAAAAAATAATAAAGTACTATTGAAAAAACCATCATTACTGGCCAATTTAGCTTGTAAAACGATTTATCGACAGCTATAGCACCTACCAAAGCAGTAATTCCCAGAACTAAACCGATATTAGCAATATTTGATCCTACAACATTATTTATGGCTATTGCAGGTGAACCTGAAAGTGCTGCTTGTAAACTAACTAATAACTCGGGTGCAGACGTGGCAAAAGATACCACCGTCATACCAATAACCATTCTAGAGATATTAAATTTAAATGATAATGCTACCGAAGATCTAACAAGATACTCACCTCCTACGACTAGCAAAATAAAACCAAGGATTACCCAAAGGATACTCATAAATAAAATTTTTGCGAAGATAATACAAGAATTTACGAATTACGATTTTTGAATTATGATTTTCAAATTGGAGTTGAAAACTTAAAATTTAGTTAAATAACTACTAACATAGTTGTATAACTATAAAAATAGTTATAGGTTTGTAATGCGTTAGGGATTGCAGTGGTTAGCTTTTGGCGAGGCGAGCATCGAGCCAAAACTAGTAACGAAAAGCCCGACCCTTGTGGTAACCTGCCTGCCGGCAGGCAGGCGCCCAAATTAAAACACATAAGTTTACGCTTGTACCGACTTAAAAACACATGAATTAATGGAAAAATTAACCAATAAGGAAGAGGAAATTATGCACATTTTATGGAAGTTAGAAAAGGCTTTTGTAAAAGATGTACTTGCAGAAATAAAAGATGACAAACCACATTATAACACGCTTTCTACAATTATTAGAAATTTAGAAGACAAAGGTTATGTGGCTTACAACGCTTATGGTAAAACACACCAGTACTACCCTATTGTGAAAAAGGAAGATTATAGAAAACGATTTATGAATATGGCCATAGATAATTATTTTAATAATTCGTATAAAAATGTGGTGTCGTTTTTTGCTAAGGAAGAAAAAATAAGTATTGAGGACTTAAAGGAGATTATTAAACTAATTGAAAAAGAAGCCTAATCATGGAACATATTATTAAAGCCAGTGCCATTATAGCTATATTATACTTGTTTTACAAACTACTGTTACAGCGAGAAACATTCTTTAAGTCTAACCGATGGTTTTTGTTAATAGGACTGTTAGTTGCTTTAACTGTACCTTTGATTGTTATTCCGGTATACGTTGAGTATACACCTGTTAATGTAACCAATTACGCTTTTATTGATGTTACGCCTGCTACGACAGATTCGGGATTGAGCTTAATAGATTATACCATATTTGCCTATGTATTGGGGATGGTCTTGTTTTTTACGCGATTCTTAATTCAAATGTCTTCTTTAGCACGAGTTATAGCAGGAAATGATAAAGAGAAAATTGGCGAATACACTTTTGTAAAAACAGCTGAGGACGTGTCTCCCTTCTCATTCTTTAATTGGATTGTTTACAATCCAGATCAATTTGATCAAGCAGAGTTAAATCAGATAATAGCACACGAAAAGGTTCATGCAAAACAATACCACAGTATTGATATTTTACTTACACATTTGGCATGTATTGCGCTTTGGTTTAATCCGTTTATATGGCTTTATGCCAAAGATTTAAAACAAAATTTAGAGTTTTTAGCTGATAATGATACCGTTAATAATACGGTATGCAAAAAAACGTATCAATATACCTTGCTTAAAACGAGTGTGCCAACTCATCAATTGGCCTTAAGCAATAATTTCTATAATTCATTAATCAAAAAACGAATCGTTATGTTACAAAAATCAAAATCAAAAAACATTAAAAAAATTAAGTATGCCCTTGTTGTTCCTTTAATAGCTCTATTTCTTATGAGTTTTAATACGAAGGAAATTTATATTGAAAAGACAGAACCTGTTGTGAACATGATGCCCAATACGATTCTAGGTAATTTAGAACCGTTTGAAACTTCAACTGCGCTTGGAAACGAAATGGTAATCGTTAAGCCATCAGCTATTAGCAATGGTATAGATGCACGAAAAGAATTAGAAGTATTTATTATTACAAAAACCACAACCGACGCCGAATTAGATAAAATAGCGAAAACCGCCAAATCGAAAGGTGTTACATTAAAGTTTAAAGGTTTGAGTCGTAATGCAGAAGGTGAAATAACTGCCATTAAAATTGAAGCTTCTGGAAAAGACTCGAACGCCAATTTTAACTTAAACTCTGATGAAGCCATTGCACCTATTAAAATAGCTTTTGGTAAAAACGGGAAAAACATTTCTATTGGCAATGCAGATATTAAAAGAGAAATAATCTCTTATGTTATAAAAGATGGCGATACTGTTAGCCACAAAATTCGTAGAACAGGAAGTGGCACTAATGCTATTTTTATTTCTGATGAGGACGAAGTTTATGAATTAAATAATGATTCTATTCATTTTATAACTAAAGATAAGGGAGAAAACACCTTTAAAAAACGCATTAAGGTTGTTGAAATTAACGAAAACAGTGATGAAGACGATATTATTGAAGTGATAGTAGATAATGACGACATCAACAAAGAAGAAGACATTATAATTGTTAAAGGCAATGAATCAAACGGGAAATCTTATAAAATAAAAACATTAGGAAAAGGTGAAGGTAAAAACAAGTTTGTTTTAAAAACTGAAGATGGTGAGGAACCTTTATACATTATTGATGGTAAAGTTGTAGATTCAAAAACGTTTAAAGCATTAGATAATGATGATATTAAAACTATAAACGTGATTAAAGGAGATTCCGCCATTAAAAAACATGGTAAACCGGCTGAACATGGTGTTGTTGAAATTACTACCAAAAAATAAAAGTATCATTTTAGTTTAAAATTCAAAGGCACTCCTACGAGTGTCTTTTTTTGTTTTAATTATCCTAAAAAAGATGAATTCTTTAAAATATTGAATTTTTACAACCAAAAACCCCTAGGGTTTTAAAAAACAGTACAAAACACCTCTATATTTATAACATAATTTTACTTTTTTAATATAATTTGTTATTAATTGAAACTTCTACAAAGGGGGTCACTATAATATTAAAACTAATTTTATTTTATTAATTACAAATCTATATCCAAATTCATCGATTTTTGCTTAAACGTTTGGTGGACATATCTTGAAATCTATATCTTCAAAAAACATTCAAAAAAATAATCTAATTAATAATCTTCTAAATTTTAAAAACTATGATTGCACTTGCCAAAATTATCATTAGTGTGATATTATTTCTAATCGCACTTATTTAATCAAAATGCTGTAAAACTTAGTCTAGAATAAGTTTTACTATTTTTGCATTAAAACAGACAGCAACGTGAAAAAGCAAGTTTTTAAAATATTAGCAAAGGTTAACAAACTCATCTTACCGAGTTATTCCAAAAAACAATTAGATTTAGCTAAAGCCACTAAAATACAAATAGCAATTATAGGCTGGAGATGGTTTGTAACCAGAAATGCATTAAATTGATAGGTAAAATTTGCATTTTGGCTTAAATTTTGTTTTTTAAATGATTGGTATATTACATTTGTACAATAATTAAAAAAAGCCCCACAAATCGAACACTCATGGTTAAACATATTTATCCATTAATATTATTTTTAAGCTTCACCATAAACCTATTTGCTCAAGAAGAAGCCAAAATTGCTACCAAATTCGCTCAAGATGGTGCGCTTTATGCCACTGAAGCATCAAATTCTGAAACTATTGCTGAATTTAAAGAGAACGAAAGATGTATCGTAACTAGCTACTTAGGCAGTTATACCTACAAAGTAAAATATAAAGACCTTGTTGGCTTTGTAAAAGATCAATATCTCTTTGTGAATGAGCAAATGATGGATTTATATTTCGATCATGAAGAAGCTCAAAGAATAAAAGCTATTGCCGAAAGGAAAGAAAGACAAAGAAAATTAGACGAAATAGCGAATAAAGCCAATGCAGAAAAAGCTTTAATCGAACAACGAAAGAAAGATTCAATTGCAGCAATTGAAGCTGAAGCCAATAGAATACTGGTGGAGAAAAAACGTAATGACTCCATTGCTAAGGCTAAAGTTGAAGCTGAAAGACTTTTAGCCTTACAAAAACGTAACGACTCCATTGCAAAAGCGAAAGCCGAAGAAGAACGCCTGCGTTTAGTGCAAGCCAAAAAAGATTCTTTGGCCCGAGTAGCTTTAGAACAAAAAAGACTTCTAGAAGAAAAACGAAAACAAGATTCAATCGCTAAAGCAAAAGCGGAAGCCCAAGCTGAAGCTGAAAGACTTTTAGCCTTACAAAAACGTAACGACTCCATTGCAAAAGCTAAAGCCGAAGAAGAACGACTGCGTTTAGTGCAAGCCAAAAAAGATTCTTTGGCCCGAGTAGCTTTAGAACAAAAAAGACTTCTAGAAGAAAAACGAAAACAAGATTCAATCGCTAAAGCAAAAGCGGAAGCCCAAGCTGAAGCTGAAAGACTTTTAGCCTTACAAAAACGTAACGACTCCATTGCAAAAGCGAAAGCCGAAGAAGAACGACTGCGTTTAGTGCAAGCCAAAAAAGATTCTTTGGCCCGAGTAGCTTTAGAACAAAAAAGACTTCTAGAAGAAAAACGAAAACAAGATTCAATCGCTAAAGCAAAAGCGGAAGCCCAAGCTGAAGCTGAAAGACTTTTAGCCTTACAAAAACGTAACGACTCCATTGCAAAAGCGAAAGCCGAAGAAGAACGCCTGCGTTTAGAACAAGCCAAAAAAGATTCTTTAGCCCAAGTAGCTTTAGAACAAAAAAGACTTCTAGAAGAAAAGCAAAAGCAAGACTCTATCGCCAAAGCAAAAGCTGAGGCTCAAGCTGAAGCTGAAAGACTCCTTACATTACAAAAGCGTAACGACTCCATTGCAAAAGCCAAAGCCGAAGAAGAACGACTGCGTTTAGCGCAAGTCAAAAAAGATTCTTTAGCCCAAGTAGCTTTAGAACAAAAAAGACGATTAGAAGAAAAGCAAAAGCAAGACTCTATCGCCAAAGCAAAAGCTGAGGCTCAAGCCGAAGCAGAAAGACTCCTTGCGTTGCAAAAACGTAACGACTCTATAATAAAAGCTAAAGCCGAAGAAGAACGCCTGCGTTTGGAACAAGCCAAAAAAGATTCTTTAGCCCAAGTAGGTTTAGAACAAAAAAGACGATTAGAAGAAAAGCAAAAACAAGATTCTATCGCTAAAGCAAAAGCTGAGGCTCAAGCCGAAGCAGAAAGACTCCTTACGTTGCAAAAACGTAACGACTCTATAATAAAAGCTAAAGCCGAAGAAGAACGCCTGCGTTTGGAACAAGCCAAAAAAGATTCTATTGCCAAAGCTGAAGCAGAAGCAGAAAAGCTAATAGCACTGCGAAAACGTAACGACTCTATAATTAAAGCAGAAAAAGAAGCACAAGAGAAAGCACTGGAGCTACTAAGAAAAAGAAACGACTCTGTTGCCAAAGTTCAAGCAGCACAAAAAGCATTGGACGAAAGAAAAAAGCAAGAAGCGATTGCCAAAGCTGAAGTAGAAAGGCAAAAAGAACTCGAGCTTCTTAGAAAAAGAAACGACTCCGTTGCAAAAGCGCAAGCACAACAAAAAGCATTAGCAGCAGCTCAGGAACAAAATAAGTTGAATCAGAGTCAAGAGGCACAAGCAAAACTACTTCTAGAGAAAAGAATTAAAGATTCTGTCGCCCAAGCAATAGAAAAGGAACGTAAAGAATTACAAAAGCTTAAAAGACAAAACGATTCTATCGCTCAAGTTTTACAACAAGAACGCTTAGCATTAGAAAGAATAAGAAACAACACAAATAACGCAACTGAAAATCAAAAGATCGCTTCTAAATCTGCTGAAGAAGAACGTAAACAAAAGGCCTTGTTAGAAAGGATGAAGTTTAGAGACTCTTGTCATTACCAGATTAATGAATATGATAAATTCTATAACATCACAACTATAAGAACTGAGCCTTATACCTTAGGTAAAAATCTAACAGTAGAGCTTTACAAACAAGGTAGAAAAACAGACATCTTTTTCAATCTAACAGATGATTTAGGTTGCGCCACATATTTACCAAACCAAAGATCTAGCGTACGTGTAACCCTAGAAAACGATCGTACCATAGCATTTTATCATTCTTGGGATATCGAATGCGGAGAAGTATTTCTTTTCAAAGCAAGATTATCCGATACACATATAGAAATATTAAAAACTGCTCCCATAAAATCTATTGAACTTCGCGGAACCGAAGACATTAAAATCATTCCTTTTATAGAATACAAAGAGTTCTTTATGGATAAGCTAAAATGTATAGAATAGCGAATAAAAAAAAGCGAGTTTCAAAATTGAAACTCGCTTTTAAATACTTTTTCTCTAGTAATATTTTTGTGACCATGGCAGGATTCAAACCTGCAACCTCTTGAGCCGTAATCAAGTGCGCTATTCAGTTGCGCCACATGGCCTTTTTTCGTGGGTGCAAATATACATTTTTTATTAAAACTCCACCAAACAATTTCTTTCAATTTTTTTAAATTCATTACTTTTGAATATGAATTCAAACGTACTACAAAATAAATTCAATTCTATTTTTGATGAAGCGCTCCTCAACGAAATAGATACTGTTGGTAAATTAGTTTCTTTTAAAAAGGATGACATCATCATAGATATCAACCAACCACTAACGCACATTCCTATTCTTCTAAATGGAAACATCAAAATACTCCGTGAAGACGAAGGTGGTAACGAGCTCCTTATCTATTTTTTAGAAGCTGGCGAAACCTGCACCATGTCCCTTACCTGTTGTATGGGTACCACAAAAAGTAAGATTAGAGCGGTTGCTGAACAAGACTCAACCCTAATTATGATTCCTGTTCAAAACATGCAAAAATGGTTTCATAACAATGAGAGCTGGAGAAATTTCATCATTCAAAGCTACCAAACCCGATTCGATGAAATGCTAGAAGCCATAGATAGTATAGCATTCTTAAAAATGGACGAGCGCCTCTACAACTATCTCATAAACAAAACTAAACTGCATGCGTCAAAAACCTTAGTTGTAAAACATTTAGACATCGCTGAAGACTTACATACTTCGCGCGTGGTTATTTCAAGACTGTTAAAGCAACTCGAAAACGAAAACAAAATCAAACTCAGCAGAAACAAAATAGAAATATTGTAAACCGTTATTAGGGCGCCTGCCTGCCGGCAGGCAGGTTACCACAAGGGTCGGGCTTTACACTTCAAGTCCTCGCTTCGTACCTCAGCTGTGGGCTTTCCATTTCAATCCCTAACGCGGTCAAGACCTATGGTTCAAACACTTTACGTATCTTTCGGCATTAATAAGTAACAAATATTACATAACTTAAATTCGACTAATTTAAATTCGCAGAAATTCATGGACTTACAATTCATTTTAAATCCATGGCCTTGGTATGTTTCAGGGCCATTAATTGCCTTTGTTATGGCACTTCTACTCTACTTTGGTAAAACTTTCGGCATGTCATCAAACCTTAGCACCATGTGCTCAATGGCTGGAGCTGGTAAATTCTCAGATTTTTTCAATGTTAATTGGAAAGATAAACTCTGGAATTTAACTGTTGTTCTAGGATCTATAATTGGGGGTTTTATTGCTGTACAATTTTTATCCAATGACAGCGGAACCAATTTAAACCCTACTACCATTGGAGAACTAGAAAAAATGGGGTTTAATAATCCAGGAAAAAGCCTAGTACCAAACGAACTTTTTGGTTTAGAAAATTTAAACTCACCAAGTACACTCTTATTATTGGTAGTTGGTGGCCTTTTGGTAGGTTTCGGTACGCGCTATGCCGCTGGCTGTACTTCAGGTCATGCTATTTCTGGTTTAAGTAGTTTACAAAAACCATCTTTAATTGCTGTAATAGGTTTTTTTATAGGCGGTTTAGTCATGGCAAATTTTTTATTACCTCTAATATTTTAAACATATGAAAGCATTAAGATTTTTATTAGTAGGTATATTTTTTGGTATCATTTTGGTGAAATCTGAAGCCGTTTCATGGTACCGCATTTATGAAATGTTTAGGTTTCAATCTTTCCACATGTATGGCATTATTGGTACAGCCATAATTACTGGAATTGTATTTCTTCAAATTTCAAATAAAGGATATATAAAAAGCATCACAGGCTCAAAAATACATGTTCCTAAAAAAGAACATGGATTAGTTAGATACATTGTTGGTGGAATAATATTTGGTTTTGGTTGGGCGCTTATAGGTGCATGTCCAGGGCCAATGTACATCCTTTTAGGTACCGGAGTTTGGAGCATGATAATTGTTATAGCTGCTGCCATAGTTGGAACTTTCATATACGGACTTGTAAAAAACAAATTACCGCACTAAATGGATTTAACCGAAATGTTAGGATACTTAGGAGCACTAATCGTAGGTCTAGTTTTAGGACTTATAGGTGGTGGTGGCTCCATTTTAACAGTTCCTCTTTTGGTTTACTTACTTGGTTATAATCCTGTCATTGCTACAGCATATTCTCTTTTTGTAGTGGGCACATCATCAATGGTGGGCACCTATCAAAAGCACAAAAAAGGTCTGGTTGATTTTAAAACAGGATTAGCTTTCTCATTCCCGTCTTTTGTCGCAGTATATTTATCACGACGCTATTTGGTTCCAGGAATACCAGAAACTCTGTTATCTATAGGAGACTTTCAACTTTCAAAAGGGATGGGCATCATGATATTTTTTGCCATTATCATGCTTTTGGCCTCTATTTCTATGATTAAAAATAGAAAAGAACTGGAAGTAAGTTCAAAGAGTCAACCTTATTACAAAACATTTGTTCAAGGCTTAGTAATAGGAACAATTACGGGAATTATTGGTGCCGGCGGTGGTTTTTTGTACGTCCCAGCTTTAGTGATTTGGGCAAATATTCCTATGAAAAAAGCCGTAGGAACATCGTTAATTATTGTAACTATAAATTCATTAATAGGATTTATCGGTGACGTTCAAACTTTAGAAATTGAATGGGTATTCTTGTTGACATTTACATTAATTTCAGTTTTCGGAATCGTTTTAGGCGTGTTTTTATCAAAATTTATTAGTGGCCCTAAATTAAAAAAGAGTTTCGGCTACTTTGTATTAATTATGGCTATATATATCATTTACAAAGAGTTAAAATAGTATTAAATCTGACCTAAATCACATTTCGATTGATTAAGGTTTTGTAATTTTAAGACAATTAAGATTAGTTATGAAAATTGAACAAATATATACAGGCTGTTTAGCCCAAGGAGCTTATTACATTGAATCGAATGGTGAAGTTGCTATTATAGACCCCTTGCGAGAAACACAACAATATGTTGACAAAGCGAATAAAGAAAATGCCAAAATCAAATATATTTTTGAAACCCATTTTCATGCCGATTTTGTTTCAGGACATATTGATTTAGCAAAAAAAACAGGCGCTAAAATAATATTTGGCCCTGGTGCTAAAACCAGTTATGATATTCATGAAGCCAAAGATAATGAAGCGTTTAAAGTGGGTAATATCACCATTAAGGTATTGCATACACCCGGACACACACTAGAATCTTCAACCTATCTGTTATTAGACGAAAATGGAAAAGAACACGCAATTTTCTCTGGTGACACCCTGTTTTTAGGTGATGTTGGACGACCAGATTTAGCTATAAAATCAGATTTAACAAAAGAAGATTTAGCGAGTATGTTATATGATTCTCTGCGTAATAAGATAATGCCTTTACCAGATGATGTTATTGTTTATCCGGCTCATGGTGCAGGATCTGCATGTGGAAAAAATTTAAGTAAAGAAACTGTTGGTGTTTTAGGCGAACAAAAGAAAACAAACTATGCGCTTCGAGCAGACATGACCAGAGAAGAGTTTGTTAAAGAAGTTTTAACTGGTATTGCACCACCACCGCAATATTTTGCTAAAAATGCCATGATGAATAAATCTGGATATGATGCTTTTGAAACCATTTTGAAAAAAGGTGATACACCTTTAAATCCAGAAGAATTTGAAAATATAGCGAATAATGAAGATGCCCTAGTATTAGATGTGCGAAGCGAAAAGGAATTTGTAAAAGCACATATACCGAACTCGATATTTATAGGTTTAAATGGCTCTTTCGCGCCTTGGGTTGGTGCTTTAATATCAGATTTAAAACAACCTATTTTATTAGTTACTCCTAAAGGCAAAGAAAAAGAAACCGTTACAAGACTTTCTAGGGTTGGTTACGACAATACCTTAGGTTATTTGGAAGGCGGTTTACAGGCTTGGGAAAAAGCTGGAAAAGATATTGAAACCATTGAATCTATTGATGCTGAAACCTTTTCTGAAATTTTTAAATCTCAAAATATTAAAGTTTTAGATGTTCGAAAAGATGGCGAATACCAATCTGAACATTTGGAAGGCGATAATGTGAAACACTTTGCATTAGACTATATTAACGATAACATGAATGCTATTAATAAAAACGAAACTTACTATGTGCACTGTGCTGGAGGTTATCGTTCTGTTATAGCTGCATCCATTTTAAAAGCTCGTGGATTTAACAATTTAGTTGATTTGGCAGGTGGTTTTGCTGATTTGAAAAAAACCGATTTGCCAAAAACCAATTATGTGTGCCCATCAACTTTAAACTAATTCTTAAACTAATCGCATATGAAAAAGAACATTGGGAATTTAGATAAAGGCTTAAGAGTCATCATAGCAATTACAGTGGCGTTATTATATTACTTTAATGTTATTGCTGGAACACTAGCCTATATATTAATGGTTGTTGCCATTATTCTACTAATAACTAGTTTTATAAATTTTTGTCCTATTTATAGCATTTTAGGAGTGAATAGTTTAAAATCTAAAAAATGAATACTACAATACAAATACAAAATTTAAAATGTGGTGGTTGTGCTAATACCATTACTAAAAAACTCTCTAGTTTAGATGATGTTTCACAAATTTTAGTAAATAACGAAACAAGCACCGTTACTTTTGATTATGAAAATGAAAGTACTATTGCAAAAGTGAAAGCCGTTTTAGTGGATATAGGATATCCTGAGGTTGGAGATAAAAATGCCATTACCACAAAAGCAAAGTCGTTTGTGAGTTGTGCTATTGGCAGAATGAATAATTAAACGATTTCTGCACTCAATCCTGCTTCTAAAAGCATAGAGCAACGTGGTTTTAAATCGTCGTATAAGCCTGTTTTTACAGTACATTTTCCCTTATAATGCACGATTAACGAACATTGTTCTGCTTGTTCTGCGGTATGGTCGCAGGCATAAATTAGTGTTTCAATAACATGATCGAAGGTGTTTACCTCGTCGTTATATAACACAATCTCGTTTTGAGTTAAGACTTCTTCCTGTAATAATAATTCTTCGGATGTTTTTTCTTGATTACTCATAATTTCAACAATCTTTGGGGATTAATTTCTTTACTAATTTAAAAATTTTAATGATACCCAATTGTTTCGTTCTAGTTTTTCTTCAAATTTTAACAAATGTTTTTCACATTCGTAAGTGATTAATGCAACATCGTCATCATAAAATCCACTTAAAAATAACATGCCATTTTTATTTAAACACGAGATGTAAGTTGCCATATCTTGCAATAAGATGTTTCGGTTAATATTTGCAATTATAATGTCGTATTTATTTTTTAACACTGTTGCATCTCCCTCAATAACAGTGATGTGTTTACAATTATTACGCTCTACATTTTCTAAACTGTTGAGATAGCACCAATTATCATAATCTATAGCATCTATTGGTTTTGCGCCTTTTAATTCGGCTAAAATAGCCAACACGCCAGTACCGCAGCCCATATCTAAAACAGATTTATCTTTAAAATCATTTTTTAAAATATGCTGTATCATCATATGTGTAGTTTCGTGATGCCCTGTACCGAAACTCATTTTTGGTTCTATAATGATATCGAATTGCACATTAAATTTTTCGTGAAATGGCGCGCGAACTGCACAATTATCATCGACTACAATAGGATTGAAATTCTTTTCCCATTCGGCATTCCAATTGGTTTGCTCGATGTCTTCAAAAGTATAGGTAATATTGAACTCCTTGGAGTTTAGTATTTGAACATCTTCCAAAATATCTTGGTTCCACTCTTTTTTTTGAATGTATGCCGTAACGCCATCTTCATTTTCAACAAAACTTTCAAAACCGGCATAACCCAATTCTGCAATGAGTATTTCTACTGCTGGTTGAAGCGGTTGTACTTTAAAGTTGTAACCAATATAGATTGTATTGGACATGGCTTAAACTATTATTTTGACGGATTAACCCGCGTTAGCGATTGCAATGGAAAGCCCACAGCTTTAGCGATTAATATCGCTAAAGCGAGGACTTGAAGTGTAAAGCGCGACCCTTGTGGTAACCTGCCTGCCGGCAGGTAGGCGCACAAGTTATTTTTAAAAATTTCCTTAGTTCGGGAAATGTTAAAAACTATAAATTTTTAAAATGCGTTTACTATAGCAAAGAAATCATCGGCATTTAGCGACGCTCCACCAATTAAACCTCCATCGACATCTGGTTTTGAGAAAATCTCTTCGGCATTAGCAGGTTTTACACTTCCGCCGTAAAGAATTGAAACTTCTTCAGCAATATCGTTTCCGTATTTATCTGCAAGTGTTTTTCTGATGAATGCATGCATGTCTTGCGCCTGCTCTGGACTTGCAGTTTCGCCAGTTCCAATAGCCCATACTGGTTCGTAAGCTAAAATGATATTTTGAAATGCCGCCGCATTTAAATGAAACAACGCGTTTTTGATTTGGTTTCCAACTACTGTTTCTTCTTTTCCAGCTTTTCTGTCGGCCAATTCTTCACCAAAACAAAAAATAACGCGCATTCCTTTTGCAAGAGCAGCATCTACCTTTTTAGCAAGCAGCTCGTCGGTTTCATTGAAATACTCACGACGCTCACTGTGTCCTAAAATAACTGTATTTATACCGATGCTTTTTAACATACTTGCACTGATTTCGCCAGTGTAAGCACCATTTTCTGCAAAATGCATATTTTGTGCTATAACTTCGATTTTTGAATCTTTTAACGAGTTATATGCTTGCCACAGATTGGTTGCTGTCGGCGCAATCATGACTTCGGCATCAGTAGTTTTAGTTTGTTTTTTTAAGGCAGTGATTAGCGCTTCGGTTTGTGCTAAATCATTGTTCATCTTCCAGTTTCCGGCTACTATTTGTTTTCTCATTTTATAATACCCATTTTTAAGTTTGGGATTTTATTTAATTATTTTAAACTCTGTTTTATGTTATCGTCATCGGCTTTTATAGCCTTGAATAATTTTATGTTTCCTTGGGTATCAACTACCATATATCTTGGTATCCAATCTAGTTTCACAAACTCTCCGAATGGACCATCCCAACCTGATTTCATGAAATAATGATTCCCCTTTATCTTATATTTTTTAATACCTCGTTTCCAAGCTTCTTGGTTTTTATCTAAAGATAAAAACACATAAGACGCATCTGGATACGATTTTTGTAATGCTTTTACTTTTGGCATGCCTTTTAAACAATCGCCACACCAAGATGCCCAAATATCTATAACGATGGTTTGATTGCTCTGGGCTTTTAAAATGTTATTAAATGCTATATCATCACCATCTAAAGTGACAAACATATCATTTAGAGCGACTTCTGAAAATTGTGCTGGTACTTGCGAATTACAGCTAAAAACTGATAAAAATAGGATTAAGATATACAGTGTTTTCTTCATACGTTAAGGCTACTTGTAAAGTGCTTGCTTTTACAGTAATTATTCTAGTTTTACTTTTGGGTCTAACCAAACGTAAATAATATCTACAAAAATATTGATTATTATAAACATTACGGCTATAATTAACACAGAACCCATAATTACAGGTAAATCTAGTGTATTTAAGGCGTTTACAATCTCTTTTCCTAAGCCGTTCCAACCAAAAATGTACTCCACAAACACTGCTCCTGCCAGCATGGAAGCAAACCAACCTGAAATTGCAGTAACAACAGGGTTTAGCGCATTCTTTACGGCGTGCTTTTTAATTATTTGAAATTCGCTTAAGCCTTTGGCACGTGCGGTTCTGATATAATCTTGATTAAAAACTTCTAATAACGAATTTCTCATTAATTGAATGACTACAGCTAACGGACGAATTCCTAAAACCACAGCTGGCAAAATTAAATTTTTCCATTTAATATGCATGGCTTCACCAAAATCATCAAGTTCATACAGACTTCCCGTCATTTCTAAATTGGTGAATTCGTGTAAAATATAACCAAAAAACCAAGCGAATAAAATCGCACTAAAAAAAGAAGGAATACTCATCCCCAAAGTGCTAAAAATTTGAATACTCTTATCAAGCCATTGATCTTTATAGAGTGCCGATACAATACCCAATAAAATTCCTATTATTATGGCTATAATAATTGCCGATACCGCTAAAACAAATGTATTTGGCAAGGTTTCAGATAATACCTGACTAACACGTTTACCTTGCTTCGCAAAAGACTCTCTTAAGTATGGCTTTTTTAATACTGTGATTGTATTACCAAAAGAAAACAGCGATGTTGCATTATATTTCCCTTCACTTAGAAATGTATAATCTTGTGCATTATTAGAATGAAATGATATGGGAGATAAATCGTTTAAGTAATACAAATACTGTGTAGATATTGGCTTATCAAAACCGTATTTTTTCTTGATTATAGCTAATTGTTCGCTATCATCATTTTGCCCCATCATCATTTGTGCAGGATCTCCTGGAAGGACGCTAAATAAAAAGAATATTACTGTAACGACTCCCAGTAAAGTCAGTAACGCGTAAAAAATTTTATTTAGTAGATAGTTTATCAATAAACAATATTAGTTGTTGATGCGTTTAGTTGTTTTGAATTCAAATACAGATTAATCCTTGAGCTCTATTTCGATAATTCCTTTATATGTAGTCTTATTTAAGGCATTCAATTCCTTAATTTGAACAGAATCCTTAATAACATTTACACTTTCAATGTTAGCAGAATCTATTGCTTCTACTTCTACTTTTGTTGATGGTTCTCCATTCACAAAATAGGCTATTTCCTCTGCTTTTTTTGGTTCTGGTTGTTTTGCAACCTTTGGAAGCTTCAAATCTTCAATATCATTCCAGTGCACTTTTTGTTGCACCAAACCTTTATCTAATTCTAAAACTCCTGGGTTAGAACGCACCACAGTTTTTAGTGCTTTTTCATCGCATAAATACCAGTTGAAATCAATATTATAAGCCTCATTTATTCGCTTTTTAGCATCTTCTCCTGAAGCTGTTAACCCTATAATTTGATAATTGTTTTTTCTCGCTTTATCTTGTAACGCTTTCAGTTTTAAAGCGCCTTGTTGTTCGATGCTTTCTAAACTGTAAGATACCACTAGAATTAGATTTTCTTGTTCTAAGAAGTGCGTAGTTAAATCTTCATCCGCACTTTCAATGGAAAAATCGACTACCGGTGGCGTGTAACCTTCTTGAATAACTTTTGTTTCAACCTCTAAAAACTCGCCATCAACAGACGGATAAGATCCATTGGTTTTTATAATTTTTTCTTCGCCATTTACATTAAACTTCCAACTGTATTCTTGAATTGGTTTTGGTGCATCTTCTGGTATCAACATACCTTCTTGAATATTTTTACCAATGGCATAAGCTCTAAAATCGATTGTTGGTAAATGCATCAGCACATGGTATCCAAACCATAAACTGATGATAAAACTTAAAAGCGCAAGAATGGTTGTAGGCAATTTTGAAAACACAGGATTGATATACTTCACACCAATAAAAAGAATGAGTATAAAAAACAAAAGTGCCACATCTTTCCAGAAGGTTTCCCAAGGCTTCAGTTTAATAAAATCGCCAAAGCAACCGCAATCTTTTACTTTTTCAAAATAAGCGGCGTAAAAGGTTAGAAATGTAAAAAACAAAATCATAAGCAATAAACTCCAAACTGTAAATTTTGGTTTATAACCTATGAGTAAAAACACCCCTAAAACCACTTCAAAAACAACAACAAAAATTGAAATTATTAATGCGTAAGGTTCTAAAAAAGGAATATTTAATACATCTGGACTGAAATATTCTTGTAATTTATAAGAAAACCCTAATGGGTCGTTTAGTTTTATAAATCCCGAAAAAATAAATAATACACCTACTAAAATTCTTGATATACTTACTATTGCTTTCATGACCTGCCTTCGTTTAAATGAATCATTGCAAAAACCGCATAGTTAATCATATCTTGATAATTAGCATCAATACCTTCGCTCACTATTGTTTTGCCTTGGTTATCTTCAATTTGTTTTACACGCAACAACTTTTGTAAAATTAAATCGGTTAAACTACTCACACGCATATCTCGCCATGCTTCGCCGTAGTCGTGATTTTTATCTTCCATCAATTGTTTCGTTATAGCGACTTTCTCTTCGTATAATTTTGCGGCTTCTTCAGTAGACATATCGGGTTGTTCTACAACACCTTTTTCCAACTGAATTAAAGCCATAATGCAGTAATTTATAATGCCAATAAACTCACTAGCTTCACCCTCATCAACTTTTCTAACCTCGTTTTGTTGTAGACTTCTAATACGTTGTGCTTTAATAAAAATTTGATCGGTTAAAGATGGTAATCTAAGAATTCTCCAAGCGCTTCCGTAGTCGCTCATTTTCTTTACAAATAAACTTTTACAGGTATCTATTACCGCATCGTATTGTTTTGAAGTATCTTGCATCTATAAATTGAATTTTGCGTAAATTTCGCATAAATAATTAAAACCTTCAAGGTTTATGGTTTAAAGTTTTAAATTATGTACCAACACCATTCAAAACAATATAAATGACTATTAATTGCAAAGGCGAACTGATTGATTTGTCGTCACCAAAAGTGATGGGAATACTAAATATAACCCCAGACTCTTTCTATGATGGTGGTAAGCACAAAAATGAAAGAGAAGTTCTAAAACACGTTGAGCAAATGTTAAATGAAGGTGCCACTTTTATAGATGTTGGAGCCTATAGTTCGCGACCCAATGCAGAGCATATTAGTGAGACCGACGAATTAAATCGTATTCTACCAATTGTAAACTTAATTCTAAGAGCATTTCCAGAAGTTATACTTTCAATTGACACCTTTAGAAGCGAAGTCGCACAAAAATGTATAGAAGCTGGTGCTGCTATAATTAACGATATTTCTGCGGGAAAATTAGATAGCAATATGCTAACAACCATTGCTAAATTACAAGTGCCTTATATTATGATGCACATGCGCGGAAACCCAAAAACCATGCAAAAACTTACAGAATATGATGATTTACTGAAAGACATTTTATATTATTTTTCAGAACGTATTGCTGCTGCAAATGCCTCAGGGATTATTGATGTTATTATCGATCCTGGTTTTGGTTTTGCTAAAACTTTAGAGCAGAATTTTGAGCTTTTGAACAAATTGCAGCTTTTTAATACTATTGAAAAACCTTTGTTAGTAGGTGTATCCAGAAAATCAATGATATATAAACCCTTAAAAAATTCAGCAAAGGAGGCCTTGAACGGTACTTCGGTATTAAATACAGTGGCTTTACAAAAGGGTGCTTCAATTTTAAGAGTTCATGATGTTAAAGAAGCCTTAGAATGTATTAAGTTAGTTGAATTGTTAGATTTTAAATAATTATGAAGTATATATTTTTCATGTTCATTTTATTAGTTTTCATATCCTGCGGAAACGAAAAAGTAGTACAATTACCAGAGATAAGTCATTCTGAAATATCTGAAATAAATGATGTTTCGGCAGCGTATTTATTTTATGATGAGACAGCTGAGGACGGTGTGGAACTTAATAGAAAAAACCTCATCAGCACCACGAATTGGTTAGTTAATGTTGATAAGCGCTTGACGTTAAAACAAGTCATTCCTAACATACAATATTTACAAAACAAAAAGGCTAATGCTGGTCATAAAAATGAAAATGCTAAAAACTATTATACCTGTAGTGATACCAGTAAAAAGAATTTAGGATTTATTGAGTTTACTGATATTGCTTATCAAACTGAATCGTTGGATAATTATTCTGGTGCCATTTCAAATTTTGAAGATTCAAATAATTCTACCGCGATAGCTTTTGAAGCCAACAATGGAATTACTATAGCAAGCACGTCGCTAAAAACCATGATTGTAGAAACAACAAAAGACAGTCTATCATATTACCTAAAAAAATGCGATACAATTAAAGGCATTATTTTATTGAATTTTAATGAAGATTTATCTTTCCAAAACTACATTGACTATAAATCAATAATGGAACAAACAGATTTAAAACATACTAAAATCTCTAATAAAGAATTCATTTTTAATTAAGCCTTTTTTACTAAATTTACAAAAACCCGCCACCATTGGATATTTTTAAAGACCTTTTAAAATTTACTGTTGTAGATATTATAGATGTTATTCTCGTTGCACTTCTACTCTACTATGTTTACAGACTTATTAAAGGAACCGTTGCTATCAACATTTTTATTGGAATCATTATTATTTACGGCGCTTGGAGATTAACGGATTTTCTGAATATGGAACTGCTAACTGGTATTTTTGGTGGTTTTATGAAAGTGGGTATTATCGCGTTAATAGTTGTATTTCAGCCAGAAATTAGAAAATTTTTGCTCATGGTTGGGTCTACAAATTTTGGAAGGCGACGCAAATTTCTGCAACAAATTAAATTTTTAAAAACAGAGACTAATGATGAAACCAATGTTGATGCCATTATATCTGCTTGTAATAAAATGTCGATGTCTAAAACGGGAGCACTTATTGTTTTCGAGCGAAATAATAATTTAGATTTTTTATCCTCTTCTGGAGATGAAATGAATATAAAAGTTACCCAACCTATTATTGAAAGTATCTTTTTTAAGAATAGTCCGTTACACGATGGCGCCATAATTATTAGTAATAATATTGTTAAAGCAACACGTGTTATTCTCCCTGTAAACAATGAAAAATCAATTCCGCAGCGATTTGGTTTACGTCATAGAGCAGCAATTGGAATTACTGAAAAAACCGATGCCCTAGCTCTTGTAGTAAGTGAAGAAACCGGACATATATCCTATTTTAAAGATGGTGAATTTGTAGTTTTCGATGATACTACCGAGCTTACAGCAATGATAAAAGAAGATTTAGTTTAGTATGACTTGTAAAAATTGCGCCAATACTTTAAGTTCTGATTTTAGTTTTTGCCCAAGCTGTGGCGCAAAAGTTGTGAGTAAACGAATTACTGCCAAAAGTCTTATTTCAGATTTTTTTGAACGCTATTTTAATTTAGACAATACCTTTTTTAAAACCCTTTGGAACATGCTTGTAAAACCGCAAGAAGTTTGTGGTGGGTATATAAACGGATTGCGAAAAAAATACTTAAACCCTGTGAGTATGCTAGCCATAGCGCTAACAACATCGGGGTTAATTTTGTTTTTTATGAAAAAAGTGGCGTGGGGTAAAATCGATTTTTCAAAAATAAGTTACGCCCAAACAAGCAACCCACAAGAAGGTACAGAAAAAATATTCTCAGCTTCAATGGAATATAGCTCATTAATCTATTTCTTATATATTCCAATTATTACGTTAGCGAGTTATTTAGTCTTTAATAGAAAGAAGTATAATTTACCAGAACACGTTATTATTTCTACTTATTCACTTACAAGCTTCAGTATCATCTCAACGGTTTATGCAGTATTATTGTTGGCTTTAAGCCCTCAAATGTACGTAGATACAGCCTTAATTTATGTGGTTATAATGATTCTATTTTGTATGTACGTGGCTATTAAAAATTCACCCTGTAGTTATGCATCATTGCTTTGGAGAATACCTTCATTTCTAATGATTGTATTTATTGGCTATATGGGCATTTCAATTTTTACAATGATTATTTTATTTTTAACGGGCGATTTAAATATTCAAGATTTTGTGCCTAAAAAATAATTAAATAAGCTCTTCTTCTTGTAAAAATTGAACTTCGTATAAGTTTCTGTAATACCCATCTTTCTTTTTAAGAAGTTCATCATGTGTACCTTGTTCTACAATTTGTCCTGCATCCATAACAATAATTTTATCTGCTTTTTTGATTGTTGCTAAACGGTGCGCAATAACTATAGAAGTTCTTCCTTTTGTAATTTTATCGGTTGCATTTTGAATGAGTTGTTCTGAATACGAATCAACAGACGACGTGGCTTCATCCAACACCAAAATACTCGGTTTAGTTGTGTATGCTCTTAAAAACGATATGAGTTGGCGCTGACCAGATGATAACATCGCACCTCGCTCCTTTACGTTATAATGGTAACCATCGGGTAAACTCATAATAAAATCATGAATTCCAATATCTTTCGCTGCTTGATACACCTGCTCTTCGGTAATTTCAGGATGATTTAAAGTTATATTGTTTAAAATAGTATCGGCAAATAAAAACACATCTTGCAAGACCACAGCTATTTGAGTCCGTAGCGACTGTAAAGTCACTTCTTTAATATTAATACCATCAACGGAAATGACACCATCACCAATTTCATAAAAACGATTCAGTAAATTTATAATTGTGGATTTTCCTGCTCCTGTAGCACCAACAATAGCAACAGTTTCGCCAGCTTTCACATCAAACGAAATACCTTTTAAAACCTCTTCATCAGGAACATAGCTAAAGT
The DNA here is from genome assembly GCF_030344935.1 of Algibacter luteus. Lineage (NCBI taxonomy): Bacteria > Pseudomonadati > Bacteroidota > Flavobacteriia > Flavobacteriales > Flavobacteriaceae > Algibacter > Algibacter luteus. Next base: position 1,445,950 of record NZ_CP128313.1, on the reverse strand, counting down.
GTACATTATCAAACTTTATATTTCCATTAAAAGATTGCGCTACGTGAGTTCCCAAATCATCAATTTGCGATGTGGTATCAATAACCTTAAACACTCTTGTCGCTGCAACCATTCCCATTTGAAGTGTATTAAACTTATCGGCAATTTGTCTTAAAGGTCTAAACAACATAGGTACAAACATGATAAACGCTACCAAATCTCCTTGCGACACCAAGCTACTTTCCAGTACAACATTTAAACCACCATACCAAGCCACCAAACCAATGGTGATTGAAGAAAACAAATCGGCTAACGGGAAAAATATCGAGTTATACCAAACCGTTTTTAACCATCCTTTTTTATGGCGTTCGTTTATGGCTTTAAATTTCTTGTATTCTGTAACTTCACGCGTAAAAATTTGTAAAATCTTCATCCCTGTCAAACGTTCTTGAACAAACGAATTCAAATTTGAAACCTCTGTTCTTACCTCCTCAAAAGCGCGTTTCATATATTTCTGAAAAATCCTAGTGGCATAAAGCAACACAGGCATCATTATAAACACAATTAAACTCAGCTTCACATTTAAATAAACCATCACACCAAAAACAACAGTCATGGTTAATAAATCTCTTACAATCATAAAAAGGCCTTCACCAAAAATATCAGCAATTCTTTCCATGTCGGTTACGGCTCTAGTTATAAGAACCCCAACCGATGAGTTATCGTAATATTTCATTTTAAAACGCAACAAATGGTCAAACAATTTTACGCGCACATCCATCACAAGATTTTGCCCTAACCAAGCCGCATAATAAATAAACAGTAACTGAAAAACCGTTTGCATCACTAATACCCCTAACATGAGCATGATGTAAAACAAAAAGTCTTTTTCAACTTTGTTGGTTATACTTTCATCAATGGCATATTTAGTAATATAGGGTGTTGCTGCACTTAAAGCAGCCAACATGATAACAAGAAATATTAAACCAAAAAAAATAACTTTATAAGGCTTAATATAATCAAACAGACGCTTAAAAAGTTTCACGTCAAAAATTTGCTCTTTCGTTTTACTCATTTACAATTTTATATCTTCAGGATACTCAATATTCGTTAAATACAACCCATGCGCCGGAACCGAGTACCCCGCTTCACTCCTATTTTTCGAAGCAATTATGGTATGTAATTCGTCAACCGAAATCTTCCCTAAACCAATATTAATCATGGTCCCCACAATAGCGCGCACCATATTTCGCAAAAAACGGTTGGCTTTAATAACAAAATGCAGCTCGTCATCTTTAAAAAACCATTCCGCATATGTAATATCACAATAATACGTTTTTACATCAGTATTACTTTTAGAAAAGCATTGAAAATCTTTATACTCCAATAACATTTTCGAGGCTTCATTCATTTTCTCAACATCCAAATCCTGTTTTACAAAGTAAGCATTATCAAAGGTAAATACATTTTTTTTTAAGGCTACACGGTACAAATAGGTTCTACTAATTGCGTCAAATCGGGCGTGCGCTTCAGGTTTTACTTTAAAAATGCGGTTAATGGCCACATCTATGGGTAAAAAAGAATTTAGCTTGTATGTTAGGTCCTTAGGTACAAAATTAACAGCGGTATCAAAATGCGCAAATAGCTGTGTAGCATGCACACCGGCATCTGTACGGCCTGCGCCCATTATGGCTATTGGCTGCCCCAGTAAAGTAGACAATCCCTTCTCAACAACTTCTTGAACCGACAAAGCATTGGGCTGGTTTTGCCAACCATGATACTCCTTGCCATTATACGAAAGTTCTATAAAATACCTCAATGCGTTCTTTACCAATTTAAAAGCACAAAGATAGACAGATTTGCGCTTCCTAAAAAGCACCGCATCTTAATTAAATATTAAAAGTTTAATTGTGTCACTTCGAGCGATTTCGTTTTTTTAATCGGAATTGTATTGAGAATTAGGTCGCTTGCCTGCCGGCAGGCAGGTTACCACAAGAGTCGGGCTTTTCGTTACAAGTCCTCGCTCCGTACCGCCGCTGTGGGCTATCCACTACAATCCCTAACGTGAGTTTGTTATTTAGAGTGTATTTATAAATATAGGAGTTTATTAATTTTGATGCTTATATTATGGTTTATAATAAAAGCAATAGTGGGTTAAAAACTCTGTTTTTCGCCACTATTACTTTTCGATTCAAGGTTGATTACAACTATTAATTCTTTTCAAAAGTTAAATAATCCGTCTCACCATTTCCTCCACTAATATCTATAAGTTCAATTTTAGTAGCCGTTTGAGAAATAAAATCCCAATCATCATTTAGATCTTCAAAGTCATTAGTTAAATTGAAGTTGATATTAAAATCTAAATCATCTACACTGTCGTCATTACTATTACTATACGTTAAGCTCCAAGTACCATCGTAGTTATTAATTCCGTTGTTTGCATTTAAAACACCTGTACTATTAAATGTAAAATCGTATCCTGCAAAATGATTCGTTTCGTCTTTTCCAGAATCTTCAAATTTAGTAATACGCCACGTACCACTTTGAACATTATTTTGAACTTGATTTTGAATGTTGATCGAAGAATTATCATCATCGTTACTACAAGAAATAAAAGACAATAAAACAACCAGCATCATTAATATGATTCTCGTTTTCATAAGTCTATTTTTTTTCTTTTAATGAACACGTACTTATACCTAAAGGTGCATAAATTGGACAAAAGCTAATAAAGCTTGTCAAAACAAATACTCCTGCTAAAATTAGTAGTATAAGTCCTAAAGTTCCTGTAATAATTCCTGTGAAGTAAAGAATCCCTATAATTGCAGCGATTATAATTCTGATAACCCTGTCTGCTGTTCCCATATTCTTTTTCATTTTCTAATATTTTAATTATGAGCAATATTGCTACTTCAAAATTAAAGGTATTAGAAATTCTGTGCAGTGACTCAAGTCACCACTCATCGGTAATTTTAATGCCTTCATGAGTCTGCTCCACTTTACCATCTGTTTCAAGTTTTTTTAAAACCCTCGTAATTACCTCGCGAACCGTACCCAACTCATTGGCTAATTGATTGTGACTCATTTTAATAGTAGTGGTATTGCTCAACCTTAATTTTTTCTTCAAATGTTCAAAAAGTCTCTTATCCATTTTATCTAACAACAGGTGTCCTATGGTATCTAGTAGTTCCGAATATCTCAGATTAAATTGATTATAGAACAATTCATTAAAATCTGGATAAACTTTTAACCACGTAGATAAATGTTGAACCGGAATTAATAAAATTTTCGAATCTTCTTCGGTAGTTGCATAAACTTTGCTGGGAGTGTTTTTTAATGCCGCATAAAAAGTCATGACACAACTTTGTGATGGCTCGATATAATATAAGAGTAGTTCTTTTTCATTAAATTTAGAATAAACTTTAACTAATCCCTCTAATACAATTGGTAATACTTTTACATATTGTTCTTCTTTTAAAATTTCTGTTCCATTTGGAATGTTCTTCACATCTGATACTTCAATTATGTTATCAATTAATTGCGGTTTTAGAAATGAAAGTCTTTTCTTGATATTTTCCATTTGTTATAGTCGTTTCGTTAAAGCTATATTGAACGTAAAAATGAAGATTTAGTTCGATGAATTTTATCAGTTATATAGCGAATTTCGACATTTTTATTATAAATCAAATGCTACCCAGTAATATAATATGGCATCGCATAAAACAATAATCAGTAACATTTTATGACACACAAAACATGCTGTTCAATTCCTAACGTCGTTAGTTTGAAGATTATGTATTTAATCTAAACGTGATTTTTTTTAAGAGGGTTGTTATTAATTTTTCAAGACTATCCTAAATCTAGCTTTACCTTTTTCTAAATGTTCTAGGGCTTCATTCACCTTTGCCATTGGAAATTCCTCAACATCTGGATAAATATTATGTCTTACACAAAAATCAAGCATGGTTTTAGTTAGTGCAGGACTACCTATAGGACTTCCGCCAACCGATTTTTCTCCCATAATTAAACTAAATGCTGAAATTTCCATTGGCTCTAATACTGCACCTACCGTGTGAAATTTTCCTTTGGGTGCTAATGTGGCCAAGTAAGAATTCCAATCTAATGAAACATTAGTGGTATTTAATATAAAATTTAGTTTGCCGCTTATACTTTCTAGTTCTTCGGGTGATGTTGAATCTATCACCTGACTCGCACCCATTTGTAAAATGGACTTCTTTTTGGCTGGATTTGAACTAAACGCAATTACCTCGCACCCCCAGTGTTTTAAAAACTTAACGGCCATATGCCCTAAGCCTCCAATGCCAATAACGCCAACGCGATCCGTTGGTTTAACACCAGCTAATATTATAGGATTGAAAACGGTAATACCTCCGCATAATAAAGGTCCTGCTTTACTCATATCTATACCTTTAGGAAGCGGAATGGCCCAAGACCAATGCCCGCGAACCTTGTCGGCAAACCCACCATTTCTGCCTACAATTGTAGCCTCACTTTTTGCGCAAAGGTGGTGTTCGCCATCCATACATTGATCGCAACTCATACATGATGCCGACATCCAGCCCAATCCTACTTTGTCGCCAACACTAATATTTTTAACGGCATTACCTTTGGCTATTACCTCACCAATTATTTCATGACCAGGCACCATGGGATATTGAGTCATTCCCCAATCATTATTTATCATACTCAAATCTGAATGACATATACCACAATAGGAAACTTTAATATCAACTTCTTCAGAACCAATTTCTCCTAATTCATATGAGAATGGTACTAATTTTGCTTTTTGCTCTAGGGCAGCATATCCGTTTACTTTCATAATATATTATTTAATTGGTTAGTTTTTATTTACAAACAACGAAGGTTACGTGGCAAGGTTATAATGTTTTTACCTTAAACTTAAAGATAGTCGAAAACTTTCAAATAGTCAAGTAATTATTTACTTGTATATAAAAGTTTAAATCAAATATCAATAACTTTACCTGCGCAAACGCCTATTACAAATTCATGACCAAAATACTCTTACTCTCAGACACGCATAGTTATATTGACGATGATATTTTAAGGCACGTAAAACAAGCCGACGAGGTTTGGCATGCCGGCGATATTGGCGACTTAAAAGTTACCGATGCCATTAAAGCTTTAAAGCCCCTACGAGCGGTTTATGGCAATATTGACGATGATAAAGTGCGTCTAGAATACCCTGAACACAATCGTTTTATGTGTGAAGGTGTTGATGTTTGGATAACACATATTGGTGGGTATCCGCCAAAATATAACAGTAGAGTTTATGAAGGAATTAAAAGAAACCCTCCAAGACTGTTTATTTGTGGCCATTCGCATATTTTAAAAGTGATGCCCGATAAAAAATTAAGCCTATTACACATGAATCCGGGTGCTGTTGGTAAACATGGTTTTCATAAAGTACGGACCATGCTACGATTTACCATTGATGGAAAAAAAATTGATAATTTGGAGGTTATTGAGTTTCCGGTTAGGCATCCTAAAACGAGTATTTAACCACAGTGTTCTAAACAAATAGTGACTTTACTTTATAATTATAAATGTACTTAGCAAACATGTGCGTTAGGGATTGTAGTGGAAAGCCCACAGCGGAGGCACGGAGCGAGGACTTGCAACAGAAAGCCCGACCCCTTTTCGGGGTAACGCCCAAAGATTTATTATAATTCTGTTAAAAATCTAATAAGTACGAGAAGTGATGCAAAAAAGCACCTCCTTTTTGCCTTATAAGTTGTAAATTTGCTGACTTATTTAAAAAAACAGTAAACATTATTATTTATGAGTCAAGTAAAAGAAAATGATACGGTAAAAGTACATTACACAGGAAAATTAAGCAACGGGCAAATTTTTGATAGCTCGTTAGAACGAGAACCACTAGAAGTGACTTTAGGGCAAGGTATGTTGATTCCTGGTTTTGAGAAAGGTATTATTTCTATGGCGCTAAACGAGAAAAAAACCATTACTATTCCGGTTGCAGAAGCTTATGGTGAAGTGCAACAAGAATTATTTTATAACGTACAGAAAGAACAACTTCCGCAAGAAATTACACCTGAAGTTGGTATGGGATTAGCTTCTAAAGACGAAAATGGTAGAGAAGTACAATTTCGTGTTGCCGAGGTTAACGAGGAATTTATTGTTGTTGATGCCAATCACCCATTAGCTGGACAAGAATTAACTTTCGATTTGGAACTTATTGAGATAAAATAACATTAAGGATATAAATCTTTGTTATTAAAAAAGGTAGGTTAATAGGCCTATAATATAAAAAAACCCAAAGCAATTGCTTTGGGTTTTTCGCACTAATACTACTAAGATGTTAGGTTTAACGCAATCTATCAACAGATTTTACGAGGTCTTCATCCTTCTTGATGGCCTTATTGGCTAATGCCAACAACACGATAGAAACAATAGGGAGAAGCATCCCAATACCTTTCTCTGAAACCGCCGTTTCTCCAGATATATTTAGTGATTGATAAACGAAAAATCCTAGTAAAATAAAGTTTAATATGATGTTAAGTCGCCCCATTACAAATTGAGACTTCCTATTTTTATACATAAATATGGCTACTATCGATAAAATTGCAGAGCCTAAAAATAAGGCAAAATACAATAATTCATCTTTCGCATAAACCACAACATCTTGTTCTGTAATCCAGATATGAAATACAAAAGTTAAGCCTGCTGAAACCCCAGCGGCTAATAAAAGATATACAGTTTGTATGCGTTGTAACATAAATTTTTAAGAAACTAGACCGCAAAAATAATAGAATTAATATTAAAAAATAAAATAAAGTTGTATTATTGCAGTAATAATTCACAACAATCGCAATTACAAGCGATTAATTCTTCAGATTATAAAATCAAAATTTTCAAGATTACTTATAATAGTATTCAAATATAATATTCAATTCAACATCAATGTTTGAAATTTCACAACTTAAAGAACAAAAACTTACTGATTTACAGGAGATTGCTAAAAAATTAAACGTACCTAAATACCGTACTTTAAAGAAAATGGATTTAGTGTATCAAATTTTAGATCAGCAAGCCGCAGACCCATCAGCTGTAAAAGCTGTAGTTCCAAATGAAGCTGCAGATGCATCAGCAAATCCTAAACCTGCTGCAAGAAAACCAAGACAGCGTGTACAAAAACCTGTAAAAAACGAACAGCCACAACGTGCTGATAAACCCGCAGAATCTTCTACTGTGGTTAAAGCTGAAACAGCTCCTCAGAACGACGCTACAAATCAGCAACCAAAAGAAGATAAAAAACAGGATAATAATCCAAGACATAAAAATCAGAACGACAATCAACAACGTTCGAGTCAAAAAGGACATAAAAATCCGCATAAAAACCAGAAAAATGGTAATGTAGAAAAGGGTAATAAAGATAACCGTAATCGTTATCGTGAGCCTGATTATGAGTTTGATGCCATTATTGAAAGTGAAGGTGTTTTAGACATCATGCAAGATGGTTATGGATTTTTACGTTCATCGGACTACAACTATTTATCATCACCAGATGATATTTATGTATCGCAATCGCAAATAAGATTGTTTGGTTTAAAAACAGGTGATACCGTTTTAGGGCATGTACGTCCGCCAAAAGAAGGTGAAAAGTATTTCCCTTTAATTAAGGTGAGCAAAATTAACGGACAAAATCCAAATGTGGTGAGAGACCGTGTGTCTTTCGAGCATTTAACACCGTTATTTCCTCAAGAAAAATTCAACATTGCCGAAAAACAAAGCACCATTTCAACTCGTATAATGGACTTGTTCGCTCCTATTGGGAAAGGACAACGTGGTATGATTGTTTCGCAACCAAAAACGGGTAAAACCATGTTGCTTAAAGATGTTGCTAACGCCATTGCTGCTAACCACCCAGAAGTTTATCAAATGATATTATTAATTGATGAGCGTCCGGAAGAGGTTACCGATATGCAACGTAATGTACGCGGTGAAGTTATTGCTTCTACCTTTGATAAAGAAGCACATGAGCACGTAAAAATTGCCAATATTGTTCTTGAAAAAGCAAAACGTTTGGTAGAATGTGGTCATGATGTGGTGATTCTTTTAGATTCTATAACACGTTTAGCGAGAGCTTATAATACTGTACAACCGGCTTCTGGTAAAATTTTAAGTGGTGGTGTTGACGCCAATGCATTACATAAACCAAAACGTTTCTTTGGTGCTGCACGTAACATTGAGAACGGAGGTTCTTTAACCATTATAGCTACTGCACTTACCGAAACTGGTTCTAAAATGGATGAAGTAATTTTCGAAGAATTTAAAGGAACTGGTAATATGGAACTTCAATTGGATAGAAAAATATCTAACCGTCGAATTTTCCCTGCTATCGATTTAACGTCTTCAAGCACGCGTCGTGATGATATTTTATTAGACGATGTAACCATTCAACGTATGTGGGTAATGCGCAAATATCTTGCTGACATGAACCCTGTTGAAGCTATGGAATTTATTAACGACCGATTTAAGCAAACCAGAAACAACGAGGAATTCTTGATTTCTATGAATGGATAATTAACACGTATTTTACACCCTTTTAAACGGGTAACTATATAACTAACTCAAATTAAAAAAGCCAAAACATAACTTGTTGAGGCTTTTTTTTATGTACATCTGTATATCGTGCTAATTTAATATTCCTGAACTCGTAATTTAAAATCTATTTCAATGGTATCGTTTATAGAAATTAGACCGAATAGTTTTTTAGGAGCTTCTAAATTATACTCATTTAAACTTAATTCTAAGTTTCCTGAAACGAGCAAACCATGTTCTTTCTTAATTTTCACAGGAATTTCATGAGTTTTCTTAAATCCTGCAATTTCAATAGCGATTTTGGCTTCAACGCTTTTACCATTATTTAAAAGACTAATTTTTTCTAAATTCAAAAATATTTTTGGGTGATTGTCTGATTTTAATATTTTTTTAAAATCATTATTAATTGCCTTTCCACCACAATCAAAACAATCTGTTTCTAAAACCAATACGGTGTTATCAAAAATCATTTCACCAGCATTCGTAATAAAACTTACAGGAATTTTATTTTCCAATGTTGAAATATTAAAATCACATGAAAAATTACTAATGTTGGTTGTTCCTTTTACATACAAGTAACTATCAGAATTTATAAAAACTGATGTGTTTTTACTTGACGAATCTCTAGTTGTAAAAGCTAGAGCTGAAACTATAAAAATTAGAAATATTAACTTTTTGAAAATCATGATAATTTATGCCATGCTTTATACTTCTGCAAAATTCAAAGTCTCAAAAATAATGCTAATTTAAATACTTGTACAAATAATTAAATCGATTACTTTTTGAGACTTGTGAATAAATGTACTTAAATTAATTAAAAACTAATTACTGCTTCAGCCATTAAACCGTTGAATTTACCTTCGTCAAAAATACTTGTAGCGCTATAACCATCATGTTTTTGTGACACGTATTCTAGTTTTAATAAAATATTATTTGTCATAAACCAACCTGCTCCTAATTGAAATCTTGATATCTCAACATCATCACCACTTGCATCTTCGGCATCTACTTTATTGTAACGTGTACCTAAATAAAAGTTTTCAGTGTTACCGAATCTATATATTAACTCACCAGCAAATTGCTTTGCAGTTCTTTCTTCAGTTTCAGAATTACTTTTTCCTTTTGATGTTTCAATGGTTCCGAAAAACTCTAATCCTTTATATTTTACAAAAGGGTTAAACATAATTGCTGTAATTTCATTACCAAAATTTGGGTTATATCGACCTGATCTGAAGTTACCCTTAGTTGTCGCGTCTTCACCTTCTAATACCAAGTAATAACGAGATCCTGTTCTATCTGCACTATATAAATAAGATGTTCTTACAGCTCCTGTGTTGTAAAGAGACCCCGTTAGTCTTAATCTTAAGTCGTTATTAATTTGTTTGTCGTAACCTAACTTAGCTAAGAAAGAAGCGCCACCAGTATCAGGATTATCAACTGCTTGATTTAATTTACCGTTTGTAAACCCAATCATTCCTAATAATCCACTATCACACTGATAGTATAACTCTGCTCCAACCTCGGTTGTAAAAGCGTCCATAATTAAGTTTCCAACAAACGGGTTGTAAATAGTTTGTGCATTATCGCTTCTTCTAAAGTGAGCATCACCATAGTTATTTTCCATGTGCCCAATTTTAATTGTAGCATGCTTCATGAAATTGCTTAAGAATCCTTCGCTAATAAAATCTAATTTATCAATTTGGAAATAACCACCTTTTACGTATGGTTCTGGGTGGTGACGAGAAGACAGGTAAGTACGTAAGTGCATTCTAACACCATCATATAAAGCTACATCTAAATCTAAATTGGCAGTAGCTAAATTAAAGTTTGTGCCAATTTCTTTTAAAGCTACAGCACCAGAGTTTTCGTGGTCTAAAGATTGAAATTGTAAGGTTGAAGACCCTCCTACTCTTACCTTTACATCTGTAAAAGTTGAAACGGTATCTTTTGGTGCTTCAAATACATTTATGCCATTTTTATCTGGCTGTCTATAATTATCCAAATTTCTATTTTGAGCATAAAAACTGGTTGCTGTTAATACAGCGATAAAAAATATACTACTTTTAATTAGTTTTTTCATGGTTGTTATTTTTAAGTTGATTGTAAAAATTATTTATAAATTGATGTGAATTTAATTGTTAAGTCATTTCCGGTAGTTATTGTACCAAATAAAGCTTTTGGTGGATCTATGTTATAATCAGTCATTTTAATAGCCTTTTCTCCTTTCAATGTTATTTTATTGTTTTCAACGTGAAGGACAAAATCTATTGGTATTAGCTTTTTAGCATCTGTAATTGTTAGGTTTCCAACACTTTTTAGCAAAAATTTACCAGGGCCTTGGTTTATGATTTCTTTAACTTCAACAAGCTCATAAGTAATTGCTTTATACTTATCTGTTTTCAATGCCTTATAAGTATTCTTGTCCATTGCGCCCTTACCACTTTTAAGACTTTCTGCTAGGACTTTGAAACTACATGATTTAAGTTCTCCTGTTTCAAGGTTTGTACAAATAAGTTTCCCACTTTTATTTTCAGCAGTAACATGCCAATCATGTAAACTTGAAGTACCATAAACGGCTAATGTAGATTCTTGATTATTTAAACTAAACTCTTGTGCTTGTATTAAATTAGGAAGTAAAAAAATTAAAGCTATTAATCCAATAATCTTTAATTTATCATCTATTATTAAATTATTCATATTATTACTTTTGTTAATTCTATGCAAATTTCATTGTAATACTCATGTGATTTTATGACAATTGTCATATGTTATTTAAATCCTGATTTAGGTCATAATACGAATGATAAAGAAAGAATTTTTATATAATTTTGATTCTCATTTAGCAATTCTGAAAAGATTCAAATTAAGATCGAAAAAACTTATAAAACCAGAACAAATAAAAAATCTAAAAAAGATTTAGAATCTTACCACATCGATTGAGTACTTTAATATGCTCAATCAAATTCCAAATGAAACAAAAAAAACCTCGACAACATATGTTGTCGAGGTTTTACTTTATTAATGAAATCTGTTTATTTAGAAATCATTTAAAAGATCTCTATACTCTTTCAAATCGGCTATATTACCTTTATTGTTTAAATTCTTCAACAACGAAATTAAGTATTTAAGGCTTTCAACGGGATCGTTATCACCACTTACCACGTCACCATCTTCTTCTATAGGCTCATCATCAAGAATAGGTATTAAGAAAGATTCATTCGCTTCAATATGCTCGTAGGTTAACCTTAATACTTTTACAACTAAAGGAATTTGTGCTTCTAAAGCATAACCTCTTAAGGTTTTAAGATTTTCTACTAAGCCTTCTGTATTAATCCCAGTCTTGTCTAGGTTTTTAAGAATTTTATCAATTAATTTCTGTGCTTCTTTATTTTCCAACGGATAAGATGATTTAATTTATACTTTCAGTGAAATGCAAATTTAAATTTTAGAAGTCAATTTAAGACACTTTTCTTCGTTTTTATTCCAATTAAAAAAACTTTAACTTAAATAATAAAATTTAATGATTAAGCATAAAAAAAGCCTCTCATTTCTGAGAGGCTTTTAATTATTTTAAACTTTAAATTAAAGTGCAGCTATATGTTTAGCTAAACCAGATTTTAGGTTGGCAGCTTTGTTAGCATGAATAATGTTTTTCTTTGCTAATCTATCTAACATTGAAACAACCGATGGAAATAAAGCCTCAGCTTCTTTCTTATCAGTTAACTCACGTAATCTTTTTATAGCATTACGAGTCGTTTTGTGCTGATACTTATTCACTAAGCGTTTTGCTTCGTTGCTTCTAATTCTTTTTAATGCTGACTTATGATTTGCCATTTTGTTTTTTTCTTAATTTTTTAATTGTAGCCCGTAGGGGAATCGAACCCCTCTTACCAGGATGAAAACCTGGCGTCCTAGCCGATAGACGAACGGGCCATTTGGTTTGAGTCTGCAAATATAAATACTTAAATCTATACTTACAATATCTTTCAAATAACTCACAACGTTTCCATTGCGGATGCAAAAATACAACTATTTTTAAATGTTGCAAGAGGTAGATAATCTTTTTTTAAAAAAAATTTTACTTACCTCATTTTCAGCACTAATTAATACGCCTTTGCGAACAATACTCTACGTTTTGAAGGGTTTCCTGAGTACACACAAACACCCGGCTCTATTTTTCCTTTTAAAGGAATACACCTAATTGTTGCCTTTGTAAGCTCTTTAATTTTATCTTCAGTCTCATTTGTACCATCCCAATGCGCAGAAATAAAACCTGTTTTAGATTCTAAAACTGTTTTAAATTCTTCAAAATTATCAACTTCTGTTATATGTGAATCTCTAAATTCTAGTGCTTTATTAAATAAAGAGTCTTGTATTTCTTTTAATAATACTTCAATTTTATCATTCAAATCTGATAATGCCACAACTTCTTTGGTTAGCAAATCTCTACGCGCTAACTCTACAGTACCATTAGCCAAATCTCTTGCTCCTATAGCAATTCTAAGTGGTACACCTTGCAATTCGTGCTGCGCAAATTTAGCTCCAGGTCTGTGTGTAGTTCTGTTGTCATACTTAACAGAAATATGTTTGGCTCTTAAATCTGAAATAATCGTATTTGCTACCTCTGTTATAGCATTTAAATCGTCTTCACTTTTATATATAGGAACAATAACCACTTGATTTGGTGCCAAACTTGGAGGTAAAACCAATCCGTTATCATCGCTATGTGTCATTATTAAAGCGCCCATTAATCGAGTTGATACACCCCAAGAAGTTGCCCAAACGTAATCTTGTTTTCCTTCTTTATTAGCAAATTTCACATCAAATGCTTTTGCAAAGTTTTGACCGAGGAAATGCGATGTTCCTGCTTGTAACGCTTTACCATCTTGCATTAAAGCTTCAATACAATACGTTTCATCTGCACCAGCGAAACGCTCGCTCTCTGTTTTTAACCCTTGAATAACCGGAATAGCCATGAACTTTTCAACAAAAGTGGCATAAACATTATTCATTAATTCGGCTTCAGCCAATGCTTCTGCCTTTGTTTCGTGAGCAGTATGTCCTTCTTGCCATAAAAATTCAGCTGTTCGTAAAAATAAACGTGTTCTCATTTCCCAACGTACTACATTAGCCCATTGGTTTATTAACAGAGGTAAATCTCTGTAAGATTGTATCCATCCTCTGTAGGTATTCCAAATAATTGCTTCACTGGTAGGTCTTACAATAAGCTCTTCTTCTAACTTCGCTTCAGGATCTACTCTCAATTTTCCTGGTTTGTCAGGATCATTTTGTAATCTATAATGGGTTACTATGGCGCATTCTTTTGCAAAACCTTCGGCATTTTTTTCTTCAGCTTCAAATAAACTCTTAGGTACAAATAATGGAAAATAGGCATTTTGATGCCCAGTTTCTTTAAACATTCTATCTAATTCTGCTTGCATTTTTTCCCATATTGCATAACCATAGGGCTTAATTACCATGCAACCTCTAACCGCCGAATTCTCCGCTAGGTCTGCTTTAACAACCAATTCATTATACCATTTTGAATAATCCTCTGCTCTACTTGTAAGTTTTTTGCTCATATTTTTGTTTTGGCACAAATATTGTGACTATTGTAAATAAAATAGTTTAGCAAAACTAACTATTTTTGTTATGTTCAACAATAAAATTATCGAGATATGCAATTTAACAACTACCTTAAACGAAAAGTGCCATTTGTAGCCCTACTTGGCCTGCTATTTGGCTTAGCTTCATGTGGTTCTTACCAATATGTTGGCGTAGACAGTGATGGAATTTATGGTGATACATATACACCACCAAATACGGAGGCTGTTGTTAAAGTGGAAAACGAAGCAAATAGTAATTATTATAAGGACTATTTTAAAACGAAAGCCATAGAATCTGAAAATATTTATGCGGGCGACGAAATCTTTACAGATATTGATGCTTACGAAGGTCCTAACTATGTTGAAAATGACACCCTAACCATTGACTATCAAGGATATGCCGGATGGGGACAAGATAGCAACAATATCACCATTAATTATATAGACAACGGATGGAACAACTGGGGTTGGAACGGAGGTTTTGGCTTCGGATGGAATCGTTGGAACCGTTGGGGCAACAACTGGGGTTGGAATAACTGGGGTTGGAACGGTGGCTTTTATGGCGGCTGGAATACTTGGGGATACTATGACCCATTCTGGTGTCCACCTTATTATGGTGGTTTTTATGGTGGTTGGGCATTTAACAATTACTGGGGTTACAACAGAGGATTTTACAACCGAGGATTCTACAATCGTGGATATTATAACAACAGAGGTTACAGAAATAATGTGTCTTACAGCAATAGTCGAAGAGGTAGCTACTATGCAAGTAATGCTAGAAGCTCGAACAATAACTTAACGCGAAGAAGCTCTGTAACTACTCAAGGTAGAACAACTTCAAAATACAATACATCGCGTCGAGGAAGTGTTGCTTCAAATGCTAATTCCGCTACAACTACGAGAAGAACGTACAACCCTAACGGAACACGTTCATCATCAGGAGTGGTAAGACGTTCAACAGTTGCGAGAACACCTTCTTCTAATTCAGCAGTAAGATCATCAGCTTCAACAGCAAGAAGAAGCTCAAGTTCAGTTTATGGTCAATCGTCAAGAAGTAGCTCAAATTCTGGAACATATAGAAGATCATCTTCATCTAGTAACAATAGAAGTTATTCACCAAGATCTAGTTCTTCTAGTTCTAGGTCAAGTTCTGCTTCTCGATCATCATCAAGTAGTAGAAGTTCTGGAAGTAGCTCGAGATCATCAAGTGGTGGTAGAAGACGTTAATCCTAATTTATTAAAGAGAAAATTCAAGATATGAAAAAGTTAAATTTACTGTTCATAGGTTTACTATCTATGTCTACAATTTACGCGCAAGATATAAGTGATGCCGTAAGATTTTCACAAAGTGAAATTCAAGGAACTGCCCGTTTTAGAGCTTTAAGTGGTGCTTTTGGAGCCTTGGGTGGTGATATGAGTGCTGTTAGTGCAAACCCAGCTAGTTCTGCCGTTTTTAGCAGAAGTCATGCTTCTTTTTCTGGCTCAAACGTTGATTTAGAAAATAATGCCAATTACTTTAACAGCTCTACAAACACAAATACTTCTGATTTCAATATTAATCAGGGTGGTGCTGCGTTTGTATTTGCAAACCGAAATAACAATTCGCCTTGGAAAAAATTCACCCTAGGTATTGCTTATGAAAGGACTAATAATTATGATGATGTTTGGAATGCTGTTGGAACCAATACCAACAATCAATCTATAGACCTCTATTTCTTAAACTACGCAGATGGTGTAAGGTTAGGCGACATCTCCTTATTAGATGGCGAGTTTATTGAAGATGCCTATGCGGATATCGGTAATGTTTTCGGCTTTGCACATCAACAAGCTTTTTTAGGATATCAATCATTTATTCTAGAACCTGACGCTGATGATGATGAAAACACTACATATTTTTCAAATTTAGTTGATGGTACATTCGATCAAGATTACCTATATACAAGCACCGGTTATAATGGAAAAATCTCATTTAACCTTGCAGCCCAATATGAAGACAATCTTTATTTGGGAATCAACTTAAATTCACATTTTATTGATTATCAAAGAAGTACCTCTTTAATGGAGGATAATGCCAACGGAGGGTCAATAAACTTTATTGATTTTGATAACACATTGTCAACAACTGGAAACGGATTTTCTTTTCAAATTGGTGGTATCATGAAATTATCGCCAGAGTTTAGAGCTGGATTGACATACGACTCACCTACATGGTATTCTATTGATGAAGAGGCCTCACAATTTATTGAGACAAATCAATCGGATTCTGATATGGACTTTATAGGAAGTATTGTAAACGTTTATCCAAGATACAAACTACAAACACCAGCGAAAATCACAGGTAGTTTAGCATATGTTTTTGGACAACAAGGACTGATAAGTTTTGATTATTCTAAAAAAGATTATGGCAAAACGAAGTTTACTCCAGAAAATGATTATTCAAATTTAAATAACGCCATAAGTGAAATTTTAACTGATGCAGCAACTTACCGTTTTGGTGCCGAATACAAGCACGAACAATTCAGTTTTAGAGGTGGTTATCGTTTTGAAGAAAGCCCATACGCAGACGGTATAACGGTAGGCGATCTAACCGGCTTTTCTTTAGGACTTGGATACAACTTTGGCAATACTAAATTAGACATTACATATGATAAATGGGAGCGTACAGATTCAACACCACTATATAATGTTGGTCTTATTGATACGGCTTCTATAGACAGATCAAATTCTAATATAACCTTATCATTAGGATTTAATATTTAACACATTTTGAAACTAAAAGTATAAAGCTTGAATCAAATCGTTCAAGCTTTTTTTTATTATGCTGTAATTTCAACTAAAAACAGCAGACTAAGTCTAATATTAATTATTTTTAAACTGCAATTATAGCAAAACAGAAATGCTTATCTTTGCAAATTAAATTTTGAGCTTTTAATCATGAAATTTGATAACAACTTGGAAGATTTTGATGCCTTAGGAAATGAGCACATTGGTACTTCTGAAAATACACCAATGCGAAATGATGCTTTTAAACTTTCTAACGAAGAAAAAATAGACATTATAAAAGATGACGTGCGTCACATCATGGAAACTCTTGGATTAGATTTAACAGACGACAGTTTAAAAGGAACGCCTAATCGTGTTGCTAAAATGTTTGTTAAAGAAATTTTTGGTGGGTTAGATCCTAATAAAAAGCCAAGTGCTTCTACTTTTGAAAATAAATACAAGTATGGAGAAATGCTTGTTGAAAAAAATATAACTGTATATTCAACTTGCGAGCATCATTTGTTGCCAATAGTTGGGCGTGCGCACATTGCATATATTTCTAACGGCACTGTTGTAGGGTTATCTAAAATGAATCGAATTGTCGATTATTTTGCAAAACGTCCTCAAGTACAAGAACGTTTAACAATTCAAGTTGTAAGAGAACTTCAAGAAGTTTTAGGTACTAAAGATGTGGCTTGTGTAATTGATGCTAAACACCTTTGTGTGAATTCTAGAGGTATTCGAGATATAGAAAGTAGCACGGTAACTTCAGAATTTGGAGGAAAATTCAAAGATATGGCTACTCGTCGTGAATTTCTAGATTACATAAAATTAGATACTAAGTTCTAAGATGTTTGATGTTTAGTCGTAAAGCCGTTAAGTTGGATAGAAATAATCAACTTTACAAGTACACGACATACAACTAAACTATTAAAAAATGCATGTATATTCTTTTGAAAAGTTAGACGTTTGGAAAGAAGCTATTAATTTGGCAGCAAAAACTTATCAAATTACAGAATTATTTCCAAATGAAGAAAAATTTGGACTTACCTCTCAAATGAGAAGATGTTCTGTTTCTGTTTCTTCAAATATTGCTGAAGGTACTGCAAGATTAACTCAAAAAGATAGAGCACACTTCATGACTTTAGCTTATAGTTCCGCCCTAGAATTATTAAACCAAGCATTAATATCAAAAGAACTTGGATTTATTTCCGAAGAAAACTTTAAAAATATTAGATTTGAAGTGGAATCTATTACTAATAAGATTAACTCATTACGAAATCATTTTCTAAAGTCCTAACGACTTAACAGCTATGCAACTCTACGAAGAACAACAGATAAAAATATATAACTCACTTACCGGTAAAAAAGAACTTTTCAAACCTATAAACGAAGGTTACATAGGCATGTATGTTTGTGGGCCTACTGTATACAGTAATGTACATTTGGGAAACGTGAGAACTTTTATGTCTTTCGACATGGTATTTCGCTATCTTAAGCATTTAGGCTACAAAGTAAGATACGTTAGAAACATTACTGATGCTGGGCATTTAGAAAATGATGCTGATGCTGGTGAAGATAAAATCACAAAAAAAGCGCGTTTAGAACAAATTGAACCCATGGAAGTTGTTCAGCGCTACACTGTCGATTTTCATAATATTTTAAATACACTTAACTTTTTACCTCCAAGCATAGAGCCTACAGCAACAGGACATATCATTGAGCAAATCGAGTTAATAAAAAATATCATTGATAATGGTTTTGCTTATGAAGTAAACGGATCGGTTTATTTTGATGTACACAAATTTAACGAAACCAATGAATACGGAAAATTAAGCAAAAGAAAGCTTGAAGACTTAATTCATAATACACGTGAGTTAGATGGTCAAAGTGATAAAAAGAATCCTCAAGATTTTGCGCTTTGGAAAAAAGCCGAACCTCAACATATCATGCGCTGGCCTTCGCCTTGGAGCGATGGATTCCCAGGATGGCACCTTGAATGTACTGCCATGAGCACTAAATATTTAGGTGAACAATTTGATATTCATGGTGGTGGAATGGATTTAAAATTTCCGCATCACGAATGTGAAATAGCACAAAATGAAGCGGCTAAAGGTAAAAGTCCCGTAAATTATTGGATGCATGCCAACATGCTAGAGCTAAACGGTCAACGCATGTCTAAAACTACAGGAAACACTGTAAATCCTGACGAACTCTTATCGGGAAAAAACAAATTTTTCAGTAAAGCTTACTCGCCAAGTGTTATAAGATTTTTTAATGCCATGTCTTCTTATCGAAGTGTATTAGATTTAACCGATGATGGATTATTAGCAAGCGAAAAAGGATTTCATAGATTAATGGACGCCGTAAATCTATTAAGTGATTTAAAAGCTTCAAACTCCTCAACTTTAAATATTCAAGCATGGAAACAGAAGTGTTATGATGCGATGAATGATGATTTTAATTCACCAATCTTAATTGCTCATTTATTTGAAGCAGCGAAATATATCAATCAAATAAAAGAAGGTTCTGAAACTTTAAATGCTGAAGATTTAGCGTTACTAACAAACACTATTAACGATTTTGTTTTTGATGTTCTAGGACTCAAAAATACGAATGAAGGCGATTCTGGAACCGATAAACTTGCAGGAGCTGTAGATGTGTTAATTAAATTAAGACAAGACGCAAGAGCCAATAAAGATTTTGCACTTTCTGACAAAATACGTGATGAATTAGCTGCAGTTGGTATTCAACTTAAAGATGGTAAAGACGGTACGACTTTTTCAACAAATTAAGAATGTTTGGCGGTTCTAGTGCAGTCGAGAACTATTTTATCTTTAAACACAAATAGTAGGTTTCGACTATGCTCAACCTGACAGTCTAACACAAAATGAAAAAACTACTCATTACACCGTTTTTATTTCTGATAAAAGTGTACCAAACACTTATATCTCCACTGACGCCTGCGACTTGTAGATACCATCCAACTTGTTCACACTACAGCAAAGAAGCTTTACAGAAACATGGGTTGATTAAAGGTGGTTGGTTAGCGTTAAAACGTATTTTTAGTTGTCATCCTTGGGGAGGTTCCGGCTATGACCCTGTGCCTTAAAATCAAGACGGCTATAACTTATTCCTCCAGTAAACACAACTGTTCATTAACATTTTTATGCTCGTAGCTTTGAAATGCCCTCTTGAGAGACAATAAAATAAAACAGGGTCTCAATATCAATTGAAACCCTGCTTGTTATAAATTATCTTATTTAAATTTCCTAATGCTTAATAAGTTTTACAATTTTAGTAGCATTACCTTGAGTAACTGTTACAAAATATAATCCAGATTCCAGCGTTGCCCCTATTTTATAATCCCTATTTGGAACACCCGTTTTAAAGGAAACTAATCTGTTATTTAAATCAAAAACCTGGATATACATTTTATCAACCGTGTTTTTAGATTTTAATTTAAGATTAAAGTAATCGTCCGATGGATTTGGCCATGATACTAATTCTAAGCCGTCATATAACTCCTCTGCTAATGGTTCTGTAGCCTTACTACTAGTATTACCTAAACTAAATCCACTATGGACTTTAAGGTTCCCTCCTATAAGTTGCAATTCATCAGTAGCAATTCCAGTCCAATTACTTGAGTAAAGAAGTTCTCCAGACCCTCCATTGGTTAAATTAAATGCAATCGAATCAAATTCACCTGGTTCTCCTCTATCTGTCATATCTACTTTTAAAATTAGATTACCCCCTAAAGAAATTGTGTTTAAAGGATCTGTAATGTCTTTTAAATTAGATTTTGTTATGAATGTAGCAAACTGTGCATCTTCATCTGAAACATCAACACCTAAAGATTGTACGGCGTTACTTTTAATTTGATACACGTGTATAATGCCGTCATTCTCCAGTCTTCTAAAAATGACATTCATATGCCCTTTCAATTTATTTCCTTTTTTATTATACTTCACATTAAAACCAAAATTTGTTTTCAAGCCATCGGTTGAAGCATATTCACCAGCTGAAGCATTTGGTAATATGTAACCACCACCAGTGATGAAATCTCCTGTTGGAATATAAATAGTAACAACCGTATCATCTTCACTAGAATTTCTAATATAAAAACCAGTATCAACAATAATTCCTATTGTAAATGATTCGGATGTGTTATTTCCAGATATTGAAGTTGCCCATTCGTAGCTTACTGTACCCGTTACTGGGTCTATCAAATCGTTAACATCTAACCAACCAGAATCAAAAGTGCCTTCTCTATCTACAAACTTTAATCTTGCATTCAAAATATCTCCTTGGTATGGATCATAAAGCGTATTGCTAGGATTAATTGTAATATCCTGAATATTAGCACTAAGAACTATCGTAGCGCTTGTGCTATTAGCATTCGGTGTTGCCTGAAGCGATTGCCCCGTATAATTTACAATGGCATCTTCTTGAGTAATATCGAAATATTTGTTATCACTGCTACCAAGGTAACTAGCATCTTCAGTAAATTCAGCATTTACTGTATATATACCTGCTGGATCCTGAGTTAAAATTAAAGTTGTAGAAGCTTCACCACTTGTATTAGTGACTGCCGTTGTTGATTGTGACCCGATAGTGAATGTTATTGTTTTTCCTTGGACACCATCTCCAGATACATCATCAGTTAAAGTTGCAGATAAATCGACACTATCCGAATATTGCTCAACTAAATCACCATTATATGTTAATATTGTTGGGCGTTTTATTACTTCAACAATTGTTGTGCAATCAGAGTCATTCCCATTAACATCTAACGCCGTCCAACTCATTGTATTTGTTCCTAAAGATAATTGGACTCCATCCATTAAAGACCCACTTGTACTAGGTGAGCCACCTGTATAGGTTATTGAAGCAATTTCACAATTATCCGTAGCAGTTGCATCAAACTCTGTTCCATCTACAGTGTAGTATGTTTGATAAGGGTCAATAAATCGCGTATCATTTGATGCACAAGTAATAACGGGATCAACATTATCCTCAACAGTAATCACTGCTGTGGTTGTTGATACATTATTATTGTTATCAGTAACTGTTAAGGTAACCGTGTTAGGTCCAACATGTGAACAATCGAAACTGTTATCCGCTTCTAAACTCAAGATACCACAAGCATCATTCGAGCCATTATCGATATCAGCAGCCGTAATTGAAGCTGCTCCGCTAGCATCTAATTGAACTGTGATGTCTTTAGCAATTGCAATAGGATCAACATTATCCTCAACAGTAATCACTGCTGTGGTTGTTGATACATTATTATTGTTATCAGTAACTGTTAAGGTAACCGTGTTAGGTCCAACATGTGAACAATCGAAACTGTTATCCGCTTCTAAACTCAAGATACCACAAGCATCATTCGAGCCATTATCAATATCAGCAGCCGTAATTGAAGCTGCTCCGCTAGCATCTAATTGAACTGTGATGTCTTTAGCAATTGCAATAGGATCAACATTATCCTCTACAGTAATCACTGCTGTGGTTGTTGATACATTATTATTGTTATCAGTAACTGTTAAGGTAACCGTGTTAGGTCCAACATGTGAACAATCGAAACTATTATCCGCTTCTAAACTCAAGATACCACAAGCATCATTCGAGCCATTATCGATATCAGCAGCCGTAATTGAAGCTGCTCCGCTAGCATCTAATTGAACTGTGATGTCTTTAGCAATTGCAATAGGATCAACATTATCCTCAACAGTAATCACTGCTGTGGTTGTTGATACATTATTATTGTTATCAGTAACTGTTAAAGTAACCGTGTTAGGTCCAACATGTGAACAATCGAAACTGTTATCCGCTTCTAAACTCAAGATGCCACAAGCATCATTCGAGCCATTATCGATATCAGCAGCCGTAATTGAAGCTGCTCCGCTAGCATCTAATTGAACTGTGATGTCTTTAGCAATAGCAATAGGATCAACATTATCCTCAACAGTAATCACTGCTGTGGTTGTTGATACATTATTATTGTTATCAGTAACTGTTAAGGTAACCGTGTTAGGTCCAACATGTGAACAATCGAAACTGTTATCCGCTTCTAAACTCAAGATACCACAAGCATCATTCGAGCCATTATCAATATCAGCAGCCGTAATTGAAGCTGCTCCGCTAGCATCTAATTGAACTGTGATGTCTTTAGCAATAGCAATAGGATCAACATTATCCTCTACAGTAATCACTGCTGTGGTTGTTGATACATTATTATTGTTATCAGTAACTGTTAAGGTAACCGTGTTAGGTCCAACATGTGAACAATCGAAACTGTTATCCGCTTCTAAACTCAAGATACCACAAGCATCATTCGAGCCATTATCGATATCAGCAGCCGTAATTGAAGCTGCTCCGCTAGCATCTAATTGAACTGTGATGTCTTTAGCAATAGCTTCTGGAAGTACCTTATCTTCTACTGTTACATTCCCTGTACAAATTGAACTATTACCATTAACATCCATAACCAATAAAGTCACTTCATTAGCACCAATATTTGAGCAATCAAAATCAATACTCTCTGCAGTAACATTGGTAATAGTTTGTTTAATACGAATATTATCTAATGCAATATCAGTATCAGTGCCGTTAATTTCAGCCCTGAAACCTATATTCTGATTAGCAGCAGTAGCCACAAAAGTTACACTAAAGGCTGTCCAATTAGTACCTGGATTTGGACGTGTAGCAATTTCTACTCCATCTAAATCAATTGCAAAAATGTCACTACCAGTTGTATTGCTATCATTGCTTTTATAATCTCCAGTGATGGTATACGGTTCTCCAATGTTAAGATTATTGATGGTTTGAAGAATGGTAGGATCAGACCCAGCATTTCCATCACCACTTAAAAGAAAGAATTCATCAGGATTACCACCACCAGATTGTGGTCCACCAATCGAATTATTAGTAACAGCCCATGCATAAGTTCCTTGTAAGAAGCTGCCATTCTGGACTAATTCTTCTCCACCTAAAGTACCTGTAAGAAATGATACGGAAGCAATTCCACAATTATCTGATGCTCCTCCATTTATATCTGATGCGTTAATGGTTGTTGTGCCATTATCATCTAATTGAATTATACTATCCTGACAGACAATAACAGGCGGTAAATTATCAACAACCGTAACCGTAGCATCACATGTTGCTATAGCACCAAGAGTACTTTCAACAGTAAGTGTTACAGTATTCTCTCCTACATTTTCACAACCAAAAGTATCAATATCTAAACTTAGGCTACCAATACCGACAACCGAATTAGATCCATTATCGATATCTTCAGGAGCAATTGTTACAGTTCCATTTTCATCTAAATAAACTGTAATAGATTGACAAATAGCATTTGGCACTGGGTCAATAACAGTTACTATTACAGGTACTGTTGTTTCATTTCCGCTAGGATCGGTTCCGGTTAATTGAATGGTTACGGGGCTATCTATAGCATCTTGTGCTCCAAATGTATCCTGACTTATACTATAATCGACTAATCCACAATTATCTGAACCTGTATCTAAAACATCATTAGCAACAATACTTACGGTTCCGCTCGCCGTTAATGTTACTTCTATATTTTGACCAACTACATCGGGTGGTAAATTATCCTCAACAGTTATAGTTTGTGTACAGGAATCTGAATTTCCATTAGCATCAGTTGCTGTCCAAATAATTTCTGTACTACCAACAGGATAAACACCGGAAGCATCACTGGTTCCTGTAACATTATTAGTCAGGCTATAAACCAATAATGGTATATCATTAATAACCCAATCTGTTGCAGGAACCATATTGTTTAAAGTACCAGTGTTACCATTTCCAGAGCTATCGGCCAAAGTATTACTGCCTTCACCATCTTCAAAATTATAGTAAGCTACTAATCCTGGTTCAGTTCCAGATAGTAATTTATTATGAGAAAAAGCGATTTCTGTTGCTGACAATGCTCGATTCCAAATACGCATTTCGTCCATTTTTCCTTTGAAAAACTCTGGAACACCGGTAATCCTATCTTCACCTATTATTAAATCTAAATTTGAAGGTGTTATTGATGTAAAGGTGGCCATTGAAGAATTTACTTCTATACCATTTACATAAATTCTTATGGTACCATTATCAAATGTCCCTGCAACATGATTCCAAGAATTTAGACTCAGAACATTAGGACTCGAAACAGATGCTGATGCCGCATTGTTAAGAAATACTAATCTCAGACCTCGCCCATTTGGCTCAGATGGATCATAGGTATCGAACACGAATTCACCTGGATTACTACCTCCTCCTGAGTAATTAGTTAAAATTCTTGAATAAGTATTTTTTTCAGGATAGATCCATGCTTCCATTGTTACCTCGGTACCAAAAGAAAAACTCGAACTATATGGAATAATAATTTTATCATTAATTCCGTCAAACTCTAAAGATGTTGACCCGATATTACTGCAATTATCAGTGACACCTGGTGGCATAACCGATATATTAGCTTCACATACTCCAGGGTCTACATCAACAGTAAGCGGTTCGCAAACCAATACTGGTGGTGTTGTATCTTCCAAAATCACATTTTGAGTTTGATTTACTGAACCTCCATCAGTCTCGTAAGTCCAAGTAATGACCGTTGTTCCTTGGGCAATAATTGGCAAATTAGCATCATGCATCACATTTACTGAGCCTCCACAAACTGTGCTAGCCGAAGGAGGTGTTAATTGTGTAACTTCACATTCTGCTGTTATATCTGGCAACGTTTCCAAATCTGGTATTGGTAACAATAAACTAAGATCTGGCGGCCCTACTGTATGTGTTCCTATTGTTAAACACCCATTGTTAGCGAGTACACTATAATCATAATTACCAGCAGCAATGCCCGAGAATATACCCGTTGTGTTTGTAATATTATTAAATGTATAAACGAATGGCCCAGAATTATAAGTATCTGGTATAGCAGTAAGGGTTAGTTCATTCCCTGGATTGCTGCACACCTTATCTGCTCCATAAAAACCACTATACACCGAAGTAAAGAATGAGGTATTTGGTGGTGTACTAGCATTATCATAATACTGTGTTAATGGTTGATTGGTGCCTTGCACTTCAAAAGCAAACCACACCTTAAAATCACCTTGTTGACTAATATCTAATACAGGCCAATCTAATCCTAAATTTGGAAGTCCTGTTTCGCCGCCATCTACAAAATGGTTTGGAATACTTCCAACAACACCTGCACTCATTGGTGAGGTACCAGTTGCTCCAACTGGTTGAACTTGCATTCTAAATTGTGTATTGACGCTTTGCAGTTGACCATTCGCTGGATTTGTCCATGTGAGTGGCGCTGTACTGTGGAAAGTAGCCACACCCGTATTTACATCGAAACTATGAAAAACCATAGAGCCTGTTGCTGCCTGAGTACTGTGTCTTGGGTTTTCTATATTATTAAAAGTAAACCATAAGCCACCATAATTTTCTGGTAAGAGGTCTGTAAAAGTCCAAGTTCTCCCACCAGCTTCTCCTGGGTTACTACCTGCAGAAGCAAATGTGTAATCAGTACCATCTACAAAATCAACACCAAATTCTAAGGGCGTTACAGGGCCGTAAGTAACACTAGTTACATCAAAATCCACGTCCACTGGATTCATATTATCTAGTGTGTTAGGATTACAATCGTTATCTACACCGTCGCAATTTACTTCTGAAGCTCCTGGATATACACTGGAATTAGTATCGTCGCAATCTTGATTATTTGTTGCATAACCAGCTTGTAAACTACATAAGGCCGTCCCTACAGTATCTGCACCAAAACCATCATTATCTGCATCTGTATAATATAGGACTTCAGACAATCTGGTAACGGCAATGGAATAGTCCTGAGTTATACCGCAAGCTTCAACTGTTATCGTAATGATATTTAGCCCTTCACTTAATGCTGCATACCCATCACCTACAATACTTGTGCTAGGTAATGTGTTAGTTGCAGTAGCACTTATTATGGTTTCTGTAATACTGTTACATACTTCTGCTGTATAGGCAAAAGTATTAGAATCAAAAGCAGGAGATAGCACCAAATCCGTACCTGTTAAACTTGCCAAAAAGGCATCTGACACAGCATTATTATCAATCTCACCATCACAATTATTATCTATACCATCGCACAGTTCATCTGCTCCAGGGTAAATTGAAGCGTTGTTATCGTCACAATCACAATCATCTACAGTAACACCATCACCATCATTATCTGTGGCATTGGGCTGTATACCTATTGTAAACTCATAACTTTGTTGGCAATCGGTATCATCAGTTTCTCTAATAGATACTGTATAGGTTCCTGGGCCTAAATTATCTATAGGTAGTGCAAACGGGTTTGTTGGTGGGGTACCAAAAGGAAACCAGTCTGGACCGCCTAAATTACCCTCTATAGCTACAGGAGCGTCTGCAAAATTTATGGTTATTTCTGCTCCACCATCTTCTGCGGTGGCACAAGAAGCATCTATTGTATTTGCTGTTACGGAAGCAAGGTCACAACCTGTAACATTAATCGTACGTGTTAAAACTTCCGATTCATTACCCGAGCCATCAACAGCTTTATAACTTAAAATGTATTCACCAATGGTGTTTACATCTACTGTACCTGTAATTTCAATTTCAGCAGCACAATTATCTGTAGCAGTTGCTTCTGGATCTGTAAAAGTTTCTCCTATTATAACATCTATTATTGCATCGCCATTTAATGAAATAGTTGGGGCTATATTGTCTTCTACGATAACTCCAAAAGCCTGAGATCTTGAATTACCTAATGGGTCAGCAGCTGTTAATATTACTGAATTAGAACCAGAACTGCCGTAAGCACTACCTTCCGCTATTTTAATACCAGAAATAATGTTTGAATTATAATCTGAAAACCAAATAACCTCACCATCAAATGCTGTAGAGTAAAGGTTTACATTGGTAGTATAAGACCCTATATAGTTCCCACTCAAATCTAGTTGATGCAACACCCTATAATTGTTAGGTAAATTACTCCACCCAATTGCATTTCCACCTATATAAATAAAACCATTAGCTATTACTAAAGCTCCAACTGTGTATAATTGCCCAGGTAGGTTTATATACTTTACAAAAGCGCCTGTGTTTTTGTCTAATACATGTATTTTATAACTGTTATAATAGCTAAGAGCATAGACATAATTAGCATCTGTAGATAATGACCTAGCATATTGTCCACTGCCGAGATTATATGACCAAATAGTAGTACTTCCATTTCGTTTAGTAAAAGTATTATAACCATTATTTGCTGTATAATAATCTGTTGCACTATCTGAATCTACCCACAACTGTATCATTTGCGGTTGACCAGAATCAAAAGTCCCTAATAAATTATGGTCTTTGTCGTACCTATAAATTATACTTCCAGACCACTGTGGATACCAAAATTCTTCGGCGATTGGATTGTAACCACCACCATGAGAATGTGTTGGTTGAGTTTCTGTTCCAATAAAAGTTGGTGTAATAGCTGTTGAATTCCCTCCTAAATCATCGCAATTAAAACTATTTATATCTATGCTAAGAGTCACTGGTCCATCTGGATCTGTTGTACCTGTATCAATGTCTTGTGGTGTAATATTTGCGTTACCATTTTCATCCAATAATACTGTTATATCCTGCCCTTGAATAATTGGTGCAGATGTATTAAATTCTATTTGATAGACCTCAATTTCGGTGATAAAACCTGAATAAAACGATAAATTTTGAGTTGAACTTGCATAACCTATTAATGATTGTAAGCTTGTTGACGAACGATAAGCACTTCCATCAATGGAGTTATAACCCCATACATTAAAATATCCACTATTCATATCAGATCTAACATGAATGTCATGTCCATTACCAAAAGTTGGACCATAACTTGGATGTGTATAAATACTGTTTTGCGGATAATAAGGACTCGCCTTCCTGTCTGTATTTAAATTAAACAAAAAGGCTTGTGTACTATGTCTATATCCAGGGCTACTAGATGACCAAGAATTTGGTGTATACCCCCCAAAAACTTGCCCGTTACTAGCTTTAAAAATAACTAGAGTTGGTCCTTTATCATCACATAAATTATGAAATGCAGTTGCACTAGCACCATGTATAGACCTCCGGTACAACAAGGTACCAGAAGGCGCTACGCCGTAGTCATCTAACCAGTCTCTTAGTACTTGGTCATCATTCCCTACTGCAATTGCAGAACCTGGTACTATTGGAAAAATTGTTTGTGCATTTATTGTAGCGGACATTAAAAATAAGAGTCCTATTATCGAAGTAATTTGTGTAATTTTTTTCATAGCCCTTAATTTTCAATGTTGATTATAAATTCGTTTAAAAAATCAGTAACTGCTATCGGATATTGGTCCTGATACTGTTTTGTGAGCATCATTTTAGGTGCTGTTTCGCAAGTTTCTAATAAGGTTGTACCTGAAACTACGGAGATAGTTTCAAGTTCGTCGCTATTATCTGTTGTCGTCACTTTAGAAAAAGTTATGGATTTGCTTAAAGCATTATTATTTATAATTTTGAGCTTGAATGTTTCGTGTCTTAAATCTCCTTGTTCTGCAAATTCTATTGGATCAATATTCTGCCCACTTTCACAAGGAATTAATTCATAAAAAATTTGAATATTAGATTCTTCTTTTAACAATGTCCAGGAGTCCTGAGCATACGTTTGAAATGAAAAAAGCATTAATACAATAATGCCAAGAAAGAAATTTTTGAGTTGGTTGGTTTTCATAATGGTTGGTTTTAGTGATAATTAACCAAAACACAAACAAGTCAGGTTACTATTGTTTGCCTACAATAAGAAAACAATACTGCATTTAATTTTATGATACATTTAGGCCGCTAATAAGAAGTATAATTAGAGAAAACGCTTTAAATAGCCATATAAATTTTGAATTCCAGTTTTTAAATGAAGGAATACGGCTTTAAAACATGAATTTAATCGTTAGGGAGATTAATAATAGCACCGACAAATTAGAAATAAAGTCTAAGTTATAAAATACCGTGAAGACGGTAATTCGTTAAAACGAGCCATTTATACTATAAAATGCCATTTAAACAGCAAAATTCGATTAGCTCTATTTTGTTATGGCAATTACTTTTTTTAAGAATATTTTTACGGTGAGTCACCACGGTATGTTCGCTTATTGTGAGCTCGTTCGCAATATTTTTATTAGTAAATCCTTTATCGATAAGGCGAATTATCTCCTTTTCTCTTTCTGTAAAAAAATTAGCGAATTCATGATAAATACTTTTTTTGAAGGGGGTTACATCTATATTACCCGCATAAAGCTCCCATTCGACAAAATTAGTACTGGTTTTCATGAATGAAATATCGGTTAGCACTGATAAATGCGTTATTAAAATACCATCTTCACCCGTTTGATAAGGTAAAGACTGCCGCATGACCCTTAAATAGGTTCCATCTTTTTTTAATAACCGGAAGGTGACGTTCAAATA
This sequence comes from Algibacter luteus, assembly GCF_030344935.1. Lineage (NCBI taxonomy): Bacteria > Pseudomonadati > Bacteroidota > Flavobacteriia > Flavobacteriales > Flavobacteriaceae > Algibacter > Algibacter luteus. The sequence goes on along the minus strand of NZ_CP128313.1, from coordinate 1,415,507 downwards.
TTGCTTTTGTGCGTTTACATTATTATTAATAGCAAAATTTACAACGCCTTTTAGGATTCTATTAATCACATCGATATCATCTGGATGAATCCATGTTAAAGCCATATCCATGGTAAATTCATCTTTTGAATATCCTAACATTTCTAGAATTCCGCGCGAATATGTTAATTGTGCTTTTTGCCAGTTTAAAATATACATGGCTTGCTTACCTAAGACTATAGGAAAATTTTTAATCGACTTGAATTTATGAGTTTTAACAATACGGTCTTGCAGTATTTTAGCAATTTCCTTGCTAAATTTTGATGAGTCAAACAATGTCGTTTTTCTATTGTTGATCAATTTTATTGGGCTGGTAAGTTTTTTAAATATACTGAAAATATAATTTTTGTACAAAAATTAGTGGTACCGATGTAATAATGTATCTTGTTTTTGTTGTCATCCTTGGGGAGGTTCCGGCTATGACCCTGTGCCTTAACAAGTTTATAAAAAACTTTTTTCAACAATTAAAAAAATAAAAAAAGCAAATAAATAAATGTTTCTTTTTAGAGGCAATTTAGGGCTTACTTTATGTTTCACTAAATATTTGCTTTTGTACATATTTAATATGTTGTACAACAAATATATTAAATTATAGATAAAACACAAATAAACTCGATAAAGTGTAATTTTTGGTGTTATTTTCTTTCAAGTTTACTTTTCAATTTCCATTTATTATCGAACTAAAATATTTTTTATTCCGGTAATCCTGTTCTTAAATTATAAATTATTGCTAACGCTTTGTATAATTATTGTAATTTGAAAGTTTAAAACTGACTTAGATGAAATTAAAAAAATTCCGTTTGAAATATATAAGCCTATTATTAGTTTTTCTAATGGCTTGTTCAAATCCTAAAAACGAATTTGCGACTTTGATTATTTATGGTGGTACAATTTATACCGTAGATTCTACTTCTACTCAAGTTGAAGCTGTAGCTATAAAAAACAATCTAATCATTTTTACTGGAAAATTATCGGAAGCCGAACATTTCAAAAATGACAATACAGAACTTATTGATTTAAAAGGAAAAACCATGACACCAGGCTTTATTGAAGGTCATGGTCATTTCATGGGTTTAGGTTACAATGAACTCAATCTAGATTTGATGCACACCACAAGCTACCAAGATATTGTTGATGCTGTTGCAGAACGCGTAAAAACTGCGCAACCAGGAGAATGGATAATTGGAAGGGGCTGGCATCAAAGCAAATGGGATTCCATGCCTTCTGGATTAGTAAATGGTTTTCAAACACATCACTTGTTAAGTGAAGTATCACCAGACAATCCGGTTTATTTAAGACACGCTAGTGGTCATGCAGGATTTGCTAATGCAAAAGCTATGGAAATTGCGGGTTTGCAAGTTTTAGCTAAAGAAGGTATTAAGAATTTTAAAGTAGAAGGTGGGGAAGTTATTATTGATGAGTTTGGAAGACCCACAGGTATTTTTAATGAACGTGCTCAAACTTTAATCGTCAAACATATTCCTAAAAAAACGTTAGAAACCGACCAACAAGCATTTAATTTAGCTGTAAAAGCTTGTCAAAGAAATGGCATTACCAGTTTTCATGACGCCGGAATCCCTAAAGAAACCATCGCGTTATATGAAAAAATGAAATCGGAAGGCAAGATGAAAACAAGAATTTACGCCATGTTAACTGGTTGGGATAAAGACTTGCTCGAAGACTGGTATTCGAAAGGCCCAATGATTGATCCCGATCATCTTTTAACCATTCGCTCAGTAAAATTAAATTGCGATGGTGCTTTAGGCTCGAGAGGAGCCTGGTTACTGGAACCTTATGCGGATAGACCAGATCATTTCGGTCACGAAACCTTACCCATGGAATTTGTAGAAGAAACTGCAATTAAAGGCTTAAATCATGGCTTTCAAGTATGTGCGCATGCTATTGGAGATCGTGCGAATAGAGAAATTTTAGACCGTTATGAAATGGCTTTTAAAGAACTTCCAGATGCCACAACAAATCATAGATTTAGAATAGAACATGCCCAACATCTGCATCCAGATGATATTCCCCGTTTTGCAGAATTACAAGTCATTCCTGCAATGCAAGCCGTACACATGTCGTCTGACAGACCTTGGGCTATTGATAGATTAGGCGAAAAGAGAATTAAAGAAGGTGCCTACATGTGGCAAGGCCTATTACAAACCGGTGTTCCCATAGTAAATGGAACTGATGTACCCGTTGAACCTATAAATCCCATTGCGAGTTTTTATGCCAGTGTGAGCAGGAAAACTTTAAAGGGTACGCCTGAAGGTGGCTATGAACCAGAACAAAAAATGACAAGAACACAAGCTTTAAGGTCTTATACCTTAGATGCTGCTTATGGTGCTTTTGAAGAACAGATTAAAGGTTCCATTAGTGTTGGTAAACTTGCTGATTTTACCATATTCAACCAAGACATCATGACCGTTGAAGAATCTCAAATTTTAGACACTGAAGTGGTCATGACCATTTTTGATGGAAACGTCGTATATTCAATAGCAGATTAGATTAATTTTATTTAACCGGAATTGCTTTTAATATCTCTAAAACAAACTTCCAATATTTTTGAACAGAAGAAATTTGAGCGCGCTCGTCTGGAGAATGTGCGCCTTTAATATTTGGTCCAAAACTAATCATATCCATATCTGGATAATTTTGCCCAAGAATACCACATTCTAATCCTGCATGACATGCTGCAACATGTGGTTTTTCACCATTCAAATCTTCGTATAGCTTCGTCATGACTTTTAGAATTGGCGAATCCATATTAGGTGTCCAACCTGGATAATCTCCACTAAATTCAACCTCACATCCCGTTAATTCAAAAGCAGCACGCAGCGTATTAGCTAAATCCATTTTAGCACTTTCAACAGAAGATCGTGTTAAACAGCCCACTTTAATATGGCCGTCTTTAACAACAACTCTAGCTATATTATTTGAAGTTTCTACTAAATCTGGGATATCAGCACTCATTCTATAAACACCATTTAAAGCTGCATACATTGCTCTAGTAAATCCTTCCTGTACTCCTAAATCCATTATTTTACGCGGGTATTCCACCTTAGAAACGTTAATCTCTAAATTTGGTTCCATCGTTTTGTATTCTTTTCTTATCGCTGTAGAAATCATAGCCATTTCTAACAAAAATGCATCTTCATGAATAGCATCAATAGCTACAACTGCTTTACTTTCTCTAGGAATCGCATTGCGTAAACTACCTCCATCAATTTCAGAAATTCGCAATCCGAAGTTTTCAAAGCCATCAAACAACACACGATTCATAATTTTGTTCGCGTTCCCCAATCCTTCATGGATTTGCATACCCGAGTGACCACCTTGCAATCCTTTCACTGAAACTTCATATCCTATTTTAAACTCTGGAGTCTCTTCTTCATTATAAGTTCTTGTTGCAGTAACATCAATTCCTCCTGCGCATCCTACACCAATTTCATCATCTTCTTCAGTATCTAAATTGAGTAAAATTCCACCAGTAAGCAATCCTCCTTTTAAGCCCGAAGCACCAGTCATTCCTGTTTCTTCATCGATAGTAAATAAAGCCTCAATTGCTGGATGCGGAATATCGGTACTTTCTAAAATAGCCATTATTGTTGCTACTCCTAATCCATTGTCGGCTCCTAAGGTTGTTCCTTTAGCTTTGACCCAATCGCCATCAACATACATTTCAATACCTTGTGTATCAAAATCAAAAATAGTATCGTTGTTTTTTTGATGAACCATATCCAAATGCGATTGCATCACCACCGTTGTTCTATCCTCCATTCCTGGAGTTGCTGGTTTTTTGATTATTACATTTCCAACGGCATCCTCAATGGTTTCTAAACCTAGATTTTTTCCAAAATCCTTCATGAAAGCGATAACGCGCTCTTCTTTTTTTGATGGTCGTGGTACTGCGTTTAAATCCGCAAATTTATTCCAAAGTGCCTGTGGCTGTAATTGTCTTATTTCGGTGCTCATAATTTAAAAGTAAAGTTTTACAAAGGTACATATTCATATTAGCATTCATAAACTATTTCCTATTTTTGAATGATGCTAAAAAATAAAAAAAAATTAATTGCGCTTTCTATAATTCCGCAGTATTTGGTAATTAAGCTATTATCAAATTATCCTGATTTTGTGGAACAGTATTACAGCAATGGCTTGTACCCAATTATTTCCAAATTTTTAAGATATACCTTAGGTTGGATGCCTTTTTCTTTTGGTGATTTGGTCTATACTTTTGGTAGTATTTATGCGATAAGATGGTTTTATAAAAACCGAAAACGGTTACTTAAAGACACGAAGTACTGGTTTATAGATGTTTTTGCTGCTTTCGCTATACTCTTTGGTGCTTTTCATTTGTTTTGGGGCCTCAATTATCATCGCTTACCGCTGCATAAAAGTTTAAATTTAGAACAAGATTATACCACCGAGCAATTAGTTAAAGTCACCGAATTACTTATTGAAAAATCAAACAGTTTGCATTCTGAAATTTCAGAAAATGATACTCTTAAAGTTGATATTCCATTAACTAAATCTGAAATTTTTAAAATGACACCTTCGGGATATGAAAATTTAATGCAACGATTCCCGCACTTGGAATACCACCCAAAAAGCTTAAAAAAATCGCTGTACAGTTATCCTTTAACTTACATGGGTTTTAGTGGTTATTTAAATCCATTATCTAACGAAGCTCAAGTGGATGGTCTAATTCCAGTTTTTAAATTTCCAACCACTTCGGCACATGAAATTGCGCATCAGTTGGGTTATGCTGCTGAGAATGAAGCAAATTTTATTGGTTTTATGGCAACTACAAGCAATGATAATATTTACTTTAAATACGCTGGTTACACCTTTGCATTACGATTTTGTTTGAATGAAATTTACAGGCGTGACGAAGCTTTATATGAAGAGGTTGTTTTAAATGTAAATGAAGGCATTTTAAAAAACTATAAAGAGGTTCGAGATTTCTGGGAAGCCCACGAAAATCCTGCCGAACCCCTTTTTAAGATTTTTTATAGTAATTTTTTAAAAGCCAATAAACAAAGTAAAGGCATGCAAAGCTACAATTATGTTGTAGCCCTTATTGTTAATTATTTTGAAAACGAACCTCTGTAATTAATCAACAATTGTTGCACCTGCCGGCGCTTCAAAAATTTCTGGTTCTGGTTTTTCCGTTGAAAGATTTACGTTGGTAAATACATTTTCGCTATGTACAGTGGTCGGTAAATTATTTTCATAGTTATAACGCACCATCGTCTCTGGTAATAATAATCCATTTACATTTTGCCAATTGTTATAACGTCTAAAATGAAATTCCTTAGCCTTTTCTTGAGAGAAGAATGTTACGGTATAGCCTAACCATTCCATTTTATAAGTTTCTGGGTTGTAATACATAATGTATTCGTCTTCTGATGATTCCCCTATTCCGTTTTCATAAGAAATTTTAATACCAGGATAAGATTGCCCTTCAAAAACGAGAGGCTCAGCATCTTCATAGATAATACCATCATCGGCTAATATAAAAGGCATGGCATAAAAATAAAACATCAGGTTGTAATAAAATCTTGGATTACCTCCGTAAAGTGTGTACGTAGTGGTATCTTTATTTTTTAACCAAACATGTTCACCATCATAACCAATAGAGTGATGTGGCATTTCTATTAAAGATTTTCTATTTTTCAAGTTGGTTGTTGTTACCTCATTACCATCGGGTTTTGGCATCGTAAATTCTAGCGACTTCATGGTGTTCCATTTATCTACGCCTCCGTGAGCTTCGAATACTTTAGTGATGTTTTCTGGGTAAATACTTGTGGTTATATCTAGAGTTTCTTCGGAATAATCAACCGTAGTTGTTGTATTATTTTTACAAGCAATTACTGAAATTGTTAGTACTAAAAGAATTAATTTTTTCATGAATATGTTTTTGTATGATTTTGGGGTTTGTCGACCTTATCAGCGCATAATTACATAAAAAACAATTACTTTTGTTTGATTCTTATGAAAACAATTACCAGTTCACAAAACACATTTATAAAACAACTTGTTCAATTAAAGGATAAGTCACGCGAACGCAAGAAATTAGGACAGTTTTTGATTGAAGGTGTGCGCGAAATTTCATTGGCAATAAAAGGCGGTTATGATTTAGAAACGGTTTTATTTTATCCAGAATTATTTTCAGAAGAAAAACGTAAAGACTTCATAAATCAAGAAATTAACATCATAGAGATTTCAAAAGAAGTATACCAAAAACTAGCTTATCGCGATACCACTGAAGGGATTCTAGCAGTTGCAAAAACTAAACCCAATAGTTTGGATCATTTAAAACTAGAGCGTAAAAACCCACTAATTTTAGTTGCTGAAGCGCCAGAAAAACCCGGAAACATTGGTGCCATTCTACGAACTGCTGATGCTGCTCATGTTGATGCGGTAATTATTGCGAATCCTAAAACCGATTTATACAATCCCAATATCATTCGTTCAAGTGTAGGATGTGTCTTTACCAATCAAATTGCCGTTGGAAACACAAGTGAGATTATAAATTTTCTGAATCAAAATAGCATCAGTATTTATTGTGCGGCGTTACAAGCTTCGGTAAACTATCATACTCAAGATTTCACAACCTCAACAGCCATTGTTGTTGGTACAGAAGCTACTGGTTTGAGTGAAGAATGGCTAGAAAACTCAGCTCAAAATATTATTATTCCCATGCAAGGTGAAATTGATTCCATGAATGTGTCGGTAGCAGCAGGAATTCTTATTTTTGAGGCCAAAAGACAACGAAATTTCAAATAATATTTCATGACATCAACCACACTTTTTTATATCATCATTGCTATAATCATTATCAATTTTATAATTGATAAAATACTAGACGCATTAAATGCAAAGCATTTTAATGATAAACTACCAGAAGCCATACAAGATGTTTATGACGAGACCGAATATAAAAAGTCGCAACAATATAAAGCCACGAAGTACAGATTTGGCTTGATAACCTCAACATTTTCTGTGCTTTTAACGTTAGGCTTTTTATGGATTGATGGATTTGAGTTTGTAGATAACATTGCCAGAACTTATAGCGATAATTCGATTGTTATTGCATTAATTTTCTTTGGTATAATTATGATAGGTAGCGACATTATCACCACGCCATTCTCCTATTTCAGCACTTTTGTTATTGAAGAAAAATTCGGATTTAACAAAACAACTTTAAAAACTTTTGTTTTAGATAAGATTAAAGGCTGGTTGATGATGGCCCTTGTTGGCGGTGGTATTTTGGCATTAATTATCTGGTTTTATCAAGTTACAGGAAAACACTTTTGGCTATATGCTTGGGGATTAGTAACTGTTTTTACCGTGTTTATGAATATGTTTTATTCTAAATTGATTGTGCCTTTGTTTAATAAACAAACGCCTTTAGAAGCAGGTACTTTACGCGATAAAATATCGGCATACGCAAAAACCGTAGGTTTTAAATTAGATAAGATTTTTGTGATTGATGGCTCAAAACGAAGTACCAAAGCCAATGCTTATTTTTCTGGTTTTGGAAGTGAAAAACGTGTAACGCTTTACGATACTTTGATTAACGATTTAGACGATGAAGAAATTGTTGCGGTTTTAGCGCACGAGGTTGGACATTACAAAAAGAAGCACATCATTTTTAATTTAATTGCTTCGATATTACTCACAGGATTGACGCTTTATCTATTGTCGTTGTTTATTTCTAATCCGTTATTATCGCAAGCTTTGGGTGTTGAAATTCCTAGTTTTCACATTGGATTGATTGCTTTTGGACTCCTCTATTCGCCTATTTCTGAAATTACAGGTTTGATAATGAATCTATTTTCCAGAAAATTTGAATATCAAGCCGACGATTATGCTAAAAACACCTATAAAGGTGAACCTTTAATTACAGCGCTTAAAAAACTTTCTAAAAACAGTTTGAGTAATTTAACACCGCATCCTGCTTACGTGTTTATGCATTACTCGCATCCTACGCTTTTGGAGCGTATTGGGAATTTGAGGAAGTCGTAAACTTATTATACACGTATTTGTATTTTTATTTTGTGCGAAAAAATTTATAAATTCGTTGTCTTTGTAATTAATTATTTAAATTAACAAAAGGAAACGACATCAGTACTACCATGAAAAATGCATTAACCGCATTCATTTTTTTTATTTCAATTGTTAGTTTTAGCCAAAGCAACAAACATACTTTCTATTATTTTCAAAATCAAGAAATAACGAAATCCGAATTTGAAACTTTTAATCCTAATAAAATTTACGTTAAAACTATTGAAAATGACACCGCCATCGTAGAGCTCGTAAACCTTCGCAAAACTATTGGAAAACTTGATTCAATTTCATTTCGCCAAGTCAAAATGCTTTTATCAAATATTATTGGAGATGAATTTAATCCACACATAAACACACTCGTACATTTGTATAGAAAAAACAACGAAAACATTTATGCGGATTCTCATTATAGAAAATATTGGAAGTGGATTAAAAGTCACTCAAAAAAATATCAAGCTTACTTAATAACAAATAATGAATCGCATAGAGTTGAAGATAAAAAAGAACACAATTTTATTGATGCTTATAATGTGTTAGACAAATTATTCTTTCAGGCTTCTGATGCACAACTAAACCATTTTCTTTTAAAACCTAACGGTGAAATTTACACCTATTTTGGGATGGATGATATTTTAGACATTCTTGACTGGTCGGTAGATTAAAAGTAATTATAAATTTAAAGATCGTTACCGACAGGTTTTATTATCTTTTTGACTTGGTCATAAAAAATACATAACTTCGTTTCATTCCAGATTCAAGGTCTTTATTTGATTATACTTGATACCAAACGAAATCAATATTATGAACTTTAATAGAAAAGTACTTTTATTTCTAGCAATTCTCATTTTCTTCTTGAATTGTAAAAATAAAAATGATTTAAAGAATAAACACATTGGAAAAACGGAATTAGAATTAAAGTTTATTAAGCAAAAACAAGATTCATTAATTGATATTTACTTAAAAAATGGGGCATGGAAATATCCTCTTTACTCTTCAGAATGGCAATCTGAAATAGATAAAGGTTTAGCTATAGATTCTACAATTGCATATTTATGGCAGCAAAAAGCAATGCCACTGTTTAAACAAGGAAAATATGAATTAGGGATGATTTATATTGATAAAGCTGTAACATACAATAGACAACGTTGGCAAGATTACAGAGCATTTATAAAATGCATCTTTGCCAAAACTTATAGAGAAGCAATTAAAGATTTTGAGGATTGTAAAAAACGCTTCGGTTACGGATATGTAATGGATCACACCTACGATTTTCATATTGCACTTTCATACTTGCAACTCAATGAGTTTAAGAAAGCTGAAGAAATTTTTAAAATTGATTACGAAAAACAACTTCGTGAACACGGTGAAGATTGGTTACATCCTGTCGATTTATTCTATTATGGTATTAGCAAATACGAACAAAGAAAATATCTAGAAGCAATAGATATATTTGATTTAGCACTTAAAATTCACACTCAATTTTCAGATGTACAATATTACAAAGCAATCTCTTTAGGTAAAATTGGAAAAACTAATGAAGCACAAGAGTTACTGGAAACAGCTAAACTTAATGGTAAAAACGGATTTACACTAAATGAAGATAATGCCATTTATGAAAGGTATCCATATCAAGTGAGATGGCAGTAATAACTTTGAAACGGTTTCATATCAACATCAATTTAACCGTCCTTTTCAAAAATAAACCAACTTTCATTCCAAACCTAAAAGCTAGCAAATAAGCCCGCGTTTGGGATTGTAGCGGCATCCTTTTTTGCCAATAAAAGCAAAAAAGATATAGCGTAAAGCCAGACCCAACCTAAGGAGGGGAACGCCCAAATAATTTAAATTAAGCACCTTATGATGAGATTCCTGTCTATGAAGGAATGACAATCCAAATAATAATGTATCTTTGCCGCTTGAAACTCAAGACGAGTTTAAATTCCTCAGAGAGAGGATGTGTTACTGGAAGTTTAGGTTAAGTATGTCGATTCGCTTCTTTATGTAACACTACATAATTAAATCGCATACATAAAACAAGAATGAACACATTCAAAGATTTAGGTCTTAATGACGACCTATTACAAGCTATTACAGATTTAGGGTTTACAAAACCTAGTGAAGTACAAGAAAAAGCCATCCCTATTTTATTAAATTCTGAAACCGATTTGGTAGCATTAGCCCAAACAGGTACCGGTAAAACCGCTGCTTTTGGTTTTCCAATGCTACAAAAAATTGATGTAGATAGCAGAACTACGCAAGGGTTAATTTTATCGCCTACCAGAGAGCTTTGTTTACAAATTACCAACGAGATGAAATTGTATGGTAAATATTGTAAAGGCCTTAACGTGGTTGCGGTTTACGGCGGATCTAGTATTACAGACCAAGCGCGCGAGATTAAACGTGGTGCCCAAATTATTGTGGCAACTCCTGGACGTATGAAAGATATGATTAACCGTAGATTGGTTGATATTTCTAAAATCCAATATTCGGTTTTAGATGAGGCCGATGAGATGTTAAACATGGGCTTTAAAGAGGATATTACTGATATTTTATCGCATACCCCAGAAGATAAAAATACCTGGTTATTTTCAGCAACAATGCCCCGTGAGGTGGCAACTATTGCTAAAAAATTCATGTATGACCCTGAAGAAATTACGGTTGGAAAGAAAAATGAAAGTACTAGTAACGTATCGCATGAATACTATTTAGTGAATGCAAGAGACCGTTACCAAGCGTTGAAGCGTCTATCGGATGCTAATCCGGATATCTTTTCGGTAATTTTTTGTAGAACGAAACGTGATACTCAAAAAGTTGCTGAAAACTTAATTGAGGATGGTTATAGCGCTGGCGCATTACATGGCGATTTGAGCCAAAATCAACGTGATTTAGTAATGAAATCGTTTAGAAATCAACAAATACAAATGCTTGTGGCTACCGATGTGGCTGCACGTGGTATTGACGTTGATGATATTACACACGTTATAAACTACCAATTACCAGACGAGATTGAAACCTATACACACCGTTCTGGAAGAACAGGGCGTGCTGGTAAAACTGGGGTTTCTATGGTGATTGTTTCTAAAAGTGAGGTGCGTAAAATAAAAAGTATTGAGCGTATTATAAACCAGCAATTTGAGAAAAAGGAAATTCCTGATGGTTCTGAAATTTGCGAGGTGCAATTGATGTCGCTAGCCAATAAAATTCACAACACCGAAATAAACCACGAAATAGATAAGCATTTAGCGAGCATAAACGAATTATTTGCTGATACTGACAAGGATGAATTGATTAAAAAATTCTTCTCGGTTGAGTTTACACGATTCTATAATTATTACCAAAAATCGAAAGACTTAAATGTTGCTGAAAGCTCTAGCGATAGAGAGGGCGGACGCGATTTTAGTAGAGGCGGAAAAGATTCTACACGTTACTTTATAAATGTTGGTGGAAAAGATGGTTTTGATTGGATGAAGTTGAAAGACTTTTTAAAAGAGCAATTAGGGCTTGGTAGAGATGATGTTTTTAAAGTAGAAACTAAAGATAGTTTCTCGTTTTTTAACACTGAAAACGAATTAAAAGAGAAAGTTTTAGCGCATTTTACCGACTTTAAACACGAAGGCCGATTTGTAAATGTTGAAGTTTCTGAAAACCGTGGCGGTGGCGGAAGACGCGACAGAAAAGGTGGCGGAAAACGACGTGACGATAAACGCGGTGGCGGTGGAAGACGCGACGATAGAAGAAGCGGATCTGGAAACCGTAGCGACAGACGCAAAAGCGAAGGTAGCTCGAAACCGAGACGTTCTAATTCTAGTGATTTTGCAAGCTCTAGACCAAGACGCTCTAGACGATAAATTGTAAGCATTTTTGTTAATTTTAAGTCAAAAAACTGGCATAATACCTGTTCTAAAGTTTTCTTTAGTACTTTTATAACTTAATTAGCGTTAATTATTTCATGAAACAGTACGTTTATCTTTGTCTTTTTTTATTATGCTCTGCAGTTGGATTATCTCAAGAAACCGACAAAGTTTTGGGTGTTGTTTTAAATTCTGCCGATAAATCGGTTTTAGAGAATGTAAATATTGTTAACCTAAACCAAGTTGTGGGAACGACTACCAATAAAAAGGGAGAGTTTCAAATTAAGGCCCAAGTTAATGATACGCTTCACTTTTCTTATTTAGGTTTTAAATCTATTAGAGTTAGAGTAACTAACGACTGGTTAAAGTTTGGAAGTTCCAATATTGAATTAACAGAATTGGCTCTTGCCTTGGAAGAAGTAGTTATTAACCAACTAAAACTAACAGGATATTTAGAAGTTGATATTAAACAAGTTCCTGATATTAACACCAATTACCGTTATAGTATTTCTGGGCTTGAAGGCACAGGTTATGAAGCGAGCAAAAAATCTGGGCTAACCAATGTAATTGGTTCTATTTTTAATCCTGCAGATTTTTTACACCGTATGTTTGGTAAAAAGCCAAATGAACTGCGTAAGCTTAAAAAGATGAAGGAAGATGATGAGATTAGAAACCTACTGGCATCTCGTTTTGATCGTGAAATGCTAACCGTTTTACTACAAGTTGATCGTGTTGATTTAGATGAAATTGTAAGTCAGTGTAATTACTCCAAAGGCTTTATACAAACCGCAAACGACCTTCAGATACTCGACGCTATTAGTGGTTGTTATGAAGAATACAAACTCCTGAGTCGGGGTCGAAGTAGAAAAATATAAGTAAAAAAGGAATCGTAAATGATTCCTTTTTTTATTTGTTTGAATGTAAAGCCACTCGATTGCCTTCGGTATCAATAAAAACACCCATATAGCCGTATTCTGGAGATATTTGAGTTTTAGGTTGGTATATTTTGCCACCTGCACCTTCTATCCTATCCAATTCCACTTGCACGTCATCACTCATAAAATAAACAAGAGTCCCTTCTTTACTTGGCACATAAGTTTCTTGTTTTATTAACGTTCCTGCTGCACCTTCTTTCCCTTCAGAAAAAGGAAACCATCCCATGAGCATGCCTCCAAAATCATGAATTTCAATTTGAACTTTAAAAACTGTTTCGTAAAATGCTTTGGCTCTATCCATATCGCTTACTGGAATTTCAAACCAACCTACCATATTTCGTTTCATCTCTGCGTATAATTTATTTTTCTAAAATAATTTTTAAACTTGCTAATCCTTCTTCAAAATCCTTTCCAACGGTTTTATCCAAATTAAAAAACATCATAAAAATGTTAAATGGAATTGGGTTTTTACCTGAAAATCCCCAAGTTACTTTGGTATTATTATTGCCTGCATCTTCAACTTTTAAATAGGCATCTGACTGTGATTTCCATGGTTTAAAAAAGCGTAATCGCGATTCGATAACTTCATTTTCAACAATACGCAGTATTTCCTGTTCACCAGTACCTACATCTTTGTTGCCTTCCCATTTTGACAAAAAACCTATCTCTCCATCTGTTCCAATAAATTCTTGTTTCATATTAGGGTCTTTCTTTTTCCATGGCGACCAATCATTATGGTTTTTAATGTATTTTAAATATTCAAATACTTCTGGGAGCGATTTGTTGATTACAATACTCCTTTTTAGTTCATAGTTTTTTGGTGCTACTAAAGCAAGAAACACAATTACTATGACTAAAGCAATTAAAATATAGAGTAGAATATTCATGATAACTTCTTATTAATTAGACTTTTAAATGTACTGATTTTATTCGGGATTATAGTAGCGTTCAACAATCTCATCATAACTTTTGATGGTTTTTTTACACCAATCTAAGCGCTTTTCATTTAATTCCGTTTCTGTTAAATGCCAATTGATATCGGTTTGCCTTAATTTATTAGAAACTTGTTGTAATAAGATAGCTGCAGAAACTGATATGTTTAAGCTTTCAGTAAAACCTACCATTGGGATTTTTAAATAGCAATCTGCCATATTCAGTACTTCTTGCGATAACCCTTCAGTTTCTCTTCCAAAGAAAAAACAAGATTTTTTTGTAACATCAAAATCATGCAATTCACAATCATTGGCATGCGGCGTTGTCGCAACTATTTGATAACCTTTTGCTCTTAAATCTGAGATACATTCACGTACCGTTTGATACCGATTTAAATCCACCCACTTTTGTGCGCCCATGGCAATTTCTTTATCAATACGCTTTGTGTTTCGTTCTTCTATAATATTCACCTCTTGAATACCAAACACATCGCAACTTCTTATGACAGCGCTTGTATTATGAAGCTGATATACATCTTCAGTAGCCACAGTAAAGTGCTTTGTGCGTTGCGATAAAACAGCATCAAATCTTTGTTTTCTAGAGGCAGTGAGATAAGATTCTAAATGTTCTAAGAGTTTTAAATCAATCATTATTCAAAAATAAAGAAAGTTTTTGGTCTCTATGAAGAATAATGAATACTTAGTATCTTTGAATAGATTTCACTTTTAATTGCATAATATAAAATAATGAAACATCTTGTTGTACTTACTGGAGCCGGCATGAGTGCCGAAAGTGGTATTAAAACCTTTAGAGATGCCGATGGTTTATGGGAAGGACATGATGTTATGGAAGTGGCAACACCTGAAGGTTTTCATGCTAATCCGGAATTAGTTTTAGATTTTTATAATCAACGAAGACGGCAGTTATTAGAAGTAGAACCTAACCCTGCACATTTTGATTTAGCCGAATTAGAAAAACATTTTAAGGTTACAATTATCACACAAAATATAGACGATTTACATGAGCGAGCAGGAAGTTCTAATGTGATTCATTTACATGGCGAACTTTTAAAAGTAAGAAGTACTTATGATAAATCTGATATACAACAATGGACCAACGATTTATGCCTTGGCGATTTGTGTCCAAAAGGCCATCAATTAAGACCGCATATTGTTTGGTTTGGAGAAGATGTTCCTATGATTGAAAAAGCCATGGATATTTGTGCCACAGCTGATAAATTATTAATTATAGGAACCTCAATGCAAGTATATCCTGCTGCCGGTTTAATGCATTACATACCTCAACAGACACCAACCTATTTAATTGACCCTAAGCCAAATATTGAAAGCAAAGAAAACTTAACTGTAATTGCAGAAAGAGCCACGGTAGGCATGAAAATGTTTATAAGCTATTTCAATTTCTAACTGCCATGATACTAGACCAGTGTTTGGTGTCTTTCCAAGCTTTAAACCCATGCTTTTCTAAAATCTTGAGATAAGGGTCTACATTTTCGTTTTCGTCAAGATGCATTTCTATATTTAACGTATTGACAATTTTTAACCAGGATAAATCTTCGTTTTTTAAGATATCTTCTTCGGCACCTTCGATATCCATCTTTATGAAATCGATTTTAGTTAAATTATACGTTTCTATAATCTTTGAAATGGTTGTGCTTTTTATTTTGATACTATTGTCACCATCAGCTTTTTCTTTTAAAGAATAAGCATCAAAATCTGAACTCGGGTTATAGCTAACCGTAGTATTCTCTGTCCAAATGGCTTGATTATGCACATGTACATCATCATAACTTTTTGTGTTATATTTTGCTAACAAGTAATTATCGGTATTCATTTCATAAGCATAAATAGTTGCTTGCGGATAAACCTGTTTGAGGTGCACAATAGTCAAACCTATATTACTGCCTAAATCTAAAATAACAGGGTTTTCAGGTAACGAAACTTCTTTTGGTGGCAAATGATATTGATCTGCAAATACGTAACCCACCACTTCTTTATCAATAAAGTTTTTACGGATTTTTATGTCGTGACCTAATCCGTTTAAATTCAATTTCACAAATCCTTTTTTAGGGTTTCCGCGTTCAATTTTTGAAAGTTTAACTCTATCTAAAGTACTATAAAGTGGATGTGGTTGAGTAAATACCCTTATTTTTCGGTACTTTTTTTTAATTGAATTGTAAAGCTTTTTTAACATGATTCTTGATAAAGTCTGTTAGAAACGAAAGTAAATCGAATTTATAACATAATCAAATGGTGATAGTTATTCGTTTTTATGTTTTTCTTCAATCCATTTGCTCATAAATTTAGTACTTTGCAAAGCATGATGCTGCAGCATTTGCCCTGTAAAATTGCTCATTCGATGTTGCTTAAGTTGACTCGCTATTTTTGAATTTTTATTCAATAATATTTTCTGATGTTTGTTCTTATCAAACCGATTATTTATCACATTAAAACCATTGGCTTGTAAGGTACACCATGAATTTTCATCTTCATATAATTGAACTGATTTTAATGCAAATGCTTCAGGGTTGTCCTCAATAAATGCATTAGGCTCTAAATTTCCATACATGCCTTCAGCTCCAATACTTGTGGTTACAACAGGAGTTCCGTTTTTCATGGCATCTACAATCTTGCCTTTTAAACCAGCACCAAATCTTACCGGTACTAAACAGACTTTGGCATTTTTCATAACAGTATCAACATCTTCGGCAAAACCTTTTATTAAAAAACCTTCCTTTTCATTATGTAATTGATTTACTTTTTGCGACGCATAAGCACCATATACATGTAGTTCTGCCTGCGGTAATTTCGCTCTAATTAATGGCCAAATGGTTTCTTTTAAATAAAGTACTGCATTATAATTTGGTTCGTGCAAAAAGTTCCCAATAGTTATAAAATGATTTCTATTTTCAAATTTTGGTAAATTTTCAGAATGCCTTTTTGAAATCGATTTAAGCATAAAAGGTGAATATAAAAGCAAAGATTCATCAACTTTAAATTGTTGTTTTAGAATATCCATTTCAGCTTCAGAAATCATCAGACTCAAATCACATCTGTAGATACTGGCAATTTCGCGCTTCGCGATATCACTGAATAGGTATGAATCATCAAAGGTTTTTCCATCTTTAAAAGCTTGCTGCCTACCCTTTCTCAAACTATGAAAATCTTCAGTATCTAAAACTCTTAAGGCATTCGGACATTGTTCTGATACACGCCAACCAAATTGTTCTTCCATCATAAAACGGTCGAATAACACCACATCTGGATTTAAGTTTTTTACAAACGTATCAAAGGAGGAATTATTTAGCTTAATAGTACTTGGAGTCACATCAATACTTTCTAAATCAAAAGCATTATCACTTTTCGTACAAGGACTTGCAAAGGTGATCTTATAATCATCTAATTGAAAAGCCTCTATGAGCTGCAACATCCTACTACCAGCCGCAGAACTTTTTGGCTCTGGCCATACAAAACCAATAATTAAAAGATGCTTACGCATGAAATGGTTAGATTATTAGAATTCTATTCAGGCTTTGGTTCTAAACCGTATTTAAGTCGCACTAATTTGGCCCAATCTACTACAGCTTTTATTTGTGCATCGGTAAGTTTAGCTTCGGTATGAGTCCAAGTATAAGAATTTAAAGGCATTTCTTTTTTTTCAACCATTTCAATAAGTTCTTCAAACTTATGGTCTTTTCTTTTTACAGAATTACCTTCCCAATTAGACACGTTAAAATGTTTTTTTCCATGCTTAATATGGTCTGCTAACCAATAATTTACAGGTGTAATATTGTTATACCAAGGGTACCGTGTAACATCGCTATGGCAATCAAAACAGGTTTCTTTTAAAATCATTTTCACATCTTCGGGCGGATTTGTTTCAGCCATAAATGCGTCAATTGAAGCCATATCACCTTGGTTTTTTTCAGGACCGAAAAATTGTGCAATCACCAAAGCAATGAGTAATAGCCAAAGTACTTTTTTTATTATTTGCATTTTAAGTAAATTTAAAAACTAAAAATAAGAAATCCTTTTGACTACGGCGCAATTATATAACGAATTAAATTATATGGACCATTCGCGAGAAAAGCGCTTGCACTATGCTCGCTTAATGCAAAACAATCCTGAATTAATTCCGAATTTATTAGACATTTTATTTAAAGTAGACGATAAAATTTCGCCACGGGCAGCTTGGGTTTTCGAGTTTATGTGTTCAGAGAATATTGAAACTATCACACCACATTTAGAGGTATTTACAGCAAACATCCATAAAGTACATATCGATTCGGCGGTAAGACCTGTAGCCAAAGTTTGTGAGTTAATAGCAATTGCTTACACTTCAAAAGAAGACAATAAAATCAAAGATGCTCTAAACGAAACACAAATTGAACGCATTATAGAAACCTGCTTTGATTACATGATTAATGATGAAAAAGTAGCACCAAAGGCTTATAGTATGTCTGCACTTTTTCTATTGGGAAAAGATTATGATTGGGTTTACCCCGAACTCACTCGTATTTTAGAAACCGATTTTACCAAACAAAGTGCTGCTTTTAAAGCTAGAGCACGCCATATTTTAAAAAAGGTTAAGAAAATCAAATCTTAAAATAGGCAAAAAACTTCCGAGTTCAATCTACGGTCTTCAGTAAAAATTCTATCTTTGCAACTTCTTAAAACCAATCTTAAATTATGTCATTATCAGCATTGAATGCCATTTCTCCAATTGATGGACGCTACAGAAGTAAAGTAAATGAATTAGCTCCCTATTTTTCTGAAGAAGCCTTAATTAATTACCGTGTTTTAGTTGAAATAGAATACTTTATTGCGCTTTGCGAAATTCCGTTACCGCAACTAAAATCTGTTGACACCAATGTATTTGATAGTTTAAGAGCCATTTATAAAGATTTTTCTTCTGAAGATGCTACAGCAATAAAAAAGATAGAAAGTGTTACCAATCATGATGTCAAAGCTGTTGAATATTTTATTAAAGAAAAATTTGATGCTTTAGGGTTATCTGAATTTAAAGAGTTTATTCATTTTGGATTAACTTCTCAAGACATAAACAATACAGCAATTCCTTTAAGTATTAAGGAAGCCATGAACGATGTTTATGTTCCTGAATATTTTAAAGTTTTAGAAAAACTAAAATCTTTAGCTAAAGATTGGGAAGCTATTTCAATGCTAGCTAGAACGCACGGGCAACCTGCATCTCCTACCAGACTTGGTAAGGAAATTGAAGTTTTTGTAGTGCGATTACAAGAGCAATTTAATTTATTAAATGATATTCCGAGTGCCGCAAAATTTGGTGGTGCAACAGGTAATTTTAATGCGCACCATGTGGCTTATCCAAATATTGATTGGAAAGCTTTTGGGAGCCAATTTGTGCAAGAAAAGTTAGGATTACAACACTCTTTTCCAACAACGCAAATTGAGCATTACGACCACATGGCGGCATTGTTTGATACCTTAAAACGTATTAATACCATTATTCTTGATTTAGACCGAGATATTTGGACCTACGTTTCTATGGACTATTTCAAACAAAAAATTAAAGCTGGTGAAGTAGGAAGTTCGGCAATGCCGCATAAAGTGAACCCGATAGATTTTGAAAATTCTGAAGGAAACCTTGGTATTGCAAATGCTATTTTTGAACACCTATCTGCAAAATTACCAGTTTCTAGATTACAACGCGATTTAACTGACAGTACTGTTTTACGTAATGTGGGCGTGCCTTTTGGACATACACTTATAGGATTTAAATCGACTTTAAAAGGTTTAAACAAGTTATTACTTAACGAAAGTAAGTTTGCAGAAGATCTAGAAAATAATTGGGCTGTAGTAGCCGAAGCGATACAAACTATATTACGTCGAGAGGGATATCCTAACCCATACGAAGCTTTAAAAGGCCTTACCAGAACAAATACAAAAATAAATCAGGACTCTATTTCAAATTTTATTGATACTTTAGAGGTTTCTAACACAATAAAAGAAGAATTAAAACGTATTACTCCTAGTAATTATACTGGAATTTAAAATTAAAATTATGTTGAACGATAAACAATCATTAATTCTTTCAGGACTGATGGCTGCTAGTATTTTCATTTTTGGAATACTAGATATCTTAGACAATTTTATCATTTTAACGGTTTTAACCATTGTGTTTTTTACAATAGTCATTAATATGTTTTATACTAAAACAAAACCTAAAGAAACATTAAGACAAGAACCTGTACAAAATAAAAAAGCTTCCTGATTAAGGAAGCTTTTTAGTTTTATAATAATTTCAAATTTTACTTTATTCTTTAAAGAAATTCAAAATATCTTCTATTTGGCCTTCTTCAACGTTGGCATGTTGTAAAGCTTCCATTAAGGTAACCATTTTTTCAGGATTCATATCATCTCCTAAAATTCTAACAATACCAAAACCCATATCTTTAGCGCTTCCAAAGATAACAACTTCATCGGCCTCTTCATCGGTACCAATATATTTTACATATATTTTGTTGCCTTTATCGCTAAATTCCATTAAATCGTTGTATTTACTATCACTTAGAATAGTTTTAACCTGCTCCACTTCTTTTTTAAAAGTTTCTGCATCGGTTTCGCTGGCTTTATAGCCTAAAAAATTCAATCTATTTACCGAATTATAAGCTTCTGTTTGCGCTTCGGTAAACTTAGATTTGTCAATTTCAACCATAGAAAGTGGTAAGTCTTGAGTCATGAAGTTTTTAGCTTCTTGGTGGTCTACAAAATAGCTTTGTAAACTCGTACCATTACCGCAGCTCGTTAAAAAAACTGCGGTAAGTACTGTGTATACTAGTAATTTGATTGCTCGTTGCATTGACTGATGTTTAGTTTTTATTTATTCTTATCTAAATGCTTCCCTCCTGGGATATTCATTTTATCGGTAAGTTTAGAGATTTGGTTAAGATCAATATCTCCAGTCATCGACACCACAACGGTTTCAATTTTACGTTCTTTTCCGTTAATTTCAATCTTATCGTCCATCATTTTATCAATACCATTCACAAAGATTAAAAGTTCCTTAACGTGGTCGGCATCTTTACCTTCTTTTACATAAAATTTTACTTCTGTACCATCGTCTTTAACCTCCATAAGCTCTTCTAAACCACCAGATCTAGATTTTACCCATTTATGAATATCAGCAGAAATGGTTTTGTTATCCGTTACAATAGTTTTAAAACTGGTAATACTACTTACCATATCCATATATGCTTTAGCTTCTGGGTCTTCAACATTAATACCCATTTTAGCTATCATTTGAAACATTTTAGGTTTTATTGAAACATAGGTAACATCAGAGTTATCGCTATATTTATCAAAAATGTTCGATTGCGCCATTCCTGTTAGTGGTAATAACATAATGGCCATTATTAGTACTATTAATTTATTTTTCATCGTTCTTGTTTTTAAGTTATTTGTGTGTGTGTTAATTTTAATGATTTACTTTTTTAAAAATGATACTTGTTGTGTTTTCAATTTCGTTAAGATATCCTAACGTTGCTGTGCCTTTATTCACTTCATTAAGATAACCTACTGTTGCTGTGCCTTTATTAAAGTTTTTAGAAATCATTTCCATAGATTTCGAAAACTCATTAAAAGCCATTTCCGGATCTTCAAAAGTTCCTAGATCGTTGCTACCAATCGTAGTTCCAAAGTAAATCCCCAACGCAAGAACCGCTACTGCTGCGACCGAAATCCATTTATAATTAAAAATTGTCTTAGTTTTTAATGGAACGTCTTTAGTAAATTGTTCTTGTTTGTTTACCAAAAAATACGCAAACATAGGCTTGTACACTTCTAAATGTGGCGCAACTGTGTCGCTGGTAAAATAGGTTTTCAACACTTGCTCTTCTTTAAGCGATGTTTCACCGTTTTCGTACTTTTCTAGTAATTTTTCTATATTATTTAACACCATAACTGTGTGTTTTTGTTAATTTTTCCCTTATTGTTTTTCTTGCTCTCGATAAGGCCACACGTACTGCCGTATTATTCATATCCAGCATTTTAGCAATCTCATCAAAATCATAATCTTCTATATCTCGTAGCTGGATTATCATGCGTTGTTGTTCTGGCAAATCCTCAATAATTTTTGCTACCCAATTTACACTATCATTTAACTCAACTTGCTTCTGTAACGGTGTGCTTTTTTCCTCATAATTACTATGTACAATTTTCAAATTTTGCGATTGTTTCGATTTTAATTTGTCAAAACAATAATTCTTTGTCATCGTCATCGAAAAAGCCTCAACATTCCTATACTCAGCAATTTTATTTTTGTTATTCCACAATTTCAACAGAACTTCTTGTGTTGCATCTTCGGCCTCCTCTGTCGATACCAACAAGCGTTTAGCCAATCGAAATACCTTATCCTTAAAAGGCAATACAATATTTAAAAACTCTGTTTGAGTCATTTTGGTTTGGTTTAATTAAAACAGCTTAGTTACGGCTATTTAGTATTACGACGATACATTAATTAATTTGTTACAAGGCCAGTAAAAAAAATAAATATTAGGGCGCCTTCCTGCCGGCAGGCAGGTATCCCTTTCGCGTCGATCTTTCACAAGTCGCTCTCATTAAGGAGCTCCAACAATTGCTCAATCCCTTACGCGTGCATGTCAGTCAAATTATAGTTAAAACGCCATTTTTGTTAACATACTATTGCGTTTTAGCCCCTATAATTCACATTAATTTTTTTATACACAATAATGTCAGTAAATTTAGGGTTTTACAGATTAAAATTATCTAAAGTATTGCTATGAAAAATTATAAAGCCCTTTTCCTACTACTTATTGTTTCATTTTCCTTTTTCAATTGTTTTGAAGATAACGACGATATTGGCGTTACTGCAAACCAAATAAACGATTTTGTTTGGAAAGGCATGAATCTTTTCTATTTATACAAAGATGATGTACCAGACTTAGGTAACACCCGATTTTCAAGCGATGCCGAATACGCCTCATTTTTAAACACCTTTTCAACGCCACCTGGTTTGTTTGAAAGTTTAATATATGACAGACAAAATGTTGATAGATTTAGTTGGATTGTTGATGATTATATCGCTTTAGAACAATTATTAGATGGCGTTACAGCAAGTAATGGCATGGAGTTTCAAGTATTTCGGTTTGCACTATCAGACACCAATAGATACGGAATTGTTACTCACGTATTACCAGATACAGATGCCGCCGCTAAAGGCATAAAACGTGGCGATATTTTTTATGGTATAGATGGCATACAACTTACAGGCTCTAATCTTAGCGATCTTACTAATCAAGATAACTACAGCATTAATATTGGTATTTATAACGACAATGGCACCGAAGATACCACAGATGACACCGTGGATACGACCTCAGAAAGTATTGCACTTTCTAAATCACAATACTCAGAAAACCCCATCCATGTCAATACAGTAATAGATGT
Source organism: Algibacter luteus (assembly GCF_030344935.1). Lineage (NCBI taxonomy): Bacteria > Pseudomonadati > Bacteroidota > Flavobacteriia > Flavobacteriales > Flavobacteriaceae > Algibacter > Algibacter luteus. The sequence goes on along the minus strand of NZ_CP128313.1, from coordinate 1,392,209 downwards.
TAATGGAATTAAAATTGGCTATCTCATGTATAATGGTTTTACAGGAACCGAAACCTATAATAATGCTTTAAATACTGTTTTTGCAGGATTCAAAAGTGCTGGTGTTAACGAACTTGTGGTAGATTTAAGATACAATTCTGGAGGTACTGTGGAAAGTGCTGTATTACTTGGAAGCTTAATAACGGGACAATTTGAAGGTGATGTTTTTAGTAAAGAACAATGGAACTCAGAATTTCAAGAAGCTTTTGAATCTCAAAACCCAGAAGCACTAATCAATAATTTTGTTGGTTCTTACAACGGCAATTCATTGAACAGTTTGAACTTATCTAAAGTCTATTTTTTAACCACAGGTAGAAGTGCTTCTGCCAGCGAATTGGTAATAAATTCATTAAGACCTTATATTGATGTGGTGCAAATAGGTACAACAACAACAGGAAAATATCAAGCGTCTAGAATTGTTTATGACTCAGCAAATTTTGGTCGAGAAGGTGCTAATCAAGGTCATACTTATGCCATGTTACCATTAATTTACAAATCCGTAAATGCTGTTGGTAATACCGATTATTTTGATGGTTTAGAACCAGACATTTTAATTAGTGAGCAAGTTAGAAACTTCGGCATTTTAGGTAATGAAAACGAACGCTTCCTAGCTGCTGCAATTTCAGATATTACAGGAGAAGGACGGTTTATTCACGATAAGCAAAATTCAGAACTAGAATTTACTTTCAGCAGTAAAGATTATATTCCTGCTGGTTTAGGTATGTATAGTAATAAAGAATTACCTTCAGGATTACTGAAAAGATAAGAAAGTATAAAAAAAACCTGAAGATCTTTCTATAAACACTTCAGGTCTTTTTTATGATTTAAAATAAATTTAAAGGTTCAAATTCAAACCTAAACTCACATTTCTTCCTTTGGTTGTATAACCCAATATTTCAAAATAATCTTCATTTAACAGGTTAGTTACAGTCGCAAATAACTTCAATTTATTATGAATCAATTTATGACTATAGTATAAATCGACTAACGAATACGAACTCAAATCTTCATTTACGAAAGTTGAAAAGTTAAGATCGGTCCTACTCCCTACAAATTGATAATTTAATGACGCGAAAGATTTTTCAGAAAAATTATATCCTAAACTTGCGTTCGCTTTATGTTTAGGTATTCTTAATCGTACACCATCTTTTACTTCTGTGAAGGTGTAATTTGTAGAAACAGATAAATTCTCAATCAAATCAATCTCAGCTTCCACTTCTAAACCATGCACCGTGGCATCGGTAGTTGCATTTTCATAAGCTGTGGTATAAATAATCGTATGTTTTTCGTTTCTGTTAAAATATACACCGTTAACTCGAAATCCGTTTTTCGTGTTAAATTCTAAACCACCTTCAATGGTAATATTCTCTTCCGGTTGCAAATCAGGATTGGCTCCAAAGAAGCCAAATAACTGAGATAAATTTGGCGCGATAAACGAAGTTGCATATGATCCGAACACCTTCGCGTAACCCTTATCTACGGGAATATTAAAAGACGGATTTAAACTGTATACAAAGTGCGATCCGTATTCGCTATGGTTGTTTAAACGACCTCCAATATTCAAATTTAACCCAGAATCAGAAACATAAACCACATTTACATAAGGGTCTGTGTTTGTAAAACTTTCATCTTCAACGAACAAACTCTCATAATCTCCATAATTTAAACCAATAATGGTGTAAAACGATTCGTTAAACACATATTTGTTAAACGCATCAACAACAAAACTCTTAGCTTCGTTTATTGTACTAAAATCTGAAATAGTTTCTCTATCAATTTTACTTAAAGCCGCATTAACTTGAAAACTACCATTTTTATAGCTCAATTTTGGTGATAGACTCACACGTTTTTGCTGAGATGTATAGGTATCTTTGGTATCAGAAAAAGTGTAAAACGGTGGTGGAAACCCGTCAATATCGGTTTTAAATTTATCATAACTTGCAAAAGCCGTTAATTCAAACTTATCGGAGAATTCATAACCCAATTTTAAATTGGTGTTATATCGTGAAAATGGATCGTTCTCTGGAGTTTCAGATTTTGCTGCCGATAATCCATCAACATATCTATTTCCAAAACTAGCTAAATAACTCAATTTATTCAGCGTCCCATTTATCGATACATTATTTGTGAAATTGGCACCGTTATAATTCAAATCATCTTGAGATTGATTGGTTCCAACCACAGTTAAAAAACTTCCTGCAATCTTATCTGTAGATGATTTTTTAGTCGTAATATTTAAAACAGCCGTTGCAGCTGCGTTCCCATAAAGTGTACTTGCTGCACCTTTTATAATTTCAATCGATTCAATAGTATTTACATCTAATAAACGTAGATCGAAATCATTCGAGACTAACGACGGGTCGTTTACCTGAACACCATCAATCAAAACCAATACCTGTCTGTTGTTTCCACCTCTAACAAAGCTTCCAAGATTTTGACCTTCTACACTTCTACTTCCATTAATTTCTATACCACTTTTGGTGTTAATTAATTCGGCAACAGTTCTGCCTTGATTGTTTTCAAGCTCTTGCTTTGAAATCTTAATTACCGTTTTACCTGAATTTTCACGTTTCAATTTAAATCGTGAATCTGAAATTACAACTTCATCAAGTTGCTCAATTTGGCTTAAATTGGTTTGCTCTTGCGCAAAACCAGCCCATGCGAATCCTAATAATAGGAGTCCTAACACATTAGTTTTTTTCATTTAAATGACTAATTACTCGGAATGGTAAGGTGTTAACCGTACTCAAACTTTTATCCCGAAAGTTTAACTTATTTGTTTTGAAAATGGCAGGTCTCCTGACTTGCGTCTTCATGTTGGTCTTCCCATCAAAATGACAGTGACATTGAAGTATAACATGAAGCTTTATAGCTTACAGTTGCGGGAACAGTTCAAGAATTGAAGACAAAGTATCGCTACTATGTATGTAAATCTTCGCACTTGATTCCCTTTTAATCGACATAAAAAATAGTCGAACCAAATTTCGGTGTAAATGTACTTTTTTAAAGATTAAAATCTATAAAAAACTACTTTTTCTTATTTAGTTTGTAAATAAGATAAATAAAACCAATAAGAAAATGAGCTATTATAACTCCAGCTACTATATATATTGTTAAATTTGAACCGTCTCGCATGATTTTATTTTTGTCAAAAATAAGTAACCAAATCATGTTTAAATCTGACAATTATCATATTACAACTATGACCAAAACTTTTCTTTATTTATTTCTAATTTGTAGTCTGCTTGCCTGTAATAAAAAGGTTAAAACTGAAGTATTAAATTCAGAAGAAAATCAAAAATCAGAATTAAAATATGCCGAAGGATTTTCGATAACTAAAACAACCAATTACACTATTATTGAAATAAACCAACCATGGCCTAATGCTGAGAAAAGTTATAAATATATGGTGATTTCTAAAGCAAATGCTGCCAAAACTAGCTTTTTAAAAGATGAATTTGATGGCATTATAATTACCCCAATTGAAAAAATAGTAGTCACTTCAACCACACACCTTCCTGCGTTAGAATTACTCGAGGAAGAAGAAACTTTAGTTGGTTTTCCGGGAACACATTACATTTCATCAGAATCCATTAGAAACCGAATAGACAATAACAAAGTAGGAGAGCTTGGGAAAAATGAAGGCATAAATACCGAAGTATTGTTAGAATTAAACCCAGATCTTGTTGTTGGTTTTGGTATTGATGGCGGAAACCGCTCTCTTGAAATTATTAAAAAATCTGGTGTTCCTGTAATATTTAATGGCGATTGGGTTGAGCATTCACCGCTTGCAAAGGCTGAATGGATTAAATTTTTTGGTGTCCTTTACAATAAAGAAAAAAAGGCAGATTCTATTTTTAATCATATTGAAAAAGATTACTTAGCTACTAAACAATTGGCACTTAATGCAACAACTAAACCAAGCGTATTAAGTGGTGCCATGCATAACGACATTTGGTACTTGCCAAACGGAAATAGTACGGAGGCACAACTTTTAATTGATGCTAACGTGAATTATCTTTGGAACGATTCCGAAGGAAAAGGAAGTTTGCAGCTTAATTTTGAATCAGTTTTTGTTAAAGCCCGAGATGCTAATATTTGGTTGAACCCGTCAAATTATTCAAGTTTAGACGCTTTAAAAAATGGTAACGAAAACCATGCGATGTTTGATGCATTCAAAAATAAAAATGTGTATTCATTTACTAATACCACTGGGATAACTGGCGGTGTTTTATATTACGAATTAGGAATGGCAAGACCAGATTTAGTATTAAAAGATCTAATTAAAATTTGTCACCCCAACTTACTTCAAGATTACAAACCCTTCTTCTTTAAACCATTAGAATAATTGTTGGATAAAAAAACATATCAGGTGTCTTTCATCATATTAATAGTTTTATTAATTGTGTGTTTTTTTGTGAATATTAGTTTAGGGTCGGTTTCTATTCCGTTAAAAGCGATAGTTAATAGTCTTATTGGTAACGCCACGGATCAAGAAACTTGGCAACTCATTATTCAAAATTATAGATTACCAAAAGCCTTAACTGCAATTATAGTGGGCTCCGGATTAGGTATTTCAGGATTACTTATGCAAACACTTTTTAGAAACCCTTTAGCAGGACCATTTGTTTTAGGTATAAGCTCTGGTGCCAGTTTGGGTGTTGCACTTGTTATTCTAGGATCAAATATTTTTGGAGGTGTATTGGCAGTAATAATGATTTCAAAATGGGGCATAGTTTTAGCAGCGAGTATAGGTAGTTTTTTGGTATTGATTGCAGTACTATTGGTTTCTTTAAAAGTACAAGATACCATGGCCATATTAATCATAGGACTTATGTTTGCCAGTATTACCGCAGCAATTGTTAGTGTGCTTTCCTTTTTCGGGTCTGCGGAACAATTACAGCAATATATCTTCTGGGGTTTTGGAAGTTTAGGCAATTTAACCTGGGATGATTTAATTATTTTACTTTCAATTTATAGCATCGGTCTTATTCTCGGCATTGCTTCAATTAAATCATTAAACACCTTTCTATTAGGAGAAAATTACGCCAAAAGCTTAGGTTTGAATTTAAAACAAAGTAGGTTCTTAATCATAATTGCAACGAGTTTACTCGCGGGAACCATTACAGCTTTTACTGGCCCAATTGCATTTATTGGTCTGGCAATTCCGCATTTAACAAGACAAGTTTTTAATACCTCAAATCATAAAATATTACTGCCAGCAGTTTTTTTATTTGGGGCCATTGTGATGCTTATTTGCGATATAATTGCGCAATTACCGCACAGCGATTATACATTACCTATAAATGCAATTACGTCTCTAGTAGGTGCGCCTGTGGTTATTTGGCTTTTAGTTAGAAAACGAAAAATGATATTTTAATGACAGACACCAACAAACATATCATTTTAAAAACTAAAGATTTATCTATTGGTTATACTTCCAAGAAGTCTAAAACATTAGTGGCTTCGAACATTAATATTGAATTAAAAAAAGGTACTCTCGTTGGACTAATTGGTGCAAATGGAATTGGTAAATCTACCCTATTACGAACGCTCACCAATGTACAAAACCCACTAAGTGGAGAAGTTTACATCAACAACACCAACTTACTAAAATACGCTGCTATTGATTTAGCTAAAGTTTTAAGTTTGGTTTTAACCGAACCTGTAGCTTCAAAAAACATGTCGGTTTTAGAGCTCGTAGCTTTAGGCAGACAACCCTATACAAACTGGATTGGGAGCCTATCCAAACGCGATTTAGAGATTATTAATAAAGCCTTGAACCAAACTAATATCACAGGATTAAAACACAAAAAATGTTTTGAATTAAGTGATGGTCAACTTCAAAAAGTCATGATTACAAGGGCTTTAGCACAGGATACCGATTTAATTATTCTAGATGAACCTACAACGCATTTAGATATGTATCATAAAGCCTATATTTTAAAACTACTTCAGAGGTTAGCCATAGAAACCAATAAAACCATACTTTTTTCTTCGCACGAAATCGATTTGGCTATTCAACTGTGTGATCAATTGGTTGTGATGACAAAAACGGGAGTCGTTTCAGATGCACCTTGTAACTTAATAAAAAAAGGTACTTTTGAAACGCTGTTTCCTAAAGACTTAATTGCTTTTGATGAGAAAACGGGCAGTTTTAGGGTGAAGAAATAAATTCAAAAAGTAATACAATTTCAAAACTTTTAAGGCTAAAAAAATTATCTTTGAGTTTATTACTCTTTTTAAATGAACGACAATCTTATTCTTATTCTATCTATTATAATTTCTGCTTCCATTGGTGGATATTTAGGCATGCTTTTTACAAAATTGAAAAGTAAAAGTGAACAGTCCACGCTCGAAGAACGTCAAAATCAAATGCAATTAACTATTGAAGAATTAAAGCGAAATTTGAGTAAAATTGAATCTGAACGTGAAGAGATTAGAAGAGAAAAAGATTTTTTAAATACCGAATTAGCGAGAAAAAATTCGGAATACGAAAACCTTCAAGAATTAAACCTAAAACGAGATAAAGAACTTGAAGAACGTCAAGAGCAACTTCGTAAAGATTTTGAATTATTAGCTACCAAGATATTAGAAGAAAAGTCTGAAAAATTCACGCTTCAGAATAAAGAAAACATCAAAAACATATTAAATCCGCTTCAAGAAAAAATAAAAACATTTGAAGAAAAAGTAGATTTAACCCAAAAGGAAAGCATTAGTATGCATTCGGCTTTAAAAGAGCAATTACTGGGTTTAAAAGACCTTAACCAACAAATGACTAAGGAAGCCACCAATTTAACTCGAGCCCTAAAAGGTGATAGTAAAATGCAGGGTAACTGGGGTGAATTGGTATTAGAACGTGTTCTGGAAAAATCTGGTTTAGAAAAAGATAGAGAGTATTTTGTGCAACAAAGTTTTACACTAGAAAACGGTTCGCGCGTATTACCAGATGTTGTCCTTCATCTTCCCGACGGAAAGAAAATGATTATTGACAGTAAAGTATCTTTAACCGATTACGAACGATTGGTTAATGCCGATGATGAAGAAAAAGACCGCTTTTTAAAAGCACATGTTAATTCAATTAGAAAACATGTTGACCAGCTTTCTGAAAAAAATTATCAAGATTTATATGATATAGAATCGCCAGATTTTGTGCTCATGTTTATCCCTATAGAACCTGCTTTTGCTGTGGTTGTAAATGAAGACAATTCTATCTATAATAAGGCTTTTGAAAAAAATATTGTAATTGTAACACCATCAACACTACTTGCTACCTTGCGCACCATTGATAGTATGTGGAACAATGAAAAGCAACAACAGAATGCCATAGAAATTGCGCGACAAGCTGGAGCCCTTTACGATAAATTTGAAGGCTTAGTATCCGATTTAACTGGGGTTGGCAAAAAAATTGATGCCGCTAAAAGTGATTATTCCGCAGCTATGAACAAATTAGTTGAAGGACGAGGAAATCTGATCACAAGTGTTGAAAAACTAAAAAAAATGGGCGCAAAAGCCAAAAAATCTCTACCCGAAGCCATTATAAAACGAGCTGAAGAAGAGTAGCCTCTTTTATTTGTTCTTAACTCAGAGCAATTATTGATTATCACGAATGATCGATAAATAGTTATTGAAATTATTTTTTAAAGTGAAATAATTCATAACTTCTTAAAAATAATGGCCTACTTAAAAGCGCAATCAATATATTATTATTTTAGCTTTATAATAAACCAAAACCATCACTCATGTTTAAACACGCCAAAGATTCTCAAGTATCAATAACAGAACTTATGCTACCCGCCCATTCTAATTTTAGTGGTAAAATTCATGGTGGACATATTTTAAATTTAATGGATCAAATAGCATTTGCGTGCGCTTCAAAACACTCCAGAAACTATTGTGTTACCGCATCTGTTAATCGTGTAGATTTTTTAAACCCTATTGAAGTTGGTGAATTGGTCACCCTCAAAGCATCGGTAAATTATACCGGAAGAACTTCAATGGTGATTGGGCTTCGTGTAGAGTCTCAAAACATTCAAACAGGTAAAGTGAAACATTGTAATTCGTCATACTTCACAATGGTTGCTAAAGATGAAAATGGTAAAAATGTTAAGGTTCCTGGTTTAATTTTAGATGACAAACAAAGCGTAAGACGTTTTGCCAGAAGCATAGCCAGACAAGAACAAGCTAAAACCAGATCATCAAGATTTAAGTCTTCAGAATTTAAGATGGAAGAGCATTTAGAGGCTATAAAACTGCACAATGTTAAACTTGAGCTTTAGAAATAAACTCTAAAAACGGCATTTGGAGTAAATCCTAAAGAATTCTGTGTGGTTTCAACAATTAGTTCGTTATTCAGGCGATAAAATTTATTAATCTGATTGTCATTATCTAAAACATTCCATATTGAAACACCAATATTGGCTTTTGTATGAGGTCCTAAATTAAAATCATAAATTGCTGAAAAATCTATTCGCATGTAGTCTTCTAAATTGGATGCATTTGTTGCCCCAAAATTCACTTCATTATTTATAATTTCATTTCCTAATATTGGCAAGGTAGTTGGTTTACCTGAATGCCAATTTAAACCTGCTGAAAGTTTTAAATTATTCAATTTATAAGCTGTTCCTACAGTAAAAGTTTGTGTTACATCAAAATTACTAGGAAAATAATCAGCTTCTAATTCATTAAAAAAATAGCGATTATTCATTAAAGAATAACTTAGCCAGGTATTAAATTTTTTGAGTTGTTTACTTATTAAAACGTCAACGCCTTTTACATCATACTTTCCTTTACTTTTTACAAATTCATATTGATTTTGAAACCCCTGACTTTGAGTTGTAACGCCTTTCACAACTTTATAAAACCAATCAATATCAACCAACCAACCATTATTGTTATAATTTATTCCTGCTGAAATTTGTTTACTTGTAATAACAGGGATGTTTTGATTATTTGATAATTGCCACCTCCGTTTTTCTATGCCTAAAAAATCATTCTGAAAATTTATAACTTGTGATGTATTTTGATGCTTATATTCACCTAGAACTTCTAATGAAAAATGGTCAAGAAATTGGTGACTAAAATTCAATCTTGGTTCCCAAATAGATTTTTTGAATTTATTAATATAATTGTACCTCAATCCAACATTTAAACTGGTTCTTCTGTTTAACGATTTATAATCTATCTGAGAAAAAATGCCATGAGTTCTTAAAACTTCAGAAACCAAATTTTTAAATCTCGGGATGTCAACATCATCCAAATTTGTAACTTCCGTTTCTACAAAATGATAGCCAGTTAAAAACTTAAACGTATTGTTTAATTTATAATTCGATTTAAGTTTAATACTAGTTTCCGAGACTATATTCTCTTGAAGATAACGCTGAGATTCTAAAACATTTACATTTACCGCTTTCAGTTTATAATCGGTTTCATAAATTTCCAGCTCTGTATTAAAATCCTGATTCCAGTCCCTAATATAGTGTAACGCTCCTGCAATACTATTTTGTGATAATTGACTTTCTCGAGATACAAATTGATTATTAATTGTAGCATTCTCATTAAATTGAAGTTGGTTATGAACATTAATAAAATTAAGTCGAACCTCATCGGTATCACTAATTTTATAAACCCATCTTAAAGACGTATCGTAAAAGTCGAACGTTTCATTGCTATTGGTAATTGTTGAAGCATTACTAGAGACCTCGGTATTTTGCGAAATCCGGTCAAAAAAAGCAGTATAGGTGGGTGTTTCAACGAAATCACTAATAGATTTTCTGGCAGCAATCTGAATTGAAGACGATTCGTTAATTGGCACATCCACGAAACCATTTATATTAGTTAAATTAACTTCAGCTAAACCATTAAACTCTTTATTTATAGCCTTTTCGGTTTGCATTGCTATGGTACCAGAAACACCATCGGTATAGCTTACATCACTACCATTTTTTCTTAAAAAAACAGTTTGCGTAATATGTGGATTATACATAGAAATGAGACCAAAAAAATGACCGGATTGATACATTTTTATTCCATCCCAAAGCATTAAATTTTGGTCGTGAGTTCCTCCTCGAATATTAATATTAGAAACCGTTTCATTTATACTTTGTATACCTGGAAAAGCTTGTACAGACTGCAAAACATCATCATCTATTAATCCGGGTAAAATATCAAAATTAGAAAAATCTATTTCGTAAGAACCATCACTTAACTTATTAATCCCACTAGTAATATAGTTTGAAATAACAACCTCGGCTAAAGATTGAATATTTGAGGATAAATAAATATCATCACATTTCAATATACTAAATTCATGTAATGGTTTTGTTATGGTTTTATAACCTAAAAACCGAATGGTTATAGGTGTGTTTATATTTTCAATTTCTATTTGAAAAAAACCATTGTCGTCGGTTATTGTTGAATGATTTGTTGACTGAATAGTTGCTGCTACTAACGGTTGCAAACTACTTTTATCTTTTATATAACCACAAAATGTGCTATTCTTTTTGGGTTTTACTAATACGATACGATCGTTCATAATTGAAAACGATAAGCCCGTTTTAGTTTCTAAATAAGTTAGCACTTCATTTAATGACAAACTCTCCAATGGAGGCATTATAACAAAGTCCTCAATAGTATCTTCAGCATAATTAAACTGAACATCAAAACGTTCTTGTAATACATCTATAACAAGAGAAAGTGACTCTTGCTTTTTAGTTTTTTGAGCATAACAACTAAAAAGAACAAAAAATAATAAACTAAAAAAAATGATTATTTTTTTTTTTCTAATTACCATGTATTACTACCAGATTTGAAGTATTAATTTCATAGGTCATATTCATGGGTTGTGTAATTGCAATAAGGGCATTTTCAAGATTATCATGTGGAAAAATTCCAGTAAACAATCTTGTTACATCTATATTTTTCGAGACTACCTCAATTTTATATTGTCTTTCTAGTTCCGCTATAACTTCACCAATAGGAATAGCATTAAATTCACTTATGTTTTGAGTCCATTTTGGCGAACCTGCTAAAGTCTTTGCTTTGGAAAACTTACCATCTAGAATCAGATAGACATCACCAGCCGATAATTGTCTAACAATAGTATCTGAAACAACATTTACTTCGCCTTCAAAACATTTAACTTCAAAATAATTTTTACGTTGTTTTACATTAAATTTTGTACCTACAACGGTAACTAAACCAGTGGTTGTTTTTACCTGAAACGAGTTTCCTTTGGCGACTTTAAAATAGGCTTCACCATTTAATATTAAAGTCCTTTTATTTTCCCAATTTCTATCATTATACTCTATTGAAGAAAGCGCATTCAATTCAACTTGCGAACTATCAGGAAGTTGTATTGTCGTTTTTTGGCTTGCTAAAGTTTTCACAACTATATTGTTATTGTAAATAAAGGTAAGGTACAACGCTAATAATACAAATACAATACTTGCTATTTTTATAAATGGATTAAACCAAGTTAACTTTTTGGTTGTTTTTTTTGATGCTTTATATTGAGCTTTTAGGTTATCAAAATCAGCTATTTTTTGAGAAGGATCTGATTTAAAATATTTAGCACTATCAATAACATATTGGTTTACAGTAGCGTCATCTAATTCATTAAATGCTTGTTTTTCAGAATCTGTAAGATCTTCATTCAACCATTTTTTTATTAAATATTCTTTATCCATTGTAAGCTTAACTTTAATATATAACAACTAAAACTTAGAAACTCCTGATTATTTTATTTTAAATCCTTTCAATTCTTTTTTCAAAATATTAAAAGCACTGTAAATTCTATATTCAACTACTTTTTGTGTAACCCCTAAAAGCTCTGCAATCTCACTGTGTTTTTTCCCTTCAGCTTTATTCAATAAGAAAGCTACACGTTGTTCTTCACTTAATTTCTCTAATACTTTTTGATATTGTTGTAAAAACTCCTCTTGCTCTAGAATAAACTCTGGGGACTCATTTGTATATTGTTTAGGCTTTTCTAATTGATATTTTAATACCACTTTTTGATGTTTAATAGCATTTAACGTCATATTATTAGCCACAGTAAATAAAAACGCTTTGGCTTTATTTAACGGTACTTTTTTGCAATTACGCCATAGTTTAATAAAGGCTTCTTGGGTTTTATCAGAGGGATTATTTTGTTCCCCATATTTGTAATACAAAAAGTTGTACAAATCTTTCGCGTACTTTTTATAAATACGTTCAAAAATAGCATCTTCACAAATATTATCGTTAAGTTCTTTCGGCAAGGTGGCTCATTTTATTCTCTAAAGTTAGATAAAAAATTTGTACGAATTTAAAGAGTTATATTATGTATCGAAGTTTTAATTAAAAGATAGTTGAGTAACTTATAACAAACTACCCTATTATAAATTTTACATATACTTCAAATAAAATCAAAAAAAGTTTCAGGAGTTTTTAAGTTTAAGTTGTTTTATTAATAAAGGCCTTAATTGCGGGTTTAGTAATCATGAGAAAATCATTTTATAAATCGGTACTAGTTTTATTTTTTGTCTCACTGGCATTTGCGTCATGTAGAACTGAAGAATCAGAACTCATAGAATCTCCTCCTGAAGATGTTTTAGTTGCGAGTTCTACGGTCACTAGATTAATGAAAAACGTTTCAATCAATGATGGATCAATTGATAACATAATTGATTATGCCAACTGTTTTATTATCAAATTACCAGTAGAAGTAAATGTGAACGGGCAAGAAATTACTATTAATTATGAAAACGATTACAAAAAGATTGAGTATATATTTGATGACTCTGATGACGACGTGGATACTATCAGCATTACCTATCCTATACAAATAATTCTTAAAGATTTTACAGAAGTTGTTATAAATAATAATACCGAATTATTGAGCTATTCCAGTAACTGTAATGGTGAAAATGAATATGATGAGGATATTGAATGTTTGGATTTTAACTACCCAATTTCAGCTTTTATTTTCAATTCTAATGATGAAATTATATACACACTACAAATCACTAACGATAGCGAAATATTTAACCTCATTCAGAACCTTGACAACTTTGATTTTGTATCTCTAAGATTTCCATTAACATTGACGATTTATGATGACACCGAGTTGATAATTAATAATTTAAATCAATTAGAAACCACTATTGAAGCTTACAAAGATTCCTGCGATGAAGACGATGATTATGATTTTAATGATGATGATTGTAATGATTGCGATCCCCACCAGCTGATTGATATTTTAACGAATTGCTCGGATTGGACAGTAGATAAATTAAAACGTTACGGTAATGACTATGATGATGTGTATGACGGTTACAACTTTAACTTTCAAAAAGATGGAACTGTAAGCGCATATTACTCTGGAGGTTCTGCATATGGTACATGGACAGCAAGTGGAGCTGGCAATAATATAACAGTAACTATTGATATACCTGATTTACCGTATTGTAATAATGATTGGATATTACACGAAATTTCTGAATATTCTGAAACAAAAATTGATTTAAGAGTAGGAAGTTATAGTAGGTTAAGATATGAGAACATTTGCAACTAATAATAGTGGATAACAATGTACAAACATTGTTACCTCTAAAAAAAATTAAGCTAGTAGAAATACTTTTATGAAAAAGAAAAGTTTCTTGATCGGATTATTTTCCCATACAATCTAGGAAATAATTGGTTAGCTAGCAACTGCTTCGGTATTTGATTACCGAAGCAGTTTTAAAATACTTTGAAATAATACTATGAAAAAGTTACTACTTATTATTGTGCTTATAATTACAGCTTTTTGTTTGTATAAATATGTTTATCAGAATCATAGAGATATAGAAAACGAAGAAGCTAGTTTTGAACTTAAATCAAGCACGCTAATTAATGAGTTTTCAATAAATCCGATTGAATCAGAAACCAAATATCTTAATAAAACTATTGAAATAACTGGCTCAATTACAGATATAAACGCCACCAATCTTACCTTAAACAATATCATTTTTTGTCAATTTTCAGAGCATTTACAAAAATCACTTTCGATGAATTCCCAAGTCAAAATAAAAGGACGTTTTATAGGCTATGATGATTTATTAGAACAAATCAAACTAGACCAATGTACAGTTGGCATTAATTAAGAAACTATTACTATGAAAATCAAACTACTAACATTATTTTTTTTAGGAATTACATCCCTAAGCGCTCAAACAACTCATAATTTAAATTGGCAAATTGGAATTGGCACAAATGTAGATTTAACTATTGAAGTTGGTGATACCGTTATTTGGAATTGGACAGATAATGCACCCCATACTGTTACAAGTTTACCTGGAAGCGCAGAATCTTTTAATAGTGGGTCCATTACTGGTAATGGCTTAACATATTCAAGAGTTTTCAACATTGTTGGCAGTAATCCATACGAATGTAGTTTTCATCCATTTTCAATGGCTGGAACAATTACAGTTCAAAACACGCTAAGCGTTAATGATTTTTTTAAAAATAGCTTTTCCATTTCTCCTAATCCAGTAAAAACTGTTATCAACTTAAAAATGCCTTTAAATGTTAAGATAGACGAAGTTAAAATTTATAATCTATTAGGTAAAGAAGTGTATTTTAATAGTATATTAGAGAAACAAATAAATATTTCTAAATTAAGTAATGGTATTTATCTTGTAAAAATATCATCTGAAGGAAAAACTAAAACTAAACGATTCATTAAAATATAGACTTAAAATTTTTGAACAATTACAAAAAATAAATTCTCTATAATAAATACCAGCCAAATGAAATATCAATTATTAGCATTTTTACTTATTCCGATAATAGTAATTTCTCAAAACGATTTATTAGATGAAATAGATTCTGATACGCTCGTTGACCAATATGCAACTGCTGCCTTTAAAGGATTAAAAATTGTGAATTTTGAATCTACTAAACTAGTAGCTGAAGGAGAATTAAATTTTATTGTATCTCATAGATTTGGCAGTGTTGAAGGCGGATTTGATAGTTTTTTTGGTCTTGATGAGGCAGTAACACGGATACATTTTGTTTACGGGTTAACGGAAGCTATAAATATAGGGGTTTCTAGAAGTTCATTTCTTAAAATCTATGATGTTACGGCAAAGTATAGATTAATTCAACAAAAAGAAAATGGGTTTCCTTTTACTATAGTCGGATTTAACGCTTTATTAATTAACACGGCTTTAGATAAAGATAATTTGCCCCTTTTAGAATTTAAACACCGTTTAGGCTATACGGCACAACTATTAATTTCAAGAAAAGTGAATACTGATTTAACCTTACAATTGGCGCCAACTTTTTTTCATGACAATTATGTTGTTTTTGATGCGCAGGCAAATTCACAAATAGCTTTAGGAATTGGTGGTAGATACAAATTAGGAAAAAGATGGTCTGTAAATGCCGATTATGGTTTGCATCTTAACAGAGCAGATAACTCGCCTTTTAAAAATCCGTTATCTATAGGATTCGATTTAGAAACGGGTGGGCATGTATTCCAAATGCACTTTTCTAATGCTCAAGCCATGAATACCAATGGCTTTTTAGGACAAGGATCCGGTGATTGGAGTGATGGTGATATTTATTTCGGATTTAACTTGAGTAGAACTTTCTAAATTTTTTTTAGAATTAATTATTATAAAAATAGAATTCAACAAATAACTTAAAAATAAAAACTATGAAAACTAAAAATTTAATTTTCGTTCTAGCAATATCGATGTTGCTATTCAATTGTTCTAGTGATAGTAATGATGATGTCAAGGAACAAGAAATGAATCCAGATCCAACAACAATTACTTATAGTGCAAATATAGCAAGCATAATTAATAACAATTGTAACCAATGCCATGGAAGTACACCCTCTAATGGAGCGCCTTTTTCGTTAACTACTTACGATGACGTAAAAAATAGAGTTGACCGCATCATTGCACGTGTAAATAATTCTACTAACCCAATGCCACCATCAGGACAAATAAGTTCAAGCTTAAGAGATATGATTCAGCAATGGAAAGACGATGGCCTTCTAGAAAACTAGTAGTTATAAACTATGGTTTAGTTTTTGCATGTGTTTAGTGATTATCAAATTAAAAGAAATATGATACGAAAGAAATATTTTTTGACTTTAGTCATATGCTTTATTAGTTGTATTGGTTTTTCTCAAACCAAGTACATTACTAAAACCGGTGAGGTATCTTTTGAAGCCTCAGTCCCCTCTTTTGAAGAAGTAAAAGCATCAAACAATTCGGTAACAGCCATTATAAATACAGATTCTGGTGAATTTGCTGCACTTGTTCTTATAAAAGGCTTTCGCTTTAAAAATGCCTTAATGGAGGAACATTTTAATGAAAATTATGCAGAGTCAGACCAATTTCCTAAAGCGACTTTTAAGGGTAAAATTACTGATTTTAATTTAGGGAATATCACAACAAACACGTCTTTTAAAGCTAATGGTGAGTTAACTTTTCATGGTAAAACAAAGCAACTCAAAGATATTGTGTTTAATATTTCCAAGGGAGAAAATGAAATTTCCATTACAGGAAATTTTAATACTTTAGCTTCAGATTTTGATATTAAAATTCCAAAGATAGTTAGTAACAAAATTGCTGAAGATATTGAAGTGTCTTTTCAGTTTGATTTAAAAAAGAAATAAAAAAAGCCGCTTAAAGCGGCTTTTTTTATTCAATATATGTTTACTATTTACTCAAATACATTTTTCTTCTCGAGTATAATTCGTAAAACTCATCGTCTTTCAAACTATCTATAAACAAAATACTCTCTCCTGTACTTTTCATTTCAGGGCCTAAGGTTTTATCAACATTAGGGAATTTATTAAAAGAGAATACTGGTTGCTTAATAGCGTAACCTTCAAGTTGTGGATTAAACTTAAAGTCTTTTACTTTTTTCTCACCAAGCATTATTTTGGTTGCATAGTTTACATAAGGCTCACCATAAGCTTTAGCAATAAATGGTACTGTTCTAGAAGCTCTTGGGTTGGCTTCAATTATGTAAACCACATCATCTTTTATTGCAAATTGAATATTAATCAATCCAACAGTATTTAAGGCTAAAGCAATTTTTTTCGTGTGATCTTTAATTTGTTGCATCACAAACTCACCCAAATTAAAAGGTGGTAATGTAGAATTACTATCTCCAGAGTGAACACCACAAGGTTCAATATGCTCCATTATTCCAATAATGTAAACATCTTCACCATCACAAATTGCATCGGCTTCAGCTTCAATAGCACCTTCTAAATAATGATCTAGAAGTAATTGATTCCCTGGCATTGCGCTTAACAATTCAACTACATGCTTTTCAAGTTCTTGCTTGTTAATTACAATTTTCATGCCTTGTCCTCCAAGTACATAAGACGGACGCACTAATATTGGGAAATCTAAAACATCGGCAATCGCTGACGCTTCATCTGCTGTTGTTGCAATATCAAATTGTGGATAAGGAATATTATTTTCTTTTAACAGATTCGAAAATAAACCTCTATCCTCAGCTAAATCTAACGATTTAAAGCTAGTTCCAATAATTTTCACACCATATCTATCAAGTTTCTCAGCAAGTTTAAGTGCTGTTTGCCCACCTAATTGAACAATTACACCTTCAGGTTTTTCATGCTTAATGATGTCGTAAATATGTTCCCAAAAAACAGGCTCGAAATATAGTTTATCCGCTGTATCAAAATCTGTTGAAACAGTTTCTGGATTACAGTTTATCATGATGGTTTCGTAACCACATTCCTGTGCAGCATACACACCATGTACACAACAGTAATCAAATTCAATTCCTTGTCCGATTCTATTTGGTCCAGAACCAAGAACAATTATTTTCTTTTTATCTGTAACTATACTTTCATTATCAGAGTATCGCTTACCATCAGCAGTTTGCATATCACTTTCAAATGTTGAATAGTAATATGGTGTTTTTGCTTCAAATTCAGCAGCACAAGTATCTACCAACTTGTATACACGATTAATACCTAATTCTTCACGTTTGTTGTATACCTGACTTTCTAAACATCCCAACATGTGAGCTATTTGTCTGTCTCCATACCCTTTTTGCTTTCCTTCTAATAATAATTCTTTATCAATAGTATCGATATTAAACGTAGAAATCTCTTTTTCTAAGAAATATAGTTCTTCATATTGTTTTAAGAACCACATATCGATTTTCGTGATTTCAAAAATCCTACTTAAAGGAATACCCATTTTAATGGCATCATAAATAATAAATACACGATCCCAAGAAGCATGAGTTAACTTTTCTATAATTTGTTCGTAGTTGGTATTTTCTTTACCATCGGCACCCAAACCATTACGCTTAATTTCTAATGATTGTGTAGCTTTATGCAGTGCTTCTTGGAACGAGCGACCAATCCCCATAACCTCACCTACAGCCTTCATTTGAAGGCCTAATGTTCTATCAGAACCTTCGAACTTATCAAAATTCCAACGTGGTATTTTTACAATAACATAATCTAAAGTAGGCTCAAATAACGCCGAAGTAGATTTCGTAATTTGATTATTTAATTCATCTAAATGGTAACCTAAAGCCAATTTTGTAGCAATCTTTGCAATTGGATATCCAGTAGCTTTACTTGCCAATGCAGATGAACGTGATACACGCGGGTTAATTTCAATGGCGATAATATCTTCATTATCATCAGGACTTACAGCAAATTGCACATTACAACCACCTGCAAAATCACCAATACTTCGCATCATATGGATTGCCATATCACGCATTTTTTGATATGTTCTATCACTTAACGTCATTGCCGGCGCAACCGTAATAGAATCTCCTGTATGAATGCCCATGGGATCCATATTTTCGATTGAACAGATAATCACCACATTATCGTTAGCATCTCTAAGTAACTCAAGTTCATACTCTTTCCATCCTAAAAGTGCTTTATCTATCATCACTTCATGGATAGGTGAAATTTCTAATCCATGACGTAAAAGCTTATCGAAATCCTTTTCTTCATAAACAATTGCAGCACCAGCACCACCTAAAGTAAACGAAGAGCGTATACATAATGGAAAACCAAACTCTTGAGCAATTTCTTTTCCTTTTAAGAATGAAGAAGCTGTAGCTTGAGGTGCCATTGGGATACCAATTTTTTCCATGAGCTCTCTAAATTGCTCCCTATCTTCAGTAATATTTATTGCATCAATATCAACACCAATAAGCTCAACACCAAAATCTTTCCATATCCCTTTTTCATCAGCTTCAATAGCTAAATTTAAAGCGGTTTGTCCTCCCATTGTTGGTAGAACAGCATCAATCTGTGGGTGTTCTTTTAAAATCTTTATAATAGATTTTGTGTTTAATGGAAGTAAGTAAACATGATCTGCCATTGACGGATCAGTCATGATTGTTGCTGGGTTTGAATTAATTAAAATCGTCTCAATTCCATCCTCTCTTAACGATCTAAGGGCTTGCGATCCTGAATAATCAAACTCACAGGCTTGCCCGATAACGATAGGTCCGGAACCAATAATTAAAATAGATTTAATTTTCGAATTTTTCGGCATTTTCTTTTGGTTATAAGTTGTATTTTAATTTGTTACAAAAATAGTAATCCGTAGATATAAAAAAAGGCGTTACACTTAAGTAACACCTTTATATTATCAACAATTGTTAATCATTATTTCTTATGTCTAGCTTCAGTTGACACAGATAACTTTTTTCTTCCTTTAGCTCTTCTACGTGCTAATACCTTTCTACCGTTAGCAGAAGCCATTCTTTCTCTGAAACCATGTTTGTTTCTTCTCTTTCTTTTCGAAGGCTGAAATGTTCTTTTACTCATTATCTTATATCTTTAAAACTGAATTGTAATTTTTAAAATAGATGGCTTGTTAAAACCGAGGGCAAATATACAAAGCCTTTATTACTTTGCAAATCATTTTTATAAAAAAATTTGAAATATTTTTCATCCTTGAAAAATCTTCGTGAGACCTTTATTTATTTAGGATAAACGCATACAATCTTAAAAGTCTTTATATATTTTTTGATAAAAATTTAGTTTCTTTGCAGTCTCAAAACATCAATGTGGTTTGATTCTTTACTGATAACACATTTAATTATTTGAAATTTTATAAATATGTATAATAAAATCATAAAACTTATTATTGCTGCAGGAATTATTGCTTTTGCAGTTTATCAATTTTCTGAAGGCTATATTGGTAATGGTATTTCCCTTATTTTTTTAGCTTCAATCTTTGTATTCTTATACTTTAAAAACGAGTTTATATTATTAGCTTTTTTAAGGTTACGTAAACAGGACTTTGAAGGTGCTAAAAAATGGCTAAACAAAATTAAAAATCCTGAATCTGCGTTGGTAACCAAACAACAAGGTTATTATAATTACTTACATGGTATTATGGTTTCTCAAGATAATATGAATGAAGCCGAAAAATATTTTAAGAAAGCTGTTTCTTTAGGATTGTCAATGGATCATGACTTAGCTATGGCTAAACTGAATTTAGCAGGTATTGCTTTTTCTAAACGTAGAAAACAAGAAGCTCAAAAACTTTTGGCTGAGGCTCAAAAATTAGATAAACAAGGCATGCTTACCGAACAGATAAAAATGATGAAACAAAACATGAAGCAAGCCGTTGGTCCTAATCAGCATTATGGAGCTGGTGCTTCTGTGAGATCGCAAAAAAGAAGAGGTAGATAATTTATATTAAAGGAGACCAAAGTCTACAAACCGATTCTTTTATTTTTTTATATCTGGAGCGTTGTAGGTAATCTTCAAAATCAACTGCTTCACACTCTTGAAGGTCGTCAATAAAATGTTGTTTTAATATTTTACTCGTTCCCTTATCATAAATAAAGGCATTCACTTCAAAATTGATGTTAAAACTTCTATAATCCATATTAGCGGTTCCTACCGTTGAAAAAATATCATCAACAACCATAGTTTTGGCGTGAATAAATCCTTTTTTGTAACGGTATACCTTTGCCCCTGCTTCTAACAACTTATCTAAATAAGAATTTGTGGCGTGCTTTACGATTTTAGAATCAGACTTTTTTGGAATAATAAGCTTCACATCTAAACCGCTTTTAGCAGCAACTACTAGCGCTGTTATAATTTCATCATTAGGCACAAAATAAGGAGTTGTTATGTAAATATACTCTTCGGCTGTGGCAATTGCAGTAAACATAGCCTCCATAATATTTGCCCAATCGGTATCAGGTCCGCTTGCCGCAATCTGTAATGCCACATTCTTCGTGCATTCAGTGTCTGGAAAATAAACTTTCTCAATATGAAATGTTTGGTTTGAAACAAAATCCCAGGTGGTAAAGAAGTAGATTTGTAATGATTTTACAGCTTCGCCTACAATTCTAACATGTGTATCTCTCCAGAAATGATTTTTATTTTCGTCATTTAAATACTCATCTTCAATATTTATGCCGCCAACATAAGCTATGACACCATCAATAATGGCAATTTTCCGATGATTTCGATAATTCATTTTGCCAGTAAATCTTGAAAATAAAACGGGCATAAAAGGATAATGTTCTACACCACTATCTGTAAGTTTTCGCTTCATACCTGCCGATATGTTGCTACCTACATCATCATAAGTCAACCGTACTTCAATGCCTTCTTTTGCTTTTTCGCATAAGATGTTTAAAATTTCGGTTCCTATTTTATCATCCTTAATGATGTAATATTCTAAATGAATGTGATGTTTGGCTGATTTGAGATCTTGAATAAGTTTTGGAAACTTAATATTTCCATCCTTCAAGATTTCTATATCATTATGCAACGTTAAGGGTGAGTTATCGCTACTATACAGCAGATTTACGAGTTTGACCTTCTCATCTAAATAGTTATCTACTTTCTGTATTTCTTTTTCATCAAATTTAAAATCTTCCTGAATCGATTTAATAATGCTCTGATTTAGTACATTTTTTCTGTTGAAGATTTTATTTTTTCGATATTCTTGTCCAAATAAGTAATAAACTACTAGCCCTAGAAACGGAAAAAATATTAATACTATAATGTAGGATAGCGTTTTTGTAGGGTTAATATTTTTGAGCAAAATAGTAATAGCAGCCGAAGCTGCTATTATATAGTTTAACGTTAAGAGAATACTCCAGTAATTGTGCTTTATGTATTCAATCATTTTTTAATTATAAGAGTAGAAACCCTCTTTTGGGATTTCAACTAAATATGATTTTCTGCTACGGTTATTTAAATGTGGTTCACGTAACCAAGGGTTGTGCAGTTTTAAAATTTTATAGTTGATTCCAAATCTTTTTGCAAACTGAGTAAAGTCAGTCACAGCAGTATCCACTTCAACTTTATAGGTTGGAATATTGGTATATAAATCTTTTTCTCTAAAGTTAAATCCGTATTTTTTTGGATTCGATAAAATCTCTTTCAAGGCTACAATTCTAAACAAATAACGTCCTGTTTCCTCGCCTAAAAGCAAATCATAATAATCAGTAACACCTTGTTCTTCAAGTCGTCTTGAAATTCCAGCATTTCCAGCATTATAAGCAGCTGCAGCCGAAGTCCACGAACCTAAACTTTCTTTTGCTTTTAAAATGTATTTACAGGCCACTTCAGTAGCCTTTTCTAAATGATAACGTTCGTCCACATTACTATTAACTTCTAATCCATTTTCTCTTCCTGTAGCTGGCATAATTTGCCAAACGCCCTTGGCTCCCGCCGGAGACACTGCATTTGTTAGTCCGCTTTCTATTACAGCCAAATACTTAAAATCATCTGGTACGCCGTGTTTAGCTAAAATAGGCTCAATAATTGGAAAATATTTTTTGGCCCGCTTAAACATTAATAAGCCGTTGGATTGCCAATAGGTATTAACTAATAATTCTCTATCCATACGCTCTAAAATATCAGGATTTTGAAGTGGTACAGGCTCACCTGCAAAACTCAAATCTTCTGGAATCTGAAGTGCATAAATGTTATAATCATTAATTAATTTCGTTTCAAAATTTTCATCGGTAGGAGCATCTTGTAGGGCATAAATAAATAAGGCACATAAACTTAATAATCCCACCATCGCCAATGCTTTCTGTATTATCTTCATTTTTATAAGTTTTGGTTAAAATTAAAAAAAAATACCTTAGCTATCTAAAATAAGTTTAGGTAAATTTTCATTAAACCATTTATATTTATTGATAATAACTATGTGAGTTCCATTTTTTATCACAATACATCTCGTAATATATTTAATAGGAAAAACTGGGTCTTTATCTCCATGAATGTGTATAATTTCTTCATGACAATTTTCTTGATTCCAACATACCATCTCTTTTATAGCCCAACTTAAATATTTGCTATCGTTTACAGACAAATATTTTTTATAAAGTTCTAATCGTTTTACAATATTTTTACCAAATGCATATTTTTCAAACACATCAATTTTACTTGCCAAACTAGTTGGTGCCAACAGATAAGCCTTGGTTGCTTTAGCTAAAAGCATACGCTTGGGTAATTCATTTTTAGTTTTAACACTTGAAACAATTATGAGCTTCCTAACATTTAAATATTTACTCATTTCCTGAACTAAAACACCACCAAAAGACACCCCTAACAATACAATATTTTCATGCTTTATATTCTTTGAAAGCCTTAACGCATAATCACTCAATGACTCATTGTTATAAGGAATAAGCCACTCTAAAAAGTGGATTTTAAATTGAGTTTCGGGCAATTTAATATGCTCAAAAATTTTTGGGCTTGCTGCCATTCCAGGCATGAAATACACATGTATTATCTCTTGATCCATAAGGCATTAACCTTTAATTCCCTTTAAAATGTCGTTTTTTTTTCGTACTTTTGCACAAAGTTATAGAAATAGTACTCACTATTACGGATTTCCTAAAGAATTAAAACATTAAATTATTATGGTTGAAGCTGCAGAATTAATTGACAATGATTTTTTACGTCAATTTGAAATTAAAATTGATAATGATTTAGCAAAAATCGAATATTCATTACAAGAGCGAAAGATTTTTTTAACCAAACTTATTATTCCAGATACAATTAACAATGAAGAATTCAAAAAAGAATTTTTATCACTTGTATTTGAAGAGATTGAATCGCGTAACTTAAGCGTTATGCCTACATGTCCTGCAATTGCTAAATTTGTTAGGAGTAACAGAAAGTACAAACGTATGCTCCCTGTTGGAGTTAGAATTTAATTTTTCTAAAAAAAACAAAAAAGCCGAAACTAATAGTTTCGGCTTTTTTGTTTTAAAGTGTTTTATTTTTCTGATAGACTAAAGTTAAATCCTTAGTCTCTACTATTTCGCTAAGATCTGCATTATACACTTCAAGTCTGTCTTCAAAAACAATTGAAATTTCAGTACCATCATAATACGCTTCTATTTCACCAACGTAAATTATCTCGCTAGACCTTGTATAAGAAGTTGCTAGACTAATAATACCTTCAGTATCACATGTAACATTAAAACTATATAGATTCAATAAAGGATCTAATAAAATAATGTCTAAGTCTGGATTGAAGGTCGTGTTTAACGAAACTACACCATTATCATCAAAAAATAGAGTTTCATTTCTCGCGCAGTCTATCTCGTTTAGAAGATTTGTATTCACTGTGCCATCATTATTAACATCAAAACCCCCGTCAATATTCCAAGCCGTTAATTCCCAAACACCTGTTAATGGATTGCTATCTGTTTCTTGATTGTCATCAGAAGAGCAACTGGTAAAACAAACTAAAATTAGGATAGCTAAGAGGTTAAAAATTATCTTATTCATTTTGGGGCATGATTAATTACTAGTAAAAATAATAGCGATTGTTTTAATTGCATAATTAATAGGCTAAAGGGCTTAAAATCAAGGTTTATTAGATTAAAATGACCTCAATTAATTCATAAACAGCTTATTAAACTCAAATCTCACTAAACCATCGGCGTCAATTTCAGTTAATTCTACTTGATGTAAGGTATTAATCAACTCCGGATTCCATGGCGTTTTAACTTTAATATAGTTTTCAGTAAAACCATGAATAAATCCTTCTTTATTTTCGCTTTCAAATAATACCGTTCTTTTTGTTTTCAACTGACTTTCATAAAAAGCACGACGTTTTTTTACAGATAACCCTCGTAACATTTTGCTACGCTTACTTCTTACATTGTTTGGCACAACACCTTCCATTGTAGCCGCTTCGGTATTATCTCTTTCTGAATAAGTAAAGACGTGTAAATATGAAATATCTAGTTCCGTTAAAAAATTGTAAGTTTCAAGAAATTCCTCATCAGTCTCACCCGGAAAACCAACAATAACATCTACTCCTATACAAGCATGAGGCATCACATCTTTTATCTTCTCTACCCTATCCACATACAATTCACGCATATAGCGACGCTTCATTTTTTTCAAAATAGCATTACTTCCTGATTGTAAAGGAATATGAAAATGAGGCACAAAGGCTCTCGATTTTGACACCAAATCAATGGTTTCGTTTTTCAATAAATTAGGCTCGATAGACGAAATTCGCAAGCGCTCAATTCCTTCTACTTGATCTAATTCGGTAACTAAATCTAAAAAGGTGTGTTCGTGTTTTTTATTTCCAAATTCACCTTTTCCATAATCACCAATATTGACGCCTGTAAGCACAATTTCTTTAATATTTTGCTTCGAAATTTCTTGCGCATTTTTTAATACATTGGCCATGGTATCGCTTCTAGATATTCCTCTTGCCAACGGAATGGTACAATAGGTACATTTATAATCACACCCATCTTGTACTTTTAAAAAGGCTCGTGTTCTATCACCAATGGAATAGCTACCAACGTAAAAATCGGCATCTTCAATTTCACAAGAATGCACCTCGCCAAAGTCGTTTTTAGAAAGGTCATTTAAGTAATCCGTAATTTTAAATTTCTCAGTTGCTCCAAGAACCAAATCAACACCATGAACATCGGCTAATTCTTGTGGTTTTAATTGTGCATAACAACCAACCGCAGCAACAAAAGCATCAGGATTTGCCTTTTGGGCTTGCTTTACTATAGTTTTAAATCGCTTATCGGCATTTTCTGTAACCGAACAGGTATTTATAACGTAAATATCTGCCTTTTCAGAAAAATCAACTCTATCAAAACCTTCACTATTAAAACTTCTGGCAATGGTAGACGTTTCTGAAAAATTCAGTTTACAACCTAAAGTATAAAAAGCAACTTTTTTATTCATTATTTTTATCATCCTGAGTTTGCATCAGGAAGGTTAAAAAATTTATCTTTACATTTAAAAGTCTGCAAATTTACAACTAATTACTTACATGATAAAACCAATTTTAAGTCGATCAATTACTTATTTATCAATTAGTTGCGTTATCATTTTGTTTTTTTCGTGTGACAAAAAATCAAAGATCGATAGAGACCACTTAGTATTTCGATACAA
This sequence comes from Algibacter luteus, assembly GCF_030344935.1. Lineage (NCBI taxonomy): Bacteria > Pseudomonadati > Bacteroidota > Flavobacteriia > Flavobacteriales > Flavobacteriaceae > Algibacter > Algibacter luteus. The sequence goes on along the minus strand of NZ_CP128313.1, from coordinate 1,365,745 downwards.
CGAACACGCCAACATAAACACCCTCGACCCTGCATTTTCCAGAACTCTACAAGACACCTGGGTATGCAACCAACTGTTTAATGGGTTAGTTCAGCTGGATAGTGAATTAAATATTTTACCGTCGATTGCAAAAAACTGGACTATTTCAGAGAATGGTTTAACATACACCTTTAATCTACGTAACGATGTGTACTTTCATAAACATGAATTGTTTGGAAAGGACTCAACAAGAACGGTTATAGCCAATGATTTCGCCTATAGTTTGAATCGCCTAAAAGATGAAAAAATTGCAGCCCCTGGAAGTTGGGTATTAAATAAAGTAGCGAATTTTAGAGCAGTTAACGATACTATTTTTGAAATAAATTTAACACAACCATTTCCAGCATTTATAGGTTTGTTAAGCATGAAATATTGCTCGGTAGTACCAAAAGAAGTTGCTGATTATTACGGCACCGATTTTAGGTCGAATCCCATTGGCACAGGCCCATTTAAATTTAAGCGTTGGGAAGAAAATATTAAATTGGTTTTTAGACGAAACAATTTATATTTTGAAACTGATGAGCAAGGAATGTCACTCCCTTATTTAGAGGCTGTAGCTATTACTTTTTTACCCGATAAACAAAGTGAATTTTTACAATTCGCTCAAGGGAATATTGACTTCTTGAACAGTTTGGATGCCTCCTATAAAGACGAACTTTTAACTGCCGATGGAAAATTGAGGGCTAAATATGCTGAAACGGTAGATATGATTCGTGGCCCATATTTGAATACTGAATACCTGGGATTTTATTTGGATTCTGAAACACCAGAAATTAAATCTGAATTGATACGGAAAGCCATTAACTATGGTTTTGATAGAAAAAAAATGATGATTTATCTAAGAAACGGTATTGGCAATCCTGCGAATGGCGGTTTTATCCCGAAAGGATTACCGGGGCACAATACAACAATTGGGTTTACTTACCAACCCGAAAAAGCCAAACAACTGGTAGAACAATTTAAAAAGGAAAGCGGAATCATAAATCCTGAAATTACCTTAGTCACTTCTAGCAGCTACCTAAGTTTTTGTGAATTTATACAGCGTGAACTTGAAAAAACAGGCTTAACCATTAATGTGGACGTGATGCCCGAATCTACATTAAGATCGGCAAGATCGAACGGCAAAGTAGATATGTTTAGAAGCTCATGGGTTGCTGATTATTTAGATGCTGAAAACTACTTATCGATATTTTACAGTAAAAATTTCGCACCCGATGGCTCCAATTACTTTCATTATAAGAGCGCTCTTGTAGATAGTTTGTACAACAAAGCATTTACGATAACCGATATTGAAAAACGAAAACACTTATATACCACCATTGATTCTTTAGCGATGCAAAAAACCATTATGGTGCCTTTGTATTATGATGAAGTGATACGCTTTACAAGAAAAAATGTAAAAGGCTTAGGAACCAATCCTATTAATTTATTGGATTTAAGGTACGTGAGAAAAGATTAGTCGTTTGGTATATTTCTACTTGTATAGTTTATCCCATCTTTTATATAAGGCAACGCCCAAATTTTAATCTCTTCTATATTGTTTGGTTTCTTCAAAAACATGCTCGAGAATAGCTTTGTCCTGGTCTGAAAACTCAACATTTCGTCTAGCCATAACCACCGTGGCAACTTCGAAGGCTTTTTTTGTGAGATAGGTTGTAAATCCGCTATGACCTCCCCAACTAAAACTTGGCACAAAATTACGCGGGAAACCGCTGCCAAAAATATTAGCACTTACACCCACAACGGTTCCTGTATTGAACATGGTATTAATGCCGCATTTGCTATGATCGCCCATCATAAGGCCGCAAAATTGCAGTCCTGTTTTGGCAAAACCTTGAGTTTGATAATCCCAAAGGCGCACTTCGGCATAGTTATTTTTTAAATTTGAATTGTTAGTGTCTGCACCTAAATTGCACCATTCGCCCAAAACAGAATTTCCTAAAAATCCATCATGACCTTTGTTTGAATATCCAAAAATAACAGAGTTGTTAACTTCTCCACCAACTTTACTAAAAGGCCCCACAGTAGTAGATCCGTAAATTTTGGCACCTAATTTAATACCCGCACCTTCGCAAAGTGCCAATGGCCCACGGATAATCGCGCCTTCCATTATTTCGGCATTTTTTCCTATATATATTGGTCCAGTACTGGCGTTTAATGTTGCAAATTCAAGCTTTGCACCTTCTTCAATAAAGATATTTTCTGGCGCGATAACATTATTGCTAGATGGTATTGGTTGCGACGTGTTCTCTTTGGTTAAAAGGGCAAAATCTTCTTGAATGGCTTCACCATTTTTTGAGAAGATATCCCAGGTGTTTTCTATCTTAATGATATCATCTGCTAATTCTATTGCTTCATAAGTATCAAAGTTAATATCATCCTGAGCTTCTTTCGTAAAAAAAGCAACAACATCTTCACCAGAAAAAATGGCTTGGTTTTCTGTTAAATCCCTTACCATTTCTACCAACTCTAAATTTGGCAGATACGATGCATTAATCATAATGTTTTCATCCATTTCTACCATTGGATATTTATCAGACAAATAATCCTCGGTAACCGTAGTAGTGGTTGTTTTTAAAAAGGCCTCCCACTTTTCTCTTATGGTTAGAATACCAACACGAATATCGGCAACGGGTCTTGTAAATGTAAAAGGCAATAAGTTATTACGCGACGGACCATCAAAAAGGATATAATTCATATGAAAGCGAATAGTTGAAGTTAAAAGTTTTATTTGCTATTTCTTAAAACTTATGGTTTAAACAAAAATAGATGAATTGTATATAATAAAAAAGCCTTCACATTTAAATATGAAGGCTTTTCTCTATATAGAATAATACTAAATTTATTTTTTAAATTTAGAATATTTGTTTTTGAACTTATCAATACGACCAGCTGTATCTACTAATTTAGATTTACCAGTGTAGTAAGGATGCGATGTTCTAGAAATTTCCATTTTTACAAGTGGGTATTCAACACCGTCAACTTCTAATGTTTCGTTAGTATTTGCAGTAGATTTTGTTAAAAACACATCGTCGTTAGACATATCTTTAAATGCTACTATTCTATAATTTTCTGGATGTATACCTTTTCTCATCGCTAAATGCTTTTTATTCTTTCAATTTTGGAAGTGCAAATTTAAGTATTTTTTATAAATGCGCAATACTTTTTATAATTTTTTATTTTCAATACAAGTGTAACGATTTAGTATCTTTGAATACTAACTAGTCAACTAACAAATTAATTTATTAATTATGGAAAAATCTTTAAAATCAATTGCCACAAATTACGGCCTTTATTTAGGTGTTCTTTTAGCCGCTGTAACAGTTTTAGCTTATGCTGTTAAATTAGAATTACTTACAAACATGTGGTTAGGCATCACCCTACTCATTGTTATTATTGTTTTTGGTATTATATCTATTGTTAAAGTAAAACAAGCCCAGGGTGGATTTGCTTCTTTTAAAGAAGCATTTACCTCTTATTTTATTACGATTCTATTAGGCCTATTAATAAGTACCGTTGTTTCTTTTTTAATTTTTAACGTTGTTGATACTGATGCAGCCGAAACTCTAAAGCAAAAGACCATAGAGCAAACGGTACAAATGATGGAAGGATTTAATACACCTGTTGAAGTTATTGATGAAACCGTTGAAAAAATGGAGGCTCAAAATCAATTTGGAATTGCTGGCGTTTTAAAAAACCTAGCAGGTCAATTGGTCCTTTTTAGTATTATTGGTTTAATTGTAGCGGCAGTTATGAAAAAAAGTAACCCAGACGCCGAATAATTTCAGTATTTTTGAATATTATTTTGAAATTATTCTAAATGCATATATCTGTAGTTATACCACTACTAAACGAAGAAGAATCCTTAACAGAATTACACGATTGGATTGCAAATGTTATGCAATCCAATCAATTTTCGTACGAAATTATTTTTATAGATGATGGTAGTACTGATAACTCTTGGAAAACCATTACGCAACTTGCTTCTAAAAACAACAACGTAAAAGGCATCCGTTTCCTTAGAAATTTCGGTAAATCTCAAGCGTTACATGCCGGTTTTTCTAAAACCAATGGCGACGTTGTTATCACTATGGATGCTGATCTACAAGACAATCCGGACGAAATTCCAGAACTTTATAACATGATCGTAAACGAAGATTACGATTTGGTTTCTGGTTGGAAAAAGAAACGTTACGACTCGGTAATTTCTAAAAACTTACCTTCAAAATTATTCAATTGGGCTGCAAGAAAAACATCTGGAGTAAAATTACACGATTTTAATTGCGGTATCAAAGCCTACAAAAGTGATGTTATAAAAAACATCGATGTTAATGGCGAAATGCATCGCTATATTCCGCTGCTATCAAAAAACGCAGGATTCAATAAAATAGGTGAAAAAGTGGTACAACATCAAGCCAGAAAATATGGTCAAACCAAATTTGGCATGAATCGTTTCATATACGGTTTTCTAGATTTAATCACCATTTGGTTTTTGTCTCATTTTGGCAAACGCCCCATGCATCTCTTTGGCGCTTTGGGTTTCATCATGTTCGCCATCGGTTTTATATTTGCGACCTATTTAGGAATCGACAAGTTATTTTTAAATCCATCTGGAAGATTAATTACCCAACGTCCGCAATTTTACATCGCCCTTACAACTATGATTATTGGTACACAATTTTTCGTGGCAGGATTCTTAGGTGAACTCATTTTACGTAATAAAACAGACAAAAAACGCTACTTGGTAAAAGATGAATTAAATTTAAATTAATTTTTTTTGGCGCCTGCCTGCCGGTAGGCAGGTTACCATAAGGGTCGGACTATCACTACTCTCCCTATGCTAATCGAGATCAAACATACCGTTCAATCCCTAACGCAATGAAAAACACCCAACAAATCTCAAATTTAATTAGTAATTTTATCTTACCAATCAATAAATCTAAATATTCAACTTCAAAACGTAATTTATTTAAGAGTATTCTCTCACAATTCATTACTTTTGAATCACAAATTATTCTAACATTATGATACACATTGAACCAGCAATCCTAAAACGTATAAATACATGGTTAACACCATCGTTTGATGCCGATACACAAAACCTCATTAAAGATAGTATAGCCAACAATCCTGCCGATATCCAAGAAAGCTTTTACAAAGATTTAGAATTTGGAACAGGTGGTATGCGCGGTGTTATGGGTGTAGGCACAAACCGAATTAATAAATATACATTAGGAAAAAGTACGCAAGGTTTAAGTGATTATTTACATAAACAATTTCCAAACGAAACACCAAAAGCTGTCATTGCTTATGATTGTAGACACAATAGTAAAACACTTGCAAAAGTAGTTGCCGATGTGTTCTCAGCAAACGGCATAGAAGTCTATTTGTTTGAAGATTTACGTGCAACTCCAGAATTATCATTTGCTGTAAAACATTTAAACTGCCACTGTGGTATTGTTTTAACAGCTTCACATAATCCGCCAGAATACAATGGCTACAAAGTGTATTGGAAAGATGGTGGGCAATTAGTACCTCCTCATGATGGCGCAGTTATTAGTATGATTAATCAAATTGATTATGCTAATGTAAAGTTTGAAGCTAATAACAACCTAATACATTATATCGGTAAAGATATCGATGATGCCTTTATTGATGCATCAGTTAAAAATGGCTGTGTTGGGGCTACTCAAAATGCCAAAGACAATCTAAAAATTGTTTTCACTTCACTTCACGGTACTTCAATTACAGCTGTTCCTGAAACCTTAAAACGTGCAGGATACAAAAATGTATCGATTGTTAAAGATCAAGAAGTTCCAGATGGTGGATTTCCAACGGTAAAATCACCAAACCCTGAAGAGCCAGCCGCTCTTAAAATGGCACTTGAACTTGCTGAAAAAGAAGGTGCGGATATCGTAATAGGTACCGATCCTGATTGTGATAGATTAGGTGTTGCGGTTCGTAATTCTGATGGAAACTTACAATTGCTTAACGGTAATCAAACTATGGTGATGATGGTTGATTTCTTGCTTAAGCAGTGGAAAGCAGAAGGTAAAATAAAAGGTAAAGAGTTTATTGCCACTACAATTGTGTCTACACCAATGCTTACAAAGCTTGCAGATGCATACAACGTAGATAACAAAATAGTTTTAACAGGGTTTAAATGGATTGCGAAATTAATCGTTGATTATCCTGAACTTGCTTTTATTGGTGGTGGTGAAGAAAGTTTCGGATTTATGGTTGGCGATTTCGTTAGAGATAAAGATGCTGTAACTTCTACACTTTTAGCTTGCGAAATTGCCGCTATTACAAAATCTAACGGTAGTTCTTTTTTCGACGAGCTTGTTAAGCTTTATGTAGAACACGGCTTTTACAAAGAAAAATTAGTCTCGCTTACAAAAAAAGGTATTGAAGGTGCTCAAGAAATCAAACAAATGATGATTGATGCTCGTGAAAACCCATTAAAAATTATCAACGGATCGAAGGTATTAAAAATTGAAGATTACGATTTATCAATAGCCAAAAACATGCAAACCGGTAAGGAATCTAAAATTGATGTTCCAAAATCGAACGTTATTATTTACTACACAGAAGATGGTAGTCAAGTGGCATTAAGACCAAGTGGAACAGAGCCAAAAATTAAGTTCTACGTAAGTGTTAACGCACCACTAAAATCTGTTAATGATTTTAAGGAAACAGAATCGATGCTAGATGCTAAGGCTGACGCTATTTTAAAAGACATGAAGTTAATATAATAACTCGTATCTTTGCACAACATTCACATGCTTTTATGGTAACATAAAAGCATGTTTTATAAACAGACGTATTTTATTTAATGAGTCATTTTACTAACATTCTTAAATATGCTAAACCTTATAAGAAATATGCACTAGGACACATTATTTCTAATATTTTTTACGCATTATTTGGTACGTTGTCGTTTATAGCGTTAAAGCCCATGCTTGATGTTATTTTCGATAAAAAAAAGCAACCTCCAGCTACGGTTCCGAAATTTACAAATCTTAACGACATTGGAGATTTCGCAGAAGACTACTTAATCTATCACATGCATGACTTTACAGGTGGCGATAAATCAAAAGCTTTGCTTTTTGTTATCCTACTTATTGTTGTTATGTTTCTGCTAAAAAATATTGCAGGGTATTTAGCAAACTATTTTATGGTGTTTTTGCGTAATGGTGTCATCAGAGATATTAGAAATAAGGTGTACCAGAAAACTGTAGAATTACCGTTATCATTCTTTTCAGAACAACGTAAAGGTGATATTATTGCAAGAGTTACAGGCGATGTTAACGATTTACAATATTCTTTTCTGCCCGTTTTAGAAATCATCATTCGAGAACCATTAACCATTATTTTCACCTTAATTGCAATGCTTATAATAAGTCCGCAATTAACCCTTTTCGTTTTTATATTCATTCCAATCATGAGTTTTGTAATATCCAGAATTGGAAAAAGTTTAAAACGAAAATCGGGTCGTGTTCAAAAAGAACAAGGTGTATTTCTTTCAACATTAGAAGAAACATTAACAGGATTACGCATTATTAAAGGCTTTAATTCTGAAAAAGAATTTAACGACAGGTTTCAAGAATCTACCAATAAATTTTACAACTTTTCAAATAAGTTATTAAACCGTCAAAACTTGGCATCACCAACCAGCGAAGTCTTGGGGATTTTAATGGTTTCCGGTATTTTGTGGTATGGCGGCAATCTTGTACTTAGCGACGATGCCAATACTATATTAGATGGTAGCGCATTTTTGGTTTATATGACACTTTCTTATCAAATTCTAACGCCTGCAAAAGCCATTACCCGAGGCATATATAATATTAAAAAAGGTGGTGCCGCAGCAGAACGAATTCAGGAAATACTCGATACTGAAAACCCGTTAAAGGATAAAGAAAATGCCATTGAAATAGAAGGATTCCATTCGGATATCGCATTTAAAAATATTTCGTTTAAATATCAGGATGAGTACGTTCTAAAAAACTTATCACTTGATATTAAAAAAGGAGAAACTGTTGCTTTAGTTGGACAATCTGGTAGCGGAAAGTCTACTATAGCTAATCTCATTACCCGATTCTATCATGTTAATGAAGGTGAAATATTAATTGATGGTATAAACATTAATAATATCACAACAAGTTCCTTGAGAAAGCAACTCGGTCTTGTAACTCAAGAAGCCATATTATTTAATGATAGCATCAAGAATAACTTGAAACTTGGTAAAAAAGATGCCACCGACGACGAAATTATAGAGGCATTAAAAGTTGCCAATGCTTGGGAATTTGTTAAAGATCTACCGAATGGTATAGAAACCAATATTGGCGATGCTGGAGGTAAACTTTCTGGCGGACAAAAGCAACGCTTAAGTATTGCTAGGGCTGTTTTAAAAAGTCCGCCTATTATGGTTTTAGACGAAGCCACCTCAGCTTTAGATACAGAAAGTGAACGTCTCGTGCAAGTAGCACTAGAGAATATGATGAAAAACAGAACTTCAATTGTTATTGCGCACAGGCTATCTACCATTCAAAAAGCTGATAAAATTGTGGTTCTTAACAAAGGTGAAATTGTTGAGCAAGGTAAACACGACGAACTTATTGCTCAAAAAGGCGTCTACCACAAATTAGTAGAAATGCAAAGTTTCGAATAGAAAAAGCACGTTCAAATTTATGAAATAAAAAAAAGGATAGAGATTTGGGTTTCTATCCTTTTTCGTTTGGTTTTTGTTAGACTTGGGGACGACTAACAACATAAGTAGGTTTCGATTACAAACATAAAACATAAAAACTAATCTTACAACAAAAATTACACTTAATCGTTTATTTAATGCATTTCATCGATAATAATTTAATTAACTTTCTGATAACCAATAAGTTATTTTTTTAGCAAAATTTTAAATATACGGGGTTAAACTTTTAGTATATTTAAGAGTCTAAAGACTAAACAATTGTTCGTGATTGACGAAGCACAATTTTTAACGAAGCTTAAATCAGAAAACCATAAAAACGAAGCCTTTAAAGAGCTATTAGAGCTCTATAAAGAACGTTTGTATTGGCACATCCGTAATATTGTGAAATCGCATGACGATGCCGACGATGTGTTACAAAACACATTTATTAAAGTGTTTAGAAACATAAACCAATTTAATGGCGATAGTAAATTGTTTTCTTGGATGTATCGTATTGCAACAAACGAATCGATAACTTTTATAAACAAGAAAGCCAAACAATTACAAGTTAGTAATCAAGAAGTACAGGAACTAGCGATAAACAATCTCCATTCAGATGTATATTTTGAAGGCGACGATATCCAAATTAAATTACAAAAAGCTATAGCAACGTTACCCGAAAAACAACAATTGGTTTTTAATATGAAATATTTTCAGGATATTAAATATTCAGAAATGGCGGAAATATTAGACACAAGTGAAGGCGCCTTAAAAGCGTCTTACCACATTGCAACAAAAAAAATTGAAGCCTATTTAACTCACAATTAAACCTTTTGGTAATTTTTTAGTCAAAGAAGCACAAGTAAAACAATGAAAAATAAAGACTTACATAATATAAAATCTACGGGCTTTAAAGCTCCAGATGACTATTTTAGTTCTTTTGATGAAAAAGTTTTTAGTAAATTAGATTCTGAAAGTACATTAAATACCATTAAAAAAACAGGGTTTAAAGTACCCGAAGAATATTTTGAATCACTCCAAGCAGAGACTTTATTAAAGCATGCTGAAAGAAAAGAAACGAAAGTCATTCCGCTTTTCAGTAAGAGAAACTTAATTTATATTTCTGGTGTTGCCGCTGCAATTTTATTGCTATTCAATCTTTCGGTATTTGATAAGAACCCTTCATTTGATAATTTAGAAACCAATGTTGTTGAAAATTACCTTATGGAAGAATATTTTAGCACTAATGATGATATTGCTGCTTTATTTACAGAAGATGAAATTGAACAACACGTAAGTATTGATCATGATTTTAGCGAATCTAATATTGAAGAATACCTATTAAACAATGCCGATATTGAATCGTTATTGTTAGATTAAAACATATGAAAATGAAAAAATTAGTCCCTATATTACTATTATTAATATCGTTAAACCTAACGGCTCAACACAAAAATCGAGACCGTGTTAAGGCGCTTAAAGTTGCTTTTATTACTGAAAAATTAGATTTATCAGAAAAAGAAGCACAAGAATTTTGGCCAATTTATAATGCTTTTGAATCAAAAAGAGCTAACATTAAATACAATGAGCTTCGAGGTATTAAAAAAGAAATTGACGAGAAAATTGAAACCATGACTAATGCTGAAGCAAGTAAACTTATTACTAGAATTAATAATGCTGAAAATGAAATGCACGAGCTTAAAATGGAATTTTCAAAGAAAATATTAAAAATACTTCCTCCAAAAAAAGTGATTTTGCTAAAAACAGCAGAAGACGATTTTAAAAGGAAAATGTTCGAGGAATTTAAAAAACTTAAAAGAGAGAGAAATTAATTTTTCTCTTTTTTTTATTCTTTAAACAAAAGTTTCGAAATTCTGCCAGCACCAGCAGCATAAGCAATACTATCATTTAAAAACCTAATGGTGTAAAACCCGTCGTCACTTAAATGCTTCCACGTTTCGCCAGCGTCATTACTATAATCAATTCCTTTAAACCCAATTGCAACGAGCTCCTTGCCTTCTCTATTCGGCATGTACTGAACACAACTGCGGTATCCTGGATTTTGATTTTGCGCTACCAATTGCCATGTTTTTCCACCATCGGTAGTTTTTATTTTATTGGCTGCATTATCGTCTGCCTTCGTGTAGTCACCTCCAATAGCATAACCATTTAACGCATCATAAAAATCAATAGAATAAATCCCTTCCGTATCTTTTTCCTTAACTATAGGCGTATCAAAAACCTCCCAAGTTTTTCCTTTATCTGGTGAATAATATACGCGACCAGCAGTTGTTGCTACCCAAGTATTGTCTCCTACAATAGCAATATTCGTATCACTAGCAGCAAATGCCCCTTCGTTTTCAGTGCCTTTTGGTAATTGGTCACATGAGAGTTTGGTCCAGGTAAATCCGCTATCTCTAGTAATAATCACACTTAAACAACCATCAATAGAATCCCCTATTGCAATGCCTTCTTCTTCATTCCAAAATTCTAGAGAATCATAGAAAACGTTATCATGATTTTCTTGATAAACAATTTTGTTTTTTTCTAAATCGGCATCTAAACTGTACAATAATGCAGGGTTTCCAATTGTAATGCCAAATCCATTCTTCTTTGTTACCGCCAAAGCTCTAAAGTTTAATTGAAGCGAATCAGTCGATAGGTTAACAGTATGGTTATAAATGGTTTTATTTTTTAATGAATCAACATGCCGATAGAGTACATTGGGCATTATTATTCCTAATACACCTTTAGACGTTAAATATATTGGACCCGTAAATTCAGCCTTAATGATTTCTAAAGCTCTTACATCTAAAGTAGAATCTTCTACCAATGTTTCAATTTCAACTTTAGAAATATTTCTATGCTTAATTATGTTCTCATTTTTAAAGGAAAACAAAAAAACAACTAACAAAACGACTAAGACAACCTGTTTCATAAATTTAAATTTCCTTAAAAATAGAAAAGCTAAACCAATTAACTAATAAACGTTTAAACAAATACACATTTAAAAACGTAACTTTGCAGCCTTATTTAAAACATCATGCGATTACACAGAAACCTCTGCTTTGCAGTTATAGACGGATTAACCCTTATTTTTAATGAAGGGCACTATGCCGATAAAGTTATTCAGCAACTCTTAAAGCGCGACAAACGTTGGGGATCGAGAGATAGAGGCTTTGTTGCCGAAACCACCTACGATATTGTACGTTGGAAACGCCTTTATGCTGAAATTGCAGAAGTTAAAGAGCCTTTTGATCGTGATAATTTATGGCGTCTATTTGCGGTTTGGGCCACCCTAAAAGGTATTAAATTACCCGATTGGAAATATTTTGAAAACACACCAACACGAAAAATAAAAGGTCGTTTTGATGAGCTTACCAAAGTGAGAAAACTGCGCGAATCTATTCCAGATTGGATCGACGAAGTAGGTTTAGCCGAATTAGGCGAAGCCAAATGGACCAAAGAAATAGCAATGCAAAACGAGCAAGCCGAAGTTATTTTAAGAACCAATACTTTAAAAACCACCAAAGAAGACTTACAGAATATACTTTTTGATGAAGGCATTGAAACCGAAGCAATCAAAGGTTACGATTCTGCATTAAAATTAAAAGAACGTGCTAACGTTTTTGTAACCGATGCGTTTAAAAACGGACTGTTTGAAGTACAAGATGCCTCATCGCAACTGGTAGCCGAATTTTTAGATGTTAAACCAGGTATGAAAGTGGTTGACACTTGTGCTGGTGCCGGCGGAAAAACCTTGCACATTGCCTCGTTAATGGAAAATAAAGGGCAAATTATTGCTATGGATATTTACGAAAGTAAACTTAAAAAGCTAAAAATAAGAGCGCGACGAAATGGAGTTCATAATATAGATATGAAAGTGATTGAATCTACAAAACCCATAAAAAAACTTTACGATAAGGCAGACCGTGTACTTATTGATGCGCCATGTTCGGGTTTAGGTGTTTTACGCAGAAATCCTGATGCCAAATGGAAACTAGAACCTGAGTTTTTAGACCGCATTCGTGTTACCCAACAAGAAGTGTTGCAACAATACTCTAGAATGGTGAAACCACAAGGTAAATTGGTTTATGCCACATGTTCGGTATTACCCTCTGAAAACCAAAACCAAGTAAAAGCCTTTTTAAAATCTGAAGGCGGTGCTAATTTTACCTTAGTAAAAGATAAAAAAATATTGGCCCACGAAAACGGATACGATGGGTTTTACATGGCCCTAATGGAGCGTAAAGCTTAAATTTTGCAATGTTTATTGATACAAATAGCAGAGTGTAATTATAGTTTAGACACTTAACATATCTCATAACAGTATTTAAAATCCTGATAGTTACCTATCAGGATTTTTTGATTTTTATTGTAGGAAAGTTTGATTATATTTATTGGATACAACTCACGCTAAAGTTGCATTATCCTGACTTTTTTGGCGGGTAACTGAATTCCTCAATAAACAGAAAATGCAGATGGCTCACCAATTAGAACTTTTGCAAGAGTGGGAAAACAAAAAAGCTATGGCTATGAAAAACTGGAGTAAACAAATAGAAGAGAACACTCAAAATTTTGTAGACACTTTTGGTGGTTTAAGTATGGAACAATTAAATTGGAAACCTAATGCTAACACTTGGAGTATTGCGCAAAATATAGAGCATTTAATAGTAATAAATAAAACCTATTTTCCAATTATTGAATCTATTCGCAATGGGAAATATAAAAAACCGTTTATTGCAAAATTTGGATTTATAGTTGCCTTCTTTGGTAAAACAATTTTACAAGCGGTTCAGCCAGATAGGAAAAAGAAAATGAAAACATTTTCAATTTGGGAACCATCAAAAAGTGCAATACCTGAAGGGATTCTTGATAGATTCAAAGCACACCAATCTGAACTCCAACAAATCATTGAGTATTCAAGAGATTTGATAGAAAAAGGAACCATCATCTCATCGCCAGCAAACAAAAATTTAGTCTATAAATTAGAAACGGCATTTGATATTATTGTAACCCACGAACAGCGACACTTTCAGCAATCAAAAGAAACCTATCAACTCATGATAAAAGAATCTATCAGCTAACTAAGGCTTAAAGCAATGACCTGACTTCGTTTATTTCTAAAAATCCGGCAAATTCCCCACTGATTAGAGAACTTTTGTAAAATTAGCTGCTTAAACAAACAACGGAACTATTTACAACAACCTTGGTTGCAATTTCAACAGAAATTACCAAAATAAACTATCTGATTATTAAAGTAATAAAGATTTATTTTAAAATTATTACCTTCACGGGCTAGGCATTTTATAGACTTAATTGTTTTATATTATAATAGATAACAAAATAAATTTCAAATCTTATGAAAACCCCAAATTTCAAATTACTTACAATGTTAACCGCATTGACACTTTTTATTGGAACATTTACATCCTGTTCAGATGATGATGATGGACCAACTGCAAATATCACTGTAAACGAAGGACCTTCTGGTGATATAGGAGGAGATTTTACCGGAAATGGTGGAGATGCTTCCCGAACAATTAATTGGACAAATAATTTGGCAACAGCCGACTATAATGCTGATATCACTGCTACTGCTGGTGGCGTTTTTCAAATGGTTGTCGCAGATGCTAACGGCACTGTAGTTCTTGACAGGACTCTAAATGGTGGAACCGAACCAGATAGTATCGACGGTGTAACTAGTTCAGGCGAACCAGGAAATTGGACCGTTACCATTACACTTACTTCTTTTAATGGAGACGGAAGTTATTCATTAAGCGCTGGAAACTAATTACAGTTGACATATAAATTACTAAAAAGGCTGTCTTTTATTGGATAGCCTTTTCTTATTCAAAATCAATAATACTATAGCCAACACCGTATATGGCTCTTTGCTGCTAAATACCTTATCGGAATTCATTGCAATTTGCTATCTTTCGGTTACGACGGAAAATCATAGCTGATTCTTCGCAAAGAGCTAAACACAAAAAACGAAGGAACACGTTCAGCAACAAGCTGAAAAATCCGAAATGGAATTACAGAAAGCCAACATAACAGACATTACCAAACTGAGAAAAATCTGCATTGAAGCCTATTCCAAAAGCTTTTATGACCATTGGAACGAAGGTGGCCTTGAGTGGTACTTAGATAAAGAATTTAGTATTGAAAGGCTCACATCCGATCTGTTGGATACAAAAACTGCATACTATTTTATCACACATGAATTAAACCATGTCGGGTTTATAAAAATTAGAAACCAAGAGCACAAAACTTTTGAAATAGAAAACGCAGTAGAATTGGAAAAAATTTATGTGCTTCCGGAATACAAAGGCATGGGAATCGGGAAATTAGCATTGATTGAAATTATAAAAATAACCAAGGCACAAGACTATAAAAATATATTTCTGTGCGTGATAGACACCAATGCAAATGCCATTGCGTTCTATGAAAAGCTCGGTTTCAATTTTCATAGTAAAACCATTTTAGACGTGCCTTATTTTAAAGCCGAACTAAAAGGCATGCATCGCATGATAAAGAAACTGGACAACGAAAAGCCCGTTACCAATAATGTATAACCATAACTGGCGGTTATAAAATAACGGCTAGAAACACTAAATAAAACAAAATGCAAACACTTAGAATATTCATTTTATTAATAGCACTTGTAACATTGAGTTCTTGCCAGTTCAACCAATCCGTAAATAAAGATGTAACAACTGGTGCCTATTCCAGAGGTGATGGCATTGGCGTTGATGATATTGCCATAGAGGTTAACGGAGAAACCGACAATAGAAATGAATTCATGTTTGGTGAACATGTCAACCTTTTGTTCGATAACGTTTCCGGACTCACCAAAGCAAACGGAAAAACATTTCCTGAGCTTGCCATGTATATTGTAAAAAATGAGAAAGACACCATGCTTGCCTACCCGAACTTACTTAAGAGTTTAAATGCTGGAACCGAGCTTTCACCACTTCAATTACAAGCCACTTTCAGTGCAGCCTTACCAAATAAAAACAACGAAAAGTATAAAGTATTTATAGAAATTACAGATAAAAAAGGCAAAGGAAAATTTAATTACGAATTGCCGTTTACAGTAAAACCAAACGACTTATTAGACCTAAAAAACAATGGTATTGAATACTCAAATATTTATTTGTGGAATGATACCCTAAAACAACCCGTTTTTGATAATAATATAAGTTTTGAACATCTTTTTATCTTAATTCTAGACGATATTGAAGGTTTAGAAATAACGAACGAAAAGGTATTTCCTATTTTTTCTGTAGACTTAGTTGATAGCAGTGGCCATGTAATACTTTCAAGTCCGAATATATTAAGTGCTTACGAGGAAACAGGTGTAAATCCTCAAGATTTAAAAAATCAAATAACCGCTAAACTAACTTTAGCTAAAGGCACCTTAAATAATCCTTGTAAATTAACTGCAACATTGAAAGATAAAAATTCGGCAAAGGAAATAAATATCACGACTGAATTAAATATAAATTAAGGTTACAACAACAGTTAAAATTTGCGGCTACTAAAAAACCATGAGATACTTCTATCATTACATGTTCGTATTACTTATGCTCGCCTCTTGCAAACAAACACAAGACCGAGAACCAGTAACACAACAGCAAGCAGACATTCATGCTGAAACGAGCATCCAAACAGAGAAGATTGAAAAAACTGATAGTATTCGGATACTAAACACGGGCCCAAGAGGAGGTGCCTATCAAAATTCCAAAGGGGAAAATTTTAGGTATACCGTTTTTAGAGTAGAAGTTCTCAATAACGCCAGCCAACCAGTACATTTAGATCTCAATTTCCCTAAAAGTCCCATAGGGCTTTTACCCGATTCAACCATTGTGTTTCAGGTCTTTTTAGTTCCCGAGAAGTACACGCCCGATACCATACAAGACACCTTCAATTTCGGTGCGAGACTTGAAGCGCTGTTTGAATCTGGAGACCCTTACCAGTATGAGCTTTCAACAGCAATTGAGCCACAAGACCAGCAAACCCTTTATATTGGCATTCTATTAAAAAGCCAAATTATTGATGGCGCAACCCGGGCAAAGTTATTTGTTGAAGGGCAAGACCAAGACGCCCCATTTTTTAAGGTAGCGTCTCAAAACAATTATAAACTCCAAAACAAGCCTATAAATTTGGTTTACGGCGTTAGCGTTGCAGCTGCAAAATACCACACTTTGATACCTTGCGGGCAAATTAAAATAGAATAAAAGTTAACAGTTCTACAAAACGGTCTTGCCATAAAAAATTGCTAACCGGCTTGATCACAGTATTTAAAATCCTGATGGGAAACTATCAGGATTTTTAGATTTTATTTGTAGGAAAAATTGTTTATATTTATTGTGTGAAACTTTTACTGAAGTTGCTTTATCTTGACTTGTTTGGCGGGTATTAGTAATTGAGGTTGATTTAAAACATGTTACAAATAATTTGAGACAAATTCCATGAATAAAAAAAATCAGATATTATACATTTTAGCATTCATTTTGCTCTTTTCTTGTTCCAATAATAATGAGGAAATTTCGGAACTACAGAATAATTTACCAGACGCTATTAGAATTGTAGATCAACAAAACACAGCTAATTATAGTTTGGAATATATGAACAATCAAATTAGTACTTTGACAGGTTCTCATTCAACAATAATTGACAGATTTTATTACGACAATACGAATTTAGTCAAAATTGATTTTGAAAATATAAATGGACAATATGATTTGGAGTATGATTCTCAAAACAGATTCACTCGTTATTACTTTTGGTATGGAGAAAATTCTAATGAATATGTCAGAACTGATTTGGAGTATCAAGAGAATTCAATAACCAGAAATCATTATTTCAAAAATAGTAGTGATGTTTACGAATATGTTTTTTCGGAAAAACTGACAATTGAGAATGGTAACATTACCAAAATAGAAGATTTAACTAACTCAATTATTTTAGAATATCAATATGGAGAAAAGTTTACTCCTTTTAAAAATATTGATTCTTTTAATGAAATTCAAATTGTTCTTACAACCTTCCATGGAGCAAATAGACCACATATCAACTTAAGGGAACTCTTTTTAGGAAAAAATAATTTGGTTAAAGCAATGGATATTAATGCAGGAAACTCAAATAGCTTTCAGTACGATTATAATAGCAATGGACTTCCTGAAAAGATTGTTAATTACGATGATATTGACAACGTCACAGTAGAAACATTTGAAATTGATTTTTAAAAAACTATTTATATCAAAGTGTAAAAATAATTGCTTGGTTCTTGCCTACTCGGAAAATCCTGCGGATTTTCCTCTGGTTCGTTCCATTTTTGTTAAGTTGGTTACTTAACCACGCAACTATCCTTACACGAACCGTTACCCAACTTTTGAGAAAAAACCGAAAACTGAACAACTAAATATTTATGAGACACTTAATAATACTTTTATTAATTACCAACTTTTGTTTTAGTCAAGAATGGTCAAAAACTGAATTAACTGACTTTGCTTCGATTGAATTTCCAATCTCACCTGAAAAAACAAATTCAAATGGTAGTATTTACTATTCTACTTCAGATGATATTGGAGTATATATGGTAACGATTAAAGATTTAGGAAATCCAAAAATAACAGAATCTCGATTGCCAGAATTTTATCAAGGCGTTATATCTGGAGCTTTAGAATCTGTAAATGGTGAGCTATTAGAAAAAAAAGAATTTCAATTGAACGAAATTAAAGGTATGGAACTATCTTATATAGCAAATTCTAATCCACAACTTCCGAATTTAAGGCACAAACGAATCCTTGTAGTGAATAATAATTTTATTAGCTACGAATTTTGGACTTTTAAAGAAAATAAGCAATTAGCTTCCATCAATAAAGACAAGTTTCTTAATTCAATTTCTATATCTGCCGAAAAAGTAATTGAACCTAAAAAGAAGGAGACCAATTCTACGTATGAAAGTGGGTTTATTTTTGGAAAAATAATTTCTTATTTGCTGATAATTGGTTTAATCATTGGAGGAATTCTATTATTACGAAAACTAACAAGGAAAAAGAATAAAAACGTTGGGTAACACCGTATAAAAAAAAAATTGCTAGTTTTAGCTTACTTCTAAAACTCCTATCACCTAACCATCTAACTTTTAAACTACAAACACGATAATAATTATTAAAAGAAAACAAAATGAAAAAACTGATTACCTTATTTTTAACTAGTATTATATTAATAAGTTGTGGCGTATCCATTAAATCTGTAGTAGATAGTTCAGCAATAAAAGAACCATATTCTAACCCACTCATTGTTATTCCATTTGAAAAAAATAGTACTAGGAATTTTTCAGAAAAATTAGAGGAAAAATTAGAGATTGAATTTAACAATGATAACAAGAAAGTTGAATTTTTGCTCGTAGAACAAGGAAGTCAAAAACTTGCG
The DNA here is from genome assembly GCF_030344935.1 of Algibacter luteus. NCBI lineage: Bacteria > Pseudomonadati > Bacteroidota > Flavobacteriia > Flavobacteriales > Flavobacteriaceae > Algibacter > Algibacter luteus. The sequence continues at coordinate 1,346,571 of NZ_CP128313.1, read as the reverse complement.
CTTAATCAAAACGACGATGTAAATTCAAAAATAGATAACGCCGTTCGAACCGACCAAAAAGACATTGTTTTGATTTTTAAGCCAACAAATTTATCATATTACAACGGAGGTCTCCAATCGGCTACATATCAATTAACTGGAATTGATGTTACAACCAAAAAGGAAGTCTGGAAAGCAACATTTAATTCAAATAGCTCCTTCGGACCTGCTTTATTCGCGGAAAAATCGGCCAAAACTATTTTTGAAAAACTGAAAACTGACAAAGTTTTATAAAATAACTTTTGCTGGAATAAATTATAACTAATTAAACTAAAATGAATAAAAATCTATTATCATTAGGAATTTTATTATTCCTTTTTTCTTGTTCTTCTTCAAAACAAATTTCAAAGAATACACCGCAAATTCTTCGTGACTTTAATACATTTTTGATTACCGAAATATCTACTGATAAAACTTATGGATTATCTCCTAAAAACCCAGTCGAGGTTGGAGGAGCTAAATATTCGGAAGGGCCAATAAATGAAAGGCGATTTCTTAATGCTTTAGCAGGACCAAACGGTGAAGAAATTTCATATTTTCGAGCAGGCAGCTGTTGTGCTGTAAAAAGTAACAACGACCCCTTTGGTTTTGGAAGTGTTATGTTAGATGATTATAGAGTAACATGGGAGAATTCTAAAGATACAATTTCAATATATATTAATATGTATGATTCAGGTAAACTGAAAGCACCAATTGGATTTACGTTAAAAAAATAGCTTTTACCAACAAATTTAAACACAATTATAGCGGATTCAAATACATCCAAGTCTACTTTGAATTGTTACACTAAGCCAAACCAAAAAACAGCACATAATAACCCTTAACCAACGGTTAACCAAAACCGTTTTATATAAATAAATTGATTACACTAACAAAAAAGAAACTATGAAAAAAATTATTTTATTAGTATTAACTACTTTGATGGTATCTTCATTTACCGTAGATAACATTTCGGATTTTAGTATTGTAGGAAAATGGCAAGGAGTAGAAGGAGACGAAGTTGGATATTTTATCTTTGATGAAGAAGGTTATGCTTATATAGAAGCAAAAGGACTTAAAATTGGAGGGAAAGAATTTGAGATGAAAGGAAAAAAAGGAAGTATGAGGTATGAAATTGATTATTCTAAATCTCCAATGGAAATTGATTTTATAGTTACAATATTTGATGATAACAAAACTGAACGCTTATTGTGTATTGCAAAAAAAATAGATAATGATAAAATTTTATTCTCGATTGGTTTTAATGGAGAACGCCCGATAGATTTTAAAGAGAACAACGAAATGATTTTTAACAGAATAAAAGAGTAATTGTTTGCAACAGCTTACAAAATTAAATGCAAGGTTATAGCATACAATCAAAAACCTTATAAATCTTTTCAATCTGTAGTAATTACTGTATTTATTATTTAAACAACAAACCACTCATTTGCTCCATACCCTAACTCATACAAATCAATAGAATGAAAAAAAAAATTATCACGCTCATCCTGATAATCATAATTATTAAAATCGGATCTGCTCAATCTAAAAACATTAAAATTAAAACAGATAATTTAAAAGAATCACATTATCTAAAAATGGATGATTTTTATTTAACTCATTATCTATATATCGATTTATTTCTAAGAGAAAATCTATTCCCAGAAGCAACTACAAAAGATGTTAATTCCATATTATCAGCACTAAAAAAATATGTTTCGGTAGAAAATAAGTTAGATATTGAAATTGAAAAACCGGGACAAAGAAATTATTTGATTCGGTTTGCTATCTTAAAGAAGGAGGACGGAACCGAGCTTTTAATTGCATTTACCAATTGGAGTACTAAGAATAAAATGTTTGAAAAAGACTTAAAAATAGAAAATGATTCTTATACCAGGTGGTATTTCTTAAATGGAGACAAAATGACCTACAGAAAAGATATGTCCTCTGAAAATAATTATTCAAACTTGTCTGAGTCTGACTTAGCAAATTCTTATTTGTTTGATGAACTACCAGAGAATGACACCTTGATTACAAGTAAAATCGACAGCGTATTAAATGAAAGTAATTTGAGTATCGAAGACAAAATTATGGCTAATTTAATACTATTAAAATATCAAATATTCCAAAGAGATAATGATAAAATAATTAAGCAAACTGAGTACCTCGATGAACTATTTGAAAACAATAAATCGAAAGCTAATTTAAATGGACTAGAAATGGCTTTTAATGCGACAAAAATTCAAATAGAATTAATGAAATAAACTCAAAATAGAATTAATTAACACTTTGGTGTATTTCTATTTTAAAACCCTCGAGAACACTCTATTTAGTTAGTTTTCAATTAAAAAGATTACATAAAATAACCATACACAAACAAAAACTAGCCAATATCTACCAAAGTATGAGAGCAAGGAAAATTTTAATTATTAATGGCCATCCTGATAAAGAAAGTTTCAATTTCGGTCTTTCGGAAGCCTATAAAAAGGGGGCTAAAAAAACTGATGCTATTATAAAAGAAATTAACATCAGAGAATTGAATTTTAATGTAAACCTTGAATTTGGTTACAGAAAACGCACCGAACTTGAACCCGACTTGTTAGATGCTCAGGAAAAACTAAAATGGGCAGACCATATTGTTTGGATTTATCCTGTTTGGTGGGGGTCTGTACCTGCAATTATGAAAGGTTTTTTAGATAGAGTTTTATTACCTGGATTTGCTTTTAAAAAAAGAGAAGGTTCTGCGTGGTGGGATAAGTATTTTACTGGAAAAACAGTGCGCTTAATTTGTACAATGGACCAACCAACTTGGTATTACAGACTGATTAACCGAAGTCCTTCTCATCATGCCATGAAGAAACTAACCATGCAATTTATAGGTGTAAAAAAGGTTAAAATAACATCTATTGGACCCTTGCGACTCTCGAACGCTAACTTCCGTGAAAGGTGGTTACAAAAAATTGAATTACTTGGTGCAAAAAACAAATAAAACAAAATAAGTTGCTTTATTTACTAACACTTCAAACACAACAATCCCAATTCCAAACCCACAACCCTAGCAGATAGCTGCGTTAGGGATTGCAGTGGAAATCCTTTTTATGAGGCACGAATAAAAAGATTGTAATGTAAAGCCCGCCCCTTGTGGTAACCTTCCTGCCGGCAGGAAGGCGCCTATAAAAAAAACACCTGTTTAAAACTCCTTAATAACTCCAATATTCCCTGTAATTTTTATGCTTAAAATTTGAGTAAAAAGACCTAAATTTGCCTTTTTTAAAACACTCACAAACCGAGACATAATGATTCACTTCTTTGGAAACATAACTAGCAACGTTTTTGCGGTTCAAACAACAAAAGAATTATTGCCTGATACCATTTTAAAATTAACCTGGTTATTTGGCAACCAACCTAAAATTGAGCAAGCATCGATAGATGCTTTTTTTGTTGGCCCTCGTGCGGCTATGATTACGCCTTGGAGTACCAATGCGGTTGAAATTACCCAAAATATGGGCATTAGTGATATTATTAGAATTGAGGAGTTTAAAGCGGTTACCAAAGATTTTAAGGATTTTGACCCGATGATTTCGGAGAAATTTAAGGGCTTAAACCAAAACATGTTTACCATTGCTATTACCCCTGAACCGATACTTGATATTGAGGATATTGCGGCGTATAACCAGCAGGAAGGCTTATCGTTAAGCGATGAAGAGGTGGTGTATTTGGAAGGTGTTTCGAAAAAAATTGGTAGACCCTTAACAGACTCTGAAGTGTTTGGGTTTTCGCAAGTGAATAGCGAGCATTGTAGACATAAAATTTTTAACGGAACCTTTGTTATTGATGGTGAAGAGAAACCTACCTCGTTATTTAAATTGATTAAAGAAACATCGAAACAACACCCTAACACGATTGTTTCGGCGTATAAGGATAATGTGGCTTTTATTGAAGGCCCGAAAGTGGAGCAGTTTGCACCTAAACGCGCTGATATTCCAGATTTTTACACCACACAGGACTTTAATTCGGTGATTTCGCTTAAAGCGGAAACGCACAATTTCCCAACAACGGTTGAGCCTTTTAATGGTGCGGCAACAGGTTCGGGTGGTGAAATTAGAGATAGACTTGCGGGCGGAAAAGGTTCGTTACCATTAGCGGGAACTGCGGTGTATATGACGTCGTATTCGCGATTGGAAGCGAATCGCCCTTGGGAAAAAGGCATGGTGGAACGCCCTTGGTTGTACCAAACCCCAATGGATATTTTAATTAAAGCTTCGAACGGTGCTTCAGATTTTGGAAATAAATTTGGGCAACCGCTTATTTGTGGTTCGGTTTTAACTTTTGAACACGATGAGCAAAACGATGTCTCCCTGAGCGCAGTCGAAGGGCCTCAACGTAAATTAGGTTACGATAAAGTGATTATGCAAGCTGGTGGTATTGGTTATGGCAAAAAAGAACAAGCATTAAAAGACACCCCTAAAACTGGCGATAAAATAGTAATTCTTGGTGGTGAAAATTACCGTATAGGCATGGGTGGTGCTGCGGTATCATCCGCAGATACTGGTGAGTTTGCTTCTGGCATTGAATTGAATGCTGTACAGCGTTCCAACCCAGAAATGCAAAAACGTGCTGCCAATGCGGTGCGTGGCATGGTGGAAAGTGATGAGAATTTTATCGTATCTATTCACGATCATGGTGCTGGTGGACACTTAAATTGTCTGTCGGAATTGGTTGAAGATACCGGTGGAAAAATTGATTTGGACGCCTTACCTGTTGGCGACCCAACCCTATCTGATAAAGAAATTATTGGTAACGAATCTCAAGAACGTATGGGATTAGTAATTGCCGAAAAGCATATAGAAACGCTGCGTAACATTGCCGATAGAGAACGTTCGCCCATGTACACCGTTGGTGATGTAACTGGTGATGATAGATTTACGTTCCAATCTAAAACCAAAGGCAACAAACCTATGGATTTGGCCATGGAAGATATGTTTGGAAGTTCCCCTAAAACCATCATGACCGATAAAACGGTGAAGCGTCATTACAGCGAATTAAACTATAAAGCAGACGATTTTTACAGCTATTTAGACCAAGTTTTACAACTGGAGGCAGTGGCTTGTAAAGATTGGTTAACAAATAAAGTAGACCGTTGTGTTGGCGGTAAAGTTGCCAAACAACAATGTGCTGGCCCTTTACAATTACCACTTAACAACGTGGGTGTGATGGCGCTAGATTTTAAAGGTAAAGAAGGTATTGCGACTTCTATTGGGCACTCGCCTATTTCTGGATTAATTAGTCCGGTGGCTGGAAGCAGAAACAGTATTACCGAAGCCTTAAGTAATATTATTTGGGCGCCTTTAAAAGATGGTTTAAAATCGGTTTCGCTTTCTGCAAACTGGATGTGGCCTTGTAAAAATGAAGGTGAAGATGCGCGTTTATACGAAGCGGTTGAAGCGGTTTCAAAATTTGCTATCGATTTAGGTATTAATGTGCCTACCGGAAAGGATTCGCTTTCTATGAAGCAAAAATACCCGAATGAAGATGTGATTTCTCCTGGAACAGTCATTATTTCGGCTGCCGGAAATTGTAACGACATTACCAAAGTGGTAGAGCCTGTTTTTAAGCACAATGCTGGTGATATTTATTACATCAACTTATCAAAAGATAACTTCAAACTGGGCGGAAGTTCGTTTGCACAAGTATTAAACAAAATTGGTAATGATGCACCTAATGTGAATGATGCCGCATATGTTAAAACGGTTTTTAATACCATACAACAACTTATTGTTGACGACATCATAGTTGCAGGACACGATGTGGCTTCTGGTGGATTGATTACAACTTTACTGGAGTTATGTTTTGCAAATACCAATACAGGTGCAGAATTAGACCTTTCTGCTCTAGGTGAACAAGATGCTTTTAAAGTGTTGTTTGCTGAAAATGCTGGTTTGGTAATTCAAGCTAAAGATGCTTCCATTGAACGTGTTTTAGCTGATGCGAATATTGAATTTTATAACATCGGAAAAGTAACAGCGTCTGATGTGTTGAGTATTATCAATAACACCGATGTGTTTACCATGTCGGTTTCAAGATTACGCGATGTTTGGTATAAAACATCATTCTTACTTGACCAAAAACAAACGGCCAATGGATTAGCGGAAGACAGATATAACAATTATAAAAATCAACCTTTAGAGTATACGTTCCCGAAACATTTTACGGGTAAATTAAAAGATGTCATTGCGAACAAAGTGAAGCAATCTGCTTCTGATGGAACGATTGCCGCGTCGCAAACTCCTCGCAATGACGGTAAAAGACCTAAAGCTGCTATTCTACGTGAAAAAGGATCAAACTCTGAACGCGAAATGGCAAACGCCATGTATTTAGCTGGTTTTGATGTGAAAGATGTGCACATGACCGATTTAATTTCTGGTCGTGAAACCCTTGAAGATATTCAGTTTTTAGGTGCTGTTGGTGGTTTTAGTAATTCGGATGTTTTAGGTTCTGCCAAAGGTTGGGCAGGTGCCATTAAATACAACGAAAAGGCGAATACGGTTTTTCAGAATTTCTTTAAAAGAGAAGACACCTTATCTGTAGGCATTTGTAACGGTTGCCAATTGTTTATGGAATTGGATGAAATTAATCCGGAGCATGAAATACACGGAAAGATGGTTCATAACGATTCGCATAAACACGAAAGTGGCTTTACATCGGTAAAAATTCAAGAGAATACATCAGTAATGTTATCGACGCTTGCTGGAACTACGTTAGGTGTATGGATTTCGCATGGTGAAGGTAAATTTAAGTTGCCTTACACTGAAGACAAATACAACATTGTTGCTAAATATGCTTATGCTGAATATCCTCATAACCCGAACGGTTCAGATTTCAATACTGCCATGATGTGTGATAAAACAGGAAGACATTTGGTAACAATGCCACATATAGAGCGTTCGACATTCCAATGGAATTGGGCCCATTATCCTGATGGTAGAAAAGATGAAGTTACGCCTTGGTTAGAAGCGTTTGTAAATGCTAGAGAGTGGTTGGAAAAGCATTAAAAAACGCTTAACCAACCATTAAATATTTTGTGTTACTTGGTAATCATTTTTGAAACCCCTTGAACTTTTACAATATAAGTGCCTTTAGTAAGGCTATTGATATTGATTTGACCTTTAGGTGCCTCAATGGTTGAGTTGATTACCGTTCTGCCTAACATATCTATAATTTGAACCTGCCCTAAATTTAGATTTTCTAACGCAAGATTTAAATAATCGCCAGTTACTGGTACAGGATACAAGCGAAGATTATTGCCTTGTTTCGTCTTGTAATCGACACTTAATGTACCGCTACCTCCAAAACCAACAACTAAACCTACATCTGATTGTCTGTAAGGTCTGCCAGTTCCGCTAGCATTAAACTCTTCTGCTCCAGCATCAAAATTTGCTGGTCTTGAACCGCCTATGATATCTTCGGTTAAAAAAGGATAAGAACCCGTGGCGTAATCTATGGCTGCACTTCCGCTAGTAATTCTGTAAAAATCGGTACCAGAAGTAAGCAAACCTGAAGTCACATTAATGTTACCCGTTGCTGTTACAGACCCAAAAGAATCGAATGTTCCGTTTTGTTTTATATTATTCTCATACTTTGAGGCTGCTCCTATTAATTGCGTTGTTACCTGAATAGCTTTATTGGTGTTTTCATACATGATGTTGTTGGCAATAATAACATCTTGAGGCGCCTGATTTTGAGTACCTGAACTGAAAGTCGCCCCTACTCGAATACCTAAATCGCAGTTTACAAACGTGTTGTTTATAATGGTTGCGTTTTTTACTTGATAATAACCATTTAATGGACTATTTAAAATGCCGTTATGAATATTGATGCCGGCAAGTCCGTTGGTTGATGAATTATTTGGATATTTCGCAACCGTGCCTTCGATATAATTGTTGTAAACTTTATGGTTTTCACCCATCATTCGAATACCTCCGCTAAAAGATTGCCCATTGGCTAAAAAGAAGTTGTTATAAACTTCGCAGTTATCACCATGTCTTAAAGTTAATGCGCCTGAATAATCTTCGAAAGTATTGTTGTAGTATTTATTGCTGCCACTTTTATTTGAAATGACTTCAATCTCGCCAACAAAATTGTAGAAATAATTGTCGTAAACTTCAGTAAACGAGTCTGATAATGATGTCGAACTGCTTCCAATTCTAATCGCATCTTGATCGTTTTCATCATTAACCACACCAATAGGCGTTCTATCGGCAAAATAATTATGATGAATTTTATGATAGTTTGCAATGGTTGAACTTCTGTTGTCATTAATAATACTTCCAACGCCATTTTTACCAATAAAAGACGAATAGCTTACTTCGTTATTCGCGCCTCTCAATAAAATCCACTTATAAACACTTGTTGCTTGTGCTGCCGATTGGTTATAAGAATCTATTTTGATATTGGTTACTGTACAATTATTACAATCGTTAGACGCCTTAAAATCTATTACCGGTGTCCCAGTCGCGATGTTGGAAGCGTTTTGAAAAACAACGCCTTCAAAAATAATATAAGACCCGCCCATTTTAACAGAGCATTTCCCTTCAAAGAATACACTCCCTGGTGTTTGAGCCTTTATTGTTACTGGATTAGACATCGTTCCAGATTTTTGAATAGTGATCTGAACGTCTGTCCATGTTCCGTTAGCCAATGTTATGGTTGTGCCAGGAACCGCGTTGCTAATTGCTGTATTTAATTCGGCATTTGTGGTAACCGTTTGCGCTCCTAGAAGCCCACCAAATAAAAACAATACAAATAGAAAGAAAGGAAATGTAATTTTTTTCATAACATCTAAGATTAAACTTGATTATAAAATTGATTAACCAATCTGGTTAACCAAATATACGATTAAAAGTAAACCATGATACAAAAATGAAAAAATAAATTTGGGCTTCATTACAAACACCCTTAAACACTCAAAAAGAAGGACTTATACAGCTAATTGTTATTACCTATTTATAAAAAAAACGTGTTACCTAAGTATGTTTTATGTAAGAAAAAAGTAACGCACATTTTTCTAAAAACGCTAATGTCATCACTTTAAATGAATTAACTCGTCATTTTAAATCATATGTCATTATTAAAAACATAATCATTCTAATTTCAAAAAGAAAGCCAGAAATGAAACATTCATCTCTGGCTTTGCAATTCAAAAAAATAAATAAAAAAATAAAAAAATTATTATAGGGATGATTTAATAGCCGCTTGAGCCGAAACTAATCTTGCTATAGGTACACGATAAGGTGAGCAACTCACATAATCCATTCCTGAATTATAGAAAAACTCTACCGAGCTTGGTTCGCCTCCATGCTCTCCACAAACTCCAACTTTTAAATCTGGTTTTATGCTTCTACCGCGTTCGATACCGAGATTGACTAACTGCCCCACCCCTTCTTGATCTAGAACTTCAAAAGGATCGTCTTTTAGAATTCCTTTTTCGATATAAATTGGTAAAAACTTACCCGCATCATCACGAGAATAACCAAATGTCATTTGGGTTAAATCGTTTGTTCCGAACGAGAAGAAATCTGCTTTTTTAGCAATTTGATCTGCTAATAAAGTTGCTCTAGGAATTTCAATCATCGTTCCAACCAAATATTCAACTTTATCATTGCGTTCTTCAAAAATCTTATTGGCAGTGGTTCTAATAATTTGCTCTTGGAATTCAAATTCTTTAACCGTTCCGATTAAAGGCACCATGATTTCAGGTTTACAAATGATACCTCGTTCTTTTAAATTAATTGCCGCTTCAATAATAGCACGTGTTTGCATTTCGGTAATTTCAGGATAGGTATTTCCTAATCGACAACCACGATGACCCAACATAGGGTTAAACTCTTCCAGCTCTGCTACTTTATTTTTTACAGCTTGTAAAGAAATATGCATTTCTTCCGCCAGTTCTTTTTGAGTTGCCAGTTGGTGAGGTACAAACTCATGCAACGGTGGGTCTAGTAAACGAATGGTTACGGCATAACCTTCCATGGCTTCAAAAATACCTTCAAAATCGGCACGTTGCATAGGCAGTAAATCTTCTAAAGCTTGTTTTCTTCCTTTAACAGTATCGGCCAAAATCATTTCACGCATGGCTTTAATTCTGTCAACTTCAAAAAACATATGTTCGGTACGCGTGAGTCCAATTCCTTGCGCCCCATAACTCCTTGCCACTTTAGCATCGTTAGGAGAATCGGCATTGGTACGCACTTTCATTTTTGCATACTTATCAGACAGCTTCATGACTTCTGCAAATTCACCGCTTAACTCGGGCTCCATGGTCGCTACTTTACCTTCAATGATATTTCCTGTAGAACCGTTTAAAGAAATCCAATCGCCCTCATGATACACATGATTACCAACGGTTAAGGTTCTTGTTTTATAATTTATTTTTAATGCGCCAGCACCAGAAATACAGCATTTACCCATACCTCTTGCAACAACCGCAGCATGCGATGTCATACCACCACGGGCCGTTAAAATACCCTTGGCAATATTCATCCCTTCTAAATCTTCAGGAGAGGTTTCTATTCTTACCAGAATACTATTTTTGTATTTATCGGCTTCATCTGCGAAGAACACAATTTTTCCTGTGGCAGCTCCTGGTGATGCTGGTAAACCTTGAGCAATAACATGTGCTCTTTTTAAGGCTTTAGGATCAAAAATAGGATGTAATAATTCATCTAATTTATTTGGTTCGATTAACAATAAAGCTTCTTTTTCGTTAATCATACCTTCTTTTAGTAAATCCATGGCAATTTTTACCATAGCGGCACCGGTACGTTTACCATTTCTGGTTTGCAATATCCAAAGCTTTCCATCTTGAATAGTAAACTCCATATCTTGCATATCGCGATAATGCTTTTCGAGGATATCTTGGTACGAGTTAAGCTCCTTATACATTTTAGGCATTAATTCCTCCAATGACGGATAATTTTCCAATCTATCGTCTTCTTCAATTTTGGCTAATTCTGCCCAACGTTGAGATCCTAGTTTTGTAATTTGTTGAGGCGTTCTTACACCTGCTACTACATCTTCACCTTGTGCATTTATTAAATACTCACCATTGAAAACATTTTCGCCAGTTCCGGCATCACGTGTAAAACAAACGCCAGTACCAGAATTATCACCCATATTTCCGTAAACCATGGCTTGCACGTTTACAGCTGTTCCCCAATCGGCAGGATAGCCATTCATGTTTCTATAATAAATAGCTCTATCGCCATTCCAACTATTGAAAACGGCTATTATAGCACCCCAAAGTTGTTCCCATGGGTCACTTGGAAAAATCAAACCTTTTTTCTTTCTAACAACATCTTTAAAATCGAAAACTAAGTCTTGTAAATCTTGAACCGAAAACTCCGTATCTAGATTTATTCCACGTTTTTCTTTAAGGTTTTCAATAATTTCTTCGAATGGATCGATATCTTCTTTAGATTCTGGCTTCATGCCTAAAACCACACCGCCATACATTTGTATAAATCTTCGGTAAGAATCCCAAGCAAAAAGCTCGTTATTGGTTTTTTTAGCTAATCCTAATACGACCTCATCATTCATACCTAAATTTAAAACGGTATCCATCATTCCTGGCATTGAAACTCTTGCCCCAGATCGCACAGATACTAACAATGGATTTTCTTTATCGCCAAATGTTGTACCCATTAAAGATTCAATGTTTGCAATGGATGCTTCAACCTCTGCTTTTATTAAGTCAACTACAGCATCTTTACCTAGTAAATTATATTCGGTACAGACTTCAGTTGTAATCGTGAACCCTGGCGGCACTGGTATGCCTATGGCGCTCATTTCGGCTAAGTTGGCACCTTTACCTCCTAAAAGGTTTTTCATTGTACTATTTCCGTCAGCTTTTTTGTTTCCAAACTTGTAAACTCTAGCTTTTACCTCTTCAAGTATTTCCATAATTTTTGATTTAAAATTGCACTTAAAAACACTAGTAAATGTAGCCACTTAAAGGAAAATATTTAATGATAAAAATCATGTAAAATGCAATAAAATGAGGAATTACGAAGATATTTTTAGAATTTAATAAGATATCTCTCGGATAGTAAGAATTTCATATTTTGAATAGCTCAAAATAACCAGTCTATTGGACTTTTTTTGCATATGAAATCAAAAAAAAGCACCTTCAAAAAACGAAGATGCTCTTTCTTGCAATTAACTAAAACTTGACTTATACTAATTCAAACTCTTTATTTATCTTTTTATACGCTTGATTAACTTCTCGTTTCATGAATAACGAAACCACTAAAGCAACTACAAATAATCCTGCAAACACAGTTAAAGTAGCATCTAAAGAACCTGTGGCGTTTTTAACAACATCGTAAATTGTTGGTCCTACAACACCTGCTAATCCCCAAGCAGCGAGAACCATACCATGTATTGCACCCAATTGTTTGGTTCCAAATAAATCTCCTAAAAAGGCAGGTAATGTTGCAAAACCACCACCGTACATGGTAATTACTGTAAACAATACAATTAAGAAACTTAATTCCATGGTCATTTTTGGCAAGAAATAGAATGCCAAAATTTGAAATGCAAAGAATATAATATAGGTGTTTGCACGCCCTAAATAATCAGATAAGCTAGACCATAAAATTCTACCTAATCCGTTAAATACACCTATAAAACCAACTATTGCTGCGGCTTCCATTGGAGTGTAATTTAATTTTTCTTGCATCATTGGGCTTGCCGCTGATATGATGGCTATACCGCATGCAATGTTTATAAACATCATGATCCAGATGTAATAAAAACGATTTGTTTTTAATGAAGCATTGGCATCAATATTAGACATATCGGCTTTAATGGTTTTACCTTCTCCAGGTTTGAAACCTTCCGGCATATACCCTTCTGGTGGTCTTTCAATATATCTTGCAGATGATAAAATTAGTACCATGTAAATAACACCTAAAATATAAAAGGCATTAGATACCCCAACAGCATCAAACAACGATTGCATGACTGGGCCAAATATTAAGGCGGCAAAACCGAAGCCCATAATAGCCATTCCTGTGGCTAATCCACGTCTGTCTGGAAACCATTTTACAAGTGTACTTACTGGTGTAATATAACCTAAGCCTAAGCCAATACCTCCTATAACGCCATAGCACAAATAAAATAACCATAACGATTCTAGTTGAACGGCTAGACCCGATCCTAAAATACCTATACCGTAAAAGAATCCGGCTGTTGTTCCGCTTACTTTTGGTCCTACTTTCTCTACCCAGCGACCTAAAAATGCCGCTGATAATCCTAATAATAAAATAGCAATTTTAAATGCCCATTTTATAACACTACCATCAACATCAAAAATATCTTTAACAGGGTTGGTCATTACTGAATAAGCATAAACGGAACCAATTGAAATATGAATTCCAACTGCCGATGCCGCAATTAACCAACGATTTTTTAATTTTTGTGTTTTCATCTTTATCTTCTTTAATACTGAAATTATCAGTATTGTTTAGTTTACTTTTACTTCTTTGAAATAGTTTTGCAGTATTTCTTTTGCAGCATCTATTTCTTCTTTTGTATTCTCACGAGCTTCTTTTAATTGATATTCCCATCCTAAAGCTTCCCATTTATGAATCCCTAGTTTATGATAAGGCTGAAGCTCAATTTTTTCTATAGTCTCATACTCCTTAAAGTATTCACCCATTGCATGTAATAAGTTAGGCGTATTGGTAATTCCTGGTATTAACACATAGCGTAACCACATTTTTTTACCTGAAGCCTCTCTATGTTTTGCGAAATTGAATGTCGTTTCTTTGTTACGTTGTCCGGTTATATACTCATATCCTTCCTCTGTCATATGTTTTACATCCAACATCACTAAATCTGCATATTTATCTATAAGTTCTTCAGAAAAATGATTTAGAACTCTACCATTAGTATCAATATTGGTATGAATACCTTCTTCTTTAAGACGTTTAAAAAACGGAATTAATGCTTTGGATTGTAGCAATGGTTCACCGCCAGAAACGGTAACTCCGCCTTTTTTTCCAAAATAAGGTTTCAATTTTATCGCCATCTTTACAAGCTCATCGATATGATATTCTTTTCCTCCTACCGTATCAATAGTATCTGGATTATGGCAGTACAAACATTTAAGTTTGCAGCCTTGAAGAAAAAGCACCATTCTTACGCCTGGACCATCATGGGTTCCGAAGGACTCAATGGAGTGTACGTTTAATATGTTATCTTTAGTTTTGATACCTTAAATTTTTTAAAATAAGCATCCCAAAAAGAAGTTTTGACACTTCTTTTCAAGATGCTACTCAAATATTAATAAAAAAATTACATGGACTCGTGGAACGAACGTGTTATAACTTCCATTTGCTGTTCTTTCGTTAATCTTACAAAGTTTACAGCGTATCCTGAAACACGTATGGTTAATTGTGGATATTCTTCTGGATGCTCCATAGCATCTAGTAGCATTTGTTTATCTAAAACATTTACATTTAAATGTTGTGCTTTATTGATAAAATATCCATCGATAATTGACACTAAGTTCTCGATTCTTTCTTCTGAATCCGCTCCTAAAGATTTAGGTACAATTGAGAAGGTATTTGAGATACCATCTAAAGAATCTTTATAATCAATTTTTGCAACCGAATTTAATGAAGCAATAGCACCATTACAATCGCGACCGTGCATTGGGTTTGCGCCAGGAGCAAATGGAATTCCGCTTGGTCTTCCATCTGGTGTAGCACCAGTTTTCTTACCATAAGACACGTTTGATGTGATTGTTAACACAGACATTGTTGGTTCTGCATTTTTATAAACAGGTAGCTTTTTCAATTCATCATTAAAATCTGCTACAGCTTTTGCAGCTAAAGCATCCACACGATCATCATCATTTCCGTATTTCGGGAACTCCCCTTCAACTTTAAAGTCTACGGTAAGTCCGTCTTCATTTCTAATTGGTTTTACTTTAGCATATTTAATTGCAGAAAGTGAATCGGCAACAATAGATAAACCAGCAATACCATAAGCAATATTAATACTAGGATTAGTATCAATTAAAGCCATTTGTGCTTTTTCGTAGTAATACTTATCATGCATGTAGTGAATAATGTTCATTGAATCATTATAAACTCTCGCAACTTCTTTCATGGCAATTTTAAAATTAGCCATTATTTTATCGTAATCTAAATATTCACAATCGCAAGGCTCAATACCTTCTACCATTAATGTGCCCGTAGTTTCGCAACGTCCACCATTAATAGCAAGTAATAACGTTTTTGCTAAGTTTGTACGAGCTCCGAAAAACTGAATAGATTTACCTAAATCTTGGTAAGAAACGCAACAAGCAATTCCGTAATCATCAGAACCACGTTCTGCTCTCATTAAGTTATCATTTTCAAACTGAATTGAAGATGTATCAATGGCTACTTTAGAGCAATAAGCTTTAAAGTTTTCTGGTAATTGCTCAGACCAAAGAATTGTCATATTTGGTTCTGGTGAAGGTCCTAAATTGTATAAGGTATTTAAGAAACGGTAAGACGTTTTAGTTACTTTAGTTCTTCCGTCTTCAAACATTCCTCCAATAGCTTCTGTTACCCAAGTAGGATCTCCTGCAAAAATTTCATCATAAGCTGCCATTCTTAAGTGACGAACCATACGTAACTTCATCACAAATTGGTCGATATATTCTTGAGCTTCTTCCTCGTTAATTAAACCTTCTTGTAAATCGTTTTCAATATAAATATCTAAGAAAGTAGATACATTTCCTAAAGACATGGCTGCACCATCTTGTTCTTTTACAGCTGCTAAATATGCCATGTACGTCCATTGTACAGCTTCTTTTGCATTATCAGCAGGACGACTTAAATCTAGGTTATAAGTTTTACCTAGTTCAAGCATGTCTTTTAGTGCTTTAATTTGCTCTGAAACCTCTTCACGCAAACGGATAACCGCTTCAGTCATAGGACCAGTAATATTTGCTAAATCTTTAGCTTTTTCTTCAATTAAAAAGTTAATTCCGTAAAGGGCCACACGACGGTAGTCACCAATAATTCTACCTCTAGCATAATTATCAGGTAATCCTGTTAAAAACCCTAACGAACGGAATTTTCTAATTTCCTCATTATAAGCATCAAAAACACCATCATTATGTGTTTTAACGTATTTAGAAAATAAGTCTGTTAAAGCATCATTTGGTTTTACACCTTGTTCTGCTAACGCTTTTTGAACCACTTTAAAACCTCCAAAAGGTTTCATGGCTCTTTTTAATAATTCATCGGTTTGCAAACCAACAATAACTTCATTTTCTTTATCGATATAACCCGCACCAAACGAGCTAACCGTTGAAATCGTTTCTGTATCTACAGATCGTACACCATTATTTTTTCGTTCTTCCTGTGTAGCTGCTTTGCAGACCTCCCATAATTTAAGAGTTCTTTCGCTCGGACCAACTAAAAATTCGTGTGTTCCGTGGTAAGGAGTAATGTTATTGTATACAAAATCTCTAACATTAAGTTCCTCAGTCCAAATCCCGTAATTAAATTGTTTTACTTCCATTTTTTTATGTATTAATATTTTAAGAAATCAAATTTTATAAGTACATCACAAAATTAAATACGGGGCTTCATAATAAACCTGATAAATGTCAGTAAATCCCTAAAACCCAATAAACCAAGTGATTTTATTTTACGAAAACGTTTGAGTTTAATCCTTTTAAATTGTGATTAATCTACAACCTTAACACTTTAAATAGAAAATTGACAATAAAAATGATGTAATTAAAGTTTTTTTGCAAAATTTCAATAATTACATTACACTTTTAATAAAAATTACTAGTTCATTGTAAAGATTTATGAATATTTTGAAATTGAAATAATCGTACTACTTTTTTTTTAATTTGAACATAAAATGAGTTCAATGATTCTAAAACTAAGGCAATAACCTATTTATTTTTCAACCCATTAGACCAATACATACCTATCATTAAAACAATCATTTTTTTTTTAAGTTTTCATCTTGACATTATAGAGTATTTGAAATTCCTATTTAATTTCATACTTTGCACAAAGGCTACAACTAAACTTATGAAAGAAATAACCAGACTTTTTGATTTTGCTTACTACCAATTAGAAAATAAACCTAATGATGCTGCATTAGTTACAAAATATAACGGAGCATGGGTTAAAACCTCAACTCAAAAGTATATTGATAAAGCGAATTGCATTAGTAGAGCATTGCTACGATTAGGTGTTAAAAAAAATGATAGAATTGCCGTTATTTCATCGACTAACCGTACCGAATGGAATTTCATGGATATTGCAGTTTTACAAATTGGAGCTCAAAATATTCCAATATATCCTACAATTTGTGCTGAAGATTATGAATATGTTTTGAATCACAGCGAATCAATTTATTGTTTTGTTTCAGACGAAGAAGTTTTAGAAAAAGTAAGAAAAGTACAAGGAAATACAAAACTGAAAGAGGTCTACTCTTTTGATCATATAGAAGGCTGTAAACATTATTCAGAATTATTTAAACTAGGTGAAGACACTTCTAATCAAAATGAAGTTGATGCTCGGAAAGATGAAGTTAAACCTGAAGATTTGGCTACAATAATTTACACTTCGGGAACCACTGGAAAACCTAAAGGCGTAATGCTTTCGCATTGGAATATTACTAGTAATGTATTGGATAGCTTCCCTCGAGTACCTCTAAAAGGAAATAATACAAGAGTTTTAAGTTTTTTACCTATTTGCCATATTTTTGAACGCGTTCTTATATATGTATACCAATATGCAGGAACATCAATCTACTTTGCAGAAGGCATTGATAAAATAGGTGATAACGCCAAAGAAATAAAACCCAATTTAATGAGTGTTGTTCCAAGACTTCTTGAGAAGGTTTACGACAAAATTATGGCTAAAGCTGAAGAACTATCAGGCATTAAAAAAATGTTGTTTTATTGGGCTGTAGGTTTGGGCGAAAAGTGGGAACCTTACGGAAAAAATGGCGCATGGTATGAATTTAGATTAAAAATTGCGAACAAGCTTATTTTTAGTAAATGGCGAGAAGCCCTAGGCGGCGAATTATATACTATGGTTTCTGGAAGTGCGGCTTTACAACCTCGATTATCTAGAATTTTTGGTGCCGCTGGCATGCAAGTAATGGAAGGTTATGGTTTAACTGAGACTTCTCCAGTAGTTTCAGTTGGTAAATATGAGGGCCATTTATTTAAAGTTGGTACAGTTGGTAAGCCTATAGATCATGTAGAAGTTAAGATAGCCGAAGACGGCGAAATACTAATAAAAGGCCCTAATGTGATGATGGGCTATTACAAAGATCCTGAAAAAACGGCTAGCGTCATGACAGGTGATTATTTTCATACTGGCGATAAAGGAGAAATTGATGATGATGGGTTTTTAAAAATTACAGGTCGTAAAAAAGAAATGTTTAAAACCTCAGGTGGCAAATATATTATCCCAACACTTCTTGAAAATGAATTTAAGCAATCCCGTTTTATAGAGCAGATTATGGTTATTGGCGAAGGCGAAAAAATGCCTGCAGCTTTAATACAGCCAAATTTTGAGTTTATTAAAGATTGGATAGATCATAAAAGTCAATCTATTGGAACCTCTTTTGAAGATATTGTGAATTCTCAAATAATTCATGATCGCATTCAAGAAGAAATTGATCAGTGCAACAAGAAGTTTGGAAAATGGGAGCAAATCAAGAAATTCGAATTGACACCAGAAATTTGGTCTATTGATGCAGGTCACCTAACGCCTACTTTAAAAATGAAACGCGATGTAATTAAGAATAAGTATCTCGATTTAATTGAAAAAATTTATCGCCCATAATTAATTTTAGCACTTCAGAATAAAAATCAAATTTCAAAATTTACTGAGAAAAACACAATTATTATTGTAATAATTTATCAATATTGCAATAATTTAATACTTAATTTGATGTTTTAATAAGTCTTTAATACATTTAAGAACTAACTAATTAAAATAAATCAAATGAAAACAAAAAACTTTTTAGTTTCAGGAATTGTTGGAGGTATAGTCGATTTCCTTTTAGGATGGCTTTTCTACGGAATTATTTTTGCGAGTACCTTTCCACAACCAGAAGAAAATTCTAATACCATGATTATGATTTTCTTGGGATGTATGACTTTCGGATTATTTGTTGCTTACATCTTCACCAAATGGGCACAAATAACCACCGCAATGACGGGCCTTAAGGCTGGTGCTACAATTGGCTTGTTTGTAGGTCTCTTTTACAACTTCTTTAATTTGGCCATGAACACTGAGTTCACATTTGAACTTGCTGCGATTGATGTAGGTATTTCTATAGTCATGTCTGCTATTATAGGGGCCGCAGTTGGTGCTGTAAATGGAAAGTTAGGATAGCCTTTATCTTATACATTTCTAAGATTTTTAATACGTTGAAAATCTAATATCATAAAACAATTATAATTTTATCAAAAATACTATGCATGCATAGTATTTTTTTTTATATTTGAGCACATCAACAAAAAAGTATGAAGGACAAAACCATCGATTATATGCTGAGAACTACCTGGTTAACAGTTCAAAAAATGTATAATGAAGAAGCCTCGAAATTTGATAGTACCATGGCCACTGGTTTCACCTTATTAAGTATAGACCCAGATAAAGGAACGCCATCAACGGCATTAGGACCAAAAATGGGAATGGAAGCTACCAGTCTATCTAGAATTTTGAAAACCATGGAAAAAAAAGGATTAATTGAAAGACATCCCAATCCTGAAGATGGAAGAGGCGTAATAATTTCTCTCACAGATTTTGGAAGAGAAAAAAGAGCCTATTCAAAAGATAGAGTACTTACATTCAATGAAACCATCAAAAAAAATATTTCTGAAGAAAAATTAAAACATTTTTATGAAGTTGCCGAAATCATAAATGAGTTGGTTTCAAACAAGAAAATATACAATCAATCAGATAGTTAAAAAATAAAATGAGCAAGCGAAGAATTAAAAAAGTAGCCATAATTGGTTCTGGTATAATGGGAAGTGGTATAGCATGCCATTTTGCCAATATAGGGGTAGATGTCCTATTATTAGACATTGTTCCTAGAGAACTAAATGACAAGGAAAAAGCCAAAGGTTTAACGTTGGAAGATAAAATAGTTAGAAATAGATTAGTTAATGATGCCCTAACGGCATCTTTAAAATCTAAACCCTCTCCTATTTATCATCAATCATTTGCCAACCGTATAACTACAGGAAATTTAGAAGACGATATTGCTCAAGTTGCCCATGTAGATTGGATCATGGAAGTTGTTGTTGAGCGATTAGACATCAAACAACAAGTTTTTGAAAAACTAGAAAAACATAGAACTCCTGGTACATTAATTACTTCGAATACTTCAGGTATTCCAATTAAATTTATGAGTGAAGGGCGTTCTGAAGATTTTCAAAAACATTTCTGCGGAACACACTTTTTTAACCCTGCGCGTTACTTAAAATTATTCGAAATCATTCCGGGTCCAAAAACAGATGCTGCCGTTTTAGATTTCTTAAATGAATATGGCGAAAAATTCTTAGGTAAAACATCAGTAATAGCTAAAGATACACCAGCATTTATTGGAAATAGAATTGGTATTTTTAGCATACAAAGTTTATTTCATGCGGTAAAGGAATTAGATTTAACCATTGAGGAAGTTGATAAATTATCTGGACCGGTAATTGGTCGTCCAAAATCGGCAACCTTCCGTACTGTTGATGTTGTTGGCTTAGATACACTTGTGCATGTTGCGAATGGTATTAGAGAAAATTGCCCTAACGATGAACGTTCAGAGCTTTTTAAACTGCCTGACTTCATCAATACCATGATGGAAAAAAAATGGTTAGGTAGCAAAACAGGACAAGGCTTCTACAAAAAGCATGTTTCTGCTGATGGCTCTAAAGAAATTCTTTCATTAGATTTAAATACCTTAGAATATCGTGAAGCTAAACGCGCAAAATTTGCAACCTTAGAACTAACTAAAACAATTGACAAGGTTGTAGACCGTTTTAAAGTTTTAATTTCTGGGAAAGATAAAGCAGGCGAATTTTATCGCAAAAGTTTTACTGCACTATTCGCATATGTTTCAAACCGAATCCCTGAAATAACAGATGAGCTCTACAAAATTGATGACGCTATGAAAGCTGGATTTGGTTGGGAACATGGTCCTTTCCAAATATGGGATGCTATTGGCGTTGAAAAAGGTATCGAATTAATGAAAGCTGAAGGATTAGAACCTGCTGCTTGGGTTAATGACATGATTGCATCTGGAAACACATCTTTTTACACAGTAAAAGAAGGGGCTTCCTTTTATTATGATATTCCTTCAAAAACACAAACGAAAATTCCGGGTCAAGATGCCTTCATCATATTAGACAACATCAGAAAATCAAATGAAGTATTTAAAAATTCTGGAGTTGTTATTGAAGACTTAGGTGATGGTATATTGAATTGTGAATTCCAATCTAAAATGAACACCATTGGTGGCGATGTTTTAGCTGGATTGAATAAAGCGATAGACTTAGCTGAGAAAGATTTTGATGGATTAGTTATAGGTAATCAAGGAGCAAACTTCTCTGTAGGCGCAAATATTGGAATGATTTTCATGATGGCTGTTGAGCAAGAATACGATGAATTGAATGCGGCAATAAAATATTTTCAAGATACGATGATGCGCATGCGTTATTCATCAATCCCAACTGTTGCAGCACCTCATGGTATGTCCTTAGGTGGTGCTTGTGAATTGTCTATGCATGCTGATAAAGTGGTTGCTGCTGCTGAAACTTACATGGGTCTTGTAGAATTTGGAGTTGGCGTTATTCCAGGTGGTGCCGGATCTAAAGAAATGGCCTTAAGAGCTGCAGATACCTTTCAAAAAGGAGATGTTGAATTAAATACTTTACAGGAATACTTCTTAACTATTGGTATGGCTAAAGTTTCTACTTCTGCTTACGAAGCATTTGATTTAGGAGTACTTCAAAAAGGAAAAGATATTGTTGTTGTGAATAAAGACCGCCAAATAGCAACGGCGAAAGCACATGCTAAATTAATGGCAGATATAGGATATACACAGCCCGTTAAACGCAAAGACATTAAGGTGTTAGGAAAACAAGCTTTAGGTATGTTCTTAGTTGGAACAGACGCTATGGAAGACAGTAACTATATATCTGAACATGATAAGAAAATTGCTAATAAACTCGCATATGTTATGGCTGGAGGTGATTTATCGGAACCTACACTGGTAACCGAACAATATTTACTAGACCTAGAACGTGAAGCTTTCTTATCGTTATGTACAGAAAGAAAAACCTTAGAACGTATTCAACACATGCTAACTAAAGGAAAACCATTAAGAAACTAAGAAAATGAAACAAGCATATATAGTAAAAGCATATAGAACGGCCGTTGGTAAAGCTCCAAAAGGAGTCTTCCGATTTAAAAGAGCTGATGAATTGGGTGCTGAAACCATTCAATACATGATGAAGGAATTACCAGGATTAGACGTTAAGAGAATTGACGATGTTATCGTTGGTAATGCTATGCCGGAAGGTTCGCAAGGTTTAAATATGGCACGATTTATTTCATTAATTGGATTGAATAGTGTTGATGTTCCAGGAGTAACCGTTAATCGTTTTTGTTCTTCAGGAGTTGAAACGATTGCTATCGCCACAGCGAAAATTCAAGCTGGAATGGCCGATTGTATTATCGCTGGTGGTGCAGAAAGTATGAGTTCTGTGCCAATGACAGGATTTAAACCAGAATTAAATTACGACACGGTTAAAGCAGGTCACGAAGATTATTATTGGGGTATGGGAAATACTGCGGAAGCGGTTGCAAAACAATTTAAAGTATCTCGTGAAGATCAGGATGAGTTCGCATTTAATTCACATATGAAAGCATTGAAGGCGCAAGCTGAAAATCGTTTTAAAGATCAAATTGCTCCAATTGATGTAGAGCAAACTTACCTTGATGAAAATGGAAAAAAAGCAACTAAAAAATATACCGTAACTAAAGATGAAGGTCCTCGTGCAGGAACAAGCATTGAAGCTTTATCAAAATTACGCCCGGTATTTGCTGCAAACGGTAGTGTAACTGCTGGAAATTCGTCTCAAATGAGTGATGGAGCAGCTTTTGTTATGGTGATGAGTGAAGATATGTTAAAAGAGTTAAACCTTGAACCTATTGCAAGATTGGTAAATTATGCTGCAGCAGGTGTAGAACCTAGAATTATGGGTATAGGTCCTGTTAAAGCTATTCCGAAAGCATTAAAACTAGCGGGCTTAAAACAATCAGATTTAGAATTAATTGAGTTAAACGAAGCCTTTGCTTCGCAATCTTTAGCTGTAATTCGCGAATTAGATTTAAATCCAGATATAGTTAACGTGAATGGTGGAGCTATCGCTTTAGGACATCCGCTAGGTTGCACTGGTGCAAAACTTTCGGTACAACTATTTGATGAAATGCGTCAGCGAAACATGAAAGGAAAATACGGCGCCGTTACAATGTGTGTAGGAACAGGGCAAGGTGCTTGTGGTATTTTCGAATTTTTAAATTAAAGAAACTAAATATAAAGTAAAGAAATGGAAAAAGACATTTTACGTGGCGGTCAATTCTTAGTAAAAGAAATCGATTGTGAAGACATTTTTACTCCTGAAGATTTCAATGAAGATCAGCTTATGATGAAAGAAGCTGTAACTGAATTTGTTGATAGAGAAATCTGGTCTA
Organism: Algibacter luteus; assembly: GCF_030344935.1. Classification (NCBI taxonomy): domain Bacteria; kingdom Pseudomonadati; phylum Bacteroidota; class Flavobacteriia; order Flavobacteriales; family Flavobacteriaceae; genus Algibacter; species Algibacter luteus. Next base: position 1,322,758 of record NZ_CP128313.1, on the reverse strand, counting down.
AAAAAGCACAATTTGAAAAGAAGGACTATGCCTTAACTGAATCGTGTATGAGACAAGCCGGAGAACTGGGCTTTTTAAGTATTGCTGTTCCTGAAGAATACGGCGGAATGGGCTTAGGTTTTGTTGATACGGTTTTAGTATGTGACTATATTTCTGGTGCAACAGGCTCGTTTAGTACGGCATTTGGAGCTCACACAGGGATTGGAACCATGCCTATTACTTTATATGGAAATGAAGAACAAAAACAAAAGTATGTACCAAAATTAGCTTCAGGCGAATGGTTTGGTTCCTACTGTTTAACAGAGCCTAGTGCGGGAAGTGATGCTAACTCTGGAAAAACAAAAGCGGTGCTATCTGAAGATGGAAAAACCTATAAAATTACAGGGCAGAAAATGTGGATTTCTAATGCCGGATTTTGTAGCCTAATGATTGTTTTTGCTAGAATTGAAGATGATAAAAATATTACTGGATTTATTGTAGAATATGATCCTGAAAACCCAAATGGTATTACCATGGGTGAAGAAGAGCACAAACTAGGTATTCGTGCATCTTCAACAAGACAAGTATTCTTTAACGATACCGTTGTTCCAGCTGAAAACATGCTTTCAACAAGAGGTAACGGATTTAAAATTGCAATGAACGCACTAAACGTAGGTAGAATTAAATTAGCGGCTGCTTGTTTAGATGCCCAACGTCGTGTGATATCAGAATCAGTAAATTATGCGAACGAAAGAATTCAATTTAAAGTTCCTATTTCAAGTTTTGGAGCTATCCGTCAGAAAATAGCTGAAATGGCTACGAATTGCTGGGTTGGAGAAGCGGCAACTTATCGTGCTTCAAAAAATATAGAAGACCGAATTACGATCCGTCAAAATAACGGCAAAGACACACATCAAGAAGCTGAATTAAAAGGTGTAGAAGAGTACGCAATCGAATGTTCTATTCTTAAAGTAGCTGTTTCAGAATTCATTCAAAATTGTTCAGATGAAGGTATTCAAATTTACGGTGGAATGGGCTTCTCTGAAGAAACACCAATCGAATCTGCTTGGAGAGATGCTAGAATTGCCAGAATTTATGAAGGTACCAACGAAATAAACCGAATGCTTTCAATAGGTATGCTTATTAAAAAAGCTATGAAAGGCCATGTAGACTTGTTAGGTCCTGCTCAAGAGGTAGCTAAAGAACTTACTGGTATACCTTCATTTGATGTTCCAGATTTTTCAGCATTATTTTCAGAAGAAAAAAGTATTATAAAGAACCTTAAAAAACTCTTTTTAATGGTTTCTGGTGCTGCTCTTCAGAAATATGGTGAAAAAATTGAAGCGCAACAACAGCTTATGTTGGCAGCTTCGGATATTTTAATTCAGATATACCTTGCAGAATCTGCTATTCTTCGTGCAGAAAAAATGGCGAAGAAACAAGGTGAAGACAAAGTAAAAGAACAGATAGCTATGGCCAAATTAAACTTGTTTCATGCTATAGATGTTATTGAAACTGCTGGAAAACATTCTATTATTTCCTTCTCTTCTGGAGATGAGCAACGTATGATGTTAATGGGCTTAAAACGTTACATTAAATACGTGAACATGCCAAACATTATTGAGCTTCGTAATATCATTGCTGATAAAGTAATTAAAGAAAACAAGTATTGTTTTTAATAATATATTGAGTGACTAATTCTATTATTAAAGGCGCCTCTAATTAATTTTCGAGGCGTTTTTTTATTTCATTATCTTTATATCAAATAATTTATTTTTAATGAAAACAGTTTACATCTTATTTTTAGTTTTTTTTATAACTCCTTTTGTAAATATTCAAGCTCAAGGTTTACTTTCTGAGAAAACAGAGTTTACAAGACAAGACACCTTGAGAGGCAGCATAACCCCAGAGCGCGAATGGTGGGATTTAACGTATTATCATCTTGATATTAAGGTAGATCCTGAAAATAAATTCATTTCTGGAAAAAACACTATTCAATACAAAGTTTTAGATCAAGACTCTGTCATGCAAATTGATTTACAACCACCAATGGAACTACTTAAAGCAGTTCAAAACGGACAAGAATTAAAAATTAAGCATGATGGCAATGCGCATTTTATTTCACTATCGGATAATCAAAATGTAGATGAAGTGAATGAATTAATAGTGCACTACCAAGGGCATCCAAGAGAAGCTGTAAAAGCACCGTGGGACGGAGGTATTTCATGGAAAAAAGACAAAAACGGCAATCATTTTATAGCTTCATCCTGTCAAGGATTAGGCGCCAGTGTTTGGTGGCCCTGTAAAGACCATATGTACGATGAAGTAGATAGCATGCAAATTAGTGTAAACGTTCCTAGTAAATTAACCAACGTTTCAAACGGAAGATTACGTCGAGTGGATCAAATAGGAGATACCAAAACCTATACTTGGATTGTGAAAAACCCGATTAATAATTACGGCGTCAATATCAATATCGGAGATTATGTAAATTTCTCAGAAGTATATGATGGGATGGCAGGAAATCTAGATTTAGATTATTATGTTTTAAGTTATAACCTAGAAAAGGCCAAAGAACAGTTTAAGCAAGTCCCTATGATGATGGAAGCATTCGAGCATTGGTTTGGACAATATCCGTTTTACAAAGACAGTTTTAAGCTTGTTGAGGTGCCATATTTAGGAATGGAACACCAAAGTTCAGTAACCTACGGTAACGGATACCAAAATGGTTATTTAGGAAATGATTTATCAGGAACTGGTTGGGGTTTAAAATTCGATTTTATTATTATTCATGAAGCGGGCCATGAGTGGTTTGCTAATAATATTACCAACAAAGATGTTGCTGATATGTGGATACACGAAGGTTTTACCGCTTATTCTGAAAACTTATATTTAGATTATCATTTTGGGAAACAAGCTTCTGCAGAATATGTGATAGGCACTCGAAAAAACATTCAGAACGACCGACCTCTTATAGGCTATTATGATGTAAATAAAGAAGGCTCATCTGATATGTATTACAAAGGCGCTAATATGCTACATACACTTCGACAACTTATTGAAGATGATGAAAAATGGCGCAAGATTTTGCGTAAAATGAATGTAACCTTTTACCATCAAACGGTTTCAAGTAAGCAAATTGAAGATTTTTTAAGTCAGGAAACAGGTATTGATTTAACAGAGTTTTTCAATCAATATTTAAGAACAACAAAGGTTCCAACATTAGAATATACTATCAATAAAAAAACATTGAAGTACCGTTGGATTAGTATTGTTGAAGGTTTTGATATGCCAATTCAAGTTATAATTAACGATGAAGATATGTGGTTATTCCCAAAAGCTGATTGGCAAACAATGAATTTAGAGTCAAAACAATCCTCCATTAAAATAGACCCAGATTTTTATATTTATAGCCAAAAAATTTAAGTGCATTGAAATTACCCGAACTCTATTTTAAAAGCGATAAAGAATGGCGAAATTGGTTGCACAACAATCACCATAATTGTTCAGGAATATACCTCATTTTTTATAAAGTAGAACACGAAAATGATTCCATGCGTTGGGAAGAAGCCGTAAAAGTCGCTTTATGTTATGGTTGGATAGACTCTACAGTAAAAAGTTTGGGCAATGGTAAGCGCAGACAATATTTTACACCTAGAAACCCTAAAAGCGTTTGGAGTGCATTGAACAAAACACATTTAAAAGAGCTAATCTCCAAGAATTTAATGCATGAAAGTGGATTAAAAACCATAGAAATAGCTAAACAAAATGGTAGTTGGACCGCTTTGGATGATGTTGAAAAGGGAATTGTTCCTAAAGCATTGCAAATTGCTTTCGATAAAAATCCAAAAGCCTTTGAAAATTATCAAAACTTTGCCCCTTCTTACAGAAAAAGTTATTTGTATTGGCTCAATCAAGCAAAACGTGAAACCACACGAGAAAAACGGATAAAAGAAATAATTCGTTTATGTCACGATAATATAAAATCGAGGAATACCTGGTAGTTATATCTCGTTTTCATAGCATGTCGACATAGACAAGAATGAAAACCCTCGTCTTTTTTAAACTATTAATATATTTAAATACCGCTTATAAAACTTCCATAAGGGTCTTTAAATTGAATACCTTCTGTAAACCTATGTTTACTCAATACTTTAAATTCTACAAGAGCCCAAAGCACAAATTCCTTCACAAAGTAACTATCTTGTTTTGTTAGGTTTGGTTGATACTTTCCGAGTAAATCATCCAAAGGTGAAATTGCATTTATTAAGTTTTTGTATTCTTTATCTCTTAAATCATCCAGCAACTCAAAGCCTTCTTTCAAATTAAAAAACCATGAAACAATATCATCGTATGGACCATCTTCATCTTCTTTTTGAAGCTTGCTTATTTTCGGAAAAAACTCTGTAAACAAACTTTTTACGGCATCGCCAATTAAGTTATAAGCTACCATTGCTGCGCCCTCCTGCTCACCTTCATAAACCAACTCTACTTTTCCCGTAATAGCCGGAATAATTCCAACAAAATCTGATAACCTAATGGTAGTTTGACCATCTCCATTAATTAACGCGCGACGCTCTGCGGTACTCAATAAGTTTTCTAGTGCTGTGATACTTAAACGCGCACTTACCCCACTTTTGGCGTCAATTAATTCGCTCTCTCTTGCTTCAAATACAATTTGTTCGAGTAAATCTCTAGCTAAATCTGGAACAATAACAGTTGTTTTTTGACCTTCAACCAATTTGGCTTCTTGCTCAGTAATAAGTCTTGCGGTTTCAATATCTACAGGATAATGCGTTAATATTTGAGATCCAATTCTATCTTTTAAAGGCGTAACTATACTGCCTCTATTGGTATAATCTTCAGGATTTGCCGTAAATAAAAACTGAATATCAAGAGGTAATCGTAGTTTAAATCCTCTTATTTGAATATCGCCTTCTTGCAATATATTAAATAACGCCACTTGTATTCTGGCTTGTAAATCGGGTAATTCGTTAATAACAAAAATGCATCGGTTGGCTCTAGGAATCATGCCGTAATGGATTACTCGATCATCAGCATAACTTAATTTTAAATTGGCTGCTTTAATAGGATCTACATCACCTATAATATCTGCCACTGTAACATCGGGTGTGGCTAATTTTTCAGCAAATCGCTCACTTCTATGGAGCCAATATATAGGTGTTTCATTACCCTTTTCTTTAATTATTTCTTTAGCAAAACGCGATATTGGATTAAGTGGATCGTCATTAATTTCGGATCCTTCAACTACAGGAATATATTCATCTAACAAATTCAACATTAATCGTGCAAGCCTTGTTTTTGCTTGTCCGCGTAAGCCTAATAAGTTTATATTATGACGAGATAAAATAGCACGTTCAAGCTCTGGAATAACAGTGTTTTCATAACCATGAACTCCTTCAAAAGTGGTTTCCTTATTCTTTAGTTTTTTAATTAAATTATCTCGTAATTCATCCTTAATAGTTTTACTTTGATATCTGGCTTTTTTTAAATCACCTAGTGTTTTTATTGTTTCTATTTTCATATTTAGCTTTTGAATTGTTACTTCTAGCTTTAAGCGAATCAAACTGAATGAGACTCAATGCTATTTGCTAAAAGTTCTTTATTTATCCTCTAATTCTTTTTTTTCTATTGGTCTCGTAATCCTCAAAAATCATTTCACCCAAACCTTTTAAACCTGTATAAAAAGCTTTGCCCTGATTAGCATAGGTAAACTCACGCACAAATTGCATTAAATAGCTGTCTTGAGCTATCATAAATGTTGTGATGGGAATATGTAATTTTCTTGCTTGTTGCGCCATCATATAACATTTATTGACAATATGGGTATCCAGACCGTTACTGTTCTTGTAATATGTCCCATCTGGTTGACGTAAACAGCTCGGTTTACCATCAGTAATCATAAATATTTGTTTGTTCGTGTTTCGTTTACGTCTCAGTAAATCCATAGCCAATTGCAATCCTGCCACCGTATTGGTATGATACGGACCAACTTTTAAATAGGGCAAATCTTTAATTTCGATTTGCCACGCATCGTTACCAAAAACTAATATATCCAGCGTATCTTTTGGGTAGCGTGTTGTAATGAGTTCAGCAAGCGCCATAGCCACTTTTTTAGCAGGCGTGATGCGGTCTTCGCCATAAAGAATCATACTGTGGCTAATATCAATCATTAAAACAGTACTCATCTGAGATTTATGCAGAGTCTCCTCAACAACCAAATCGTCTTCAGTCAAATTAAAATCGGATATCCCATGATTTATTTGGGCATTTTTCAAACTTTCGGTCATTGATACCTTATCTAATGCATCTCCAAACTGGTAATTTCTAAAATCCCCGGTGTGCTCATCACCAATACCAATACCTTTACTTTTATGGCTACCTTGACCACTGCGTTTTATTTTTCCAAATATATGATCTAATGCTTGCTGCCGAATGGCCCGTTCTGTTTTTGAAGTAATTGCTAAAGTACCGTTACCATCAGGATCTATTTCTTCACGCAAATACCCTTTTTGTTTTAAATCTTCAATAAAATCCTCTATGGTGTACTCTGGCGTCGTCAGTTTATATTCTTTATCTAACTCACGCAACCAATCTATGGCTTCATCAAAATCGCCAGAAGTATGCGTAATGAGTTCTTTAAATATTTCGAAAAGTTTATCGAACGGTGATTGATTAGGCGATTCGTATTTTTTAAAAACGAAACCTTTTCTTGGTGTTTTATTGTGTTTCATAGCGTTATAAAAATACTACATTTCTACAATAAGAACTTTAACATTAACAACTATTTATATAAATCTTCTAAAAAGAAAGTAAAAACCGTTAAAAATGTTTTAAAAAAATAGACCGAAATAAAAAGAAGCTCCAAAAAAGCTTTAGAACTAAACGACTAACTTATTATTCTATGCGCTTTAAGCCATTCAAATCTTCAATCTTGATAAATTTACCAATTGTTGAAATAAGGCCATCTTTTTTAAACTGAGACAACACCCTAATAGCAGATTCTGTAGCTGTACCAACGATACTAGCATAGTCTTCTCGCGATAAAAGGATACTCAATGTGCCATCTGGATTTACTCCAAAATTTTCATGAATATATATCAGGGATTCAGCTAAACGCTGACGAACCGATTTTTGAGCCATATTCACAATAACATCGTCGGCTTCTCTTAAATCGCTTGCCATATCTTTTAATACATCGAATGAGAACTTGGGATTTTTTTGTAAATCTGCGATTATTTCACTTTTAGGGATAAAGCAAACCTCCATATCATTTAATGCTATAGCTTGTAAATTTGAAGCTTCATCACTTATAATAGATCGTTGCCCTAACAACTGTCCTTTTACAACCATTTTCACGATTTGGTCTTTACCGTTTTCGCTTAATTTAGTTAATTTACAGATTCCATCTCTAACACAATAGACGCCGTTTAACATTTCTCCTTCTTCAAAAATAACCTCTCCTTTTTTTATTTTCTTTGAAGTTTTACATGCCGATATACGCACTAATTCGTCTTTGGTTAAAGACTTTAAGGAATTAAACTGCTTGATAATACATTGCTCACATTTACTCATAGCACCTCTTTACAGAGCGTAAAAATAAACAAATCATGATTAATATCATATTTTAATTCTGCTTTACTCTTCAATTTTGCATTAGGTATAAAAGAGCAAATTAAAATGAGTAAAAACGCATGTTTTCATTGTGGTTTAGAAGCAGATGCATCTAAAATCATGTTTGACAACAAACCTTTTTGTTGCAATGGCTGCAAAACGGTATACGAAATCTTTTCTACAAATGATTTAGGTTGTTATTACGATTTACAAAATGCGCCAGGAGCAACGCCCAAAGACATAGAAGGCAAGTACAACTTTTTAGATAACCCTAAAATTGTTGATCAATTGCTTGAATTTAATGACGAAGATACCCAAATCATAACACTTTACATTCCGCATATTCATTGTAGTTCGTGTATTTGGATACTTGAAAACTTAAACAAATTAAATCCAGATATAAATTCTTCAATCGTAAATTTTGGAAAGAAAACAGTAAGGGTCGCGTTCAATTTTGAAAGGGTATCATTGAAAGATGTGGTGACGCTTTTAAGCAGTATTGGTTACGAACCCTATATAAGTTTAGATGATTACAGCGTAGGCAAAAAACGTGTAGACAGATCGCTAATTTACAAATTAGGTGTTGCAGGTTTTGCTTTTGGAAATGTGATGTTTTTATCTTTTCCAGAGTATTTTCAAGTTGGGGAATTTTGGCTAGAACAATTCAAACCCCTTTTTAGGTGGCTCATGTTTGCATTTTCAGTTCCAGTGATTTTTTATGCAGCTCAAGATTACTTCATATCTGCATATAAAGGGCTCCGATCTAAGATATTGAATATTGATGTCCCAATAGCATTGGGCGCATCTGTACTCTTTATTAGAAGTACCTGGGAAATTGTTTTCGATTTAGGCACTGGCTTCTTTGATAGCTTAACGGGCTTAATTTTCTTTTTACTACTTGGGAAATTTTTTCAGCAGAAAACCTATACTTTTTTATCTTTTGAAAGGGATTATAAATCTTACTTCCCAATTGGAATAACTAAAATCACTTCAGAAGACAAGGAAGAATCCATTCAAGTTTATGACATTGAAAAAGGCGATAGACTTTTAATTAGAAACGAAGAATTAATTCCTGTTGATTGTATTCTCATAAAAGGCAAAGCGAGAATTGATTATAGTTTTGTTACGGGCGAATCAAAAACGGTTTCTAAACAATCTGGCGATAAACTTTTTGCAGGAGGCAAACAATTGGACGGTAGCATAGAGGTTGATGTTTTAAACTCGGTTGAGCAAAGTTATCTTACCCAACTGTGGAGTAACGATGTATTTAAACATGACAAAGAATTATCGTTTACAAACATTACAAATAGTATTAGTAAACGCTTTACCATTACTATTTTATTGATTGCTTTCGTAGCTACATCATTTTGGCTTTTTACAGATTCTAGTAAAGCATTGAACGTTTTTACTTCAGTTTTAATTATTGCTTGCCCTTGCGCCATAGCCCTTTCTGCTCCGTTTACATTTGGTAACATGTTACGCATTTTAGGAAAGAAAAAATTCTACCTAAAAAATGCTTCGGTAATTGAGCAACTTGCCAAAATAAACACCATCATTTTTGATAAAACTGGAACAATAACTGCTAATAAAGAAACCACAATTGATTACGAAGGGTTGGAACTTACAACTGCTGAAGAATCTTTATTAAAAAGTACGCTTCGAGGCTCTAACCATCCTTTAAGCCGTTCGTTATATACGCTTTTAAATGAGCACGATATTTTAACTTTAGATACTTATCAAGAGCATTTAGGAAAAGGTATTGAAGCGAAATATCAAGACCAAAACATTAAAGTTGGTTCAGCCCCATTTGTTGGTTTAGTATCCGATAACGCAACGCTAAACACGGCAGTTCATGTTAGCACAAACAACCAATATAAAGGGAAATTTACGTTTTACAATAAATATAGAAAAGGACTATCAAAATTATTTAATAAGCTAAAATCTGAATATGATTTAGTTATTTTATCTGGTGACAATGCAGGTGAAAAAAGCAATTTAACCAAATTACTACCTACAAAAACCAAACTCCTTTTTAACCAAAAGCCAGAAGACAAGCTTGAATATATAAAATATCATCAAAGTGAAGACGCTAAAGTATTGATGATTGGCGACGGATTAAATGATGCAGGTGCTTTGGCGCAGAGTGATGTTGGTATTGCGATTTCGGAAAATGTGAATGTGTTTTCCCCTGCTTGTGATGCCATTTTGGATGCTTCAAAATTCAATCAGATTTACAATTACATAAAAGCAAGTAAAGGCGCCATTAAGATAATTAAATGGAGTTTTGCCCTGTCTTTTATATACAATATCATCGGCTTATATTTTGCGGTTACTGGCCAGTTGGAACCCGTTGTTGCAGCTATTTTGATGCCCCTTAGTTCTATAAGTATTGTGGCTTTCACAACTATATGTACAAACATAATAGGTCGAAAATTGAAATAGATTTAAAAATTAAAATTCAACACAATTGTTAAACTGAATTCAAGTATACAGTTGCTTAATAAGTTAAAATTATATATCTAATATGATAAATATCATCTTTTAAAATAATGTATAAAAGTATTTTTGAACCATAACTTCAAATAGGTATGAGTGTTATATATGTTTTACTTGCTATAAGCATAACCGTTGCTGTTGGCTTTTTTATTGCCTTTATTTTGGCTGTAAAAAGCGGGCAGTTCGACGACAGTTATACCCCTTCGGTACGCATGCTATTTGAAGATGAACTTGTTAAAGATAAATCCAAAAAAAAAGTACTAACCAAAAAAAATATTAATAACTAAATTATGGAGATGCAACAATTTTATTACGATAACAAAATCGTTACCAAATTTATTTATGCCACCATTGTTTTTGGAGTGGTAGGTATGTCGGTAGGTTTGTTACTTGCCTTTATGTTTTTATTTCCCAACTTAACAGATGGTATTTCGTGGTTAAGTTTTGGTCGTTTAAGACCTTTACATACCAACGCTGTTATTTTTGCCTTTGTTGGAAATGCCATGTTTGCTGGTATTTATTACTCGTTACAACGTTTGTTAAAAACTCGTATGGCTAGTGATTTGCTAAGTAACATTAACTTTTGGGGTTGGCAACTCATTATTGTGGCAGCAGCGATTTCGTTACCTCTGGGATATACAACTTCCAAAGAATACGCAGAGTTAGAATGGCCAATCGATATTGCCATAGCCCTTATATGGGTCGTTTTTGGGATTAACATGATTTGGACGATATTGAAACGTCGCCAGCGTCATTTATACGTTGCCATATGGTTTTATATTGCCACGTTTGTAACGGTTGCGGTACTTCATATTTTTAACAATTTAGAATTGCCTGTTAGCGCAATGAAAAGCTACTCGGTTTACGCGGGTGTGCAAGATGCTTTAGTGCAATGGTGGTACGGACACAATGCTGTAGCATTCTTTTTAACAACACCATTTTTAGGATTAATGTATTATTTTGTTCCTAAAGCTGCCAATAGACCGGTTTATTCTTATAGACTTTCTATCGTGCATTTCTGGTCGTTAATTTTCATTTATATATGGGCAGGACCTCACCATTTATTGTACTCGGCTTTACCAGAATGGGCTCAAAACTTAGGGGTTACTTTTTCTGTAATGCTTTTAATGCCATCTTGGGGTGGTATGATAAACGGACTTTTAACCTTGCGTGGTGCTTGGGATAAAGTGCGTACAGATCCTGTTTTAAAATTTATGGTTGTAGCCATTACAGGTTACGGTATGGCCACTTTTGAAGGACCAACCTTATCGCTTAAAAATGTAAACGCTATTGCTCACTTTACTGATTGGATTATTGCACACGTGCACGTGGGTGCATTAGCATGGAACGGTTTTATGGCATTTGGTATTATTTATTACTTAATCCCGCGATTGTTTAAAACCAAATTACACTCTATAGGATTAGCTAACCTACATTTCTGGTTAGGAACTCTAGGTATTATTATCTATGCATTACCTATGTATGTTGCTGGATTTACTCAAGCAAGTATGTGGAAGCAATTTAATCCAGATGGGACATTAGTTTATGGTAACTTTTTAGAAACGGTTACTGAAATTATGCCAATGTATTGGATGCGTGCCATTGGTGGTAGTTTATATATTGTAGGTATGTTCATTCTAGTTTACAATATTATTGTTACAGTGAAACAAGGTAGCAAAGTAACAGATGAACTAGCCGAAGCACCAGCTCTAGAGCGCGTCACTAAAAAACGTACTGCATCAGAAGGATGGCATACTTGGTTAGAAAGAAGACCAATACAATTAACCCTATTAGCAACTGTAGCTATTTTAATTGGAGGTGTCGTGCAAATTGTTCCAACCATCATGGTAAAATCTAACATACCTACCATTGCAAGTGTAAAACCTTATACCCCTTTAGAATTAGAAGGTAGAGATATTTACATACGTGAAGGTTGTGTAGGTTGTCATTCGCAAATGATTCGTCCTTTTAGAAGTGAAGTTGAGCGCTATGGTGAATACTCAAAAGCTGGAGAATATGTTTATGATCACCCATTCCTTTGGGGTAGTAAACGTACCGGACCAGACTTACATCGTATAGGTGGTAAATATTCTGATAACTGGCACTTTAACCACATGTACGATCCGCAAAGTACCTCATCGGGTTCTATTATGCCTCGTTACCCTTGGTTAATTTCTGGAAGCAGCAGCACATTAGATAAATCGCTTACCGAGACTAAAATGGAAGCCATGGTATCCTTAGGCGTTCCTTATACAGATGAAGAGATTGCGAATGCCCAACAGAGCATGTTAGAACAAGGTACTCAGATTGAGCAAAACCTTTATAGTGATCCGGATTTCGCAAATAACTACGAAGCTGACAAAAAATATGCAGCTGAAAATGGTGAGGAATTTGTTGAAATGAAAAATCGTGAAATAGTAGCACTTATTGCATATTTACAACGATTAGGAACCGATATTAATGTAGAAACAGCTCAAAATTAACCTTTAAAAAACACAAAGTATCATGTTGAAATTTGTAAAAAATCATATGGAGAGCATCGCAGGTATAGAAATATATCCTATTATTTCACTGCTTATCTTCTTCATCTTTTTTGTCGCGCTATTTTGGTGGGTAATTTCCGCTAAAAAAGACTATATAAATAACGTTAGTAACATTCCATTAGACAACCAAAACGACGATATATTATGAAAAATATTCCATCTTGGATTCGAGTTCCAATAGTATTCTTTATCATTTTCGGAGCTGTAGAGTTCTTTATAGATTCTGGAGAAAAACCAGCATTTATTGAATATCCTGCTGTCATGTTATTTCTGCTATTGGTACTTTTAATTCTTATTGCTATTGAAGCAATTGTAGGTGCTTTAGAAAACGTGATGCTTCACAAATTAGATGAAGAAGCTAAAGCTCGCTTTTTAGCCGAAAAAGAAAAAACTTTTGAATTTACTTGGTTTAAAGAAACTTATAAGAAATTATTAGGTTCGAAGCCAATTGAAGAAGAAGGTGAAATAATTCTAGATCATAATTACGATGGTATAAAAGAGTTAGATAACAATTTACCGCCATGGTGGTTATATGGTTTTTACATCTCGATTGTATTTGCTGTTGTTTACATGTTAAGATTTCATGTTTTTGATGGCTACACTCAAGCAGATGAGTTAGAAACTGAATTAGCAGATGCAAGAGAAGCCATAGAAGCTTATAAGAAAACCGCTAAAAATTTAGTAGACATTAATACTGTAACACTATTAACTGATGCAGCAGATTTAAGTGCAGGTAAAACCATTTTTGAAACCAACTGTGTGGCTTGCCATATGGCAGATGGTGGTGGTGGTATTGGACCAAACTTAACAGACGACCATTGGATTCTTGGTGGCGGTATTAAAAATGTATTTAAAACGGTATCAGAAGGTGGACGTTCTGGTAAAGGAATGATTGCTTGGAAACAGCAACTAAAACCATTAGAAATGGCTCAAGTATCAAGTTATGTATTAACATTTCAAGGTATATCACCTGCAAATCCTAAAGATGCTGAAGGCGATATTTGGGTAGATGAAACTGCAGAAGCCGCCGTAGAAGCTACAGCGCCTGAAGCTGTAATTGAAGAATAAATTTAATATCTATAAGTACTAATTAAACTAATGTACCCAATACCTGTCGGGTTTTAAACTCGGCAGGTATTTAAATCAAAACAAAATTGGAAACCCCAGATAACGAAAATTTCAGAGACTCTATTGGAACGATTACCGAAGAAGGTAAACGTGCCTGGGTATTTCCTAAAAAACCTAGTGGAAAGTTTTATAAATACAGAAAATGGGTTAGCTACTTTTTATTGGCGTTCCTACTATTATCGCCGTTTATTAAAATAAATGGCAATCAGTTTTTAATGTTCAATGTTTTGGAACGGCGATTTAATATTTTCGGGTTTCCGTTTTGGCCACAAGACTTTCATTTATTTGTAATATCTATGCTTATTGGTGTTGTATTTATTACTCTTTTTACCGTGGCTTTTGGTAGAATTTTTTGTGGGTGGATTTGTCCGCAAACCATTTTTATGGAGATGGTTTTTAGACGCATTGAATATTGGATTGAAGGTGACAGAAACAAACAACGCAAACTTGCAAGACAAAAATGGGATGCCGAAAAAATAAGAAAGAAAGGGTTAAAGCTCTTTATTTTCTTAATTATATCGTTTGTAATCGCGAATGTGTTTTTAGCCTATTTAATTGGAAGTGACAAGTTAATACAATACATAATTGATGGCCCATTTAGCCATATAAGTACCTTAATTTCGTTACTGATTTTTACTGGTGTATTCTATTTTGTATTTGCGTGGTTTAGAGAGCAGGTGTGCATTATTGCCTGCCCTTACGGAAGATTGCAAGGTGTTTTATTAGACACAAAATCGATTGTAGTGGCCTACGATCATAAACGAGGTGAAGGTGAAAGTGGAAGAAAGAAGTTTAGAAAAAATGAAGACAGAGCAGCCTTAGGGCATGGCGACTGTATTGATTGTTTGCAATGTGTACATGTTTGCCCAACAGGAATAGATATTAGAAACGGTACGCAGCTAGAATGTGTAAACTGTACAGCATGTATTGATGAGTGCGACCACATTATGGAAAGCATAAATTTACCGAAAGGGTTAATTCGTTATGCCAGCGAAGAGAATATAGAAAATAAAGCGCCTTTTAAATTAACGGCAAGAATGAAAGGCTACATTGCTGTATTGTCTATAATGGTTGGTTTATTAATTGGGATGCTGTTTTTAAGAAATGATATTGAAGCTCGTGTATTAAGATTGCCTGGTCAATTATATGAACACAAAGAGAACAACATCATTAGCAATGTGTTTACCTATAAATTGGTTAATAAAACGACAGAAACTATTGAAGACGTAAGCCTTAAATTGATGTCGCATAAAGGTGAATTAAAACTGGTATCTACGGGTGATGAGTTTGTGGTGCCGAGTCAAGGTTTAGCTGAAGGCACATTGTTTATAGAGATTAATAATTCGGCATTAAGTGGCGATAGAAACAAGATAAAAATTGGTGTTTACCAAGGTGATGAGTTAATTGAAACAACTACGGCTAACTTTTTAGGCCCTAGGAGTTATAAATAGGTTGAAGTCACGGTAATAAATTAAAGTGCCTACTTTTTTGGGAGGTAAATGACTTTAGCGAATGGGTGCATTAGGGATTGAAGTGGCATCCTTTTTTGAGGCACGAGAAAAAGATATAACGGAAAGCCCGACCCTTTAGGGTAATGCCATAAAAATTAAGAAATTATGAAAATTAGTTGGGGAACTGGAATTGTACTAGCGTTTATAGGGTTTATTAGCTTTATCATGTATTTTATTGTGACTATGAATATAGACGATAAATACAACCATGATTTGGTGAGTGATGACTATTATGGTGATGAATTGATTTACCAAAAGGATATTGATAAACTGCAAAACTCTGAAACTTTAGAGTCGAATATTGGCTACGAAAAAACGGCTGATGGTTTGCTAATAAAATTCCCAGAAACTTTAGATTACAACGAAATTAAAGGCACTTTGTTCCTATATAGACCATCTAACAAACAGCTAGACTTTGATACTGCTATTTCATTGTCTAATTCTAATTTGCTCATACCTGACAAACGTTTGGTAGATGGTCGTTGGAACATAAAAATTGATTGGCAATATAAAGGAAAATCTTATTTATATAAAGAATCTATAAATTATTAATATGCTTTTTTCGGCATTTATATTAGGGCTTTTAGGAAGTTTCCACTGCGTTGGTATGTGTGGGCCTATTGCTTTTATGTTGCCTGTAGACCGCAGTAATTCGGTTAAAAAAGTATCTCAAATTACATTTTATCATATAGGCAGGCTTGTAGCCTATGGTCTAATTGGGTTAGTGTTTGGACTTATAGGTAAAAGCCTGTTTATTTTTGGGTTTCAGCAGCAACTGTCTATTATTATTGGCGTTTTAATGATTTTAGCAGTGGTTATTCCTCAGAAATATTTTAGTAAATACAAAGTCTCTAAACCAATTTATAAAGTGATCTCTAAAGTAAAATCAGCTTTGGGAACGGCTTTAAAGAAAAAAACAATGGATACATTTTTAACCATTGGTTTTTTAAATGGCTTTTTACCATGTGGATTAGTTTATATGGCGCTGTTTGGTGCTATTGCTGGTGGTAATGCAATTAACGGAAGTTTATATATGCTTATTTTTGGTTTAGGTACTATTCCTTTAATGACTACTGCGATTTATTTTAGTCATTTTTTAAAAGGCAAAGCAAGACAACGCATACAAAACGCCATTCCTGTATTTGTAGTTATTATAGGCGCTTTATTTATTCTTCGTGGTTTAGGGCTTGGAATTCCTTACCTCTCTCCTGCTCCGGTTTACGACATGGTTACAAACGGTATTGATTGTCATTAACCATACTTTTTTTTTCCATAAATCATCTTTTATTGTAATGATATATAAGTTTTATTGATTACGTATTGATAAAATTGATAGTTTTGTTTTCTAATATAATAGTATTACTTTTATATTTGCAATTAAATACATTAATTATGGATTCTTTACTTTCAAATTTAAAAATTACTGTTCCGGAAAAACTTTACGTCAAAGACCCAGAGTCTTCTGATTTGGGTAAACGTATTGTGCAACATAGCATACTTTTAATTGACGAGATTGGTTTCGATGGTTTCACATTTAAAAAATTAGGCACCAAAATAGGTTCTAATGAGAGTTCTGTTTACCGTTATTTTGAAAGCAAACACAACCTACTACTCTACCTGAGTTCATGGTACTGGGCTTGGATAGAATATCAATTAGTATTTGAAACACATAGTTTAAATCCTAACGAAAAACTAGAAAAGGCTATTGAAATTGTAACAAGAACCATAAAAGAGGATTCTAAATTTTCGCATGTTAACGAGGTGATATTGAATAAGATTATGATAAAAGAGAATTCAAAATCCTTTCTTACCAATCAGGTAGATCAAGAAAACAAAGATGGCTATTTCATTATTTACAAACGCATAGTGCATCGTTTAAGGGATATGATTAAAGCAATAAATCCGAAATACATATACCCTTCAAGTCTAGCTAGCACCATATTAGAAGGAAGTTTACACCAACATTTTTTAAAAGCTCATTTTACAACCATTACAGATTGTAACGATAAACTAACACCTACAGATTTTATTAAAAACCTGGTACTTAACACCTTGAAAGCTTAACTATGGAAGAGAAACTCATGACCCCTTGGCGCCGTTTAATAGGCTTACTGCAATTAGAAAAAAGAGACATTCTACAAATATTCTATTACGCGATATTTGCAGGAATTGTTGCTTTATCATTGCCTTTAGGCATACAAGCCATAATAAATTTAATTCAAGGCGCACAAATATCAACCTCTTGGGTTATTCTAGTAATTATAGTAACTCTAGGTGTTGCTTTTTCTGGAGCACTTCAATTGATGCAACTTCGAATTATTGAAACGATACAGCAACGTGTTTTTACAAGATCTTCTTTTGAATTGGCTTATCGCTTTCCAAAAATTAAAATGGCCGAATTGCGTAATTTTTATCCGCCAGAATTAGCCAATAGATTTTTTGATACGTTAACCATACAAAAAAGCTTATCAAAGATCTTAATAGACGTCCCTACAGCAGTTTTACAAATTCTATTTGCTTTAATCCTGCTTTCGTTCTACCATCCGTTTTTTATCATATTCGGTATTTTACTACTAGCGTTAATTTTTGTGGTATTTAAATTTACGGCTCAAAAAGGGCTTGAAACAAGCCTGAAAGAATCAAAAAACAAATACAAAGTTGCACATTGGATTCAAGAAATAGCGCGTTCTGTTATTAGTTTTAAACTTTCAGGAAGCACAAGTTTAGGAATCAATAAAAACGACGATTTAGTAAACGAGTATTTGAAGGCCAGAGAAAGTCACTTTAAAATTTTGATGCTCCAATTTATACAAATGATAAGCTTTAAGGTAATTGTTACTGCTAGCTTACTTCTAATTGGTGGGGCATTAGTTTTAAATCAGGAAATGAATATCGGGCAATTCGTTGCAGCAGAAATTATTATTTTATTGGTTATAGCCTCAGTTGAAAAATTAATTTTAGGATTAGAATCGTTTTATGATGCTTTAACTTCTCTTGAAAAAATTGGACAAATTGTAGATAAAGATTTAGAAAGTCAAGAAGGCGAAAAACCTCAATTCTCAAAAAGTATTCAAATAGAGCTAGACCATGTTTCATATGAAGTTGACAATAGAGATCAGCATATTTTAAATGATATTTCATTAAAAATAAATTCAAAAAGCAGAATATTAATAAATGGTGAAAGTGGATCTGGAAAGTCTACATTGCTAAGATTAATATCTGGGGTTATTGAAGCAACAGGCGGACATATTTACGTAAATGATATGTCGATTAATAGTATCAATCTGAATTTTTACAGGTCGCAATTGGGGTTATCACTTTCTGACGAAAATCCTTTTGAAGGTACAATCAGAGAAAATTTAACTTTCTCAAACCCCAATATCTCTGATGAAAAAATATATGAAGTACTAGATATTGTAGGGCTCAAATCATTTATAAAAGCCCAACCCGACGGACTAAATACCATACTTTATCCTGATGGCAAACAAATGTCTTACTCTTTGTCGAAAAAATTAGTTTTGGCGCGAGCTATTTTGAAAAACCCAAAAGTGCTGATTCTTGAAGATGCCTTAGACAGATTTAACAGAGCTGAAACCAAGGCCATCGTAGACTATTTATCGCATCCTGATAGACCTTGGGCATTAATTGTAGTGAGCTTTAGTTCTGTTTGGAATGGTAAATGCACAGAAATAATCACCCTTGAACAAGGTAAAATAATATCTAAAACCAATTAAGTTATGCTAAATATATCTCATAACCAATTGAATAAAAAAATAGACTTAAGTCAATATAAGTCTGGTAAAAAAATAATGCATATTGAGTATTACCGATACTTCAATAAATTTTTGTTGGCTGCTGCTATTTTTGGGTTTATTGTACTTTTTTTACCATGGACTCAAAATATAACTGGACAAGGTACAGTAACAACTTTAAGGCCTAATCAGCGTCCGCAACATATCCAATCACAAATACCAGGGCGTATTGAAGAATGGTATGTACAGGAAGGAGACGAAGTAAAAAAAGGTGATACGATTTTAAGAATATCTGAAGTGAAAAGTGAGTATTTTGACGATAGATTAGTTGAACGCACAAACGACCAGATACAATCAAAATCGTCTTCAGTTACCGCATATCAAGGTAAGGTAGAGGCGTTAAACAGACAAATTTCAGCATTACGTAATGAGCAGCAATTAAAATTAGAGCAAACTAAAAACAAACTCATGCAATCGCAATTAAAAGTTAAAAGCGATAGTATTGATTTAGAAGCGGCTAAAACAAATTTAAAAATAGCAGAAACACAGTTTAATCGTATTGCAACATTGCAAGAAGAAGGACTAAAAGCTGTAAGAGATGTAGAGGAAAAACGTTTAAAACTTCAAGAAACCCAAGCTAAATATATTTCGCAAGAAAACAAGTATTTAGCCAGTAAAAACGAAGTTATTAATGCGCGACTAGAATTATCAAGAACTAACGCTTCGTATGCCGATAAAATTTCAAAAGCGCAGAGCGATATGTTTACAGCACAGTCTAGCGGATTTGATACGCAAGCACAAGTTACCAAACTTGAAAATGAATATAGCAATTACAAAAAACGTAATAGCTTGCTTTATGTTACAGCACCCCAAAACGGCTTTATAAATAAGGTTTTAACCGGTGGTATTGGAGTAACATTTAAAGAAGGTGAGCAATTGGTTGGTATTATGCCATCAACATACGATTTGGCTGTAGAAACATTTGTTCGCCCAATAGATTTGCCATTACTTCATATAGGCGAACATGTGCGTGTGCAATTCGATGGCTGGCCAGCAATTGTGTTTAGCGGATGGCCCAATGTATCATACGGAACTTATGGCGCTAAAGTTGTAGCCATTGAGCGCTTTATTAGCGACAACGGAAAATACAGAGTTTTACTTGCTCCTGACTCATCAGATCATGAATGGCCAGAAGCCATAAGAGTTGGCTCAGGAGCCAAAACAATCGCCTTGCTCGAGGATGTGCCCATTTGGTTTGAGCTATGGAGGCAGATTAACAGCTTCCCTCCTAATTATTATCAACCCAAAAACAACGATAAAAGTCTTAAAAAAGGATAATAAATGAAAGTACTTTTAACCAGTATATTACTTTGTTTTAGCTTTATAATTCCAGCTCAGGATAGCACATCGGTGATTTCTTTGGCAGAATATTTAGGTTACGTAAAAACGTTTCATCCAATTGTGAAACAAGCAAATCTTACCATAAATGAAAGTGAAGCTAAACTTATGAAAGCGCGTGGTGCATTTGATCCTAAATTAGAAGTAGATTTTGATAGGAAAACATTTAAAAATACTGAGTATTATGATAAGTTAAATGCATCATTTAAAATACCAACATGGTTTGGCATTGAGTTAAAGGGGAATTTTGAAGAAAACACAGGCGATTTTTTAAACCCTGAAGCTTTTGTTCCTGAAGATGGTTTGTACAGCGCAGGTATTTCAGTACCTGTTGCCCGCGGATTGCTAACCAACCAGCGAATGGCTATGTTAAGACAATCAAGGCTTTATGTAAAACAAGCACAAGCAGACCGCCAATTACTGGTAAATAATATTTTATACAATGCTACAGTCACTTATTTTAATTGGTTAAAAACCTATAATGAGAAATTGGTTTACGAAGATTTTTTAAGCAATGCTGAAATGCGTTTTAACGGGATTAAAAAAAGTTTCGAGGTTGGTGACAAACCTGCTATTGATACGCTTGAGGCTAGAATCGCTTTGAATAACAGAAAGCTAAACTTAGAGAAATCAAGAATAAAATACATCAAATCATCTCTTGAGTTGTCGAATTTTTTATGGTTGAATGATAATACACCTGTAGAAATTACAGACCGTATTATTCCGGATGTTAATACTTTTGAATCGATTGACGCCACGTTGAATACTTCGGCTTTAAACGTTGAAAATTACGAGATATCCAATCATCCAAAGTTATTATCATTAGATTATAAATACCAAAGTTTAAATATTGAAAAACGGTTAAAACTGAATAATTTATTACCTCAAATTGATTTACAGTACAATTTCTTATCGCAAACACCAGAGGTTGCACGTTCGTTTAGTACTTCAGCATACAAAAGTGGCGTGAACATTAATTTTCCGTTGTTTTTACGTAGAGAACGAGGTGATTTAAAACTAGCAAAAATCAAGATACAAGACACAAAATTTGAGATTCAAAATACAAAAGTAAATCTTAAAAACAAGATTGATGCCTTAACTATGGAGTTGGATTCTTATATACTTCAGAATGACCTAACGGTAACTATTGTTAATGACTATTCAATAATGTTATCTGCAGAAGAACGCAAGTTTTTTTTAGGAGAAAGTTCACTCTTTATTGTTAATTCTCGTGAAGCCAAACTTATTGATGCTAAATTAAAAGCGATTGAACTAGAAAACAGTTTTTTTAAAACCAAGGCTAATTTATTTAATGTTTTGGCTAGTAATGAAGTGCCTTTAAACTAAACAGCATTAGTTTTTAAAAGGCAATCTAGAATACTAATTGATCTATTAAAATCATAAAGCATTCTTGACTGCCTACAACTAAAAAAAATATCATTTAAATTTTAAAGGTCATTACTGGCAATGTAGAATGGTTTGCTACATCTTCACTAATACTCCCTTCAAAGAAGTGAGCCAATCCTTTTCTACCATGTGTAGGCAAAATTATAAGATCTGCTCCTATTTTATTAGCACAATTTAAAACGCCTTCTTCTACTGAATAATCACTTACATAAAATACATCATCCATTTTATCGAGATTTTGTTCTGCCTTAGTAAAGAAGTTTACAGCCTTTTTTTCTACTTCTAAAGAACTCATAAATCGATCATTAGGTAAATTTACATTCACTATATACATCTTTGTATCTACCTTATCGAACATCTGTTTCGCTTTTAAATAAGAGCTAATGGCTTCTTCTGAAAAATCGCAGGCAAAAACGACCACATCAAAATTAACATCGTTTACATGATTTTTTACTACTAAAACCGGAATACTAGCGTTTCTTACAACGCGTTCTGTATTAGATCCAATTAAAAACTCTTTAAGTCCACTTGCGCCATGAGAACCCATAACTATCAAATCGGCGTCGTGTTTTTGTGCAACATCATTTACCTCACTAAATACCTTAAAGTGTTTTATAATAGGTGTTACCTTGATATCTTTTAGATAATCCTTCTTTAAAAAGTCTTCAAATTTTTGTTCTGCTAACTGAAGAAAAAATGCTGCCTTTTGGTTTTGAAGCCCATCTGAAGCTGTTAGCATAATATCAGACATTTCAAGCATGTGTAAGGCAAGTAACTCTGAATCATTTTTTACAGCAAGTTTTGCTGCAGTTTTAAGTGCATATTCTGAATGTTCAGAGAAGTCTATAGGTATAATAATTTTTTTCATAATCTTATTTTT
This sequence comes from Algibacter luteus, assembly GCF_030344935.1. Classification (NCBI taxonomy): domain Bacteria; kingdom Pseudomonadati; phylum Bacteroidota; class Flavobacteriia; order Flavobacteriales; family Flavobacteriaceae; genus Algibacter; species Algibacter luteus. The sequence continues at coordinate 1,300,029 of NZ_CP128313.1, read as the reverse complement.
TAGTTGGTTTATACTAAATACACATTCATCAAACAGTCATAGAAAACAACTGCATTTCTGGTTTTTTTCTTTGTAACAATACATCAAATGCCATACAAATATTTCTAACAAATGGTCTGCCTTTTAGGGTGACTTCAATTTTATTAGAATCAATTTTAAGCAGCTCATCTTTTTCCATTTCTTTAAGTTTAATTATGGCATCTGGCAATTCATTAAACCATAAATAATCTGTAGTCCAAGAGGTTTCAAATTGACACATTAAATTAAGAATGTGTCTTCTAATAATTAAATCTTCAGCGTTTAAAATATGTCCTCTAAAAACTGGTAAAGTATCTTCTTCTAACAAATTATAATAGCTTTCTATGCTTTTTATATTTTGAGCAAACCCATACCAACTATCACTTATAGACGATACACCTAAACCAATCATAGCTTGGGTTTTTGAAGCCGAATAACCCATAAAATTTCGATGTAAATTACCGTTTATAGCCGACTGATATAAGGCATCGGTAGTTAATGCGAAATGGTCCATACCTATTTCGTGATACCCTACCTCAGCTAATAATTCTTTACCTAACTCATATTGTTCTCTTTTTACTTCTGCCAATGGTAAGTTGGAATCGTCAAATCCGCGTTGTCCATTTCCTTTTATCCATGGCACATGTGCATAACTATAAAATGCCAATCGGTCTGGTAGTAATTCTTTAGTTTTTATTATGGTTTCTTTTATATGATCGATGGTTTGAAACGGTAAACCAAAAATAATATCATGACCTACAGAGGTATAACCAATTTCTCTAGCCAATGCTGTGGCCCGTTTTACATTTTCAAAGGGTTGAATTCTATGAATGGCTCGTTGCACTGTTTCGTTATAATCTTGAACGCCATAACTTACGCGTCTAAATCCAACATCGTATAGAGCTTGCAAATGTTCGCGTGTTGTATTATTTGGATGACCTTCAAAACTAAACTCGTAAGCTGGAGCTAAAATGGAGGCTTCTAAAATGCCATTAATTAACAGTTTTAAGTTTTCAGGACTAAAAAAAGTAGGGGTACCACCACCAAGATGTAATTCTTTTATAATGGGTTTGGTATCAAATAACTCTAAATACAAATGCCACTCTTTTAATACAGCTTTTATGTATGGCGATTCTACACTGTGTTGCTTGGTAATGCGCTTATTACAACCACAAAACGTACATAAACTTTCGCAAAAAGGTAAGTGGATATATAGACTAATTCCTTCTTTAGAATTGCTTTCATTATAAGATTCTATTAACGAGGACTTCCATTTTTCGCGAGAAAACGTTTCTACATCCCAATACGGAACTGTTGGATAACTCGTATAACGAGGACCCGCAATATTATATTTATTGACTAATGATTTATTCATACCTAACTATTATGAATCAAAACTACTACAAAAGGGAGCAAGAAAAAATGATATATATCATGGTGCTTACTTGCAATTTGTTTAAGAATACCTTAACTTTCGATAGAATAAAAAACTGGAAAAATGAAAAAATTAAGCATCTTATGTATTGCCATAATAATAGGATTCACCTCTTGTAAAAACGAGAAAAAAGAAACTAAAACTATTGAAACCGAGGTTACTGAAACCGAAGTGGTTACTTCTAAAAAAATAAAAATGACTTTAAACGCTAAAAGTGATAGTAATGTTAGCGGCAATGTTGTTTTTAAAGAAGTTGATGGCGAAGTTAGCATGACTGCCATTATTAGTGGTTTAACTCCTGGGCAACATGCCATTCATATTCATGCCAACTCTGATTGTACTGCTCCTGATGGAACATCGGCTGGAGGACATTGGAACCCTACGGCGCAACCACATGGAAAATGGGGTGACGAAGCAGGCTTCCACAAAGGTGATATTGGTAATTTTACAGCTGATGAAAACGGAAACGGCACCATATCATTTTCAACAGACGAATGGTGTATTGGCTGTGGTGATGAAACTAAAGACATACTTGGAAAAAGCGTTATTGTACATGCCGGTGAAGACGATTTAACCTCACAGCCTTCTGGTGCTGCCGGTGCTCGTGTAAGTTGTGCGGGTATTATCCAGTAATTTAATCAAACACCATTTCAAATAAGTAAATGGTGTTTATCATAGCTTTTATTAATTCCATTTTTATGTAAATCAAGAATTTGTAACTACTAAAACTTAAGGTAAATATTTAATATTCAATAAGTTAATTTTATTTACAAAATAATAAGAATTATCCTTCGTTTTTTATATGTTTGTGAGACTTAAACCTTAATTTATTTAACACAACATTCTAACAAAATGAAGAAACATTTATTATTTCTATTTATAGCTATTCTCTCTATTAATTCATATTCCCAAATTAAATTTGAAAAAGGTTATTTCGTGTATGATGCCGATTTAAAAGTTGAATGTTTTATAAAAAACATAGATTGGTCTAATAATCCAACTGAATTTGAATACAAACTACTCGACGATTCAGAAGAGAAGATAGCTTCAATTAATGCTGTAAAAGAATTTGGAATTTACAATGTTTCAAAATACATAAAAAGCAAAGTAAAAATAGATCGATCTAGTGGTAACATCAACGATTTAACTTATGATAAAAGCCCTGTTTTAAAAGAAGAAACTCTTTTTCTAAAGGTTTTAATTGAAGGAAAAGCGAATTTATACTCATATGAAGACGGAAATTTAATTCGTTATTTTTTCAATACTGAAACTTCAAATATTGAGCAATTAATATATAAGAAATACAAAAATCATGAAAATGACACCAAAAAGAACAATCAATTTAAACAACAATTATGGAGTGTTTTTAAATGTGAAGAAATAACGTTAGACGGCATAGAAAGGTTGAAATACAATAGAAGTAGTCTGGTAAAATTGTTCACTGAATATAATACTTGTAAAAATTCTAATTATAAAAATTATACGTCGGTAGAAAAGAAAGATTTATTTAACTTCACTCTAAGACCTAGACTAAACAATTCTAAATTAAGTATTTATGAATCTGGTGTTAGAACTACTGGATTTCCGTTTCCAACTTCCGTAACTCACGAATATGACAACCAAACGAGTTTTGGATTCGGTCTAGAAGCAGAATATATTTTACCAATTAACAAGAACAAATGGGCAATTGTAATAGAAGCAGCATACCAAAACTTTAAAGGCGAAACAACTACCAAGGATGAAGATCTTGTAGACGGAGAATCTCAATCTAAAGTAGATTATAGTTCAGTTGAAGTTCCAATTAGCTTAAGACATTATTTCTTTATAAATGATAATTCTAAAATTTTCGTTAACGCTTCGTATGTAATAGACTTTAATTCAAAATCAACAATAGTATTTAAAAGATCAAACGGCGATACTTTAAAAAGTTTAGAAATTAATAGTAACCCTAATTTGGCGATTGGAATTGGTTACAAAGCCTATGATAAATATAGTTTTGAAATAAGGTATCAAACCAATAGAGAAATTTTAAGAGATTATGTTTATAGTAACTCTGATTATAATTCACTATCTTTTATCATTGGATATTCATTGTTTTAAACTATTAAATCTTAAATTGAAATGAAACTTTTAAAAAAGATTTCGCTTATTGTAACGGTGTTAAATTGTAGTTGTTTTTTGTTTGCACAAAACACAGATAACGCATTTGAAATAGAACAAATTACCGAAACCCTAATGCACTATATTGAGGGAACAGCCAACGGAGAACCAGACCGATTACGACAAGCCTTTCATCCAGATTTTAACCTTTATACGGTGACTGAAGCGGATAGTTTAAGAATTCGGTCGGGTGAAAAGTACATTTCTAATTTTCAACCTGGTAAAAAATCAAATCGTGTCGGACGTATTATTTCTATAGATTTTGAAAAAGATGCTGCCATAGCTAAGGCTGAAATAGTAGTTCCTAATTGGCGAATTATTACGGATTACTTTCTGCTTTTGAAATATGAAGGATCCTGGAAAATTGTTCATAAAAGCTATACTTGGAAACCTTTTCCTGTAACTGCAACAAAAACAAAGTCTGATTAACCAGTTCACTTTACTTGGAGTTAAAATGTAATGATCGTTTTGTACTTTGAGATAGTTTATTTCATTATTAGTTAAAATCGATTAATTTTTGAAATACAATCCTCTCGTTTCTCCAAACACTAATCATTTATGAATCAACTATATACTTTAATCTTTTTAATCATTCAAACAACCATGACTCTATTTAATTTCAATAGCGAGAGCAATATTTCTAAATGGAACATTATTGATGATGGTGTTATGGGTGGACGTTCTCAAGGACATTTTAAAATTAACGATGCTGGAAATGGCTTGTTTTATGGCGATGTATCTTTAGAAAATAATGGTGGTTTTTCAATGGTGCAATATCGTTTTGATACCATAGAAGCCAAGAACTATTCTAAAGTCTATATAAAAGTAAAAGGCGATGGTGAAACCTATCAATTTAGAATTAAAGAAAACGAATCAGATTACTATTCTTTTGTGGCTACTTTTGAAACTACAAAAGCATGGGAAACTATCGAAATTCCTTTTAATACCATGTATCCCGCTTTTCGCGGAAAAAAATTAGATGCTGCCAATTATACAGGAAAACAAATGGAAATGATTGCGTTTTTAATTGGTAATAAGAAAGCAGAACCCTTTAATCTTGAAATTGAAAGCATTATTTTAAAATAAGCAAGTCAAAATTTAAAGCGCACTAATAATATCGTATTTGGTAATAATTTGATATTTCCCTTCGCTTAAATGAACCAAAACAGCATTATTTTCTTTGTTGAATAGTTTTGAAATCACATCAATGGGTGTGTTTTTATCTACTATGGGAAAAGGCTTGTGCATCACGTCTTTTATTGGCAAATTAGAAATGTCTTTATTTTCAATATACATGCGTAATAAATCTGCTTCATCAATAGCACCTACAAATCCGGTAGAATCTTCAACAGGAATTTGAGATATTTTATAGGCTTTCATGCGCTCGATGGCGTGAGATACCAATTCTTCTGTTTTTACAGTCACTAAAGTTTTCTCTGAATCGCTTGCTACAAGATCTGCTGCCGAGGTTATTTTGTCTTCAATAAAACCGCGTTCGCGCATCCACTCATCATTATACATTTTACCAACATAACGACTGCCATGATCATGAAATAAAACCACTACCACATCGTCTTTCGTAAAATGTTCTTTTAACTGAAGTAAACCTTTGATGGCTGCTCCTGCGGAATTACCAAGAAACATACCTTCCTCTTTGGCTAATTTTTGAGTGTAAATAGCCGCATATTTATCGGTTACTTTGGTGAAACCATCAATAATGTTAAAATCGACATTTTTTGGTAGAATATCTTCACCAATGCCTTCGGTGATGTATGGATAAATTTCATTCTCGTCGAACACACCTGTTTCGTGATACTTTTTAAATACAGAACCGTAAGTATCGACACCCCAAATTTTAACATTAGGGTTTTGTTCTTTTAAGTATTTACCAACACCAGAAATGGTTCCGCCAGTACCAACACCCACAACAAAATGTGTTATTTTACCATCGGTTTGTTTCCAGATTTCTGGTCCGGTACTTTCGTAATGCGCTAAGGCATTACTCGGGTTATCGTATTGATTAACATACCAAGAATTTGGGGTTTCTTCGGCAAGACGTTTTGATGTTGAATAATACGATTTAGGATCGTCTGGCTCAACATTAGTAGGACACACAACCACTTTACTTCCTACGGCGCGCAGGATATCCATTTTTTCTTTACTCTGTTTATCGCTTATCACACAAATCATTTTATAACCTTTGACTATCGCTGCCAATGCGAGACCCATACCGGTGTTTCCAGAGGTTCCTTCTATGATGGTACCTCCTGGTTTTAAACGTCCATCGTCTTCGGCATCTTCAATCATTTTAACCGCCATTCGATCTTTTGTGGAGTTACCTGGATTGAAGGTTTCGTATTTTGCTAGTACTAAACAAGGTAAGTTTTTTGTTAAAACATTAAGCTTAACAAGCGGTGTGTTACCTATAGTTTCTAATATGTTTTTGGCGTATTCCATAAGGTTTTTTCGTGTTGTTTCAAAAATACTAAAAACCTAGTTGGTATATGTTAAAAGTTAGTTATTATGTGCGTTAGGGATTGCAGTGGCATCCTTTGTGCGGAGCTTTTATTTTGTCTTTTTAAATCTAGGCATATGCCTATTTGTTAGAAAAATCCTGAAACTAATTCGAGAATGCATTGCAGAAAGATATAACGAAACATTTTATGTTCATGAATTCAATAATTTAAAATAGAAATGCATGAATAAAAGCCCGACCCTTGTGGTAACCTACCTGCCGAAAGGCAAACGCCCTAAAAAAAACTAATCGAAGCGAATGGCTTTTACTGGCGATATCTTTGTAATGATATACGAAGGCACAAGCAGCATGAGTAAGCAAAGAATGAGTGTGCCTATATTGAGCGCTATAATATAGCCCAAACTGATATAAACGGGCGCTTCGGAAACATAATACACGCTTGGGTCTAATGGGAAAAGTTTGAAATATTTTTGCGCATAAAGCAAGCCTAAGCCTAAAATATTGCCCCAAAACAAACCTAGAAGTATGAGGTAAGCAGCGTTGTATATAAAGATTTTGCGAATACCCCAGTTACTACTACCCAAAGTTTTTAAAACTCCAATCATGCGGGTGCGCTCTAGAATTAAAACTAGGAGTGCCGTAATCATGTTAATACCTGCTACGAGTATCATGATACCAATGATTCCGTAAATATTTTTATCAAAAATTTTAATCCATTCGAAAATAGAATAATATCTATCGGTTATGGTTTGGGAGTCTAATAGCGATGAAATATTTTGATGGATTTGTGCTGCTGTTTCATCGAGGGAATTGTAATCGCTGATAAAAACTTCGAAATGACCTACTTGATCTTTTTCCCAACGATTGATGCGCTGTAAGTGACGGATATCGCCAATAATATATTGGGCATCAAGATCTTGAAAACCTGAATTGTAAATGCCTTTTACATGGTAGGTAATGATGTTTGGGATTTTTTCTGGATCGTCTTTAGCAAATACCATTTGGAATTTATCTCCAACTTTAAAATGGAGTCTGTTTGCTAAATATTGTGAAACTAAAACCTCTTCGTTTCGGTTTTGCGTATAATCGGGCAATTCACCTTCTAATAAAAACTCTTTAAAATAACTCCAGTTATAATCAGCACCTACACCTTTTAGGTACACGCCTTCAAAATCGGTTTCTGTTCGAATAACGCCAAATTTTGAAGCAACCCCTTGTACATGGCTTACACTAGTCACCGCCTTAAATTTTGGATAGAAATCTTGGTTTTTAGATATAGGCGATACACTTTCTTGCGAGTTGTTACTATCGTATTTTGTAATGGTAACATGCCCGTTAAACGCCACTACTTTATCGCGAATTTTTTGCTGTAAACCAATGCCAGTGGCTATGGCAATCATCATCACCACAATGCCAATAGCAATTGCTGCGATACCAATTTTTATTATTGGTGCCGATATGCTACTTTTATACGCTTTACTACCAATAATGCGTTTAGCTATAAAAAACTCGTAATTCAAAATTTTACTATGCGGTTTAATGTTTTCAAAAATACAGTTTTATTATTTGTTTTAGTCATGATTTCTTGCGCTTCTAAAGTGAAAAATAAGACTTCTGAAAAAGCTGAGACTATTGAACAAACTCAAATGGACAGCGCTATTGTTGTTGGCGCAAATCAAACTGAGATTTATTTGCCATTATTAAAAGGGAAACGCATTGGTATTGTAGCCAACCAAACATCGGTGATTTTTAAAAACCAAGCTCATACCAGTTATGCGCATTTGGTTGATTCATTAGTAGCTTTAAAAGTTGATATAAAAAAAGTATTTGCTCCTGAACACGGTTTTCGTGGGCAAGCAGATGCCGGTGAAGTGGTTAAAGATGGCGTAGACACCAAAACCAATTTACCTATTATCTCGCTTTACGGAAAAAACAAAAAACCTTCGGCCGAACAGCTAAAAGATTTAGACCTTGTTGTATTTGATATTCAAGATGTTGGTGCGCGATTTTACACTTATATTTCGTCGCTGCACTACGTTTTGGAAGCTTGTGCCGAAAACAATATATCTGTTTTAGTTTTAGACAGACCCAATCCAAATGGGCATTATGTAGATGGACCTATTTTAGAAATGGAGCACAAAAGTTTTGTAGGCATGCATCCAATTCCTGTAGTTCATGGGATGACAATTGGAGAATATGCACAAATGATTAACGGTGAAAAATGGTTAGCCAATGGAATTCAATGTGAATTGGAAGTTATTAATATGAAGCATTACAATCACCAAAAAAAATATAGTTTACCTATTAAACCGAGTCCGAATTTACCAAATGACCAGGCAATTAACCTCTACCCTAGTTTATGCTTTTTTGAAGGTACCAATGTTAGTGCTGGACGAGGTACCGAAATGCAATTTCAGATTTTTGGTAGTCCGTTTTTAAATCCGGAGTCATTCGATTTTCAATTTACACCGAAACCTAATTTTGGATCGAAATACCCAAAACATGAAAATAAAGTTTGTTATGGTAAAGATTTAAGGAACACCAAAGCTCTTGATTTTTTAAATTTAGAATGGTTAATTGAAGCCTATCAACAAACAACAGATAAAAGCACTTTTTTTAATCCATTTTTCAGTAAACTGGCAGGTACTGAAACGCTGCAACAACAGATAAAATCTGGTCTTTCTCAAGCAGAGATAAAAGCCACTTGGAAAGAAGGCTTGGATAAGTTTAAAGCGATGAGGACACCTTATTTAATCTATCAGTAAATCTATTTGAACATTTATTTTTAATACTTAATAAAAAATTAATCTGCATTTTAAGCTAAAAGCTTAATTTTACACCGTATTAAGCGAACGAAGTTATGAACCCATCTTCCGCAGGTTGGATAAAAAAATTGATCAAGGAGATTGATAAAAACAATCTCTTTTTAAAACTCGACGAAGAAACCTTTTACGGTGCTCTAAGGTCTTGCGGGTTTATATACGGAAGTAATTTAGATGTTGTAGCACAAGTTATTGATAAAAATGACCTAACGGAAGACGAGCTTTGTAAAACCAATTTATGTTTAGCGCTTTATTACACACACGCCAATTCTAAACAAAATATTCCTTTTGTTGATAGCGTTATTAGTTTTTATTCTGAAATTGATGACATAAAAACGTCTTTTTTAAAAGGTTTATTAGGCGGAAAAAAATCGAATGAAGAACTTGAAAAAATTATACACACGCGCATTCAGATTGATGCCAACGTGCTCACAAAAAACTTCAACTACTTTATTATTAATGCCTTGTTGTTTGTTGATGTTTTAGCTTATGAAGTTTATTTGAACAACCTCACCATATCAACCGATTATCTTAAAAATTTAGAAGCCTCTATTGCTTCTATTTCTCTAGATGTTTTAAATTCTAAAGAAACTAAAAATCAGTACGACGAAAGTTTAATTAAATTATTTGAATCTTCGTTACGCTATCAAGACGCTTCGGAATTAAATTATACCAAAGCCATTAAAAACGTAAATACAAATCTAGAGAAGTATTATATTTTAGATTTAGCTTGTATGGCAACTTGGAGTGACCAAATGATAGATGTCGAGGAACAACATTTTTTAGAAAAATTGGGGAACGATTTAGAGTTAAGTATGTCGCGTATACATCAATCGATAAAAGCGGTGAATCACTTTTATACCGTTCATAAAGATAATATTGCGCTTTTAAGTTCTAAGAATATTGTTCAGAGCTTTTATAACAATTCGAGCAAAATGGTGAATAAACTGATTTCTCGAAACAGTAAACGCTTGTACCAAGAACTTAAAGACAGTAAAGAATTGATGGTGCTCCTTTCACAATCAACAGTAAGAGATTTAAGTAAAGAGGAACAAAAAAAAGTACAAGAACAACTACTCGACATTTTTAAATCGATACCTAGTCTTGCGATTTTTTTACTTCCTGGTGGGGCTTTATTATTGCCTTTGGTAGTTAAATTTATACCAAAATTATTACCTTCTGCGTTTGACGAAAATAGAATAGACGAGTAAATCCTCTTTTTTTTACTTTATTTCCAGTAGCTTTACAACTACTCACTAACCTTAAATAATAATGACATCTTATACTATTCAAGAAATTAACAACCTGTTAAAGGGTGAATTAATTGGAAACACTACACAACCTATTGAAGGCCCGGAACAATTACAAAATGCTAAAAAACAACATATTACATTTATAGGCAGCCATAAATATGTGAAATATTGGGCAGATTCTAAAGCGAGTGCCGTTTTAGTAAACGACAATTTAACTGTGGTACCTGATGAGAATCGGGCGGTAATAAAAGTTAAAAATGCGGATTTGGCTATGGCTAAAGTTTTGGAATTATTCAATCCGCCAGCTCCAGCTTTTGAATCGGATATTCATCCTACAGCGGTTATTCATGAAACTGCTTCAATAGGTGAAGGTTGTAAAATTGGAGCCAATTGCTATGTTGGTAAAAACGTTTCGCTTGGCAAAGGTGTAATTTTATACCCCAATGTTTGTGTTTTTGACGAAACTACAATTGGAGACCACACTATAGTTTGGTCTGGAACAGTGATTAGAGAGCGTTGTATTATTGGTAACCATTGTATTTTTCATACCAACGTGAGTATTGGTGCCGATGGTTTTGGGTACCGCCCTAGCGATGATGGCAGAGGATTGGTAAAAATTCCGCAAATAGGGAATGTTATTATTGGGCATCATGTTGAAATTGGCGCCAACTCTTGTGTGGATAGAGCTAAATTTAGCAGCACCATTATTGGAGACGGCTGTAAAATAGATAATTTGGTACAAATTGCACATAATAGTGTTATGGGACGCTCCTGTATTATGGCGGGACATAGCGGACTTGCAGGTTCGGTAACCTTAGGAGATGGTGTTATCATTGGAGGTTCGGCATCTATAAAAGATCACACCACTATACATTCTGGCGCGACTGTTGGTGCAGGTTCAGGAGTTATGAACGATGTACCTGCCGGACAAACCGTTCTTGGTTATCCAGCACAAGACTCTCGAGAAATGTTGAAGCAATGGGTAGCGATGCGAAGATTAACAAAAAAGTAAAGTTCAATAATATAAATTTGGGTGAAATTTTAACGAATTTCGCTAAATATTAGATGTATACATTTTAAGTTTTTATATGTTTCAATTACAAGAAACATAAATCTATTCCAACCACATCTTAAAATCTTTAACGCGTTCGCGGGCAACGACAACCTCTTGTTCGTTATAAGAATTTAATTTGATTTGCAATCTTGAATTGGTATAACTCACCATATCTTTTATGGCATTGATATTTACAAAAAATTTGCGGTTTATCCGGTAAAAGGTTCGTGGTTCTAACTCATCTTCTAACTGCTCTAAAGTGGTATCTAAAAGGTAGTTTCTACCTTCTGTAGTATGCAAATAGGTGCCTTTGTTTTCGCTGTAAAAACATTCGATATCGTCTATATTTATAAGTTTAAGATGCTGCCCTACTTTTACCGAGAAGCGTTTTTTGTACTCACGGTCTAAAGGGTTTACCAAGAGTTTTTTTATATCGTTAAAATCTAAAGTTACGGCTTGCTTTTGTGGTGCACGTTCTTGGTACTTTTTTACTGCGGTGGCCAAATCTTCGTCGTCAATAGGTTTTAATAAATAATCGATACTATTAAGTTTGAAGGCTTGAAGTGCATACTCATCATAAGCAGTGGTGAAAATTATTGCAGACTTTATTTCGATGGTTTCGAAAATTTCGAACGAAAGTCCATCGCTTAATTGAATGTCTAGAAATATTAAATCGGGGTGCGGGTTATTTTGAAACCAGTTTATGGATTCTTCTACGGAGTGCAGCATAACTTCGACTTTCATATCTAAACTTTCGAGCATACGTTGTAAGCGTCTTGCTGATGGTTTTTCGTCTTCTATAATGATTACTTTCATTTTGATTTTTTATGATTGTTTAATTGGTGTTCTGGTTTGCGTTAGGGGTTGAGGGATTTGTTGAAGCTCCCCGAAGCAGGAGGTAGCGACTCGCGAAAACCCGACCCTTGTGGTAACCTGCCTGCCGGCAGGCACGCGCCCTAATTATTTTATTTCCATTGCCTTTTATCGTTATCCATGAACTCTTTTATTTTACGTTCTTCCCACGATTTGCTAAACATATAGTTTTTACCAAATACTGAGAGGGCATGAAAACCCAAACCAATACCCCAAAAAATGGCGGTTGAAAAGGTGCCGAAATGCCAGAATTCGCCCCCGTTGGATACTATGGTGTATACTAAAAAAATGTTTACCGCTACATACCAAAACGCATGCCAATAGAAGCCTTTAAGTTCTTTTACGCGTTTTTTAGCTCGTGCATAGGCTTGCTCTTTTTGGAAATCTTTATCTTGATATGGTTCTAAGTTATAATTTTCCATTGTTTTAATGTTTTAATTCCATTTGTTTTCTTCTTTACGCATAAATTCTTGGATTTTGCGTTCTTCCCACTTGCGACCAAATTTACCTTTGTGAACAAATACAATAAACCCGTGAATGGCAACCGCAATGCCCCAGCTTATTACAGAATACCAAAACCATTTGTAATCCCAATAGGTTTTATAATTAATAAAAATGGTAAACGGTGTAAATAGACAATAGGCTAACAAGTGCTGGTAAAAGCCTTTTATTTCTTCGACACGCTTGCGCGCTCTAGAGACTTTATGATTCGTTTCTGTATCTGGTAATTTTTTCATGATGACTTAAGTTTAGTCCCAGTTCTTTTTTTCTTCGTTACGCATAATTTCTTCCATTTTTCGCTTTTCCCAACTTTGACCTAAGAATCCATTGGTTACAAAAACTCTAAATGCTTGAATGGTTAAACCAATGCCCCAACCAAACATGGGGAACCAAAACCATTGAAAGCCCCATGAGGTTCTGTAGTTGATATAAATTAAAATTGGAATAACTATAACATAAGATATAAGGCTATAATAGAACCCTTTTAGTTCGTCCACATAGTTTAGTGCTCGCAAGTAACTATCGTCTATTTGCGATGATGCTTGTTCTGTTCTCATGACTGATATTTTTTTAGTAAGCATAGGTATTGCTACTGCAAAACGGTTTGCTTCTTTTATGATATTTACTTTTTTATTGGTTAATAAATCGTAACGTTGAGTAATGTTACCTAATCCTACCCCGCTACTTTTTTTAACTATTTGTTTGGGTTGCAAATTGTTTTCTACAATAAGGCTTCCTTGATCTTCGTAAATGTTAATTTTTAACGGCTTACTTGATGTTACCATATTATGCTTTACGGCATTTTCTAGAAGTAATTGTAGCGATAAAGGCACCACTTTACTTTCTGGGTTTGATGCTTTTTCGGGCATGGTGAAGATGATACTATCTTCAAAACGCATTTTAAGTAAAGACATGTACGTTTTTGCGAATTGCAATTCCTCATCAACCGTTACTAGTTCCTTGTTTTTTTGCTCTAACACATAACGATACACTTTAGACAGTGATGTGGTGAATTTCTGCGCATTTTCAGGGTTTTCTTCAATTAAACTGGTTAATACATTTAAACTATTGAATAGAAAATGAGGGTCTAATTGGTTTTTTAAAGCATCAAACTTGGCGCTAGCGGTTCCTGCTATTACTTTTTGTTCTTTAATTCGGTTTTGCTGGTATCTATTATAAAAATAAATGACATAAAATATAATTACGATGGTAAGTGTTATCCATAATCCGAACTGATAATTTTTAAACTTTTCATTAGACAAAAAATCTGAAAAGTTATCGCCGTTATAAATTACAGCAGTAGATGCTCTTAGTATGAAAAGTGCGATTAAAGTGATTACCGTTGCACCTAGGATACCTAGAACAATGCGTTTTATGGTATCGTTCTTTTTCCAACTGCGACTTTCCATATAATCAAAGAAATACATATTAGAATATGCTATTACAAAAGAGTGCAGTTGATACAGACTAAAATTGACTAAAAACTCGTTGACACTTTCAAATTGGAGCCCTCTAGACATGAGATTGCCAATTACAAAAATGATGCATCCAATAATAAAAGCAATAATGATATTTTTAGACGATTTTGTCATGATCTAATTGATATAAGTATTATTTTCCGCAAGTTTCTAATAACATTTCTACGCGGTCTTTTCCCCAATTTGGATGAAAAGGTGTTTCTGGTTTAAAGTTAGCAAAAAGTTCTAAGGCATGTTCTAAATCTTTGCAAAATGGTGTCGTGTCTTGTCCAAAATATTTAGCGCCACCCATATCCCATTCTGCTTTGCAATAAACGACTCTTGGATTTTCAGGCGCCATCATTTTGGCTTTGGTATAAATTTCAACAACTTTTCCCGAAAGTGTCATGCCATAGGTAGCACCATCATAAGCAACCCAAGCGGTATGCAACAACGCTTGCAAAACCATTATTTCTGGATTTTCTTTTGAAATAGCAGTTGCGTCGTTTATTAAATCTTGAGCTTTTTTAAGTTTTGCTGAAAGCACATCTTCGTCTCTTTCTCCAAAACTATATAGGATGTTAATTTGCGCTGCATAATATGCTGGCAACCAATTATCTGTTTCAGCGCTGGAAATGCGCTCAAAAAGATTTGCGGCCTCAGTTGGTTGGTTGTTAGTCCATAAATCAAAGGCTTTTTGCATCCCTTGTTCGTAATTAGTTTGTGCATTTAAAAATGCTGAAACTAGTACTGTTGCGATAATAATTAATTTTTTCATGAGTGTTCGTTTTTAATGATGGTTCAAATATCCAAAAGAAATCGAGAGTTTTAAAAACGGACTTACCGAACTGTTATTTTTTTATGCTGAAATGTTAATCTGCTATTATTTCTAAATCTGAAATACTATATTTCAGTATTAAAAATTCATTTTATGAAAACTCTAATAGCCTTTTTCGTTATTTCTATTACTTCTTTGAGTTATGGTCAGACTGAAAAAATATCAATGATTGACTATGTTCAAGTTTTAAATAGCAATAAACCTGAAGCTCTTTTTTATTATCAAAACAATTGGGAACAATTACGAATTAAGGCTATTGAGAAAGGATATATACATAGTTATCAACTTTTAGAAACTGAACCTACTGAAACGGAACCCTATAGTTTTATATTGATAACAACCTATAAAAACCAATTGCAGTTTGACGCAAGTGAAACTAATTTTAATACACTTATTGAAGCTGGAAATGGATTAAAACTAATGAACAAAAAAAAGCCGGGTGAATTTAGAAAAATTATAAGCCACAACAGTGCTGTAAAACATTGGAATTAAACAAAAAGGGCAGTCTGAATTTCTTCAGACTGCCCATTCCCCATTTGTACACAATACTATTAGTTTTTATGAACCAGTATCAAGCTTAAAGAAGATTGGTACAGCATAAGCCACTTTTACAGGCATACCGCGCTGTTTACCGGGTTTCATTTTTGGTAATTTCCCGATAATACGTTCTGCTTCTTGTTGTAAAATTTTATCTGGTCCTCTAGATCTAATATTGGTTATGTGTCCTGATTTATCGATTACGAAAACGACTGAAACACGTCCTTGTATTCCTAAGTCTAATGCCGTTTGCGGGTAAGTAAAATTCTTACCGACATGCTCTTGTATTTTTTTCTGAAAACAATCTTTTGTGCCTTGTTTTGACAACCCTTCGCATCCAGGAAATACAGGAACATCTTCTATTATCGCAAAAGCAACTTGAACATCTTCATCTACCTCTTCAACTTCCACATCGCTAACTTCTACAATGCGCTCCTCAACAGCATCATCTTGACCAATTTCGGTGCTTTCGATTACGGTTTCTTCAACCTCTTCAACATCTTCTACAATCTGTATAACTTCTTGAACCACAGCTGGTGGTGGTGGCGGTGGTGGTGTATTTGCATTTACGATAGGAATTTCTTCCTCAAACTGAGTCTCCATATTTACAACACCAATTTCTACATCATCTTGCTCGTAAGTTCTGTATTCTAAAGCTCTCCATGACAATAATAACATTAAGTTCAGGCCAATAGCAAAATAAATGCCACTATTTCTTCCTATTTCTAATTCTGGATTCTTTTTAGCTTCCATGACATTTGGTTTTTACAGATGGGGATACCATCATCATTTCTACAGTGTAAAATTATTATATAATCAGAATATCAACTATGATATTTATCATATCTCAAAAAAAATCCTATTTTCTGATAATATCGTATTTAGTAAGCGTTTGAATCTTCACATAATCTTGAAATTATCAGAAAAAAAGCATAACTTCGTTTTAACTCAAAATGAAAAATGTGGTATATTTTTGGAAATCCATCAATAATATAATGAGATGAGAAGACTAATTCACTTTTTAATCCTTATACTAATAACTACTTCTTGTGAATCTCAAACCAAGAATGTTAAAACCAACGCGTTGGTTGGAGGCCCATGTGAAGGTTGTGAAGCCGTATATGAGTATGGTAACAAGAAACTCACAACAACTGACACTTTACCCGAATTTTATAATACCGAACCTAAGCTAAAGTTAACAGGTACGATATTTAAAAAAGATGGAAAAACACCCGCCGAAAATATCATTCTTTATATCTATCAAACAAATCGAAAGGGTATTTATCCAACTAAGGGCGATGAAAAAGGATGGGCAAAAAGACATGGACACATTCGCGGATGGATTAAAACGGACCAATCTGGTCAATATACCTTTTATACATTTAGGCCTGCATCTTACCCAAATAGCACTGTGCCAGAACACATTCATGTCACGATTAAAGAACCTGATAAAAACGAATATTATATTGATGATTTTGTATTTGATGACGACCAGTTTCTAACTGAGAAACAAAGAAATGGCTTAACTAATAGAGGTGGTTCAGGCTTAGTAAACCCCATTTTAGAAGACAACATACTCACAGTTCATAGAGACATTATACTAGGTTTAAACATCCCAAACTACGAATAACATCAGGATAGGTGTATTCGCTGTATTTAATTTCTTTAAAACTCTCACTAATATCTAATTCAATTGATTGTATTATTATACCAATTGAAACATCTCAATCTTAATTTAAATGAAGCGCTTATTGAGTGTACATTGAATTGGAATTGTCTGGTTTTTTTAGTAAATTAGAAGGACGCTCAATAAAGTTATTAGAACGAAATTATTCGAAACTTTAGATGTTGATTCAAAACATTAATACAAGGAATCATGAAAAATATACTAGTTACTTTGGATTTTGAAGAAAACGAAAAAAAGTTAATTGATGTTGCTACTCAATTTGCGCAATCCTTCAATTCTAAATTATGGCTTATTCATATAACTGCGCCAGATCCTGATTTCGTTGGTTATGATGCTGGACCACAATATATAAGAGATAATAGAGCAAAAGAAATTAAAAAGGAGCATAGGCAACTGGAAGATTACTGCAGAGCACTTGAAAAACAAGGTATGGATGCAGATGGCATATTATTACAAGGTGCAACTACAGAAATGATAATAAAAAAATCTGAAAAATTAAATATAGACCTTATAATTACCGGTCATCGAAATCGCGGTATATTCTACAAGGCACTATTAGGAAGTGTTTCATCTCAAATCATTAAAAAATCCAAAATACCTGTACTTGTTATTCCATTGAGATAGTTTCAAAACGCATATAGTATTCCCAAAACATCAATGAATTTTGATTGTAGTTATTTTAACTATGGATTTTTCTCTTCTATAAATTATCCAACTGATTGCTCTTTTTATCCTCACTAATGGTCCAGAAAAAACCAACAAAAAAGAACTGATCGGTTGCAGGTTGTAATGCGCGTCTGTTATAATTACCATTAACATCTGGTGTATTCGCATATTGATAGCCATTTACGTTTTTAAATCCTAAAACATTATTAACGCTCGCATAAAGTATTTTTTGCGGACTAATTAAATATGCCCAATTCACACTTAAACTATTAAAAGCTTTGGTTTTTACATTTAAAAACCCAGGGTTGTTTGGATTGGTATAAGTCCTACCTGACGCATGTGCAAAACTAAAACCCAATTGACTGCGCCATTTATCAACCCAATACTTCCCAACTATTGAAAGGTTATGTGTGTTTGCAAAATCGGGTTGCGCTTTGGTAAGGTAATTTTTGTAGTCGCGCTTGGTATCTAAAAATGAATAGCTTAACCAATAATCAAAATTCTTTAGGCTTTTACTATCTCTCCAAAAGAAATCCACACCGCGTGCAAAACCACTTCCGCTGTTACTATAGTTGCTATCAAAATTTGCAAAATCAGAATCGTACTTCACTAAATTACTATAAGTTTTATAATAAGCTTCCGCTCTAAATAACTTTCTATCGGCATTGTATTGATAGTTAAATATATAATGTGATGTTTGCTCAGAATTTAAATCTTGATTAAACTTCAATACTTCACTTGAGGGGTTTTGGTAAAATTCGCCATATGCCAACGATAACTGACTTTTTCCACTGGTTTTATAAGCCAAAGATAATCTCGGAGCTATTTTGAAATCCTTAAATATCGTGCTGTATTCTCCTCGTAAACCCGTTTTAAAGGCTAGCTTTTTGGAAAGGAAAATATCAGCTTCGGCATAGGTTGCAGCAATATTATTATTATATCCATAATTGTTTGCTTCTATGGTTTCATCTTGATATCGTTCGTCAAAGTTTGTTGCAAAATACTCCGTTCCAAAATAGAGTTTCAAACGGTTACTTATTCTGTTTTTGAATTTTAACTTTGCATGTAAAGAGTTTTCTGTGTCGTTAATTTGGCTTTCAATAACGTTTAAATTGTTTTTGGCATGTGTGAAGCTCATGCCTCCAAAAATCGACCATGTAGGACTTAAAACACCGTCATACGAGCCATTAACGTAAACATTATTATTTCTTAATTTGATGTAGGCACCTTCGGGCTCGTTTATATCTTCTTGAGTTAATTCGAATCCAGTAGCGTCAAAAGCACTGTATAGCTTAAATAATCCAGCATTGGTTTTTCTTCTAAAAACAGCTTCACCAGAAACAGTTTCAAAAGGTTTAATCCAATCGTTTCTGTTTTTAAAAATGGCGTTATAAGGCGCCAAATTAATATATGACGCATTAACACTCACCGAGCTTTTCTCCCATTTTTGTGTATTCCCGAGTGTTGCACCTACACTCATAATACCAATATCTGTTTTCTCTTGGTCGGGTTCGTCAACGGTATTTAAAAGCAACACACTAGACAAGGCTTGCCCATATTCAGCCGAATAACCGCCAGTAGAAAAGGTAATGCCATCAAACAAAAACGGCGAGTATCGTCCTCTTGTTGGCGCATTATTGGTAGTTGGTGAATACGGCGTAAATACGCGAATACCATCAATAAAAATTTGGGTTTCGTTGGCGTCTCCACCTCGTACAAATAGCCTACCATCTTCGGCAACTGTTGTTGTTCCTGGTAAAGTTTGTAATGCACCTACAAAATCGCCTAAGGCACTTGCAGTAGTTACAACGTCTAATGGCTTTAAAACATTAACCTTACTATTATCTCCTGCTGCGAAAGTACCTGCCGAAAGCACGACAGCATCTAAAGTATTTACATCATCAAGAAGTTTTATTGTTAAATCTTGCATAAAACTAATGTCACCCATCATGGTATACGTTTCATAAGACAAAAATGAAACCACTAAATTTTGTGTTCCTGTTTCGGAAGTTTTAAATGAAAAGGTACCACCAGCACCTGAAGTGCTACCATCATAAGTTCCTTGTAAATAAATATTCGCACCTTCGATAGGTTCATTTTTTGAATTGAGTACAGTTCCGTTGATAGTCGTTTGAGCTGAAATTTGAATACTTAATAAAGCTAAAAGAATAAAAGTTAATGTTTTCATGATTGATTATTTACTGTTCGTTTTTCATGAGCTGAAATTATTTCAGCATCTGAAAATTTTAATTGATGAGACAAAAATGCAATTAGAATCTTGTTACCAAAATTCTAAATTACCGAACTGTAATTTTTACATGATGAATTGAAAAGACCGAAATAAAACTTCTAAAAAAAACTCAAAAATTATCTTAATCTCTACACTCGCGAACAAAAACTATTCAAGCTTTTTTAAGCCAAATTGCAACAAATAAATTTTTTATATATTAGCTAAACTAAACTGCTTCAAAACCCGTAAAATCACCTCAAAACACATCATAGATTTTTTCTATAGTTAATATTCAACATTTTGATTACCAGACTTAAACGAATTTAATATAAACTAAAGGTTTAAATTTCAAAAAATAGCTCCATCCACCCCTAATATTGCAAAAATTCAATCTAAAATTCACAAAATCACGTAGCTTCTGTCGTAGCATTTTTAAATGCAATATCATTATATTTATAGCTTCATGTAACGTTTTAAAAAATTAAGCTACTTACATAGTAACTAAACCACGCCATTGAATAAAGAACTGGAACATAATTTTGTAAAATTGCTAGAGCAGCATCAAAATATTGTGCACAAAGTTTGCCGTTTGTACACCAATAATCAAGATGCGCATAACGATTTATTTCAAGAAATAACCATACAACTCTGGAAAGCATATCCGAAGTTTCGTGGCGATGCTAAATTTAGTACTTGGATGTATCGTGTAGGCCTAAATACTGCCATTACGCTTTACAGGAAATCGAAACGCTCTATAAACACACAAAATTTTGAAGGGGTAGAATACAAAATAAAAGCCGAAGTTTATGACGACACCGAAGAACAACAATTAAAAATATTATACAAAGCAGTACACCAATTAAACGACATTGAAAAAGCTCTTGTTTTTCTGTATTTAGAAGACAAAGATTATAGGGAAATTAGTGAAACACTTGGTATAAGTGAAGTGAATGCCAGAGTAAAGATGAACCGAATTAAAACTAAACTTAGAACCATTTTAAATCCGTAAGATTATGGATGAATTAGATTTATTAAAAAAAGACTGGAAAAAGGACGATAGCACCTACCCAAAACTATCTTATAACGAGATTTATAAGATGATTTTGAAAAAATCTTCCTCCATCGTCAAGTGGATATTTATCATCAGCCTGCTAGAATTTGGATTCTGGTTAGCCCTGTCATTTATGTTAAAAGGTACCGCGTATTCTAGCAAAATGGAAGCGCTAAACATGAACCATATCCTAATCCCAATAACCGTTATCAGTTATGCTGTTTTAATCTATTTCTTCTATTTATTTTACAAAAATTATAGAAATATTTCTGCCACCGATAGTTCCAAAAAGCTCATGGAAAACATCATAAAAACCAGAAAAACTGTGAAGTATTATGTTATTTTCAACCTAGCCTCATTAGTAGTTGGCGCATGTATTGGCGCATTTTACGGTTTTAGTCACAACCCAGAGTTTTCAGATAAATTACAACTAGCCTCAGCCAATGGTGAAGTTTTTAAATTTTACGCCCTTTTATTTATCGTTACCATAATAATTTTAGCCATAGTAATTGGGGTTTTACTACTATTTTACTGGCTCATTTACGGTATTCTATTAAAACGCCTCAATCAGAATTACAAAGAACTAAAAAAACTGGAAGTTTAAATTTTATTAGGTCGCCTGCCTGCCGGTAGGCAGGTTACCACATGGGTCGCTCCGAAGTTTATCCTGAGCGGAGTCGAAGGACTGCAAGTCCTCGTTCGTACCTCACTGTGGGCTTTCCGCTGCAATCGCTAACGCGGGTTTCATCTTTTGTTTTAAATTTAACTTAAACATTAAAGCTTTCAACTTCAATAACCTCACCAACTTGCATAGATTTTATATATATGTTCCCTACCCTAACTCTTACCAGTCGCAATGTTGGAAAACCAACTGCCGAAGTCATTTTTCGAACCTGCCTAAACTTACCTTCATTTAAAGTTACAGAAATCCATGTGGTTGGTCCGTGGCGCGCATCTCTTATCTTTTTAGCACGCTTTGGTAAATCTGGTTCGTCATTCAATTTAAATACCTTACAGGGCTTTGTTTTATACTTTTTACCGTTAAAACCAATTTCAACACCACCTTCAAGTTTTTCAATAGCCTCTTCTGTAATATCGCCATCCACTAAAGAATAATACTCTTTGTCTACTTTTCGGCTATTAACAAAATCGCTCATCTTACCATCGGTAGTCAGCAATAACAAACCTTCCGATTTTTCATCAAGTCTGCCAATGGCCATTATGTTTTCAGGAAAAACATATAGCTTACCCAAAAAGTTCTTAGATTGTTGTTTTGAGTCGTTACTACTAAACTGACTCAAATAACCATAAGGTTTATAGATAGCAAAATGCCTGTGGTTGGTTTTACACGCTTCCATTTAATATACTGTAAACAAGTTCGCGTGTTGGTTGTTGGCCGTTAATTTTAGTTCTCACAGTATCAAAGTTCACTTTAAAATCACATCCCGATTTATAAGCACTGCATCCATAAGCCGTTTTACCTTTTATAACAGTGCCTTTTTTACATTTTGGGCACACCAATTCATTAGTCTTTGGTTTAGCTTTCTTTTGTTTTGGCTCTAGTTTTAACTTAAAATTTTCATCAAACCTTAGCAAGCCTTCAACATCACCAGTATCTGTTTTAAAACCCTTTAAATTAACTGTAGAACCTTTTTGAAGCAAGCGTATAAATTGCTTTTCTGAAATCTTCTTTCCAGCAAAACTAAACGGCATCACAAAATCGCAACCCGATTTATATTGGCTACAGCCATATGCAGATTTGCCTTTTATTACTTGACCTTGTTTACATTTTGGGCAAGTTTCAGCAGTTATACCAGCAACTTTTTTAGCTTTTGCTTTTTCAGCGCGCTTTTTAACAGTTACCGTATGCGATATATTGGCACGTTTGGTTTCACTTCTAACCTCATAAACCAAAGCATCAACCATACGTTTCATGTTTTTTATGAACGCCCCAGCACTAAATTCACCTTTTTCTATATCTTTTAATTGCTTTTCCCAAGAGCCTGTTAATTCAGCAGATTTTAATAAATCATTTTGAATGGTATCAATTAACTGAATTCCAGTAACCGTAGGAAGTACTTGCTTTTTATTTCGTTTTATATATTTCCGTTTAAATAAGGTTTCTATAATATTGGCTCTGGTTGATGGTCGTCCAATACCATTTTCTTTCATCAAATCTCGTAATTCTTCATCATCAACCTGTTTTCCAGCTGTTTCCATAGCACGCAATAAGGAAGCTTCTGTAAACTGATTAGGTGGTTTTGTTTCCTTTTCCAGAAATGAAGGTTCGTGTGGGCCTTTTTCTCCTTTTACAAAAGTTGGTAAAATACCTGTTTCTTTTTCTTTCTTATTTGGATCTTCAAATACCACGCGCCAACCTTTTTTTAGAATCTCTTTTCCTGTGGTTTTAAAAGATACCTCTGCCACTTTTCCAATAACTGTGGTATTCGACACTGCACAATCTTCATAAAAAACAGCTATAAATCGTTTTACAATAATATCATAAACCTGCTGCTGGTTGTATTGCAAGTTAGTTTGCATACCAGTTGGAATAATAGCATGGTGGTCGGTAACTTTTTTATCATTAAACACCTTGGTAGATTTCTTAATCTTTTTACCTAACAGCGGTTGCGTTAAATTAGAATAGTTGGTTAACTTTTGAAGAATTCCAGAAACTTTAGGGTAAATATCGTTTGGTAAAAATGTAGTATCTACTCTAGGGTACGTCACTACTTTACGTTCGTACAATGTCTGAACTATTTTCAGCGTTTCATCTGCTGAAAATCCAAATTTAGTATTACAATACACCTGTAACCCTGTTAAATCGAACAATTTGGGCGCATATTCTGTTCCTTTTTTCTTGGTAATTGATTCGATTTCAAAATCACTTTCTTTTACTTTATTAGCTAAAGTTTCACCATCTTCTTTTTTGAGAAAACGCCCTTCCTCATAGCTAAATAAGGTATCGCGATAAAGGGTTTGTAACTCCCAATACGGTTGTGGTTTAAAGTTTTCAATTTCTTTAAAACGATTAACAACCATGGCCAATGTAGGTGTTTGCACTCGACCAACCGATAAAACTTGCTTATATCCACCATGCTTTACGGTGTATAATCTTGTAGCATTAATTCCTAACAACCAATCGCCTATGGCTCTCGAAAAACCCGCGTAATATAAATTATCATAGTCGGTTGCGGGTTTAAGGTTTTCGAAACCTTCTTTAATCGCTTCGGTGGTTAGCGACGAAATCCAGAGTCGTTTGACTTCGCCTTTATAATTAGCCTCATTCATCACCCAACGCTGAATAAGCTCTCCTTCTTGACCAGCATCACCGCAGTTTATAATCACTTCGGCTTTATCAAATAAACTCTTAACAATTTTAAACTGCTTTTGTATTCCAGAATTTGAAACTACTTTCGTTTCAAACTTCTCGGGAAGCATGGGTAAGTTGTTCAAATCCCAACTTTTCCAATAAGGCTTATAATCTACTGGTTCTTTTAAGGTACACAAATGTCCAAAGGTATACGTAACGGCATAACCGTTGCCTTCAAAATAGCCATCGCGCTTAGTATTGGCGCCTAATACAGCAGCAATTTCGCGGGCAACACTTGGTTTTTCGGCAATACAGACTTTCATTAATATACCTTATAAGAGTGCTGCAAAATAGAAATTTTAAAACGAGTTTAAAAAGGTAATTGTTAGGAGTTATTAACTGAAATTATAAGTTAAAACGGTAAATAGAAAAACACAGTTTCGACGACTTATTAGGCTTCGGAAAGAATGAAAAATTTAACAAAAGAAAATCTACTATAATACCAAAATCTTCAGTTAAAAAAACATAAAAAATATACTATTCTTTAATTTTCCATCGACGCAATTTATCTAACTCTTCTTGCGCTTTCAATTCAGCTTCTGGGATAACCTTCAAAAACGAAGGATGTTGCTCAATGGCGTACTCAATTTTTTTTACGATATCTTCGGTAGTTTCGTTATCGTAATCAATTTCAAGAGGCGCTTTGATCTCCATGGATTGCAGGATGTTTTTCTTTTTTATACGCAATCCTTTTTTATCAAACGAACGTCGAAAACCATCAATAACAATAGGTACAACTACAGGTTTGTAGCGTTTAATAATGTGGGCAGTTCCTTTACGAATGGGTTTAAACGGTGTTGTGGTGCCCTGAGGAAAAGTAATTACCCAACCATCGTCTAGCGCCTTCCCAATATTCGAAATATCGCTCATTTTTACTTGCCTTTGCACATCTTTACCTTCGCTTCGCCATGTACGCTCAATACTTACTGAACCAACGTAGGCTAAAATCTTAGGCAATAAACCAGCTTTCATGGTTTCTTTAGCTGCAACATAATAGATATTTAGTTTCGGATTCCAAAGGTACCCTACATTTTTTATAGAATCTGTACGTCCGCTTAAACTCGCATTAAACACATGAAACATAGCCACCACATCGGCAAAATAGGTTTGATGATTAGAGATGAACAGTACGTTAGTATCTGGTAAATCTTTTATGTGTTCCGAACCTTCAATCTGTAATTCGTTAAACCCGCGAAAACGTCTATGGGTCATCGCACCAAGTATACGAATGAGCCATTTTTTTACAAATAATATATGTCCAAATGGATTTCTTTTAATCAATCCCATAAATCGTGTGCTTAAGAGTTAGTAAGTTACTTAATTTTCTACAAATTAAGAATGCAAATGTAACAAAACTAACAAACTACAAAAGTTGTTTTAGTAAGTCTTTAATTTCACTAAGCATCATTGCGGTCGCACCCCAAACCACATGGTTGTTTAATTTAAACGCAGGAACCTCAACCTCAATACTATAGGAAGTTGCTACAGTTTTTGTGATTAGCGATTGGTCATCTAGAAAATGTTCTAAATCAACTTCTATTAAGGCTTCTACCTCGCTATCTTGCTTTTTAAATTGCGGTGTATTTTCTGTAATTCCAATAAATGGTTGTACATAAAAGTTGCTTGGAGGAATATAAACCTGCGATACTTTTTTGAGTATTTGAATGGTTTCGATGGTAACACCTACTTCTTCATAAGTTTCTCTTAAAGCCGTATCTAATATAGATTTATCTTGTTTTTCCACTTTTCCCCCAGGAAATGCCACTTGATCAGAATGGACCCCTTTGTATGTTTTTCTAAGTATTAATATAAATTTGGTTTGCGCACTTTCATCTGGGTAAAATAAAGCTAAAACCCCAGCATGTTTGGCTTTTTTAATGGCTTCTTCTTGCTTTTTAAGTAGCTCTTGACGAAATGGCGGCAGCATTTTAAAGTGCGAAGCTTCGGCTGGTAGCGGTATATTTTTTATTTTTGAAACTGATTTTAAAAATTCTTCAAACTTCATATCTATGCGCTTCCTTTTATTTTTATGTTTTTTTGTATTATTTCTGAATTGTGAAGATAAACAATCAAAACAAAAAAGCATACCAAAAACTGAAGTTGAAAAAGATGTTGAAGAAGATAAACCCGAAGATACTGAGCAAGAGCCTAAGCGAGAATTCCCTAAGTTGAATTCTAAAACGGCGATGGAATTTTTCTTAGAATACGACAAAAAGCATAAAGAAAATAAAGTTAGAATTACAACCGATTTTGGCGAAATAGACATTTTGCTTTACAACGAAACGAAATTTCACCGTTCAAATTTCATATGGTTAACGAAGCAGAAATACTTTAACGGCACACAGTTTTACCGAGTTATTGATAATTTTATAGTGCAAGCAGGAAATAGCGATGATGTTAAAACTGCCAGAAAACGAGCTTTCATAGGCAAATACTTACTACCTCCTGATACGAAACGTGGTTTTAAGCATGATCGTGGTGTTATTTCGATGCCGAGTAGTGAGATTAGAAATCCGCATAAACTCGCTTCTCCATTTGAGTTTTTTATCGTCTGCCAAAAAGGTGGCGCCCATTTTTTAGATGGCGATTATACTATTTTTGGACACGTAACTCGCGGGATGGATGTAGTTGATAAAATTGCTGCTGTTGAAACCGATGATGGCGACTGGCCCGATAAAAACATTTTTATTAGAAATGTTGAAATTCTTGATTAAGGCTTTAAACATGATCTTTCGAATAGATATTGGGTAATGCAATTTTAAATTTCACCGCAAGTAATCTAACCACAATTACCACAATTCCGGCAACAACAAATACGTAGTTATCCTTTATAGGAAATTCACGAAGCAGAAAATATGTTATTCCTCCTAGAATACATGCCGTAGCATAAATTTCTTTTCTAAATATTACGGGAATTTCGTTACATAGAATATCTCTAATAACACCTCCAAAACTAGCTGTCATAGTCCCTAAGGCGATACAAATTATGGGATGCAATTCTGCATTCAATCCCTTTTCTATACCAACAAGAGTGTAAAGACCAATACCTATAGTATCGAATAAGAATAAAGAGGTTCTTAAATAATTTATTTTACTTCGAAATATAATAGCGAAAATTGCGGCACCTAATATCACGTAGGTATACGTAATATCCGTCATCCAACTTACAGGCGTGTCTCCAATCAGTAAATCGCGTAAAGTTCCACCACCAACGGCGGTTACAAAGGCAATAATTAATATTCCGAATAAATCCATCTTTTTGTTGAAAGCCACTAAAACGCCAGAAATGGCAAAGGCGATGGTTCCTAATATATCTATGGTGTAAAACATGATTGTTTGTTTCTATTTTTAGTTTATGCTATAAATTGCGTTTGCGATTAAGGCATTTATTGGATCCCAATAACTTTCGGGAGACTACAGAAAGCCCGACACTTGTAGAAACGCCTTAAAAAATTTCTTTACTGTAAAACTTTAATTTCAAATATCCCGAAGCTTATTCGAGATGAGTGATTCGCACAATTTTTCTAAAATAAAAATTGGCTCTCTTTTATCCCGAAGCTTATTCGGGATGAGTGATTCGCACAATTTTTCTAAAATAAAAATTGGCTCTCTACTCACATACTTTGAGTATAAAAGTTATAGTCTTTTAAAATAACATCAATAAACTCAATATCTGTGGGGTGTTTTACATCTTTTATAACAGCCACTTCTATAATTTTTTGTCTTAATTTAATTAGGGTTTGATAATCTTTGGCGTTACGCGCAGCAGCATAAGTTTCTTTAATGATTCTGGCATCGTTATCAGACAATTTTATAACATTTGGGTACGTTGGTTTGTAGTTATCTTTAAGATTCTCGAGAATGGTATGGGAAATATTTACATTGTTTTTTAAAGCAATTACCGCAGTTCCTGCGGCCATATCGCCAATACGCTGCGTTTTTTTATTAAATAACATGATGAAAAATCCAATACCAAAAATGTAAATATCTACTATTCTAAAGAACCACCGCACCACATAATCTGAAAACGAGGCCTGATAGCCATCAATTTTTACAACTCTAATTTTTAAAACACGTTTCCCAATAGTTTGACCTTGTAATAACGACTCGAGTGCCAGAGTATAAAACATAACCGGAAAGCCTAACACAGTATTTATAGCTATTTGCGACCATTGGTCCATGTTATCGAATGCACCAAATGTCCAGTTTAAAATGAGCATGTAGCCAATTTTTATGGCCGAATCTATAATAAACGCAAGTAATCGCTCTCCAGCTCCGGCAGCGTTAAAGGTTATTTTTACATTTTGAGTCGTGTTAATTTGTAACTCTGACATTTTATATTTTATTTTATCAAAAATACATGAATTTATTCATTTGAAAATTTTAAAAAATGAATGAATAAATTGCATGGATTAACGAAGTGGTTACTGAAGTGAAACTAAATTTTGTAATTTTTTGGATGCGAAATTTAGTTTTTTACAGAAGAAATATATGAGGGAAGTTGCATTTATCAAGCAAAATAAAGAAAAATGGTTGAGTTTTGAAAAAGCAATCGTTAATAATGATTTTGATAATCCAGATGAGCTTGCATCGCAATACATTCATGTCATTAATGATTTAGCCTACGCTCAAACTTACTATCCTAAAAGCAAAGTAATTACATACCTCAACCAATTATCTGCTAACGCTTACCAGAAAATTTATAAAACTAAAACTACAGATACTAATAGGATTATTTCCTTTTGGAAAACCGAAGTACCTCTAATTTGTTATCAATACCGCAAGTTCATTTACATTGCGTTTATCATCTTTTTTGCATTCACATTTATTGGCGCTATTTCTGCGGCGAACGACGGTGAATTTGTACGTTCGGTGTTAGGCGATAATTATGTAAACATGTCGTTAGAGAATATTGAGGCTGGCGATCCCGTGGCTGTATACAAAAGCGGTAGCAACTGGGGCAGTTTTATTGGTATTACGATTAATAATTTACGCGTAGGGTTAATTGCTTTTGTATTAGGCGTGTTCTTAGGCGTAGGGACACTTTACATTATGTTTAAAAACTGTATAATGTTGGGATCTTTTCAATATTTCTTTTATGATAAAGGCGTGTTTTGGGAGAGCGTGAGAGGAATCTGGATTCATGGTGCCATGGAAATTTTCGCCATTGTTATAGAATGTGCTGCAGGTTTAATTCTAGGAGCTAGCATTCTGTTTCCAGCTACGTATTCTAGATACACTTCGTTTAAAAAAGGAGCCAAAATCGGTGTTAAAATTTTAATTAGCACCTTTCCCTTTACATTTGCTGCTGGGTTTTTAGAAGGTTTTATTACGCGATATTCCAACATCATGCCCCATTGGTTATCGGTTAGTATAATTCTAATTACGTTGAGTATTATTTGTTATTACTATTTAATCTATCCTTTTAAAATACAAAAACAAGTGACGCAACCCCAAAATTTAAGTCCGGTTATTCATTGAAAATTAAACACTTAAATATTTACCTATTTTTTATCCTTTTGGCTTGTAATATCCAGATGGCTTCTGCTATACATTTGGTTCAAACGCCAGATAGTCAAAGAACATTTGACAATGATTTTAAAGACCGTTATCGCAGTGATAAATATAATTACGAAGGCACAAAAATTGTTAGCGAAACACCTTCAGGGTCTGGGAATTATGAGGATTATAAAAATGAAGAAGCCAAACGAAAAGAACAAAATAATTCGGATAGCTTTAGTATAAATCTTGGTCCTTTTACTTGGATATTTTACCTAGCTATTGCAGGTGCTGTTGTGTTTCTAGTTTATATTTTAGTTAATGAAGGTGGTAGTAATCTATTTTCTTCAAACCGAAATAAAACCTTAAATAATTTTGAAGAAATCACTGCCGAAAACATTGAAAATGCAGATATAATTACTTTAATAAAAAATGCTGAAAATGATGATGATTACAGACTTGCCATTCGGTATTACTACTTACTGGTTTTAAAAACTCTAAGTTTAAAAAACTACATAAAATTTGAAGACGATAAAACCAACAATGAGTATTTAATTGAGGTTAGCGATAAACCTTTTAGTAAAGATTTTCAATACACATCATATTTGTACAACTACATATGGTACGGTGAGTTTCCAATAAATTTAAATAATTATACAAAAGCAAAAAGTAATATGGAGTCCCTTATAAAACAAGTTAAATAATTAATGAAAAAGATTTTACCCATAGTTTTAGTTTTAATTGCGCTTATAATTACAGCTGCCGTAGTTATTGGGGTTAAACGAACCAAAACCGTTGATTGGGAAGAATCTTTTGACGAAAAAAGTAACAAGCCCTATGGTGTTAGTGTGCTTTATAAAGAATTACCAAACCTGTTTGAAGGCTATAAAGTTAGAACCGTTTATCATCAACCGGCTAGTTATTTAAAAGCCAATTCCGAAGATGGCTATGGCGAACATGTTGCAGAAGGCAATTTTATTATCATAGGAAATACAGATTATTTAGAAGACGAATCCATTGATGAATTGCTTCATTTTGTAGATTCTGGAAACACATTGTTTATTTCAGACTATTACTTCCCACAAAAAATACACGACACCTTAGATGTAAGCGTTGATTATATTGAAAATGAAAAAGACAGTATTTCTTATCTATCATTAAAAAATAAAAACGTTCAGGAGATAACACTTGATAAAAACAAATTCGACCAGTATTTCTCTGAATACGATTCCATAAACCATACGGTTTTAGGGCATTCGAAAATTGACTACAAACACATTAACTTTCTGCAAGTGCCTTTTGGAAAAGGGAAAGTACTTTTGCATCTAGAGCCTAAAGCCTTTACAAATTATCATTTGTTAAAGGAAGAGCGTTATAAATATGTTGAAGGGGTTTTATCCTATTTACCGGATGCTAATGTGTATTTTGACTCGTATACTAAAATTCAAACGGGTTACGATGGTGATGTTGAAAAGGAATCAAACCTAGCTTGGTTTTTAGAACAATTATCATTTCGATGGGCTTGGTATACCGCAATTGTATTTGGCATTTTATTCATGATTTTTAATGCGAAACGGAGACAACGCGTTATTAAAATCATTAAACCCTTACAAAATACCACGGTGGCTTTTGTTAAAACGGTTTCGAATTTATACTTTGATACCAAAGACCACAAAAATCTTATTGATAAAAAAATCACTTACTTTCTTGAAAAAATAAGGCACGATTTACATTTAAATACCGATAATTTAGATGAAGAATTCACCGAAAAACTTGCTGCTAAAACCGGAAAGAAAAAAGAGGATGTTAAAAAACTTATCAATTACATTAATTTAATGAAATCAAAAAATGAGTTTTTCGAAGAGAACTTGATAAAACTCAACAGACAAATAGAAGCATTTTATTCAAAATAATTATGGACGAAAACAAGATACCAAAAGACCATCAAGAACCTACTCAAAATTCAGAAGACGCACTTTCTTCAATAGATGATAGCGTATTGAAAAATAACGACGATTTGAAGTTTCAAAGCCGTTTAGATTTGTCTGAATTGCAACAAAATGTTGAAAAAATAAAGCAAGAAATAGGCAAAGTTATAGTTGGCCAAAAAGATATGGTAGATATGCTTATCGCATCACTTTTAGCTAAAGGGCATTCGCTTATTGAAGGTGTTCCTGGGGTTGCAAAAACCATTACTGCTAAACTTTTAGCCAAATCGTTAAGTGTTGATTTTAGTAGAATTCAATTCACACCAGATTTAATGCCGAGTGACATCTTAGGAACTTCAGTTTTCAATTTAAAAGACTCCGAATTCGAATTTAAAAAAGGTCCTATTTTCTCTAATATGATACTTATTGACGAGATAAACCGTGCCCCTGCAAAAACGCAAGCGGCTTTGTTTGAAGTTATGGAGGAACAACAAATTACCATTGATGGTAACAAATTTAAATTGGATTCGCCTTTTATGGTACTTGCAACCCAAAATCCTATTGAACAAGAAGGAACATATCGTTTACCTGAAGCTCAATTGGACAGATTCCTATTTAAAATAGACGTAAACTACCCGAATTTAGATGAAGAAATTGAAATTTTATCTAGAGAACATGAGCTAAAAGACAAGGTGAAAACCGATGAAGCGGTATCGTTTTTAACAGCAAAACAAATCTCTGAATACCAAAATTTAGTGTCTCAGGTTATTGTTGAAGCACATTTACTTAAATACATTGCGCAACTCATTGTGGCAACCAGAAGCAACCAGTTTTTGTATCTAGGGGCCTCACCAAGAGCATCTATTGCCATATTAAAATCAAGTAAAGCATTTGCTGCTATGAGCGGTAGAGATTTTGTAACACCCGAAGATATTAAACGAGCCGCAATTCCTGTATTACATCACAGGGTTATCGTAACGCCAGAACGCGAAATGGAAGGTATTTCAAGTAAACAAATAATTAAACAAATAATTGAAACGGTTGAAATACCGAGGTAATAGTATTTAGTCGCAATATCAGTTTTCAGTATTCAACAGATAAATAAAATAACATATAAATAACATTTTGAAATTCCTTAAACCCTTTTACATTCAACCTCGATTTTTCTATGCTGGTATTGGCATTGTCATGTTGTTTGCTTTAAGTTATTTCATTCCTATTTTATTTAACATCGCCCAACTTTCAATTTTAGTTTTAGTTTTACTTTTCTTTCTAGATTTTCTAATTGTTTTCATAGGGAAAAACAAAATTGAAGCCACAAGAATTTTACCCGATAAGTTTTCAAACGGCGACAAAAACCAAATTATACTCAACATTAACAATAATTATTCGCACACCATATTTCTGGAAATTATTGACGAAATTCCTGAACAATTTCAAGTTCGAGATTTCAAACTAAAAGATGCCATAGCTTCTAAAAATTCAAAAACAATTACGTATCATTTAAAACCAACAGAACGTGGCGAATATCATTTTGGTAGCCTTAATGTTTACGCGTCTTCCATTTTAAAATTGGTGGCTAAACGCTTTACTTTTAACAGTGGCGCTATGGTTCCTACCTATCCTGGTTTTAAACAACTTAAAAAATTCGAGCTTCTAAACATCAATCAAAACGCTTTAGAATATGGACTCAAAAAAGTAAGACGACTTGGGCACTCCATGGAGTTTGAACAAATTAAAGATTATGTTCTAGGAGACGATTTACGCACCATAAACTGGAAAGCAACCGCAAAGAAAAATCAGTTAATGGTAAATCAGTTTCAAGACGAAAAATCGCAACCCGTGTATTCAATAATCGATAAAGGCCGCATCATGAAAATGCCATTTAACGGTTTAAGCTTGCTAGATTATGCCATTAATTCATCACTTGTTATTAGTAATGTCGTTCTAAAAAAACACGATAAAGCAGGTATACTATCATTCTCAAGACGAATTGAAAACGTGGTAGTTGCCGAAAGACGCAGCTCCCAAATGCAACTCATTTTAGAAGCGCTTTACAATGTGAATACCGATTTTTTCGAAAGCGATTTTAGCCGTTTATACGCTAGCATTAAAAGGCACATCACCAACCGCAGCCTTATTTTAATGTACACCAATTTTGAAACACTCGATGGTTTAGAGCGCCAACTACCTTACTTAAAAGCCATTGCAAAAAGTCATTTATTGGTTGTTATTTTCTTTAAAAACACCGAGTTAAATCAGCTTATAAACCATAAGGCAGAAACTATAGAGAGGGTTTACGATAAAGTTATCGCAGAAAAATTTGCCTTCGAAAAACGCCTCATTGTCAACGAACTTAAAAAATACGGTATCTACTCCATACTAACCACTCCCGAACACTTAACCATCGATACCATCAATAAATACCTCGAAATTAAAGCCCGCGGCTTATTATAATTTTGGCGCCTGCCTGCTGGCAGGCAGGTTACCACAATGGTCGAGCTTTTCATTACAATTTTGCTCGTTACCTCACAATAGAATTTTCATTGCAATCCTTTACGCGGTTATTAGCAGCTTTCAAATGGGTTTAAAAAGCTAAATTCTAAAAACTTTACAGTTCAGCATTAAAAAATTACAATTCGGTAACAACCTTTTCAAAAACTTGCTTTAGTGTTAGATATTTGAAGTGTAAAACAAATAAACCATAAAAAAATGAGAACACTAGCACTAACCATCGCACTAATTTTTTCAGTAACTTTTAGCAACGCTCAAGATGCTGAAAACACAAACCATATTACCGTAACTATTAACAACATTAAAAACAATAACGGACATGTGGTACTATCACTTCATACAGCAGACACCTTTATGAAAGGCCCTGGCATAAAAAGTATAAAAAGTGAAGTCGTAAATGGCGAAATCAAAGTTACTTTCGAGAATGTAGAAGCTGGGACTTACGCAATTATGGCATTGCATGACGAAAACGATAATAACCGAATGGATTTTAGCGAAAACGGTATGCCTAAGGAATCTTACGGCATGTCAAATAACCCAATGAATTTTGGGCCTCCAGAGTACCAAGCTGCCAAATTTGAGTTAACCAATGAAGATTTAGAATTAAACATCTTATTCTAATACTTATAAAATAAAAAAAGAGCGACACAGAATTGTTGTCGCTCTTTTTAACCAAACTAACTAAACTAATAAAACTAACCTTTTTTCTTAGACGGTTTCACCTAACCAAGCTTTCATCATCCAAACGGTTTTTTCTTGCTCGGTAATAAAATCACTCATCATCGAGTTTGTACCTTCATCATTCGCATCACCAGATTTATCTAAAATATCTCTTTCAATTTTTAATAATTCGGTAAGTGAATCTACAATTAATCTTACCGCTTTTTCATCCTCCGAAATATTCTTCCCAACAGGAACTTGTGCTTTTGTGGTATAATCTTCAAAAGTGTGCAACGGTGTTGCGCCTAAAGTTAAAATGCGTTCTGCTATTTCATCAACTTTTAAATTTGCATCAGTGTATAATTCTTCAAATTTTACATGTAAATCGAAGAAGCGCTTTCCTTTAATATTCCAATGTATTCCTCTTAAATTTTGATAATATATTTGAAAATTAGCTAGTAAATTGTTCAAATCACTTGCTAAATCTTTTGTTTTATGGGTATCTAAACCTATACTATTCAATGTTTTCATGTCTATCATATTTCTACTACAAATTTAAATTATAATTAACCTTAATTTCCATAAGTTTTATTGATAGTTTTTATATTTTTATAGCCTAAATTGATACTTATGACTATTACCCAATTATATTACGTACTGGCGGTTGCAGAAAACCAAAATTTCACTAAAGCAGCCGAAAAATGCTTTGTTACTCAGCCAACATTAAGCATGCAAATTCAAAAACTTGAAGACCAATTGGATGTTCAAATTTTTGATAGAAGCAAAAAACCCATTGAGCTCACAGAAGTAGGAAAAAAAATAGTAACTCAAGCCCGAAATATTGTAAACGAATCTTACAGAATACAAGATATTGTAGACCAGCAAAAAGGTTTTATTGGTGGCGAATTTAAACTTGGTATTATCCCTACAGTTATGCCTACGTTACTGCCTATGTTTTTAAAAAGCTTCATAAAAAAACACCCAAAAGTTAAACTTAAAATTGAAGAGTTAACCACCGAAGAAATCATAACAAGAATAAAGGATGGACATTTAGATGCTGCTATTGCTGCTACGCCTTTAGAAGATGACAATATTAAAGAACGTGTCTTGTATTTCGAGCCTTTTGTATGTTATATTCCTAAGGGACACCGTTTACATACGAATAAAAAAATTAATATTTCAGATTTAGATGTTAACGATATGCTGTTATTAGAAGACGGACATTGTTTTAGAGATGGCGTTATTAATTTATGTAAAGTATTTAAAGATCATGCAGACGATCAATTTCAATTAGAAAGTGGAAGTATTGAAACCTTAATAAAGCTATCTAACGAAGGCTTAGGCATGACGCTACTGCCCTATTTACACACATTGGATATTAATGAAAAAGAAAAAAGCCACTTGCATTTCTTTAATGAACCATCTCCTGCACGGGAGGTAAGTTTGATTTACCATAAAAGTGAATTAAAAATGCAAATCATTGAAGCCCTACAAGATGTTATTTCTGGAATAATAAGAGGTGCGATAGCCTTTGAAAATGTAAAAATTATAAGTCCCTTACCAAATAAATAAACTAAAAAAGCGACTTAAAAGTCGCTTTTTTTTATGGTTTTAAATAAATTAAACATTGGTCTAATTCTGGGTTTTGCTGTACAAGAGAATGAATAAAAATTTTAAGCTCTTCAATCTCGTAAGGTAATAAGCGTTGTAACGCTTTTTGTACTTCTCTGCAAAACAACGTTGCATCAAAACTAACTTTATTAAGCACGGTTTTGGTGTATTCTAGCATTGCTCTTGCCATAATATTTTTTTAGGTTTAGGTTAAAATATAAAAGTAGATTTTTGGTATAAGCTCTATTTTTTTGAACACTGAAAATTACTAAAAAATTGCATGCGAACTAAAAATTATAGGATATTTAACATTTAAAATCGATAATCTCCATCTAAGATATCACCTAAACCACCAAGAATAACACTTCCGCCATTATACCTTTTCTCTAGTTTAGATTGTATTCTATTTTGTTTTTCAAAAAGACTTTAACAAAAAACCCTGCGAAAGTAGCTCCGCAGGATT
Organism: Algibacter luteus; assembly: GCF_030344935.1. NCBI lineage: Bacteria > Pseudomonadati > Bacteroidota > Flavobacteriia > Flavobacteriales > Flavobacteriaceae > Algibacter > Algibacter luteus. Next base: position 1,262,923 of record NZ_CP128313.1, on the reverse strand, counting down.
AATTTTCAATTAAAAAATAGTAAGCCTATATAAACAGGATTAGATACTTTATTTGCTATTCAATTAGTATTTTCTTAAAGTATACCTTGTTGCCATTCTTAATTTTTATAACATAAAATCCACTAGCATTATTCTTCAAATCGATAACTGTATTGTTAGCATCAACTTTCCCAGAGGTTAATTGTTGACCAATATTGTTAAATATTACAAAATCAAATTCTGGAGTAGACTTATTCAATCTTACAGTTATAAATCCATGTTTTACAGGATTAGGATAAAATCTAGGTACATCTGAGGCTGACATTTCAACATCATCAACTGCTAAAGTATTAAAGCTCACATTAGTTTCCCATGTACCTCTTCCATAAGTAGCAGCTCTTAACTTTCCTGTAGTTGGTGATGTGTAATAAATCTCTAAATCTTGAATCGCATTTCTAGGTAGATCTGTTGCTTCTTCAGTCCAAGAGTTTTGTGTATCATCAATATAATACACTCCAATGTCAGCCCCAATATAAATACCTTCTTGAGCACTATTTTTAAGATGAACTATAGTGTTTATAGGTAAATTTGGTAATGTACTAGAGTAAACGTCTGTCCAGGTTGAACCTCCGTTGGATGTTTTAAATACTTTCGTTGTAGCACTATAACCAGAAAACACAACCCATACTTTGTTTGGGTTTGAGTTAGAAATTGCAAGATTTTTTAATGTAGCAGCTCCAACAGGTAATGTTCCCGTTACATTTGTCCAAGAGGATCCGGCATTCGAAGATTTTGAAATTCTATTTTCTGTTATTGCATAAATAATTTGATTATTACTTGGCGCAATTTCAAAACGTCGAATATTTTTACCAGCATGTGGTGTGCCTAATTCTACCCAAGTTGGGTTTACAAAATCAGGATTCGTTAGAATATCAGTACTTCTATATAATGCAGGTCTTCCTCCTAAATAAACTCTTTCAGCATCACCGGCAGCACTACCTGGGTCTTGATGAATTGGACTAAACCATTCTCCTTTAGTACTAGGATAGTTTGATTGCACGCCATAACTTGTTCTAAAAAACTGTCCGTTTGTGGTAGATGTTATAAATATGTTATTATCTGTACGGTCTATAAAACCATCTTCACCATCACCACCACTTAAAATAGACCAATTACCAGGACTAGTTGTGTTTTTAATGGAACCAATATCTTGCAAACCTGCAAAATAGAGATTAGGATCAGAAGCAGAAAGCGCAATATTTGTTTGTTGCCCTACCGCTATATTATTGGTAATATCTTCCCAAGTAGATTGCCCATTAGAAACACCTTTAGAAATACCTCCATCACAAGTAGAATATAGAGTGGTATCATCATGAGGTGAATACGCAATGTATTGTATATCTGCGTGGATATAAGGTTTTGTTTCTGTTTCAGGATATTGAGAGCCAGGGAAACCATCTTTAACTCCTAACCAATGTGTAATTCTGGTCCAGTTTACACCACCATCTGTAGATTGCCATTGATTAATACCACCTATTGTTACTAAGTTGGCATTTAATGGAGATACAGCAATAGCTAAATCATGGTCTGCTTGTCCACCATTCCATCCTTCAGTTGGTGAAGACGGTGGCGTTGGATCAGCATGTAAAATATTTGGAGTACTAGATCTTAACGTAAAAGTACTACCGCTATCAGTAGACCTATATAGTCCTTTAAACCCTCTACTATCATTACCTAAAATAGCATAGACATAGGCATTATTATGAGGTGACACAGCCAGTTCAACTCTACCAACATCTGAAGTAGGTAGCCCTGTAGATTGTGTAAAATTTTCGCCATTATCTGTCGATTTCCAAATTTCAGTATAAGTTGAAGCATAAACAGTATTCTCCGTAGGAAGCGTAATACCTGGTTTAAACTCTATATCATAAAACTCGCCAGATGTAAATGGTTGATAAATATTACCGCTGGTAGCCCAACCGTCATATGTTTTAAAAATACCCTTATTGGTTGCAACCATCATAATTAATGGATCTGTAGGATCCATAACAATTTTTGATATTTTATAATTATCTGAAGCTGTCCAAGTTAAAGCTGTCGTAATCCAAGTAGCACCACCATCAGTTGATTTTAAAACCCCTATACTTCTTCTATCATCCTCTCTGTCCCCAGTAGCTAAATACATGATAGAAGTGGTGGCTGGGTGAATTACCAAACCTGAACAACCTATAACTGATAAAAAATCGGTATTAGTTGTCCAATTGCTACCACCATCTGTGGTTTTCCATAAACCTCCATCTGGAGCACCTACATAAAGTGTTGATGAGCTTATTGGATCAAAAGTGATAAATGATAATCTACCAGAGCCTGTATCATAACCGGCTGCTACAGAAGTTCCATTTAAAGTCGTCCAACTAGAAGCATTAACATTATAACTATTTTCGTTTTTATTGGATTTACTAGTTTTTACCCAATCCATGTAATTGGAATACGTAGAGGATAATAGCGACATGTCTCCCGAGGGATAAACCTTATCAGCTACTTTATTTTCCCAACGTTTAAAAATATTATAGCCTTGTCCTTTTTGGGGTGTTCGATTTTCCCAATATTTATCAAATTTTGCTTGAACATCATAGAAAGTCTGATTTTTACTAGCACCCTTTTTTGTCCAACTTTTATCATTCTGTCCAAACGATAAAACTGAAAAGAATACAGTTAATACAATTGCGTAAAGTTTTTTCATTTTCAAAGTGAATTAGTTAATTTTTAGATATTTTCTTTTTAAAAGATGCCTTTCAATATCTACGTGAGTAAATTTTTCGAGGCATTAACATTTGTTTATAGCAACACAAATATCATTAACCAATTAAAAGAATGGTAATAATTAACCACACACCTACTACACACATGTACAAATTTTATATGATTTTAACTTTTAGGGAGATAATCTTCTTAAATTTGATAGTCATCAATAAGAATTTCTTGCAAGGTAAGATCGTTTTCTTGAAGATTTAATTTTTTCCTAATACGATAACGTCTACCCTCAATGGCGCGTGTTGTTGTTTTTAAAAACACCGCTATTTCTTTGCTTTTAAAACCTACAAACAAATAATAACATATTAAAATATCAGAATCATTTAATTGCGGACAATTGTTTTTAATTTTGGTGAAGAAATCTATATTAAGATCATTTACCAGTTTTAAATGATCTTCGTTTTTATTCAATAGAAGAGATGCATTAAGGTGTAAATTTTTGTACAATTCTTTTATTTTTTGACGTTGCTCTGGACCGCCTTCTAAGGATGAAATACTTTTAATTTCTTTTTTTACATCGCTTAAATACTCTTCTAAACCATGAACTTTTAATTTCAATTTTTCATGATTTGATTTTAAATAAGAAAACTCATCATTGCTTTTATCAAACTTATTGGCTATTTTTTTTAAACGCTTATGCTTTATGATGTAGAAGGATGCCAACAAAACTACGATGATGAAAAGCAATAATGCCCATAATCTATTGGTGTTTTTTTTATTTCGTTCAAGAACCAATTCAGATTCAGAATTCATCAAATTGTCACCACCAAGTAAACCGGCATCCATAGTCTTTTTTAAAACTTGATCTTCTAAAATCCTTAATGAATCTATATAATTATTTTTAGACTTATAATCTTCTTTAAAGTCATAATAATCGATATAAAGATTGTAGTAGTTGCGTTTGTCGTTGTCATTCATTGCGTATCTGATACCATCAGATTTAGCGAAATAAAACAATGTAGAATCAATGTCTTTTTTCTTGAAGTGAAACCCTCCTAAACTACCATAAATAGTAGCTAAGCTATTATTAAATAACAAAGGGGTAATTGTTTTATTATCCTCTAGCTTTTTAAAGCTAGTAAAATACTTATGAGCAAGATTTAAACTATCTAAATGAATGTAATTGGTTGTTAACAGATACAAACCATACATATAATAATACGCATCGTCTTCGATACTTTTATATTCCTCTAAGTTTTTTAATAACAAACGATTGCTTTCATTATAACTATCATTATTTAATTCAGCTAAAGCATACATTTGCGTAACTTCAGCTAAACCATATTTGTTTTTACTAAGAGAATAAAACTTTTGTGCATCTTCTAGATACTTAAATGCACTAGAATCTTTTTTTATAACATTAGTATTATAAAAAAGCTCTAACGAAGCCCAACCTGCGATATCATAATTTTTCTCTTGTTCAGCATACTTTAAAGTTAATATACTATTTTGATAGAGTTTAGCCGTTTCTTTATTTTTATCATTAATTAAAACCTTTAATTTATAATAACACGCCAAATGTCCTTTAATACTTTTTTTTAAAGGCTGAGGAATTGAATCTAAATATAATGCAGCAATTTTTGGATTTTCATCTAGGGCATTGTCCGCAGATTCGATGTATTTTAGATACCCTTCTTGATGATCATTTTGAGCAGAAAGAAACAGCCCAAAACATAGCGTAAATAATAGAAAGAATTTATTTGGTATTTTTATAATCAAAGTAGTTTGGGTATTAACATTTGTTAATTAACTCAAACAAAAATAAAAAAGGCTATGCTTAAAACATAACCTTTTCCTTCTTTTTAATTATTAAGTTTTAAAATCGATTATCGCCATCTAAGATATCGCCTAATCCACCAAGGATACTGCCTTCGCCTTTATCTTTACCACCACCTCTAGGTGCCGATGCTAAAACACGACCTGCTAACCTACTAAATGGTAACGATTGTACGTAAACTGTACCTGGACCTTGTAATTTTGCAAAAAACAAGCCTTCGCCGCCAAATACCGTATTTTTAATACCTCCTACAAATTCAATATCATAATCTACGGATTGATCGAATCCTACAATACATCCAGTATCTACTCTAAGTGTTTCGCCTGCTGCCAATTCTTTTCTTGCCATGGTACCACCAGCATGTACAAATGCCATACCATCGCCTTCTAGTTTTTGCATGATGAAGCCTTCGCCACCAAACAATCCTCGTCCTAGTTTTTTAGAAAACTCGATACCCACACTTACGCCTTTTGCTGCACAAAGGAAGGCATCTTTTTGACAAATGAACTTACCACCAAACTCTGTTAAATCAATAGGAATGATTTTACCTGGATATGGCGACGCGAAAGATACATTGCGTTTACCTGTTAGGTCATTATAAAAAGCAGTCATGAACAAACTTTCGCCAGTAAGTATACGTTTGCCTGCGCCTAATATTTTACCTAAAAAGCCTGTGTCTTTTTGTGAGCCATCGCCAAATATAGTTTCCATTTTAATACCATCATCCATCATCATAAAACTACCTGCTTCAGCCACTACACCTTCTTGAGGGTCTAGTTCTATTTCTACGTATTGCATTTCTTCGCCGTAGATTCTGTAGTCAATTTCGTGTGCTGTCATAATACTGTATGTTGTTGAGTTATTTGCTTTTTATTTGATTATCTGCTATTAGTTGATGGTTTTGGAATTTTGTTACATTTTTTTATTTGTTGATTAAGTACTTGTTGTTAAGTTGTAAATCAACTAAACGTCTATACGGCAAACAACTTAACTCTTCACTTTAACACTCCATTCAAAATTAAAGGTAGATACCACAATACCTTCCTCGTTCACACCAACAGATTGCATCCAAAGGGTTTGCCCTTCTCCAGTTTCTATAGCTTTTTTAAGAATGGCATCAATAGCTTTACCATCATTACAAGTAAAAACAATTTTACCTACTGCTTTTTTAGTAAACGTAGCCTTGTTTGATGTGACTAACATTGATACCTTTTTACCCGATTCTTGAATCTTACTCATCATTAAAGCGCCTGTAGAGAACTCTGCTGCCATACCTTGTACTGCCCAAAACATAGACTTGAATGGGTTTTTGTTTATCCAATTTAGTTTCACACCAACTATACATTTTTCGCTATTAATCTCTTTGGTTCTTACGCCACAAAAATAGGCTGAAGGTAGCTTGAACATGGTGTAAGCATTTAATTTTTTTGGTGTTATCATCTATTTTATGCGGTTTAAATTTTTACTAAGTTATGAAATATTACAAGATTACAAATTGTTAAAGTTATGTTAATTTTTAGTACTATGCGTAACAAAGTACCTTCTTTTAGACATATATTTGTATAAGAAACTATTATATGTTTTAAATCAATCGAAAAAATCATGTTAGACAATCATCAAAAAAACATTGCCACTTTTATTCATTTATCTACGTTTAGTCGGTTTTTTATTCCGTTTGGAAATTTTATTGGTCCTATTATATTATGGATTGCCAATAGAGATAAATCGGAGTTTATAGATAAACATGGTAAACAAATTATCAATTTTCAAATTAGCATTTTATTATATGCTACTATTTTAGGAACGCTAACTATTCCATTTTTTATTTTTAAGATATTTAATGGTATTGACTTTATAGATTTTAATGGGTTTGAGAGTTTCCATGTCAATATTGGGAAGCCTTCGCCTTTGCTATACATTGGTGGAGCCTTAGGTGCGCTGGCCATTATTGGATTTATAATTGAATTGGCCCTAATAGTGGTAGCAAGTTTGAAAGCTAGAGATGGCCAATTGTATAATTACCCACTAACAATTAACTTTTTAAAGTAGTATGACTTATATTAAAAAACTAAAAATGGCTGATAGACCCCGCGTTAGGGATTGGAGTGAAAAGCCCACAGCAAAGGTACGAAGCGAGGACTTGTAACGTAAAGCCCGACCCGATAGGGTAACCTGCCTACCGGCAGGCAGGCGCCCAACTTCTCGATACGATTCCGATGAAAAAGAGGAACCACTCGAAGCGACAAAATAAAATTTCATCAATAAATAATCATCAATCAAATCAATCAAAAAATGAACAGTTTCACAACATTAAAAGCATGACACTATGAAGATAGAAAACACAAAAGCACAAATGCGTAAAGGCGTATTGGAATTCTGCATACTCTCGGTTTTGAAAGACGAAGACGCGTATGTAGCAGAGATTCTAGACACTTTAAAAGATGCTAAGTTGCTGGTGGTAGAAGGGACCATTTACCCTTTATTGACCAGACTTAAAAACGCAGGACTTTTAAATTACAGATGGGAAGAATCAACTTCTGGACCTCCTAGAAAGTACTATGGTTTAACCGAAACGGGGAAACTATTTTTAAAGGAACTAAACACCACCTGGAGCGAATTGCACAATGCAGTAACAATAGTAACAAGCCAAAAAAACACAAAAAAATGAATAAAACAGTCAACATAAATTTAGCAGGTATATTTTTTCATATAGATGAAGATGCGTACTTAAAATTACAGCGCTATCTTGAGGCTATAAAACGTTCATTTACAGACTCGCAAGGGCGATCTGAAATTATAGCAGATATTGAAGCGCGTATAGCAGAACTTTTTAGCGAACGTGTACAGAATGATAAGCAAGTGATTAGAATTTCGGAAGTAGACGAAGTAATCTCGATTATGGGGCAACCTGAGGATTACTTAGTAGATGATGAAATTTTTGAGGATGAGCCGCAAACAGCGTACCGCAGTAAATCAACAACTTCTAGAAAGCTTTTTAGAGATACGGACAACTCGTACGTTGGTGGTGTTTCGTCTGGATTGGCACATTACTTTGGTATTGATGCTGTTTGGATTCGTTTAGCTTGGATTTTATTAATTTTTGGAGCTGGTACCGGTATTTTACTCTACATTTTACTTTGGGTTTTAGTGCCTGAAGCTAAAACTACAGCCGAAAAACTAATGATGACGGGAGAACCTGTAAATATTAGTAACATCGAAAAAAAAATCAAGGACGGATTTGATTCTGTAACCGAAACCGTTGGTGATGTTGCAAAAAATGTTTCAGACTCAGTATCAAACGCAGCAAAGAAAATTGATGTTAATAAGAGTGCCAATTCGATAAAATCGTCTTCAAGAACTTTTTTTGATACGCTAGGCGATGTTATCATGTTTTTCTTTAAAGTGTTTGCCAAATTTATAGGTGTTTTACTTATAATTATTGGAGCAGCTACTTTAATAAGTTTAATAATTGGATTGTTTTCAATTGGTGTTGCCAATGTGATTCAAATTCCTGGGTTAGACTTTGTAGAGCTTGCTAATGCCGGAAACACACCCATTTGGTTAGTGTCTCTATTTGCACTTTTTGCTGTTGGTATTCCCTTCTTTTTCTTGTTTTACCTTGGGCTAAAGATTTTAATTAACAACCTAAAATCTATAGGCAGTGTTGCCAAATTCTCCTTACTTGGGCTTTGGTTAATATCTGTAATTGCTTTAATTGTTTTTGGAGTAAGACAAGCTAGTGAACATGCTTTTGAAGAGAGCTATACGGAAAAAACAGAATTACCAATTACGGCAACAGACACGCTACTTGTTAAAATGAAAGGTCATGATAATTTTAATACAGACAGTTATAATCACGACAGGTTTAAATTAGCCTATAACGATAACGGTGATAAGGTATTATACTCATCGGATGTGGATATAATTGTAAAATCTACGACAGATTCTGTGGCTAAAATTGCCATTAGAAAAAGAGCCGATGGTAGTGACTATGAAAAAGCCATAGCACGTGCTAAAAACATTAACTACGACTTTAATTTTAAAAACAAAACCTTATTGCTTAACTCATATCTAACAACACATCCAGATAATAAATTTAGTGATCAGGAGGTTGATGTAATTCTTTATTTGCCAGAAAGCTCTGTAGTATATTTTAACAACAGTACTAGACATAGCCTACACTATAACACCTATGATGGCAATATTGTATCGAGAGATGACACGAACCATTACCTTAAAATTGGTTATGAAGAAGCCCTATGTTTAGATTGCCCTGAGGAAGGATTAAAAGTAAAAGTAAAAACACCACGACTTAAAATAGACGATAAAGGCATTGAAATAAATGCTAAGGATGGTAAATTGAAGATTGACGAGAGCGGTATAAAGGCAGAATCGGATGATGTGAAATTTAACATTGATTCTGATGGTGTAGAAATTATCGAATCTGAGGAATAAAAAATAAATGAGAACCTATCCCGATGTCAAATCGGGATGTGTTCAACTAGAAAACTTAAGACACTACGTTTTATGTTTTGGGTTTCATTAACAATTCATCATTGAAATATAACAACTCAGGAATTCAAATTATAATTCAATAAGTTATTATAGGATATTTGAGCTGTTAATTAATCATCAAAAAACCGAATAATTATGACAACTTTAATCAAATTTATTGTAGCTACAGTTTTAAGCTTGATGCTTTTATCTTGTAACTTCGACATGAACCTTAATTCGGGTGTTCGTGGTAATGGAAACGTTATTACTACAGACCGAAATATTAGTGCTTCTTTTACTTCTTTAAAAGCTACCGAAGGATTGGATGTTTACCTCACCCAAAGTAATACTGAATCCATAAGTGTTGAGGCCGATGAAAATCTGCATGATCTTATTTTAACTGAAGTAGAAGATGGTGTTTTAAGAATTCATACCAAAGAAAATATTGGTAGAGCATCTTCAAAACGCGTCAATGTAAGTTTTAAAGACATTTCTAGTATAACCTCTACAAGTGGAAGCGATGTGTATTCAACAAATACCATTACTGCAGAACGTTTAGATTTAAAATCGACTAGCGGTAGTGATATGACATTAGATGTTAATACTTCTATTTTAAATTGTAAATCTACCAGTGGTAGTGATTTAAGATTGTCTGGTAAAACTATAAAATTGTACGCTGAGGCTACAAGTGGAAGTGATATTAAAGCGGCTGATTTAAGTGCAGAATCCAGTGAAGTAAAAGCTACAAGTGGCGCTGACATTACCGTAAACACATCTAAAGCTTTAACCGCAAGAGCAACAAGTGGTGGTGATATTAGATATTATGGCAACCCAGAAACGGTTGACAAAAGTGATAGCTCTTCAGGAAGTATCAAACAGCAATAAGTAAAAACATATCAATCAACCAAGTAAAAAACCATTTCAGACTTAAATCAAGTTTGAAGTGGTTTTTGTTTTATATTTGTTTGTGACTAAGTAACTCTGTATGTGTCAAAACATTAAATGTTACCTTCAGTTTGGTAATTAATCCATTTATGAAAATGAAAAAATCCTTCTCCGTTCTTATTATCACGTTTCTTACCATCTCTTTAGCGATGGCCCAAAGTGCCGAAAAAATAAAAGGCAATAGAATAGTTAGCATTCAAACCACTGATATAGCTTCGTTCCATACGATTGCTTTAGATGAAGATTTTGATATTGAAATTATTTATGCTAAAACACCTTTTGTAGAAGTTGAAACCGATGAGAATTTACATGAATTTATTGAGTTTCAAGTTATAGATAGCGTGCTTACCTTTAATAAAACCATTAGAATTACATCTAAAAAAAAGCTAAACATTAAAGTTGGTTATGATGATGCTTTAAAACATATTGAGGCTTCTGGTGATTCAGAATTGTTATCATTATCTACTATGGATTTAGAAAATGGCTCTTTAAAAGCAAGAGAATCTTCAAAAGTAGGTTTAACCGTTAAATCTGATCATTTTGATATTGATACCGATGATAAATCGAAAGTAAAACTGAATCTTACGAGTGAAAATTGTGTTCTTAATATGAGCGGAAACAGTAAACTTGACGCACTGGTAAATACGACAGATTTTATAGCTACACTCTATCAACGCGCTCAAACAGATATTGAAGGATCATGTAACACTAGCAAAATAGACTTAGACAATAATTCTAATTTTAACGGAAAAAACTTTACAACAACTACCTGTAATGTAACCTGCAATATAAGCAGTGATGCTTTTCTTGAAGTTCAGGATACCATCACTATTGAAGCCACAGGAACAAGTTCGGTATATTTATACGGTAACCCGAAAATCCTTATTGATAAATTAACCGACACCTCTAAGCTTCAGAAAAAAGTTAAATAAGTGGGCTTTCTCTTTAAGTTTAAGGGAATTTGAAATTTCAAACAAATCGAATTTTACCTCAATTCTTTATTTAAAAATTAGATGATTATTAAACTTTTATTTTTTCCAAAGGTTCTCCATTTCTTCTAGTGTTTTTCCTTTAGTTTCAGGGACAAATTTCCAAACAAACCACATTGCTAGAAGAGACATTACACCGTAAACCCAGTAAGCAAAACCATGATTAAATTGTTCTGTTAAAGCGGTGTTATCATTCATCATTGGGAATGTTAACGATACTAAATAATTTGATATCCACTGAGCTGCAACAGCAACTGCCATGGCTTTCCCTCTAATTTTATTAGGAAATATTTCAGAAAGCAATACCCAAACTACTGGTCCCCAACTTAAGGCGAAACTTGCTACGTAAAGCATCATGCAAGCCAATGCTAAATAACCTGTTGCTCCCGAGAAAAACACAAACCCTAAAGCTAACATAGCAATAGCCATTCCTAAGGCACCGATTAGCATTAACGGTTTTCTACCACGTTTGTCTACAGTTTTTACTGCTATAATCGTGAATAAGAAGTTTACGATTCCCACTATAATAGTGAGCAATAAAGCACCATCCGTATTCGGATCAATAGATTTAAAAATTTCAGGGGCATAATATAACACAACGTTGATACCTACAAATTGTTGGAATACTGAAAGAGCTATACCAATAAGTATTATACCCCAACCGTATGATAATAACTTCCCTGAACTTTCAGTTTCTGTAACTGAATGCTCAATTTCAGCTAAAATGCGCTTTCCTTCTTCTTCACCATTTACTTTTATAAGAACATCTAAGGCTTCTTCTGGTTTATTCTTCAACATTAAAGAACGTGGTGTATCTGGCACAAAAAATAATAATCCTAAAAATAATCCAGCAGGAATAACTTCTGAGGCAAACATCCATCTCCAACCTACCTCATTCAACCAAGCATCTGATCCTCCGCCTCTTGAGATAAAATAGTTTACAAAATAAACTACCATGAAACCACCAACAATTGCTAGTTGATTAAATGAGACCAATTTACCTCTACTATCAGCAGGTGCTATTTCCGCAATATAAAGTGGTGATAGCATAGACGCCAATCCTACACCAATACCACCTAGAATTCTATAAAAAATAAAGATAGTAGAAAACGTATGGTCTAACTCACCAATTGGTTTAATAAACATTTCTGGCATTGCAGACCCTAAAGCTGATATTAAAAATAATAGGGCCGCTAGTATTAATCCTTTTTTTCTACCTAACTTTTTACTTACAAGTCCACCAAAAATTCCACCTATAATACAACCTATTAAGGCACTAGCAACTAAGAAACCTTTAAAAGCATTAGCAGCTGCTTCTGATAACCCTTTAGGAGTTACAAAAAAGCTATCTAGAGAGCCTACGGTCCCTGAAATTACTCCTGTATCATACCCAAATAAGAGACCTCCTAGTGTTGCAACTAAGGTTAGTTTTATTAAATATCCTGAATTTTTTGATGCTCCCATAATTTATATTTAGTTAGTTAATATTAAAATCTTTCAGGCGTTTAAACCTGAAAGATCTTATGGTTCTTATATATATTGATTGATAATGTTTTCGAACAACTCTTGTTTTCCACTTTTTAATTGTAATTCGCCGTTTTCTTGAGCGATTTTATATAAATCTTGTAAACTTAGTTTTCCGTTCTCAAAATCTTTTCCTTTTCCTGAATCGAAAGAACTATAACGTTCTTTTCTTAGTTTTTCATAAGGGGATGAAGTTATGATTTTATCTGCAATTAACAAGGCGCGAGCAAAAGTATCTGCGCCTCCAATGTGTGCATGGAAAACATCGTCTAAGTCTGTTGAGTTTCTTCTTATTTTAGCATCAAAATTAACACCGCCACCTTGTAAGCCTCCAGCTTTTAGGAAAACCAACATGGCCTCTGTAGTTTCTTGAATATTATTTGGGAACTGATCGGTATCCCATCCGTTTTGGTAATCGCCTCTATTGGCATCTAAACTTCCTAGCATACCTGCTTTTGCAGCGGTTTCAATTTCGTGTTGGAAGGTGTGTTGTGCTAACGTAGCGTGGTTGACTTCAATATTTATTTTAAAATCCTTATCTAAGCGGTATTCTCTTAAGAACCCTATAGCTGTTGCAGTATCAAAATCGTATTGGTGTTTTGATGGCTCCATAGGCTTTGGCTCGATAAAGAAGTTTCCTTTAAAGCCTTGTGCTCTTGCGTAATCTCTACACATGGTTAAAAACTGCCCCATGTGATCTAGCTCACGTCCCATATCGGTATTTAATAATGACATGTAGCCTTCTCTACCACCCCAAAACACATAGTTTTCACCACCTAATTTAATGGTCGCATCTAAGGCTAATTTTATTTGACCTCCTGCTCTTGCAACCACATCGAAATCTGGGTTCGTAGAAGCACCATTCATGTAACGTGGGTTTGAAAAACAGTTTGCGGTTCCCCATAACAATTTAACACCACTAGCAGCTTGCTTGTCTTTGATATAATCGGTAATGGTTGCTAATCTTTGTTCTGATTCTGCAAAAGTTGCACCTTCTTGAATTAAATCGAAATCGTGAAAACAGAAATAATCGAACCCCATTTTACCTATAAATTCGAAAGCAGCATCTGCTTTGTCTTTTGCAGCTTGAATAGGGTCTGAGGATTGATCCCAAGCAAAGTTTTGTGTTCCAGGACCAAATGGATCTGAACCCTGCCCACAGAATGTATGCCAGTAAGCAATTGAAAACTTAAACCAATCTTTCATAGTTTTTCCTGCTACTACTTGGTCTGGGTTGTAGTATTTAAATGCCAGTGGATTATCTGATTCTTTGCCTTCAAATTTAATTTTGTCTATTCCTTTAAAGTATTCTTTAGTTGCCATAATGAAATGTGTATTTGTCGTTTTGTTTATATCGATATTTAGTTTTTAGTTCTACACCCGCGTTAGGGATTGCAGAGGAAATCCTTTTTGTGAGGCACGAACAAAAAGATTGGAACATAAAGCCCGACCCTTGTGGTAACGCCCAATTATTATTTATTTAATATGAGTTCTAATTCTTTTTTCCAATTGTTATATGCGTTTAAATATTGTTGCTTGTCTTTAAAAGGCATGAATGTCATAACGTGGTCGTTATCCATGATTGCCTTCCCGAAGGCTTCAAAATCGCCTTTGTGCAAATTTGCTGCTCGTGCGGCACCAATGGCACCTGTGGTGTTGTAAATTTCTATCTCCTGCTCGATTAAAGTGGCTACCGTATTTGCAAATATCTCTGAACGAAATAAATTATCGTTTCCGGCGCGCATTACACTCGGTTTAATACCATCGGATGTCATGATTTCCATACCATATACAAATGAAAACGCGATACCTTCAAGTGCTGCTCTACACATGTGGCCTTTGTGATGGTTGTTTAGGTTTACATTTACTATTCGGGTACCTATTTCTTTGTTATTAAGCATACGTTCTGCACCATTTCCGAACGGAATTAAACAAACACCATCTGATCCTACTGGAATCTCAGAAGCTAGATTATTCATCTCTTCGTATGAGCTTACCGCTAAATTATTAAGTAGCCAACGGTACTGAATACCGGCGCCATTTATACATAATAATTTACCAATTCTTGGGTCTGCTCCTTTTTGATAATTTACATGAGCAAAATTATTAACACGAGAACTTTCTTTGGCCGATAAACTATTAGTTACCGCATACACCACACCAGAAGTACCGCCAGTTGCCGCTACTTCTCCTGGGTTGAATACGTTTAATGTTAAGGCATTATTAGGTTGATCTCCTGCTCTGTATAGAATAGGTGTTCCTGCAGCAATTCCGCTTTCGGCTTCTCCCTTTGCATCTACTGTAGATTGCACTCCGAAGGTTTCTACAATATCTGGAACTAAGGCTTGATCTATGCCATAATGTTCTAATAGAAAATCGGCTACATTGTCCTCTTTGAAATTCCAAAAGATACCTTCTGATAATCCTGAAATGGTTGTATTTATGGTATTTGAAAATTTATAAGCCACATAATCACCTGGAAGCATGAATTTATGAATCTTATTGTAAATATCTGGCTCGTTTTCTTTTACCCATTTTAATTTTGAAGCCGTAAAATTTGCTGGAGAGTTTAATAGATTTGAAGCGCAAGTATCATTCCCTATAGCATTAAAGGCCTTGTTACCTATTTCAACAGCTCTACTATCGCACCAAATGATACTTTTCCGTAATGGTTCTCCGTTTTTATCTACAACAACCAATCCATGCATTTGATATGATATACCAATGCCTTTAATTTGGGTTCTGCTTATGTTATACTGCGTTTTTAAAGCGGTTATAGCGTTACAAATATGTTGCCACCAGTCATTTGGTTTTTGTTCTGCCCATCCATTTTTTGCAGCGAACATACCCATTTCTTCTTTTGGCTCTTGTACAACGCCCAGACTCTTACCTGTTTCAACTTCTACTAAAGCTGCTTTAATAGAAGAACTCCCAATGTCTAATCCTAAGTAATAATTCATTGTAATGAATCTCTTTAAATTTGTTGTTTTCAATTTAATACAACTAGTGATTGTATTTTGAAAAAACAGCTTATGAATATTTTAAAATCTAAATTTCAATAAGAAATTGACTTTATTACTTTTGAAACTTTTTGCTAAATACTAAGAATAGAATTCCACATAATAACCAAGCTGGAAGTGTTACAAACGATAAGAACACATCAAACTGAACTGAAATAAAATAAAACAATCCGAAACTAATTGCCCACGCCCAAAATACCGATTTATTAAACGATAAGTTAGCAACTTCAGCGTAGTTCTTTACGATACCGGCCTTTTTATAGAAAAAATGCTCAAATACAATAATGGCTCCAAAAGGTGCTAATATAAACCCGTAAAGCGCAACGAAACCTAAAAGTTTCATAGCGAATGCAGGGAATAAACCTGCAATAGTAGCTACAGTTCCTGCTAAAATAGTCACTTTTACTGTTGACAATTTTGGCAAAATAGCTTGAAATGCTAAACCTGCTCTGTAAATTGTAGGATTAGCAGTAGTCCAACCCGCTAATACAACGGCAATAATACCAAATATACCAATTGCGTTATTTGCTAAAGGTCCAGGCGCAACTGGTGGCGCATCACCATTACTCAAAAATGCTTGAGCCTCTGGAGATTTCAAATAAACCGCGTATAATAATGCCGCTGCTATCCACGCCATATAATGGCCCACATACATCCCTGCAGCAGTTGTCCATCCTGCTTTAGCTTCTTTTGCAAATCTGAAAACCGATAAATCAGACATCCCAACGTGCATAGCTGCATTAGCAAACCAAGACCATATAACTACATGCCAAAACGTAAATTTGGTTTGACCCGGAAATGGTTCTCCGCCTTCACCCCAAATCTCCCAGAAATCTGAAAAACTATTCACATTTAATTGAGTTAACGCAACTATACCTGCTGCAACAAATGCTAAAACAATTATTGGTGACATCCAGTTAGCTGCTTTTGTAACCGTATCATAACCACGTGCAGCTATAATTGAAATTACAGCTCCAATCAATATCACGATGATAACCCAAGTCATTCCATTAGGCATAGTATCAGTTAATTTTGGCATTGGCATATCAAATGGAATACCAACTGCAGTTGCAGAAACCGTAATCATTGCACCAGCTAAAAAACAAAATAATACACCATTTGCTAAATTATAGCCAGTTACTAATTTCTTACCACAAATTTTTTCCAATTGATAATAAAGAGTCAGTCTGTTTTTTACAGCAATTTCTGCTGTTAAAAAACGCCAGCTCAAAACCGCTAAAAGATTACCAAGTAGTAATCCGACAATTAAATCAAAAGCACTAACGCCTGCAGTTAAAAACAACGGTCCTATCATAAATTCCGTTCCAGCAGCATGCTCTCCTGCATACATCCCTATAAAACTTTTCCAACCTTTTAATTTTGATTTCGGTACCGGAGTTCTTTCAAATTCTCCTCCTGCTAAATCTTCAATGTCTTCTTCAATGTTAAATTGGCTCATATAAATGGTTGTTTAGTTGTTAGAAATATTTATAGTTACATTAAAATAGCTTTAAACTTTATAAAGCCAAAATCAAAAATAGATTCTCATTATCACAAATGTATCCTGTACTGTACTGCCATAAAAATTATCGGTAAAATAAATATAATCACGAAATAATCTACAGATAAAATAAAAAGGATTAATTAATAGTGTTTCGAACCTAGTGCAGGTCAGTGCAGGATAGATAATGATTTGTATTCTTATATTTTTATCTTAAGTTTAGATTTTTATCAAACAAATGGAAAAGAAAAAAATAAAAGTAGGGCTCTTTATACCTTGCTATATAAATCAATTATACCCACAAGTTGGCATTGCTACGTTTCAATTATTAGAAAAATTAGGTGTTGATGTAGATTATCCTCAAGGTCAAACCTGCTGTGGCCAACCCTTAGGCAATTCAGGATACGAAGATGATTCCAAAGGCATATGCAATTTATTTGTTGAAAACTTCAAACAGTACGACTATATTGTTGGACCTTCGGGAAGCTGTATCTATCATGTTAAACATCATTTCGATATCTTAGAACAAACACCTGATGTTAAAAGAGTAAGGAATAATGCTTACGAACTTTGCGAGTTTATTGTAAAAATACTTGGTAAAACTGATTTAGGTGCGTCATTCCCGCATAAAGTTGGTTTACATAAAAGTTGTCATGGATTAAGAGGTCTTAAATTAGGCTCTTGTTCAGAATTACAAGGTGAACACTATTCTACCGAAGAAGATCTATTAAATGGAGTAAAAGGTTTGGAGCTCATGTCTTTAAATAGAAAAGACGAATGCTGCGGCTTTGGAGGCACATTTGCCGTTTTTGAAGAAGCTATATCAGCCAAAATGGGAAAAGATCGAGTTCAAGATCATTTGGATAGTGAAGTGGAAGTGCTTACAGGGGCAGATCATTCTTGCCTGATGCACCTTGAAGGTATCGTAAATAGAAACAAGCAACCCTTAAAGGTAATGCATATTGCCGAAATACTAAATAGCAGTTTATAAATTATGAATCACGCAAAACGCGCAACAGAATTTAATAAAGACGAAGCTAAAGTCAATTGGCACGATAAAGCTTTGTGGTATGTAAGAGAAAAACGGGATAAATCTGCTCATAATGTTCAAGGGTGGGAATATTTGAGACAATTAGGGTCTGAAATTAAAGCCAATGTATTATCTAATTTAGATGAATATTTAATTCAGTTTGAATCAAATGCCAAAAAAAATGGCGTACATGTGCATTGGGCAGCTAACGCGCAAGAACATAATGAAATAATACAAAGTATTCTAGAAAAACACAATGCTAAAAAAGTAGTAAAAAGTAAATCTATGTTAACTGAAGAATGCCATTTAAATCCATTTTTGGAGGACAAAGGGATTGAAGTTATAGACACAGATTTAGGCGAACGCATTGTACAATTAGCCGAAGAACCACCAAGCCATATTGTTTTACCAGCCATTCATAAAACCAAAGAAGAAGTTGATGTTTTGTTTCAAGAGCACTTGGGAACAAAACCTAGCCAAGGCAATCCTGAATATTTAGTTAGTGAAGCTAGAAAGCATTTAAGAGACAAATTTTTAAATGCAGATGTTGCCATTACTGGGGTCAATTTTGCCGTGGCAGAAACTGGTGGATTTGTTGTTTGTACTAATGAAGGTAATGCCGACATGGGCGTGCACTTGGCAAAAGCACATATTGCATGTATGGGTATAGAAAAAATCATTCCTGAAGAAAAACATTTAGGTGTATTTTTAAGGTTGTTAGCTAGAAGTGCAACTGGACAACCTATTACTACCTATTCGTCGCATTTTAACCAAGCTGAAGAAGGTAAAGAACTGCATATTGTTATTGTAGATAATGGTAGAACAGAACAATTAAGTAGGGAAGATTTCAGAGCTTCTTTACATTGTATCCGTTGCGGTGCTTGCATGAATACTTGCCCAATATACAGAAGAAGTGGTGGACATAGCTACGATTACACAATACCAGGACCCATCGGTTCTATTCTTTCTCCGGGCAAAGACTTGAAAAAACACAGTTCACTACCTTTTGCTTCTACCCTTTGCGGTTCCTGTTCTAATGTTTGTCCTGTAAAAATAAACATCCATGAGCAGTTATATAAATGGCGACAAGTCATTGTAAAGGAAGAGAAACAGCCCATTGTAAAAAAATCAATTCTTAAAACAGCTGGAATGGTTTTATCTAAACCTAAATTATATAAAATAGCTGGAAAATCAGCACGATTTGCGTTGAAGCATGCGCCAAAATTTATGATTTACAATAAATTAAATGCTTGGGGAAAAGCTAGAGATTTACCTGAAGTAAAAGGCGATAGTTTTGACGAATGGTATAAAAAAAGACAGAAGAATGAGTAGAGAAGCCATATTAAATTCAGTAAAAAAGAACAAACCTGAATTACTTCCATTACCAGAAATTAATGAAGTTAAGTTTAAAGAAGATGTTGATTTAAAAGAAACTTTTAAAAACAATGTTGCCTTAGTTGGTGGAAATATTATTGAAACCACTGTTGCTTCTATTGATGACATTATTAAAGCTCAGTATCCTGATAAAACTAATATTGTTTCTACAACAAATAAATCCAAATTAGGAACAATTTCGGTTGATAAAAATACAGACCCACATACGCTAGAGCATATTGACTTAGCGATTGTGGAAGGTGAACTTGGAGTTTCTGAAAATGGTGCTATTTGGGTGACCGCAAGCAATAGCGTGGTGAGAGCGCTTCCATTCATTACTAATGATTTGGTAATTATATTAAATAAAAAAAGCATTTGCTTACATATGCTTGATGCTTATAAAGTTATAGATAACAGAGATAGAAACTTTGGTGTATTTATATCTGGACCATCTAAAACAGCTGATATAGAGCAGTGTCTAGTAGTTGGTGCCCATGGCGCTATGAGTTTATCTGTCCTTTTAGTTTAAAAAACAAAAAACACTTTATAAAAAAAGCTCAACTATAAATAGTTGAGCTTTTTTGTATTTAAAATTACGTTTAATAATATTTAGCGTAAACTACACGGGTGTGTAAATATTCTTCCATACCATGTTTTCCATCAGCTCCTCCTACTCCAGACTTTTTCCATCCAGCGTGAAACCCTTGTATGGCTTCAAAATGTTCTCTGTTTACATAGGTTTCACCAAAATGCAAACTATTAGTAGCATGCATAATATTGTTATAATTTTCTGAAAATATAGACGATGTTAATCCAAATTGACAATCATTTGAGAGTGCAATAGCTTCATCTAATGTACCAAATTTCATCACTGGTAATACTGGCCCAAATACTTCCTCTTGAATAATTTCAGATTGTTGGGAAACATTAGTTAAAATGGTTGGTTCATAGAAGTATCCTCTATCAAATTGATTAGGTTGCTTGCCTCCTACTAAAACTTCGGCGCCTTCTTTTTTAGCAAACTCTACCATTTCTGTTATTTTATCTAGCTGCGATTGTGAAACTAAACTACTCATATCGGCGTTAGTTCCTGTTAAGGCATCTTCAATAGTAACCTTGCTCATTTTTTTAGTTAGCTTATCAACAAACTCGTCATAAATACTATCTTGAACATATACCCGTTCTGCGCAGTTACAAACTTGCCCGCTAAAAATTACTTTTGAAGAAACGATGGCATTAAGAGCCAATTCCATATTCGCATCTGCACATACGATTGCTGGCGCTTTACCTCCTAATTCTAGAGAAACTTTTGTAATGTTTTCTGCAGCTGCACTGATTACTTTCTGTCCTGCGCCAACACTACCTGTTAAACTAATAATTCCAGTAATTGGACTTTTAGAAAGTGCATTACCAACAGTTCGTCCCGCACCACAAACAAAATTTAAAACACCTGCAGGTAAATTTATCTTTTGAATAAAATCTGCAAATTCCATTATGGTATTAGGTGCCTCTGAACTTGGTTTAATAACACAGGTGTTTCCGGTTATTAAGGATGCAGCTACTTTACGCGCCATCACGAAAAATGGAAAATTCCAAGGACAAATACCTACTGCAACTCCAATTGGAACTTTATGCAAATAAATATGTTCTTTTTCTCTGTCACTTTGGATGATTTCACCTTCTATTCTTCGTGCCCAACCAGCATTATAATCAAAATAATCGGCTGTTACATCTATCTCAACTTGAGCTAAACCTATAACTTTAGCTTGTTCTTTAGATAAAGTCTCTGCTAAAAACACACGATTTTCTCTAATAACATCTGCCATTTTATGTAAAAAAGCAGCTCTTTGTATGGCTGGTAAAGCTTCCCATGCCGGTTGTGCAGCTTGTGCAGCTTCTAAGGCATTATCGGCATCTTCAACTGTACCTGTAGATATAGTACTTATTACCTCTTCTGTACAAGGGTTTAATATTTCTATTACGGATGTTGCTTTGGAGTCTACAAATTGACCGTTAATATATTGCTTATAATGTTTCATAATTCTGAGTTATTTCTAATACTATCTTTTATGCCAAAAATTTCATTCTTAAATCTTCGACCTGTTCATCATTTATTGGAACCATTTCACCTAATGAATGTCCTAAAACAATTGATTTTGCGCTAAACTCTGCAACTTCAAGATAATCGAAGGTTTGTAATAATTTGTCTCCTGTTACAATTACAGAATCATTTTCTATGATTAAAGCTGTTGGACAATTATCGACAATTTCTGAATTATTATTCTTTCTAAAATGATTGCCATACTTTACAAAATCAATGTCTTGTAAAAATATCCAGCTTTCAGGAATCGTTCTTACATTAAGATATTCTCCCGTTACGCCAAAGGCCATTAAATATGGCGACTGCGTCATTATAATTGAGTTTACATTAGGATTTCGATTGTAAATTTCTTGATGAACCCAAGTTGCTCTACTTGGTGTTTTTCCTTCTTCTCGCTTGCCATCTTTTATTTGCACAATATCTTCTAAATCAATATCCCATCTATTGATTCCTGTTGGCGTAATTAGGAAATCATTTCCTTTTAATCTCATAGAAACTGTGCCATAAGAGCTTATCATTAATCCTTGCTGACAGGAACGTTTTACGATGTTGCAAATCTCTAATCGTTTTTCAACTTCGTATGATGGATATGTTGTGGTTTTCATCTCTGGCAAGACTCCTGTTGCTTGAGCTTCAAACTCATCAATTTGCTGGTCAGTAAGGTATTTAGGTGTTCCTATTTGTGAACCATAAATTATGGTACTAGCACAAAACTCTAAAGCTTCAAAGCGTTCATAAGCATCCGTTAAATCACTTCCCCCTAAAACAGTTCCGTGATTTTCCATTATAATGGCTTTATATCCTTTTTTAAACTCCTCTGCAATGACTTCTCCTAAATCTTCACTTCCTGGCAACCTATAATCTGCATAACCAATAGGTCCACAGATATGTTTTGCTTGTGATATGATATTTGTATTTGGAATTTGTCTAACAATACTGAAAGAAACTAATGCAGGCGGATGCGCATGTATAACAGACTTAATATCTGGTCTTGCTTCATAAATAGCTTTGTGAAACGGAAACTCTGATGATGGTTTATGTTTACCAACCACAGTACCGTCTTTTTGCACACATATGATATCTGATGAACGCAATGAACCTTTATCAATTGCAGATGGGGTTACCCAAATATTTCCATCGTCGTCAATTATTGAAATATTACCACCAGAAGTGGTAGTCATTCCTCTCTTATAAATTCTACTTATTACCTCGGTAATTTGATCTCTAGGGTGTACTAGTTTAATGTTTTTTGACATTTGTTTATATATTCAAGAACTAACTATTATAACAAGTTAATTCTTATGTTGTTTCATTATTTTTTAGAAAGTCTTAACCACTTATAATAAATGGCACATGTTTTTTCAGCGCATAGTTTTTTTTCAAAAACTTAGAATTAAGTTTAGTATCTGAAATAGAAATAGCAGCACCAAGTGCAGAGCCTAATGAGGCATTTGTAGTCCTTAATTTTTTATCCCTAAAATTGTGAGACAAAAGTTTTATAAATAAGTCGTTGTCACTAAAACCACCATCTACATATAGTCCTGATATTACATCATTTCCTATCGCTTTCTTAATGCATTTTATTTGTAGTAAAACCAATTCGGTCATTAATTGATGATATGCATGTTCATATTTATCATAATAAAACTCTGTTTTTTCAGCCATATCAGCATCAATTATACTATCCCATTTAAAACAATGTTTAAAGTCTTTCATGATGGCTAAATAGGTATCATAGTCAAACTTTACGTTTCGGTGATAATCATCATCAACACCAAATTTTTTGTTTAATTTTTCTACCTGTACCTTGTATTCATTTCCTAAAAACAATCGAGATGCTTTTACAGGTTTACCATTAATGCGCATGTAATTGATAACATCGCTATCATCTACTTCTGTAGAAATTGGATTGTCTGTAAACGGATTAAAAGTAATACTCCAGGTACCTGTAGAAATTAAAACAAACTTCTTTTTTATACTCCGTACATACGGCAGTAAAGCCGCAGAGCTATCATGAATTCCAACACCTATTTTAATACGGTTACCATTGTAATTCATATTAATACTTGTTTCTGTTGAAACAATAGGTGGTAAAATTTTATCTATACCTTCATTATAAACCCAGCTATGATAATCATTTTTACTATAATCCCAAAGTGCCGTATGACAGCCTATACTTGTATATTCACTTAATGGAATACCAGTAAAAACATGACTGAGATATTGGGGTAAGTGTAAAGAATATTTTATGTTTTTAAAAACTTCTGGTTTTGAATGCTTCAACCAATATAATTGAAGCCCAGAATTAAGCATACTTAAATCTGCACATCCGGTAGTTTGAAGAAATTCTTCTCTAGGTCCGTACTTCTCAAAAAAAGAAGTAACAATTTCTTTTGGTAAAGGTTTTGTGTAATTATAGAGCGGTGTTAAAGGTTTTCCATATCGGTCTATGTGCACAAAACTAGCCCCATATGTTGAAAAATTAATTGCTTTTACGTTGAATTCTTTTTTTTCTAAAATTCGATCAAATACCTTTTTTAACCATTTTTTTAACGCAGGAAGATTTTCAGTTGGGTGCCCATCTTCATCCTTTATTTCTTCAAACGAAATATATTCTTTGTGGACTTCTTTGAAATCTTTATCAAATAGAAAAAACTTTTTATTTGTTTTTCCTATATCAAAAACTGCAGTTACTTTTTGTTTCATGATTTTGGTTTATAAACCAGTGGCGACTGTGTTTTTACCTCTTTCTTTTATTAAGCTATTTCTAACATCTAAAGCGCGATAAGCTTGTATAGGGCTTAATGCACCACCTCTTTCTAATCTTGCTTTTTCCAATAATGGTCTAACATCTGTTCTATAAGCACCTTGCAATATTTCTTGACACTTTACAACATCGTTATCTATCTGCGCTGCTTTTAATGCTGCTTGATCTATAAGCAATGCTTTAGCATAAGCTTCTTGAATAGCTTCAAGTGATTGAATCAAATCTTCTAATGGGTCTTTAACGTTATGGCTTGCATCAATCATCCACGCTAAATCTGGGTTTTGAGGATTATTTTGCATGCCGTATACTAATTCGTTAAAAATTAAGAATAACGCATAAGGTTTGATACTGCCTACTGTTAAATCGTCATCACCATATTTACTATCATTAAAGTGGAATCCACCTAACTTTCCTTTTAATTGTAAAATTGAAACGATTTGTTCAATATTACTATTCGGTAAATGATGTCCTAAATCTACTAATGTATAGGCTTTGTCACCACAACCATTGGCAAGCATTAAAGAAGCTCCCCAATCTTGAATTACAGTACTGTAAAAATTTGGTTCGTACGGTTTGTATTCAACCAGCATTTTCCAATCGTTTGGTAAACCTTTATAGATATCAATTAAGCTATCTTGTGTATTTTGAAATGCTGTTTGAAAATTATTTTGACCTGGGAAACAAGACCCATCTGCCAACCAAACAGTTAACGCTTTTGAACCTAATTTATCTCCAATTTTTATGACATCCAAGTTATGTTGAATAGCTTGTTCTCTTACAGCTTTGCTAGTATTACTTAAAGAGCCATACTTATAACTTTCAGATGCGTCTTTTTGATCCTGAAACGTATTAGAATTTACGGCATCAAATTTAATATCTAAAGCATTCGCCTTTTCTTTTATAGCATTATAATCTGAAGGGATATCCCATGGAATATGCAATGAAACGGCACCTGCAGTTTGTGTTAAACTGTGCAGCACTCCAATATCTTCTATTTTTTGCTCAAGATTTGATGGTTCTCCAAAAAAAGAAAAGCGCCCGAAACGAGTTCCGCCAGCGCCTAATGCCCAACTTGGGATAGCTACTTGAAAATCTGCAAGTTTTGAAACTATTGCATTAACATCATTTCCTTGATTTGTTAATTTATTTGCTAAAAAATCAAAATTTTGATTATGATTTTCAATTCCCTTTTTATTGTAATTTACAATGTGTTCTTTCTGTATTTTCATGATTAAATTTCTATTAAAAAAAAAGACACTTCCATAAAACAAATCGTTCTACGGAAGTTGTCTTTTTTTTAACTAACTACTAACTACAAATAATTTCATTTTTTATCTTACAAATGCATTGGCCATACCTCCGTCAACATTAATAATGTTTCCAGTAGATTTATCAAGTATCCCTACAAAAGAGAATACGCCATTTGCTATATCATCTGGGGTAATGATTTCGTGTAAAAGATTTCTTTTTGCATAAAATGCTGGTAATTCCTCTACAGTTATATTGTTTGCTTTAGCTCTACCTTCTGCCCAAGCACCTTCCCATATTTTACTTCCTACAATTACACCATCAGGATTAACTGTATTTACTCTTACTTTATCTTTAGCTAATTCGGCTGCAAGTAAACGTACCATATGCTGTTGCGCCGCTTTTGCTGTTCCATAAGCGACATTATTTGGTCCGGCTACTAAGCCATTTTTACTTGCAATGGCAATATAATCGCCTCCAATTCCTTGTTTACGAACAATCGCAGCAAATTGTTTTGCTAAATCGAACTGCCCTTTTACTAATATATTCTGTAATATATTCCAATCTTTATCAGTTGTATCTTCTAGTGGTTTTGAAATAGCCAAACCTGCACTATGTACAATAATATCGACTCCTCCAAACTCAAGAATTGCTTTCTTGTATGCACTTTCTATGGATGCGGTACTGGTTACATCGCATACGGCATATGTTGACACGTCTCTTGCGTAAGTTGCATTCGCCTCAACTAGTGCATCTTCGTTAATATCTGTAAGAACCACATTGGCGCCTTCTGCTGCCAATTTATCAGCAATCGCTTTACCTATTCCGCCTCCTGCTCCTGTTACAAAAGCTACTTTACGCGATAATGGTTTTTCTTTTGGCATACGCTGTAATTTTGCCTCTTCTAGCAACCAATATTCAATATCAAAAGCCTCTTGTCTTGGCAACGAAGTGTATTCTGTTATCGCTTCGGCACCTCGCATAACGTTGATAGCATTGATATAAAACTCACTTGCTACACGCGTAGTTTGCTTGTTTTTTGCAAAACTAAACATACCAACTCCTGGATAAATAATAATAACAGGGTTTGCATCTCGAATGGCTGGACTATTATCTTTTTTACAGGTGTTGTAATAATCTACGTATTCTTGACGGTAGGCTTCAAATGCTGGTTCTAATTTCTTTAAAATCGCATCAGCATCTGATAAATCTTCATTTTTATCTAATTTTAATACTAATGGTTGAATTTTGGTTCTCAAGAAATGATCTGGACAAGATGTGCCCATAGGCGCCAATCTTTCTAAATCATGACTATTAATATATTCCATAACCACATCTGTATCAGAAAAATGACCAATCATGCGTTTTTCAGAAGAACATAATCCTCTAAGTAATGGCATTAATTGGGTTGCTTTTTCTAAACGTTCTTCTTTAGGTAAGCTTTCAACTTTTTGACCACCAAAAACAGAACCTTTTTCTTTTATTTTCTTTGTAATATATTCAGAAGCCATTTCAATAACTTCTAAACTATTCATATAACACTCGTAAGAGGTATCTCCCCAAGTAAATAAGCCATGACTTCCTAAAACAATTCCTCTAATTCCAGGGTTATCGGCCAAACATTTTTCTAATTGTAATCCTAAATCGAATCCTGGTTTTTGCCATGGTACCCAGCCCATGGTGTCTCCCCAAATTTCTTTGGTTACCTTCTCACTATCTTTGGCAGCTGCAACGGCAATTAAAGCATCTGGATGCAAATGATCTATATGTGCAAATGGCAATAAACCATGCAAAGGTGTATCTATTGATGGTGCTTTACTGTCTAAATCATATATACAATGATTAAACAGACCTACCATTCTATCCTCATCATGTAATCCTTGGTAAACGTTTTTTAAATCTCGTAAGCGTTTCGTATATAAACCTGCTATTCCAGATCTTGTTAAAGTTCCTATATCCCCTCCTGAGCCTTTAACCCACATTACTTCAACCTCTTCGTTTGTTAATGGGTCGGTTTCCATAGTTTTACAACTGGTGTTTCCTCCGCCATAATTTGTAATTCTTAAATCTGCACCTAATATATTAGAACGGTATAGAAACAATTCTACTTGGTTATCTCCTAAACTGTTTGCTTTTTTGTCATCCCATAGATAATCTACGTACTTGAAGTTTTTAGTAATGTTTTCCATTTTTTGAATTAGAATAATTAGTGAATCAAAAATAAATAAGGAAATGTTTTTCTCTATCCTGTACTATACTGCTATTCTAAATATTATTCTAAAAATATAATTTTTTCGTAAACCGATTGAATTATTCATTGTTTTTCAATCGATTAGTATTAAATTCTTATCTTTAATTGTTTTCTGCCTTAAAATTGTTCAACAGCACACTTTTTAATATGGTGTGTTTTCGTTTTTAAAAATTAAGTTAAGGGTATTTGTTCTATTTAAAAGATTGAATTATGGAAATACACAAATTTATTAAACTAGATGAGAATTCCAGAATTCCTAAATATCAGCAAATTGTAAATGCTGTTATCTATAATATTTCTACTGGTAATTTTAAAATAGATTATAAAATACCATCAATAAATAGGCTTAGTGAAGATTTATATCTTTCAAGAGACACCGTTGAAAAAGCATATAGTATTCTTAAAGAGAGAAATATAATTACGTCAATTAGGGGGAAGGGTTTTTATATTTCCCGTACTAAATTAATTAAGAAATTAAACATTCTATTTCTTATCAATAAATTGAGCTGGTACAAAATGGAAATCTATCATTCATTTTTAAATAGCATTGGTCCTAACGCTTATATTGACTTACATATTTATCATTGTGATGAATCCTTATTTTTAAATTTGCTTAGTAAACATGAAAAAGCTTATGACTATTATGTTATTATGCCCCATTTTAAAACTGAAAATAGTGAGTACACAAGTACTACAGTGGCTGTAACACAAGCTATGAATAAGATTCCAAAAAACAAATTAATTATACTAGACAATAAACAAATTCCAATTGAAGATAATATTATTACTGTTTATGAGGACTTTGAAAACGATATTAACAATGCTCTAGAAAAGGGGATTAAAAAAATTTCTAGATATAAAAAAATCATTCTTATTTATCCAGAAAAAGCAGTTTATCCTTATCCCAAAAGAATTAAGCGTGGTTTCATGAGATTCTGCGCTAAATATAATTTGGACTTTGATATTTTAAATCGAGTTTATGACGACATGATTCTTTTACAAGGAGATTTATTTATAACCATTGAAGAAGACGACTTAATTAATTTGCTTGAACAAATAAGAGAAAAAGAGTTTGTCTTAGGAAATGATATAGGTATTATTTCATATAACGACACGCCGTTAAAAGCACTTCTTGGAATTACAGTTATTTCAACCGATTTTAGAATCATGGGAGAAACAACAGCAGGTATGATTTTAAATAATGAGAAGGGAGTTTACAAAGTGCCTTTTAATTTTATTGAAAGAAAATCCGTTTAGCTGATAACTAAATATATACTTCTTTTCTTTAAACAAAGTAATCTATACTAATTTGTTTTTGTTGAGATTTTCACGAAAAAAATTTAGTATAAGTACCAAAAAATTAGTTTAATTGTTAATTTCTATATTTATTGCATTATTTAGAATTTTATAATTAATTTAAATTTTTATTAAATTTTTTCTAAATGGATTTATATAAGTTTATAAATATTGACGAGAATTCAAGGGTACCAAAATATCAACAAATTGTTGATTCGGTAATCGAAAATATTTCAAAAGGAAATTTCAATATAGATGAAAAAATACCTTCCATTAATAGGTTTAGTGAAGAATTCTATTTATCTAGAGATACCGTAGAAAAAGCTTATAGCATCTTAAAAGAACGTAATATAATAACTTCAATTCGAGGTAAGGGGTTTTATATTTCCCGTACTAAATTAATTTCTAAAGTCAATATCTTATTCTTAATCAACAAACTAAGTAACTATAAACTTAGAACTTACAACCACTTTATAGATGCCATTGGAGCTAATTCACACACAGATTTACACGTTTACCATTGCGACGAAACCTTATTTTTAAATTTAATTGATAAAAACAAATCGGCATACGATTATTTTATAATCATGCCACATTTTAAAACTGATGATTTAAAACATGTAAGTTTCACTGATAAGGCTTTAAAAGCACTGGAAAAAATTCCACAACAAAAATTAATTATTTTAGATAATATAAAACCTGAAATGAGTGGCGCCTTAGGAGAAGTGTATCAAGATTTTGAAAATGATATATATGGAGCATTAAATGAAGGGCTTACCAAAATAAAGAAGTATCAAAAAATAATTTTAGTGTATCCTGAAAAGGCTGTTCATCCATATCCACGAAGAATTTTACATGGCTTTAGAAAATTTTGCGTTGAACATAATTTAGACTTCGAAATTATAGACAAAGTATACCACGATATGATTCTAAAAAAAGGGGATCTATTTATTACTATTGAAGAAGCAGATTTAGTTAACTTGGTTAAACAAGTAAGAGAAGACGAATATATTCTAGGAAGCGATATAGGCATCATATCTTACAATGATACGCCTTTAAAAGACCTTTTGGGGATTACCGTAATATCAACAGATTTTAAAGTTATGGGAGAAACTGCTGCACAAATTATTTTGAACAAGAAAAAGCTCAAACTAAAAGCGCCTTTTAATTTAATTGAAAGAGATTCGTTGTAACAAAAAACAATTAATTTTTAATTCTGTAAGTACACATTTGTATGCTAGCTGGACTACTTACATCAATATCTTCTTGTAGTTTTTTAAGAGTTCCTGTTTGAATATTCCGTTTAAATACAATTATATTATCTGTAAATTGATTTGCTACTAATAAATAGTTCCCATCAGGAGAAATAGCAAAATTTCTTGGATGTTCTCCATATGTTGGTTCGTGACCTACAAGACTTAAAGTACCTAAATCTTGATTTATTAAAAATATAGATATACTATCTTCATCAGGACCACGATTTGACGCATATAGAAATTTACCATCGGGGGAAATATGTATATCT
This sequence comes from Algibacter luteus, assembly GCF_030344935.1. NCBI lineage: Bacteria > Pseudomonadati > Bacteroidota > Flavobacteriia > Flavobacteriales > Flavobacteriaceae > Algibacter > Algibacter luteus. The sequence goes on along the minus strand of NZ_CP128313.1, from coordinate 1,232,288 downwards.
GCTGCCCTGTAAATATCTTGAATTTGTTGATAAGACAGATAATCTTCGATAAAAGTCAAATTACCATTATTATATTCATAAGCAGTAATTTTACCGCTTAACTCTGCCACACCATAACCAAATTTTCCGTTAGGATGAAATGCAAAATGCCTTGGACCACTTCCAGGTTTCACCTTAATTTCATTTTCATTTTGAAGTACTGAATCTTTGTGATTACTTATAAAATTGAAACCTCGTATTTTATCCGAACCCAAATCTTGAGCAAATAAGAACTTTCCATCAGGTGAAAAGTTTGAAGAATGAATATGCGCACTTTCTTGTCGGCTTTCAATAATGCTACTATCTTTAAATCGAACCACTTGATCGTAAGATTTCAAGCTGCCATTTTGGTTAATTTTGAAAACACTTAAGCTTGGATCTGAATAATTGGAATTCACAAGATACTCACCTGTTTTACTTATCTCTAGATGCGCTGGATTTCTTCCGCCTGAATCTTTCATATTCAAAAGCTTCAGCTTATAATTTATAGAATCTACCGCAAAAGCAGCAATCTTTCCATCATAATTCATCTGACTTTCAACCACCGAATATAGATACTTACCATTTGGCGCTAAACGTAAAAACGATGTATTTATAATACTATCTACTGTGAATTTTAAGGTGCTTTTTCCTGTATGACTATCAAACTCATAAACATGAATGCCTTTACCTGGATTTTTATCAGTAAAACTACCCACAAATAATAAAGTTCTCTCTTTTTCTGTTTTACAACTAATCACATTGCATAGCATTATAAAGAAAACTAATATCTGGTAATATTTCATGTTATCGAATTATATAATTAATTAACAATTAGGTAAATTCTTTTATCTCAAGCAAGCTTCTAATGTAGCCAGTTCTGGTTTTCCTCCACGATTACCACTCCCCGCTGCTGTGTAAATCGTGTTTTCATAAAGTATGGCTTGTGTTCCGTGTCTTCCCGTAATAAGTTTTGGCGCAACTTTCCAGCTACCACTTTTTATATCCATAATTTCAACATCGTTATGTGCTGTTTTTTGACTTGCACTTTCACCGCCAAGAATAATTAAATTTCCGCCATTAATAATAGATGATGCCCCAGCTCTTTGAGTGGGAATATTTGAAGCTTCAGAAAGTGTAACCCATTCATCCTTCTCTATGTAATAAACATCAATTTCCGGAATGGTAAGATTAAATGTTTCATTAGTTTTTGCAGATGAGTTTCTACCACTAGCGCAATAAATATTGTTATTATGAATAGCCGCTTGAAAATGATCTCTTGCTCTTGGAGCATTAGTTAAAACAGTCCATTTACCAGTTTTGAAATTATATTTATCCGCCCAGGACACATGACCTTCCCAATGTCCATCTGTAATACCACAAAATATGTATGCCACATCATCTTTTATTACAATTCCTGCTGAACCTCTTCTTCTAGATTCTGGAATGGTATCTCCCCATATCCATAAATCTTCAATTGGTTTATAAATTAATATTTTATCTAGTGGCGTTTCATGCGGGTATTTACCAGTCATCGCGGCAATAACGTAAATATTATTATTATAATTTACAGCTTGAAAATGATGAATTTCAATTGGGGGTTTGGTACCTTGTGTCCATTTTTCAGTTTTAATATTATAAATATCAACGGGTTTTAAACCTCTTCCTCCAATTAAGTAAAATAGTCCGTTTGCTTCAACAAAACCGCACTCGTGTCTTGCTGATGGCAAATTATATGATTCAACCTGCTCCCATTTAAAATCCTCCAAAGATTTACATTGAAATAAAAAGAAAAGCATCGAAAATAAAAGCAAAAATTGTACGGTATGTTTAATCGTCATAAATTTTTAAACTTTATTTAATATTCTTTATAAAATACGTTATCAGTAATTGGGCCAATGACTTTATTTTTATAAGTCATACTTTCACCTTCACCAATATAAATACTTTTTAATTCTTTTTTTTGATTTAAGGTAATAACTGCAAAAGTTCCTTTAAAAAAGACATCTATTTCTTCATTCTGAAATGATTCATTTTTAGATTGCGTAATAATATATTGAATTAAAGTTTCAGAAGGTGTAGTACTCACAATTTTTAAGCCTTTATACAGTCCGTCTTGTTCAATTTTAGTAACGGATTGAATGGATGAGGTTTCCTTTTCATTATAAGGCTCAAAAACCACTACAAAGGGATTCTCCCATGCCTCGCCTTCCTTTCTAACGACTAAGGTTGGTGTTGGCATAGCGTCATAAGGATTAGGAGACTCGAAAGTAGTTGGCGCTTTTACTTTGGTGTAGGTTCTGTTTTCAAAACCCGGAATATGCAATTGCATAAAAATATCGCCTTGTTTTAATTTTTTTGTATGAAATGTAGCTTTTACATCACTTGTAAACGATTTTGATGTTTTTACATCTTTGAAAAAATGCCATCCTGGATGCCTATAAACTTTGTTACGTTGCCAAGGCGAATCTGCATTCGTCATGTATCTTTTAGGTGTTTTTTGAAAATTTAAATCCTTGTTTTCAAAAACTAATTTATCTCCTATGTTGTGATATAAATAATCATGATATTCATTCGGTAGTCTAGATTTTGAACGAAACACATCCACATAATACCCTGTTGTTGGTGAAGTTCTAATTAAAGCCAAGGTGCGTTCTTGAATTGCTTCGGCCTTATCCCCTTTATCATCTTCAAAACTTGTTAAACTAAAAGAATGATTGGGAGACACCCCTGTTTTACCAACTTCGGGTTCCATAGAAATAAGTTCAATTTTATTCATCCCTAAATTAACCCATCCGCCTTCACCTTGCGAACTCCCATTTACGATAACTGTATTATGAGCAGCAAAAATTCTGGAATAATTTTCATGAAGGTCTACACCATAACGATTTCGGCCGTTATCTACACCTAAAACCTGTCCTTCACCGTATAATTCAATATTCATGCCTTCAGCATGCCCATGTACCATGTGCGCACCACCAACAAAACACATTAAACCATCTTTGGGATTTTTAGTGCTACTTAAATTTCGCTGTAAAACAATACCTGCATGATACACTCTATCAGTCCGAGACAAGTCTACATTTGTAGATGCATTATCAAAACTACCATCGTACCAAAACAAAGCCTCGATACCTTCTCGTTTATATTTCCCTTTACTAATTGCCTTATTAATAAGTGGTGCAAATTTATTTTGAATTTCCGTTAACCCATCCATCTCAGCCAAGGCATATGCATCATCATAAGCTTCATAAGGCACATGAGCATGCCTATGTCCATCTCCCCAACGCACAATTTCATTGTTAGGATATACAAAATAATCTAGTCGCGGTAACGCATGTAACACATTGGGGTGCTTTTCCCCCAATTTTAAGGACGGATCGTATTTATTTAATACCAACATCAACCTTGCTAAAATTGATGTCGTATGGTTTAAATATTGAGATGTTTCTGGCCAGATATCACCTTCATTTTTATAATTTTTAACCATAACGTTTAAGGCATCTTGGTTTTCTGTACTTTCTGTTAAGAAATAGGATAACCATTTTTCTCGCTCCGCTTTATCATCCATTGCTAAGGCATTATACACCAAACTAGGTGCTTCTAAAACACAGTGGTTTGAGCCTGTTTGTCCATAATTTACCGTTAAGTTGGCGTAGGCTTTAAAAACCTTTTGCGCTTCTTCAAAAGGAAAATCCACTTTTTTGTTTATAATAATATCAAAAGCTTTACCCTCTTTTATGAGATAAGGATGGATAAAATCATAAATCAAGGGCAGTCTGTATCCTATAACACGAACTTCTCGAAAGCCATCATACGGAAATAACCAACCACCTCTACTGCGCCAAGTGGATACTTCAGATTGCTGTACTGATTTTAAAAATGAATACAAAATACTACTTGCCATGTAAGCATATTTCTCATCTTGGGTTATGTAGTAAATCGTACCACAATCTAAAGCCACTTGTAAATATGTAATTAAAAGTTCGGCAGGTTTCCAATCCTCATCTGTGGCATTATCCAAATTTTCTTGAACACCATTGCTTACATGTGTTGTTTTTAAAAATGGAGGAAAATGGCTTTGTTGTTTTTCAGACCAATTGAATGGCAATTGTTTTATATAAAATTGTGGGTTTTCGTAAAACTTGTTAACCTCAACATCGGTTTTTAATTTCAATTTTAAATAGATGTCGTTAGCCCAGTTTTGAGTATTTATTTTCTCAAGAATTTGACCACGCTCTTCTGAAGAAACTAAAATAAAGGGGCGTTCTTTGATTTGACTACTCACGCTATTGGTAATCAAAATCAAAAAAACAAGCTTTAATAATTTAAAATTCATGTTATATTCTGGTTGTGTTTAATCACTCAAACCATTCTGTATTGTATATATTTCGTAATCTTTCTAAATCATTTTTAAATTTAGGATCGTTAGTGAAATGCGTCGTCTCAAAAGGGTCTTGCTTCAAGTTTAACAACTGTTCTTCAACGCCTTCTAAATCATAGCGCACATATTTTAAGCCATTTTTATCAACAACCATTTTACCTATTTCACTTTCCACACCAAGTGTTTCGCGCCATGCTACATCTTTGCCTTCAAAAAGTGGTTTTAAACTTTTACCTCGATTATCAGAAACTCCCTCTATATTGGCATAATCGCACACTGTGGGAAGTAAGTCTATTCCATTTGAAATCAAATCCACCTCATTGACTTTACCTGCTGGAATATGGCCTTTCCACATCGCCATAAATGGAATATTTGCAGATTCTTCGTATAATGTTGACTTATGTTCCATACGATGACTTGCACTCATATCGCCATGATCACTTGAGAAAATAACAAGTGTATTCTCTTCTTGTCCGCTGTTTTTTATAGCATCCAAAATCACTTGCACTTCTCTGTCCATCACCTCAGTTAAACGATGGTAAGCATACCTATGATGCCTCCAATCGTTATCTGTAAAATGTTCTCTCGCGTTTTTACGAAACGGTCTGGCATTTATTAGGCTCTTGACTGCTGCAGGTTCATCAATTTGAGGTTCGAAATTTTTTGGAAGCGGTGGACAATAATTCGCATAAAAATCTTCTTCAGTAATACCTTCAGGAATTTTCATAGCTTCATCTAAGGTCGCCAATTCAACCTTAGCTCGTTTTAATAGTATAGCGTCATTTTCACTAGTGGCTTTTTCGCGCAATGCCATATAGCAAATATCATGCGGATTTATCAATGAAACTACCATAAAGTATGGGTTTTCATGTTTTTCTTTAATAATATCTGCCGCCTTATTTACCAACTCACCTCTTTCATCATCGCTAAATTTATTAAAGCCAAGTGCTTTAGGTGTGAGTGACTCTGGCAAATGTTCTTTTCCACCAAAGTATAACTCATAATTCGCTTTTTTAAGATATGAAGCAATGGTAGTGTTTGCGACTTCTTGAGAAACCTGAGGAATTTTCATAGACGCTCTGTTTTCTCGAATTTCATTCCCCTTATCATCTTTAAAATCACTTGGAAACCTACCAGTCATTAAACTAACTCTTGCCGGCGAACAAACTGGATTGGTAGTATAAGCTCTTGTAAAACGGATACCATTCTTAGCAATATAATCTAGTGCGGGTGTTTTTAAATAGGTGTTACCAGCGCAACTCATCATATTAGCGCTCATTTGGTCAACATAAACATATATAATGTTAGGTTGGGGTTTTTTTTGATCTACTTTTTTTGCTTTATTCTGACAACTAGTTATTCCTATAAAAAGGAACAAAAACACAGAAAGTAATTTGTTTTTTGGATTCGTGAAAATTTTCATGACTTTAACAATTATTTTAAAAAATCTTTACCCCATTTTGCTCTTAGTTCTTTTGCCAGTTGGTTAACGGTTTCTAGATACTCAGGTTTTTCAGCTAAATTATCAAGTTCTAAAGGGTCTGTTTTGTGGTCGAACAACATACGTGCATAAGCCACTCCATCATCTTTAGTCCACTCGGTATAAAATAAATCACCTTTTATTAAAGTCACAGCATCTTTAAATTTACTAACCGCCCAATCTTTTTCCGGTGTTTCTCCATTTAATAGCGGAACAAAACTTTGGCCTTCAAGTGTTTTTGGTGCTTCTACACCTATAAGTTCTGCTAAACTTGGGTAAATATCAATATACTCTGTTATAGCATCTGTTTTCTGACCATTCGTTTTACCAGGTACTTTTATTACTAATGGTGTTCTTAAAGCGGTTTCGAAAGTGGAGTGTTTACACCATAATTGATGGTCGCCCAAATTCCAACCGTGGTCGCCCCATAACACAACTATGGTATCGTCTTCTAGCTCTAATCGTTTTAATTCATCTAAAACCAAACCAATTTGTGCATCTACATAACTCACGCAGGCGTAATAACCGTGTATCAATTCTTTAGCTAAATCATCAGGAATATCGCCTTTCTTAGGAATATTACCATAATTTCGTAACTCACCAAAATTATGAAATGCTTGTTTCGGTGTGCTTTCTGGCTGAAGATAACTATCGGGAAATTCAATTTTAGATCTATCATACAAATCCCAATATTTTTTTGGAGCATTGAATGGTAAATGCGGTTTCATAAACCCAATAGCTAAAAAGAAAGGTGTGTTTTTGTTTTTTAGCTTTTGTAAGTCTGCTATTCCCTTTTGCGCTATTTTACCATCAAAGTATGCAGTATCATTAACTTCAGCCATTTCAAAAGCAGTAGCACCAGCGACAGCCAAATTAGCATTACCATTCTCTTTTATATTTTTTTCTAATTGATAATTTCGAATATTCCCTTCTGGAAACCAAATAGAATTCCAAGAAGAAACATCATCCTCCACATTATGATAAATTTTACCATCAGCAATTGTGGTATAACCGTTTTGTTTTAAAAGTCTTGGTAAGGAAATCGCATCAGGAACATCCACATCGGCTCTGGTACTATAATCTATAAAACGATGTCTTGTGGGACGTAGCCCCGTTAATAGACTTGCTCTTGAAGCCCCGCATACCGGAATGTTGCAATACGCTCGATTAAAAACTAAACTCTCTTCAGCCAATTTATCGAGATTGGGTGATTGAATATGATCAGCACCATAAAATTTGAGTTCAGGACGCAAATCGTCAACTGCAATAAACAATATGTTCATTGGTTTTTGTTCTAGTGAGTCTGTAGTTTTATCTTTTTCATTTTTACATGACATAAAAAGCAAGGACAAACCAATTATATATTTGAAAAATTTATTCATTTTAATAAGTTTTTACCAATGTTCAATTACGATATAATCGTCTTTTTTTAGGGTGTTTTTTATGGAATCTGGAATTTTTCGTCTAGGCGTATCTTGGTCTAGTTTAAATCCTTTATTTCCTTTAGGAGTTATGATTGGCATATTACCTGTGGCTTCATCTAAAATATCTCCTTGAGATTTCATCCAACTGAACATGTCTTTTATTAATTTTTGCTTTATTGGCAACAATTCTGTATTATTAGCCAAATTGTTTTGTTCAAATGGGTCATTCTGTAAATCGTACAATTCCTCAAATGGCTCATTTTTATGTGCATTTGCGCCTCTTTTGATGAAGTAATCTACATTGGGCTTTCCTGTTAAATTTTGCTCAACGACTTCCAATGCATTAAAGTTTCGGATGTACTTATATCGTTTATCTCGAATCATTCTTGATGGAAAAACTTCAGAGTTTAAAATGTTCTGATTTGTTCTAACACCATACACATATTTGTTTATTTCAACATCTTCGCCTTGTAACAGAGGTAAAAAACTATTCCCATCTATATCTTCAGTTGCCTTACCTCCTGCAATATTCATGAATGTTGGCAAAACATCTGTATAATGAATGAGTTGATTTGAAGTTGTTCCAGGCTTTATAACTTTTGGCCAACGTACTACAAACGGAACTTTTAAACCAATATCTTTAACCGTGAATTTACCTGACACCCCATGATCTGCACTATAGATAAATAGAGTGTTTTCATCTAAATACGTATCAACTAATTCTAACACTTTATCTATTTGCGTATTATCTTCTTCGATGCTTCTGTAATAGCCAGCTTTAGCTTTTACATAAGCTTCATTCTTTTTTTTATCTTCATTAAATGGATAAAACTTAATAGCCTCGGCCTTTGGATTTTCAACATCAAAATATTTACCATGTGGGTATTTTGATGTGATGAACATGCAAAATGGTTTTTTTGAAGTTTTAAAATAATTTTCAATACTATCTAAAGGAATATACTCTCGAGGCACATCTTTTTTTGGGACTGGTTCCCATTCTCTATCCCATTGGTACACACTTGCTGGCTTTACATGGCTTTTTCCTGCTAGAACAACTTCATAACCCAAATTCTTCATTTGAGTCGTCACGCTTTTAATATCGGGTTTTGTGGCGGTATGATTAGCAAAACAGCCATTTTTTAATGGATATTTACCAGTAAAAAGCTGCGATCTACTGGGAGCACAAATGGCTTGAGCGGTAAAAGCATTATTAAAAAGCATACCTTCTTTAGCTAGACGGTCTACTGCAGCTGTATTGACTTTTTCATTACCGTAGCAACCATAATCGTAAACGTCTTGATCGTCGGCCAAGTAAAATATGATACTGGGTTTTTCGGTTTTGTTTATACCATAATTAATCTCTGACAAGTCCTTTTTTTGTTTGCCATTACAACCTAATAATGACAAAAAAATCACACTTAATACAATTACAAATAATCGTTTTTTATCTAACATGATGTTGACTTTATCCTTCTTTATAATTTTCATTTCTGAATAGATTATCTTTCTGCCCCGATAACTTTTACAGGTTTATCAGGCAAACCATTTACACGTTTTTTCTGCTCCACAAAATAGGGTTGAAAAGTATAATTTGACTCTGAATCCCACTTCGCGTTACTTTTTGGCAACAAGGTTTTTAACTCTTCGATTTTATTTTTGAATTTTGGATTATTTGCTTCATTTGCCCATTCATTTGGGTCGGTGCTGTGATCATAAAATTCTTCTTTACCATCTTCATATTGTATGTATCTATACCCATTTACCCTTACAGCATGATTATTCATACCAAAAGTGGTTATGGCTCTTGCGGCTTCCAATCCTTCATCATTTTTCATCATGGCAACTAAACTTTTCCCTTCATTCCTCTCATAGGCCGGCAATCCGCTTAATTCTAAAAGCGTTGGATATATAGATAACATCTCTACAGGAGCATTAATTTTCTTTCCTTTAGGTAAATTAGGTCCAGCAAACATTAACGGTGCTTTGGTTGCTGTTTCCCAAAGTGCGTGTTTTGCAAAAGTTCCTTTTTCCCCTAAGCGATAGCCATGATCTGACCATAAAACCACAACTGTATTATCAGCATATTGACTTTCTTCCAAGGCATCTAAAACACGTCCTAATTCATAATCTACGTAACTCATACAAGCCAGATAAGCTTGAACTATTTTTTTCCATTCACCACTTTCTTTTGCCCATTCTGTTGATGGCATCATAGGCAAATCATTAATCTGCAACCCTACTGGTGGAATATCGTTCAAATCATCGGCTAAATATGGTGGTGTTTTAATGCTTTCCAAAGGATGCATATCAAACCATTTTTGCGGTACATAAAGCGGTACATGCACGCGCAAAAATCCTAGTCCCATAAAGAATGGCTTGTCATATTCTCTATTTAAACGTTCCACAACCCAATTGACAGATTGGTGGTCTGGCATTAAGGTATCGTTATCAGGAAATGCGCCCCAATCTGTACTCGTTCTCCCATGAGTTCCTCTAATACCCTTTCCAAAACCATCCCAAACAAAACGCTTTTCAGGATAAGGACCAAAACCTTTCACACGCCCCCCAGATTCATTAAAAACACTATCTGGTGCGTGAATATGAAACAGTTTACCAATACCCATGGTATGATAGCCGTTATTCTCAAAATATTCTGGTAAAAATGTAATGTCTTTTGTAGCTGGGTTACCTGCTCTTCGAATTTTATTATCAGGAGTCATTCCGTAAATCCCTGTCGTAGAAGGCCTCAGTCCTGACATTACTGACGCTCTTGATGGTCCACACAGAGGCGCTTGCACGTGCGCGTTTGAAAAAGTAACTCCCATTTGTGCTAATCTATCAAAATTGGGCGTTTTGGCATTTGAAAATCCATCAATAGGTGTAATCCAATTGTTTAAATCATCAACCGCAATAAATAAAACATTCGGTTTTAAAATTTCATTCTTTTCTACATTCTTTTTTTCATTATTACACGAAAAAACGAATGTTAAAACCACCAATAATATCAAGTATGTTTTATTCATAGTACATGCTTTTTATTCTGCTCTAAAACCAGCGATTTTTTGTTGTAGTTGTTCCACTATTTCCGGGTTATTTTCGGATATATCATTCTTTTCAAAAGGATCTTCATCAATATTAAATAATTGAATTTTTTCATTTGGCTTTCTAACAGGGTCTGGAACAATTAATTTATATGGTGGAGCAATGGCAATATTGTAAAACATGCTGGACTCTACGGTATCAAAATCATGTGCGTAGATTTCTCCAAAAATTGCATCACGACTTTTTAGTTGTTCTTCGTTCAAAACACTTACACCTGGTAAGTTTTTGGGTTTATCAATATCTAATATATCAAGAACTGTTGGCACCATATCAATGCTACTTACCACAGTTGTAGTATCCATATTAGGTTTTATTTTACCAGCCCATTTATACATGATTGGTGTACGCATGCCTAAATCATAAGGCGATCGTTTTGATATTTTATCGTAACTAGAGTCGTTTAAGTTTTGCACCCAACCATTATCACAGACATAAACAAATAAGGTGTTTTCAGTTTGACCTCTTTCTTCAATAATATCAAATAATTCGCCACAGGTTTCATCAAACCATTCACACATGGCCCAATATTTGGCAACATGTTCAGTCGGCGCTTTCGGAAGATACTTATCTAATAAACGTTGAGGAGGGTTATGAGGTGCATGTGGTAAAAAAGGTGCATACCACAGGAAAAATGGTTTTTCTTCTTTTATTGCTAAATCTACATAGCTTGTTAATGTATCCATGCCTTTTCGTCCAATTTCTAAACCATAATCACCATGACGTCCACCTCGTTTTGGGTCTCCATGCGTCATTCCGTAATCAAAACCGCCGTTTCTATGGTTTCCAATCCACCATTTACCTGTTTGAAACGATAAATAGCCCTTATCTTTTAATAAATCTGGCAACGTATTTAAACCTTTAAAATTCTCGATTACTGGTTCATAATTTTTAGCACGCCAATCCTTTCTATTAGCCTTTGTGTTACCGGGAAGCACTCTATCATTTCCTAAAACTTTATGGTCTTTGGGGTACAGTCCTGTAATGATGGTTGCTAATGAAGGCGAGCATAAGGAAGTTGGCACATATCCTCTAGTAAAGGTTAAACTTTCAGAAGCAAATTTATCTAACCTTGGTGTTTCAATGTTTTTATCTCCCATAAAACCATAATCGGTCCATGATTGATCATCTGATAAGATGAAAACGATATTTGGTTGTTGTTGTACCGTCTTATCATCTACTATTTTAGCCTCGTCTGTTTTCGATTTGTTTCCACAAGAAAAACAAATGCTTACAAGCAATATTAAATAACTTATTTTATTTAATTTCTTCATTGTTCTTAATTTATTTGATTTATCGTTAATTATTAAATGTTATTCTTCATGTTTTAGCACCTGTGCTTCATTTTTATTACGCATCACAGCACCATTATCTCCTAAGAGATACATCTTTCTGAAGTCTGACCCTTTTACTTTTTCTCCAACAATCATTCTAGCATCAGGATGTGGATTATCAATTAGAGAAGAAATTACAAAACCGGAATTCTTTCTACTTAAAAAAACCTTGCTCTTTTTAAACGATTTGCCTCCATCGAAACTATCCCACCTACTTATTTCTCCAATATTTTCTTGGGTTTGACTTTCTAAATATAAACTTACTTCTTTAGATGATGTTACATCCAGATCAGCATCACCTTTAGGCAGATTAGAAGTATCGCCCTTTAACCATTCTTGTCCATCCCATCTGAAATATTGCAAGCATTTGGGGCCACTTCTGTTTGCTCCTACGTCTGGACCAACCATTACACCTACATGTGGAATTCCTTTTGGGTCTACATCGGTAATCCCTTGAAACGTCCAATCTTCGGCTATTATGCTAACCAATGCTTTTTCATCAGCCATTTCCTTGGTTAAAGGCATTTCTAAAGATTCATTTTTAACATTTTTCCATTGTCCTGTCTTAGTATCAAAAACCATATAATATAGGTTGTGTCTTTCTGGAATATGACCACGTAGGTCTTGAGCATTTTTATTATCTCTACAAATATGGTAGTCGAATGCTACAATAATATCGTCTCCATTACCTCTACTCACCCAAGGGTACCAAGAATCTTCGGCTTCAATATCTGTTCTACGCTTATGCTTTAAAAAGGAAACAGGTTCACCAAAAGTAACACCATTATCGGTTGATTTTTGGTATACCCAATTGCTTCTATGCGCACCATGGCGATAAAACAGATAGATATCGCCATTATCCATTTTTATAAACTGACTATAGGTTCCAAATAATGAAATATTATCTAATGTTTCCCACTCAGAAATATCTAAAGGTTTTTTAGAAACTGCATGTAAATTTTTTCCATAATGATGATTTCCTAACGAATTTTTACCATCTTCGGGTGTCCCGCCATGACCACCAAAAGCAATATGAATATAGCCGTCATCATCTATAAGAATAGCTGGTTTACCATGATTATCTATTTTCTTTTTACGGTTTGGGTCTTTTCCCATTTCACTTACCCCCACTTTAAATGGGCCTTTCCACTCTTTGGTAGTATGATTGTATGATGCTACATAAGGATCTTCCAACTCGCCTTGGTAAGCAACATAAGTAATGCCTTTGTGATAAACACCTGATGGATGTTGCACAATGGCCACCGCATTGCCAAAACCATTGTTGGCAAAGTAATCTACCATTTCATTTTCTTCTGTAGTTACTTTGACATTTTTGGTTTTTGATGCACATCCCAAAAAGCAAAAGCATATCAATAGTATTCCGAAAAAGAGTTTATTCATTATTATTATCAAGCTTTACTTTTTTATAAAATTGAATCTTTACATGACCTAATAATCCTGATGTTAATAATTCATCCTGTTTTATCTAATCTTTCCATGATGAAATCGTAGTGCTATCGCTTTGGTGTTCTAAAATCTTACCAACCAATCGGGTAAGCTTTTTATTCTAATAAAATTCTAAAGTTTTACCATTGTTTTCAGCATTTACCAGATTAAGGAGAAACGTAAAAGTCTTCTTTTTTTTTTCGCACTGCCTTGCTCATCCAATACTTTATATCTAAAGCTTCGAATTTAGTTTGGTTTTGTGGTAAAACTATCCTTAACTGTCCTGTAGTATTTAATAAAATTTGAGTAAGTTGACGATTTCTGTATAACGTCTTACACTAATCTAGCATATTAACACCCTAATGAAAAAGGTTTATGATTCATATTTGTTTGCATTAAAATGTCACCAAAAAGTTACTAGTTGAGTTATGGCATTACCTCAAGATTATCAAACAAATTACCATCATAAGAGCTTCCTAACATAACATAACCAGACTTTTTATCATGACTAACTTTTGTTATAGAATGTCCATCAACGAAAGCTTCTATTTCCTTGTCCATAAATGTCAATTCCAATTTATGCCAAATGTTAGCATCAAAATTTTCGACACTCCCTTGTCCAAGCGTTTGTTTATCAAAAACTAGCGTCCAATTCCCGTTTTTCTCAAGCATTAATCTATAACCTTTCAAATAACTTCCTTGAACACGACCACCTAGTTCCACGTTACCACCTTCTATAAAAACATCTACACTACAGGTAAAATTCGTCCATGTTACATCTCCAACTAACGTGTTGGGTTTTATGTTTGAACGGCGATATACGCGCATCCAATCATAACCTTGCTCTGGGTTTATTTGTTTCAAACAATTAGTTCCATCTTCTTTTTGAACAATTTCAAAACTACCTGTTTGGTCTGAATGGTATTTTGGCAAGTCACCAACTTTACGATCCTCATAATCTTCTTTATATGGGAATGGGAATGGTGTTTCTTCTGGTATACTGTATTGTCCTTTTTGTTGACCTGTTGTAGTTGTTAACGAATAAATACACTTAGGATCTAGTTTAATTGTAAATAAACCGTTCTTTGGCTTTATACTTTCAAGCTGTACAAACTGCTCTTTCTCGCTAGATTTCCAGACATTAACAAGGGTATTCGACAAGCCTTTTTCAATAGCTACCTCAATAGTTTCATGTTCCTCGGTACAGATAATCATACTCCAGTCTGAACTATTTTTATTTTTCATTGTAACACAGCTGCCTTTATATGTTGACGCATCAAACAATCCACAAGCTTCATCTAAATATTGCCAATCATTAGCTTCGGCAAATTGTGTGGTATGTGCAGTAGCCCAAATAGTTGGCCATACTTCATAATAGCCACTCCAAGGACTATTGGCTTTCATGGCTCCAGCTTTATCCCAGGTTACCGATTTATAAATGGAACCTATGGGCGCCCAAATTAGCGTTTTGGTTATTTTATCTCTAATATAAAACTTGTTGTAAATACGCGCTAAATTCAGAGCCCCAGCTCCACCCCAGTCCTTACCCGTCCAGCTCCAATCTTCACTAGCCCACAATGGTCTACCTGATGCTTTGGCCTTTGCTGTTGTTGGGCGTCCACGACCATCTACCATATCTTCCGTGAACTCTCTTCCCGTTACGTAATGATACCCCACAGCCTCAATCACTTTATCAAATTCGGGGTCTTTTTCCAATTCTTCAAATATTTGCCAGTCTCCACTATTATCATCAGGACCTTGAATCTTAACGTTTTCATAGCCTCTTGCATCTAACATAGGACGTACTTCATTCACCAACCAATCACGATCGGTATAGTTTTCATTCTCTGCAGCTGCTACCCAATCAATATCTAAATTCCAATCTCTTTTGGCTACATCAAGGAAAGTCACAAAATACTCCGCAGATTCCTTAGTATAAATATTAGGTTTTAAATACCCCGGAAAACTCCAAGGTAGATATTCCAAAATCATGTTAGGGTTTCTGTCTTTAGCAGCTCTCATAAACCAAAACTCATAGCCTCTTGAAACGGGATTCTTTAACTCTTCACGCGTAATGGCATGTGATGGTTCAGAACCACAAGTAGAGTTTTCGCCACCACCCATTTCAACTTTTAAATGCTGAAAGCCAGCACCAAATTTAGGTTTAAAAAGAATGTCGAGAATATGGTTGCGGTATGGATCTTTATAATCGTACAACAAATCGGTTGAAGCACCAGCACTTACACCACCAATACCTTCAAAGGTACGTCCTTTATCTTTCGGATTTAAAGTAATTTTCACTACACCATTCTCCTGCTTAAAAACTGGTGGCTCGAAAGCTTTTTCTGGATCTACAATGTCTCCCATTTCAAACCAAGCAGGTTCACTATGCCTAACGCCTCGATTATTACCCCATACGGTAACTCTCCAATATACTTTTTGTCCAGATTTTAAGGGTTCACCTAGATACTGATATGGTCCCGTCTCTGACTTGCTAGTTGGTCCCGTATCCCAAAGATCTGGGTACTTTAATTTCTCAATACTTGTGGCCATCATAATACGAAAACCGCCTTGTTCCTGACTTATACTGTCTCCCACAAAAGTCCAGCTAAAAGATGGTCTAGCCAAAGTTATTCCCGTTGGGTTACTTTGTGACTCACACTTTAAGTCTTTTACTTGAATGGCTTGAGCTGTAGAGCACAAACACCATAGATAAATTACTATTTGCTTCATGATGTTATTTTTGTTTTAGTTCATTCTTAAATGACCATTTAGAGTTGTTGGATTACCGAAATATTAATTTTTACAAGACCTAACTTCATATTGATAATTTATGCGTTGGGTCGCTTAGAAATAATTCAAGCTGCCTCTCTTTTTCTTCTAACATTACATCGCAAGGTTGATTCACGGTAATTCCGCCTTTAATTTTTGATGTTCCATTTATGTCAAATACGATGCCCGACATTTTTTTATCAATGGTTTCATCAGAATGAAGTGCCTCTATTTACGATTTGAAAAGGTTTGTATTTATGCTACGTCTTTAATTTTTTGATTTACATAATAATCTTAAACATTTTTATGGAATTGAATCAATTCGAAAGGATATGTCTCGGCTGAACTATTGTCATTACTAAAATTACCACAGATAACCGTAGCAATAAAAATAAATGTTAGAATCAGATAAGTTTTAAAAAACTTCATCAAGAATTTATTTTTTAATCAATCCTTATTGCAACTAAAAAACATTAGTAATGCATTAAAAATTATTAATCCTCCCGTTATATAAATTATCATCAGCATACTTTTCTCTTTAAATTAATCAATAAAAAGTTCATCTAAATAAGGACCACTTTCTCCTGTTGTTTCGAGCTTAACACTATTCGCACCAGCCTTAAGCCTTATAATTGTTGGCACAAATTTCCATTCCTTTTCCCAACCTCCAGTAGAATTAAATTCTAAGGTTCGTATATACTCATCGTTTACATATAATTTCATAGGATGCAATTTCCCTTCATTATTATGCATATATCTAAAACGAATACTGTAATCTCCTTCTTCGCCATCATTTTCTTGATAGAATTCTACCGACCCCTCGTTACCATCAAATCTTACAAAGCCACTACCCTTATATCGATGTGCATCTTCACTTGTTATCGCACCTCCTTGAAGAATACCATCTTCTGCAGAAATGTTAACGCCTCTTCCAATCCACATATCTTTAGAATGTTCATCTCCCCAAAATAAGCCTTCGTTTTGCCCAAAAGTTTCTTCCATTTTTAAAACTATTTTTCCGTTTAGTTTTGCAATAGCTTTTACTGTTGTGCCATCAATAACTTGAAAAGTGCCCTTATAAATAATGCCACTTGATTCTGGATTTTCTCCATTAGTTGTATAAAGTATCTCTAAATCATCAGTATTTGAAGTGCCAAAAATTTGAACTTGTTGGGCATCTATAGTGATTTTATTTGAAGTATATAGCGCCTTATCTCCTAAAATTGATGCTGTTATTATCGAAGCCTTTTTTGCGTTGGGTAATGCTCTTAAAAACAATCTAGATTTTCCAAAAAACAAGGTTCTAAAATCTGATTTTGTTCTACTTGTAGGATCAATAGGATTTCCATTTTCCATGGAAATTTTCTTTACATCACCTTGAATGTTATAGTAAACCTTGTTTTCTCCGTAAGGATATAAATTGTCATTTTCATCTACACTTTCTGAGGTGATGATATAACTTGTTGTAAAACTATCTTCAGCATCTAATTTTTGAATACTTGTTATTAATTTTGAAGGTTGCTTACTGGTTGAAAAAGACGTTCTTTTTACTTCTTTCTCATTAATATATGCGATTGCTTCCAATTTTCCTTCTTCATATGGTACCATCCATTCGCATTGCATTTCGTTCCAAACGGTTCCTGGTTGGTCTTTGCCTAAAGATTTTCCATTTAAAAACAGCTCTACCTCTTCTGCATTGGAATATACCCAAACAGGGATTACAGTACCTTTTTCCATTCTTGGATGTGTCCAATGTGGTAACATGTGAATCATCGGTTCTTTTGTCCATTGGCTTTGGTAGAAATAAAACAAATCCTTTTTAAATCCAGCTACATCTATGGCACCACCCATAAATAAATTGAATGGTAAACCTCCATGAACCAAACCAGCTTCTCCGTAATAATCGAAACCTGTCCATCGAAAATGCCCACTATGCCATGGATGATCTCGCATCACTTCCCAATATTTTCTGGCCGAAACTCTTACTGTTGCATTATCGTAAGATGAATTGAAACTTTGCTTTCTGTTTTTCCAGTTTTTAGGATTTATACCTTCATAGAAAAATATTTCTTTCTCTGTTAAATTAGGCAACTCGTAAGTACCTGGTAATTCATTATCGCGCCACCATGTTTGAGTTCTGTAATAGCCTCGTGTTTGCCATGTGTGAGGTGCTTCGGTTGAAATAAATGGTTTATCAAACGTTTTACTTTCTATAAATGATTTAGTTTCAGAACCACCGTTAACACCTTCAATATCCATATCCTCCGGATTTCCAGCACCTGAAGTAAATAAACGTGTTGGATCTAATTTTTTTCCAAACTTTACGAGTTCTGGAGCAATATCGCTATGGGTTTCGTTACCCAAACTCCAAACAAAAATACTTGGGTGATTTCTATCTCTAGTAATCCATTCCTTTACATCGCGTTGCCACCACTCATCAAATGCTTGTTTGCCATAATCTTGAGGTGCTTTTTTGTGCCAACCATCAAAAATTTCATCCATTACCAACAAACCAATTTCATCACAAATATCATAAAACATAGGTGGTGTTGGGTTGTGAGAAGGACGAATGGCATTAATACCCATATCTTTTAGAGATTGTAATTTCCAACGTAATAAAGGTTTCGTCCATGCGCCTCCAACAGGTCCACCTTCCCAATGTTCGCAAACACCCTTTAGCTTTACATTTTCACCATTTATCCAAAAGCCTGTTTCAGTTACCCATTTTACTGTTTTAAAACCAAAAGTGGTTTCTATCTTATCAAGGACTTTTTTACCATCTAAAATCTGAGTCACAGCTTTGTATAATTTTGGTGAATCTGGACTCCATAATTCTGGATTTTCTATTTCAAACTGATAAGTTGGATTTGATGCTTTTAATTTTTCAATTGTGTTGGTCAATTCTTTTCCATCTGGAGAATACAATTTCACCTCATACTTAAGTTTCTCTATATCACCATTAATTTCTGCATCAACATTTACAAAAGCACTATTTTTTTGAATATTGGGGGTCGTAATAAATATACTATTGGGTTTAAAATGCGTCGTATTTACCTCTAATAATTTCACGGACGCATAAATTCCACATGGATGATACCAACGCGCTGAAGGTTCTAAGCTATTATCAACTCTCACGGCTATCGTATTTTCACCTTCCTTTAAATACTTTGAAATATCATATCTAAAACTAATATATCCGTAAGGTCTTTTTCCTAAATAATTACCATTTACCCAAACCTCACTATTCATATACACACCATCAAAATTGATGTATGTTATTTTTGAAAGGCTTTCTTTTTTTACGTTGAAATATTTTCTATACCAACCAATGCCTCCATCATGATAACCACCACCTTGACCTTGATCGCCACCTTTACGTACGCCTTTTTCAAACGACCAATCATGAGGAACATTCAAAGTGCTCCAATAATCATCATTAATGTTTTCTTGCGAAAAAACTGTATCATCTTCTAAAGTAAACCGCCAACTGTTATTGAAATTAGTTTCTGCTCGTTGCGAAAAGAGTTCTAACGAAAACAGTAGAATGGCTATTAATATTTTGAGGTTCTTACCCATTTTAAAATTAAAGAATTATCGTTGCGCCTTTTTTATAGTTGATTGTTTAAATTTTTATCGTTTCCTTGGAATATCGTTTTGTAAAAATGGTTTATCTCTAGGAAACTGCTGTTCTAAAAGTTTTTTCATACGTCGCTCTACTTCGTTGTATTTAGAATTTCCAATTAAATTCACAAAAGACAATAAGCTATTTTTATGTTCATACAACTCTGCTTGCAAGATTTCATTGGTTACCGAATCTCTCCACTCTGTATAACGCCACTCACCATCTGTAGCTGTACAACCCATAATATTTTTTCCTCTAGCATAGACACTTGTTGCAACCTCATCCCATTTCTCGTTCGGGTTGTTAATTACTGAAAGTATACTTTTACCATCAGATTTAGGCCCTTCTAGACCACACAAATCAACCAAGGTTGGAAAAATATCAACATTTTCAACTAATGCATCTGAAGCTTTACCTGTAACTCTTTCTTTATATCCTGTTTCTCTGCTTATAATTAATGGCACGCGTACATCTATTTCAACATTAGAATGTTTACACCAAGCTCCATATTCTCCTATTTTATAACCATGATCGCTCATAAAAATAACCATGGTGTTTTTGCGTAGATCTAATTCTTCCAGTGTTTTCATAACTTTACCTACTTGCGCATCTATATAACTTATAGAAGCGTGGTAACCATGAATTAAATCGCGTGTTAAATCATCATCTAAGTCGCCTTCTTGAGGAATACCATAATAACCTTTTAATTCTCCCCAATTGGTTAATGCCAACCTATAGGCTCCTTTCGGCTTTTCTCTAGAAGGGATTTTAAAATTGTTTTTATCATATAAATCCCAGTACTTTTTTGGCGCATTAAATGGTAAGTGTGGTTTACTTAACCCTACGAACATTAAAAATTTATCGTCTTTTATTTTTTGTAATGTTTCTATAGCATATTTTGACGCGCGACCATCCTTATACGCCTCATCATCAACATCGGCAGCTTCAAAAGCAGGTCCTTTTATAGGTTTCCCTTCTTTTTTAAGACGCTCTAAGATCGTAGCATATTCTGGTTTATTATAGGTATTCCCTTCTTTTTTAAAATGAAGGGTCCAGTTTTCTTTATCATCATTACTTTGATGATATACTTTACCTATACTGACTGTTTGGTATCCATTAGCCTTGAATAATTGTGGCATAGAAACTACATCTTTATGCACTTTACGAAGTGGTGTGAAAATACTATAAATTCCAAGTGTTTCTGGACGCAACCCAGTTAATGTACTCATTCTAGAAGGTGCACAAATGGCTTGTTGCGTGTAAGCTTTATTAAACAACACACCTTCACCCGCCAACTTATCGATATTTGGAGTTATTGCTGTTTCGCTTCCGTAACATCCTAATTCTGCTCTTAAATCATCAACATAAAAAACTAACACATTAGGCTGTTCTTTAGTTGTACTTGTTTCTAATTGTTGCGCAATGCCATTTGAAAAACAAAAGATGACTAGTACTATGATTATGATATTTTTCATTTTATTACTTTTGAATGGGTTTTGGTGATTGCGAAGCGTTTATGTATTCATCAAATTATCTATATAAACAGCTTAGTTTTATCTTTTTTACAGCTTAAAAAAGATATTAAAACCAATAATGTTACTTGAGATAAAAGTTTTAGATTCATGTAAATTTTTAATTGCTTATTTTAGAGTTGATGTAAATTTATAGGATCCTGGTTGTGCCAATAGTTCAAACCCAGATTCTGCTGTCTCAACTAATTTGACTTGATTACTATCTTCAAGTTTTTTACCATTTAGCAATAGTTCATTTGATGTATCTGCTGGCACAATTATTTTTGCTGTAGTATTAGGAGGAACAACAACTGCTAAATGAAATTCTCCATTCTTTATTTCCCAAGACGAAGACACTTTTCCATACGGTGTGTTTAATGATGCGGAAGCAGAATTAAGCGGCTGTCTAGCTTGAGGTGCTATTTTAATAACTTTATATCCTGCCTCTAAAGGCGCAATACCCGCAATACGCTCATACATCCATTCACCAATTGCACCATAAGCATAATGGTTTAAACTGTTCATGCTCATTGGATTATAACCTTCTGTTTTGCTGTAACTGTTCCAGCGTTCCCAAATAGTTGTAGCGCCTTGATTGATTGAATAAAACCAAGATGGATACGTTTCGTTGAAAATTAATTTATATACTAAATCTATTTCTCCCATGTCATCTAAAACTTTTGATAATAATGGTGTTCCTAAAAAACCTGTTCGTAAATGATAATCTGCCTCTTTTAATTTTCGTAATAAATTATTTTGAGCGTTTTCTATTTTTGATTCTGGAAGTAAATCAAATGCTAAGGCTAATAGATATGTTGTTTGTGTTTCTGTAACATCTTTTACCTTTCCTGTTTCATCAAAAAACTTTTCATCAAAAGCTTTAGCCACATTTTTATATAAGGCTTCATATTTTTCTTGTTCTTTAACCTCTCCTAAAACCTGAGCTGTTAATGCTGTTAACTTTGCCGAATGTGCAAAAAATGCTGTACCTATTAAGCTACTCGAGGTATCGCCTCTAGTGTTTCCATTTTCTGGAAAAGGCTGTAACCAATCTGAAAAAGACATCATATTGGATATATAGTTTTTTGATTTTAATTCATGATAAGACACCCATTGTTTCATCATTTCAAAATTATCCTCCAAAAAGCCAACATCACCTGTACGTAAATATATTTTCCAAGGAATAATGGTTCCTACATCGCCCCAACCAGAACTTCCAATTTTATTTCCACGGGAATCTGGAACCGTCCATGGAATAGCACCATCTTCTAATTGTGCTTCCCTAACACTTTGTAACCAACTGGCCCAAAACTTATAAACATCGGCATTAAACATAGATGTTGGCCCAAATACTTGCGCATCACCAGTCCACCCTAATCGTTCATCACGTTGCGGACAATCGGTAGGAATATCTAAAAAATTACCACGTAGACCCCAAACGATGTTACTTTGTAGTTGATTTAACTTATCATGTGATGAAGCAAACTTACCATTATCATCAAAATCTGAATACAAAACGACTCCTTTTACCCAATCTTTTGAAGGTTCTTTTGATGTGTCAAACCCGCTAAGTTCTACATACCTAAAACCGTGAAATGTAAATTTGGGCATATAAGTGATGTCTCCATCTTTAGCAGCTATGTAATAATCTGTTGAATGTGCCGAACGGTAATTTTTAGTATAAAACGAACCATCTGGCGATAGCATTTCTGCAAACCTTACTTTTAGGGTATCTCCCTTTTTCATAGGAACATTTACAACAGGTACACCTACCATATTTTGTTTTAAATCAAATACAGCCGCTCCGTCATTACTCGTCATGTCTTGCGGTACTAACTCTATTTTACCTTTTACGGTAGTGTGGCGCTTTGGTTCTAACTTAACATTATCATCCAGAGCTGCAACTTCAACGGTCGCCCAATCTTTATCATCAAAATTGTTAGTCGTCCAATTAGGCATTTCTAAATTTGCATTATAAATTTCACCATCATAGATTTCAGCGAACTGAAGCGGACCATTTGTTGTCCCTTTCCAACTATCATCAGAAACTATAATTTCTTTAGCGCCATCACTCAACGTTATTTCTAACTGTGCTAAAACTTTTGGCGAAATTGTATTATCCCATGGTGTTGTTCCCCAAAGTAAACGACCCGAATACCAGCCCGAAGCCAGTTCAACACCAATGGTATTTTGTCCAGATTCTATTAATTTGGTAACATCATAAGTTAAGGTCTCAATGCGTTTATCATAAGTGGTAAAGCCAGGTGACATCGCATCATCTGAAACATTTTCACCATTTATAGAAACATCAAACACGCCTTTAGAGGTAATGTATAATCGTGCTGAAGTTACATCGTTGGTTAGCTCAAATCCTTTTCTTAAATATTGTGGTTTATGTATGAGTACTTTTCCACGTCCTCTAATACTATCTTTGGCAGTATCCAAACCAACCCATTTGGCTTTCCAATCGCTATTATTTAATAAACCTAATTCGAAGTTTTGAACAGCACTCCATTTTGAAGCTTCATTATCTTGATTCCAATATTTTACTTGCCAAAAAACTTTTTGTCGAGATTTTAAAGCTTCTCCTTCATATTTTACCCATGTAGATTGTGTGGTTTGCTGTTTTTCGGAGTTCCACAAATCAGCATGATCTGGTAATAATTCTGGACTACTAGCTACTACTATTTGATAAGCTGACTGACTTAGCACACCTTCAGAAACTGGTAATTGCCAAGTAAAAGTAGGTGAGCTATCATAAAAACCTAAAGGGTTTTCAAACCCCTCGGAAATTGTTAATTTTTGAGCTTCTACAAGAGTTTCTTGTTCTTTACATGATGTAAAGCTCAAAAAAACACAAGCACAAAAAGCAAATAAGAAATGTTTTAAGTTTAATTTTTTTAACATGATTATAGTTTAGTTTGAATGTTATATGATCCTGGTTCTGCTAAAAGTTTTAATGTATTATTATCAGAACGAATTAATTTTAAATTTGAAGCTTCTTTTAAAGCATTACCATTTACAAGTAAGTTATTTTGAGTTGCATTTGGAATATGAATTTCAGCAGTTGTATTCGGAGGAATTACAACATCAAGATTAAAAGAATCATCCTCAATTACCCATGATGATGACGCTTTTCCATAAGGTGTTTTTACACTTGCAGAAGCCGATCTTAAAAACTCGGTATTTGGTATGGGTGCAATTCTTATTTTCTTATATCCAGGCTCTAAAGAAGCGATTCCGGCAATGCGTTCGTACATCCATTCACCAATAGCTCCATAAGCATAATGGTTCAAACTATTCATAGGCTGTGGATTATAGCCATCTGCTTTACTATAACTATTCCAACGTTCCCACATCGTAGTTGCCCCTTGGTTTATAGAGTAAAACCAAGATGGGTAGGTTTCTTTAAATAGAATTTTATACATCATGTCTATTTCTCCCATATCATCTAAAACCTTTGGCAAAATTGGTGTTCCTAGAAATCCTGTTCCTAAATGATAATCTGCATTCTTTATCTCTTCAAGTAAGTGCTTTTGTGCTTTTATTTTAGTTTCTGGCTTTAATAAATCAAAATGTATGGCGAGTAAATAGCTGGTTTGTGTTTGTATTTCTCCTGTTAACCTTCCGTTTCCATCAAAAAATTCATTCTCAAAAGCACTAGCAATAGTATTGTACAATTTTTTGTATTTTTTTTCATCTTCTGTTTTACCTAAAACACTAGCGATTTTAGATACTAAATGCGCTGAATGCGCAAAAAAAGCAGTATGAATTAACTCTTTTGGTGTATCTCCTCTATTGCCCCCTTTACCTGTTTTAGAAGGATAAGGTTGCAACCAATCTCCAAAAGAATGCATTATTGGAATGTAGGTTTTATCTTTAACTTTGGATTGATAATATCCAACCCATTTTTTAGCCGACTCGTAACTCTCTTCCAGCACGGTAATATCGCCTGTTGCATTGTAAATATCCCAAGGAATAATTACAGCAGCATCACCCCAACCAGAACTTCCGTTTTTGGTTTGCAATACATCTGGCACAATAAAAGGTACCATACCGTCTTTATGTTCAGATTGATTTTCTCTTAAACTTTGCAACCAGGCTGTCCAAAAGGCATGTACATCATAGTTAAACAACGATGTTGGCGCAATAACTTGTGCATCTCCTGTCCAACCCAATCGTTCATCACGTTGTGGGCAGTCTGTAGGGATATCAAAGAAGTTGTCTCGTAAGCCCCAAGTAATATTACTTTGTAATTGATTCAATTTATCATGCGATGATGTAAATGTCCCGTTTTTCTCAAAATTGGAATGTTGTGCTATCCCTTGTACCCAAGAAGCATCTGGTTTCGCATTTTTATCATAACCACTTAATTCCAAAAATTGAAATCCGTGAAACGTGAATTTTGGTGTGTATTCGATGATGCCATCCGACACAGCGATATAATAATCAGTTGATTTTGCAGAACGGTAATTTTTAGTGTAAAAAGTTCCATCAGATAATAGCATTTCAGAAAACCGAATTTTTAAAGTATCGTCTTTTTTCATAGGTACTTTAACTTTTGGCACGCCCACCATGTTTTGTTTAAGATTAAAAACTGCCGAATTTTCATCAACCGAAACAATTTCCACATCTGTTAAAACCAGTTGATTTTTTACGGTAAGATGTCTTTTTGGAGCTAATTTAACATCCTTAGAAATAGTTTCAACTTCAACCAATTCCCAATTAGAATCATCAAAAGTAGCAGTGTTCCAATTTGGCATTTCAAAATTTGCATCATAGACTTCGCCATCGTAAATACCTGCTAAACGTATGGGGCCATTTGTAGTACCTTTCCAAGATTCATCTGAAATAATGGTTTGTTTTGAACCATCTTTCATGACCACTTCTAGCTGACATAGAATTTTAGGTGATAAAAAATTATCATAAAGGGCAGTTCTTCTACTAATTCTTCCTGAATGCCAACCTGAGGCTAATTCTACTGCAATGGCATTATTACCCGTTTCTAAAAAATCAGAAACATCGTAAGTAAGTGTTTCTATGCGATGATTGTAAGGCGTCCAACCTGGAGTCATGACATCATCACTTACATCTTTTCCATTTAAATACACATCAAAAACACCTTTTGCAGTAATGTATAGTCTTGCTGAAACAACATCTGAAGATAATTCAAAACCTTTTCTTAAATATTGTGGTCTGTGCATTAAAAACTTTCTAACGCCCTTAATGCTATCTTTGGCAGTATCTAATCCTGCCCATTTGGCTTGCCAATCGTTATTGTTTAAGAGTCCTAGCTCAAAAGAATTGATTTCACTCCACTCTGAAGCGTTTTCATCTTGATTCCAAAAGCGCACTTGCCAGAACACTTTTTGACGTGACTTTAATTCTTTACCTTGATATTTTACAAAAGTAGATTTAGAACTTTCTTGTTTTTCGGAATCCCATAAATCTGGATTATCAGGTAAATTTGATTTTGATGTAGCTACAACTATTTGATAAGCAGATTGCGATTTAATTTGTTCTGATACTGGCAATATCCAAGAAAATGTTGGCTTACTATTATAGAACCCTACTGGGTTTTTAAATCCTTCTGATATTATAAGACCCTCAGGTTTTAATACTCTAGTCTTATCACATGTACTTAAAAATGTTAGTAATAAAGTACTAGTTACTATAAATAAATATCGAATGGTCATTAATTTTCGAAAACTTAAATCTTTACTGATTTAGATTATATATTTAATTGCTACACTCTTGTAATATTTGTAACTGTATTACTTAAGTTTTTTATCATTTTATTATTTGAATACACACCCCATCTAAAATGGTACAAAGCATCGATATTCCCCAAAGTACTTTCTTCAGAAATTCCTGTAAACTTTAATTCATCATTAAAATAGACTTCCATGTCTTTACCATTACTTCTTATTTTAATTTTGAAACTTTTTGCTCCATTTGCCCAATCTTCATCTGAAGAAATACGTATATTTCCATTAGACCTTGATCCTACATGTATTCTTCCATTAGATCTGACTTCAACTCTAAGTTGAGGACCACAACAACCTGCGAAAAGCTGTGCTATAGTATATGTTTCATGTAGTTTATCACTAGGCATCATTGTTGCTTCAAATGTATGCCACTCCGCTCCTTCTTTCCACTTTAAACCTTGTCCGGCTTCTGTTCTAGCATGTTTTCTCTCCCCTACAAATTCATCACCAATAAATAATTTAAAGATTTGTTTGTTGGCAGATTCTTCATACCATTTCGAAACGGTGTTAAAATCTTTTCGTTCTACATCATCATCAATAACTGTGAATAAATTAAACGGACTAGGAATACCTTCATGCGGAGTTAATGGAATACCACTATCTTGTTCTTCCTGTTCTTCCTGTTCTTCTTCTATGTTGTATTCAGGACTATCGCTACCACTACAATTTAGTAATGTTACAAACGCAATAAGAGCAAGAAATTTAACAGCTATTTTTTTCATGAAATATTTAAAAATATTAAAGAGCAAGATTGTTTCTATTTTTCAAAAAACCATCCTGCTCTGTCTTGCAAAGAGGCTGTTTTTTTAATTTATTTATTTATCCTTCGATAAATTGAAATTAAATTTATTTCTGTTCGTTGAATTTCTAATGACCAGTTGAGACTTTAATATTTTATGAGAGAAATCAATAGATAGATTATTTATTCTTTCAAAAATTAATCGAGCAGATTCCTGTCCCATTTGAAATGCTGGTTGATCTATACTCGTTAATGATGGTTCAAGTAGTTCATTAACTGGCTCATTATTAAAACCAATGATAGCTAAGTCTACTGGGATTTTAAGCCCCCGTTCTTTAGCCGCAACCATTGCTGCTATTGCTATTTGATCGCTAAATGCTATAATTCCATCAGGAGGATTAGGCGAATAGAGTAATTTTCTCGAGGCACTTAAATTACTTTCTTTCGTAAAATTGCAGAATTCTATTTGCTTTTCATCTATCGCAATATTAGCATCTTTTAATGCCTGCTTGTATCCTAAAAGACGCGTATTACTTATTTGTAATATTTCAGGACCACCTATGTACGCAATGCGTTTACAACCTATTGATAATAAATGTTCGGTTGCATCGTGTGCCGCCTTAAAATTATCAATTACTACTTTATCAGCTGCAACTTCATCACATTGCCTATTAAATAAAACCAATGGTATATTTTTTTCTTGGAGTCCTAAAAAATGATCAAACTGCTTAGTTTCACCCGCTAGAGAAACTATTAAACCTGAAACCCCCATATTTACGAGCTCCTCTGTTAATTTTTTTTCTCTTTCGTAGGATTCATTCGATTGACAAATAATTATGTGCATATTATGCGCTTCAGCTATTTTTTCAATTCCGCTAATTGCCATCGCGTATAAATGGTATTTTATTTCTGGAACAATAACTCCTATGGCATTGATTTTTTTAGGCAAGACCGAATCCGGAAACTTGTTAGTGAAATAATTTAAGTCGTAGGCAGTTTTTAAAACCTGATTTCGAACCTGCTCGCTAATTCTTGGGTTATTTTGAAGTGCTCGTGATACCGTAGAAGTAGAAATTTCTAAAATATCAGCAATATCTTTTAATGTTATTTTCTTTTCCAAATTGCAATTTTACGTGTTGCTAAAGATATTGAATAATATCTCTTGCGCAAAATATTGCACAATAATTTCACTAATTTAAAATTTTATCATTATAAAATTTAACAAATTATCCTATATTTGCTACAATTATTATCATATAATTACACTATGCAATTTATTGCACAATAAGATTAAACTTAGAAATATTATTAAAATGAGTAAAAATTACAACATCGCAGTTGTACCTGGAGATGGTATTGGAAATGAAATTGTACCGGAAGGCTATAGAGTATTAGAAGCTGTTGCTAAAAAACATAACTTTAGTTTAAGTTCTAAAAATTTTGATTGGGGCGCAGGATATTATTTAAAAAATGGTGAATTTCTACCAAAAGATGGATTGGAAACCCTTAAAAAATTTGATGCCATTTATTTTGGCTCTGTTGGACTGCCTGCTGTTGACGATACATTACCGGCTAAAGATTATACATTCAAAGTACGTGCTAACTTCAATCAATATGTAAACCACAGACCTGTTAGAACATATCCTGGTGTAACACGACCACTTAGAAGTGAAAAACACATTGATTTTGTTATTGTTAGAGAAAATGTAGAAGGTGAGTTTGTACAAATGGGAGGTCAGTTTTTACCTGATTCTGCAGACGGTATGGGTATTGACACTAGCGTTTTTACAAGAAAAGGCATTGAACGTGTTGCACATTATGCATTTAAACTAGCTAGAAAAAGACGAAACAAAGTAACACATATTACTAAATCTAACACCTTAATAAATAGCTTAAGCTATTGGGATCGTGTCATAACAGAAGTCGCAGAGCAATATCCAGATGTAGCACATGACCAAATGTATATTGATAACTGCACTGCCAATTTTGTTTTAAAACCAGAAATTTTTGATGTGGTTTTAACAACCAATCTATTTGGAGATATTTTAAGTGATTTGGGTGGCGCTATTATGGGCAGCTTAGGCCTAGGAGGAAGTGGAAATATTAATCCAGAAAAGGAATTCCCATCTATGTTTGAACCTATACATGGTTCTGCACCAGACATTGCTGGTAATAATATTGCAAATCCTTATGGCCAAATTTGGTCTGCGGCAATTATGTTAGAGCATTTAGGTGAAATTGAAGCAGCAAATAATATTATGGACGCTATTGATAAAAGCACACAACAAGGGGTGCTTACTAAAGATTTAGGCGGTAATGCAGGCACAAAAGAAGTGGCTGATGCCGTAATAAAAAATCTATAAAATAAGATGCATCGAATTGTAGATCTTACATTAACATATAACGATAATTTTACTGGATTTTCAAAATCAACCAGTAAAACGATTGATAGCGACGGGTGGAATGCGAGTACTTTAACTTTTTACTCGCATTGTGGCACCCATATGGATGCACCCATCCATTTTAATGTAAGTAAGCAAACTATAGATACCATGCCAGTATCAGATTTTATTGGACGCGCATGGGTTATAGATATTCGTCAAATTGGTGCAAAAACTTTAATCAATCCAGAACATATCCCACAAGATATTCAAGAACAATTTATCGCTGGTGACAGTCTGGTTTTTTGGACGGATTGGTCAAAATTTGTAAATACTCCAAAATACAGAGATGAATTACCAAGAATAAGCGAATCGCTAGCGCATTGGTGTTTAGATAATAAGGTGAAAATGCTTGGAGTTGAACCACCTTCAGTTGCTGATGTTAATAATTTAGCTGAAGTCACTAAAATTCATCAAATATTATTAAAAGGGGTTGTTATTATTGAAGGACTTACAAACTTAGAAAATTTACAATCTAATTGCGTTGAACTCATTGCACTACCGTTAAAAATTGAAAAAGGAGATGGTTCTCCTGCACGCGTTATAGCCATTGAAAAATATTAATGAATATTTCTTTAAAAGATATATCAAAACAATTACCAAAAGAAGACACTTCTAATTATAGAAGCTTGAATAAACAATTGTTTGATACATCAAAAAGAACATGTGTGGTAATAGATGACGATCCAACAGGGAATCAAACGGTTTATGATATTCCGCTTTTAACAGAATGGGATCTAGAAACGCTCATAATCGAATTTAAGAAAGAAACCCCCACATTCTTTTTACTAACAAATTCTAGAAGTTTATCACAAGAAAAGTCTTCCGACATTTATGACGAAATCACAAAAAATCTTTTAAAAGCATCCGAGGTAACACATCGAAAATTTACAATTATAAGTCGCAGTGATTCTACACTAAGAGGTCATTTTTCTGAAATAGAGATTATCAAACAGTCTGAATATTTCAAAAATGCTATTACTTTTTTTATTCCAGTTATGTTTGAAGGCGGAAGGGTTACTATAAATGATATACATTACATTTCAGAAAGCGAGCAATTAATTCCTGTAAATAAAACACCGTTTTCTCAAGACCATACTTTTGCGTATAATCATGCTAATTTAAAATCTTACATCGAAGAAAAAACTAACGGGCGCATCAAAAATAATGATGTTGTTTCATTAGATATTGAATCTATTCGTTTGTTGGATGTTAATATTTTAAGTTCAAAAATAAGCGCTATTGAATCTGGAAAATATTGTATTGTAAACGCCCTAAATTATAATGATTTAGACAAAGTGGCCCTAGCATTATTACTTGCTGAAAACTCAAAAAAACAGATTTTATATCGCACGTCGAGTTCGTTCGTTCCTTCATACATTGGCTTAACACCAAAACCACTATTATCTGCTGAAGCAATAATTGATAACAATATCAATACTGGTGGTTTAATAATTATCGGGTCTTATGTGCAAAAATCTTCTGCACAATTAAAATATGTATTAGATAATGCTAATCAAATAGAAGTTATTGAAATAAACGTTGAAACAATATTAAGTAACACCTCAAACACGTATTTAGAATCTCTTATTTCTAAAATTGATAAAACCATTAAAACTGGTAAAGATGTTGTTGTTTATACCAGTAGAAAAATAATTACTGGCAAAGACACAAATACCACTATAAATATAGCATCAAAAGTATCTCAAGCTTTAGTGCATATTGTAAATGGCATTACTGTTCGCCCAAAATACCTATTAGCCAAAGGAGGCATAACTTCTCATGATTTAGCTACAAAAGGGTTAAATATGAAACGCTCTAAAGTTTTAGGGCAAATACTTCCAGGTATTCCTATCTGGGAAATGGCAGAAGAAACAAAGTTTCCAAAACTATTATATATTGTTTTTCCAGGAAACGTTGGCGACGAAAAATCACTTTCTAAAATAATACAAACACTATCTTGATATGAGCATAAAGACACGTATACCAACAAAAAGATACGGATTCTTTTTAGGATCTTTTTTGATAACTTTATTGTTATACATAGACAGAGTTTGTATTTCTTCTGCGAAAGATTCTATTAGCGGCGATTTAAACTTAAACGACATAGAAATGGGTTGGGTACTCAGTGCATTTGCCTTGGGTTATGCCTTATTTCAAGTACCTGGTGGTGCACTTGGAGATAAATATGGTGTTAGAAAAGTATTGACATCTATCATGGTAATATGGTCAATTTTTACTGCAATTACAGGATTAGCATGGAATTATATATCTATGCTTTTAGCTCGCTTCATTTTTGGAGCAGGAGAAGCTGGAGCTTTTCCGAACATTTCAAGAGCAGCTTACTCGTGGGTGCCGTTAAAAGAACGCGGTATTTTTCAAGGCATCAACTTTTCTGGATCAAGATTAGGCGCTGCTTTTGCACTTCCTCTTGTAGCGTATTTGATTGATGCTTGGGGCTGGCGCAGTATTTTTTATTTTTTCGGTGCATTAGGTATTTTATGTGCGGTATTGTTCTATTTTCTTTTTAGGAATAAACCAGAAGAACATCCAAGCATTTCTGAAGTCGAAAAAGAATTTATAGTTAAAAACCGTCAACAAGAAAAAGAAACGCAGAATGAAAGCTTGCCACTCGGTCGAATTTTTGGCTCTAAAAATGTAATTTTAGCTATGATTCAATATATCGGGAGTAACTTTATTTTCTTTTTTACGCTTACTTGGTTGTTCCCATATATAAAAGCTAAATACGATTTAAATTTAGTCACTACTGGATTCTATGCGATGATGCCTCTATTAGCTGGCGCTGTAGGCAATTGGGTATCAGGATTCACCGTTGATGCCATATACAAAACTGGAAAATGGAAAGCATCTAGGCAGATTCCAGCAATAATAGGCTTTTGTTTGGTAGTTACAGGTATTCTTTCTAGCTTGTATATGGATACGCCATTAGGGGCCGTTTTATGTTTATCTGTTGCTATATTTGGAGCAGATATGACCCTAAGCCCTTCTTGGTCATTTTGTATGGATATAGGTAAAGAGCATTCTGGAAAAGTATCTGGTATGATGAATATGGCAGGAAATCTGGGAGCTTTCACCACAGCTCTGGCATTTCCATATTTACAATCATGGACGGGCTCAAACGATCCGTTCTTTTTCGTAGCTGCAATATTAGGAGTAGTTGCAATAATTTGTTGGATATTTATGGATTCTACTAAACCAATACTTGATGAAAACTAAATTAAAAGGTGTTGCTATTGGCGCAGGGTATTTTAGTAAGTTTCAATATGAAGCTTGGACACGTATACCAGAAGTTGAAATAACAGCACTATGTAATTCGAATATAGAACGTGCTAAAAGTATCATGGAACCTTACGGCGTAAAAAATCATTACACCGATTACAAGGAAATGATTATTAAAGAAAAACCAGATTTTGTTGATATAATTACACCTCCAGAAACGCACTTTGAAATTTGTAAATTCGCTGCAGACAACGGTGTACATATTATTTGCCAAAAACCTTTGGCTCCTACTTTTGAAGAATCTAAAAAAATAGTTGAATACGTTTCTAAAAAAAATGTGCGCTTTGTAGTTCATGAAAATTTCAGGTTTCAGCCTTGGCATCGTGAAATAAAAAAAATCATCAACGAAGGTACGATAGGTGATTTGTTCAGTTTAAATTTCAGAAGCCGCATGGGTGATGGATGGGGTGAAGACGCTTATTTATCAAGACAACCTTATTTTCGAGATTATAAAAAACTACTTATTTACGAAACAGGTGTTCATTTTATTGATACCTTCAGATATCATGCTGGTGAAATAAAAAGTGTTTATGCCATTCTTAAAAGACTAAATCCTGTTATTAAAGGCGAAGATTCAGGGTTGATGATTCTTAATTTTGAAAACGATTCGCACGCCATTTGGGATGCCAATCGTTACAACGAAAACAATTTCAAAAAACAGCGCTATACCTTTGGAGAATATTCAATTGACGGCTCAAAAGGCTC
Source organism: Algibacter luteus (assembly GCF_030344935.1). Lineage (NCBI taxonomy): Bacteria > Pseudomonadati > Bacteroidota > Flavobacteriia > Flavobacteriales > Flavobacteriaceae > Algibacter > Algibacter luteus. Next base: position 1,198,245 of record NZ_CP128313.1, on the reverse strand, counting down.
TATACGACTATATTCTGATGGGAATATAACCGTTCAAAAATTGGGTGGCAAGGAAGAAAGTCACAACTACACACATAACGATGTTGGTTTCGCTGGAGATTGTTGTTATATTTTCCAAAGGGATTTTATTGATACATTATTATCAAAAAATACGTTTGAAACAAGTGGCGAAAATTATCTGAAAACCTTGAAAGCCCAAGAAGCAGTATATAAATCGGCTGAAAAAAACACACCTATTTATTTATAAAAAACGCTTGTTGTATAAACTGCGATAATGAGTTAATATAAATTAAAAAAGTCAGCAAAATATAAATTTTGCTGGCTTTTTTAATGAAATCTACACCTATTTTATTATCAATTTTCCATGATAGAATCTTTGATTATCATCTTGCACTTTTATTAAATAAAGCCCAGGTTTAAATCGTCCGTTATTTTCAATATCGATTCTATTGGTGCTCATTGTATTTTGATATATTATTTTACCAAGCATATCATTTATTATAATAGTTCCTCTATTCCCACCATTAAGTAATACGGTAAAACTATTGGTTGCTGGATTAGGAAAAATCTTTGCAGAAAATGGATTAGTATCTACCTCATTAACACTTAAAGTAGTAGATTCAACAATCCATTTTGATCGATCGTCTGTGTTTCCAATGTGCTCAATAATCCCGTTCACATTATGATAGATATAATTTGAACCGTTTCGCGTCTGGAATTGATAGGTACCATCACCGCTATTATAAATGACTGTAAACTGTTTATCTGTATCTTCTCTAGGTGCTCCAAATCCAGTATTAATAATGTCATTTGGCGGGTTGCCAGCAGCTCTTAGGATACCTCTGTCCGATCTTTTACTTTCTATATTATAATAATTCCCAGCCTTAACAAACTCCCACTCTTTATCACCAGAAACCACATTATTATCATTATCGCTTTCAACAACATCAGCACCTACAGAATGAAGATATTTACCCGTTACAAAATTCTTTATGGCGTAGACATCACCCGTCAAATCTGTAGGATCAAACACTTGAATGTTCACAGTAATTACCGAAGAAGACACGGTTTCGTTACTTGCATTATAAGCTATTGCTTGTAATGAATAAGTTCCTTCTGTACTTGGTGACCAACTTACCGAATAAGGTTCGGTTGCATCATCAGCAAAAAATACTCCATTAACCCAAAATTCAACTTTTGAAATACTTCCATTTTCATCAACGGCATCTGCAGATATTTGTACAGTTTCTCCAATATTAAAGGTTTCACCATCGGACGGAGATGTTAGGTACACTCTAAAAGGCTCATCTGTTATATCTAAATCAATAATTTGCAAATAAAGAGGTTGTGCATTTCCTGATTTATTCTCCATTAAATAGTAATAGAGTTTTCCGTTATTAATATGCACTCTACCATGATCAAAAGTTTTTCCAGAAGTAGCTTGATAAACAGTGGTGAAATTATTTGTACCACCTTCTGTCTTTTGAATAAACACCCTATTATTTTTTAAACCTATAATAAAAACACTGTCTCCCGATGTATAGATAGAAGTGCCACCTGCAAAATCTTCTGTAGTTATAAAATCTGTTGCACCCGCTGGTTTGTAGGTATGTAGATATTTGGTAACGTTGTATTGATTATCCTTTACCTTGCTGATGATATGCACATCACCGTTATCAGTAACCGTCCAATCAAAATCTGCAACAATATGAACTTGGTCTATTTGAGTTGTTTGTACATAATCACCAGGTTCCATCACTTTTATAAAATCGGCATCATATAAGGGTAAATTAAAGCTTTGACCTTGGTGGTTTTTCCATCCAGATGCGCCGCTTTGATCATCAGAATAGGCATAATATACTCCATTTTGATATTGGTACTTATCTACCTTATTTTCTCTTCGCTGAAAACCAATTCTAATTTTTCCGTCTACATATTTCATATTCCCATAAAGCCCCCAGTTATAATCTACTCCTGGTTGGTTTTTGGCATTTAAAACATTGAAATGTGTAAAATTAGACCAAGTAGAAGTATTGGCGTCGTATTTCGAAAATTTGTATGCCCCATTATTGTTTCCACCTTCACGCATGTACATAAATACATCACCTGCATCATTTAAGAAAAACTGCGGATAAGTAAGCGCAGAAAAATTACTGTATTCTTCATTAGGGTAGCCAGGTCTTCCACTATTTAAGGATAAATGTTTATAAACGCCGGGGCTAGATGGTTTTTCCACAAACTTATCTAAAGTAAATTCAGCATCAGAAACCGATGCTACACCTGCTATCGAGTAGGAATACCTAAAATAATCATCACTCAAACTACCATCAGAAGGCCTTGAGTTACTATACGCGTGCATATCATAAAGTAGATGAATGCTACCATCAATTGGACTTACCGCAACAGCAATGGTGTTATGCGATTCTCCAATCCACCATTTATTTTGATAGCCAGTATGCCTATGAGGAAACTCAATAGTTGCCATGGTGCCTGTAAGCGTATTGTAACGTGTTAACATCACATGGCGATCTGCTTTTGGTCCACGATACCATGTCATGAAAACATAGTCTCCATAGGTTTTTATACAATCGCCATGAGCCGAAATACTACGCCCAAAAAAATAATCATAAGGCGCATTATCTCCTGTATTTGACGCTCCACTAGTAACTTTACTCCCATCAAAATGCAAACCTAAGTCGGTAATTTTAATTTCGTTTTCTAATACGACTTGAGAATTTAAAATAAAGGAAAACATGAATAAAACACATAATAGAACACAATTATGATATCTCATTTTGTGAGAGCAACTTTTTTTCATAGCGTTTTTGTACTAATCTATTTATATATTAGTCCCTAAAAATACGTTCATTTTATTTATAAACTATCCTGCGCTATACTGCAGAAAATATTCAAATAAAAACTCGATTAAAGCAATTAAGACTCTTTGTGAAAAAATATTAAGTAAAAACTAACACTCTACTTTGTAGTGAAACTCCAAACTTGCCCAATACTTACACCTCCTTTATCATCTCTCACGACCACTTTAAAGTAATACGTAGATGCTGCACTTAAACCTGTAGCATTATAATTGGTCTCAGATTGGTTTTCAGAAACTTTTGTTGAGGGATCTGAGTTAGTATCCAAATAAACATCATAAGTTAAAGGATCTCCATCAGCATCTGATGCTGACCAAATTAAAGTCGTACTCGTTCCGTCTACTTCTGAGTTTAATGCAGGCGCAACTAGACTTGGTGCAAATGGCACATGATTACTAACTCCATCTCCTTCTGTTAAAAATTGCATCGCTGGAGAGTATGCGCTTGCTGCGGACTTATTATCGGTTGCCTTTATTCGCCAGTAGAAGGCTTTTCCTTTTTCCAAACTAATCAATTTGGATAACGAAGCACTAGTTTCTATCTTTGATATTGGAGAAAAACTATTATTCTCTGAAATTTCTACAGTATATGTTATTCTATTTTCCTCGGCGTCTGTAGACGCATCCCACACAAAAACAATATTGTTATTAATACAAATCGCATTGTTTAATGGATAAACTTGGATTGGTACTGTCGGTGCAGTATTTTCTTCTGGCATTTGCGTCTCGTCTGAATCATCTCCACCGCCGCTGCAAGACATCATAATCAATCCTACAGCTACAATTAAATATAAGTATGTCTTTTTCATTTTATTTCTTTATCACTTTAACAAATACTGGTTGCTCAGCATTAACTTTTACAAAATAAATACCATTTGGCTTATCCTCTAAATTCAATTGCACTTTACCAGCGTTTACTGTATAGGTTTTAGAAACAATTAATTGAGATTGCATGTTGTATACTTCTAAATCTATTGTTTTTATGTCATTTGGAATATACATCTCAAATAATCCGTTTGTAGGGTTTGGATACGCCTTGAGTTCTTGAAGTAAGTTAACTGTTTTTACCATCTCACCTTGACAGGCTTCCTTACTTTTTATTTGAATATTATCACCATGATTTACATCTACAGAAAAGTTTAATTGATACGTTTCAAATAATTTTTGCCCATTTTTTATAACAGTAAAAGGTGCTTTCCCTGTTTGCACAGAAACTGTTGCTGATTTTTTACTAATACTAATTTTACCTGTTAAGCCTTCTGCTGCTGCTATGGTTACCTCATAGCAATGACTAAAATCTTTCCCAACAACATCTATACACAAATCATAAGTTCCGGGACTTAAACCTTCAATAGTTTTATCTTTTGTAAAATCGTAGCTAACACCATCTATAATGGCTACGTAATCATGCACTGCATTACCGCTAATTATTAACTTGCCATTGTCCGTACCTGAACAGGTCTCACCTTTGGTCTGAATAGTAAAATTATTAGGACCCAATGGATCTATAGGCACGATATCTAAATCAATAATTTGTAGATACAATGGTTGTTGATCTCCAGATTGTCTTTCCATCAAATAATAATACAATTTTCCATCGCTAATTGTAACAACACCATGTCGAAAACGTTTTCCTGAAGTTGCTTCATAAACTTTAACGAAGTTATTTGTACCCCCCTCAGATTTCTCCACAAAAATTTGTCCAGACGAATTTAATCCAATTATAAAAATATCGTTTCCTGATGTGTATAATGTAGAAGCTCCAGAAAAATCTGTGCTTGTTATGAAATCTGATGCCCCATTTGGTTTGTATGTGTGTACATGCTTGGTAACATTATTTTCGTCATCTCTTACCCGTCCTATAATATGAACATCTCCTTTTTGCGTAACAGTCCAATCGAAACCACCAACCATATATACCATATTTTTTTGTGTGGTTTCTACCAAATCTCCAGGTTCATATACCAAAAGATCATCAGCATCCCTCAACGGTATGGTGATATCTTCTCCTTTATGATTTTTCCATTGGGATGCTCCCGATTGATCATCAGAATAACCGTAATAAAATCCGTTTTGATATAGATATTTATCTTCTTGATTATTTAATCTTCTTTGAAAACCTATGCCAATTTTACCATTCAAGTATTTTAAACTCCCATACATACCCCAGTTGTATTCTTGACCAAAGTTTGAGGCATTAGGTTGTGCGAACTGAATAAAATCTGACCATGTTGAACTTGATGCATCATATTTTGCAAAATGATAGCCTCCATTTGGGCTTGACCCCTTTCGCATTGAGAAAAATAAATCTCCTAAATCATTCAAAAAAAACTGTGGGTATGTAAATCCTGAAAAGACCGCATGATTATCTACTCCATTTAAGCTTAAATGTGTATAATCTCCATCCACATCATTTTCTTCCACGAATAAACTTAATACAAATTCATCATCCGAAACCTCAGCAGCGTTTTTTACAGAATAAGCATATCTAAAATAATCTTCACTCAAACTTCCATCAGCAGGTCTAGTTCTTGAATAGGCATGCATATCAAAAAGTAAATGAATTGTACCATCTAAAGGACTAACACCTACAGCTATAGTGTTATGTGATTCTCCAATCCACCATATATTTCTAAACCCTGTATGTCTGTGTGGAAATTCAATTGTCTTTTTGGTACCCGTTATTGTATTATAGCGCGTTAACATCATGTTACGATTATTTTTCCCTCCTTTATACCACGTTACAAAAACGTAGTTTTTATAGGTAGTAATACAATCCCCATGTGCTGAAATTTGAGGACCAAAAGCATAATCATACCCTGTTGAAGAATTTGCTGCATCTTCACCAACTTTTTTGCCATCAAAATGCAAACCTAAGTCGGTAATTTTAATTTCATTTTCTAATACGACTTGAGCAAAACTAGTCTGTACAAAGCATATTGCGATTAATACACAGATGTTTTTTATTAAAATCCGTGAGATCTCTCTCTTTCTTTTCATGCTGTTTTTTTTATTCAAATTTGAAAATTTAAATAAAATTAGCAAATAAATCATTTGGTGGCATCCTGTCCTATCCTGAATTCTAACCTTCTTCAGTTAAAAATATTTTAGCACTTAATTTTCCAATAATCCTAAATCTGTTGTGAGCCAAATTTTTAGTTCTTTGGTCCAATCAATCCCCGTTCTATTGAAATTAAACCCAAAACCATGTCCTCCTTTTTCTAAGGCAGTATACTTGTATTTGATGTTATATTTTTCTAAACTATCACAATAAATTACACTGTTTTGATATACAACAGATTTATCATCCAAAGCATGTATTATATAAGTTGGAGGTGTTGTAATATTTACTTGATTTTCCATTGAATAATAATCGAGTAAAGTTTGGTCATTGAATTTATTCGCCAACAATCTTTTATAGGAACCCTTATGTCGATATGGCAAATTGAATGACATAACAGGATACATCAAAATAGTAGCTGCTATTTTTAAATCATCTTGTTTCACATTAGGAGCAATAATAGAATCTTTTAAATTACTTAAAGAAGCTGCTAGGTGACCTCCTGCCGAAGACCCGATTACAACAATTTTTTCTCTATTAACCGACCAATTTGAAGCGTTCTGATGAACCAATGATAACGCTTTTTGCGCATCACAAAGAGGTACTTGTTCTTGAGAATTAACAATTAATGTGTCGGGAAGTCTATATTTTAAAACTGCCACTACGTTAAATCCCATATCCAAAAAATATTTGGCTTCATTGGCGCCATTATTTTTCCCGATGGTTACATTGGCATATCCTCCCCCTGGACAAAACAACATCGCAGCTCCGTTATTTTTCAAATTTTTGTTTTTATAGACATAAAGCATGGGCTCTGATATTTGCGTATATCGTAAACCTACCTCATCAAGCTTTTCATTTAGTAAAATCTCTTTTTTATTAAAAGGAATTGATTCATTTTGCCAAAGCTTAATGGTTTGTAAGTTATAATCTTGACTAAACAGACTTGACACATTTATAAAAATGCTAAATACTATCAGTTTTAATATTTTTTTACTCATTTTAATTATATTTTCTTTCATGAGATTTCGCATTTTGTTAGCAACTGCCTTATTATTAAAGTTCTGCGTTTTTTGTATAGATAAGGTTTTTTATAAATTATATTTAATAATTACGGCATATAAAACACTTCTTCTAAAGGAATAGAAACAGGTGAATTATCAGGATTAACCTCCATGATGTCTGCCATAAAATCCCACCATTTTTTCACAATATCATTGTTTGATAAATCTTGAGAGCCACCTGCACCTGATACTTTTTGAAACGCAAAAAGAGTACTGGTTTCTTCATCTAAAAATATGGAGTATTCACTTACCCCATTATCTTTTAATAATTTTTTCAACTCGGGCCAAAGCTCATCATGTCGTTTTTTGTACGCTTCTTTTTGACCTTTATTTAATTTCATTTTAAATGCTAATCTTTCCATTTATTATTTATTTAATCAACTCGAACTATTAATTCTTTGTATATACCACCTAAATCTAAACTTCTTTTACTAGGAGAAGCATTACCTATGGAAACTATCGCAGTTCCTTTATGCCGTTTTTCTCTTCCTTCTTGGTCGATATAATTAAAGGCATTTGATTTGAGTTTAAATTCAAAGATTTTTGATTCTTTTGATTTCAGTTGTATGCGCTTGAAATCTTTTAGTGAAGATAAAGGTGCATTGTTATCATTCTCTTTAAGTGAGATATAAAGTTGTAAAACATCTTCTACGTCAAAATCTCCTGTATTTGTGATTTTAATTTTCACTGTTTGTGTTTCTTTCTTCTTTATTTTTTTTGAAGAAATACTTATATCTGACATATCTAATTTAGAATACGTGAGTCCATAACCAAAAGGATACATGGGTTCTTCAATCATGTATTTATATGTTCGCCCTTTCATATTATAATCTTCGTAAGGCGGAAGTTGCTCAATATTTTTTGGAAATGTAATTGGCAATTTCCCAGAAGGTGAAACATCGCCAAATATAACATCTGCAATAGCATTACCGCCTTGTTCTCCTGGGTACCACGCATAAATTACAGCATCTGCTAATTCACTCACTTCAGTTAAATCTAACGGACAACCAGCAAAAACAACAACAATTAAAGGTTTATCATGGTTGCCTCTCATTTTTCTTAAATACGCCATTTGATTTTCAGGCAATTGCATAGTGATATTATCTCCTTTATTTGAAGACCCTATGGCTTCATTTTCTTCCCCTTCCATAACAATGGTAAGACCTAAAGCAATAATTGTAGCATCTGCTTTTCCAGCTAAATGGCTGTAATTATCGCCATCATTACTGTTTGAATGATTGATTAAAGTTCCAGCTCTATATTGAACCCTTGTAATTGGCGAAACTTTGCCTACAACACCTTCAACAAGTGTCACTAAATTATCTCCCAAACCATGATAATTGCCAATAAGTGTACGAACATCTCCTGCCAGCGGACCACTTATATAAAGTTGTTCTAAATCTTTTTTAATAGGAAGTACATTATCATTTTTTAAAAGCACCACCGATTTTTGTGCCACTTCTCTGGTAAGATTAATGTTTTTTGCAGAGTGAATAACATCTAAACTAATATTAGCGTATGGATTTACTTCAGGGCTGTCAAACATTCCCAATTTAAAACGTGTTTTTAATAACGGACGCAAACCATTATTAATATCATCTTCTGTAACCAAACCTTTTTGAAAGGCACTATACAAGGTACTATATGTGTTCCCGCAATTTAAATTTGTACCACTCTTTAACGCTAACGCCGCAGATTCTTCTGGAGTTGTTGTTAATTTATGAAACTTATGAAAATTTCTAATGGCTCCGCAATCGCTTACAACGTGGCCTTTAAAACCCCAATTATCTCTTAAAATGGTTTGCAGTAAAGTTGGACTACCGCAACAAGCTTCGTTATTTGTTCTATTGTAAGCGCACATTACTGCTTCAACACCAGCATCTACGCATGCTTTAAACGCAGGTAAATACGTTTCATTCAAATCTTGAGGATTTACAATGGCGTTGAAACTATGTCGTTGCGCTTCAGGACCGCTATGAACCGCATAATGTTTGGCGCATGCTGCAGTTTTTAAATATTTAGGATGATTACCTTGCATGCCTTTTATAAAAGATGCTCCTATTTGACCTGAAAGAAATGGATCTTCACCATAAGTTTCCTGACCTCTTCCCCATCGAGGGTCTCTAAAGATATTAACATTTGGACTCCAAAAAGACAATCCCATATAACGAATAAAATTGCCGTTATTTTTTACCAAATAATTGTTTACCGCTCTGGCTTCATCGGAAATAGCATTACCTACATCTTGTATTAAATCTTTGTCGAATGTAGAAGCCAACCCTATAGCTTGAGGAAAAATAGTTGCTTTCGGACCTCTTGCAACACCATGTAATGCTTCATTCCACCAGTCATACGATTTTATATCTAATCGATTAACAGCAGAACTTGCATTGAGTAACTGCGATATTTTTTCTTCTAGAGTTAGGCAATTCATTAAGAGTTCAACACGCTCGTCAAAACTTAAATTACTATCCGTCCATGGTTTTAGTTCACAGTTTGATTGCGCTCTCAAACTAAATGAAAAAGCAATGGTTAGCATTAAAAATAGAAAACAGTTTTTTTTGAATGGTTTCATAAAATCACCGATTAATTACATTGATATATTAAAGCGGTTGGTCTGTTATTTAAGCCTATTGCTTTAAACATTTACAGACTAACATTTAATTAAATATAAAAAAAATCATCCTGTCTTTAAACTGAAAGACAGGATGATTTAAAGTTATTTAACAAAGGTTTTAAACTTATTCTTTAATAATTTTTTTGCTATAGCTTCCGTTATCACCTACCATTTTTACAATGTATAAGCCACTTGCAAGCGTACTAACGTCCATATTTAAAGTTGATGCACCATCTACCTTAATTGACATAATTTGTTTACCAAGTAAGCTATAAATGTTCACATCTTTAACATTCGGAGTTAAACCTTTGATAGTTAACTCATCATTTACTGGGTTTGATACAAAAATCGCGCTTGTGTCAAAATCTGCAGTGCTTAATGCACTTATAAGATGGTATTGAAGAACATCAATTCCTCCACCATCAAACAACACATCTTCACCTGCTGCCGTTGGAATTACACCATACCTTGAAGCTCCTGTCGCTCCTTCTGGTTTAACAAATAATGCATTGTTTCCATCTGCTGGGTTAGTTCCATTAGGGTCAGCTAATCCATCTGGACCAACTTTAGCTTTTCTTCTTTGAAACTGGTCAAAACCGTAGTTTGGATCCGCTGTATCACTTATCGGCAGACCTGGTCTAACACTTATTCTAAAATCTTTATCATTTTGATCAAACAGACCTGTTACTGGATCTACGGCTATAGTTGATTGATCTACAATCATGGTAAAGGCTCCAGGACCAGGAGTGATATCTGCTGTAATCTCCACATACCCAGCAGAAGCTGGCATTCTATGGTCTGTTACAGTCCAAAGTTGTGTTGCATCATCGGGTGTTATTTCAGCATCCCACACTAAATCACCAGTAGTGGTAGAAATTGTCAAATAAAGATTCGGAGTTAAACCTGATGTTGAAATTTTATAAACACCAGGCTCAGTCCATAATGCTTGACCTTGCACTTGAATCGCAAACATAGTTAGCAACAAAAATGTTGTAATTTTTAAAGTAGTTTTTTTCATAATTAATTAAATTTTAGTTTTAGTTAATGTATAACTGGATTAATAATGCTACAATTTATATTTTATTAGCTTATTTACTATCCTGTAGTATCCTGTAAAAAATTCGGACAAAAAAAGAAAAGGGAACAAAATGCTCCCTTTTTAAGCTGTTACAAGTTATATGTTAGTTAACGGTTAGCGTTATTTTTTGTAAATCTTTTTCTAAAGATGAACTTCCAATTGAAACTGTAAATGTTCCAGGTTCTACAACTTTTTTCAAGTCTTGATTTAAAACATTAAGCTCATCAAAACCTAATTTGAATGTTACTGTTTTCGTTTCGCCTGGATTTAAAGTGATTCGTTCAAAGCCTTTGAGCAATTTCAGGTATCTTCCTACGGATGCAAAATCGTCGCGCACATACATTTGCACAACTTCATCTCCAACTTTATTTCCAGTATTTGTAACTTCAACTGAAACTGAAGTTGTTCCATTTGTATTCATGACTTCGTTTTCCAATTTTGGTGTACCATATTTAAATGTAGTATAACTTAAACCATAGCCAAACGGAAATAAGGGTGACTTATCACTAAATCTATACTTTCCTTTTCCAGATCCAATAAAGTCAGGACGCTCAAGATAAGTTACAGGCACTTGCCCAACGGAGCGTGGAAAAGACATGGTTAACTTACCTCCTGGATTTACGTCTCCAAAAATGACGTTGGCAACCGCATCTCCTGCCCTCATGCCTCCATACCACGTTTCAAGTACAGATGGTATATTTTCGGCAATGTAGTTTATACTTAATGGACGTCCATTAATTAGAACCACAATTACTGGCTTTCCAGTTTTATGAATGGCCTCTACTAATTCATTTTGAACGCCATATAAATCAAGATCAGAACGATCTCCGCCTTCACCACAGGTTCTATGAGAGCTACCCACCACTAAAACAACAGCATCAGATTTTTTTGCAGCAGAAACAGCCTCAGGAAACCCTTCTTTTGAAAAACTATCAATATCACAACCTTTGGCATAGTTTATTTTTACTTTATCACCTACTTTATTCTTTAAACCATCAAGAACTGAAACATAATATGGAGGTAATCCTGAATAGCCACCCAATAATTTATATGTTCCCTTTTTTGGTCTTTCTTCGTGAGCATTAGGCCCAATTACCGCTAAGGATTTTATTTTTGATAAATCTATGGGTAAGAGATTATTATCATTTTTTAGCATGATAATAGATTTTTCGGCTAACTCCAATGCAAACTCGCGATGTTCATCAGGACCAGCATTTACTGTTTCCTCGTCAATTTCTTTTGGCTCTTCATCAAATAAACCTAATTTATATTTTGCGGTTAAAATACGGGATGTCGCTTTGTCTATATAAGGCATCAATGAAGGATCCTGAGTTACTGTATCCTTCAAAATATTGCTGTGATACGTTGCTAATTCAACATTCTTCCCAATTACCAAGTCCATATCAACCCCCGCTTTTAATCCTAAAATAGCAGCTTTAGTTCTGGTTTCAGGAATGAAATGCATGGTCTCTAATCTTCCTACATCATTATTATCTGAAACAATAAAACCATCAAATCCTAGCTCATCTCTTAAGATATCCTTTAACAACCATGTATTCATATGACATGGCACGCCGTTAAAATCTTGATGCCCTGGCATAACAGAACCTACTTGTGCTTCCTTTACTGCCGCCTCAAACGGAGGCAGGTAAACCTCACGTAAACGACGTTCAGACATGTCGCTAAATCCCCCATTTATACCACGTCGGTTTTCTGGGTATCCAACAAAATGTTTTGCCGTTGCAATCACATGATTTTCATCAAATTGCTCATCGCCTGTACCCTGTAAACCTTGAATAAATGCAACGCCCATTCGAGAAACTAAATAAGGGTCTTCACCATACGATTCTTCAACACGACCGTAGCGCGCATCTCCTGCGTACACATCCAAATTAGGTGAGTAACAATGTGTAACACCCAAAGCACGCGCTTCTAGTGCTGTTTGAGACGCCATTTTTTTAATGAGTTCTGGCTCCCAAGTTGAAGCACAAGCCACCGCTTGTGGATAAACAGTGGTATTACCATAATAGTCAAGCACAAGCCATAATCCATGTAATGCTTCTCCATATTTCATATAAGGAATACCTAGTCTGTCATTAGCAGGAGCATCTTGTGTCATTTCTGCTATTTTTTCGTCTAGCGTCATTTCACTGATAAGTTGCTTTACTTTTTGAGCTATTTCGGAATCCTTTGGATTGACTTCTTTACTATCTTGTTTTGAATTACAACTCAAACAAGTTATTGCAATAAGGGTAATAAATAATACTTTTTTCATGGGTTATTTTATAGTTAGTTTCTTAAAAGTTTCGGATTCCTGGAAGAATTTTTAAATTAACTTCTTCTTGGTTAAAAGGCCATTTTAATATAATTAGTTTTTGACTGTTCTCATCCCAAATAAAATCTGAAGGATTTGATCCTTCTGGTGCTTTATATATTTCTAATCCTACTTTTTTTAAAGGGTTGTAATACATTACAAAATCATCATTTATAATAATTGAAAAACCGTCAGGATAATGCCGGTTGGCACCAATAAAAATTTTGGAAGCACCTTTACTATTATCTGTTTTTATATTTAAATTTAAAGTTCTTGTGGCATGATTGAATAAAAACGATTGAATATCTCCGGCAATAGTTTGCGGAAAAGGACGTGAGATTACATCTGTAATATATTTACGTTCTACAGTTCCGGCATCTGTTTTATCACTAAAGATTGACCATGTTGAAGGCCCACCAGGAAGGAAATTTTGCATGGTTCTATTGCCCAAAAACCAAGCTTTTATGGAGCCAACGCCCATACGATCAAAAACTTCGGCGGTTCGTATATAGAGTTCTCTATATTTTAATTGCCCCAGATTACCTTCTATAATGGTATCTGTAGTTGCAAACGTTGGGAACCCCCATTCACCAATAAGAATTGGGGCCTTTAGCATATCAGATTCTTTATCGAATCTATCCATATTACGTTTTATAAAACTAATATCATTTTGGTATATATGTGGCGCAAAAATGATATTCTTTCGGTTGATAGGAGCCGTTATTTCTGAATATTGATTATTATCTATTTTCTCACCTTTGTTCATAAAGATGGACTGAAACAATATCATTTTGTCAGGATTTATTTTTTGGCTTTCATCAATGATTTTTTGATATAGAGGAATGAGGTATTTATTAGTAAGATCTTCATAAGAAATATCCATAGATAACTTTCTGGGTTCGTTAACTACGTCATAGCCTAAAACATAGGGCTCATTCGCATATCTGTTCCAGATAACTTTCCAAGCATCCATGTAAGTTTGGTATTCATTCTTTTTGTTTTGCCAAAACTCTTCCCAAACAAACTTGTCTACACCGTAAACCGTCATTTTGAAAACTGTTTTGATATCTGAATGTCTACCTAATGCCACAAGAGAGTCTAATTTTTTAAGATAGTTAGGTACAAGTTTACCACCAGGAAAATTACTAAGTTTACCCAGTTCTAAACGAACCACTTGGGTGTTAGCACCCATTCTTACCTGACGTACATAGTCATCACTATTAAAAAAAACTTCACCTTTATGGTCGTTTGTATTTATTACAAACCCTCTGGGTATGATGTGTCTTCCTAACTCATCTCTGAGACCATGTTTAATTTGTGAAAACGAATGCACGGTACTAAAAACAAAAACAAGTAGAATTAATCGAACTTTTACTAACATGATAAAAGATTTTGTATTTAATTAAAATGAGCTATTTCTTAAATCAAAAATAGCATGTTGATATCAGATTTGTATCCTGTACCGTTCTGCAAAAAGGGAAATTTAAATAATAAGTTTATAGACTTAAAAAACGAGTACATCATTTTACAAAAAATAAAAGACCGAAAGCATAAATCTTTCGGTCTTTTAACACTAAAACTAAACTAAATTTTATCTATATCCATTATTTGTTGGGTCTGACTCCAATAACGCTGGGTTATTCTCTAACTCCTGTAAAGGAATAGGTAATTTTACATGCCATGGTCTGATATTTTCGTTTGGTTTCCAAAATCTAAATTCTAAATTTTGAACAACATCAAGTAATATTCCCCATCTGATTAAGTCGTATCGTCTTGTACATTCTCCAGCCAACTCCCACTTACGCTCATCGTAAATAGCCTCTCTAAATTCTTGCTGACTAAGTCCTAAAATGGCTTCAGCTTCAACTTGAGTTGCATAAGCACGCTCTCTAATTGGTCTGATATACTCAAAAGCCGTATTTGGGTTTCCTCCTGGGCGCTCATTTTCACATTCGGCAGCCATTAAATGTACATCAGCTAAACGAAATATCATTCTGTTATCAGAGTGGTTAAAACGTGGAGATCTGTCTAATTCTAAATTCCAGAATTTTGCCATATATGGAAATACTAGATCGAAACCTAAATAGTTGTCTACAATATTTAACTCTCTTCTTAAATCATTCATCGGGAATTTCTCTGCAAAATCCTTCGATGCTATTTGTAATCCTGTACCATTAAAAGCTTCTCCTCTAGCTCTAAGTGCATCTCCTAAAGCACCTCTTTCATCTGTATTAAGAGGCTCATCTCTTAAACGTGGATTAAACATACTTGGTCTCCAGTTACTATTACCTGCAAAAGCGGCGCCAGGAAACGCTGGATCAAATTGCCCAGTAATATCTTTTGCAAAATCTAACGACCAAATAATCTCAGCATTATATTCATTAAACTGATCGAACACTTCATTATAAGTCGGCAATAAACTATGTGGCGATTGGTTTATAATTTCTAAACATTTATCTAAACCTAATTGCCATTGCTGTTGCTTCATATAAATTTTAGCCATTACAATTGCAGCAGCCCATTTAGATGCTCTACCACTTTGATCGCCAGTATAAGCATCTTTTAAATTATCTTGCGCAAACTGTAAATCTTCTAAAACTCCGGCTAAAATAGTAGCTTCAGGTGTTCTTCCTAAAGAACCAATCTCTTCTAAAGTTAACACTTCGGTGTAATAAGGAGCGTCACCCCACAGATTAGTAATATGCCAGTAACATAAACCTCTAATAAATCTAGTGTCAGCAATAATATCTGTTCGCGTTTCTTGAGTTCCTACAGCTTCATTACCTGTTACTCTATCTATAATTACATTGGCGTTTAATATGATTCTGTAAAAATCTTTCCATGTATCAGAAACACTCATTTTTTGAACAGAAACATCTGCTAAAGCTTCATTCATTGAGTAATTCCCCATGGGTTCTACAAAGTTTGCAGCACGGTTAGGCTCAATAATATCACAACCATTATCATAAAAATGATCAAGACCTACTTGCCCATAAATGGAATTGTTCTTTAAAATAGCGTACATCCCTTGCACTGCTTGTCTTGCGTCATTTTCCGAAGCAAAAAAGGTTTCAGGAGAAATAAGCGCTTTTGGGTCTTCTTCTAAAAAGCTTTCACAACTAAAGCATGTGAAAACTATAAAGACGTATAAAATTATATTTTTTGTTTTCATGTCGAATTTTTTAAAAAGTTACGTTTAAACCAAGTGTTAAAACTCTTGGGTTAGGATACTGAGCACTAAGATATCCTTGTGCTATATTGCTACGACCAAAATTACTTGCTTCTGGATCTATCAATCTCGTATTAGAAAATAATAATAAATTCGATCCTGAAAAATAAACCGTAGCATTTTTAATTCCATCTAATCCCATTTGATCAACAGGGAAATTATAAGCTAGTCTTAAAGTTTTAAGACGTATATGCGATCCATCTTCAACATACTCCGAGTTACTCGGTGTATTTGTCACAGAATCTGCACCAGCTCTAGGAATGTCAGAGGTTGGATTATCTACCGTCCAACGGTCACGTAAGTCTCCAAATTTTACAGCCTCCCCGCGATTAAAGTAATTATTTCGCATTGATAAATTATATACTTCGTTACCTGATGTACCTTGAAAATAGAAAGAAAAATCCCAATTCTTGTATGAAAATGAGTTTTCAATACCAAAAATTAAATCAGGGAATGGACTACCCAAAACAACAGCGTCTTCGGTTGAAGCAATACCATCTCCGTTTAGGTCTTCAAAATGAGAACCTCCAACAACCTGAGGGTCTGTTCTACCCGATGCATCAATTTCGGCTTGACTTTTCCAAGTCCCTAAGTATCTAACTCCCGTATAGACAGGTACTGATTCACCCACAATTAATCTTGTATTACCTGAACCAATAATAGGATCTACCACAATATCAATAAAATCTACACCTCCTAGGTCTAAAATTTCATTTTTATTTGATGATAATGTTACTGTAGAATTCCAATTAAAGTTAGATGTGCTAACATTTGTAGAGTTTACAAGTAATTCCCATCCTTTATTTTCTAAAGAACCAATATTTTGTAACTGACTATTAAAACCAGTTTGTCTAGGAATAGTAACGTCTAGTAATAAATCTTCGGTCTTCTTATAGTAATAGTTAAACTCTGTGAAAACTTTCCCTCTGAATAAAGATGCTTCCAAAGCAATATCAAATGAACTTGTAGTTTCCCATTGTAAGTTTGGATTTGATGGCCTACCTAAAGTTAAACCAGGAACTTCTACACCATTAAGTGTTGTATTCGCTTCTGTTAACAAACCAAAAGTACTGTATGGGTCAATGGCTTGATTACCTGATTTACCCCAACTTGCTCTTAATTTTAAATCTTGAAAAATATTTTGATCTTGCATAAAATCTTCTTCAGATATTTTCCAAGCCCCTGCTACTGAAGGGAAAAATGCATATTTATTACCTTCAGCAAAAACAGAACTACCATCCGTTCTTCCTACTAAAGTTAAAAGATATTTATCTTTATACGAATAATTTAAACGTCCGAAAAAAGATGCAATTTGAAACCCAGAAAAGTCACTAGTTACTACTGATCTTGTAGGGTCTGAATTATTTAAATTATTAAATCCTGTAGCGTCACTTGTAATACCAAATGCCTCAGCCATTGCTGACTCTGTTGACACTTTTTGAAAAGACGCACCTGCAAGAGCAGTAATACTATGGTCATCACCAATATCAGACGTAAACTGAATAGTATTTTCATTATTCCACCCATTACTAGCAACAGTACGAACACTAGCACTTCCTTGCCCAGTCTCTCCTACTGAAAGTAAATCTGGCGCCTGACTAGAATTAAATCTGTTTTGTTTGATATTATTAAATTCTGGACTGAATGTAGAACGAATAGTCCATTTTGGCGCAGGACTCCACTCTAAATAAACCGTTGCTAATAAGTTATTAGTAAATGTTTCATTAATATCTAATTCCCTATTAGCCAATGGGTTTGAGAACGGAGACCCCGAAACATCATCAAATCCATTATATGATCCATCGTCATTATAGATAGGTTGTGTTCTAGCTATTCCAAAAGCTGCTTGACTAAAACTAGCTAGCGCATTATCTTGCTCTAATCTAGAGTAGTTTAATCTAAACCCTGTTTTTACCTTATCACTTATTTTAAGGTCTAAATTTGTTCTGAAAATATATTTTTCAAGACCAGAGCTCTTAACTATACCTTCTTGATTAAAATAATTAAATGAGGTATAGTAGTTAACATTATCTGATGCTCCAGAAACAGAAACATCCGCATTATAAATTGGAGCAGGCCCTAAAACTAAATCTACCCAATCATTGTCAGGATACGTAGATGGGTCGTTAGGAAATGGCTCTGCAGCTGATCTAAAACGAGCACTTTCGTTTGTAAATTCTATTTGTTCTCTTTGAGAAAGTCTATCTGGTAATTCCGGTAATATTTGCGAACTTGTATAAAGATTTACACTTATTTCTGGTTTTCCAGCACCTATTCCGGCTCCATTTTTAGTAGTTACTAAAACAACACCATTTGCACCTCTTGAACCATAAATAGCAATTGAAGATGCATCCTTTAAAATCTCAATAGATTTTATATCATTACTATTAATATTATTCAAGTTGAAATTTGTTCCAACCACAATACCATCAACAACCCAAAGCGGTTCGTTACTACCTGTAATGGAGTTACCTCCCCTTACTCTAATAACTGTTCCTGCTCCAGGCGCACCATTTACCTGAGTTACTTGTACACCAGAAGCCCTACCCTGTAGTGCTTGATCTACCCTTGATACTGGAATCGCAGTTAAATCCTCAGAACTTACTGAAGATACCGAACCAGTTAAATCAGACTTTCGTTGTGTACCATAACCAATTACAACAACTTCATCGAGCTCATTAGACTCATCTAGGCTAATATTAATTTGAGTTTGATTCCCTACAGTTACTTCTTTGGTTGCATAACCGATGTAAGAAATAACCAAAACACCCTCTGGTGTTGCCTCAATTGTAAAATTTCCATCAAAATCGGTACTTGCTCCTTTTGTTGTACCTTTTAATAGAACTGTAGCTCCTGGCAGTGGCTGGCCATCTGCCGTTACGGTACCCGAAACCGTTTGTGCATTTGTCATTGCCATTGAAAATAATAGCAACGCTGCACACATCCAGATTTTCTTCAAACCGGAATGGGATTTTTGTGTAGTTTTTGAATTCATAAATATTTAGTTAATTGTTTATTGAAGGCTAAATCTATTACGGAATATTTTGTCAACCATCCTGTACTAACCGTTCTGAACTGTGCTGAATTATAATTTCAAACTATCATATTCTCAATAATATTCAATAAAAAATGTATTACAGGATAGAACAGGTTACACAACTAACTGTTAGTGTCTATATTTAAACTATTAGAATCCAAATTAGAAAAACAAAACACAAGAATTATAATAACAAAAAGCTAGATGAATAACATCAAATTAAAATTTATAAGCACACTAATCATTGGAATATTTTGTTTCAAAAGTTTTGCTCAAAAAGACTTACTCGGTCGTTCAATAATTAATGATTCTATAATTTTTGAAGAACAAGATGGCATTGTTGCAGTAGAAGCCGAATTTTTCTACAAGCAATCCTTAGCAGAATTAAGACAATGGTACATAACATCCAAGAATGAAGCACCAAAAATAGGACGTGATGATGATGCACAACATTGTTATGATGCTAGTAATAATGCATACCTTGAAATATTACCCGATGAGCGTGTGACGCACGATGACCAATTAATACATGGAGAAAATTTCACTAATGAACCCGGTAAAATGGGTGTTTTAAGTTACAAGGTAAAGTTTAACACTCCAGGTCGTTATTATGTATGGGTACGCGCATTTAGCACTGGCGGAGAGGATAATGGCATACATGTTGGCTTAAATGGCACATGGCCAGAACATGGCCAACGTATGCAATGGTGTCAAGGAAAAAATCAATGGACTTGGGAAAGTAAACAACGAACCAAAGAAATACATTGTGGTGTTCCTCATGAAATTTATTTAGATATACCTAACCCTGGAATTCATGATATTCAATTTAGTATGAGGGAAGATGGTTTTGAGTTTGATAAATTTATTTTAACTAAAGATATCGACTACGTTCCTATTGAAAAAGGCCCGAAAGTCATTGTCACTCATGGAGTCCTGCCAGAACCGTTTCCTGAAGTTAAAGTTCCGTCGTATTTCAAAACAATATGTGGATCTTCAGAAGCTACCAGATGTATTGCTGCTCAAGAATTCCCAGTTGAAGGAACAAACTTTTACAAAAATGGAAAAAATTGGCTAGCGATTAACCCAAAAAAATATGAAGAAGCCAAAACTAGTACCATCTTTAATTTTGAATCTGGAACTTATGATGTTGTGTTTGTTGGCGTGGGAGAAAATGATGGTAAATCTACCTTCACTATTTCAATAAATAATGAAAAAATTGGAAGTTATTCACCTGAATTAACTCAACGACTATTTGAAGAAGGCAAAAAATTTAATGCCCTATGGAAAAATGTATCAATAAAAAAAGGAGATACTATTACAGTAACAAGTAAAATAGGTAGCGATGGTGTAGAATGGACTCGAGGTCGATGGGCAGGAATTGTTTTTACGCCTGTTGGAAAAGGAGAATCTATACAAAATGCCTCATCTACATATTATCAAAACTAAAAACATTTATACACACTTTACAATCTTTACATAAAAGCCTAAAACATATTTTTAAAATGCATCACAAAACTTTACTATTTCTATTCATTTTTTCATTGATTTCGATAACTGTAGCCGCTCAAATAGTTAAACCACCCAAAGGTCGTATTGCTATAGTTGCCGATGGAAATTCACCCGACCCTGATGATCTTGGGGGTACAGCCATTTCTATTGCATTACTTAGATCTGCAGGTCTTGAGGATAGACTTGTACATTATTCACATAGTTGCGATTTAGTGCGAGACGACAGAATTTCTGAAAAAGCCGAAAAAGAAAGACACCATTTAATGCAAGTAGCTTGCGACATGACGGCACGTCGTTGGGGCGGATTTGAACAGCTTACGTTTTACGATGCCCTATGGCAAAAAGAAGAAACCATTAACGATTTAGCTTGGGCTATAAATGCATCAACTGCCGACGATCCTCTATGGATTATTGAAGCAGGAGAGCCTGATATTATTGGTATGGCCTTAAAAATAACACCTACTGAAAAACACCAATTTGTAAAAGTTGTAACGCATCACCCTGCTAATGATAACGCTGGCGATTATTATACTTGGCAACAAATATTAGATTTTGGCATTGAGGAAGTGCGAATCCCAGATCAAAATATTAATTTAAAAGTAGATATCGAACAATGGGATTGGGCTAAAAACCATCAAGACCCACGGATAAGACTAATTTGGACGATAGGAAACCTTGCAGAAATTGATAACATAGTAAATTTCCAAAAAGGCAAATGGGATTGCTCTGATGCTGGTATGATTTTATTTTGGATTACTGGGGCTAATGTTAATAATGGACTTAAAGCTGGGAGTGTAGATGTCGTAAAGAATCTTTTGAATGAGTATGTAAGACATAACCCAGAATTAAAGAAAAATTAGACTCTAATTGAAACAAAAAACAATACAAACCTTTTAATTTACCAAAATCTGATAATTCATGAAACGAGCATTAATATCTTTACTCTTTCTCTTTTTAACCACGACACTATTGGCTCAAAAAGTCATAGAAAATCCTGCTTACGAAGTAAAAAGATCAAGCATCTATGATGTTGATAAAATAGAACTTACAGAAAATGAAACTAGAGTTTATGTTCGTGGTTCTATTTTTCCAGGTTGGTTTTTAAAATTTAGTAAAAATGATTTTTTAAAAGACTGCAAAACTGGCAAAGAGTATACTATTATAAAAATTGAAGATTATAATTTTGATGAAAAAATTTATATACCAGAATCTGGCGAAAAAACAGTTGTACTGGTTTTTCCTCCCTTAGACAAAAATGTTAAAAAAATAGATTTTAAGCATGCGCTTTACGGGATATCTTTAACAAAACAAAAAAGTGCTGAACCAACACCTAAGGAAGTACCTATACATGTAAACAAATGGATACAGGAGGAACTAGATAAAGTAAATGAATACCCAATTAAAGATTTTAATTCTAATCAATTTTTCAATCCTAAGAAATCAAAGTTAATTGGCTATATAAAGGGTTATGACAAGAGATTAAAATTTGATACAGGTATCGTATATCAAGGTAATAATATTACTAGAGAAGATTATCCAATTGTTATTGAAGTTCATGAGGATGGGCGTTTTGAAGCAGAACTACCTTTAATTCACCCAGAAACAAATTTTTTAAGCATAAATAAATCAACGGTAAGTTATTATATTGAACCAGGACAAACCCTAGCCATGATACTTGATTGGGAAGATTTTTTAACACAAGCCATTTATAGAAGAAGCACTTCATCTCGTTATAAGTTTAAAAAAACAACTTTTAAAGGGCCTTTAGCTGAAATTAATAGACATTTAATGAATTTTACTGTTGAAGATTTTAATTATAGAGCCTTAAAAGAAAAAATTAAAAATCAAACACCTGCAGCATTTAGAAAAGAACAAGAATCTACATATCAAATAAACAAAGACTTACTTAAAAAATACATTACAAATAACGATGTAAACAATAAAACAAAACAAGTATTACAAAACGTTTTAATTACAAGGTATGCTACAGTTTTGTTTGATTTTTTGAGAGTAAGAGAATATGAAGCAAAAAAAGACACCTTAAACACTATTTTAAAACTACCCGTTGCAGATGATTATTATAGCTTTTTAAAAGAAATAGACTTTAATAAGGCTTTATTAGTTCCTAATACGTATTCAACATTTGTAAACAGATTTGAATATAGTAAACCTATTAGTATTTACCCAAAGCTTAATAAAATAAAAATTGACCCTGAAATAACTTTATCTCAATATTTAGAAAACCATAAAATTGAACTAACAGAAAACGATAAAAAGCTGCGAGAAGAATCGAAAAACTTAAAGTTTAAATCTTACGAAGATTATAAATCTTTTCAAAAAAAATTCAGCAAACCCTATATAGATGCACTTGAAGCCTATAATTCGAAATATATACAACCTTTAATCGATAAGCAAAGGGATGATATTACAGAAACTAATATGGAGAAGTGGCGTTTAAGAGATTCTGTTTTAAAAAACGTATATCATTTAGACAAGAATATTGTTCATGATATGACTAAAATTAGAAGCCTAAAGTATGATATTGATAGAGCTGATAATGAAAATGCTAGAAGTTATTGGAATGCATTAAAAAAAACCATTGATGACCCTTTTTTAATAGAGGAAGGAGAAAGAATTGTAAGCAAAAAGTTTCCTCTAGTTGAAAAAAATATTCTAAACGATTCACCAAATTCTGGTATTACAAGTTCAACATTAAACGCTACCACTACTAAACTACCAGAAGGGAAACCAACACGTATTTTTAATGATATTATAAAACAACATACTGGAAAAATATTGTTTGTAGATTTTTGGGCAACAACATGTCCACCTTGTGTTGGCTCTATAAAAAGAATGAAAGAAACTAGAGCTAAATACAAAAACAATCCAGACATTGATTTTGTTTTTATTACTAGTAATAATGCATCACCAGAAAAAACATATTTAAAGTTTGTAGAAAGTCAGGAACTTGTGAATACTTTTAGAATATCAAATGATCAGTTTAATTACTTACGCCAGTTATTTAAATTTAATGGAATTCCAAAATATGTAGTTATTGCTAAAAATGGAGAAGTAATTGATGATGACTATAAAATGTATCAATTTAATAATACTGTAGATCACATAATTAAAAAATTTAAGTAATCACATTACAAAAAATAATCTTCAACATGAACTATAAACTTTCTTTTGTTTTATTAATAGCTTTTTTTAATACAAGTATGTCTTTTACTCAAGAAAAAAACTTAGAAGTTTTAGTATTCTCCAAAACACAAGCTTTTAGGCATAAATCTATCCCCACAGGCCTAGAGTTTTTGGCAGATATGGCTAAAAAAAATAATTGGAATATAAAGTTTTCTGAGGATTCAAATGATTTTAGCATTAGCAATCTTTCACAATATCAAGTTTTAGTTTTCCTAAATACTTCGGGCGATATTTTTTCTGAAGCACAAAAAGCTGCGCTACAAAACTATTTTTCACGAGGTAAAGGTTTTGTTGGGATACATGCGGCTTCTGACACTGAAAAAGACTGGGGCTGGTTTACTGAAATGATTGGGGCAACTTTTAAAAATCATCCTAAAGTACAAGAAGCAACTCTTAATATAAATACAGAATGTAATCATCCAGCCATTAACGGACTAAAAAGCAAAGAAGTATTTAAGGACGAGTGGTATAATTTTTTAAAACCTGTTGGGAAACATGTATCTGTTTTAGCTTCCTTAGACGAATCTTCTTATGAAGGCAAAAAAATGGATACCGATAATCACCCTATAAGTTGGTATCATATATATGATGGTGGTCGTGTTTTTTATACCGGCTTAGGACATACGGATGAAATTTATAACGATTCAAGATATTACAGTCATATTGAAGGTGGTATTTTATGGGCTTCGGGCATGAAAAAAGAACCATCGATTTCAAAAAAATGGACCAATTTAATTGATGGCAATCCTCACAAAAATTGGGATGTATTTATTGGTGCTCCGCATGCTACAGTGAAGGATTTAGAAGGTGTAGACCCAAAAAGCGATGGTAAAAATGCTAAACCTTTAGGATTAAATAACGACCCTAAAAAAGTATTTGACTTTAAAACAACAATTGAAGGTGAGCAAGTACTTCATATATCTGGTGAAATTTATGGCGCTTTAACTTCTAAAAAAGAATATGAAAACTATCATTTAAAACTACAATTTAAATGGGGTAAAAACATTTGGGAACCTAGGTTGCTGCGTAAAAGAGATAGTGGTATTTTATACCATTGTACGGGACCAAATGGGGCCTTTTGGAATGTTTGGATGCAATCTCAAGAATTTCAAGTTCAGGAAGGTGATATGGGAGATTATTATGCTTTAGCTGGAACCATCATTGATATTCCATCGGTAAAAAAAGAAGGCCAAAAAGAATTTGATTATGCAGTTGAAGGTCAACTCCATACATTTTCAAGTACAGAAAAAAAATTTCCGGCGCATTGCAACAAAGGTTTAAACAATGAAAATCCGCATGGCGAATGGAATACCTTAGAATTAATTTGTTTTGAAGGCACAAGTTTACACATTGTGAACGGAAAAGTTGTAAATGCCTTATTTAATTCACGTCATAAAGATTTAGATGATAATATTGTACCGTTGCAAAAAGGACGTATTCAAATTCAATCAGAAGCAGCAGAAGCGTTCTATAAGACCATAAAGATTAAATCAATTGATAAAATCCCAAATAAGTATAAAAAATACGTAAAAGGCTATATGAAAGGTTAATATTTATCCTGATCTATTAAAAAAACAAATCGTTAATTAATTTTAACTAAACATTCTTCTGTTATTGAGGAATAAGCTCGATAAGTTTAACACTATGCGGTTCTAAATCAACTTCTAACGTAAGTTTACCTTCTACTTTTTTAATTAAAGAACCTGAAATGGTTTGAGGTAATTCAGCCAACTGGGTATATTTTGATAAGTTGGCATTAAGCACGTTTTTCCATCCATCTTCAAAACGATCTGAAGGTCTGTTCCCATAAATACGTCCATTCGTTTTTTCACCTACACCAGCAGCTCTAACATCTTTATAAAGCTCGTGCATCATGATACCATGCGTTTTATCAACCGTCCATTCATTCATTCTCCAAGTTGTTCCACCAGCAATTATGCCGCCTTCTAATTGCGGATACAAGGTTCTTTTTGACGTGCTCGTTCTAGTTGTGTTATGATTATAAACCAATAGGTAGATTATATCGCCTTTAACTACAGGAATTACTCCCGCATGACCACTTAAACTTTCTATAGCTTCTAGCCTATTACCTCCTTCCATCTTCAAAAACATTTCAGTCACATTTCTTCTACCTTGGGGCAGATCGCTAGATTCTATTTCTTGTCCCCAATCATAAATTTCAGTGATTCTGTTCTCGTAAGCTAAATCTGCTATTCTAGCATACCAGCTTGCCCCAAATTCTGTGGCATCTGTTAGACTCACTCCTCGAACTCTATTTTCGTCACGCAATATTCCAAATTCTTGAATATCAAAAGGTATATTACTAAACTGAGGGTAACTATTAAGTTTTGCTCTAAATGCTTGAACAGTTTCTGGGAGTCTTACTTTATTTTCATCCATTTTCTCATAATATGAAAAACAGAAAAAATCCATTTTTGTACCTGTTTCTCCTGTTGCATAATTTGTACCGTTTGCACAATGGTCAATAATTTCTGTGGTATATGTCGCTACGCCCTCTGTTAAATTATTTCCCGGACCAATAATGGCATCAGGAATTACTTTTAAAACTTCATCTACAGTAATATCATAATGCTTAAAAAATTCCTCTTTTGTACCATTCCAGTGTTGAGGTGAGTAATTTGGCTCTGTAGCTACTCTAAAACGCCAAGTTTTAACTTCATTCATACCAAACTCAGTGATAAGCGTTTGCAAGAATGCATTTATGTATTGTCTCCAAATGTTATAATCATCTGGTGGATTTGTATTTCCATAAGTATTCACCTCTTTTACAGCATTCATTTCCCAGGGCACATTATCTAAAACAATTCTTGGTTTGAAACCTGTTTGCATGAAACCACGCATACTGCTTAATAAACCACTAAAATCTGTTATAATGTTTCCTGAGCCATCTACACCTTTATAAAAATCGTTTAAATTATCAGTTCTTCCTCCAAGAACTCTCACCATATTGTAACTTTTTACATAAGACTTTATAGGATCAAGCGAAGACCGAAAACTGGAACTTGCAAATCTGGTTTGATTAACCATTGGTCTAGTAGACCAGAAGTTATATAATTGCCCAACTACTGAACTTGTGTTAATAGTCACTAAATTATTTGGATCTACAACTATTACTGGCGCTTCTGGTTCTTCTGGTTCTTCAGGCTCTGGATTTTCTATAATTATGTCTCCAATATCGTCAGATTTTGAACAGGTAAACATTACAAAACTAGCAAATACAAGTACTAGTAAAACAATTATTTTTTTATTGGGAGCGAACATAATGTGGTTTTTTTTAATAAGTTACTAATATCAAATTTAAAAAGTTAATCTAAAAATGCCATCCTGCTCTATCATGGCTGAAAACTAAAAAATTGGCTCAATATTCACCAATTTATCCAAATATTTGAAGACGGCCTCAATATGCTTTTTCCAAAAAATGACAGAATCGGATCTATTATTGTTCTTGAAAATGATGGAAAAACTAAAGAATATAGATATTGCATTTAGAATTAAACCTAATGCTTTATTTTAATATTTTTATACTGTACTTTCATTGGTGGCCCAACGTGAACTTGAACTCCGAGAAACCCCTTATTTGCTCTGTTTTCAGTATCTAAATCTAAAACATCACAGATTAAAACACCATTTATATAATGCTGCATACGATTGTCTTTAACAATAAGATGTACGCTATTCCAATCATTTTCTTTAATATGAGATTTTAATTGCTTTAAGTCTCCTAGAGTATCGGATACGATACGTGTTTGCCAGCAATTTTTCTTTACATTCTTTCTTAGGTTTGTTTTACTAATACTATCTGGCATAGAGGGGATAGTTACTTTTTCACCCATGTAAGCTAAAGTGGTTCGTTTTTTTTCCTCGTAATTTTGCCCTGTGTATCTATTTTTTCCATCAATATCGCATTGATAGCCTTTTAAGGCGAAAGGAAACTTTTCTATGCGTTCACTTCTATAATTAATTCCACTATTTCCAGAATTAGAAATTTTATATTCTAGTTTTAATTCAAAATTACTGGGTTGTGCTTTCTCATAAATAATAAAAGAATTGCGTTCTAAAATAGTTTCTGGAGTTACTTCGCCAACTAATGTACCTTCTTTGACGCTCCAATATGTTGAATCGCCCACCCAACCTGACAAATCTTTTTCGTTGAATATAGATATGAAATCTGATTCATTTTGATACTCTTTCTTATTTTCTTTGTTTAAACACGACATGAGCATGATAAATATCAAACTCAGAAAGATTATTGTTTTTAATTTCATAATAAATTAATCGATTGTTACTTTACTTTTCCACCAGTTTTCATTGGGTTGAAAATCTTTTGATAGAACTTCTAAACGTTGCTTTTCTAAAGATGGCCACTTGTTATTAATGGTATTTAAATAACGTGTTTCAGCTTTATTTTTATTGTATTTCGTATCGTCAACTGGATATTTAGCGTTTACATTGTTTAACCACAACAATAAATTATCACTAAGTGATTTTGCAACTTCAGGATACCGAGCAATCACATTTAAATCATCATTTTCTTGTGATGGTAGTTTATACAATTCTTCACGACCATCTTCCCAATAGTGAATTAGCTTCCATCCATTTTCTTGAATTATGGAAGCAGGCTCTCCTCCTTGATTTCCATAATGGGGATAATGCCAATATAATGGTCTATTTACCTCCAATGGCTGTCCCTCTAATAATGGCTTAAGACTGATACCATCTTTATGCTGCTCTGGATTTAATGGCACATTAGCCAAATCTAAAAGCGTTGGATAAAAATCGGTATTAATTACAGAAAACTCTGTTTTTACACCTGCATTTTTTAACCATGGTACTTTTATAAAATAGGGTTCGCGTATACCACCTTCCCATTGGTAGCCTTTTCCGCCTCTTAGTGGTAAATTACTAGTTGCATAATGATCTCCTGATGCTACACCGCCATTATCGGAAGTAAATACGACAATCGTATTATTAGCAACACCATTATCTTTTAGCGCTTTTAATACAATACCCACAGCGTCATCCATAGTTTCAACTAATCCTGCATAAATGGGATTATCCTGTACCTGACGGATAGGTAGTACACGCTCCATCTTATAACCTGAATCTGCAATGCCTAGGCTATCGGCTTTATCGCGGTATTTTCGCCATTTTGCTTCTGTAGTTTGAATGGGTGCATGAACCGCATAAAAAGATAAAAATGCAAAAAATGTTGTGTCTTTATGTTTTGAAATAAAATCGGCCGTTTCATTGGCTAAACGGATGGTTAAATTTTCACCATCTTGATTATTTTTCAATTTAGGATTTTGCCAAGGCGCGAAATACCCACCTTTTGGTGAACCTGCTTCTATACCACCTATATTTATGTCGAAACCATGGTTTTCAGGATAAGAGCCTTCGTCTCCTAAATGCCATTTTCCAGCAAAAAAGGTTTTATAGCCATTGCTTTTGAATGCTTCGGCGATAGTAATTTCTTCTAGTGGTAAGGCTTGTACATAATCTGCCGGTAATAATTTATCATGGCGATTTCTAGTGCGCCACGCCTCTCCAGTTTTTGCTCCTATCCAATCGGTAATACCATGACGTGCGGTGAACTTCCCTGTCATGATACTGGCGCGCGACGGACTGCATACGCGACTTGCTGCATAACCATTTGTAAATATCATCCCTTGGTTTGCTAATTTATCTACATTTGGGGTTTCATAAAACGTGCTACCCGTAACTCCTAAATCGTGATAGCCTAAATCGTCTACTAAAATAAATAAAACATTGGGTTTTGTTTGTTCTTTTTGTAATTGCCCTTTGCTATTACAACTTAAAAAAACTAGTAAGACTAAACAGAAACTGAATATTTTAGACAGATGCATATTTACTATTTTTTTAATCTACTGAGATTTTACTTTTTTGTGGTTAAGCATAAACATAACTATTAGCGCGTTAGGGATTGCAGCGGCATCCTTTTTAATACTCGACTTGACTAAAGATAGTTTTTAAACTATACAGTAAAAGATTGCCATGTCGCTCGCTCCTCGCAATGACATATTAAAAAGATATAGCGGAAAGCCCGACCCCTTGCGGGTAATGCCCAAATATTTAATTAAAGTTTTGCCGCTTTGGGCCCATCATAATCATAAGTGAACCAATCGACATCGATATATCCTGCATCTTCTTTTTCGTTCCATGAAAAGAAGCCTAAACGATCGCCCGTCCATTTTCCAAACGCAATGGTAAAGGTAGGACCGAAAGGTTTATAGTTCTCGCCATCGAGACTATACTCGTAGATAGCTTGGTTGCTCTTATTTGATGTTTTAACGTATAAATCGTTTCCAGTTATTTCTGGGCCTTTAGTTTTTTGCGCCATTGGGTCCATGTAAAACAGATGTTTTTTTCCGTTTTCGTCCATTTCTATACCTAGCAAATTGAAAACGCCACCATAGCGTACAAAGCCTGCTAATTGATGTGGTTTCATTCCTGAAATATCAAATTTTGCCTCGGCAGTTCCTGTGGTTATACCCATAATACGCTGACTTAGCGTATTTGAAGCTCTCCAGAAATCGGAGTCGGACCCATCGTTATTGGTCCACTCGTTTATGTTTGGTCCGTAGCCTTTTTCGTTTGGTAATATTTTGCTTGCTTTAAGGCGTAACCAACCCGGACGCTCGGTTAACGACCAATGTGTATTTCTTGGATTGTGGTTCCATTCCCATTGGAAACCTAATTTTGGCGATGAAAAATCGTCGTCTGAACTCGGTGCAACAATTGGGTAACCATCTATTGGTTTTTTATATTGTTTTACGGGTTCGCCAATACCATCGTTATCTTCGTCTATGCCTATAATTGGCCAACCGTCAACCCAATTTACAGGTTCTAAACATTGTGGACGCCCTTGAAACGGTATAGTATCGTTTTGAATCAATTGATGCATGTACCACCACGATTTATCTGGTGCCTGCATTAATGCGCCTTGGCTTGCACTACGGTTGTTAAAGGCTGTACCTTTTTCTAAAACAGTTTTTACTTCGTAAGGACCATAAATACTTTCTTTTGAACGCAGCACAATTTGCTTACGGTCGTTTTTTGGGTTTTTAACACCTGGTTTGGTGGATGTATCACCCATGGTCCATTGCGCTAAAAAGATATACCAAGTGCCATCTATTTTATAGATTTTAGCAGCTTCGGCACCCATACCTGTATAAACCAATTTACCTTCATCAAGAATTCTGGTGCCATCCCAACTCATTTCGTAAATTCTATTTTCATTGCCTTCAATTTTATTACTTGCTGCTTTTTGCTTGCCTGCAGTGTTAATAATCACGTAAGCTTTATGCGCTTCTTCATCCCAAAATACTGCTGGATCATCTAATACTTTTGCCTTTGGAAGCATCATAATAGGCTTGCTCCATGGACCTTTGATATCTTTTGCTGTTGCCACCATTAAACCATGTTGGTAGTCAATTTGATAGCAATACCAAGTGCCTTCGTGATAGGCTAAATCGCCTGCCCAAGTACCAAAAGAATAACCATTCATTCTATCCCAATTGTATTCTGGTGCCCAAGACAGACTATCAAATACGTGACCTACATTGGTCCAGTTTACCATATCCTTAGATTCCAAAATAGGCATCCCTGGCGACATGTGTTGTTTGGATGTAATCATATAATACGTATCACCTACTTGCTCGATATCGGAATCTGGATAATCGGCATTTAAAATAGGGTTGATGTATGTGCCGTCTCCTTGGTCTCCAAAGCTTCCTGTTTGCCCTTGAGCCACATCTTTTGATGCTATTGTTTTGTTTTCTGGTTTTGAATTACAACTGGCAAATGACACTAATAGTATAATAATTAGGGGTTTTAAAACAGTTTTGTATGCTAGATTCATGCTTTATATTTTATATATTTTTAATGTCTGGTAAACTTAGTTTTTAGAATATGCTATAGTGTAATCTCCTGAACCTAAAATTACAAATCTGTCTGCTATTTCAAAAGTATTATTTTGTTTAAATTCTGAAATAGGCTCCCCGTTTATTTTTAAACTTTCAAGTTCTGATGGCGTTACAATAAGCCTAGCTTGTGTATTAAATGGTACTTCAAGATTTAGGCTTAACACGTCATCTTTTATCGACCAATTATTGATAATATCTCCATAAGGTGTTGGCACTTTAACTTCCGTTTTTGTAATCGACGTAGGAAACTCAGGATTTACAGTAAATGCTTTAAAACCTGGTTGATCTTCTGAAGATTTAATACCGCCTAATGATTCATAAAAATAAGCCGCAAATCCAGAGTGCATCGGGTGATTTAAAGAATTTGTTGGACCTTCCATTTTCTCCCATTCAAATTGACGTTCTGGCCAAGTGGTAAATCCGGAATTCATCACATAAGTTTGACTCGGAAATTCTGGAGTTGTTAATATTTGATGTGCTAAATCTGCTTTTCCATATTTTGAAAGAACCGTATAGATATAACGGTTTCCGTGAATTCCTGTAGAATGATGTCCGCCTTTTACTTCAACAATATCATAAGCTAAACCATTAACTACGCTTTCAATGTCTTCCTCAGGCACCATTCCAAATTGTAAGGCTTGAACAGTTGCCGTTTGACTTTGATACCATTTATATGATGTATTTGGAATAGTAACTAAAAACTCCTTATTGAAAGCTTCTTTCAAAGCTTGTTTTTCATTTTTCATTTTTAGTGCATATGAATTATCATTATTCATTTCTGCAAAAGTTTCCATAATGCCTAAAACATCATAAAAATAGGCATTAGCCGAAATAATCGGATCACATTCCATAGCCTCAGGGTTTAATCGTCTATCCCAACGTGGTGGACACCAATCGCCCATGCCATCTTGCATGATTCCATTCTCTCCTTTATAAGAAAGATAGAAGTTAGTTAAACCTCTCATATCTTCATAATAGTCTTTAACAATCGTATCATCTCCGTAATACAAGTAATTATACCAAGGTAAGTACATGGTTGCCACACCCCAGTCTATTTTTGCGTAAGTTGATGTGCGTTTTCCTGGAGCAATCATTGTGGGCACCTGAAATTTGATATCTGGATTGTTATGCCCTTTAGTTGGCCGCATTTGGGTACGGATGTCTTCCATATATTTTTTATAGAAATCGTACATATCGTAATTGTACAAGGCGTATTCACAAAAGGCGTGTGCATCTCCTAGCCAGCCACATTTTTCTCTGTGTGGACAATCTTCAGGAATACCGTGAACGTTATCAACAATCGTCCATTTACTGATACTATGCATTTTATTTAAAAGTTCGTCCGAACAAGTAAAACTTCCTGTTTCTTGAATATCGGTTGCTACTAAAACGGCTTTAATCATTTCAGCATCTGGTTTGCTAGAAATGCCATTTATTTTTGCATATCGAAACCCGTGATAACTAAATTTTGGCTCCCAAGATTCTATACCATCGCCATTACAGATGTACTTATAAATTTGAGCCATACCATTTGCACCGCCTCCTGTGGAGCCTTGAAAAATATCTTTTCCATTGGTTAATAGTGCCTCAGTTGTGGTAATTTCTATTAATTGTCCTTCTTTTTCTTGAACATTAAGTTTAACCCAACCTGCAATATTTTGTCCAAAATCTACAATCCAGTTGCCATCAGGTGCTTTAAATACGTTTCGAGGTTCAAACTCCATTAACTTTTTAATTGGTGGAATTTGATTTGCACTTATTTCTTTAACCTGCGGAGATGCTACTTTTGCATTACCCCATTTGGCATCATCGTAACCAACAGTATTCCAATTTCCTAGTTCATAACGCGCATCATAGGTGTCACCTCCATAAATATTATTGAATACGATTGGTCCTGTAGCCTCTTTCCAATTTTCATCGGTGTAGAAATCTGAAGTTGACCCGTCTGAATATTTTAATTTTATTAAACATCGCACTGTTGGAGGTCCGTAAGCCAAATCTTTTTCAGATTCAGGGTCGTTTTTCCAAGAAATATTCTGTCCGTAAAACCCATTTCCTAAAATAATTCCGAAGGCATTTTTTCCAGATTTTAATTGGTCTGTTATATCATAATTCACATAATAAGCTTGTTTATCATAATTTGAAGGCGCGGGATCTAACACATGGTCCCCAACTTTTTCGCCGTTTAAATACAGCTCGTAGTAGCCTAATCCACAGATGTAAGCTTGGGCATTTTCGATATTTTTACTAACGTCAATGGTATTTCTAAAATAGCCTGCTGCAAAACCATCAACAAGTACAGGCTTTTTCATTTTTCCTGTTTGATAATCTCGAAAGCGGTGTGGTGATGTTCGAGTATCTTTATTTAAAGTAATCCATTTTGAATCTCCCCAATTAGCTTCATTCATGAGCCCCATTTCAAACTTTTGAATCTCAGACCAATTGGATGCATTCCCACTTTCATCCCAAATTTTTACCTGCCAGTAATAGGTGTTTAAAGGTTCTAAAGGCTCACCTTTATATTTAACAAAAGCCGATTTGCTACTTTCTTCTTTATTTGAATCCCATAAATCAGCATCATACTCATTTAGTTTTTCTTCAGAAGATGCTACCAATAAATGATAAGCTGACTGCGATTTATTAAATCCTTCAGCATTTATAATCCATGAAAAAAGCGGTTGTTCACTTTCTATGGTTGATGGATTTACTTTTGAATTAACTAATAGTTTATCAAAAGATATTGTTGTATTCAACGTTGTTTTCTCAATGCATGAAAAACAAAAAGCAGTAAAAAGTAATACTGAAAATAGAAGTTGGTTTTTTTTCATTTTTATAGTCTGAATTTGAATATTATTCTACAAAATTTTAATTATTGAAGGTACTTGAATACTTTAAATACCTTATCCTGTACTATCATGTATAAATCGTATAATTTGTTATTTTAAAAAAACAAAAACGCTACCTCAAAAATATTTTGGTAGCGTATTGTTATCTGTCTTTTTTTAGATTTGAAATAAATTTAAAAAACCTTGCATTAAAGATCTAATTGACCACAATTTTATGAGTTGAGACGCCTTGGGCTCCCTCTAATTTTAATATATAGATACCTGTTTGATTAGTCTCAAATCGAATCTCTTTTGAAGAAACAAAATTCCCTTTTTGAATTTCTACACCGTTTATTGAATAGATTCGATATTGGGTATCATCTTCATAGTTAAGCTTTATGTTAAAAACACCTTTACTCGGATTTGGATATATACGCACCTCATTTTGTTTTACAATTTTTGAGGAAGACAAAGATGCATTAGTTAATTCAATTATATTTATTGAAAATTTAGGCAAAGTAATACTTTGACTCCCTTCACTAATTAAAGTTAACGGATTAACATCAATACCCATAGCTCTTTCTTCATCCAAAGTTGAAAACGAGATGGCTTTGTGCACTGTTGGTTCTGTATAAGGCACACCATCAATATTCACATGAAACGGCACATCTTGATTACTAAGATTTACAACAAAAACTGAGGTTTTACCGTCTTTTGTTACGACTCTAGCGTTAACAGATTTTACCCCGTCTACAAGATTAGGAACTTGTACATCACTTTCAATTAATGTAGTATTTTCAAGTGCCCAACGTATAATTTCGTAGGCAGAACCAAACAACGTTTTTTCTAAAGGATACTTAATTCTTGGACGTTCTACACCACTTGGCGAAATATAAGTTTCCCAAACGTAATGCGAATTTAATTTCCCATTTACGCTAAACCAGTTTGCACGCTCAAAAACATCTTGATTTTGACTCATAAAAATATAGCAATCTGCCATACCTAAGGCAGATACCGCATTTGGCCCACCAGATTTTACACCCCACTCGGTTAACCAAATGGGTTTATTGGGTGCTACTTGATGTGCATAATCATAAATAGAATTCCCTAAGTGTTTACGTGCTGTAAGTGCAGTGCTATAAGCTTCGTTACTATTACTTGAATCATCGGGGTCTGAACCCACATAAGTATGCACAGTCACCGCATCAAAATATGTAAGATCTTCTGTTAAATCGCTATTCCAATTAGGGTTAGCCCAACTATCTCTTCTCAAAAGTGGCACAGACACTTTCATATTTGGATCTTTAGCTTTTAAAGCTGCAGACATCGACTTTGCTCTTGCAATATAATCTTCAGCATTTGGAATAATAGAACTTCGTTGACCTGGATAAAAACACTCATTACCCATTTCAACAACTTTTACCTCAAAGCCTCTAGCAATTAAATCATCATATCGTGCTATTGTTTCTGGACATCCATTATTAAAATCGGTACCATCAGCGCTCATGTTAAAGGTCCACATCATATCAAAACCCTTTCCTGTTGTTGATTTTCTGGTGGTATTTAAACTTGTAAGCCCATCAATTCCTACTTTTATGTTAAGTCTATCAAATGTTTTTATACTCTCTAATAAGTCTACTGTTTTTGTTTTAATAGTCTTATTTACCCCTTGTTCATACTCAAAGCTTT
The DNA here is from genome assembly GCF_030344935.1 of Algibacter luteus. Classification (NCBI taxonomy): domain Bacteria; kingdom Pseudomonadati; phylum Bacteroidota; class Flavobacteriia; order Flavobacteriales; family Flavobacteriaceae; genus Algibacter; species Algibacter luteus. Next base: position 1,161,779 of record NZ_CP128313.1, on the reverse strand, counting down.
CTGTCCCAAAAAGCCTGGTAACATCACGTCGCCAATCATACCAATTAGACCATAAACCATGTGGAAATCTTATAGTAATAGGTTTTAATTTATTTATTAAATCTTTCTCGACTGCAGTTGTAAAATGATGCGTATTTGTTCCGAGTAATAAATTATTAAATTCTTCTTTTGAAGTCGAAGTTATATTAATAGTTGCCTCCATATCTGAAGGTAACGTAAACGGATAATCTTGCGCCAATATTGAGGTTGAGATTAACAGTGTAAAACAAAAATTAAGCAATCTCTTATTCATTTCCTTTTTTATTGGTTTAATTAAGTAAAAGTAGGGCTGTTTTAAATCACTAGCATCCTGCACTATCATGATTAAAATAAAATTGGTAATACCAAAAACATATGGAACATAATCATACAATTGAGCTGGTTTACACGAGATATAGCGCTTATGGCAATAGCAATACAAACGATTTAACGGCTCATATAGACTTTATGAATATTAAGTTGTGCCGAGATTAGAATAGAAAACTAAATCTATATAGAATTCCCAATTCCGACTAAAACAACAGATAAAAGAATAACAACTATTCCAACTGTAATTGTCCATTTTGTTTTTTTGGCAACACCTTTCCATTCTTTTCTATATATACCCCAAAGATTAGCCGTTAAAATAATGGTTGACATGTGTAAAATCCATGAACTTGCTCCATTGCCTAATTTGCTTTCACCCATACCGTAAAAAAAGAACTGCAAAAACCATATCGTTCCAGCGAGCGCTGAAAACAATAAATTGTTACCAATTGGTGTTGCTGTATTTGTAAAATCTTTATAAGAATTGTTTTTAAGGCTCAATATAGTTGTCCATACCAAATTTGTTGCTAAGCCACCCCAGAGAATTACCACGAATGTTACATTGTTAGCGAATAAATGGTCGTATCCTGCAGCTACAGCAGCATCGGCCAATGGCTTACCTGCTTCAATACCAAAACTAAAAAACGAACTTAAAATACCAGAAAGAATGGCAACAATTAACCCTTTAATTAAATTAAATTCTGAAACACTTTTTTTCTTCTCTTCATCAGATAATTCCTTTTCCTTCATCATTCCTGCCTTTCCCGAAAGTGCAATACCAAGCAAGCAAACCAAAACACCAAGCAATACAACTTGACCTCCTGATGAACTTAACATATCGGTAAATGAAACCTTCCCTTCTTCTGGATTAAAATTATAATATATTGAAGGTACAATTGCGCCAAATGCAGCACAGAACCCTAGGACAACTGAATTCCCTAAAGACATCCCCAGATAGCGCACTCCAAGTCCGTAAGACAACCCACCTACTCCCCAAAGCAAGCCCATTAAAAAGGTAAAACTTAAAATTGCATTCGAACTTGATGCAATAATTTCCATAAATCCGGGAACGGTTAAATAAGCAGCTACTGGAGGTACAATAAGCCAAGACATTACGCCCCCTACCATCCAGTAGGTCTCCCAAGACCAACCTTTTACTTTGTTATATGGCATGTAAAAACTACCTGCCGCTACACCCCCTAATGAGTGAAATATGACTCCTAATATTGCTTGCATAATTTTTTAATTTATTTCTTTTGATTTATAAATCACAATTTTAACTGGCCCCAACAAACCCGATGGTAGTAATTTGGAATCTTTATGCCAATGTTTGAATGCAGGAAGTGTTTCACGCTCGGTTGGACGCTCTTCATTGTTCAACAGCCACTCCGGCCATTGTGATATTTGCGGACCTTTCCGTTTATAATCCAGTGGTAATTGTTCATCGCCAATTAGTCTATTTGGCCAAAGATTGGTTATTTTTACCTCAAGTGTATTGGTGCCTTTTACAACAGCTTCGTCAATATTAATTCTAAAAGGAGACTTCCATAAAATTCCTAAATTTTTTCCATTAAGAATGACTTCTGCAATTACCTTAACATTACTTAAATCTAATTCTAAAGAATAACATGATTTAATAAGTTTTGCAGGGATTTGAAACTCCTTTTTATAGCTGGCAGTCCCCGAAAAATAACGTATATCTTCCTCTGAAGCATCTGACCATGACGTTAAATTCTTAAAAGTTTTATCTAAAACAGCTTTATCTTTTAAAGGAAAACTCACGTTCCAATTTCCGGTCATTTCTATAGGTTCTGGCACTGAATTTACTTTTAACGTTTTGGTTTTTCCGTTTGAAGATTCATAGGTCATTTCACCAGCAACGGGCGTAACCAAATTCACTTTATCATCTTCAAATACTAACTTTGGTTCTGATGTAGTTTGAGTCAATTTTAATATACCTCCATTGGAAACAGTAACAATTTTCTCCTCATCATTAGTTGTATAAATAACGCGTAAGGCTTTCTTTGTCTTGATCTCTTTTTCTTCAAGGAAACTGTCATTTACTGGAATTTCATATACTCCTGAAGTAACCATTGATTTTACTTTTTTAGTGACATCAAAAACTGGTTTGTTTGGTGGGATGCCATTAACACCTCTTGCAAACTTGCCAAAGACAGCATTCAAGATTTCTAATTTACCGTTGATAGGAGCATCAATTTCTAGCCATTCTTTTTCCATGGCATTTTTTTCGAATACCGCTTCTCCAATTTTATATTGAATGCGTAATTCCTTTTTGTAACCTGGCGCCGGATCACCTTTAGAAAGTTCTCTTGTCGCGTGTATATTTAATCCATTATTTTGAATCCTGTTTGCTACTACTTCTGTTACATCAACCAAACCATCAGGTAGAAATGTTCCGTATTCTGCTTTAATAATTTTTAAGTTTGAAAGAGGTGTTACCACTGGGTTTTTCAACTTGATTTCAGCATTTACAATGTGTTGACTTGAACGTATCGGATTTCTAAAAACGACAAATACAGAACCTTCTGGCTCAAACGAAATCGACACTGTTGTAGTACCATCATCATTTTTATGCCATATTGTGGCCTTAGTTATTTTTCCAGTTTCGGCATTCCATAGCTCTGGTTGTTTTCCTGTTACTCGAAAACGACAAGCTAACTCTCGACTTTCTTTTTTAGAATTTACTACAAAATATATGTCGGCATCTTCTGTTTTTCTGTGAATAAAATCTATAGATTCACGATGTCCTTTTTCAATTGAAAAGTCAGGAGGTAGTGCTCCATTCTTCAAGACATCTGCAATGGAATGCGCTTTTACGAGTCCTTTATCCCATAATTTATTAGCCTTGTGTTCAATATCTTCATCACACTCAGGATATTTTTTAAGACTTGGAGACTTATTAGGCTTAGAGCCAATAACTAAAGCTCCATATTCAGCCAGTTCTTCAATTTTAGCAAGTATTTCTGGAGTTACCCATTCAGTTGAAGGCAATACCAAAGCTCGATATTTTTCACCAACTGATGTACAAACTAAACCATCTTTAACCGTTAATGCCTTTATCTTGTTAGATCCAATCACATCATAATCATATCCTAATGCCTTTATTTCCGGCATTAATAAGGCATCATTGGGAGATGCTTCTCCTGTGAACACCAAAACATCAGCCACAGAGGTGCCTTGTTGTAATAAAAACTGACCTCTACTGATATAATCCACAAACGGTTTACTTTGGTTCCACCAGGTATTTAACCGGTTAAAGTCGGTTCCAAAAACTTGTAAAGTCAATCCAGGCCCTACATCCCAAGGTTGATGTACATAACTATGAAAAACAAAACGATTAATCCCTTGTGCCCATGCTAAATCGCCCATGGCTTTGAGCGTACTTGGGTGCTGATCCCAACCTCCCATGCCTGTAAAAGACTCTGCCTCAGCAATCGGGTTTCCATTCAATTTGGCAATAGAGGCAACAAACTTAGGGGAGTCAAAAAAGGCAAGGCTTCCGCTCCAGAACTCAGACACAACCATATCTGCTTTTTCTCCAATTTGCATGTTATCAAAGGGTCCCCAATAAGGCTCAATAGAAAGAAACAAGTTGTTTTTATGACTGAGTTCAGCAAAGCGTCCATAATAATTTTCAGCAATTAAATCACTTATGGTTCGACGGAAATCCCAAAGAAATCGCTCTGTTTCTTCTCCACTCTCAACGTAATACCCAGCCAAAGCGGGCAAATATGAGCGACAATCATAAGAACGTAATTTTTTGAATGCTTCAGCGAAATTCGAAGTCCAGTTTGTAGTTCCAACTTCATAACTATCAATATGACACCTTTTAACTGTGGTACCAACTAGCGTGTCTAACTTTTTTAGTATGGGCTTAATGCTACCATCCCAAAACACATCAACCGCTTGTTTACTCATTTTATCACACTCTAAACCACGACCACCATCACTTGGAAAACGATTCATTTCACCTGTTGGCGTATGTCCAATTCTTAGAATAACCCAATCTCCTTCAGGCGCATTCCATTCTAAAAAACCATCACTGTTAAGCTTCGATGTTAAATCAATAATATCTTGTTTTTTTACAACTGCTAAATCAGTAATAGGTTTATCATCAGGGTTTAAATGACTACGAACTTTATGAGAAAGGATTTTTATTTCTAATTCATCAATACGCACATCACTCTTGGGTTTTGGGAAAGCCAGTATAGAAATATCCTTGTAGAATCCCAATTTAGTTTCAGGTTGTTCTAACTTACCTTTAAATACTGTAGCTCCCCGATGTATCGTTTCTGTATAAACCAGTTCTTGCATAGCATATTCTGGCGTAATAGAAGGCCCTCCAGATGATGACCAACCTGCCCCATTATGAAAACCCAGATCAAGCCCTAAACGTTGAGCTTCCAATCCTGCATAGTTAAAGAGTTCCAGCCACTCTGGACTTAAATAAGGCGCCACACCTTCAGGATTTCCCAAACTCACATTAAAAAGAATTGCGCCTTGAATACCCACATTTTTCATGGCTTCTAAATCGGCAGTTATCCCCGTTTTTGTGACATTTCCATTAATCCAAAACCAAATGGTTTGTGGCTTTGCATTTGGCGGAGGGTTCTTGAAACTCTCTTCCAATGACTCATTTTGAGCTTGAAAAGTTGGCACAGACAAACTAAGCAATAAGGCTACAAACATGGTTTTACTCACCATCCTTCTAATTTTTTTATTGAGCACTCGATTACGAATCATATTGTGTAATAATTTTATTCATTATTTTTAGTTGACAGCAAGATTTTTTCATAATCAAGATAAATTAATTAGTTTCTGTTGTTAAGATTTTTACAGGCCCAATTAATCCAGAAGGAAGAAGCTGTGTTGCTTTAGTAAACTTTCTGATATTGGTTTTCGTAAATTGTTCTTCTTCTGGTAAAAAGGCATCTCCAATTAGTCGATTTGGCCAGAGGTTTACAACATCAATTTCTAAAGTGTTGTCTTTTGCTCTTACCTGTGATGTCATGTTTACGCGGTATGGTTTTGACCAAGTAATTCCTAAATCAATACCATTTAATTTAACACGAGCCAACTCATGAACTTGTCCTAAATCTAGGTAAAACTCTTCATTTTCATTTAAGTTTTTAACATCAAAAGTTTTACGATAAGTCGCAGTACCCGAGTAATATTTAATACCTGAGATGTCGTGTTTCGACCAATCTATTAAATCAGGAAAAACAATTGTTTCTGGTCCTCCCCAATTTTTATCAAAACTCAAGTTCCACACCCCTTCTATTTGTTGAACAGTTTTAAATGTTGGCCAATTTGAAACTGAATTTTGTATTGATATTGGTTCTTTAAAAACAACAAAATAAGAACTAGAGGGTCCAAATTCCATAGGAATGATGGTTTGTCCGTTTTCTTCTTTAAAATTGGTTAAAAGACGTGTTTCGCCAGTAACAGGATTCCATAATTCTGGCTGCTTATCACTCACTCTAAAAGTACATTCTACTTTTTCAATAGGTTGCCATTTACTCGCAACATAATAGATGTCTGAGTCTTCCGTTTTGCGGTGGATGAAATCGACAACCCCAACATCACTTAAACCAGTACATTCAAAATCTGGAAGGATATTTTGATTTTGCAAAACTTCTCGGATCGATTTATTCCAAACAAATTTGCCTTTACCAATTTTATATTCCCCTTTTTCAAGATTACCCCAAATGCGTTTTGTCAAATTTTGGTACTCAGCCACATCATCTGTTTTACCCAACATGGAGGTTTCTATTTGACCCACAACTGTTGCACCTTGTTCTGCAAGTTTTATTATTTTTTTTAATGCTTTTAGCGATACAGGTGTTTTTTCATCAACAACCAAAACTTTATAGTTCATGCCGTCAGGTAATACCAACTTGTTATTCTTGAATTCTAGTCTGGTTAACAAAACTTCTTCGTTGCATTTATCGTAATCGTAACCTTTCCCTAAACTAACTGGTGGGTTTTTCATACCGTCCTCCCACTCAAATGCATCAGCGCCTAATCGTAAACCGTGTCCGTTATAAAACAGCACATCAGCAACAAACAATCCTTGTTGTAGCATGTAAGAGCAACGTGAAAGATAATCAACAAAAGGCATTGACTGATTCCACCATGTATTGGTTCTGTCAAAATGAGTACCTGCACTATGCGTTAAACCAGGCATTTCCGTAATCGAAGGACGATGCGAAAATGTGTGAAAACAAATCCAATTGAGCCCATCACAAAACGCCTGATCTGCGGCGGCTTTCATTTGAAAAGGAGAGACTTCCCAATTCGGGCCAACAGAAGTGAACGATTCAGCAAATACTTTTTTAATACCATAAATATGTGCTGCTGTTGCTGCTTCACGCACCAAGAAACGCCCACTAGGTTTTTCTCTATGTGGCGATGGCATCCAAAATTCTCCCATAGCCACATCACATTTGCTCACACACTTCTTTAAATCGGCTTGGTATTGGTGAGGACCAGCCGCCTCTGCATAAGAATCTAAGCCGTGTTCATGGGCGACTTCCTGCTGTCTTCCATAATGATTTTCAGATATCAAATCACTAATTGTTAATCTAAAATCATTTAAAAAATGTTCAGTTGTTTTATCAGATTCAATGTTTACTCCAACTAATGCAGGCATATATTTTACAATATCATAACCTCGACGTTGTCTAAATTCGTCTGGAAAATATTTCGTCCAGTTAGGATCACCAGCTTCCCAGCTATCGCATTCTACGTATTTAAAAGCTTTTCTTTCGTCAGGGCTCATTTCTTTTAGTAAAGTCCCCACGGTTTTTTGCCAATGCAAATCGAATGCCTCTTTACTTAAATGGTCGATATAAAAAATACCACCTAAATTACGTCCAGTTGGGCGGTATCCGAACCTAATTATACGCCAATGGCCTTTAGGAGCATTCCATTTTAAACGACCCTTTTCATCGAGCTTGTCGGTAATATTAATAATTTCGTTTATTGAGGGTGTTTTGCCATCAGGAAAGGCCAAAATAGCAATATCATTGTAAAAGGCATTTTGTGCGTCTTTTACCGTTTGATCTTCTCGTTGCCTTTTAGTTTGAACTGGAAAATTTGGTTCTGGAAATTCTTGGTTTATTATATTCCCTCCTTCAACCATTAGTTCTCCCCAAACCAGCTCTTGTTGACCATGACTGGGGGTTACCCAGGGCGCAGCGCATCCAGCTGGACCAATAAAAACGCCAAAATCAAGTCCTAAACGTCCAGCTTCCAGTGATGCAAATCGAATTTTGTCTCTCCAAGGTTTTGACCAAACTTCTATTTTTTCAGTAGGTTGTCTCAAGCTTCCGTCTTTGTACTCATCGGTGACTTCATACCTAATTTCAGTGGAATCAATTATGGTTTTCTTTTTCCATTTTCGCGGACCAAAAGGCCCTACGCCACCATCTAACACCATGCATCCCGATAGACCTTTGGCTTTCATCTCTTCCAAATCCTTTGTGATAGCTTCATTATTGGTAGGCGTTTGAAGCCACCACCACCATGCTTGTGGTCTTACCTCATGTGGTGGGTTTTTAAAATTTTGTTGAAGCGTAACATTCGCAGAATCACCTGTATTTGAAACCGTTAAGCATGATGTAAATAGCAGCATTGCAAAATAAAAACTTGAAACAACTAAGATTAAATGACTTCGTCTCATATTCTTTGAATTACTCAAAATGGATGTGTAAAGTTAAATCTCTATTTATAAATTTTATTCAATTTTTATTTAACAAATACGGACTACTCGTAAATTTAAAAGGTTTCCAAGTTTCTCAATTTTATTGGCAATGTGCCCTACACCAATAGCGCAATGATGGGACGGACCTTGTTTAGACCATTCGTTCATAAAAGCTCTCGCTCCTATGGAGAAGCGATAACGACTATTCGTGTTTCCTATTTGCAGAACAGGTCCTTCAACCGATTCTCCTTCTGCAACTAATAAAAATACATCATCTTTACCTTCTACGACAGACAACAAAGTTACAGGACCGTGTTTCACTGTCATTTGAATAGATAATCCTTTTCCTGGTTTACCATGATAGACGGGTAATGGCACTAACTGTACATTACCTTCAGCTATAGCAAAATGTGCAGGACCGTCATGACCAAGCATCACAATATCATCATTAAAATCCATCGCATAGAATTCTGAAAATGATCCACCAACACCAAAAGCATCCATAATTTTCATGGCTTGAGCATTCTTTATTTCATATTCTCCCGCCACAGGTATGTTTTTACCAGTTAATAATGTATTTCCTGCAATAACAGAAGTGACTATATTTTCGTATTCGTTAGCGGTTTCCCCTTCGTAATAATAGGCCATAGAACCTAGATTGTGGTTTTTAACCAATTTATCTAGGGCAATAGATGTTTTTGCTGCGCGAATTAGTTCGTCTTTCTCACAAGCTTCAACAACTTCAAAAGTAGTTTCAAATTCATTTAGTTTTTCTTTAATTTCAGATTGAGTCACAGCGTCTCTGTATTTCTTCACCTCACACATTTCTAAAATTTCTATGTGTGTACCAAATGCTGCTGATTGCTTAGTTAAGTCTGCATAAACATCTAACATGCCTGCATAATAATGCCCTAAAACACCGAGTCTATTATTTTGCATTATCGAAGCGACTTTTGTAGCATCTATCCAATCTTGAATCTCATCCCAAACGGCTTGCTCATCTAAATAGCCTGTGACAAATTCGTAATCAATACCTGAACGATTAAATACATTAGCCAACTCTGGCACAGAACAGGCTTGACAATGTGCCAACCACTCGCCTGTCATTTTACCACGATCTCCTAAAGCGTTAAAACTTTCATAATCGATTGCAGCTACTGGTTGAATATTTAGAATAACCACAGGACATTTTAGTTTTTGAACCACAGGCAAAACCGTAGATGACAAGGCATAAGTAGAGACATATAAAAATAAGATATCGACATCTTCAGTTTTTAATACTTGTGCTTGCTCTCTAGCCTTTACAGGAGAATCTATTAAACCGACGTTAATGACCTCTGCACCAAAACCAGTCATTTTATCTGCTACCTGTTGTTGGTATCCCTCTAATCGTTCTAATAGACCATCAAATTGAGGCCAATAAGTATCCAAACCGATACCAAACAATCCTACTTTTATCATTATAATTATTTTTAATTTCTAACTTTTCCTAATATTTATCTGAGTTCGTAGTTAAGAAGAGTTACTGGTCCTTCTATGCCTGTTGGCACCAAATCTTTATATCGCTTTGTCCATTCATACGCCATCTTATTGTTTTTAAGAGACTTAGTATAATTAGCTAAAACGGTTGTATAATGAATTTCAATGGCATTCTCTCCCTTCTTGAGGTAATCTGAAATTGAATAGACCGCTTTTCCGTACCAGCGTTTTCCAACGTTCTGTCCGTTCACATACAATTCTGTTATACCTTCATTTACATTTCCTAAATCTAAATGAGTGAAATCTTCCGCATTATTTATCGTTGTTTTATAAACAATTTCGCCCCCAAAAGTATTTTGAGTACTGTCTTTTGATTTACTGAAATCAATAAGCGTGGGCATATCCCAAGTAAACACTTTTTCATCTTTTCGCTTGCCAATGACTTTCCAATGAACATCAAGCACTTTTGATTCTTTTATTTTAGTCACAACTTCAATAGCTTTTACTAGAGGTCTTTCATCTTCAAAAACTAACAGAAGGGATTCCAAAGGATTCAAAGTGACGCTTAACTCATTTGAATTTGATTCAAAATAATAGGGTGTTTTCTCTCCTGTTTCAGGATTCCAGATATATGGATATTTGCCATCAACAGGAAATTTAGCGTCAAATGATGTTGTACTATAACGGCTTACATTGGTGAAGAAATAAATATCTTTATCATCGGTATATTGATGTATTTGATACACGTTTTCAGATGGGTGACTTATAGCCACATCAGCTTCTAGTCGGGTTGTTTTCAGAACATCATTTGTCCAGTTGAATACAGCGTTTATGGACTCCGGGTGTTTCACTTGGATTACTGATTCAGGATAATTCGCCAATAGACTCGTCATGGTAGTATTAACTAAATCATCGTTCTTTTCATATTCTGAAAAATGTAACGACTTTAATGGTAATTGATCTATGACAATAATTTCACCTCCTGATTCTACAAACAGCTTGATGTTCTCTGCTGCCTTTGGGCTTAATGATTTTAAACTGGCAAGCATTAATAATTTGTAGGTCATGTTACCATAAGTAATTCCCTTTTCATTTACAGTAGCTCTTTCAAGAACACCTTGATTAATATACTCAGCAGAATATCCTAATTGACTTATTGGTTCCCATAATCTATACAAATACTCAGGTTCCATATGGAAAGGCGTTCTAACCAACCCTTTATCTCCCCATAGGTCAGCGGTTGGACCTAAGATGGCAATAGATTTATCGGCTTGAGAGTTTTGAAAAACATAGGATAATCTAGAATTATAATCTATCCAATTAGGCAAGTGTTTCCACCAGGTGTTTTGCTCACTAAAATAAGCCCCAAAACGTATCCAACCAGGGAATTCCACTTCTGGTGGCGAATAATTATAGCCATGTAGCACAGAATGATTTATTCCGGTTATGAAATTCATATCATCATGCTGTTTTATTTCTTCAAGTGTCGCTTTAAATACGCCTCCCAGATTGGTCATAGTTTCACAACTTGTAATCTTTTTATCTGTTAAATGCGCTCCCGCAGAAGCATACATATTCCAGATCATATAGCCGTGTGATTGCTTCCAGTCCCAAACAGAATCTTTCATCTCCACCGTGTAAATCCAGTTGTTGCTCTCGGGTATATCTGGTATCATATAACCATCTAACATGCCCATTAAAAAAGGTGTGCCATAAGCCTGATAGCGGCATAGAATATTATTGTCTTCGCAAAAATCTTTATAGGTCTGTGTGAAGTTTTTCAAAAACACTTCAACTAATAACTTGTTATAATCGTAACGTACACGCTTTAACTGGTCTTTAAACTCAGGAGTGAAATTTTCAGAATACGTCCCTTGTGAGTAGTTGCCATTAGCTTGACAAAAAACAAAGGGCAGCCAATTATCTAGTTTATAGCCATAGGCCTCAAAAAACAGATTTTCAAAACCATCGGTCCAATTGGCTCCAGATACTTCTATACTATCACAAAATATAGCTCGAATTAAATCACTAAGCGGCATCCCTGAACGTTCAGATATTTTCTTCATCCGATTTAAATATGCCAAGGTCATTTCCTTTCTATAATGGTCCATTACAGGACCAGCGCCACCCGGAGCACCCAGTGTAACATCTCTAAAATTTTGCTGAATTAAACCATAAGACAATACATAATTACCTTTATGTACTATTTGATAAGATATTTTTCCGTTAGCGTCTTTGTGATTTTTTAAATCGACTATTTGGTTCGTATCATTACAATTTTCGGGCACTAATTTTACAAATGACAATCTATAAGTTGTTCTTTTACTGATGTGCTTTTGAGATCTATTGTTTTTGTGCTTGTCTTTAAATAATTCTACCAATCTAGCTTCATCAGCTTCAATAGTTTCACCCTGTTTATAAAGAATATGATCTGACACCATACGTTGAGACGTTTCATTGTCTTGAAGAAACTCTCCCCCAAAAGGCCAACCTGTGCCTGCAATCATATCGGCAATCATACCCAAATCTTTCGTTTTCTTACAGGCATGAACTACCATATCAATCCATTCATCACTCATCCAAACTAGGGCCCTATCACCATTATCAGGACCTACAGGCATTGCAATAGGGTTTATTTCAACACCACCAAAACCAACACTATGTAAAGACTCTAATTCTCTATCTAGTTCACTTGCCTTAACTTTATTTCCGTTCCACCACCATCGCACAAAAGGACGTGCTTCGGCTGGTGGGTTTTGGAAGCCCATGAATAAATCATGCTTTACATATTCTTTCTTTTGAGTGCTACAGGCATAGAATATTAATGCACTAAGTGATAGAAATAAGAAATTAATTATTCTTCTTTTTTTTAATAAAAGCATTCTGTTAATGTTTGGTTCTAATTGTTAATATTGAAAATTAAACTGCCATACTATTTTTCATAAACGGCCTTTAACTTCCAATCTCCAGAAGGAATTCTAAACTTAATATATTTACTATCTTCTCCTTCTACTTGAATACCTTTTGCTTTCTTGTTTATTTTTCCTTTTTTCCAGATACAATATCCGTTTACAAAAACTTTTTCAATAGCTTTATCTTTTTTAGGAATTCCAACTATGGTCTCTGTTCCATTTGGTGCATTTAAATTAAGTTGATACTCTAAATCTTTAACATTTATAGCTATTTCTATAATGCCTTTTACAGTAGGAATAGTTTTCTTGATATTTTTGAAATGCACCAATTCTGGCATAATTTCAAATTCACTCCACCCTTTTTTAGTCGGTCTTACTCCAGCAATGTATTTAGATAAAATGGTATTAGGTGCGTTCCAAGCGTGATTATAACTCCCGCCCTTAGGAAACATTTCATATAATGTAGACATCGATTTTTCATCTACTTGGCTTTGATACTGCAGCTTCATTCTTTCTAAAGACGCTTCATGTCTACCAGCAATACACATGGCTTCTTCTGCAATCCATTCAAAATGCGGACTCGAAAAACGGTTTGGAATTAACACATTATCTACAATTTGATTGTAATATTCAGGATTTGCAATACCAGAAACAATAGCAATAGCGTTTGCTCTATCATCTTTAAATTTTTCTGCATTAGAACTGTAAAAACCGTCTTTCCAATACAATTTGTTAAAAGCAGGTTTTATTATTTTCATTCTATCCTTATACCATTTTATGTGTTCTTTGTTTCCTAAAACTTCTGCCATTTTTTTAGCTTCTTTTAAAGCGAAATAGTAGAATGCCATTTGAATTGGCTGCTTATCAGCGGTATTTTTAACACCCCAATCTACCCAATCCCAAGAATCTGGACTTTTTCCTTTACGATATTCTGGCAATCCATTTTCTTGCATTGGAAATAAGGCTAGATAATCGTATACAAAAGGATAGGCTTTTTCTAACGTTTCTTTATCACCAGTGTTTAAATAATAAGGCCAAATTCCTTGAGCAATAAATTGTAGGCTTTGTGAAACTAGTTCTCGAACTCTTAAAGGACCTAAAGCTCCCATTACTCCATTTTCGCTAAATGCCGTAGTTTGCAAAATGGCTTTTTTTAATAACTGACGACCAGCATAATCCATCGAATAGAACAAATAGCCTACTTGATCTGCTACGTCACCTATCCATAAAGCTCGTTCTCGGTCTGGGCAGTCCATAAAATTATCTCTAGCGCAAACAAACAAGGTGTTGTTTCCCATCCACCATAATCGTTGGTAAAAAGGGTCATCAACTTCAAATTCCCCAACCATTTCACCAACACTCATCCATCTGTATTTTAAGGCATTTACTTTAACGCCTTTTGGAATAGTATAACTTATTTCATGTCCGTTCATCCAAGAAAAACTCTCGAAAGATTGTTTGCCTTCTTTAGCGATGTAAGTGGCATTTATTTTATTGAGTCTATTATCCGTTGTGATGAAAATAGTATCGCCTGCCTTAGCTTCAATTTCTAAATATGGTGTGATTTGTTTGTTGAAAGGCAATTTTGCTTTTATAGTTTCTCCTTTACTAACAAATGGAAATTTTAAAGCATCATGATGTTCATAATTCTGTAAACCATGGTTCACTAAGTGCGGAACTATATTTGGTTCTACATTGTACCAAGGGGCATCGCCTAATTTTCCTTTTTCAACTGCTGATGGCCAACTAGTATCATTAAAATTATTCTGGTACCAAGCTTTTTCAGTCCAATCTCCAAAAGCATTTTGCGCATTAAACTGCACACTATATTGCACTATGGCTTTACTTGCTGGTTCTATCATATTATCGTATCCAGGGTGCTGTAGCGCTTTCCAGGACGCATCTGAAACGACCTGTTGGTTTCCTATATTGGCAGAAAACAACAACCCGCCCTTACCACTATCAATATGAGTTCCTTTATGAGTTTCACGCCCCCAATACCAAACTAAAATTGCCATAGTATTTTCGCCTTTTTTTAAGTAGGGTTGAATATTTATACTATCGTACCAAGAATTTGTCGGTGTTATGTTTTGTTTTCTATTCCAGTCTCCTGCTTGACTTGGCCCTCGTGATAAACCACCTTCAAACAGCACCATTTCACCATTAATCCATAACCAAAATTTACTATCTACTGCAATTAATGCTTCTACCTGATCGGGTATGTCTTCTAAAGTGACTGTTTTCCTAAAACTCATCCATGTATTAGACGGACCATCTTCTTGTTGCCATATCCAATGGACATTATTCCAATTTGAATTTTGTGCAAAACACATTGATGTTATGAAAACTATTGAAAGAAAAAATCTTAAATCCTTTTTACTGATAATTTTTATGTTCATTATTCGAATTTATCTAATTGCTTTAATTCCATTTATTTAATAGTTTCTATAACAATGGGGCCTAATAAACCAGAAGGTTGAATTTTACTTTCTGAAGTAATTTTATCAATTACAATCCATGTATATTTTTCATCTTCTGGACGTTGTTTGTCTTTTATTAATTGGTTACGCCATAGGTTAACCACTTCAATTTCTATTTGATTTTTTCCTTCTTTCAGGGCGTCTGATATATTAAGTCTATAAGGCGTCATCCAAACACCACCAATATATTTACCATTTAATTTTACTTTAGCCATTACCGAAACTTTTCCAAGATTAAGATAGATATCCTGATTTTTAGGAAGCTCTTCTAAGTTGAAATCAGTTTTATAAATGGCAGTTCCTGAATAATATTGTATTTGCTCATCATCAGAATATTGCCAATCTATTAATTCATTAAATATTACAGGTTCTTTTGGTGCAATGTCTTTATTTTTAAAATCAACTTCAAATGGGCCTTCAATGGCATTGAGCTTTTTATACTCAGGGAAATTTGAAGTGTAAGCTGTTTTAACGTCTCCATTAGCATCTGTATTTGAAAATACAACAAACCAACTCTGAGCAGCATTTAATTTTAAAGGAACTTTTAGTCCTGTTTTGGTAATTTCGTAATCGGGTAAAGCCCTCATTTCACCACTTACAGCATCCCACAATTGCGGTTTTAAATCTTTATCAACACGAAAAACTGGAGAAATCGCTAACGCCTCATCACTCTGGTTGCTTACAAAGTAAATATCCATACCTGGTATATTTCTATGTATCCAAAGTACTGGTGCATCCTCAGACACTTCAATGTCTTTTGCTAAATTTAAATCTGCAAAAACTTCTGATAATTCATAACCATCCAATACTTTTCCTTTACCATATTGAACTGACATTTTACCTTGATTATAGGCGCCATTCCAAAGTTTAGCAGCTAATGCTTCAACTTTTACATCGCAGGCAGGGTAGTTCTGTAAACTTGGAGATTTATAAGGTTTTGGCCCTAAAATTATTCCACCTTGTTGCACTAAGTCTTCAATCTTCTCTAACAATTCAGGACGCATTGTTGTGAATGGTGGTAAAACCATTACTTTATAAGACATCCCGTCAGGTAATACAAATCTACCATCTTCAACAGATACGCGATTCATAATCACTTCTGCATTAATATAATCGTAAGAGTATCCTCTAGGAAGTTCTGGTTGACGTACCCCAGTCATTATTGGAGCATCTTCTCCAATAAAATAACACACATCGGCCACATATTTACCTTGCTGTAACATATGTTGACAACGACGTAAATAATCAAAATAAGTATCGGCTTGTTCAAACCATGTGTTATGACGATTGAATTCCGTACCAAACCAAGCATTCATTCCTGGTTTTCTATTATCATCTGGCTGTTGAATGTACAAATGCAGTACAAAATGATTGATGCCTTCGGTTAAAGACCAATCGCCTCGCTTTTTAAGCATCGCTGGATGCCTTAAATACGCTCTTCTAGAAGATGTAAACGCTTCTGCCGAAGTTATCGCTTTTCCATAAGTATGTGCTGTCGACGAAGAGGCTTTACATTCTATATTGCCCAATGTACCTTCGTTCCAAAATTCTCCAGATATCAAATCCGATTGCCCACCATACATCATAAATTCACCTGGAAAACCCCAATGCCCATAGTTTTCTAACCATGTTTTTAAATTATATTTGTTACTCGCTTCTCTTAATCCACCTACGTACTCATAAGCCACATCATCTGCAATAGAACGACGCAAATCCCATAAAAATCGTTCGGATTGCTCAACACTACCCACTATTCTACCTGAAAGTACTGGTAAAAATGGTACAGGATTGTATCCGTATTTTTCTTTAAACTTTACTTCATAACCATCTGTCCAATTTTGAGAACCTTGTTCGTAACTATCGGCAACAACATATTTAAATGCAGATTTACTCTCTTCTGGAATTCGTTTTAACAACTCACCAACAAAATTATCAAAATGATACTGTGCTAATTCGCTATTCATTTTATCAATTTCATACCCTACTCCCTGTGGAGCTGCTGGCGCATTTTTTGTTCCTGTTGGTGTCATTCCCATGCGCATAATCGTCCAGCTTCCTACTGGTGCATTCCAATTTAGCATTCCATTTTTATTAAGTTTATCACTCAAATCAATAACATTGTCTGGATTTATAGATAAACTTTTATTTTCAAGTGCTTCTTGTCTTTGAAAAATGTAAGTATCCCAAATAGGTTTGGGTGTAGAGTGCATCTTTCCGAGTTGCTTTTCAATATATTTATCTAAAACAGGTGCTTCAGAAATTGTAATTTCAGCAAAGCCATATCCCTCATTCTTTGTGCTAAAATTGGTACAGCTCAATTTGAATCGTTGTGCTTTGGTATCGGTTAAAATGGTAGCAAAATCTCCTGTTTCTATTGAAGCTACATTTGGCGTAATGCGAAAACGATCGAAATGAAACTCTTTAATTATTTTTTCTTGACCATCTACAATAGCCGATAATGTCATGTTACATTTAAAGGCTCTACTAGGGATTATAGTGATAGAACGCGCTGTAATTGGTTCAGAAAGTTGAAAACTTATTTCTAACACTTCTCCTTTTTTTGGTTCAAAACTGGTGTCGTCTTCCTTATTTCCATCCGTTAAAATAGTTACATTTACATCGCTCCAATTGGCATTTACTTTGGTAGGTATAAACCGAGTACTTTTTTCTTCAACATCCAACGATTTAAAAGCAAAGGTATGCGTGTCTTGAAATTCTTGTTTAGGTTGTGGTAATTTAAAATTAAGTTGTTTTCCTCCTGAAACTTTAGTTTCGCTAAAGGTTAAATAACGCATTGCTTTTGTATAATCTACCCAAGGCCCACCACTTTGGCTCCATCCTGGGCAGTTAAAAACCCCAATCTCAACACCAATTCGTTTGCCTTCTTCTACGGCATGCGTCATGTGCGACCACCAATCTTCGCTTAGCATCGGTACTTTACCGTCTTGATGTGCTGGATTTATATTGCCTATTAATGCCCCACCAATACCCGCTTTTTTCATGGCTATTAAATCTTTGGTAATGCCTTCTTTGGAAATATCATCATTAATCCAATACCAGTAACACCATAGATTATTATCTTCTTTAAGGTCTACAAAACCAGATTGAATACGTTCAATGTCTTTTGAATTATTGCATCCTAAAAAAAAGAATATTATTAATCCTATGATTGCGTTAAACGTATTAGGCTTAATTTTCATTGTTAATGACTTTCAGTTCTCTAATTGACGGTGCATTTTTTGCATCCACAATAAACAATCTACATTTTGTAGATTGTATAGCATCAAATTGATGGGTTTTATTTGATCCACAATTTGTCTCATTTATAATATCTTTCCATACCCCATTCTCCCAATATTGTATTTTATAAGAAGTAATACTGTTCTCATATTCATCTACAATGATTTGATTAAACGTTTGTGGTTTGACCCATTCCACTTCTAAATATTGGTTATTAGATTTGTCTGCCAACCAACGCGTTTCATTATTTTCATCGTTAGCCTTAAAGGCTTCAAATCCGGGTAATTTTTCAGTTTCAATAAACATAGAAGAAGCATTCATTCTACCCAATGTTGCTAGATTTTTTGAAGTTCCTAATGGTTCTGGATATGCTACTTTTGGAAGTTCATTTATTTTAAAATCATAAACACCAGATCCTACATTATAAATTACATAATTTCCAACAGCATCACTTTTTTCAGTACCTACATAGTTGATGGTTTTAATTTTTTCAACCAAAATATTATCTTCGAAAACCACATCTTTTGAAATTGCTGGTAGATACACTTTAGCAGTTGTATTTACAGGAACTTCAATATGAAAAATCGCAGAGTTATCTTCCTTCTTCCAATTTACCACCACATTGCCGTACATGGATTCGTATTCAGTATTTGCATAGGTTAAATCGCCAACAGGCATTGGTTTAATTATCATATTTTGCATTCCTAAACTTTCAGGATTTGGGCGGATTCCTCCAAAACCTTTGATAAAATAGCCTCCAATTCCTGTATAACAGGTATGAATTTGACTCACCCCAACAGCCGACCAACGCTCTGGCCACACCGTTTTTCCTTGCTCAATAAAATACCCATAACTTGGGTGGTGCTTATCTTGCAACAGCTCATAAATTAAATCCATTCGTTCACCTGATTCAATAAAGTATCGTGTGTATAATGCTTGACCTGAACTACCTGTATCATAATAAGGGAATTTGTACAGCACATTATCGACCAAATTATCATACACTTTTTGTTTTTCAGATTCTGGTGTTATGCCTGCTAATAAGGCAAAAGCTTGATTAACTTGCTGTCCATTACCATACTGCCCTGTTTCAGAATTATAGGTCATTTTATGTGTCGCTTCCCTTTGAACTTTTAAACGATTTGTATAAGTTTTAGCGTCATCATATTTACCCAACTGTAAGGCTATTTTCTCCGCATTATCGAGCATTACTGCGTAAATACAATTATTAAAATGAATGGCTTCGGGTGAGTTACTACTCGTCCAAAAATTACCTCGAGGTGTGCACCAATCGCCTAAACCTGGAAACTCTCTAGCTCCTTGCTCTCCTGTGATTAATGCACCTCCTGTTTCATAATTAGAATTTTGATACATCCAAGTCATCCAGTTTTGCATGGACTCGTAATTGTCTTCCAATACTTTTTTGTCGCCCAACATTCTGTAGGTTTCCCAAACTGTTAATGGACTGTTTGCTTTCCACATTAAAAATGGTCTGTCGTTTTCGTTAACAATTGCGCGTATCTGTCCGTCTGTATGTTGAGCGTCGCGAGTATATTGTAAATATTGGTCCATATAAGCCCCACTTTCAAAATTTGGCAAGGCATCTCCATACATGGCTGCAACGGTGACTTCTCCCCAACCTCTCCTTTCACGATGAGGACAATCCACCAAAATACCATCCATGGTATTTGCGATGTAGGTATCTAAATTAATTTTATAGATTTGATTTAGTTGTTGACTAGAAGATTCAAACTTGCTAATAATTTTGCGGTCGTTTGTTACAACAAAACCTTTAATATCGGCCAAACTAGGTTGGTAATTTAAACCGTAAACAGTAATCCATCGCCCGCCGGCTACATTAAATCGGTTAGCAAAGGTGCCTTTACCCGATTTCCCAAAAATGTATTTGCTTTTTTGCTTCCAATTAGAACGCACATCTTCTACATCGCTAATTTCAAATAAAATAGAATCGCCTTCTTTACCATTGAATAAGTTCATTTCAAAAAAACCAGTATAGTTTTCACCCATATCTACTCTATACGTGCCGTCTTCATTTTTAGTGATAGCCATGGGTTTAATCTCCCTAAATTTAACTTGAGGCTCTACCATTTGCGCACTTAAAGAAGCTGTTATTTTACTGAATTTTCTATTTCTGAATTTACCCTTGCCTATTAACTTATCTTCTTTAACTTCTACATTTTCATTGAATTCCTCAAGCTGTGCATTTAATTTTTCAGCATTGTAAATACCGGCATTAGCCCAAATGGCATCATTATATGCAACGGTATTCCAATTGTCTTCCTTTAACCTGTCATCTATAGTTTCACCACCAAAATCTAATATATCCCAATCGCCATAATAAGAACTATGGCTTTTTTTACATTTCCAAGTCTCATCAGTCCCTAAAACTATTTGCTCCTTAATTGTTGTTATATTAGCTTGCGCTTTAAAGACAAACGGTGGATTACGATACTCTGTAATGCGGTCCCATCGGGCCCAACCTGCGGCGTGCCAAATAGCTATAACGTTATCGCCTTTATTTAAAAATTCAGAAACATCATAGGTTAGATAAGGAATTCGTTTTTTCATGTAAGAAGAAACTGGATTCATCACGTTATCGGTTACCTTTTTGCCATTTACATACAATTCGTGATACCCAAAAGAGCCCACATAAACATATGCTGAAGTAGCATTCTCATTTAGCTCAAAAGTTTTTCTATACCAATTATGGTCAGTTTTCTTTTGGTCGAGTTTATGAATCCAATCGCCTTTCCAATCGGAAGGATTTAAAAGTCCCATTGAAAATTTAGCAGGTTCACTCCATTTAGATTGCTTTCCTGAAACATCCCAGACACATACTTTCCAATAATATGGGGTTGAAGATTTTAACAGACTACCATGAAACGTGTTGTTCACAGATGAATCTGTACTTACCTTTCCCGAATCCCAAACATCGCCTTTATTTTTATTCAAAAGTTCCATGCTACTTGAAACAAGTATTTGGAAGGCTGTTTGTTTTTGTCCTCTTGTATTAGTTTTATCAACCATTTTCCAACTAAAACGAGGAGATGTATTATCAATTCCTAATGGATTGGTTTTGTATTCACATTTAAGTTCTTTTAAAACCACTGATGACAAATGGTTACAACCAATAACTGATGAAGCAAATAGTACAATGAGTAGATTAATACACATTGAATAAGCAGATTGATGTTTCAAAATTTTAGACAAAGTATTTAAATAGATTAATAATTTGGAATTTAATTTTTAGAACATATAGAATGATTTAAAAATTTCAATTTCCCTTAAGTTTCGCAAAGCCATTCTATTTTTTTATAACAGATAGCTATAGCCATTATTATTTTTATAAAAATCGTCAATTAAAATGTGAATCCCAATTAACAATTTGATATATTAGTTGCACAAAATGACATGAAAAATAAGTTTCGAAAATATCTAATAGTCTTTGAAAAAGACAAATCATGGGGGTTTTACATAAATAATCTAGGACGAACTGTTGTAGAAAAACACACAAATTACCCCTCGAAGGACCACCCAGAAAATTATGTATTTTCATGGGACAAGGGACGTGTTTTAGACGAATTTCACTTGGTACTTATTACCAAAGGTGAAGGTGTTTTTGAAAGCAAAGCAACTGGTAAAATAAAAATTTCGGACGGCGATGTATTTTTACTTTTTCCGGGGGTTTGGCACCGCTATAAACCATCTAAAAAAACAGGTTGGACAGAGCGTTGGGTAGGATTCTCTGGTGACATTGCGAATCAATTTTTATCCAATGGTTTTTTCTCGCCAAATGCTCCTATAATTTCGAAATGCAATAAACCTAAGATATTAAATCATTTTAATTCACTTTTCAAATTGTTTGATGAAGAACCGTTTGGGTTCCAAAAAACAGCTTCGGGAATATGCATTCAACTTATGGCAGAACTTCATAACGTTAAAAATGGCGGGAACAACATTGACAACCTAAACTCCATGGTATCACGAGCGAAAGGCATGATGTACAAGCAAATCCAGACATCTCTGGACTTACCAAAAATGGCTTCGGAATTAGGCGTGAGTTATTCAAAATTTCGATTGGATTTTAAAAAACAAACAGGGGCTTCTCCGCTTCAATACCATCTATTATTGAAGATTGAAAAATCGAAGGAATTATTATTAAACACCAATAAATCTCAAAAAGAAATAGCCTTTGAACTTGGTTTTGAGTCTGATTATTATTTTAACAGATTGTTTAAACGCAAAACAGGGTATGCGCCAGGTAAATTTAGAAATCTTAGCAAAGGTGAATTTTAAGTTACAACTATTGAAATAAGCAGTTCCTTTATACCTTCTTCAAAAAATACTTCTAAGGGCAATGCTTCGACTCCTGGTACCATATTAAAAGTTCTTGAGCCTTCCATTTCTTTTATTCTGATAGGCGCATTCGCTTTTACAGTAACCAATCCTTCCGATTTTTGAATACTTATTTCTGTATCGCTTACTTGATTAAAAACTTCTTTATTTGGAGAAACAATAGGTAACACAAATGCGGTTGGCTCTGAAACCACTTGTTTTGAATTTACTTTAATTTTCATAATATCTGCTGAACAGATATATGATATAAAAAACTCTGAAGCTGTATTTTCAATTACATTTCTATCAACATCTTTCAATTTTACATTTGCTAGTAATTCAATATTACCATTTTCATCTTTACTCGTTACAGTGGCTGGCAAATCATAAAGGTTTGTGTACCAAACCTTATCTTTAAATGTTTCAATTCGCGGCGTTAAACAAATATCTTTTCCAGGTTGTGGCTGTTGATTATTTTTTTCAACCATATGGTACTCTGCCATACTTGCAGCACATAATAACCCTACTCTATTATGAAATAAAACTCCTAAAGCACCTCCTGAAGCTTGCCGAAAATCGTACTGATAATGATATTCTGCATCATAAGCGCTTACTGTTCCTCGCCAATCTCCTCTTGCAAAAAGATAAACATCCAAATCTTTAAAGTGTTTTGCACCATCTGCGGTAGCTCTTGGTAAACTAGCGTTTGAATTAATTTCTGGTAAGTGATCCCAGTGGTCTAACAAGGCTGCTAAAGGTTTAGCATGAGTAAACGTATGGTGTACACAAGGAGGAATACCTGCTTCCACAAAACCAGGCCCTCCATGAATAAGTCCATCTGCAGTACAGCGTTGCAATAATTCTGTATTCTTAACAGCTGCTGTACCAAATGCAGGATTGATATGCGCCATCATTCCAAATGCAGGTTGGCTACCATCGCATGTTCTACTTCCCCAATAACTCCACTTATACATTCTATTTCCCCAACTATTATCCCAAGCTCCATCAGGCAACATAAATTCTAAATGATTATTCAACGATTTTGTTAAGATTTGTAATAGCTCTTCATCTTTTTCTTTTAGCGCATACATTACTAAACTATTTAAGGTTTCTTCTACATTATATCCTAAATCTACACCATGTAATCCCTTTTCACTTAGTTTACTGGAGCTCTTTTTACATTCCCCAAACAACAAGCCTTCATTTGCTGTAAAGTAGGCTTTTACTTCAGAAGCTAATTTTTTACTCTTGGCTTTAAAATCATCTCTATTTAAAATATTACCTATTAAATTTAAACCATACACAGCTGTTCCTGGATAATTAATATTGGTGAAGTCAATTGTAAATGTATCGTAAATATATTGACCTGCTTTATCTAAACGCTTTGTCCATTCTTTTTGAGTTGCATCCTCTAAAACATGACCATGATAATGCAATGCTTCAGCGAGTGCAATAGCCCCAAAAACAGTAATGCCTTTCCAAGATTTCGGATTTCTAATGACTGTCCAAGCTCCGTCTTCTTGAGACACATTGTTCTCAGCCCAGGTCATCACCAACTTTGCCGCTTCTACATATTTTTTTTCACCTGTAGTATCTGCCATATATAAAAAAGGATAAACGGCATCCATACAACGCCCATGGATATGGGAACAAGACGGACAACCCAATGCTCCATGCTCTTCTAAATTATTTGGATTATTAATCTGAACGTTTATCATGCCATCACACCAATCCTTCAATAATCCTGAAATTAAATTCTTAAATTCCAAAGAATGTTCTGGGTGGTTTTCACATGAATTTAAAATACCAGCTATTGGAAGTGATATTCCTAGTCCTGCTAGTGTTGAAAGTTGAATGAAGTTACGTCTTTTCATCTATTGTGAATGTATTAATATATGTGTCATGTGAAAAGTATTAAGATTTTATGCGAAAACTGTCCTGTTTTATCCTGTGTAATATATTAAAAAGCCAGAAAACTAGTTTTCTGGCTTTTTAATAATTGTAACTCTTGGAACCTTATTTTATAACCAATTTAGAGTTATATACACTGTTATCATTTGCCTTTGCTCTAACTAAATAAATTCCTGAAGGCAAGTTATTATTTTGTGCAACATTAATCACATCTCTGTTAGTTGAGTTTTTATAAACCAGTTTACCTAGTATGTTATAAATTTCGATATCTTTTACTCCAGTAATATTTTGAAATGCAATTGTAAATTTATTATCTGCTGGATTAGGATATACTTTTATTGAAGAAGTATTTAGTTCTGCTTCAGAAATACTTAAAGTTGCAGATTCTAAAATCCATTTGCTTCTGTCATCTGTATTGGCTGAATGTATTATGGTATTATCTACTGCGTGATACAAATACTTACCTAGATTACGCGTCTCAAAACTATAGCTACCATCTCCGTTATCAATTACATTCCACAACTTATCTGTATCACTATTTGGTGCTGAAAAATTTGTACAAATCAAATCTGAAACACCTGTAAATCTAATAATTTTTCTGGGGCCCTGGCTATCAATATTATAATAACTAGTTGCAGGTACACTTACAAATTGCCATTCTTTATCTGAACCTACTCCAGAATCACTTGCTATAATTGAACCATCATTTGGATCCATTAAATATTTGCCTGTAGCTACATTTTTAAGTTTATAATTACCTTCAGGCGCATCTCCTGATTCCGCAACTTCTACCTTCTGATACGTTGTATTTGCCCATCTAATTTGCGCTCTACCACCCTTAACACGGTATGCACCATATCTAATTCCAGATTCTAGCCCTCTTTCTGGCTCTGGGATATTCCAATTAAAAGCGTCACCTCCAATTACTGCATCACAATAATGTATTTTTTTTGTGGGGTCGCTTGGATCCTCCCTAAAACCTACTTCTAGCTCAAAGTTAATTTCTTCATTTTTATTTACCTGCTTTAAAAAGACTTCTTCCCTTCCGCTGCCTTCTCCACCTCGTACCAAGATACGCTCAGCATAAATATCAAATGCAACTTGCTTACCAGCGTTTATTCCTGTTCCCATAACAGGTCTAGCTAAATACAAACAAATAGCTGGATCAGGGGAACCGCCGCCTCCAGAATGTTTGCCTTTGGCTTGTGCGATGTAAGTTCCATCTTGACTAAAACTACCAGCATCACCTACCTCTAATATCCTGAATGTTCCCGTTAATCTTGCATAACTTCCAACACCTGTTTCTCCAGATCTGTCTAAAGATCGTTCTATTCTTGGTTGTAAGGTATTTGGAGCATCCCAGTGGTTAGACCCATCGGTAATGTTATAAACGCCCCAAGTTTTTCCATAAACATCAAATTCTGAGTAATCGGAGTAGCAGGTTCTATCATCAACAGTCCCTACATTAACAGGGTTTGGCAAATCTACATTTCTGGTACTGTTGTTTTCGAATTCACCAGAAGCTGGACAACTTAAATCCGTACTTGTATCTTCATCTGGCGCTACTACTACAGGAGTTTGTACATAAGGAACGAGTTCCCAATTACTTCTGTCGTCTGTATCTGGAGCCACCGCATGAGTTACGGTTCCATCTACTTCATGATACATAAATCTACCTGTTGTTCTGGACCCAAACCTGTAAGTATCATTTGTACTATTATAATCTATAGTCCACGTTTTATCTGTATCAGCAGCTGGTGCAGCCTTAGTTGTACTAACAACTACATAAGGGCCTCCTGGACCACCAGCACCTGGAGCACGTAATATTCCTAAGATTTCGCTATCAATATTATAATATGCGCCGCTCTCTACGAACTTAAAATGAGTGCTTTGCTCTTCTTCACCAAGATTTGTCATGGTTACGGGTGTTGCGCTTGCACCTGCATCTGTTAAAAATTGCCCTGTTGCTACATTTTTCAATCTGAAAATATCATTAGAAGGAAGCACACCTTGAGCTGTTATACTAAGTGAGCATAACATTAAAACGAAAAATAAGATGGAATTAATTGTATTTTTTTTCATAGCTTTTTTATAGATATAAATCTATTGATATCAATAGATTATAAAATTATTGAACATAATTTAACAAAGTATCCTGAACTATCCTGCACCCAAGACCAAACGTATAGTTATTCGATAAAACACAAAGTTTCTAAGAAAACATAAGCATCTGAGAAAGAAATCTTTAATTAAAACAGAAAATCACTGTACCAATTTTAAAACCACAGGTCCTATTAAGCCAGAATCTTCCAAGTCAGTTTCATGCTTTTTTGGCGGATTGGTAGTCCAAGTTTTCTTTTCATCTTTAGATCTGGTATTATCGAAAATTAATTGATTTCGCCATGTATTGGTAACCTTAACTTCAATGATATTCTCTCCTTTTTTAATCGTGTCAGAAATATCAAATTCAAAAGGAGGCGCCCATTTTACCCCTATTTTTTTTCCGTTGCACCAAAGCTCTGCTATATTAGCCACTTGTCCTAAATCTAAAATACTATGCTTACCTGTTTCTTCAATATGGAGTGTTTTGTAATAGGTAATTGTTCCTGAATAATGCTTAATGGCGTTATTGTCTAATTCGGTAAGTGATTTCAAGTCTGATATTTCTATAGAATTTGGTGTTTCCCAACCTTCTTCAAACTGCAACTTCCAATCACTTTGCAATGATTTTTCTTCAATGGCTATTGCTTTTTTAATTTCATTTTTATTTTGATGAAAAATATATTCTCCAGACTTTGAAGCAATAAAATCGTCACCTTTCCATGATAATTCCGGCAAATTATCTGTTTCATGAATTCTAAACCATCCTGTTTCTGCACTTAAAATCACCTCATCATTATAGGTGATTTTTGAAGCTAGTGGCGTTTTGTTTTCTTTTGAAAATACTACAATTTGGCTTCCACTTGGCGCAAAAGTAAGTGCAACATTTGTTCTATTATTTGATGCGCTCCAAACTTTTGCTTCTTGTTGTTCGCCATTAAAAGCATTCCATATTTGAGGACACACATCTTTCAATCTAAAACTTAAAGTAGCATCCACTGGTTTATCCATATTTGACGCCACAAAATAAATATGAGCATCCGCTGTTTCGCGGTGAATCCATTTTATATTTAAATCATCTGGAACTATCACATCTTGTTCAATTTTCTCTTCCTGTAAAACTTCGTCTAATGTTTTACCCCAATATACCTTGCCTTTACCCACTTGCTTTACACCTTCGTTTGTGTTTCCCCATAACTCATCTGCAATTTGTAATAATTCTTTTAAATCATTTTCATTATCCATTAAACTGGGTGAATCTTGAGGTTTATCTCCTAGAATTACAGCACCTGCCAATACTAATTCCTTAAGCTTTTTAGCTGTAGACAGCAACATTTCTTTTGAATCTCTTAATGTAATGATGCGATAATCTCCTGCATTTTCAACATTAATTTTACCGTTTTCAACACTTAATTTATCATGTAGTATTTCAGCATTTAAATAATCAAAACGGTAGCCTTTTGGGAAATAATCTAAATCGAATGGTGGGCGGTCAAAGTGATCGCCATAATATCGCAACACATCAGCTACGTATTCTCCTTGTTGTAAAACATATTGGTTTCTTGCTAAATAATTCGTCCAATCTTTCATGTAAGGCCACCATGTTTGTTGTCTAACTAGCGGAAACCCAATATTTCCTCCAAAACTAGACCCAGGAGACACATTGGTTTGCGGTGTATGCGAAAAGGTATGGAATACTAAATGATTTATGCCTTTGGTAAAATTATAATCGATTAAATATTTTACAGAAAATGGATGTTCGTTCCATTTCACACCTACTTGAGTACAAGCTTCGGCTGCCAAAACTGGTTTATTATATAAATGCACTGCAGATGCCGCATTGAAAACAGGTTTAGCATATTCGTTTTGAGCAGATGGTGCTTTGGGATACCAAAACTCAGTCATTGGAATATCGCTAACGCTATAATAACGCATAGGGTCTATTGGTAACACTTCTCCACCGGCACCTTCAGTGTATACTTCTGCCCCCATATCATGCGCCACAGTTGCAAAATGTTTGAAGAAATTATCGATAAGTACATCATCCATGGTATGGCGCAAATCCCTCAAGAATTTTGTAGTTATTTCAGGACTTTCCACAATGTAGCCCATGGTAGCTGGCAAATAAGTTTTCATGCTATACCCTCGCCGTTGCTCAAATTCCTCGAACATATCTTCAGAATTGATAGTCCATGTAGGCACATGACTCTCCCAGCTATCTATTAATAATCCATGTAGTTTACCATCGCCTATCGGACCTCCGTCTTTTATTAAATTACCAATCATCCCATTACGCAAATGGTTCTCGATAGTAACTTTATCTAACTTACTTGATTCCCAACCTGTAGCTTCTGGAACTGCAGGTTTATTTGTTAAGCGCATATTAATATGGCCAAAACGCACTATTGTCCATTTTCCTTCTGGAACTTCCCAGGTCAATCTACCATCACTGGACATTTTATCAGTGAGATTAATAATCGATTCTGACTTGATAATCGTATTTTTAGAATAGTTGTATTCCACCTCTTTTTCAAGACGTCTCAATACTTTTGCCGCTTTAGCTTCATGATTATGAAATTTAGGATTGGAGCTTAAGCGAATAAATTCTGGAGCAATTGTATGTTCACCAGCAAAAGTAAATACAAACGAATTTGATGTTGTTTCTGGAATGGCTAAAGTGAGGTGCTTTCGTCTATCATTCCAATTAGCGTCTGGTAAGTTTACGGTTGCTATTTCCATTAATTTATCATCAATTAACGCTTCAACTTTAATAGTAACATCGATTTTAGGATATTGCGTACCCATGATGATATGTCGCATTTGTGGAAAAACAATAGAGCGAAGAGTTACAGGTTTATTAAACCTAGTTTTAACCCAAGTCTCCTCATTCTTTATTTTTGAAACCCCCTGCGCTCTATAGCCTTTTAAAGGTTTATCTAATTGCGTGGTTTTACGAGTTACTATAATTTTAGAATTCGGATTGAAGATATCTTTCCATGGAACTAAAGGATTATTTGTTTCAATTTTAGATGGATTCAAAGGTTGTAAATCATCTCCTTCAGGTGTTGGAAAAGCCAAAAGCTGAATATCTTTATAATTATAATCTGGTGTATGGTATAATGAATCTATCTGTAGAATATCTTCAAAGGTATTTCCACCCTGTACTCGATAAACAGTTTCTACAACTTCGCGTTGTGCTTCTTCAACCGGCACCCAAGGCCCTCCAGTCATTGACCAACCAGGACAATTTTGCATAGTAAATTTTAAGCCTAAACGTTTGCATTCATCTGCTGCATGACGAATCATGTCTTCCCATTCAGGAGATAAAATTTTTATTGGTTTTACATTAGGGAATGGTCTTCCGTCTTTATTAAATAAGTGGATACCTTGCAGACCAGCTTCTTTTATAGATTCTAGATCTAAAGTTAAACCCTCCTTGGAAATATTATTTCCGTTAAGGTGAAACCATGTTTCTGGATAATACTTTTCAGAAGGCGATTTAAAGTTTTCACTTAATTCCTCAAAACTTTTTTCTGTGAAAACGTCTAACGTTTTTTCACTTTTCTGTTGACAACCAAAAATTGAAATAATTGTTAATAAAAATAGAATTCTGCAATTCATAACTCAGATGTTTTTAATTAGCAATAGCTGAATCTGTACAGTCGGTATACAAAATAAGCTGCGCTTGAACTTTTGTTGTAATAAATTGGCAAACCATAAACATCAATATATGTTTCATTGAAAACCAACTTATTTTATCATTCATATAATGTTTTATATTTTGAATATCAACCTTATTTTAATAAAAATTCTATTCTAAATCTCGACGAAGCAACTCTAAAATTTTACTGGGCTTAAATCCAATTCTATGGCACTGAACTTCGAGTTTTGCGTTTAAAGGTAATTCAAAAGGTTCTTGATAAATTTGCCACACTTTTGAAGTTTTTCCCTGATTAGAACTTATTCTATATCCTATTGAAGCGCCTTCAGTATCACAATTTATAGTAACTTTTCCATTTTTAGTAATAATGGTTGGAGCAGATGTTTTTGGCTGAGTATCACTACCGTTCCACAGTTTTTTAATAAGATCACCTTCAGGCAAGTCAGGATTATCACCTATGGCTTCAAGCCATTTATCCATTTCGGCACTCAACTCTTTAAGTTTAGCTTGATATTCAGGATTATTTGCAAGATTATTCAATTCAAAAGGATCAACCGAGCAATCAAACAATTCTTCTTTAGGCTTCCTTTCCCTGAACCATTGCATTTGATGTTCGTTAAGTTGCCCTTCGTTTTTCAATCTCAACAATTCCTGCATGGTTGGAATGCGCTCTCTATATTCAATAGGTAGATAATACCCTTGATCCGGTCTGTAATTTCTAATGTATTTAAATTGTTTATCTCTTACCGCTCTTATCACGTCTGTTTCTGCATCAAATCGATCAGCCGCTGCATGAATATAATTACGTTCCTTGGTTTTATATGGCCCTAAAAAAGCTTGCCCTTGCATGTATGGTTTTGGCTCTTCGTTTATAAGTGACAATAAGGTTGGTGCAAAATCCACAAAACTTATTAGTTGATCATCCTTTGTGCCTGCTTGGATTTTATTAGGAAATCGAATAATCATTGGTGTATTTAGGCCCGAATCATAAATTAGTCTTTTTTCTCTTGGTAGTGGCCCGCCATGGTCTCCGTAGAAAAAGATTATTGTATTTTCCAACAAGCCATCATCTTCAAGTTGCTTTAACACGGCACCCACTTGCTTATCCATTTCGGCGATATTGTTGTATAATTTCCACATATCGCGACGTGTTTTTTCTGTGTCTGGCAAATATGGTGGAATGTTAAATTTTGTATCTTTTGGAAGGTGAATTGGTGTATCCTCTTCAGTCATGCGGTTATTAGCATGATGCTCGCCAAAGTTTTTCCATTTGTATTTTTTATCTCCTGCATGATAAAGTCTGGTTTCAATTTCTCTGAACCCATAAGGCTCAAACAATCCAGATTCGTGGGTTTCGGTAAAATTAATTACTGAAAAGAAAGGTTGATTTTTATCTCTATTTCTCCAATGTGCATACGGACTATTCTCGTCCCAAGCGGTAACAGGCTCTCTAAATTGGTAATCGGTTTTGTAATTATTAGTACAATAATACCCTGCGCGACGCATCCATTCGCTTATCATTTTAACTTCGGAAGGTGGAACAGCTTCATAGGGTGGAAGTCCTCTTTCTTTTGTATATGAATTAACACGCATATGATTGGCTCCAATACTTGAAGGATACATGCCCGTGGCAATTGCTGCCCTACTTGGAGCGCAAACCCCTGAGGTTGAGTATAGGTTTGGATAAACTATACCTTCATTTGCTAATCTACTTAAATTAGGAGTGGCAACTGTAGTATCTCCAAAAGGTGGAATATATGGCCCCATATCTTCGGTTACTAGCCAAAGTATGTTTGGTCGTTCGGGAAACTCGAGAGCTATTTTATTGATGTCTGATTTGTTCTCAACTTTATTTTTATTATTACAGCTAAAAAAACATAAGCATAACAAAATGGTTATTTTAACTAACTTCATATTATTAATTTAATAAGCTAAAATTAGTTTTCTAAATTAGAAGTACCATCCTGTGTTGTCCTGATTTATCAAAATTTATAAATAATTAAGTTAAATAAAAATTATTTAAGTTTTTATCAGATTAAAGAAAATACTCTAAGGCTCTATCTCTTAATAATTTTCCCTGTAAATATTGACGTTTCTCCGTAAAGTTTAACAAGGTATAAGCCACTAGCTAAGGCATTAGTCTCTATTTGTAAAGATGATGCATCTTTAGCATTTTTTACAAGTACAGATTTCCCCATTATGTTAAATACTTCAATTTTATTTACTTTATTATCTAATCCTTTAATTAAAATTACATTATCTACTGGGTTAGAAATAAAGAAAGAAGTTTTATCAAAATCTGCGCTACTAAGTGAATTAGCATTTTCAAGTATCCATTTAGTGTTAGCTGATGCAGAGCCTGTATACTTCACGTCGCCCGAATTGTCATAGGCATACCTCCCAGTGGTAGTCTGTGGCGTATGGATATCATATGCACCAGAGCCATTCGAAACAAATTCAAAAATTCTTGTGTTATTTGTATCAGTAGTTGGCGTTGAAGTTGTAGTTGGATAAACATTAGTAGTATTAAATCTTACAGCATCCCAATTAGGGTCGGTACAAGAAATGTTATAATAACCAGCAGTTCCAACAGATTTTAACTCAAAAATTTGTGTCGCACTATCTGGTGTAATCTCATCTGCAGTGATCATATTTGAATTTGCATTATCTACAGTCCAATACTTACCAGTTACACTATGCTTTATTTTATACAGCCCTTCTAAACCATTAGAATTTCCGTCATTTGAATTACTAGGAAGTGCTTCAAGGTAAGTCATAGCAATCCTCATATCATCAAAATCTGTTATCACCTCAAAATCGCATGCATTTTCATTATATGCACCCCACTTAGGATAAACTTCAATTCCATCAAAGGTTCTATGATAGGCTCTTGTATTTGAATTTGCAAGTACCACTTGATATTCATCAAAATCTATATTAGATAAGGTTTGTTGTTCTCCATTATACCAAAACTCTACATAACCTTGATATCGATTATTCGTATTGTCATATGTATGGTCTACCTTTACTTTTATAACAAAACTTACCCATTGGTTTTCTGAAACTGCTTGCGTCCATAATGTGGTCCTCCTTTGAGTTATTGACCCAGGTCTATTATAATTGGGTTCAGCTGGACCAAAAGCATGCAGACTTAAAATGGTTCCATCGTATTCCATATTAAATGGATAGTGCTGTTTGTTTGTATTGATATCACTACCTTGATCGGTCTTCCATTGAAACACTGTTATGTCATTTGTTAGATTAGGCGTAGCATTTATACGCCAGCGCCATCCATAATAGTATGTACCGCTATTCTGTGGAACAAAAGAATTAATATCACCAGTGGTTCTAGCAAATTCTGCACGTTTTCTAGATGTTGGCTTTGTAATACGCCAAAATTTGCCAAATTCAGAATCTGTTGGTTTGGTAACAAATGGTGGGGTATTTGGATCATCTACACATCTGTCTCCTGTAGGATTACTATTTCCATCTGGATCTAACCGTCTAAAATTATCATTAACAGATAAATTAGGGTCTCCATACCATAGCACCTGCGCATTTATCCCATAGCTAAAAAATAACATAATAAAGGCAGAAAGAATGAACTTATATTTAAGCTCTTTAAGACGAGTGTAATTATTAAAAATTTTATTTTTCATATTTTTTTATAATAGCAATTAAGACGAAATTAACTTTATATTATAATAATATTTCTAATATGAAAACAGTTTGATGTAAATAACACCAAACTGTTTTCTTCTATTAAAAAAAGAATTACTCTAAGTTTCTATCTTTTTATAACTTTTTTTGTTAGTGTTGATGTTTCTCCATACAATTTAACAAGGTATAAACCACTAGTTAAAGCATTAACATCTATCAATATAGATGATGCACCCATAGTGTTTCTTTCTAGAATAGATTTACCCAATAAATCAAAAACTTCAATTTTGTTAACTTTATTATCTAAACCTTTAATAGTCATTTGGCTGTTGATTGGATTAGAAACAAAAACAGAACTCTCATTAAAATCCTCTGTACTTAAAACAGGTGGTTCAATAATCCATTGGGTTCTAGTAAAGTCACTGCCAGAATAACCAATAACTCCTGGATTGGAGCTACTGAGAGCGTTATAAACTAAATATCTAGGTGAACTAGTAACAGGAGTGTAAATATTATAAACACCAGGAGTACTTGGAGATTCAACAACAGTCCAAATCTCAGGGTTAGATGTAGACCCATTTCCGTCCCAAGCTCTTAACTCTATAGCTGTAGTGCTATTAGCTCTTAAATTGTAGTCTCCTGTGCTAATTACAATATCATAATTACCTGTTGTGCCGATTTCGACAAACTGAAATACCGTAGGATCAGTAGGAGTATTATCACCTGCTGCTGTCGCAGAAATTGCTTTAGTTGTTCCATCAGGCGCTCCATCGTGAGAAAGATATATAGTACCGTCAGTCGTAAAATTACTTTTTAGTCTATAGTATCCCCCATCAACAACTTGAGCATAAGTACTTGTTACAAAGCATAAACAAAGAAACAGTGTAATTTTTTTCATAATCTTAGATAGTTTTAATTAATTATTATAGTTCAAATTTACAGGGAAATCAGAGTAGAAAACTCCTAAAAAAGTAGACAAAACTCCTTTTTTAAGGCTGTAATGGAAGTACTACCTCTTGTAAATAGCACAATGAATAAAAACCTATATATTAGAATTTATTGTAGGCAATTAATACTCTAAAAAAGATTCTGAGTACGCTTTAGGTGTTTTACCAAACTTCCTTTTAAAGATTTTACTGAAATATTTTGGGTCTTTAAAACCAACTATGAGACTAATTTGGCCAATTTCACTTTTACCTTGCTCAAGAAGTCGAGCAGCACGTTTTAATCTTATATGCTGAATAAATTGTTTGGGAGTATAATCTGTCCAAGCTTTTACTTTAGTGAATAACACAGATTTACTAACGCCTAATTCTTCGCAAAAATAGGGAATATCGAAATCCGAATTGATTATGTTTTTTTCAATTATATCTAACGCTTTCTTGTAGAGTTTTTCATCTAGAGAAGACATCACTATATCATCTTGATTTAAAATTTCATTTGTATTCATTTTTTGTTTTAATCTCGAAATAGATTTTAAAACATTTGATATCCTGAATTCAAACTCTTTTATATTAAATGGTTTGCTAATATAATCGTCCGCACCGCGCTCTAAACCATCTAATTTATATATTAAGGAAGACCGAGTGGTTAATAAAATTACTGGAATATGGCTGGTTCTTATATCTCCCTTAACTAATGCACATAATTCTATCCCACTAGTTATAGGCATAACCACATCACTTACAATAAGGTCTATTTCTTCTTTAATTGCTATTTTAAATCCTTCCTTTCCATTTTCAGCTTCGTAAACATTATAACTAAACTCGAGTAGATTACGTATAAAACCTCGTAGTTGCTTATTATCTTCAACTACTAAAATTGAAGATTTTTCGATTGAAGGGATATTTCTAAACATAGCGGTATCATTAAAACTTAAATCTTGCTCTTTTAACTGATTTTCATATAATGAAATATCATCGCTAAACTTGAAGTCTTTAACAATATCTGCATCATTTAAGTGCCCTTTTCCCTTTAAAAGTTCAACCGAAAAAACAGAACCAGAAGTTTTAGTAGAGTTAGCAACACTTATTTTTCCTTTATGTAAATCTATAATACTTTTAACTATCGACAAACCAATTCCAGTGCCTTTATTATTGTTTTTGCCTTCCTTAAGATCAGAAATCTCAAAAAACCGTTCAAAAATTTTATCTACATATTCTTCTGGAATCCCAACACCTGTGTCGCAGACCGATACAACTATTTTATCTATATCTTCAATAATCTCAATATTTATTTCTCCCTGATCTGGTGTATATTTAAAGGCATTGGAAATTAAATTATAAAACACCCTTTCTAACTTAGCGCTATCATAGTACAAATAGATATCATCTGATGATGTTGCAAAATTATATTTATAATCTTTAGCCTTAGCATACTCAGAAAACGACAAACATATTTCTTCAATAAACTTTACAATATTTCCTTCTGAAGCTTCTAGTTTCATCAATTTATTCTCATACTTTCGAAAATCCATCAACCTATTGATAAGTTGTAATAATTGATTTGAGCTACTTTCAACAACTTTTAGTTTTCTGTACATCTGACTACTCCCTCTGTAATTTTCTAATATTTGTTGAAGTGGCCCTAGAATGAGCGTTAATGGTGTTCGAAATTCATGAGAAATATTCGTGAAAAATTCTAGTTTAGATTTATTTGTTTTTTCAATTTGTTGCGCTCTTACATGCTCTAATTCTAATTGATGTTTAAGCTTAGTCTTTGCTTTTAAAATATTAAACAGATAATATACGACAACGCCAATAGCTATAAAATATAAGGTATAAGCCCACCAACTTGCCCAAGGCGCTGGATTTACATATATTTCTAATAATGTTGGTTTTTGGTTTACCACGCCATCACTATTAATGCCCTTAACTTCAAAAGTATAGCTCCCGGGTTTTTGGATTGTGTAAGTTGCTGTGTTATTGGAAGTCTTTACCCAATCTGTTTCTAAACCTTTTAAACGGTACATGTAGCTGTTACTACCTGCATTAATAAAATTAGGGATTGCATAGGATAAACTAAAATTTCCTTGATTGTATTCTAACTCAAGATGTTTTGTATAAGAAATTGTATTTTCTAGAAGTTGATGTTCACCATCTACCTCAACAGAAGCATTTTGTATTTTGAAATCTGTAATAATTACCTGAGGTGAATATTTGTTTTTAGTTAACTTACTTTCATCAAAATATGTTACTCCAGAGGAACCGCCAAAATAATACTGAGTTTCACCAATACGCAAACTGGCATCTCGATTAAATTGATTACTTGCAAGCCCCTCCTTTTTAGAATAATAAGCTTCAATTTTATCTTTAAGAGGGTTGTATTTTAAAATACCTTGTGTAAAGGTACTAATCCAGAACTTACCCTTTTCAGCTTCTTCAATACTTCGTATACCATTAATTTCAACTTTATCTATCTTTAAAGAAACAGGTACAAATTGATTGTTTTCAAATTTAAAGAGTCCATCCTCGAACGTTCCAATCCACAACACTCCTTTGTTATCTTCAAAAATGGTATTTATTTCAAACTTAACTTTCAAATCTGCTTTATAGACATGATTTGTAATTTCCTCATTTGGCGAAATACAATTTAATCCCCTTATCGTACCAACCCAGATATTATTTTTTGAATCTACTTTTATAGTTTTAACATTATTACTTGTGAGCCCTAAAGGTTTAGAATTGGTATTATATATCTTAAATAAATTCTGGCGTGTATTATACTTAACTAAACCTTTATAGTTAGTACCAATTAGGATGTTATCATCATCATATTGTACGATAGATAACACTCCTACATTTTCTAGAAAATCATTTAGTTTTTTAGGAAAAGGTAATTTTTCAAACACCTTTGTTTTAAGGTTGAATATGGCTATGCTGTTAGTAAAAGTACCAACCCAAAGTTTATCATTATTGGTAACACAAAGTGATTTAATATTATCACTTTTAAGCGCTGACGCATTTTTAGTGGTAATATGTTGTATGGTATGATCGTCTTGATTTAAAACAGAAATCCCTCCACCTTCTGTACCAAATAAAAGTAAGTTATTATAATTTACAATAGAACTAACTACCTTAAAACTAAGACCTGATTTTGTGGATTTTTGACTAATATTAATAAAGTTCTTATTAAAATCATTCCAAATATTAATACCTCCATAATAAGTACCTATCCATATTACACCTGTATTATCTTTAAATAAGGTTTTGATGAAATTATCATTTATCGATTTATCATCATTATCATCATTATATAATGCAATTAAATGCTTTTGATTATTTGATATTTGGATTCCATTATAAGTAGCAATCCACAGTTCCCCATTATCATCAAAAAGTAATTTTCTAACATTTTTATTTTTGTCTTTTAAAAGAAATTTTTCAAAATAAGGTTGAACACTATTTTTGGAAATATCATACTTTAAAACACTCATCATTTGGGTTCCAAGCAATATATTACCATCAGCAGTTTCAACCATATCCTGAACAAATAATGATTCCGTACCAATAATATTTTCAAATTGATAATTACCGTTTTCTTTATCTAACAGCCGTAATAATCCCTTTGTAGTTCCAATTAACAGGATTCCAGATTTCGTTTCAAGAATAGATGTTATGTTATTCTTTTTTAAGATTGTATTAAAGGTATCTGTTTTATCATTGTAAATGGAAACTCCGCTTGAAGACACTATCCAAATTTCATTTTTAGATAATTCTTTAATTACCTTAATCATATTATTCCCTAAATATCTTGCTTTTTCATTTAAAAAATATGTTTTAAAAGCATTTTTTTTTGGGTCGTATCTATTCAATCCAAAGGATGTTCCTACCCAGATAAATCCATTGCGGTCACCTTCTATACAAAGTACTCCATTGTTACTTATTGATGATTTATTATCTTTCTGATGTCTGTAAACCGTAAATTCTTCGCCATCATATTTGTTTAAGCCGTCTCTAGTTCCAAACCATATCTGACCTAATTTATCTTGATGAATAGCCACCACCGAATTTTGAGATAACCCATCAGTATCAGATATATGACTGAACTTATACTTATCGTTTTGAGCTAAACCAAAGCGTATGAATAGAAAAACAAATATGAAAGTGATGGTTTTAGGCATCTTAATCAATAAAGCGTCCAATTATTTAAAATTAACTTAATACAAAAAAACGAGGACTAGTAGCCCTCGATTTATAGTATTTAATTCTCAAACTTAAGTTATTACTTAACTCAATCTAAATTCAAAATCTCACTACCTGCCATTAAAAAGGCGCCTGTTCCAAAATTTTGCCAACTATCATATGATGCAGGTTCTGGGAAGGCCCCAATGTTTTGAACCCAACCTACACGACCATCGTCATGTTGACATGCTGCTATAGCATTCCACGCTTTAAGGACTGCTGAAGTATGTTTTTTATCCACTAAGCCATTGTTTATTCCCCAAGCTAAAGCAAAGGTGTGAAAACCACTACCGCTAACTTCACCATAATCATAAGATTCTGGAGATAGTAAACTTGTTCTCCATAGCCCATCTTCTGGCTGAATCTCTAATATTTTCGCTGCCATTTCTTTGTATAGTTTTTCATAAAACGGACGGTGCTTATAATCTTCAGGCATATCATCCAAGATTAAAGCTAAACCAGCTATAACCCAACCATTTCCTCTAGACCAAAACACTTTTTTTCCATTTGGCTCTTTACTATCTTTTTCTGAACCGGTCCAAACAAAACGCATATCTCTTGCAAATAAACGTTCTTCTTCATCATATAATTGGTTATAGGTTTCCATATAAAACTTATGCATGTCGTCTAAATACTTAGGCTGATTGGTGTGTTTTGCATATAAATTAAGTACAGGAGGCGCCATAAATAAGGCATCACACCACCACCATAAAATGGTTCTACCGTATTCCGATTTATCGGTTCCGGCTTTCCAGTTATCATCTTCATACAAGTGTGCATCTAAAAACTTTTTAGTAGGCTCCAAGTCCACAAAGTTTTTTCTCCCTTCATTCATATCAATATATAAATAACTATATGAAATGGCTACATCATCAGCGTGATGTATTCTATCAAAAGTCTGCCAATCATTCCAATACGCTTGATTTTTTAAGGCTGCCATATACATCATATCCTTAGTAGTTTTATGTGCCCTAGCAACACCAGTATAGTATGCACCGTTAGTCCAATCGGTTGGTGCTAATGCTATAATAGGGTGTGCTTCTTGCCACTCTAAAGCTTTTATCATTGATGATTTCACTTTAGATTTATCTATGCTTTGAGATTCAGCTACTTTTTGAGCTGTTGAACAATTGAATAATAATACAACCGCTACAAGTGTTAAAATCGTCTTATTCATGATGTCTTATTTTTTTAGTTTGAATGTTGTTTCTAAATATTCTTGTGATGAGGTTCCTATTTTAACGGAATAGTCTCCAGCTTCTAAAACTTTTTCCATTGAAATACCGGTAAACTCTAACATTTTAGGTGTAATCTTAAATGAAACGGTTTTACTTTCTCCCGCATCTAATTCTATTTTCTCAAAACCTTTCAGTTCTTTATCT
The DNA here is from genome assembly GCF_030344935.1 of Algibacter luteus. NCBI lineage: Bacteria > Pseudomonadati > Bacteroidota > Flavobacteriia > Flavobacteriales > Flavobacteriaceae > Algibacter > Algibacter luteus. The sequence continues at coordinate 1,121,344 of NZ_CP128313.1, read as the reverse complement.
GGTCTTGTAACTGAACCTATTTCGTCTTTAATATACATTTGCACTACTTCTTTAGCCTTAACACTACCATTGTTAGTGACTTTTACGCTAACCTCTAACTCTGAGTCTGGTGTTATTTCTGCATTTGAAACTGCAATATCTGAGTATTCAAAATTGGCATAACTTAAACCATGACCAAAAGGATAAAGCGGTCCTTTACCTAAGAACAAATATTCTTTCTTGTAGTTGATTTCTTTCATACTATAGTGAAACGGAATTTGCCCAATAGACCTTGGAATTGTAACTGGCGATTTACCTGATGGCGATACTTCACCAAAAACAATTCTGGCCGTAGATTCATCACCAAATTCACTTAAATCCCAAGTATCTAAAATAGCATCGGCTCGTTCTGCTATTACATTAATAGACAAGGTTCTTCTGTGCTTTAAAACCACAATTACTGGTTTACCTAAAGCCTTAATTTTTTCAACAAGTTCGTCTTGAGGGCCAACAGGGTCAATAGTTGCTCTATCACCTAACGTACTATTACTAAAATAAGCTTCTTTTGCAGTGTACTCATCACCTCCCAAAAATAGTATTGAAACATCTGCAGACCTTGCTTTATTTACCAAACTTGCTATGGCTTTAGGATCTCTTTCTAAAAGTTCTGGTGCACCGCCTTTCTGATTCGTTAATTGAAATCCTTTTTCGGCAATAAATTTTACATTTGAACCCGCAACAGATTCAAACATCTCTTTTGTGTTTTCTTTTAATAGAGGACCTAACAAGGCTATTTTTAAAGATTTATCTTTAGACAAAGGCAACGTGTTTTTTTCATTTTTTAGTAAAATGATAGACTCTAAATCTGATTCTTTGGCCAAATCTAACGAAGACTGAGCACGCACACCTTTTTTAACTTCTTCAATATCGATATAAGGGTTATCAAACAATCCCAAAATAAATTTTGTTCTCAACACACGTCTTACAGAACGGTCGATTAGCTTTTCCAACTCTGGGTTTTTCTTCACCATTTCTGGCAGGTAAGCATACGAGTCTTCAGCATATAAATCGATATCTATTCCTGCTTCTAAGCCCATTTGAGCTGCAGCCTCAGGAGACTCAGCAACTTTCATGAAATAGAATAATCGCGCGATGTCATTTGAATCTGAAACCACATAACCTTCAAATCCCCATTGATCACGAAGTACACCTGTAAGCAATTCTGGATTACCATGACTTGCCACACCGTTTAAATCGCCATGAGATGCCATTATACCTAATGTTTTAGCTTCTTTTACGGCCGCTTCAAATGGTGGATAAATTTCATCAATCAAGGTTCTTTCAGAAATCTCAATGGCAGCGAAGTTAGAACCTCCTAATACTTGTCCGTAACCCGCAAAGTGTTTCGCTACGGCGCCAATATGCGTTCCATTTCCTAATCCTTCATAATCACCTTGGACCCCTATTATGGCATTTTTAACCATCTGCGTTGTTAAATACGTGTCTTCTCCAAAAGCTTCACTCATTCGTCCAAAACGTGGGTCGCGCACCACATCTGCTTCAGGTGAATGGCACATGTGCATCCCTCGCAAACGGGCTTCTTTTCCTACAACATCCCATTGGCGTTGTACCAATTCTGGGTTAAACGATGCTGCTGATGTCATTGGGCGTCCAAATCGCGTACAGCCTTCTGCATCTACGCCATTGTATGATTCTGTTACAAATAACGCTGGAATACCCCAACGGTTATTTTCAATAATATACTTTTGAAGCTCGTTATTCATTTTTGCTGCTGCTACGGCATCAATATGTTCTCCTGGATTTTTTATTCCTGCAATTCCTAACTTTAATTTTTCTATAACTCTCTCTGACAATGTTAAGTTACCATTTTCATCAGGCTTTGTACCGATGTTGGCATGAAAAATACGCATTTGTGCCACTTTTTCTTCAAGAGATAATTTAGGCAATAAGGCCTCTACACGTTCATCAATTGATAAAGATGCATCCTTATAATCCAATGAACTTGAATCATTGTTTTTACATGACGCGATAATTATTAGTACTGCTAAAAAAAATATTTTCTTCATTAGTTTTTAAATTTAAATCGATTTAATTTGAAAGACTCAGGCTTTATGTCTTTAAAAACAAAACATAGTGACTGATTCTCTTTAAGGTTTTTGGTTGCAAAACTTCTTTTTTGAAATGTGTAGATTTCATTTTTAGGTACATCGCAAATAAATAGCAACATACCTTGAGCATCATTTTCTCTAACCTCTAGTTGAACTGCTTGATTAGCAATAACTTCTAATTCTAAAGTAGATGAATGCTTTAAATTCTTGATATTAGGATATACAACAGAACTTATGTCTTCGGTCGGTTCTATAGAAAACCCGCCTTTAGTATTTTCAACTTTTACGATGTTATCGGATTTAAAATAATCTTCAGCTTCAATAATCCCTTTGGCATCATAGTTCCCTACGCCAATACCATCAACTCTAATAGTGGCCATTTCACCATTTTCTTTGTAGTGAATATAACTTATGAAGCTATCTCTAAAATATCGATTTCCTGTTTGACTAATATCACAATAAATATAATACCATTGGTTATGCCACTCAAAAAACGAACCGTGACGGCCTTGTAAAAATCCATTTGGCCATGTTGGTGCATCATAGCCTTCATCAAAACTTTCTTCTTTTATAACAGAATCTTTATAATCATAAGGCCCATATAAATTTTCCGACATGGCATAAAAACAGCCCCAAGACAAGTAATATTTTCCATTGTATTTATGCATAAATGGTTTATCATCTGTTGGCATTTTTTTATTATTACCATCAGGATTATAAGGTCCGCGCGGATTATTAATAACAATTTTTTTAGGTTTTTCAGCTAAACTTACCATGTCATAATTCAACTTGGCTATGTAGTAATCCCAAACACCAAAAATTATATAATGTTCTCCATTATCTTCAAAAACGGCCATATCATATTCATGAGTTGGGGTTAATTCTGAAGACAACAGCGGTCCACCCAATACATCTTCCCAAGGTCCAACTGGCGAATCTCCAACAACAACACCTGTTTGTTCGTTACCTTCTGAAAAATAAAAATAGTATTTACCATCACTATATGCAGCATCGGTAGCCCAACAACGTAAAAAATCTTTACCTATGTATGTATCCTTTGGATTTAGCACACTGCGTTTTGTCCAATTCACTAAATCAGGAGACGACCATACCCACCAATCTTCCATGATGAATTCTTTGTTTTCTATAGATTTATCATGAGATGCATACACGTATGCCGTGTCATTGAATATGTGAATATGTGGATCGTTTAGTCCTTGGTTTGCTACAATTGGGTTTTGAGCATGAAGAGATAAAACACACAGAAATAATAAGGTAAAAAATGAAATTTTTAAATACATAAACTGTTGATTTATTGCTAAATATTTTGTGTGTTTATCAGTGAATAAATATATAATTTGCAATCTAAGTAAGCGTCCTGTTCTATCCTGTCTTCAATTATAATTTCATCCGATTCTATTGGCGTTTTATTAGCAGTACAATAAGATTCAAGTTTAACACAATTGAATTAGCTTTTAATAAAATTATACTCCAGATTGATTATAAAGAAGTTAAACCTTAACCAAATTATTTATCAACTTTTATATGAATTACCCAGTCTTTATCTGTTTCGGAAGGCGGAGCTCCTAAACCAACAATTCCTTCTGCTTTAATCGAAGTAATTGAACCATTTTGTAATTCACCACCGTGTCTTGGATTGTACCATTTTATTTGAAAATTGGCTCCAGAATCACCTAAATTCAGCTTAATTTTATCTGCGTTGGCTTCAGTATAAACGACATAAATTTCGTCATCTTTTGCTAAGCAATATGATATGTCATCAGTTGTTAAATCGTCATTAGGTTCCATTTCCCAAAACGGAATATGATTATTAAAAAAGTGAAGTGTGTGCCTGTTTTGATCCCAAAATAAATCGCGGCTTCTAAAATCTTGACAAGTTAAATCTGAATTAGGGCTAGCATATCCGAAATACCATTCTACACCGTAACCTCCCGCCATAAGTGTTCCCCACATGGCTCTGCTTCTTGCAAAATTATGTTCGGGATCTTCATCATCAGGTAATAAAGCAATATTTGCTTTACCAGGTTCGTCTACTGCTAATGCCCATTTTCTCCCTGTGGCATTCGATTTATCTCGCCATTTTAAAACTCTGGGGTGCACATCATTAAACTCAGGATGACTTAACTGTAATGAGGCTCCTGTTAATGGTGATTGATCACCTATCAATTCGGCATATCGATCATCTTTATTTGGGAAGGTATGAATCACTAGGTGGCTGTTATAAGCATCTAAATTAGAAACAAAGTCTGCTGCCTTTATAACTTCTTCAATAGGTTGGTTATTTTCTTCTCCTAAATTCCAATTCATGGAAAGATGATGCCCAAATCTTGCAATGAGTTCTCGATAATATAATTTACCCTCGGTTCCAAAAACACCTTTATCCATTAAATGATCGGTCTCGGTTTCATGGGTTTTAAAATGGAGAAACATACCTTTTGTTTCAGCATATTCAAAAATGCGTTCCCATTGGTCTAATTTTGAAACATCAAATCGTGTTTTATGAAACATGGTTTCCCAAGCTTCTTTATTCTTTTTAACACTGGCATAAGCTTCATATTCTTCAATTGGAACTTTTAATAAATGAGGAAATATATTTCTGTCATCTCCATCTACATTAAAAGTTAAAAATGAGAAAACATTGAGTTCTTCGCTAGCTAAATAATTTATAGCTCCCAAAAGATTTTTGCCTTTATACTCTTGCCACACATAGGGTAATGCACTATTATCAAAATCTTGAGCATGTGGTGCCCACATTTTTTGAAAACCTAGAGCATTTGTAGATACATCAAAATCTGTATATGCTAATAAATTTTCTGGCGCGTCAACACCTAGTTTTATGAAATAATCTTGACTTTCGGCATATTTTAAATAGGATTCGCCAACGTATTGAAGTCTTCCTTTAGCACGATTATCTATTCCTGTTTTATCAGATTCTGAAATAATAAATGTTCCTGCTTGTCCGTCCATAAAATCTGCGCTTGAAGCGTTACTTGCATTTTCAGCTACTGCGATATTATCTCCTTTTTTAAATGAAACTGAATATGTCCATTCTCCAACTTCATCTGGGGTAAATCGCACTTGCCAAACATTTCCTGAATCACCACTTGATTCGGCTGCATTGCCATCGGCCGCATAAAAACCTGGAATTATAAATTCTTTTTCTCCATTTTTGAAAGTAACATCCAATCTGTAGTTTAAAAACGGATTAATTTCATCCATTTCATTTGTATCTGGACCTTCAAAATTTAAAGTAATTCTATGCCATTTTTTTAACTCACCTTCAACCTTTACCGGTTTTTGTTGTTGACAAGAACTTAGGAGTAAAAAAAACAATAGAGAACAGGAGATGTATTTGAGCATTATATCTTCTTTTATTTAATAACTATTTTTTTAACAAACCTATTTGTCTCATTAGATAGTTCTACAAAATAAATCCCTCGAGCGTGATTAGAAAAATCTACTTTATTTTGAGAAACACTTCCCTTTTCTAAAACTTGACCTTGTATATTCACTAAATTATACTGTAGGTTTTGGCTATTTGATTTTATATTGAAAACACCATGACTAGGATTAGGATAAACTGCTAAATCTCGAGTATTGAAGTCATTAATACTCAGAGCCGATGTTAATTCAAATTCAATTTTATCGGGTTCACTAGACAATGATCTTTGTTGTGTTAATCTTACTGTATTTTCACCTTGAATTAATGTAACATCTGGTATTCTTGTTTCTAAATATATATTCCAATCAAAGGTTCGTGTGATTAAAACATCGTCATACAGCGTTCCATTAATTTCAATATCCATAATGGAATCATCTCTATTTCTGTTTGCCGCAAAAAGAATAAAATCATAAGTACCTGCAGTAGTTACCTGAAATTTATGTTCAATAAACTGATTTGATGCAAACGAATCTATATATTCACCTCCAGAAGCTGAAGTACTAGTACCAACATTAATATCAATGGAAGCCGTTGTATAATCTTCTGCCTCTAATGATAAATCATCAATTTCTTCAGAAGCATCAACCTCAGACAATGTAAATTCTTGAAAGTATAGGGGACGCTTATCGCCAACACCCGGTGTGTTATTTCCTGTGTCTTGCATCAAATAAACATATAACTTATCACCTGTCACAAAAGCATCAAAGTGATCAAAATTTATAGTTTCCGTTCCTATATGAACTATTTTCCAATTATTTTGACCTTCTAATGTGGTTTTAATAATTATATTCCCTCCTATAATTTCAACCATAAAGACATGGTTTTTATAACTGTAAAGTTCACCACGGGTTTGAGGATTTGGGATAACACCATCTACATCACTAGAGAAATTTGCATCTGTAGCCAACTTATAATAATGTACATTTCTATTATCAACACGTTGCACAAAATGAATCGCACCATTTTCAGTAACTGTCCATGCTGGATCGGAAGACGATTTAGGAAATGTGGCTGTCCCATAATCATCTCCTGGTTGTGCAATCTGAACTGGGTCTAAGTTTGGGTTAATATTATTTTGGATTGGTAAAGAAATAGAAGTATCATTAACATCAAACCATGGTGTGGATGCATTTGCGGGAATTCCGTTAGTATACGCATAATATAATCCACTATTTAACATATAACCATTACTGGTATTGGCATCATTGTTAGTAGAGTATCTTATTGAAAAACCAGAATAAAACTTACCGTTTAAAAAGCGCTCACCACCATACATATTGTTTCTATTTGGTAATGCAAGCGTACCTTCATGAAATAACCAGTTATTACTCCAAACGTTACCATTATAATGTGCTAAAAGTATATCGCCATTACCAGAACCGCCTTGTCTATATCTGGCAATCAAACTTCCATCATCTGCTCTGTGTATCATTGGGTAAGTCATACGCTCATAATCCTCACCAGATTTTAAATAGTTTCGCTTAGGATTAAAAATATCCAAAGTAAATTCATTATCAGGCACAAAAGCCATATTCGTTTTTGAGACTGAATAATTAAAGAAATCGTTAGGTAAAGAAGAGGACCTATAGGCATGCATATCATATAAAATATGAATGGTATTATCTATCGTACTAACGCCAATAGCCGCTGTATTATGAGAATCGCCACGTATACCTGTACCATTAAGAAGTTCACCGCCTTGACCGACATGTTTATGTGGAAATTCTATAGTTACCCAACTTGAGTTTAGTACGTTTAAATTCTTTCTTGAAAGCATTAGATTTCGTGTGTCCATACCACCTTTGTACCAAGTTACAAATGCGTATCCATTTACTACATCCACACAATCTCCATGCGGAGAAATCCTTTGACTAAATCTATAATTTATATCTTTTGTTCCTGCAAAGTACAACCCTCCATCCCCATCAGGTGTCACTTTTGTTGAGTTATCTAATACGGCATTCAGCTCCTTTTGGGCTGTTATTGTGATTGACACAAAGACTATCAAAACAAACAATACTAACTGATTTTTTTTCATGTTTTTTTTATATTTCGATAGCTTTAATTACTATTAAAAAAGCCAGTAGAAACAAGGTTTATACTGGCTTTTTTTAGTAACTAATTTTAAAACGAATTTATTTTTAACTTAATTATATGTTTTCCTGGAGATAATCTAACCGAATCGAATGCAGGTGGAATTTTATTTCCATTATGAATTAAGTCTTTTCCGTCTATATCTTTTAAAGAAAACTCTGCTACCATATTTCCTGGAATTTCTATCTCGTAAGTTTGAAGTCTAGCGCCATTGTACGTATATTTTCCAATAATTGGACCTCTTACCGTTGGAACTTTTATTTCACTAGATTTCAATTTACCCATTTGAGGTTGAATAGTTGCCACACCAAAACCAGGCGTTTTAGGCTTTATACCCCATAATCCTCTTGGAATTACATTTGCCGGTACAGCACCCCAAGCGTGATTCCAATCTAAATTGTTCTTGTATTTTAAATCCCAAGCTTCTAAAGTTATGGTTGAACCTGAACGAATCATATTATACCAACTTCTTTCAGCTTTGCTAGCAAGCAGTTCTAAAGCATAATCTGCTTCTCCTGCACTGTACAACCCATCCATTAAAAATTGAGCTCCATAAACACTGCAAGCCATTCCTCGGGATTTTACGAAGTCTACAACAGATTGATAATGCTCTTCTGGAACTAACCCAAATGCCAACGGCATCATATTAGCATGCAAAGACGCATGATCTGTTCCTATACCATCTATATAAATACCACGGGCTGCATCGAACATTTGTTCGTTAACCGCCTTTTTAACTTTTGCTGCTCTTAATTCAAAGTCTAATACCTCTTGTGTTTTGCCTAAAATTTGAGCAAACTGAGCCATAATTTTCATGTTTTCGTAGAAAAACGAATTAATTACAGTGCTGTAAGGTTGGAACACAAATCCGTCGCGTTCTCCTTTTGTTTTGCTGCCGTTAAAATTGGCAGATGGCCAATCCACAATATCAGTTAATGGCTTTTTATAACCTTCAGGGAAGCCTAACTTTTTCATGAATTCGTCATCTACTTTTGTAGAAGTAATTAATCCTTCGTCATTAGAGAGTTCAAAAAGTGTTTTATGTTTTAATGGCTCATAATACCTTTCAATAAGTTCCGTATTTCCTGTATACATATAATCGGCATATATCAATAAAGCCACATGTTGTTGCCATTCGGTAGGCCATGTTGGATTTTTCATAAAATACTCGATAGTTCTTCTCGCCATGGCAAATTCTCTATCCGTAGTATAATGACTTAATTGATTCAAGTATGCATCTGCTTCGTAAGGAATACGTTCTCTATCTCCATCAACATATAACCCATTAAACGTTGTTGCTTTTATAGAATATTTACATAAATCCCAAACCTGATTTAACACATCGCTATTACTTTTAAAACTACTGGCATTATCATCCCAATAGGTATGAAATGCTAGTTGTTCAACGTTTTCTGCTGAAATTGATTCTTGTGCGCCTTCTATTTCGGCATATCGAAATGGCACCAATGGTGGAAATCCATCTGGTAAAGGAATGGCTTTATTAGCTCTTGTATTTCTCTCATCTTCCTGAACTTTTATTTGATACTTTGTTTGCCCAGGTTTAACATCCACTTTTATTTCTTGATAACGAATGTTGCTTTTTGCAGGTGGAGTTCTGTTAACATTACCTTTTTCGTCTAACATTTCCCCAACCCTAACTGTTAAGGTATGTGGCGATTTGGCATTATAGGTAAAATCCATAGTAGCAAAAGCTGCTTTTCCGAAATCAATAAAAACAAAGTCGTCTATTTTTTCAAGTTTTACCGGTGCTACTTTTGTAACAACAAATTTGTTTTCAGTTGAAATAATATAACTATCACTTTTACCTGTGGTAAACTTTTGAGGCTCTGAATAATCAACTAAACGATTTTCTTCATCCCAAATCCTCACTTTCCAGTAGTAAGTTTTCCCTATTTCAAGTGGATTTCCATTATACTCAACATTTGTTGACTCTAAAGATCGAACTTGACCGCTATCCCAAACATCGCCATTATTATTGTTGATGCTTTTCTGGTTGGAAGCGACTAATATTTGGTAAGCCCCTTGATATTTAGCACCTAGAGGTACCGTCCAGCCAAATTCTGGTTTTAAATCGAATATTTTAACATCCGTACTAGGTTCTCTAATTAACTCAACCGTTAAATCTGTTGGTGCCGCTCTAAACTCATTACTGTTCTTCTTAATTAACTCATCAAGTTTTGCTCGAAGATTATCGGCAACTGCTTTATACTTCTTCTTTCCTATTAAATTGTTAATCTCTTTAGGATCTTTTTTAAGGTTATAAAGCTCTTCGATTGACTTATCATTTACATATCTAAAATATTTCCATTCTTCAGTTCGAACACCTTCACTTGGAGGAATTTCACTAAAATCCCATATGTGTTCTATTAAAATGGTATCTCTAGCAATTGTATTGGTTTCTTTTTTTACAATTGGTAGTAAGCTTTTACCTTGCCACGTGTCTGGCGCTTTTACACCTGCTAAATCTGCAATTGTTTGTGTTACATCAATATTTAGTACCATGTCGTCAATATCTTGATGTGAGTTCACTCGTGGATCAAATACAATTAAAGGTACTCGAATTGAGTTGTCGTACATCAACCATTTTCCAGCCAATTTTCGTTCGCCTAAAAAATATCCATTATCACCCATTACAATGATAACTGTATTTTTTTCTAAGCCTTTCTCTTCTAATTTTTTTCGAATTTTTGCAATTTCTAGGTCTATTCCAGAAATCATTCGGTAATATCCTTTTAAGCTGTGTTGGTATTTTTCTGGAGTATCATAACGCCAAGTCCAGCGTAACCAGTTAAATCCGTCTCTTACTATTTTAGGTTGTGCGTTAAAATATTTATCATCACCTAGTTCAGGTTCTGGAATAGTAATGTCCGTAAGTAATTTATCTGTTTCAGCTTGCCAAAAATATTGATCTGGTGCACTATCATGCGCATGAGGTGCACTAAAACTCAATGAAAGGCAAAATGGTTTTTCATTTGTTGCATTTTTATCTATAAAATCGATAGCTTGCTGCCCTGTATAACGGGTTAAATGTACCGTGTCATTATCAATGGTTTTATAATAATATCCTCTTCTGTCTTTAAAACTGTGATTTCTGTCATAATCTTCATACTCATCAAATTGTTTATCCAAATCATTATAACGCACACCATATTTTCCATAAAATCCCGTATAATAACCATTGTTTTTTAACACGGTTGGATACGAATTTGCCATATATTCTTCACGCACATTTCCTGTTTGAAAATTAAAATTATGTGCTCTTTCATGTAAGCCTGTAAATAAACTCGCTCTACTCGCAGCACAAATTGGTGTAGTAACAATAGCAGTATTGAAATAGGTGCCTGATTTTGCCAAATCATCCATTTGCGGGGTTTCTACATATTTGTTACCCGCATACCCAATAGCATCAAAACGTTGATCATCTGTAAGAATGAATATAATATTTGGTTTATCTTCAGTGCTTTTCTGTTGAGCATTTGACGCGTTAAAACCACATATTGTTGAAATTAACATGAATAAAAAACTGACTTTTCGCATTTGATTTCTTTTTATTTAAAGAGAATTTAAAAAAAATTGTTTGTAAAGTATAAAACTAGGGTTTAGCCCTAGGAGTTCCATCCTGCTCTATCCTGAAATAGAATTAAAAACTCCTTAAATTAAAAAATCTTCAACAATAATGATTATAGGTTGAAGATTTATGCTTTATAAAAATTTCTGAAATAAATAATTATCCAAAATTCCACTCAGAATTCCAATCAATTATTTTATTATTATACATGGCATCCAATCCCATTTGAACGCATATGGCTGCTTTGGCTCCCGTAACTATATTGGATTCTGGATTTTTATTATTTAAAATAGATTCCTTAAAATCTAAAAGAGCCTGCTTACTCGGGTCTAGATGTTCTACGTTTAAGGCATAGCCTTTTTCTGCATCCCAACCCGATGTGGCACCACTAACACCATCAACATCACCTATTATTTTATTTTTTTGCCCTTCGGGATAAAACCAAGCCTTTTTAGTATCGATAATAATCGTGCCTTTATCTCCTATAACTTTAATTTGATATCCATCTTTAGCGTTACAAGTTAAACTCGTGAATTTTGCTTTAACGCCATTTGGATAAGTATAAACTAAATGAACATTATCATAAGTTTCTCTTCCATCTTTCCAATAATCAATCCCTCCGACACCCATAACTTGATTTGGAGTTTCATTAAGCACCCAGTTTACAAAATCGATTTGATGCGAACAGAGTTCAGCCGTTAATCCACCTGAAAATTCTCTATACATTCTCCAATTTATTGCTTTTTCAAATTTAGGTTCAGGAACAACTCTTCGCCAATCACCACGACGATTCCATTGGCACTCAAAGGCAACAATTTTACCAACTTTTCCTTGTTTTAATAAATCAACCACAGCTGTGTAAAGCCTTGAACTATGGTATTGATGTCCTGTTTGAAATATTAATTTAGAATGTTCCGTTTTTTGAACTAATTCCTGAATACCGGTATACCCTTTAGCTAAAGTTTTTTCACAATACACATGTTTGCCTGCATCAAGCGCATCAATCGCAATTTTTGAATGTGTATTAAATGGCGTAGCGACTATAACCGCATCAACATCTTTATTATCTAATAGTTTTCTGTAATCTAAATACCCAACAGGGTTTGAATTTGCTTTTGCCAAACCTTCTTTTAATCTAAAAGGTAATACATCACAAGATGCGACAACATTTACATTTTCTATAGAATTAATAATATTAGTAAGTCCGCCACCACGATCTCCAGTGCCAATTACACCAATATTTATGGTACTATTAGCATTTATATTTGACATTACATTGCCATACAAATATGAAGAACTAGCTATACCTGCCGTAGCAACGGCTGTTTTTTTTATAAATAATCGTCTTTTCAAGTTTTATAATTTTGGTTCCCAACCTGGTTCATAAGTTCTAGACCATAATTTCATAGCCTCTCGGTTGTACATCATGCCGGTTTTATCGTTTATATCAAAACCGTCGTTTATTCTATAAGCAATATTAGCATAATGCACCATAGCCATACTTTTACTAGCATCATCAATCGGTGCCGTTAATTTAGTTTTGCCCCTAATGGTATCAAATAGATTTTGAACATGTTTTGTTGAAGTGTCTCCGCCACCTCCTAAGGCGGTTCCAGCTTCTTTAGATGCTGAATTATACTCTTTAACTAATTTTCCTCTACGATCGTATAACATATATTTACCTCTATCGACAAATACAGTTCCTTCTGTACCATAAATAACGGTACCTCGCCCTGTACCATAAGTACTATAGCTATTTCTAGATTTACCATCCCATTTAATGACTTTATTGTCAGCAAACTTAAAAGTAGCCTCCATGTCATCATACATCTCCCAACCATCATCTAGAAAGTGACGTTTTTCTGCTTCAACATAAACGTGCTGTGGAAAATCTACTTGTAATGCCCAACGTGCCACATCTAACTCGTGGGTTCCGTTATTACCAGCTTCTGCTGTTCCATATTCCCAACCGTACCAATGCCAATTGTAATCCCATGTTTCAGAAGTATATGCACGTCTTGGGGCTGGACCTTGCCATAAATCCCAATCTAACCCTTCAGGGATAGATGCACTTTTTTGCAATGGCACCTGACCTCTTCCATTGTTGTAAAAAGCAACAGCCTTATATGGTTTACCTATTACTCCATTATGAATTTCATTAATAATTTCAATGGTATGACCAGACGAACGTTGCTGGTTTCCCATTTGGACTATTTTATTGTAATGTTTTGAAGCTTTTACCAATTGCTCATTTTCATACATGTTATGGCTACATGGTTTTTCAACATACACATGCTTACCTGCTTTCATAGCCATAATAGAACCTGGCGTATGCCAATGGTCTGGCGTAGCGTTAATCAACACGTCTACATTTTTATCGTCTAATACTTTTCTAATATCATTCTCTAAAGTTGGATTATAATCAATATGTTCTCTAAAAGCTTTTAATCCCTTTAAACGTTGACTTTCCATAACGTCGCACAAGTAAAGTAATTTGGCATTACTTTCCTTTAACGCTATTGGAGATTTAAATGCATTTAAGCGTCTTCCTAAACCGGCAATAGCTACATTTATTCGATTGTTTGCGCCAATTATACCATTATAACTTTTTGCAGACATGGCATTTACACCGCCAACTAAAGTGACACCTAATGCTGCAGTTGTTGTTTTTTTTATAAAATCTCTACGATTATTTCCCATTTTACTCATTCTTTGATTTTGGAACTTTGATTTTAATATTTCTGAAAGACACCTTGTCTCCGTGATCTTGTAATAAAATTTGCCCTTTTTCTAGCATACCAAAATTTGGCCATTTGGCATATTTACTTTCTGAAACCAATTTTAAAAATTCTTTACTGCCTCTTTCATATTCTAGAACTTTTACATAGTTTAACCAATGTTCGACATGATTATCTATAGATTTTATATAGGCAGTATTCCATTCTCCAATTGGTTTAATTGGCTTACTTGGATCGGCTTGAATTAAATCATACAACGAACAAACTGTTCTACTACCTTCATGAGAGCCTAATTTAGCATCGGGATGAAGTGCATCGTCTAAAATTTGATATTCCAACCCTATTGACGACCCTGGGCCTTTATTCAATTCGGTATCTACATAATATTTAATACCACTATTGGCTCCTGGAGTTAACTTAAAATCTACTTGTAACTCAAAATTACTATACTCATTTGTAGTTACAATATCTCCTCCTGCAGCAGATTCAGCGCCTCCAGAAGGTAAAACAATAAGTTCTCCGTCTTCAATTACCCAGCCTTCGTTTGGAAATGTATCTAGCTTAGCACCTCGCCATCCGTTGGTTGTTTTACCATCCCAGAGCATTTGCCATCCAGATTTTTGTTCATTCACTGTCAGGCTGTTTTTTGTTATAATCGGCTCTAACGGTGAATTAGTGGCATATTTAGATAAATTCTCTGTTAAAATCTTAGCATTCTTCCACATGACCTGTTTACCAAGTTTTTCTTTGCTATTTCCTATAGAGTGCACTTGTAAAGCTATAAATCCGCTTGCTGTTTTATCATCAATTAAATGCGACGCCGGAACACCATTTATCCATGTTTTTATGGTATCAGATATTGCTTCAACACGGTAATGATTCCAACTATTTTGTTTAAAAGCCTTTTGGGCCTCTGGATTGTTTTCTAAAGTGTTTAACCATTTGCGTCTGCCTTCATCATAGATTCCGCCACTCCAAGAACGTTTTGATGGATCAATCTCTACCTGATACCCATGCACTCGACCATTTTGATAGAATGGATAGCTATTACTTCTAATTTGAATTCCTGAATTCATAGTTGAATCTACCTTAAATTCAATTTCTAAAATAAAATCACCATACATTTCATTAGTTGATAAAAATGTATTCGGTGTATTAGCAGCTGTTGTGCCTATTATAATTCCGTTTTCATTTTTATAAGTGGCCTCACCACCTTTGATATTCCATCCTTCCAAAGAATCATTTTTTATTAATTCTACCCAAGGGATTTCTTGTTTAGTTTCTTTACAAGCACTAAAACCTATTGCAGCTAAGACTATGAGCAACAATACATTGAATTTAATTATTTTCACGTGATGTTATTTTAATTGATTAAGAAAAACTAAATATAACTAGTTCAATTAAATTTACTGTCCTGCTCTATGCTGATTTTTTAAATTCTTCAAAAAAAACCTTTCATTAAAAATATTTTAATGATAGGTTTTGGACTATTTTAATATTACGCCTAATAAGTAATTTAATCTATTTTCAACGTTTCTTGATTATAACAAAAATAGCGGGATTAAATTCCCGCTATTTTTAACTTAAACAATATTTTTATAATGACTTAAAATTAAGGCATTTCAAAGTCTAGTGTAAACTCTTCAAATTTCACATCTCTATCTCTTATAACTAAAGTATCTTTAACTGTATGCACTAAATCAAATGTTGATGTTTTTGTTGATATTAATGTACCAAAAAAGCGGTTCTCAGTGACTTCAACTTCAAGTTCTCGGTATTCATAATCTAAGTAAATTACGTCTCGACTTTCTCCACCCCATTCATCTCCATTTTCAACAAACTTTCCTGAGCCCGTTACAGTAACAGTGCTAGTTGGGTCAGCATTAGCAACAGTAATATCTTCATTATCGTTAAATGTCAATAGTAAAGACAATGTATTATTAGTAGCAATACCTGGTCTTCTAACATTAATAGTAGTAATTGCTTCATTCCTTCCTGCAGTTGATAATGGAAGTAACTCATCACCCACAACAAACTCAGATCTATAAACTGAAGAGCCTTCAATGTTCTCTGTTTCCGTTTCTGTGGGATTTCCGTTTTCATAAACCGTAACCGATTCGTTAGATCCTACAGCTTCATCCTCACCGCGTCTTAAATAGATACCTTGATATTTATTCATAAACTTGATACCAAAAAGTGTATAGTCCTTAGGTAGTGTTTGCCAATCATCTGCTTTAATTTTAATAGGATTTGTAACCCCTTCAGCTGGTACACCTACTAAAAGCGAATCCAATTCTTCATAATCTGTAATTCTTAATGGAATTACATAATGTACATCACCAAAATCGGCAAATGATTGTGGGTCATCAAAAAAGGCATCTGAAAGCTGCACTGGGATACGCCCCTTTGTAGAACCAGAAGGAATTGTTACTGGGCTTTCCTGTTCAATAGTGTAGTAAGAAGCTGGTAAAACCTTAACATTTACAGTATCTAAGCCTAAAGCAGTAGCATCTATCAAATCAGGAGCTAACTCAAAATGTACTCTTCGATTTTTATTATTATTATAAACTCCTGACATAATAACACCGATTTCAAACCTACCATTATTATCATTTTCGTTATAACCCAAATCATACTTCCCTTGAATTAATGTTCTTACAGGGGTTTGAAATGGAAAATATACTGAAGTTGAGCCAAAGTCGTCAAATTCATTTTCCTGATTTTCGCAAGCCATAAAACTTAAGGCAATTGCACATATTATTAAATATTTTATTTTCATGTCTAAATATTTTTTTAGTTCTTCTAAATTACAAAATTACTTTACCATCCATTATTTTGCTCCAATTCAGAAAATTTCAGGGTTTCAGAATTTGGAATTGGCATATAAGTAGCAAAAGGTTGAAAGTTCCTTACCTCAACAGACGGTAACTCAACATAATTGCTTCCGTTAAAAAAGTAACCTTTAGCTGGTTCATTTAGAGATAATCCCCATCTTCTAAGATCCCAAAACCTGTGTCCTTCAAAACTTAACTCTATACGACGTTCATTTCTGATAAGCTCTCGCATATCCTCTTTAGTTGTAATTGATGCTAAGTAATTATCTGGTTGTGTAATTCCTGCTCTATTACGTATTGCTGCAATCACATCACGAGCGGTAATACCATCAACCTGATAGTCTGGACCACCAATTTCATTTGCTGATTCTGCTAATATTAAAAACAATTCAGTATATCTAAAATACACATCGGCATGTCTCTTACCTTGAGCAGTTCCATCATTATTAATTCTAACTTCGGGTTGCAATAATTTTTTAAGGTAATACCCTGTAGTTGTAGACTGCCCAGGTATAGAATCTAACCTATCATTTCCTCCACCAAGACCAGTATTAATTGTGCCTCCTCCAAATTCAGCGCCATTAACAACAACATATTTTTCTAGCCTAGGGTCTCTGTTAGTATAAGGGTTTTGAGGATCAAAACCATTAGCCACAGTTGCAGGATATCCGTCTTGCATTGGAAATGCCATTACAAAGTTATGTGTTGGATTAATCTCCCCATTTCCATTTACTGAAGGCGGAAATATTCTTTTTTCTAAAGTTGAACTGTTACCACCTATAGAACCTCGCCATAGCGATTCACTACTAAATATATTATCATCTGATGCATAAAACTCATTACCGTTTGGATCTAAACCAGCAACACCTCCAATAGTATTTAAAATTTGAGCTGCGTTTGTTGCTGCCATATCATAATAACTCTGACTGTTTAAAAATGAAGGACTCGCCGCAAAAAGTGCCAAACGTGCTTTTAATGCTTTCACTATTCTACCTGAAATACGTAATTCAAAAAAGTTATCATTTACTATTCCATATTTATCATAATCAAAATTTTCTAAATTTGCGTACCATGGGTCTACTTGTCCTGCGCTTAACCCATAATCTGTTGGTAGCAAATTAAGTGCCTCATCAAAATCTGCCATAATAGCCTGAACAGAAGCTTCAAATGATAAACGGGCAACATTAAAGTTACCATTAGCTTCAATAAACTCAGTATAGTACGGAATACCTAGCAATTCTCCAGATGTTCCTATACCAGCATGTGCTTGAAGCACATAAAAATGATGCAATCCTCTTAACGCTAACGCTTCTCCCTTCATACGCATCTCAAACATTTCATTTGTTAACGCATCTCTGCTCCATTGCGTTTCTCCTGCGTCAATAATTTCTAGGAATCGGTTTACCCAGAATACACGTTCAAAATTACCCCAACGGGCTGTAGGGTTAAATTGTGCATTCAACTCGCCAAGCGCCATTCGCTTATAATTGTTATCCAAAATATTATTAACAGCATCATCAGTAGCTGCTTCAGAAAATGAATATTGATCAATTAAGCCCGTATATCCATTTAATAATACACCTTCTGCTGCATTTGGATTTGTAGTAACAAAATCAAAGCCTAACCTATTTTCATCAATTGGTTCGAGGGTATCACAGGCAATTATGCCAGTGAATACCAACATAACTAATATATATTTTATTAAATTTTTCATCTTATTTTTCTAATTTTTCTAATTGAATTAAAATGACATTCTCAAACCTAGAGTATAAACTCTAGACAGAGGTGTTGTACCTATTCTTAATTGACGAATATCTTTATTTTCACCAATTTCAAACAAATTAGTTCCAGAAAGATTAATGCTAAAATCCTCAATACCAAGTTGATTACAAAAAGCCTCCTGAAATTCGTATGTTAACTGAGCACGGTTAATATTAAGATAGCTATTGTCGTACAACCAAAAAGTAGATGTTCTAAAATTATTTTGATTTGTTTGAGATGACAACCTTGGGTAAGTTGCGGTACTTGCTGTTGCTGGTGTCCATCGTCCCAAAACAACTTCTGAGTATTTATCATTTCCGTCAACTGAATAATATTCGTTAAAACTATTATTTAACTTATTACCCTCAGCTCCTGTTTGACCTGTAGCTAAAACAAAAAAGTTGAACCTTTTATACTTTAGGTTAAGGTTTACTCCATAAGTCCAAGGGCTACTAGCTTGCCCTATAGCAATTCTGTCATCATTATCGATCATATCATCCCCATTTTGATCCTGATATTTAATATCTCCCGGTTGAACGTTACCAAATTGAGGTTCAGGTAAACCAGCATTTAAATTACCATCTGTATCAAAATCTGCTTCAGCATAAAATCCTTGATCAACCAATCCAAAAATTGTAGAAATCTCTCTTCCTTGTGTTTGTAGATAGTCTTCAGCAAAGACCTCAGATCTTTTAGCCCTTTCGGTTTGACTATATAGCACGTTTGCACCTAAACTAATTGAAAAATCTTCATAAGATTTATTGAAATTCATACCTATTTCAAAACCAGTATATAAGTTCTTATCGAAATTATTATATGGTCTGAAGTTATCGTAAAAAGATGGGTATTGGTCATTCAAAAACCCTACTTGTTTATCAAGTTCTGATTTAAAATAATTAAACTCTAACCACATAGAATTCATTAAATACGTTTCTAAGCCAATGTTTAAATCTATACGCTCTTCAAATGTTAAATCAAGATTCTCTCCTTGTGTAATATTTTGTCTACGATTAGAATTTCCATCAGCCCAATTAATATTGTTTCCACTAGAATAGTTTACATCATATAAATAGTAACCATCAATTCCTTGATCAGACTTTATAATACCTCCTGAAGCCTTTAACTTAAGGTAGTCAATAAATTTACTGTTCTTCAAAAATGGTTCTTCACTTATAATGTAAGCTATACCCGAAGTTGGTGATAAACCACCTCTATTTCCTTCAGGTAATTTTATAGAATTAGTATAGGTCCCAGTAAAATCAAAAAATAATTTCTTTTTGTAGTCATAAGTCATTTGAAATCCTAAGTGCGCATCAACATCTGTTTGAATAACATCATTTTGTCTTTGTGAATTATAAAAACCTAACAACGTGGTATTCAAAGAATGATTTTTAGCAAAAGTGGTCTCGTAATTTATAAGTCCGTAAAGACCAAATCGCGATATAAAACCATTAGTACTAACATTTTCAGTTTGATCTTTTATATCTTCACCAAAAACTCCAAGACTTGTTATTCTATCCCCTTCCCAAGTTGGCTCATAGGTTTTAAATTGATTATTTATAGATAAATTATAAGAATCATAAAAATCAAAACTCACATAAGTTTTGGCCGACAAACCTTTTGTTATTTTATCTAAATCAAAATTGATTGTGTTGTTAAACTGTGTAGAACGAAACACTGTATTTCGATAACCACCAGCAATAGCTAAAGCTATAGGAGCATCTGCACCAAACTGTTGAGTTGAACCTAAAAGCATCCCATTGAACGTATTAGCGGCTTGTAATTGTCCAGCAACAGTGGGGTCGCTAGTGTCTATTAAATCTATAGGCAAAAATGGCGAATAAGTATTAGGTCTTAAAGTAGTCGCAGCGCTTAATAAATTAGCTCTAGACGACTTATCAGTACTTATAATGGCAATACCATCGAGACTACTTGAAATCCAATCATTTATTTTAAAATCTAAGTTACCTCGTACATTAAAACGGTTAGTTCCTGCATTAATATCATCATTAATATTTACCCAATCCTCATTACGAGTCCAACCCACATTAACATAATACTGATTTTTATCATTTCCACCAGAAAACTCTGTTAAAACATTTGTAGAACTCACAAAAGGTTGCACGTATTCCGTCGAATATAAATCCAAATCTGGGTATTTATAACTATTAGAACTTGTTCTAAACTCTTGAATAAGCGCAGAATCATAAAAAGCATCTAAACCATCATTAATTCTAGCTTCATTAAAAAGTTGCATGTATGGTACCGAACCTAAATAATTAGGTAAAGAAATAGGTGTGCTAATACCCGAGCGAATATTAACATTAATTTCTTTTTTATTAGCTTTTCCACGTTTTGTATTAATAACAATAACACCATTTCTTCCTTGACTACCATACAGCGCAATAGAATTTGCATCTTTTAGTACCGTTATCTGCTCCACCTCTTCCATATTCAGGATATTAGGATCACGACCAATAACGCCATCAATTACAAAAACAGCATCACCTATACCTCTTACATTATCAGAGCCTCTTACACCTAACATGAGTCCGTTTATATAATTTCTAACAAATTGTGTATTGTCATAAGTTAATCGGTCTTGGGTGTTAATTGACGATACTGCACCAATAATATTACGCCTATCTTTTGTGGCAACTCCCATCTTTATTTCATCATCTTCCGATGCGAGGAAAAGAGATTTCTCCATGGTAATATTACCCAATAAATCAGACATTTCAACAATCACTGATTCATAGCCCTTTTTTTGAATTACAACTGACTGATCGTCATTTAATTTAATTTTAAACTGTCCATTAACATCCGAAGAGGCCTTACCTCCATTTGGGCTATAAACATCAACGCCGCTTATAGGGTTACCTTGTTCATCAACCACAGTTGCTGTTACTTCTACACCTTCTGTTTGAGCAATTGCGACATTACAAAAGCAAAACAACATTAAGCTAGCTAGAGTAAACAACCTATATAATTTATTTATCTTCATTTCTTTCTTTATATTTATTAAAACGAATTTACACAAAACTACCATCCAGGATTTTGAGGGAATCCCTCGTAAATTTGTGTTTGCTCAACTGGAAATGGTAACCAATAATGCTGAGGAAACTCACAAATTCTATCTACAAGAAGCGTTTCTGTGAAACTACTTCTGTCTTGCGGAAAATCTAAGGCTAATTTTCTTCTATATTTATCCAAATGGGCTAGTCCCCATCGTCTAATATCTACCCATCTATGTGCTTCATAACTTAACTCAACAGCTCTTTCTCTTCGTAGTTCATCCATAAACTTGTTTTTATCAGCTACTATATTAGGAGCCACATTAGGAACACCCGCTCTATTACGGAACAAATTAATAGCCCCCTCAGCAGTTAAGCTGTAAGACCCTGGTGCTGCAGTTGCTCCCTTAGATGCATGTAATGCTTCTGCATACATTAAATAAACATCTGTAAGTCTCATATGCATTCGCACTCCGACGTATTGATCTATAATAGGATTCCATTTACTATGATACTTATCATCAACTTTAGGATAAAATTTGGTCCACATATACCCTGTATTATTTACTATTTTGATGTTTTCAGCACCAGTACTACGATGAAAACCTTTTACAGTAGGAGATTCAAACCAAAGTTGGGCAGCTACATGATTTGGATCCTCGGCTCCTGGATCTATAATATCTCCATCAATAATATGCCATCTATAAAAACGTGGATCACGATTTTCAAAAGGTTTAGTCTCATCAAATAACCTTTGGCCTGCAGGAAGTTTTTGATCTTCTTCAATAGATAGTCCATTAGCCATACCAAAATTATTATGAATAAAGTTGTGTGTAGGACTAATAACCTCATATCCAGCAGAACTGGTATGAATGTCTCTATTTACTCCTGATGCCATAAATCTTGTGGCCTGAACAGTACTACCACCAGTAGCAGCAAATATAAATTCTGTACCTCCTGGCCATGAACCAGGTGCAGGAGATTTCCAAAATACTTCATCGTAATTTTCCCATGAGGCTAATGCATAACGCCCTTGATCGGCTAATTTAAGTATTCCAGCAAAAGCATCAACTGCCATATCACACAACTCTGTATCATAGTCATATGTATTTATACTTTGATTGTTACCTTTCATTAAGGGGCTAGCTGCAAGAAGTAGATTTTTACCTTGAAAAGCATATGCTGTACCTTTAGTAAGCCTACCCTTATTTTCACCTCGTGTGAGTTGTCCATAACTCTCATTATCCCAATCTACAGGTAATAGTTCAACGGCTTTTTTGTAATCTTCGTTAGCTAGTAAAGCAACTTCTTTGTAAGTCGCAGGACGAGGTATTTCAAATTCATCTATTAATACTTTATCAATATATGGATAACGTCCCCAAAATTTCATAATCTCATTATGGAAAAATGCTCTAAAAAAATAAGCTTGCCCAAGAATAACATTTTTTTCGGCTTGAGTTGCATTTACCATTAAATCTCTATTCTCAACATTCTGAATTACAATATTCGCTTTTCGAATACCACGTAAGCTACCATCATATAACCCAGGTCTCTGTCTATTAAAAGCATTTGTATTTTCAACATTAGCAGAATTATTCCCTGTTGATCCATAATTAGAATTATAGTGGTTATTTAAGTAACAAAAGTTATCTCTTATCACATCATTGAATCTTCCTGCATCAATATCACCACTTGCTTTAGTAGGTCTATCAACAAATCCATCATCACCTAAAAGAAAATCTTGAAAGGTATGCGTTTGCTGTTCATAAGACACGACTAATGAATACATTTCTTCAACGAAACCTTGCGCATTTTTAAAGGTAGAAAAAACATCTTCTTCCTCTATGACTGACTCTGGTGCCACATCTAAATAGTCCTCGCATGAAAAAGAGAATACGAGTCCTAAGATTATTAATATTTTTAATTTATAGTTTTTCATTATTTCTTTTTTTTAAAAATTCATATTAAAACCAAAGTTAAATCTCTTTAAGGTAGGATAATCCCCTCTTTGCTGTCCTTGATTTGCTCCACCTGTATTAAACTCTCTATCATCAGGCATATCAGACCATAAGAACAGGTTATTTCCATTTGCAAAAACTTGAAGTTTCTTCAGCCCTAGTTTTTCACATGTCTTTTTTGGTATATCATAAGATAAAGAAACTGATCTAAGCCTTGTTAATGACCCATCCAACCAGTTATCTCTAGGATTAGTTGCACCTAGGACTCCAAATGATGGTTGGGTATCAGTATTATTTGGCGTATTTACAGTCCAATAATCTAAATCTTGTGTAAATATTAAAGGAGTAGAATTACTAAAGGTATTGTTACTGAACAATCTAGACGCATTTTGAGTTCCATATAACTGCGCAGAAACACTAAAACCTTTGTATCGGGCACCTAGAGTAGCACTCCAAGTTCTTTGCGGTTGTTCTGGATAACCAAAAGGCGCATTATCAAAATTATTATTGTAAACACCGTCTCCATCAAAATCTACAACATCATAATATCCGACACGTGTTAAATTTTGATTTTCATTTTGTGGTGTTGACATGTAAACATCGTCCCAACTTGTCAAAATCCCAGCTGGAATGGCTGTTCTTCTTTGCCCAATTGTATAACCAGCATCTTTTAGGTGATCGGGTTGAAAAAATGGATCATCTCTTTTAATTACTTTATCTATTGCTTGTGTAAAATTAAAATCACCAAATATATTTAAACCATTACCAAAAGTATAACTGGAACCTAACACAATTTCATAACCCCTTACCTCAACGATACCTTTATTAATATCAGGAGGTGTTGCTCCAAAGAAATTTGGTAAAGTCTGAATACCAGCACCCGTAATTCCAATATTATCACGATCTTCGGCAAAATAATCTATCTCTCCAGTTAATAAACCGTCAAATAAGTTGAACTCAGCACCTATATTATACTTAGTAGCTGACTCCCACTGAAGGTTTGGGTTACCTACTACAGCTTCTCTGTAAAACGTATAAGGCGATCTTCCTGTACCACCTTGATATGAACTTGGCACTAAAAATGCAGATGCACCAGACTCCCATCTGGAAAGATATTGAAATCTACCACCAAAATTATCATCACCAACAATACCGTAAGATCCTCTAAATTTTAGCAAATTTAACCAATCTGCTTTTTCCATAAAGGCTTCGTTAGATACTGTCCAACCTGCTGCAACAGATGGGAATAAGTCGAAACGAAATCCTGGACCAAATTTTTCAGAGCCATTGTAAGCACCGTTAATATCTAAAAAGTATCTTGAATCGTAATTATAAGTCACCCTTCCTACCCAATCTTCACGGTATATTGGAAAAACACTACCTTTTGCACGCTCCTGCCTTCTAACTAAGAATAAAGCGGTCAGGTTATGCTTTTCAGCAAAAGTCCTGTTGTAATTTAATGAAAAGTCGTACACCAATTGACGTTCTCGTTGGTCATTCTCTACTTCAGAAGTACCTAACGTCCAAGGTGGTTGAACATAACCAAATCTGGTATTCGTATCTGGAATAAGAAGACTCTCTTCATCACCGTTGTAAACTCTAAAAATTACACCTCCATCTCTTAAATCTTGCCTACTTCTTTGAGAGTTATCTAAAGAAAAACGTCCTTGAAAAGACAAGCCTTCAGTTATAAAGTCTAATTTTTGTTTTAGTAAAAAATCTGTATTTACTTGAAATTCTCTAAAAGTGTCATAACCCTGAGCCTGTAAAGTCTGAACAGGGTTCACATATACATTAAAATAACTAAAGGGATTTCCATACAACCCATCTGGATATACTGGTGGATAAAGACTTGGCGCTATTAAGTAAAGTCCATTAGTTACATTACCTATTGAACCAGGATTCTCTCTAATACCTAAAAAACCAGCAAGATTAACAGATAACTCTGTAGTATTTGTAATATTAAAATCGATATTAGATCTAAAGTTAAATCTATCATATCGATACTCACCTAAATAGCCTCTTCCATTATCGTATTTACCTCCATCAAAAATATCACTTACAGTTTGATAAGCCAAACTACCAAAATATTTAGCCGTTTTATCACCTCCACGTACAGAGAAGTTAACTCTATAATCTTGTGCATAATCTTTTAACAATTCATCTTGCCAATCAACATTAGGATAAATATAACTTTCTTCCAAACTGGAAGGATTACGGTATCTATCTACAATAGCCAATGGCGTATAATTCCTCCATGTATTAGGAGCTTGAGCTATGCCTCTTAAAATAGCACTATTTGCTTCTCTTAAACCATCATAAGAATCTAATTTTTCTGGTAATTGAGAGACCGTTTTAATGGTTGTATTCACGCTTAGCGACAGTTGTGCTTTTCCTACTTGACCTCGCTTAGTGGTAATTAATATTACCCCGTTAGCACCTTCTACACCAAAAACTGCCGTAGCAGAAGCATCTTTAAGTACCGATAGGTTTTCAATATCATTCATATCTATATCGCTCATCGACCTCTTAACACCATCTACAAGCACAAGAGGATCGCCATTACCATTCCATGAACTTCGACCACGAATAAAAATCCTTGTGTTATCTTGACCAGGAACACCACTACCTTGTATGGCAGTAACACCTGGTAAATTTCCTTGTAATGCTTCTTCAACATTGGCTATACCAGCTGTCCTTTCCATTAAATCCTCACCTTTCACCTGAGTAATGGCAGCTACAACGCTCTCTTTTTTCTGAGTACCATAACCTATAATCACTACTTCATCTAAGGTTGCTATATCCTCTTCTAAAGTAACATTAATAGTTGTTTTACCGGTAGCATTAATTTCTACAGTTTTGTAACCTATGTAAGAAAACTGTAAAATTTTATCTCCTAAAGCAAATTCAAGGGAATAGTTTCCATCAAAATCTGTAGAGGCACCTCGTGTCGTTCCTTTCTGAATTACACTTACACCGGGTATAGGTATTCCCCCTACATCTTTAACAACACCAGAAACCCGATTTTGAGCCTCTAGATTAAAACCTGTAAAACCGGATAAGACCAGAGCAAGCATTAATACAAACCCAGAAACAGGAAAATGTCTTTTTAATTTTTGTTTCATTTAAGTTTAAGTTTAAAATATTATAGTTTTATTTAGTTAGAATGACTTAAAAGAATAAAGGATAAAATAAAGTCATAATAATATGTTAACAATTTTACAACATAATACTATTTTAACTATCCTGCACTATACTGTATGGTGTGAATTTTAACTTAATATCCATTGAAATATGATATTCATCATATTTAATAATTAAAATTTTAGAAAATTCTTTATAAACTTATTCTTTAATAAGTAATGTATTTAATTCGTGCCAAAGATTTTATGACAGATTAAAATTCAAGCTGAGTTATAATCTTAAACATTAAATAGAATAAGAAGTTATTCCATTATCCATAACAATGGATATCGAACTGGCATATTACGAAGTATTTCCGCTTTATTTGGAATTTCTGGAAGTATAGACCATGTTTTTATATAAGCTTCATTATTTAAACTAAGTCCTCCAAAAATGAAAGATGGTTGCTTTGTTGGCCAATCGTCCCAATACATCACATCTTTTTGATAAGGCCATTTTGCTTTGTCCTTTATATAAGGATACAAAAACTGTAAAGCAAGTTTTAAGCTTTTTCCATCTTTTGTTTCATACTCAAAAAAGTTAGCTTGTTTTGTAGATATCAATTGTGCCAAGCTAGACATGGCATCCAAATTAAATAAAGAATATCCGTAAGGCTTGGTTCTTGCCAATTCTTTTGGAAAGCTCCCATCTTGCCCCATTTGATGTGGTAGCAAATCATTTTTAAAAAAGTTTCTACAAAAATCTAATTCTATTTCTCTGTTGGTAAGTTTTGCAAATGCCGCTACTTGCATCGCCCAACATGTACTATGATTATTACCATTATCGCGTTCATCTATACCAAACTTATGGGTTGTTAGCCATGTTAAATATTTCGAAAACCAATTTTTGATTTTTTCTATTTCAGCTTCTGAATAAAGATTAGCTTCTTCAAGAACTCCAACAGCTAGGGCTACTTCAATTAAATGAATGGTATCAATAATTCCAATACCACGACCTGTAACTCTACCTTTTATGGCCTGTGCATATAACAAATGTGGATTCATTTTAGTGGTCTCATTTACAAACCAAGCTTGAAAATGCGGCATTAAACTTTTAAGATAAGTCTCATCTTTTGTAATAAGGTAAGCAGAGGCCAAGGCTCCTGAAATTTGACTTAACCTTATCATTGATTTTCTATGCGCAACAAAATTATCTGGATTGCTCAAACCATCTTTCCTAATATATGCGCTATCTGGATGTTTTGGATTTGGCCACCAATAATCACCTTCAGAATAAAAGTCGTGCTTTGTACCTGCACTCCTTTCAGAAACAAAATTGGTTATAGTTATAGGTTGGAATGTTAGATATTCCTGAGCTTTTACTAAAACCTCTTTCTCAACCAAATTTTCAACGACTTCAAAATCTGATTGCTGTTTATTGCATGATGTAAGAATCAGTAATAAAAAGATCGAAAGGATAAGGTTAAATTTTAAACTCATACTAATTTATATTTAAATAGGTCCCCTTAAAACTTTGATTGAGAACCATAACTTGTAATTGTTCTTCATCTGAAAATCTTTCAACTTCTATGGATGCTTCGCCATTTGCCATTTCAATCACTTCGCTTCCTGTTGGTGTGCCTTGACTTATTATGGCTTTTCCCCCATTTAAACATTGAAAATAAACACGCTCCTCATAATCTAAACATCTTAAACCATTTTTATCTAGAGCTGTTGCGGTAACTAAATATCTATTATTTTCCAATAACTTATAATCAAGTTTTAAAGCTGTAGCCTTTTCGTTTTTTGTAAATCTGTAATTAATTTCTAACTTATCTTTTACTTCTTTACCATTTTTAGTTTTTCCGATGGAAACGAGTTTGTTTATACCTTCGTTAAAATTAATTGTCCAATTTAATCCTGCCGCTGGAAATGCTTTGGTATCTCTTTGTTTCACGCCTAAACTTTTCCCATTTAAAAACAATTCAACCTCTGGGCAATTACTATATATGCTAATATCTCTTGATTTTCCTTTTGGACCTTGACGCTCTGTCCATGTATGAGACTCTATATATGTAAATGGGTCATCACTCCAATAGCTTTTAAAAACATAGAATGCATCTTTTGGTTTTCCGCTTCTATCCACTAGACCTTTTTGATTCATACAAGGAATGGCATTTTCTGGTCGTAATGGGGTGCCAAAATCTTTAAAAGCCCATTGTACATTACCTACAAAAGTAGAATCGTTTTCAGAGATTCGTAAGTGCCAATCGAATAAATCCACGACATAATTCTCGCTCCAATCGCCTATTTGAGCAATATTTGCCACATCGGTTTGTACGATGGCTTCTTCCCAACCATCAGATTGAATTTGACCTTCTCCTGTAATTGGGTTTTCGGTATGTCTCCCTACATGACTTGAACCACCATACTCGGCATGTAAAAAGTGTGGATATTCGGCTTTGTATTGATTTATTGCTTTTTGATAACTTTTATAGCTACCTGAATACCAACCAGACCAAATTGAAGGTGAAAAAACATCCACAATATGTGCGCCTTCATAATATTTTCTGATAGCCGTTTTTCTAGTTGGATCTAACTCATGAGCATAGGTATTGAGCTCCTCTAAAAATTCATTTATTTTTTCTCGATTATCGCCATTTTCAAAATCTGGTAGCCAATAAATTTCATTACCTAAAGACCATAAAATAATACTGGGGTGATTATAATTTTGATCTATAATTTCCTTCAGCATGGTTTTAGTATTGGTTTTCCAAGCATCATTTCCAAGGCCTCCTCTACACCAAGGTAATTCGTCCCAAACTAAAAGACCAAGTTCATCACAAGCCTTGTAAACTTCTGGGTCTTGCGGATAATGTGCTAAACGTACAAAATTAGCTCCCATGTCTTTAATAAGTTCCATGTCGGCCCTATGTTGTTCGTTACTCATCGCTGCACCAACACCAGCATGTTCTTCATGACGATGCGTACCTCGCAATAAGAGTCTTTTACCGTTAAGATAAAACGCACCGTAATCTTTAAATTCAAACCATCTAAAGCCTACTTTATCTGAAATTTGATCTAAAATTGTTTTGTTATTATCAAGTAAAGCGACTTCAATAGTATATAAATTAGGGTTATCAGTATCCCATAATTTTGGATTTTCAATAGCATCAAAACTTATGTTAGCAATATTATTTACAACAGTAAATTCATCCTCAGCAATAGCTTTTCCCTGATTATCTTTTAATGTTACTTTTACTATTGAGGATTCGTTTCCGTTAATAACATCTACTGTACCCTCTAAGGATGCACTTTCAATGGATACTTTTGGAGTTGTATATTTTAAGTTTGATAAATGTGTTTTTGGTTTTGTTTGCAGCCAAACATCTCTTGTAATGCCTCCAAAAATGAAAAAATCACTTTTTTGTGATGGTATAATTTCTGGATCGTAACTATTATCTGCTCTTACAAGAATTTCGTTATCGCCGTTTTTGATTGCTCCAGAAATATCAACATTAAAACCAATATAACCGCCAATATGCGATCCAACTTTGTTTCCGTTTACAAAAATTTCTGAAGTTATATTTATGCCTTCAAAATACAATTGGTAAATTTTATTTGAATTTATTTGAGCAATATTTATCGTTTTTTTATACCAACTTCCACTTCTGCGATATCCCGGAATTACATCTGTTGCATCTAGGCTATTCCAAGAATGTGGTAAGTTTATTTTTTGCCAATTTTCAGCTTTTAGTGCATCAGAGACATTTTTTGTATTGTTTTCTGAATACAACCAATTCTCATTAATGTTTGTTTCAATTCGTTCTGAATTTTCACTGTTATCAACATTATTTTGACAAGACGAAATAAATAAGCAAAGTATAAAAGCGATTGCTATTTTAAATATTTTGAATTTCATGTTTTTTTGAAAAGTTAGTGGCTAATTATATTTTGCAGTTAGTCTATTTCTAATTTTCAAGTGCATTCAATCTTAATAATGCTTCTAAAAAATAGTAATCTCCGTAAACTATAGGTTCGTTCATTTCCGATCTTTTAGACCAATCTCCAAAGCTATGATCTAGAATAAAGGGAATATCAATATCTGAAGATAAAATGTAATCTGCGGTTTGAACATTTTTTAAGAATTTTTTACTGTAATTAATATAGGTTTCATCAGTTGTGTAACGATATAATTCTATTAATGCTGATGCTACAATAGCACCTGCTGAAAGATCTCTTGATTCATTTGGAATGTTTGGCGCATCAAAATCCCAATACGGAATGCCGTCTTCAGGTAAATTTTTATGATTTAAAAAGAAAGCAGCAGTTGCCTTTGCTCTGTTAAGATATTTTTCATCTTTTGTATATCTGTAAGCCATTGTATACCCATAAATAGCCCAACCTTGACCACGTGCCCAAGAAGA
This sequence comes from Algibacter luteus, assembly GCF_030344935.1. Taxonomy (NCBI): domain Bacteria; kingdom Pseudomonadati; phylum Bacteroidota; class Flavobacteriia; order Flavobacteriales; family Flavobacteriaceae; genus Algibacter; species Algibacter luteus. The sequence continues at coordinate 1,090,236 of NZ_CP128313.1, read as the reverse complement.
ATTATCAGCAACACCTTGATGCGTTACTTTTAATCTTGGTTGATGAGCAATGGTATCGTAATCTAAAACATGCCAGGTGCTACCATTAGGTCTGAAATGATTTTTCAAAGTTGTATTGGCATGGGTTACTGCTATTTTATAATACGTACTATCGCCTGAAATTATAGTGGCTTCAAAAAGTAGTTCTAAGTTCATCATATTATCTATGATTACAGGAAATTGCCATTTATCTCTATTAAAATCCCAAGAACGAATACTTCCAATCTTTTCATTAAAACGAGAACTTAATGTTTGAGCACTTTTAACAATAACATCTTTGTAAGCTTGATTATCTTCAAATTTTAAACCTTGACCAAAACTATTAAAGACTTTAAATCCCATATCGTGCGTTCGATCATTAAACTTTTCTTTTTCTATAAATACTGTCCATTTTTGTGCTCGTTCTTTAAAGGCTTCATTTCCAGTTAACTCATAAATTTGCCAAAGATTTCCCGCGAAAAACCCACTAGTCCAATCTTTTGAAAGTACTTTTTTTATTTGTTTGGATTCATGCGAATAACTTCTTGGAAACGCTAAGGAATCCAATGGGTAATCTAAAAGTTTTTGGTATCTTTTTTCTAATTCAGAATGTGCATGAAATTCTTCTTTTTTTTCAGTTTTACAAGAAACAGTAAAACATAATACTAATAAGAATAAAGCGAAGTGGTGTGTTTTCAACATAAATTTCAATGTGAGACATTAACAATCTCAAAGATATTTATAATTTAATAAACAGAAATATAAAAATGGGAATAAAAGTGTTCTGCATATTATTGAAGATAGTGGACACAGAAGTTTTATTTATTTATTGGGAATAAAAAAAGAGGCTGTCTTAAAATATAGACAGCCTCTAAAAAGTTTTATTTGTTCATTACTTCGATTTAAATCAAAGTAAAAGACCAAATATTTAAGTATTAGTTAGAAATATTAGGATTTCTATCTATCTCATCTTGAGGTATTGGTGTATCGTAATCAACAGAAGAATTCCAGTCTGGTTTTGCACCTTCATAACCTGAAGCACTAAACACTTGGTCTCCTAGTTGTCTTCTCTTGATGTCATACCATCTTTTGCATTCAAATGCAAATTCTAGCCTACGCTCTTCTATTACATCAGCAACAGTAATTGACGTTAGATCTGCAGGAACTGCACTTGGTGCAACTGTTTCCGCAACATATCCACCGTTTGTAGTTTCACCACCATTACGTGCTCTTCCTCTAACTTCATTTACAAAGTCTAAAGCATCTGCAGCGCCAATTTCAACACCAGCTTCAGCAGCAATTAATAACACCTCTGCATAACGAATCATTGAATAATTATGACTTGTTGCTCTTTTATTTCCTCTTGCGAAAGCACCAGGGAAACGTAAATATTTAGCAATGTATGGTGCATTAACAGCATGCTCGTGACCACTACTTGTGAAATTAGTATAATCCACAAAAGTACCACCGATTAAAGCTTCTGTTTGAAAACTAACACGTCTTCTGTAATCGTCTGGATCGAAAGAGTTGTATACAGCTAATGTTGGAGTAGAAACTGACCAGCCTCCACCAGCGCCATCATCATCACCTCTAATACCTGTCATAGGTGCAATTTGGTCGTAAGCATTATCAGGAGCTTCATTATTATTATAATCTAACACAAAGATTGGCTCTTTAGAAGCATCAATTTTATTAGCATTAAATAACGTCTGAAAATCAGGATCTAAGTCTACATCATAAGTTGCTTTATTAGTAATTACCTCTTTAGCTTTATTATAAGCCATTTGCCAATAAGGGCTACCAGGAGTATTACCAGCCATAGTTAAGTATACTAAAGCTAAATATGATTTTGCAGCTGCTTTTGAAGGCGTTGCTCTTGTAGCAACTGTATTTGTTAACCACTGCTCCGCATATTCTAAATCTGCAACAATTTTTGCATAAACTTCAGCTTCTGGCGTATTACTTATATTAGTAGCTGCTGCAATATCATCAACAGGCGTATCTATATAAGGAACATCACCAAATAGTCTTACTAAATGAAAATAATAAAACGCTCTTGCAAAATATGCCTGTGCAGTTACTGGGTTTTTAACATCATCATCTGCAGATACTTGTTCTGCACCAGCGATAGCATTATTGGCAGCCGCAATTCCTAGATAAATTCTTGTCCAAGGATCGAATACCATTTCATTATCACCTGTAATGGTGTGCATGTTCATCTCAACTCTTCTTGTTTGAGTTGAATTAAGATTTACCATATCTGAACGTAACATTAACGCTACAGATAATTTTCTTCCCCAAACTTCTTCATTTATAGCATGAGTTAAAGAAGCGTTTACAGCTAATTGGATATCTTCAGGAGTCGAAAAGAATCCTTCTGGAGATAATAAGCCTACCGGCTCTTCTTCCAAATCGGAACATCCCAATATTGACAGTCCCATCAATAACAATAAAATTTTGTATGTACTCATAATTTTTTCTTTTTATAAATTAATATTTTTTGTCTAAATATACAATTAAAATTTTGCATTTAGACTGAAACTCACTGATTTAACTGTTGGATAATTTCCAAAATCAAATCCTCTAACTGTGTTGCTCGCGGTGTTATTATTACCTGCAGAACCATAGTAATTAACTTCAGGATCTAAACCTGAATAGTTTGTAATTGTCAATAAATTTTGTGCACTTACAGACAATCTAAGTCTCTCTATACCTAACTTTTCAATAGCTTCAGTAGGGAAATTATAACCTACAGCAATATTTTTCAATCTAACATAGCTACCATCTTCAACAAAACGAGAAGAAACCTCTCTAAAACTGTTATTTCCTACACGAGGCTGGTTTGTGTTAGTGTTTGAAGGTGTCCATGCATTATTATAATACGCATATGTAGTATTCGCATCACCATTAGTTAACTGTACATCTGTCAAGTTGAAAATTTCTCCGCCTTGAGAGCCTTGGAAAAACACATTAACATCAAAGTTTTTATACTGTAAGTTATTTGTAATACCCCATGTGAAATCCGGGTTAGGGTTACCAATAATTTTTCTGTCATCATTAGTAATATCACCACTGTCATCTAAATCTAAAAACAATGGGTCACCAGCTACACCACCAGATATAGTTGCAGTACCAGCTGGTAAAGCACCACCTTGGTATACACCTGCATAATCGAAGCCATAAAATTGACCTACTTCTTCACCTTCTCTTAAGATTGCATTGTTTCCAACACTAAAATAACTTGGTGCTCCATTTTGAAAATAATCATCACCGTTAATTAATTTTTCAACAGTGTTTTTATTTCTAGAGAATACAAAATCGGTAGTCCAATTGAAATCTTCAGTAGAAATATTTCTTGTGTTTAAAGAAATTTCAAATCCTGTATTATTAATTTCTCCAACATTCTTTAATATTTCATCATTATAGAAACCTAAATACCAAGGCAGACCTCTATCAATCATTATTAAATCTTTAGTATCGATGTTATAATAATCTAAAGAAAGTGAAATTTTGTTGTTTAATAAACCTAAGTCAACACCAATGTTTGTTTGGTAAGAAGACTCCCATTTTAAATCTGGGTTAGCAGGTTGGTTTGGTGTAACTGCTGCAACGGTTAAACCATTGTTAGAAGCATAGATACTTGCCAAACTTGCTAAAGATTCGTAAGCGCCAATTGAAGGGTTACCAGTAACACCATAACTTGCTCTTAATTTTAAGTTAGAAATAGTTTCATTATCACTTAAAAATCCTTCATTAGACAATTTCCAACCAAAAGCTGCTGATGGGAAAATGGCATATTTTTCATTTTCAGCAAAGTTAGAAGCTCCATCTCGTCTTACTGTAGCAGTAAATAAATACTTATCATCCCAATCAAAATTCACCCTTCCAAATTGAGATTGAATTTCTGTTTCATTGATATAAATATCACCAGATCCACCGTTTAGTAAATTTGTTGCAGTCCATAATCCGTAGTAAGAGAATGAATCTGAAATGGTTCCAGTACCTTCACTATAAAATCCTTTATTAATTGTTTTTTGATACGAATAACCAGCTAATAACGTTAAATCTCCTTTTCCTACTTCTTTATTATAAGTTAAGTAGTTTTCACTCAAGATATTTTTAGTTTTATCTTCCGTCATGATAGCTCTACCACCAACACCACCAGCAGAAATCTGCAATGTACGAGGTAAATAAATTCCTCTAAAATCGTTATCACTACTTAAACCAAAAGTCGTTTTAAAAGTAAGACCTTCAATAATTTCATAATTTGCATAAAAATTTGCTCTGAATTTTTCTGTTTCCGTATCGTCATCTCTTTGAGTTGCAACAGCCCATGGATTGTCAACAGGATCCCCTATTCTATCATTAATTGAAAAGGTACCGTCTGCATTATATATGCCTTTGTCTGGAGCAAAACGCATTGCTAAACCAACAACATCATCACCACCTGCACCAACTCCATTTGCACCAGTTGATTGTGTAGCAACACCATTCTTTTTACTTAAAGAACCTGTTAAGTTAAGTCCTAATTTTAATTTATCAGTTACTTGAGCATCTAAATTCGATAAGAATGTAGCTCTTTCATAACCAGAATTAACTAGAATACCATCTTGCTGGAAATACGTACCAGAAGCATAGTAATTTACTTTTTCTGAACCACCTGAAAAAGAAAGCTGGTTATTTGAAGTATTACCAGATCTGTAAATTTCGTCTTGCCAATCTGTATTAAAGTCTCCTTGAACATAGGCATTAGTGTTACCTTGATTTGCTCTTATCTGATTTTGATAATCTGCAAAATCACTAGCATTCAATAAATCTAAACTATTCGAAGTATTTTGTACAGCGTAAGTAGAATTTAATTCAACCGTTAACTTACCGCTTCTACCTTTTTTAGTAGTAACCAATACAACACCATTTGAACCTCTAGAACCGTAAATAGCAGTTGCAGATGCATCTTTTAAAACCTGTAAAGATTCAATATCACCTGCTTGAGGCATACTAGCTCCTACAAATCCATCCACAACAATTAGAGGTGCACTACTTGCATTAATAGAAGTATTACCTCTAATAGAAATACTAATTGGAGCACCAGGCTCACCACCATTATTTGATTGTACGTTTACACCAGCTGCACGACCTTGAAGCGCTTGTTCAGCATCTAATACAGGGAAGGCAGTTAATTCATCTGATTTTACAGAAGAAACCGAGCCAGTAACATCACTTTTTCTACGAGCACCATAACCTACTACTACAACTTCATCAAGTGAAGCCAAGTCTTCAGCTAGAGCTACATTTACTACGCTTTTATTACCTACAGTTACATTTTGGGATTTATACCCTATATAACTAAATGATAAAACGGCGTTATCTCCACTTACATTAATTGAATAGTTTCCATCAAAATCTGTAGATGCACCCGTAGTTGTTCCTTGCACTATAACATTAACACCTGGTAATGCTTGACCATCTGCCTCTGCAGTTACAGTACCAGTAATAGTTTTTTGTTGTGCATTAACATTTAATACAAAACAAAATCCTAATATTAATAGGAATGTGTTTTTTAAGCTTTTTGTTTTTTTCATTAGTTTAATTTTGAGTTAATTTTTAGATTTAGTTTAATAGTTTTCATTTTAAAGTTTCATGTATTAATTGGTTTTTTAATTATTATTAAGTTAGTTTAAAGTGAAATTAAAAAATTAAAAAATAGACATAAAGCCTTATAAATACTGACTTTAAGCCCATTAAAAAAGGAAAAATCGTAATTGGTTTTCCAAATTGGTTGACCAAATATACATAAAAAGATTTAAAATCAAATAATTTATTCTCATGTAATTGTGAACTAGCGTGTAATCAATTGAAGAAATATTTAAAATTGAAGTATTCCTATCAAACTCATTTAATAACCTGTTTTAATAAATATCACGAAATTATTTGTTGCATTACAAATCAAATAATCTTGGTAGGAACATTGAAATTTCAGGAATATAAGTTATTAAAAGTAAAACAATTACCATAATTAATAAAAAGGGTAATAATGGCTTGACTACTTGTGAAACCGAGACATTTGCAATACCACTTCCAACAAAAAGAATGGTTCCAACTGGTGGTGTACACAAACCTATACATAAATTAAGCACCAATACAATTCCAAAGTGTACAGGGTGCATACCTAATGCGACAACTACTGGTAAAAATATAGGGGTAAAAATTAATACCGCAGGCGTCATATCCATAAACGTTCCAATAATTAATAACACCAAATTAATAACTAAAAATATGACAATTTTATTACTGAATTGTTCTAGTAAAAACCCACTTATTAACTCTGGAATTCCTTCAAAAGAAAACAACCACGACATAGCCATAGATGTACAAATTAAAAACATGACTACAGCGGTAGTTTTTGCACTGGTTAATAAAATTTCTGGAAAATCTTTAGTTTTTACATCACCATAAATTAAGGCTAATACAGCTGCATATAAAACAGCAATGGCAGACGCTTCCGTAGCTGTAAATATACCTGCTACGATACCTCCAACAACAATAACTAATAGTAATAGACTAAAAAATGCTTTTCTAAAATAGGTCCAAATTAAACCTAGAGGCGTACGACTACCTTTTGCAAACTTACTTGTAATAGCAACAAAAGCAATATAGCCCATAATAGCTAATCCGAGTAATATGCCTGGTAAATAACCCGCTATAAATAATGCCGCCACAGATGCTGTACCTCCACTTGCCAAGGCATAAACTATTAAGATGTTACTTGGGGGAATTAACAGACCTGTAGTTGATGACGTTATATTTACTGATGCACTAAATTCTCTGGGATAGCCTTCTTCTTCCATTCTATCGGTCATAATACTTCCAATGGCTGAGGTAGCTGCAATAGCTGAACCCGAAATGGCACCAAATAACATCGAAGCTAAAACATTTACATAAGCTAAACCTCCTGGAAGACTCGCAACCAGAGATTTTGCAAAGTTTATTAACCGATTTGCAATTCCGCCTCGTTTCATAATCTCGCCTGCTAAAACAAAAAATGGAATAGCCAGTAAAGCAAAACTATCAATACCCGTTGTCATACGTTGCGCAATGGTTGTTAATCCTGGTAATTTATCAATATTTAGCAATAAACTTATAGTTGTTGAAATACCAATACTATAAGCTACAGGAACTTTTAGCATTAATAAAACAAAAAAGCTCGCAAACAAAACGATGATACTTATTACTTCTATACTCATCTCTATTCAGTTATTTTATTAGTATTGATTTTTGCTAAATGGTAAATGGAGAACCACATCATTAAAAGTCCACTTATTGGTAGAATGGCATAGATGTAACCCAAAGGTATTCTTAAAGTACCCGATAATTGCTCTAAATGCAGGGTGGTATAAACCAAATTAAAACCACCTATAACCATAACTATTAGCGCAAATAGAAAAATACATATCTCTATAAAAACTAAGGCCCTTTTTTTATTTTTATCTGAAAATTTTTGATATAAAAAATCCATGGATAAGTGTTGTCGCTTCGCACTTAAATATGCTGCTCCTAAAATAGAAAGCCATATTAAAGAAAATCTTGCCAACTCTTCTGTAAAAGCAAAAGAGGTGTTTAAAATATACCTTGAAAACACCTGGCCCAATACATCTATAACTAATAGCCCAAATATAGATATCAGAAAAATCTCCATGATTCTGCACGCTTTATCGAAAATTAAATCTGCTAGCTTCATAATTATTGGTTTTTTATCTTATTAATTAAATCAGTCATTTCAGGGTGTTCTTTCAAAAACGCCTCTAAAACCGATTTAGATTTTTCTTGAAAAAGTGATTTCTCTGGAATAATAATCTCTACACCTGCTTTTCTAGCAATAGCCATAGATTCCTCAACAGACTCATTCCAAAATCTTTTCTGAGCTTGCGATGACTCGTCGGCAGCTTCTTGAACCCATTGCTTTTCTTCTTCGGATAGTTTATCCCAATATTTTGTTCCTATCAACAAAACATCAGGCACAGAAGAATGCTGATCTAAAGTATAATATTTACTGACTTCGTAATGGTTTGATGATACAAATGAAGGCGGATTGTTTTCAGCTCCATCTACAACGCCTTGTTGTATAGCTGTATATAATTCGCCATATGCCATTGGTGTAGCAGAGCCTCCCAAAGCATTAACCATATTAATGGCCATTTGGTTATTCATTACTCGAATCTTTAAACCTTTAAGATCGTCTGGTGTTCTAATAGGCTTTGTTGACGTATAAAAACTACGGCTACCTGCATCGTAATACCCTAATCCTCTTAACCAAAACTTACTTCCTTTCTCTAAAATAGATTTCCCTACTTCGCCTTCTAAAACTTCAAATTGATGGTCTTTATCTCTAAATAAGTATGGTATCCCTAACACATGATATTCGGGTACAAAGTTTGACAATGTTGCTGCACTAACTTTAGTAATAGCAACGCTACCAATTTGCAAAAGCTCGAGTACTTCTCGTTCTGAACCTAACTGTCCGTCTGGAAAAATCTTAACATCCATAGTACCACCAGACTTTTTGTTAAGCGCTTTTTTGAATTCTACAATCCCTTTATGAACTGGATGTGTTTGAGGTAAGGTATGTGCTAAATAAAGTGTTTGGGTTTTTACATCTTTTTTACAGGACATAAAGGCTGTAAGAAGGATACACACTAGAAGTATTTTTTTCATCTTATATTTTTTTCAATTCAATTTAAATCCAAAATAATTTTTGGCATTGTAGTAACAAATATCTTGAACCATTTTACCAAGGAATTCTATATCATTAGGTATAAGACCTTGTTTTACATCTTCCGCTAATAGATTGCATAGAATTCGTCTGAAATATTCATGTCTTGGAAACGACAAAAAACTGCGGCTATCTGTGAGCATACCAACAAAACGACCTAACAGCCCCATATTAGATAAGCAATTTAATTGCTTTTCCATGCCATCTTTCTGGTCTAAAAACCACCAACCAGAACCCCATTGCATTTTTCCTGGATAATCAGAATTTTGAAAATTCCCCATCATAGTAGCAAAAACTTCATTCTGAGAAGGGTTTAAATTATAGGTAATGGTTTTAGCAAGTTGATTCGTAGACTCTAGTTTATTAAAAAGATTTGACATAAACTCAGCCATTGGAAAATCTCCAATAGAATCTACCCCAGCATCAAGTCCAATTTGGTTTAACAACCTACTATTGTTATTACGAATTGGTCCTAAATGATATTGTTGTACCCAATCAAATTCATGATATTTCTTTCCTAAATAAACAAAAAGAAAAGATCTGAATTGATCTACTTCATGTTGAGCTAGTACTTCACCAGATAACTTCTTAGAAAAAATCTCATCAACATCATCCTTTAAAGCATCTACAATTCTTAATTCCTCTCCTACGCCAAAATCAGATAATCTACAACTTTGTTCATTAAAAAATGCTATACGTTTATCAATAGCATCCAAAAATGCATCGAAGCTATTTATTTTTATAGCACTTGCCTTAGAAAGTTTAATCAGATAATTTGAAAATGTTTCTTTGTTTATAAAAAACAACGCATCTGCTCTGAACGTTGGTAAAACTTTGGTATAAAAATCGCCATTAGCAATCTGTTGATGATATAACAAATCGTCCACTGGGTCGTCGGTAGTGCACACTACTTCTACTTTCAAGTCTTCTAGTAATTGTGCTGGTGTTTTATTTTCTAAAATTAAATTCGCACTTTCATATATAGATTCTGCAGAACTAGGTTGTAATATATCATCTATGTTGAAATATCGCTTTAACTCTAAGTGCGTCCAATGAAACAATGGGTTTCTTAAGGTATAAGGAACCGTTTCTGCCCATTTTAAAAATTTTTCTTTCTTTGAAGTTGCAGAACCTGTAATGTAAATTTCGTCAATACCATTAGCACGCATAGCCCTCCACTTGTAATGGTCGCCATTTAACCAAGCATCAGTAATATTTCTGATAGGTTTATCCTCTGCAATTAATTGTGGTGATAAATGATTATGGTAATCTAAAATTGGTAAATCTTTGGCATAGTCATGATACAAAGTTTTAGCAATTTCGGATTGTAAAATAAAATTATCAGTTATGAAGTTTGATGTTTTCATAATAAATCTAGTTGATTGTAACAACTAATGGGTTATTGATTTTTAGTGCAAAAGTTTCTAAATAATTTTCCCATGCTTCTTTGGTAGTAAATTCATCTGCTTTCTTCCAACCAAAGCCTGCATAATACAAAGCTCCTCCGTTATTTACTTTTACTTGTGCATATAAATTGCTCCAATCTTTCACTGGAGTATCAAATAATTCACTTGAAAGCATGTTTTTATTTGGAACTACAATGGCTGTTCCAAGCTCGGAATCATCATGAGGTTGCCAATACGAAATCCAACCAGAGGCTTCATTCTGTGTAGGCATTCCATCTTTCTCGTGCAGTGTTAAACCCGTATAAATCGCATCAGTACCAGTAATTTCAATTTCGAATCTTGTTAAGTTACTTCCATAATCTAATGAGATGTGTTTCGTTTCGGTAATGGTTTGTCCGTTGGCATCCCAATCAGCATACTCTAATACAAAGCTGGTTCTTATTGGGCCAGTTGTAATTGTTTTCCAGTTTGTGAAGTTTTTAGAAATGTAATACGTCGTATCAATTTTTACGGCAATTCCGCCTACACCGCGACTCACACCAACGTGAAAATTATCAAGTCCTTCTCCACTGTCTTTATGGTAAGCACCTTTTTCATTTTCTGCTTTTTTGTACCAGCTATTAATTATTGGGTATTCCACTCTTTTTAACCAAGCATCAATACCACTAGAAAGTGTACCTCCTTTTACATTATCTTCAATCATTTTTTGTGCTGTAGGACCAAAAGTTCTAAAACCAACTTTATTATTTTCCCAAGCGTAATCATCTGTACGTTCTGGTACAAACCTAGAGTAACAATATTCAATAACTTCTGGTTTTGAAGATGCATCAGCCACTAAGAGCTCAAACTGCCTCTCTGAATTGGCATTTACTTCCGGCTGAAATAATAAAACATCAGCTTTTCCATCTTGGTCATTATCTACAAATTGAGATACTAAAACTGCATTTGTTGTTATATCCTTAATACTTAAACTTTCAAAAGTTTCACCTTCTTTTAGTTTAATGTCGTCCTTATTAATTTCTACAGTTTCAAAATTACGATCTATATCTAAATTGTTTTTTATTGTTATAATTTGACCCGTTTTTGGACTACAACCTACAATAAGACAAAACAAGAATAATATAGCAAATAATGGACTTTTCATATTAATCTTCGTTTGAAGGTTTACCTATTGTAGCCAATATTCCACCATCTACATAAAGGATATGACCATTTACAAAATCGCTAGCTTTCGATGACAAAAATATGGCTGCACCAGCTAAATCGTTTGGATCTCCCCACTTTGCTGCTGGTGTTCTATTAATAATAAAATCATTAAAAGGGTGTCCGTCAACACGAATTGGTGCCGTTTGAGATGTGGCAAAATATCCTGGGCCAATACCATTAATTTGAATATTGTGTTTTGCCCATTCTGTGGCCATATTCTGGGTTAGCATTTTTAATCCGCCTTTGGCTGCAGCATAAGCACCTACGCTATTTCTACCCAATTCACTCATCATAGAACAGATATTAATTACTTTACCCGCTTTTCTAGCAATCATACCTTTTACAACATGTTTTGACACTATGAAAGGACTTACTAAATCAATATCGATTACCTGTTTAAAATCGGCAACTTCCATTTCAATAAGCGGTGTTCTTTTAATTATACCTGCGTTGTTAATTAAGATATCTATTTGTCCTATTTCAGCTTCTATTTTTGAGATAGCAGAAATAACTTGTTCTTCATCAGCAACATTAAATTTGTAGCCAACGGCATTAATGCCTTGACTTTTAAATTCGGCTACAGCTTTATCAATTTTTTCTTGTGAAGAATTGCCGTTTACAATAATTGTAGCTCCAGCTAATCCTAACCCTCTGGCCATTGCCATTCCTAAACCGTGTGTACTTCCTGTGACTAAGGCATTCTTGCCTTTTACATCAAATAATGACATACTCATAACTTATCTTAATTCGGTTATTTTAGCAACATCCATATCGCCATAATCTAAATTTTCACCTGCCATTCCCCATATAAACGAATAACTACTTGTTCCTGAACCCGAATGAATTGACCAAGGTGGTGAAATTACAGCTTGATTATTTCCCATCCATATATGACGTGTTTCCTGTGGCTGTCCCATAAAATGACATACAGCTTGATCCTCTGGAACTTCAAAATAGAAATAAACTTCCATGCGTCTGTCATGGACATGAGCTGGCATGGTATTCCAAGAGCTTCCTGATTTTAAAGTTGTCATTCCCATTTGTAATTGGCAAACATCAACAACACTGTTTACGATATACTTTCTTAAAGTACGGGCATTTGCCGTTTCAGCAGCGCCTAATTCAATAACCTCAACATCGTTTATTCCAATTTTTTTATTCGGATATGCTTTGTTTGCAGGTGTAGAATTAATATAAAATAATGCAGGATTTGAGGCAGACTTGCTAGAAAAAGTGACATCTTTATTTCCTTGTCCTACATATAAAGCCTCTCTATGTTCTAAAACATATTCAACACCATCAACATTAACGGCACCAGCGGCTCCTATATTAATAATTCCTAATTCCCTTCTTTCTAAAAAATACTCAGCTTTTAAAGGGTCTATAGCTTCTAATTTTAATGCAGTTTTAGTTGGTACTGCACTGCCAGAGATAAATCTATCATAATGCGAATACACTAATACAATTTTGTCTTCCTGCATTAAATTATCAATTAAAAACTCCTCTCTTAATTGCTCAGTATCATAGCTTTTTACGCCTTGTGGACTTGATGCATATCTTGTTTCGTAATACGTTTTCATTGTTTTTATGCTTTTATTATTATATCGTTTGTTTTAATCCAAATTCTAAGCCTCTTAATTCTGCTAAACCACGCAGTCTTCCAATACCCGAATATCCAGGGTTTGTTTTTTTATGCAAATCGTCTAGCATTTGGTGTCCATGATCTGGTCTTACTGGAATTGCAAAATCTGAATAAGCTTCTGCTTTACGTCTTTTTTCTTCAACTAACACTGCTTTTACAACACTATACATATCTACATCGCCTTCTAAGTGGTTTGCCTCGTAAAAATTACCATCGGCATCTCTTTTTGTACTTCTTAAATGCAAGAAATGTACGCGATCTGCAAAACGATTAAATATGTTGACTAAATCATTATCAGCTCTAACTCCTAACGAACCTGTACAAAAAGTAATACCATTAGCTCTGTCTGGAACATTGTCAAATAAATAGGCGTAATCGGCTTCTGTACTAACAACCCTTGGCAACCCGAGAATTGGATACGGTGGATCATCTGGATGAATACACATCAATACATTGTTTTTAGAAGCTATGGGTATAATTTCTTTTAAAAATGCCACTAAATTATCTCTTAGTGTTTGAGCGTCAATATCTTTATAAGTATCTAAAATAGTCTGAAATTGCTCTAAAGTGTAGCCTTCTTCTGCTCCTGGTAAACCAGCAATTATATTGTTCACTAATTGTATTTTAGCTTCCTCAGAAAGTTGTTCTAAATAAATTTTTGCGGCTTTTTGTTGTGCTTCGGTATAACTGCTTTCCACCCCTGGTCTTTTTAATAAAAATAATTCGAAAGCAGCAAAGGCAATGACATCAAAACGCAATGCTTTAGAGCCATCTTCAACCTCAAAACCCAAGTCGGTTCTAGTCCAATCTAAAACAGGCATAAAATTGTAGCAAACTATGTTAACACCGCATTTTGCTAAATTTTCTATACTTTGCTTATACCTTTCGATATAGGTTTCAAATTGTCCTGAACGCGTTTTAATATTCTCATGAACAGGAATACTCTCTACTACACTCCAGGTTAATCCATCTTTTTCAATTATTGATTTTCGCTTTTGAATTTCATCTATAGTCCACACTTCTCCGTTAGGAATATGGTGCAAAGCAGAAACAACTCCTGTTGCTCCAGCTTGTTTAATATCTGATAAAGTTACAGGATCATTTGGCCCGTACCATCTCCATGTTTGTTCCATTTTATAAATTATCTTTTGTAAATGCTTCCATTATATCTATTACCAATACACCATCTTCAACAGGACATGGATTACTTCGTTTTCCTAAGAAATAATTAACCGTTTCTTGGATCATTGGTTGTTGAATATTTACAGGGTTTTTAAAATTAAATTCTCTATTTGTATTCTTTGATTTAAGCTTGAGTTGCTCTTTATAAAACGACAACTCTATGGTACCTTCTTCACCATAAATTGTGCAACAATCTTCTTCTAAATATTTTGGGATTGCGAACGACCACATACCTCTAAACTGCACACCAGTTTTAAAATTTATTAATCCATTTACTGTATCATCAACCTTATTAACACCCGATTGATTTACCGCAATACCTTTGGCTTGCGTGTAGTTTCCAAAAAAATGATACATTAAATCTAATTGGTGAGGTGCTATATCATGAAAATAACCACCTCCTGAGACTTCCTCATCTAACCTCCAAGTTGCTTTTGAATTAAAATCGAAAGGTTGTAGAAATCTTAAATCTACAAATTTAACCTCGCCAATGGTGTTAGCATCGAGTAATTCTTTAACCTTAATATACATTGGTAAAAACCTACGGTAATGTGCTACTACTAGTTTTTGATTACTATTATTTACAGCTGTTTTTAGTTGTAACGCTTCTTCTTTAGATAAAACCATTGGTTTTTCTAAATACACATCTTTACCTGCTTTTAACGCTTTTAATGCATAATTTAAATGTGTGGATGGTGGTGTGGCAATATATACAGCATTAACATCTGGTTGTTCTAATAATTTATCTGCATCATCAAACCAATGTGGCACATTATGCCTATTCGCAAAGTCTTTTGCTAAATCTCCGTTTCTGCGCATTACTGCAAATAATTCTGATTGCTCGCATTTCTGAAATGCAGGGCCACTTTTAACCTCAGCTACATCTCCGCAACCAATTATTCCCCAAACTACAGAATTACTTCCCACGTTTTTGACTCTATTTAATTAAACACCACTGTATGCACTAAAACCTCCATCAATAGGTATCACGACGCCTGTAATAAATGAAGCACCTTCACCACATAACCACAAGGTTGTACCCACTAAATGCTCGGGCTCACCAAATTTTCCCATTGGTGTTTGCTCTATAATTTGATTACCTCTTGGCGTCAAACTCCCATCGCTATTTGTTAATAATGCTCTATTCTGATCGGTTAAGAAAAAACCTGGAGCTAACGCATTTACACGAATGCCTACTTTTGAAAAATGAACTGCAAGCCACTGTGTGAAATTTGAAACTGCTGCTTTTGCACCACTATATGCAGGTATTTTTGTTAATGGCGTAAAAGCATTCATAGAGGATATATTTAGAATGCTGCATCCTTCCCTACCTACCATATCTTCAGCAAAAATTTGTGTAGGCAAAAGGGTTCCAATGAAATTTAAATTAAATACGAATTGTATCCCTGATGGATCCAAATCAAAAAACGTTTTAAAACCTTCCGTTTTATTAACTAAATCTTCTGCCTCTAAAAATGGATTACTTGTTGTACCTAATGGATGATTTCCTCCGGCTCCATTTATTAAAATATCGCATAATCCAAAAGCACTATTCACTTCTTTTTTAGCCTGTTGTAAAGATTCCTTTTCGAGTACATTAGCAGCAACTCCAATTGCTTTTCCTCCTGCTGCATTTATTTCGTCCGCAATAGCATCTGCTGCTTCTTTTCTTAAATCTAATACCGCTATATTGTTCCCTTCTTTAGCCAATGCTTTGGCTAATGTTCCACAAAGCACGCCTCCTGCCCCTGTTAAAACGATTGTTTTATTCATTTTTAATTATCTTATTTTTATCAATACTAATTATTAGGCATAACTTTTCGTGTACGCACACACAAATATATAAAAAAATAATTGTGTGCGCACACAAAATGAATATATTTTTATTAAATTGCCTAAAAATAGCTTTATTACAAATTATGTTTTCAATTCCAAAAGAACATAAATAGATGAATAGAATTATATGATTACAATAAAGGATATCGCAAAAGAAGCTAAAGTCTCTGAAGGAACGGTAGACAGAGTTATACACAACCGCGGGGGGGTTTCAAAAAAAACACAGGCTAGAATTGAAAAAATTCTTGAGTATCACAATTTTAGTGTGAATCCAGTCGCCAGTGCTCTTGCTATGAAGAATAAACATTTCATTGCCGCATTAATACCTGAACATAATGATTCCGATTTATTTTGGAAATCTCCATATTTAGGCATTTTAAAAGGTGCAGATGACGTTAAAAGCTTTGGAGTAAAGGTCAAAAATTTTACTTTTAATCAATATGATCCCAATTCGTATTTAAACACATTCCATGAATTGTTAAAAACAAAGCCAACTGCTGTTATCATGGTTCCCAATTTTTCAAAAGAGACAAAACTAATTGTTAGTAAATTAGAATCTCTTAACATTCCCTATTTATTTTTAAATATTGATATTGATGGCTTTAATAACATAGCATTTGTTGGTCAAGACTCTTATATGGCTGGGTATATTGCAGGCAAGCTCATGCATTTAAGCATACCTAAACATTCTACTTTTTTAATTATTCAGGCAAGGCATAATATCACTAAAAACAATGCAGTATCTAATAGAATAAAAGGTTTTAATGATTTTTTCTTGAAAAATGAGATACATTCTAAAACCCAAACACTAAAAATAGAGAATTTAAATAACTCTTTGGAGACCAGAGAAAAAATAAACCTATACTTAAAACAACACCCCGAAATTGAAGGTATCTTTGTACCATCGAGTAGAATTTATATTGTGGTTGATTGTATAAGCACAAATTATCTAAAAAATCTTAAATTGATTGGATTTGATAATACGCCTCAAAATATTGAATGTTTAAAAAACGATTCTGTGTCGTTCTTGATTTCTCAAAAACCATTTGAACAAGGTTATGAATCGGTTCGTTTATTAACTGACTATTTAAAAAACAAAAAAAGTTTATTAAATAACAAAATATATCTTCCTATCGATATTTTGACTAAAGAAAATGTAGATTATAATGAAAGAAACAAATTCGTTTTTGAAAATGTAAACTAGAATACATATAGATTAATATTAGCTACGATATTACTGATATGTTTTTTTTATCACGCCCAAATTATAATGACTCCCTTAATATGAGTTTTGTGGGCAAATAAGTTTGCATTGGTGCATCACTTGTAATAAACTCCGCAGCTTTTGCGCCAAATTTTTGAAAATCTACTGAGACCACAGAAATACCCTTATATGTAAATCTTTTTATAGGTGTTTCGTTATACGAAAGTACTCCTACGTCTTTTCCTAACACAAAATTAGCATCCAAACATTGGTCTAATAATTTATAGAGCATTCTATCGTTTACACTTATATAGGCAGTATTTTCATTAACTGTGAACAACTTCGAATTTTTAATGACATCAAATTCAAGGTTATGTGTTTTGCAGAATTTTTTAAAAAAAACGACACTTTCCCATGGATGATATGTGAATTCTGGATAGATAAATTTAACCGACTCATATTTTTTAAATAAAGGTAATGCCTCTTCTAAACAGTTGTAAAATCCTTGTCCAAAATCTTGTAAAATAAAATTACTTGTTTTTTTAGAATGCAAATCCCAATCTATTAATAATAACTGATTTTCATCAATTTTATTAATGGCTTTCTTAACTTCAGGATGATCAAAACCCATCACAATGTATTTATAATATTTACCATTCTGGGCATCTAGCATCGACTTAAAATTCTTTACACTAAAATGATGAAACTGCAAATCTACTATTACATTGCTCGGTAAGTTTTGCATAAATGAATGATACAATACTTCTTTATAAGCCTTAAACGTGCTTATTAATAAAAGTACCTTAATTTTATTATCTGTGATGTAGTAACCCTTGTTGGGAGTAGATTTAATAAACCCCTCATCTTTAAGAAGCTTATAAGCTTTGAATACGGTATCTCGAGATATTTTATAGTCTTTACTAAATTCATTTATAGAAGGAATACTATCACCAGGTTTAAAAACATTAGTCTCTATCGATTCTTTAAACGCATTAAATACTTTTTTATATTTAGGTATATCGTTGCTACCAATATTTTTTAATTTAATTATTTCTTGAACCATGCTTGTTGAAAGATTTTAGAAAGAATTAATTGTCAAATAAAGAACTGAATTGAATCAATTAAAATTACAACAACAGTACTTAAACAAATCTACTTTTCATATCTCAAGAAAACTCAATTTTTCACAAAAACTATCCTGTACTATCATGTGCTAAGTATTGCAATGCCAAATACACGGATTGTTTACAACTTGAAAATCAACAAAATAAAAGTGAAGAACTATTGATTGACAAATATTTTGTCGGGATGACAGGATTTGAACCTGCGACCACACGGCCCCCAGCCGTGTACGCTAACCGGACTGCGCCACATCCCGCTTTTTTATAATCTTAATTAGACACGTTTTCAAATATAAACTAACTTAAAAAACCAAAGCTATTCGCTTTGGTTTTTTAAATATTTATTTGTTTCAATCAATTATAAGTAGAGGTAGACACTTCAAAAGTAGAGTCTTTTGCAGCCAAATAGCGTTCTGCATCTAATGCTGCCATACAACCTGTTCCCGCTGCAGTTACCGCTTGTCTGTAGACATGATCTGCCGCATCGCCAGAAACAAATACGCCTTCAACATTGGTTTTTGAAGTTCCTGGCACATTGATAATATAACCAGTTTCGTCTAAATCTAAATAATCTTTAAATATATCTGTGTTTGGTTTGTGTCCAATCGCTACAAAGAATCCAGTTGCTGGAATCTCATGCTTTTCGCCAGTTTTATTATTAAAAACACGAACACCTGTAACCACTTGTCCATCACCTAAAACCTCATCGGTTTCAGTGTTGTATAAAATTTCAATATTTTCAGTGTTTTTTACACGAGCAGCCATTATTTTCGAAGCTCTAAACTCATCTCTACGAACCAACATCGTTACCTTTTTACAAAGTTTAGAAAGGTAATGCGCTTCTTCGCAAGCCGAATCTCCTGCACCAACAATCACCACTTCTTGGTTTCGGTAGAAAAACCCATCACAGACTGCACATGCAGATACCCCACCACCAAGTTTTAAATATTTCTGTTCGGAATCTAAGCCTAAATATTTTGCCGATGCACCCGTTGAAATAATAATGGTGTCAGCATGAATTTCTTTAGTATCATTCACCCATACTTTATGTAAAGGCCCTGAAAAATCTACTTTGGTAATCCAACCATCTCTAACATCAGTTTCAAATCGTTGCGCTTGTGCCTGTAATTGCATCATCATTTCTGGTCCTGTAACCCCATCTGGGTATCCAGGAAAATTCTCAACCTCATTGGTGGTTGTTAATTGCCCACCTGGTTGTGACCCTTGATACAAAACAGGTTTCATATTAGCTCTAGCAGCATAAATTGCTGCGGTATAACCTGCGGGTCCAGAACCTATAATCAAGCACTTAACTTTTTCTATATTTTCAGCCATAATTTTTCATAAATTTTAATGTAACAAAAGTAGAATTTTTGATTGAATCCTTACACTTAAGTTATTAACACTTAACTATGATAGTATTTTCTAAATCTATTAATAAAAGAAATCATGTTGTTTTTTTTCGTAAATTGCTGTATATCAACTAAACCCTTTAAATTATGAAAAAGTATTTATTAATATTAGCCGTTTTACCATTGATTCTTTTTTCTTGTAAAGATAATTCAAAAGCAGAAATGGCGGAAAAAAGCTCAATTAATTCGGAAAAAGACATTGAAACTTTAGAAGGCGCTTGGAAGTTAGTAAGTTATTTAAACTTTGGAGAAGATGGCAGTATAGATACCATCCCGTCTTCAGAAACTAATAAACAAATAAAAATGTATTCTGCTACCAAAGTGATGTGGAGTAGATCTAGAATATCAGATTCAATTGATTGGTTTGCCTATGGTGACTATAAAGTTAAAAATGGCGTTTTAACTGAAATATTAGATTATGGTTCCAAATCGATGAATGAGGTAATAAAAGATAGAACAGAGTTTGTTTTTGATGTGAATATTAGTGAAAATGAATTCAGTCAAACTGAATTAGATAGTGCAGGTCATCCTATTTTAGGCGAATATTATATTAGGTTAGAGTAACGGCCTTTGCTGTTTTACAATTAGATTTGTTCTTATTAACGATTAGATATAATTGGATGGGTTTTAATTATTCCAATAAATTATAAAGCATCGCGCATCAATTAAAATTTAATTAATTTATTGGAAGTTAAATAAGGCTATTTAACTGTATTTAAAATGGTTATAAAAATTAAAGTTTTTTATTATCCTACCAATTGGTATGATAATATTTTCCAGTAGCATCATCTGTACGTTGATAGGTGTGAGCTCCAAAATAATCGCGTTGTGCCTGAATAATATTTGCCGACGACCTTGAATTTGCATAATTATTTAAAAAATTAACCGCATCGCTTAAACAAGGTATTGCCAATTCACTCAACATACATTTAGCCACTACTTTGTTTATTGACGGTTTCAATAATTTGACCTGATTAATAATAACCTGATGTTTCAAAATATTATCATCCTCTTTTAAGACAGGTATTAATTCCGCCATTAAATCAGATTTTATAATGCAGCCATTAGTCCAAATTCGCGCTATTTCACTTAGATTTAGTTGCCAATTGTATGCTTTTCCAGCCTCTGAAACTAATCTAATGCCTTGAAAATGATTTATAATTCTTGCAAATTGATATGCATTTAAAACATCCTTAATTTCAAGGTTAACGGGTAATGATTTTGTCTCGAAACGTTTGCTAGCTTGAATTCTTTCATCTTTATAAAACGAAGTATACCTTGCAAATAATGCTGATGCTATTAAAGTTCCTGGAACTCCCAATTGAGCAGTAGCTATTGTTGTCCAATTGCCAGTACCTTTATTCCCTGCCTTATCAACTATTTTATGTATTAACCATTCGTTTCTATCTTTCTTTCTAAGTATATCAACAGTAATACTTAGTAAATAACTTTGGGCTTTTGGTTTCCATGATTCTAAAATATCAGCTATTTCATCTGGATTATTTCCCATAGATTTTAGTATCGTAAAGACTTCAGCCAATAATTGCATTTCTACATATTCAATCCCATTATGAACCATTTTTACAAAATGCCCACTTCCCTCTTCTCCTATATAAGTGCAACATGGCAAGTTATTAACATCTTTAGCAGCAATACTTTCTAAATAAGGCTTTACTAAGTTATATGTGTTTTTGTCTCCTCCGGGCATTATGGACGGACCTTTTAAAGCTCCTTCTTCGCCGCCAGAAACGCCAACTCCTAAGAATTGAATACCCTTCGATTTTAGATAATCGTAACGTTCCTTTGTTTTTATATAGTTAGAGTTTCCACCATCAATTAACACATCTCCAGCAGACAAATAAGGCAGTAAATCTTCAATGACCATATCTGTAATCTTACCAGCATTAACCATGAGCATAATTTTTCTTGGGGTTTGTAATGAGTTTACAAACTTCTCAATGTTAGAGAACGCATGTGCGTTTTCAAGTTCTTTATACTTATTTTTAAAATCTATGGCAACATGTTCCTCTTTCCCTTTAACTTCTCGGTTAAATATTGAAATTTTAAAACCTTTTTGCGCTAAGTTTCTGCTTAAGCTTTTCCCCATAACACCTAGTCCAAAAAGACCAAATTCAGATTTCTCTTCCATTTGTTCAACGATATTTTTTACTATTTCTGAAGGATTTAAACTTACATCAACTTGAATTGCATCCTTTGGCGGTTCTAAGGTATCAAACTGAGATTGCAATAAATCCGATGACATAAAATGATGCTCTCTTTCGTTAAGTCTTTTAAATATCAAATTGAAACCACCCGTTAGATGCACCCATTTCACATGATATTCAATATCTTTTTTCAAAATTTCACGATATGCTTGCTTTAAAGCCGAACAAACTATAACACAGCTGCTTTTTTGTAACTGCACTTTTGCTACCTCATTAAGTTTTAGCAACCAACCATGACGATCTTCATCATTTAACGGCAAGCCACTTTTCATCTTATCAATATTTGATTGAGGATGAAAATCATCTCCATCAAAAAATGGAATTTTAAGGTTTTCAGATAATAATTTACCGATGGTACTTTTACCAGAACCTGAAACTCCCATAATATAGATGACGCTATTCAATTTCTTATATTATTTTTAAATAATTGACTTTTTTTTAGAAATACCACCATATTAATCTTTGCTAGGGGCAATGCTTTCTCCCATGGTAGATTCTCTAAACCAAACTTCAGCATAACTGCCATGAGCGTACTGTTTAGCAATATCGCCATCAAATACCTCCGCCCCAGTATACCAAACTATATTTTCGTTTGGGTCTTTTCCATTTGTTTGATTGTAAGCGCCTTGTTTAAAGTATTGTAATTCGCCTGCATATGCGTTTTCTTGTTCTACTCCATCACGTCCAATTGTGGCATATACTGTTTTGATCTGCTCTGGGAGATCTGATTTTTTAGTAAAATCTGATTGCAACAAGTTCTTCACAAATGTCTTTGTTTCATGCCCTTCACTTTTAAAAGTAAGATACATAATACCTTCATGCACGTTCACCTCATAACTAAATTCTTCACCCAAGGCTATACCATTACCAGGCTCTTCTGGATTGGTTGATGGACTCGTACCTACAACCGACATATTGTATCCCCAAACGGCGGTAGAATAATCCCACCTTTTAGAATTATCACCTTTGGTATTAATTTCATAATTCCAAAACACAGATCCTTTTTCGTGCCCTGGGAATTTTTTGTAGAAGATTTTGAGCGGTTCGTTTTCATGCCCCTCATCACTATGAATCTGCCCTACAACAACCGAATATGAAACTGAAACTCTGGCATCGCCTGAAGTTGACACATGCTGCACTTTCAACGTTCCTGTTAATCTTCCGCCAGTTTCTGGAATCCAATGTGCTTTTTGTCCCAATTCCGTTCTTGTATTACTCGAAGTTCTTGAGGTTATTCCAGAATTTGGTGTTTTGTATACAACCCAGTTTGTTTTTCCATCGTTTTCAACATAAAAAAAATCGTCATGCTCAACCTTATCTAAGTTTTTAAAACTTGTACCATCACCACATAGTAAACTACAATCTTTAATAACAGGAAGAACATCGCTCGGATAGATTTTCTCTGTAATTTCCGATATATTGGCTTCTTTCTTAACATTCTTGCAGCCAAACATTAAAACCGCTGCAATAATTAGTAAAATTGATAATTTGTTTACTTTTATACACTTCATTATGTTATTTTTTTAATCTAAAATTTACATTTTGAAGTTAACAAATAAATGGAAACTAACGCTTCATTAAATTTATAATATTTCAAAAATAATTGTGTGGAAAGACTTTGAAGACATAAATTCTGTAGATACCTTTAAAGTCTTAATCGAACATGGATAAAGGCATAAAAAAATCCAATCACTTTCGTAATTGGATTTTTTGGTCGGGGTGGCAGGATTCGAACCTGCGACCTCCGCGTCCCAAACGCGGCGCGATAACCGGGCTACGCTACACCCCGATTTTTGGTTATCTTGTAACGGGATGCAAATATAGTTTTTTTATTCATTTCATAATTAAAATTCTCTAAAAAATATTTCTTGCCCAAAAGTGATAATTTAGCAATTGAAAATTTCAGATAACCTAAAGCATTTATTGTGACCAAAAACCTTTTTTTATTCTTATTTTTTTGCTCGAGTTTCTTTTGTTTCGGGCAAATTAAAGGCAAGGTTTTAGCTAACAATTCCGGGATTCCTTTAGCCAATGTAGAAATTACTAATTTAGAGCTCAAGGACACTTACTTTACAAATAGCAATGGTCTTTTCCTATTAGAAAAACCGGGTTTTTATGCATTTAAAAAAGTTGGTTATAGCGAAAAAATTATTGAGCTCAACGAAAACATCGAATACATTATTCAACTAAGTATCAATCCATTTGAACTTAATGAAATTACAATAAGTACAAACCAGATTCCTAGAGTTTTAAAAAAAGCTACAGCATCAGTGAGTATGATTACATCAAATGATATTCAACTTGCAAACAATACAGATTTTGCCCCAATATTAAATCGAGCTCCTGGGGTGTTTATGCAAAGTGGCAGCCTCAATACAAATCGCATTACGATAAGAGGTATTGGTTCTAGAAACCTTTTCGGAACTTCCAAAATAAGAGCCTATTTTAAAGATATTCCGTTAACCAATGGCAGTGGCGAAACAACACTTGAAGATTTTGAACTCGCAACCATCTCTCAAATGGAAATCACAAAAGGATCTGCTTCTAGTATTTATGGAGCTGGTTTGGGAGGAGTTATTCGTTTAATACCGCAAAACGGGCATTTAAATGAAACATCTAGTAATACAGAATTTTCGATTGGCTCGTTTGGATTAGTTAAAGGGATATTAAATTTGGCATATGGCTCAAAAAAACATAGTATAAACGCTGTTTACAGTAATACTCATAGCGATGGATATCGTGAAAATAATGAATACAACAGACAGACTTTCACCATAAATTCCAATCATTTTTTAAATGCTAAAAACGAGGTTTCTATATTGATGAGTTATGTGGATTTAAAGGCATTTATACCAAGCTCAATTAACGAAGAGACTTATTTAAACAGTCCAGAATCTGCTGCTTTAACTTGGCAACAATCCAAAGGATATGAAGATTCAAAACGTGGTATTATTGGACTTTCTTGGAATCATAATTACAATGACAACTTAAAGCAAAATACCAGTATTTTCACATCATTTACAAACACGTACGAACCAAGACCTTTTAACATTTTAAAAGAAAACACATCTGCATTTGGCATAAGAAGCAGATTATTGGGCACACTAAAGCTATATGGCAAAAAGTTAAAATGGACTTTTGGCGGAGAGTTTTTTAAAGACACCTATACATACGGAACCTTTGAAAATTTATATGAAGATTATCCTGAAGGCACAGGAAGTGTTGAAGGTAACCGTTTATCAGATTTTCATGAGCGAAGAAATTATTATAATATTTTTGCGGAATCTGATATTGCACTTTCAGAAAAAACCACATTTTCCATCGGATTAAATTTAAATGAAACCGCCTATAAGTTAAAAGATGATTACCCGGTTTCAGATACCAATCCAGATCAATCGGGGCAGTATAAATACAAAAGTATTATGTCTCCCAAATTTGGGGTTTCTCATTTAATTTCGAATAACTTAAGTTTATTTTCTAATATAAGTCATGGGTTCTCACCACTTTCACTTCAAGAAACTCTTCTTCCTGACGGACAAATAAACACCAATTTAAAACCAGAAACTGGATGGAATTACGAGTTAGGTACACGTGGCACTTTATTTAGTAATCGCTTACAATTTAACACATCAATTTATCATTTAAACATTAAAAATCTCATTGTTTCAAGAAGAACAACACAAGACCAATTTATAGGAATAAATGCAGGTAGTACTCAACATAATGGCTTAGAAGCAGCTATTAATTATAATTGGCTATCAAATAATAACGTGACATTAAGTTCGTTTTTCAATTACACCTTAAATCAATTCAAATTTAAAAACTTTGTTGACGATTCTAATAATTTTTCGGGCAATAAACTAACAGGTGTCCCTTCTGAAGTTATCAACCTTGGATTTAATTTTATAAGTAGCATAGGTTTTTATGGAAATATAAATTACCAACATGTAGGTAGCATGCCAATAAACGACAGTAATAGCTTGTTTTCAGAAAGTTACAATTTAACTCATTGTAAAATTGGTTATAAATTATTTCTTAATAAAAAGCTAAAATTAAACGCATTCTTTGGCTTAAACAATATATTTGATGTACACTATGCTTCTCAAATTTTAATAAATGCCACTGGCTTTGGAGGAAGTGCTCCCAGATATTATTATCCAGGGAATCCTATAAATTATTATACTGGAATTAATATAAACTACATTTTTTAATGTAAATTATAACAAAAAACAAAAATGAAACAGTTTTATTCAATTTTCGCATTAATTTTTATCGTATTTACCGCTTGTGCGCAACAGAAAGAATCTGAAGTTGAAGCCTCAACACCTTCAGAGTCAAACTATACTTCAGAAATTGTAGTATCAGATTTAAATATTCCGTGGGGAATGGCTTTTTTACCAGATGGAAGTATGCTGATAACCGAAAAATCAGGAGAATTAATTCATTTTCATGAAGGTGAAAAGCAAATAATCGAGGGTACACCCAATGTTTATGTTCGTGGTCAAGGTGGCTTTATGGATGTAAAACTACACCCAGATTACATTGAAAACGGATGGATATATTTTTCTTTTGCTTCCGCAGAAGGTGAGGGCGATGGTGGAAACACGGCGATATTGCGTGCGAAACTTAACGGCAATACTCTAGTTGATTCTGAAATGCTTTACAAGGCGAGTCCGAATTCTAAAAGAGGTCAACACTTCGGGTCGAGAATAGAATTTGATGATGAAGGCTATTTGTATTTCTCAATTGGAGATCGAGGCGATCGAGATGTAAACCCACAAGACATTACAAGAGATTGCGGTAAAATTTACAGATTAAATGATGATGGCAGTGTACCAGATGACAATCCGTTCATAAATACCGAAAATACCAAAACTGCTATTTATAGTTACGGGCACCGAAACCCTCAAGGTATGGTTAAAAACCCATTTACAGGTGCCATTTGGACTAATGAACATGGACCAAAAGGAGGCGATGAAATAAATATTATTGAAAAAGGTAGCAACTACGGTTGGCCTGTTATTTCTTATGGAATAAACTATAGCGGCACAACATTTACAGACATCACCGAAAAAGAAGGCATGGAGCAACCGCTTTTTTATTGGGTACCATCCATTGCTCCTAGCGGAATGGCATTTGTGTCTTCAAACAAATATCCAGAATGGAAAGGGAATGTGCTCGTTGGAGCTCTAAAATTTGAATATTTAGAGCGATTAGTTATAGAAAATAATAAAGTTGTAAAACGTGAGAAACTGTTAGAAGATATCGGTAGAGTTAGAAATGTTATTCAAGGACCTGATGGTTTCATTTATGTGGCCGTAGAAGGCAAAGGCATCTATAAAATTGTTCCTCAAAACTAATTACATATTATGAAATTACTTTACTTAAGTTTCTTCTCGTTTTGTTCTATCATTTTCACCTGTAGCGCCCAATCAAGCGAATTAGATTCAAGTATGGAGCGTGGTGCATTTATTTATGAAGATTTTTGTGTTACCTGCCATTTACCAAGTGGTGAAGGCGTTGAAAATGTGTATCCGCCGATAGCAAAATCTGATTACTTAATGAATAATAGAGAAGCCAGTATAAAGGGCATCAAATATGGTCAAAAAGGTGAAATTACAGTTAACGGAAAAACTTATAATGGCTATATGGCGCCCATGGGATTAAGTGATAATGAAGTTGCAGATGTTATGAATTATATAACAAATAGTTGGGGGAACAAAAATGATAATTTAGTCACAGAAGAAGAAGTTTCAAAAATTGAAAAATAATCCAAGTTCTGTTTTAAATAGGAACAAGTATTAACTAACTTTGTAAAGTCCATAAAACTATTTTCATGCTCATTATAGGAATTGCTGGCGGTACAGGCTGTGGCAAAACAACAGTTGTAAATCAAATTTTAAACGAACTACCAGAGGGCGAAGTTGGAGTTATTTCTCAAGATTCATATTACCTAGACACCACTCATTTATCTTATGATGAACGCGTGAAAATCAATTTTGATCATCCAAGGTCTATTGATTTCGATTTACTTGAGGAGCATTTAAAAGAATTAAAAAAAGGCAATCCTATACACCAACCTGTTTATTCGTTCGTTAAGCATAATAGAACGGGTGATACCATTTTAACGCATCCTAGAAAAGTTATTATAGTTGAAGGTATTTTAATTTTGACCAACCCAGAGTTAAGAGAGATGTTCGATATTAAAATTTTTGTGCATGCCGATAGCGATGAACGCTTAATACGCCGTTTAAAACGAGACATACAAGAACGTGGAAGAGATTTAGATGAAGTACTTGCACGATACAAAACCACATTAAAACCGATGCACAATCAGTTTATAGAACCTATGAAAGAGTTTGCAGATATTATTATTCCAAACAATCATTACAACACGGTAGCCATCGATATTGTAAAAACCATTATAAACGATAAACTATAATGGCGAGCAATAAAAACAAATACTTAAAACCCTTTAAAAATATTTTTATACTTATTTTAGTGGTGTTTGCTGTTTGGATGTTGTTTTTTGATGCCAATTCATGGCTTATTCATCATGAATTAAATACAGAAATTGAGGATTTAGAGAACGAGAAAGAATACTACATCAAAGAAATAGAAAAAGATAAAAAAGATTTAAAAAAACTGAGTACAGACGAAGGTTTAGAGAAGTTTGCTAGAGAAGAATATTACATGAAAAGAGATAATGAGGAAATTTACATTATCGAATATGAAGATAGCTTAAAAACAAAAAATGATGAGTAAACATTTGTTTGATGAGTTTCAACCTGTTTCTTCAAAACAATGGAAACAAAAAATACAGTTCGATTTAAAAGGTGCAGATTACAACGATACACTTGTTTGGAAAACTAATGAGAATATTGATGTAAAGCCTTTTTATCACGCCGACGATTTTAATAAACTCCCAAACATTTCTGACACCAAAGCAACTCTATGGAACATTCTTAAAATCATTTTCGTTGCAGACGTTGAAAAATCTAATAAAAAAGCACTTGATATCATTGATAAAGGTGCAGAAAGTATAAAATTCATCATTCCTAATGAAACCGTTTCAATTAATGAACTTGTTAAAGGTATCAATCAAAAGGAAACAACATTATTTCTTGAACTTCAATTTCTTTCAGCAGATTTCATCAATAACATACATAATTTAGTTCCTCAAGCAAAAATTCAAATAGATAGCATTGGGCAACTCGCTAGTGATGGCAACTGGTTTAAAAGCTTTAATGAAGATTTTAAGGCATTCGACACTTTGATAAACAAAACATATGCTTTTAATGTAAATGCTTCACTATATCAAAATGCCGGAGCAACCATAACTCAAGAGCTTGCCTACACCCTAGCCCACGCTAATGAGTATTTAAATGGTTTAGAAAATTCAGAAATCGATTTACAATCATTAAACATCGTTTTTAATGTATCGGTTAGTTCCAATTACTTCTTTGAAATTGCCAAATTACGCGCATTGAGAGCACTTTGGAAAACACTCGCTAAAGCATATGGTGCGAATACCAATTGCGAAATCGTTGTGACACCTTCAAAACGAAACAAAACCTTGTACGATTACAATACAAACATGTTGCGCACAACTACCGAATGTATGAGTGCGATACTTGGAGGCGCTAATTTTATTGCCAATTTACCCTATGATGCAATTTATCATAAAAGCAATGCTTTGAGTGAGCGCATCGCAAGAAACCAGCTTTTAATTCTGAAGCACGAAAGCTATTTTAACATGGTAAACAATCCATCTGATGGTTCGTACTACATTGAAACTATTACAGACCAACTTTCAGAAAAAGCTTTAGAACTTTTTAAAGATATTGAAAACAATGGCGGGTTTCTAAGTCAATTAAAAGCGGGAACCATTCAAAGAAAAATAAAAGAATCTGCGCTGAAAGAACAAGAACAATTTGATAAAGGCGAAATCGTATTATTGGGCACTAACGTTCACCCTAATGCTAAGGACAGCATGAAGCATGAGCTAGAACTTTATCCTTTTGTAAAAACCAACCCAAGAAAAACATTAATTGAACCCATTATAGAAAAACGATTATCAGAACAATTAGAACAAAACCGATTAAAAAATGAAAATTAAAATGAACTCAAAAATTACACTTTTATCTTGTTTATTATGCTTCATTCTATTGAGTTGCAAAAAAGAAAACTCATTTTCAAATTACAAATACGCTGATAAACCTATCGCTTTTGAATGTGCTGGCGTAAATACTAAATTATTAAATGAAGCCCTTTATAGTTTTGAAGACGATATCGAAAATCATTACAAGCAAAACAGACCAAATTTCAAATTAAATCAGGCCTATTCTCAAATCATGAGAAATTCTGTTTTTGGCAGATTACAATTAGATAAAATTGTATCAAAACACACTTTCGAGGTTTTTCAAGCCCTAAAAGAGGAAGAAGGTTTGTGGGACTTGAACAACACAAAAAGTAACCTCAACTACAATAGTGAGGTTGTAAAATGTATCTCGAACACGATAAAAGATCAAAATTTGAAAACCACGCTTAATGCCCTTTTAACAACAAATAGCATGTCACCAAAATTATTTGGTCCTGCAGTTGTTAATAAATACCAAAACGCCATAAACGATAAAAGTTTAGCTTTATACATCGCGCTAGACTTATATTACGCCAAAATGTTCGACACCAATTTTGCTAAATCGAAGTTAGAACAACCAGAATTGAAAGTTGATTTTAATCAGGTTCCTCGAAAAGAGGAAGTTGACCCACATGCAGGACATAATCACGACTAAATAAATGACAAGAAAAAATCTTCAACATATCAACATAAAACCAGAGGTAGAAAGTAAAAAGATTAAATCTTCAACATTTGCTACTGCTGAAAATATTGATGTAAAATCAACGTATACTCAAGGTGATGTTGAAGACTTGAAGCATCTCAATTTTGTTGCAGGTATCGCACCTTATTTGCGCGGACCTTACAGTACCATGTATGTTCGCAGACCATGGACTATTCGTCAATATGCAGGATTTTCAACTGCCGAAGAAAGCAATGCTTTTTACAGACGTAATTTAGCTGCAGGACAAAAAGGACTATCCGTAGCCTTTGATTTGGCAACACATAGAGGTTATGATTCAGACCACGAGCGTGTAGTTGGCGATGTTGGAAAAGCAGGAGTCGCTATTGATTCTGTTGAAGACATGAAAATACTCTTCGATCACATTCCGTTGGATAAAATGTCGGTTTCAATGACCATGAATGGTGCAGTTTTACCCATTATGGCTTTTTATATTGTGGCAGCAGAAGAACAAGGTGTTAAGCCAGAACAGTTGGCAGGAACCATACAGAATGATATTTTGAAGGAATTTATGGTGCGAAATACCTATATCTATCCGCCAACACCTTCAATGAAAATTATTTCTGATATTTTTGAATTTACGAGTAAGAATATGCCAAAATTCAACAGTATCAGTATTTCCGGATACCATATGCAGGAAGCTGGAGCCACTTGCGATATTGAATTAGCTTACACATTAGCCGATGGTTTAGAATATATTCGAAAAGGATTAGCGGCAGGTATGGATATTGATACCTTTGCACCCCGCCTTTCATTTTTTTGGGCAATCGGCATGAACCACTTTATGGAAATTGCCAAAATGCGAGCCGCTAGAATGCTTTGGGCGAAATTGGTAAAACAGTTCAATCCTAAAAACGAAAAATCTTTAGCATTACGTACACATTGTCAGACTTCGGGTTGGAGTTTAACCGAACAAGACCCCTTTAATAATGTAGCTAGAACCACCATTGAAGCTGCCGCTGCGGCATTTGGCGGCACACAAAGTTTGCACACTAATGCCTTAGATGAAGCTATTGCGTTACCAACAGATTTTTCAGCAAGAATTGCTCGAAACACGCAAATATTTCTTCAAGAAGAAACACATATTACAAAAACGGTTGACCCATGGGCAGGAAGCTATTATGTTGAAAAACTAACTCACGATATTGCAAATAAAGCTTGGGCTTTAATTGAAGAAATTGAAGATTTAGGTGGCATGACAAAGGCCATTGAAGCTGGTATCCCAAAAATACGAATAGAAGAAGCTGCGGCAAGAAAGCAAGCAAGGATAGATTCTGGGCAAGACATTATTGTTGGCGTTAATAAATATAGACTTGAAGAAGAAGACCCTATTTCTACACTTGAAGTAGATAATCAAACTGTTCGAAACTCACAAATTGAGCGATTAACCTCAATTAAAAGTACTAGAAATTCCGAAAAAGTTAGAGCCTCATTATCAAAATTAACCGAAGCAGGAAGATCTGGTAAAGAAAATTTACTAGCTTTAGCTATTGAAGCGGCTCGAGAGCGTGCCACTTTAGGCGAAATAAGTGATGCTTTAGAGGCTGTTTTTGGCAGATACAAAGCACAAATAAAATCATTTTCTGGTGTGTATAGTAAAGAAATAAAAAACGACGAATCCTTTAAAAAGGCACAACAATTGGCGGATGCTTTTGCAGAACAAGAAGGCAGAAGACCTCGTATTATGATAGCAAAAATGGGGCAAGACGGTCATGATCGCGGAGCCAAGGTTGTTGCTACAGGTTATGCCGATGTAGGATTTGATGTAGACATTGGTCCGCTTTTTCAAACCCCGCAAGAAGCTGCAAAACAAGCTGTTGAAAACGATGTGCATATTTTAGGCGTTTCCTCATTAGCTGCTGGTCACAAAACCTTAGTACCGCAAGTTATTGATGCATTAAAAGCATACGGTCGAGATGATATTATGGTTATTGTAGGTGGCGTTATTCCTAAGCAAGATTATCAATATTTATTTGATGCCGGAGCCGTTGCTGTATTTGGCCCTGGAACCAAAATTAGTGATGCCGCAATTAAGATTCTAGAAATCCTAATTGATTAACAGATAATCGTTAAAAAACTACATTAAATTTCACTCACCGATTTGTTAACAAGTTCCACTTTCATTCCACATAAATAATTGTATTTTTGTCTCTAATAAAACCAAATCATTAATGGGTAAAATCATTGCAATTGCGAACCAAAAAGGAGGCGTAGGAAAAACAACAACCTCTATTAATTTAGCAGCTTCACTAGGCGTTCTAGAAAAAAAAGTATTACTTATAGATGCTGACCCTCAAGCAAATGCAACTTCTGGAATAGGTATTGATGTTGAATCTGTAGAAATTGGAACATACCAATTATTAGAACATTCTAACATCGCTAAAGATGCAATTGTTCAAACTGAAACACCAAATCTAGACATCATTCCAGCGCATATTGATTTAGTTGCTATTGAAATAGAACTTGTTGATAAAGATGAACGCGAATACATGCTAAAAAAGGCAT
The DNA here is from genome assembly GCF_030344935.1 of Algibacter luteus. Classification (NCBI taxonomy): domain Bacteria; kingdom Pseudomonadati; phylum Bacteroidota; class Flavobacteriia; order Flavobacteriales; family Flavobacteriaceae; genus Algibacter; species Algibacter luteus. Next base: position 1,056,848 of record NZ_CP128313.1, on the reverse strand, counting down.
TAGCCGACATTAAAAACGATTATGATTATATTTTAATAGATTGCGCACCTTCATTAGGCCTTTTAACCTTAAATGCACTTACTGCTGCTGATGCGGTTATTATACCTATTCAGTGTGAATATTTTGCCCTTGAAGGATTAGGAAAACTATTAAACACCATAAAAAGTGTTCAAAAAATACACAATCCAGAATTGGACATAGAAGGCTTATTGCTTACCATGTACGATTCAAGATTAAGATTATCAAATCAAGTGGTTGAAGAGGTTCAAAAACATTTTAACGACATGGTTTTTCAAACAATTATTCAAAGAAATGTACGTTTGAGTGAAGCACCAAGCTACGGAGAAAGTATAATTAATTACGACGCAAGTAGTAAAGGTGCAAACAATTACTTAAGTTTGGCAAAAGAAATCATCAATAAAAACTCCTAAATTATGGCTAAGGCAACCAAAAAACAGGCTTTAGGTAGAGGTTTATCAGCACTATTAAAAGACCCAAGTAACGATATTCAATCGGTACAAGATAAAAATGCAGATAAAGTTATTGGGAATATTGTTGAATTAGATATTGATTTCATCGAAGTTAACCCGTTTCAACCACGAACAAATTTTAGCGAAGAATCCCTTCGTGAATTAGCGTCTTCGATAAAAGAACTAGGCATTATTCAGCCTATAACGGTTAGAAAATTAGGTTTAAACAAATACCAATTAGTTTCAGGTGAACGTCGTTTTAGAGCTTCAAAATTAATAGGATTAGAAACTATTCCTGCTTACGTTAGAATTGCTAACGACCAAGAATCTTTAGAAATGGCTTTAGTTGAAAATATTCAACGCCAAGATTTAGACCCTATCGAGATTGCCTTATCGTACCAACGATTAATTGACGAAATAAACCTGACTCAAGAGCAAATGAGTGAGCGTGTTGGTAAAAAACGATCTACTATTGCTAATTATTTGCGCTTATTAAAATTAGACCCAATTATTCAAACTGGAATGCGCGATGGCTTTATATCCATGGGTCATGGTCGTGCTTTAATTGCAATAGAAGACCAAAGCGAGCAGTTAGACATCTATGAGAACATTTTATCGAACAAACTTTCGGTTAGAGAAACTGAAAATTTAGTTCGAGATTTCAATACAAAAGAACCAACACCATCTACCGCTAAAAAATCTGAAGATGATGAAATGCCAAAATTTGTTAAAAAAGGCATTGCGGCGTTTTCAGAATACTTTGGGCATAAAATAGACGTTAAAGTTTCTAAAAATGGTAAAGGAAAAATTACGATTCCTTTTCATTCTGAAGAAGATTTTAATCGTATTAAAAAATTAGTTCAAGGTGCAAAATAAAATCCTTATAACAGGAATAGTAGCATGTCTGCTTTGTTGTTTTTCTGCTTTCGCACAAGACAAGGAAAAAACCCCAAAAAAAAACCTTCCAAAAGAAGTTGTCATAGATACTTTGGTTTCAGTCAGCAAACCTATTGACGCACTATCGCCTGCAAAAGCCGCATTTTATTCAGCTATCTTACCAGGATTGGGGCAAGCCTACAATAAAAAATATTGGAAAATCCCTATTGTTTATGGAGCTATAGGTACTGGTATTTATTTCTACATAGACAATAACAAACAATACAATCGGTTTAGAGATGCTTACAAGAGAAGACTTGCAGGCTATACCGACGATGAGTTTTATTTCGATTCTCAGGGTAACCAATTAACCACTCCAAGAGTATCTACAGACAGACTTGAAGATGCTCAGAAATTGTACCGAAGTAATAAGGAAATCTCTTTACTAGTTACCATTGGATTTTATGCACTAAACATTATTGATGCCAATGTAGATGCACATTTACTGCAATATAATGTAGATGAAAACTTAACTTTATCGCCACATTACGAACTCAACCCAAAAGATGCTTTAAGCAATCTCGGATTAACTTTAAATTTTAAATTTTAACATGAATATAGCTTTACTCGGATACGGAAAAATGGGTAAAACCATAGAGCAGATTGCCATTAAACGCGGGCATAATGTGGTATTGACTATTGATAAAGATGATAAGAATTACGACATTACTAAAGCTGATGTCGCTATAGATTTTAGCGTTCCTACGGTAGCCTTTAATAATATTTCAAACTGCATAAACAACAACGTGCCTGTTATATCTGGAACCACAGGTTGGTTAGATAAATATGACGATGCTGTTGCTTTATGTGAAGAAAAAAAAGGCGCTTTTATTTATGCATCTAATTATAGTTTAGGTGTCAATATCTTTTTTGAACTTAATAAAACACTCGCAAAAATGATGAGCAACCTGAAGCAGTATAATGTTTCAATGGAAGAAATACATCATACACAAAAGCTTGATGCCCCAAGTGGAACTGCCATTTCTTTAGCTAATGATATTATTGAAAACCATGAAGGATTTACCAATTGGAAATTAGACGAAAATGGTAAAAAAACAATTCCGATTACTGCAAAACGCATAGAAGATGTACCTGGAACCCATACGGTTACCTATGAAAGTGAAGTAGACACCATAAACATTGAGCATATAGCGCACACCAGACAAGGTTTTGCCTTAGGTGCCGTTATTGCTGCAGAATGGATAGCTGGAAAAACTGGTGTTTTCACTATGAACGATGTGTTAAATATAGGTTAATTGGCAATAAAGTTGTAACAATCAAAACACCTGTTACTACTTACATAACAATAAAATTTTAAGATTATGACTTGGACACAGTGGTTTATATTCATTTTTATAATTCAAGTAATTCACGGTTTAGGAACTTGGAAACTTTACGTAAAAGCTGGTAGACAAGCTTGGGAAGCCTTTGTCCCAATCTACAATGGTGTTATTTTAATGAAAATTATTAATCGTCCATGGTGGTGGATAATTTTATTATTTCTACCCATTGTAAATCTTATTATGCTACCAGTTGTTTGGGTTGAGACATCTAGAAGTTTCGGCAAAAACATGCCTGTTGACACTATTTTAGCGGTCCTTACACTTGGTTTCTACAACTATTACCTTAATTATGTTCTCGATGTAACGTATGTTGAAGATAGGAGTTTAGACCCTACAACATCTAGTGGTGATTGGGTGAGTTCTATTCTATTTGCAATAGTAGCTGCCACCATAGTTCACACTTATTTTATGCAACCTTTTACTATTCCTTCATCATCTTTAGAAAAGTCGTTGTTGGTAGGCGATTTTCTTTTTGTAAGCAAGTTCCATTATGGAGCTCGTGTGCCAATGACTACTGTTGCAGCGCCTATGGTGCATGATACCATTCCGAAATTAGGAACCAAATCTTATTTATTTGACGATAATTTTGAAGCACGAAATACCTCATGGAAAAACAAATTGCAACTACCTTATTTAAGGTTTCCAGGGTTTGAAAACATAGAACGAAATGATATTGTGGTTTTTAATCAACCAGCAGACACCTTGCTGAATATGAATGATTTTAGACCCGATCGGAACTACTACAAGCCCATAGATAAAAAAACCAACCTTGTTAAACGTTGCGTTGGTATTGCAGGCGACTCATTAGAAGTTAGAAATGGCTATGTATATATTAATGGAAAGAAAAATGAGCTTCCTGATAGAGCACATTTGCAATTTAGCTATTTGGTACAACCTAAAACCAATCAATTCAATCCTAAATTTTTAAAGGATCGATATGATATCACAGATGGTTTTGGAATCATGAATAGCCAGAATACTTACTATTTCTCTGCAATATCAGATGAAGCCGTAGCTAAATTTAAAAATCACCCAAATGTGGCGAGCATTACACCTAATAAGCAAGAAAAAGGTGTGAGAGACTCTAATATTTTTCCGCATCACCCAGATTACAATTGGAACGTTGATTACTTTGGCCCGCTTTACATTCCTGAGGCAGGAAAAACTATTGATATAAATTTAGAAGTTTTACCGCTATACAAACGTGTCATTACCGAATATGAAGGCAATACATTGCAAGTAAAAGGCAATCAAATTTTAATTAATGGTGAAGTAACAGATACGTATACTTTTAAACAAAACTATTATTGGATGATGGGTGACAACCGCCATAACTCCATTGATGCCCGAGCTTGGGGATTTGTGCCATTTAATCACGTTATTGGAAAACCAGTGTTTATCTGGATGAGTTGGGATGGTATTAAAAACCCACGTTGGGAACGTTTCTTTACAACGGTTAGCGGTAGCGGAAAAGCTACCTCTTATTTAATCCCGTTTTTAGTTCTTTTATTTGGCTGGATAGGATTTAACAAATGGAGAAAACGTAAAAAAGCTAGCAAATAATTAGTACGATACTGTTCATTTCATTCAATTAAGATTAAGCTGAGTTATGACGTTTAAACTGTTTCCAATAGTGTTATTTATTACCTTATCGTCATGTGTACAAGATAAAAAATTAGAGCATAAAATGTCTTCAATTGAGTCTGAATCTAACCTTATAGAAACAGACACTATTAAAAGTATAGAAATTACGAAAGACTTTGTTTTAGGGAAATTTGATTATAAAAATCATGAGCTCTTCATTAAAACGAATGCTACTCATACATCTAAACATATATATTTAAATGTCGAGGTTTATGAAGCTTTTGTTAACATGTATAATCATGCCGAAAAAGATAGTATTCAATTAAAAATTGTTTCAGGCACCCGAAATTTTGCTGAACAGAAAGCTATTTGGGAGCGTAAATGGGAAAAATATCAAAATCTAAACCCCGTAAGCAGAGCAAAAAAAATACTCGAGTATAGTTCGATGCCTTCTACTTCAAGACATCATTGGGGAACCGATATCGATTTAAATAGTTTAAGTAACTCTTATTTTGAAAGTGGCAAAGGTAAAAAAGAGTATAAATGGCTTGTAGAAAACGCTAATAACTATGGTTTCTATCAGGTTTACACCGACAAATCATCTGGAAGAACAGGTTACAATTTAGAGCGCTGGCATTGGTCTTACATGCCGTTGTCGATTAAATATCTGACCTTTTATAACAACCAAGTTGATTACTCAGACATTTCAGGATTTGACGGTTCTGAGCTTGCGGAAGCCCTAAATATTATACCGAATTACGTCAATGGGATTTCAGAAGATGCCAAACAATTAAAATATCCTAAAGAATGAAAATTGTTTTACATCCTACATATTTTCCCAATATTGCACATTTTGTTGCCATGGTAAATGCTGAAGAAGTTATTCTAGAAATGGAAGATAACTTCTTGAAACAAACCTACAGAAATAGAACTTATATTTATGGTGCCAACGGAAAACTAGGATTAAACATCCCTGTTATTCATTCTCAAAAAAATCGCCAAAAGTATAAAGACGTTAAAATTTACAATCAGGATAATTGGCAAAGTCTACACTGGAAATCGATTCTTTCAGCGTACAGAACATCTCCGTTTTTCGAATATTACGAAGATGAACTTCAGCCTTTATTCATGAAGAATGCAGGTTTCATATTAGACCATAATTTACATTGCTTAGAAACCATTTGCGATTGTTTACAACTAGAGTTGAACTTTTTTAAAACAGATACCTTCGAAAAAACTTTAAAAGATAAAACCGATTACAGGCAATTAGTAAACGCTAAAAAAGAGCCAAATTATAATTTCGAGAAATACACACAAGTATTTAGCGCAAAACACGGTTTTATACCCAATTTAAGCATCTTAGATTTATTATTTAATGAAGGCCCAAATGCTTTAAATTATTTAGAATCTCAAACACTTAAAACTAAATAATGTTACAATCTATAGTGCATTACGGGTGTCATTTTCTATTACCACTTGGGATTGCCTTACTATTTTTTAAATCGAATTGGAAGTATGCTTTTTTGGTGATGGTTGCGGGTATTTTAATTGATATAGACCACTTATTAGCAACACCTATTTTTGACCCAAACCGTTGTAGTTTTGGTTTTCATCCGCTACACTCAAGTTTCGCAATATTGTTTTATGTGTTTTTATGTATACCTAAAAAATCGAGATTGGTGGGTCTGGGACTCGTTATTCACATTATTGCAGACGTTGCAGATTGTTCGTTTATGTAAATATCCTAACAAAGAAGCTACTCCTGCTCTTTCAAACTTAAGGTCGTCATTATTGGATAATGATCGGAATAATGATGGTTGTAGGCTTTAAAACCATTCACATTAAAATCTTCTTCGGCAAAAATAAAATCGATTCGAACTGGAAAAAACTTAAAATCGTACGTACGCCCGAAACCATTTCCAGCCTCCTTAAACGTATCTATTAAATTGCCTTTAATTTTTCGATAGACATACGAAAATGCGGTGTTATTAAAATCGCCACAAATCACCATTTTGTAATTACATTTTTTCTTATGCATTAAAAATAATTCGGTTTGAAACTGTTGCATTTTAAATGTGGTGCCAATACGTTTAAATAGGCGCTCCGAATCTTCATTTTTAAGGTGTTCAACCTTTGTATTGATACGCAACGATTCTAAATGAATGTTATAAATCCTGATTGTATCATTTCCTTTGACAACATCAACAAAAATGGCATTGTTAGCAGTATCAGGAAATTCGATAGACCCAGAATTGACAATGGGAAATTTAGAAAAAATGGCTTGACCATATTTAGTCTTTTTTCCTGAAAGTTTTTCGAATTTATACTTGAAAAACGATAAATCTATATTTTTATGAGGATGATATTCTTGCAAACTCAATACATCTGGCGACTCCTTTTTTATAAAGTCTACAATTTTGGTTTCTACCCCCTTTTCTGGAATCCATTCATATAAATTAAACAGTCTCACATTATAATTCATGACTTTAATGTTATTTGGGTCATCAATTTTTGTTGAAGCCGAAAATTTATAAAGAGTCCCGAAAGAAAAATAACCAATTATGAGAACAGTAAAGGATAACATGAATTTCCTTTTCAGTTGTAAAACCCAATACAATAAGAAAAATACATTTATTAAAATAAGAAACGACACCCCTAAATTAACAACAGCTAAAATAGAAAAAGTTTTAGGTGGTAAAAAAGGTAATATGTAAGAAAGCAACAGGAGCACCGCCACAACAACATTTATTGAATAAATGAATTTATTTCTGAAACTCAATTTTTTCATTGGTTTACTTCCCTGCTCTAAATAAGAATTCTTTTTCTTCTGAAGTTAAGCTATCATAACCACTTTTACTGATTTTATCAAGTATAACGTCAATTTTCTTTTGATTATTAAACTCATTAAAATCGGCTTTATTATAACCACCTGCCTTACTTTTATTTTTATGTACCGTTTTTAAGGGCCCTTTTTTTGAAAACTTAAAAAAATTTGAAAAATAATCCATGAATTTTTCAAACCCTTTTCCAATATCCTGTCCTTTAACTAATTGTTTTGCATAGAAATACCCTAATAAAGCGCCGCCTAAATGCGCTAAATTACCACCAGCATTTCCCGTAACTGGATTATTAATACCAGAAATTACGCCTATAACATCTAAAACAACAATAGCAGCACCAATATACCATAGCTTCAGGTTAAATGTAAAAAAACGAATCTCTTGATTTGGCATGTAGGCACACAGAAAAATCAACAAGGCTCTAACCGCGCCCGACGCTCCTAAAAGTCTTGAATTTCCACCAAAAACCTCTGGTAATAAACTATAACAAAACATAAAAAGTAAACCTCCAGCTATTGCACCTAAGAAATATACGTTAAGAGCCATTTTAGGGCTAAACAAATTCAAAAACATGCGCCCTAGAAAATACAACCAAAGCATGTTAAATAACATGTGTAAAAATTCGGTGTGTACAAATGCATAGGTTATTAGCGACCAAGGTTTCAAAATAAAACTTGAAAAACCACTTGGGAGCTGAAACCAAATAAAATTAAATCTTGTAATTAATGCTAAAAGAAATATCACAACATTAATAGCTATAATCTTTTCTAGCACATTAAGGTTGGCTAACTTTTGTTTTATGTCTTGATTAAGTGAAGTCATTAATTCCAGCGGTTTCTGTTAAACTGGTTCTTTTTCCAATACCACATAATGATAAAGCCTGTTACTGCGCCACCAACGTGAGCCATATAAGCAGTATTACTAGGACTAAAGAATGACTGTCCTGTAAGACCAGAAATTAAATCTAAAATAATAATTCCAGGAATAAAATATTTTGCTTTAATAGGAATAGGTAAAAATATCAGCATCAATTTAGCTTCAGGATTCATCATACCAAAAGCGGCTAAAATACCCATTAAACAACCTGAGGCGCCTACCATACTCGCATTGTATGCGGGATAAATATCTTTCAGCAACGTAAATTGAGATTGTGAAATCCCAGAAATCACTTCATTAGTTGTAAGCATTTGTTTTATATCACCTGATGTTAAGCCAGATTCTATTAACGTGTTGTAATTAGGAACATACTGAAAATAATAATATCCAAGTTGCAGCAAGACTGCACCCAATCCTGCAGAAAAATATATGAATAAAAATCGTTTTGACCCTAAAACTTGTTCAACTGGCGTTCCAAACATCCAAAGCGCAAACATGTTGAAGAAAATATGCATCGCGCCTCCATGCATAAACATATGCGTAATGATTTGCCATGGTTGAAATGCATCGTTATTTGGAAAATACAGGGCAAACCACTCATAAAACAATGTGCCATTTCCAATGGCTAGAGTACCAACAAACATAATCACATTTATGATTATTAAATGTTTAACGGTGTCTGAAATTTGCATCATACTTTTCTATTTCTTTTAAAACTGCTTTTCAATAAAGACCTTACGACTTCGCTAAAGGCGACATTGAAGCGCTTTTTATACTTTACTAAATAAATTTTTTGTCTAACTCGTCAACCGTCATGGTTACGAAGGTTGTTCGATTCGTGGGCGACACATTAGGTTCCTTACAAGCAAACAATTTGTTAACTAAGTGCTCTTGCTCATCTTTTTGCAATGACTGCCCTGTTTTTATTGCTAAACTTTTAGCCATAGATTTTGCAAGCAAATCGGCTGCACTAAAATTACTATCAGGTACTTCATTTTCAACATCACTTACAAGCTGTTCTAAAATTATAGACACTTCGCTTTCTGGCACGCCTACTGGCACACCTGTAATATCTACAGTTTCATCTTTAAAGTTTGAAAAGACAAAACCCGTATGCTCTAAATCATCTTTTAACTGCCTTATAATCACAATATCTTGTGGTGAAAAATGAAGTTGTAACGGAAACAATAATTGCTGACTAACAGCTTCTTTAATTGTTAAGTTTTTGAGGAAATCTTCATATAAGATTCGCTGATGAGCTCGATGCTGATCGATGACTAACATACCAGATTTGATAGCACTAATAATGTATTTATTATGAAGCTGATAGGTTGTGTTGGTTTTATCAACTTGATTCTCATCTGTAAAAATAGATGCCGTTTGCTCCTCACTTTCAAACCTAACTTCAGTGAAGTCTTGTTTTGAATTATTTCCTTTAGATTCTAAACCCACATACAAACTCTCCCAACTGGCAACAGGTTCCTTTTTATAAGCAATTGCTTTGGCTCTTGATTGTTGTTCTTCTTGAAACGGATTAAAACTTCTATCTACTTCAATTTTCGGAGCTTTTGAATCTGTTTTTTTATAATCGTATGGCGTATCTAAATTAGGGTCGCGTTCAAAATCTAACACTGGCGCAATATTAAATTGACCCAAACTATGTTTTATGGCAGAACGCAATAAAGCATAAAGTGTATGTTCATCATCAAACTTAATTTCTGTTTTTGTAGGATGGATGTTAATATCGATGGTATGCGGGTCTACTGTTAAATTTAAAAAATAACTGGCATGGGTGCCACTTTTTAACAAACCATCAAAAGCTGAAGCTATCGCATGATTTAGATAGGCGCTTTTTATGAAGCGATTATTCACAAAAAAGTATTGCTCGCCTCTTGTTTTTTTAGCAAATTCGGGTTTACCAACAAATCCCGAAATTTTAAGTACTTCGGTATCCTCTTCAACAGGAACCAATTTTTCATTGGTTTTATTACCAAAAATATTTACGATACGCTGACGATAATTACTAACAGGCAAATTAAACGTTTCGCTCCCATTGTTATACAGCGCAAAACTAATACTAGGATGTGCTAATGCCACACGATGAAATTCATCGATAACATGACGCAATTCTACAGTATCGGACTTTAAAAAATTTCGTCTTGCTGGGATATTAAAAAACAGATTTTTTACTGCAACTGAAGTTCCTGTTGGTGTTACCACAATGTCTTGGGAAACCACATTACTACCTTCAATAATTATTGCTGTTCCAACATCGTCTAGATCTTGTTTGGTTTTTAGTTCAACATGGGCAATTGCGGCGATACTCGCTAATGCTTCACCTCTAAAACCTTTGGTGTTTAGTTGAAATAAATCTTCAGCATTTCTAATTTTTGAAGTGGCATGACGCTCAAAACTCAAACGTGCATCTGTAACGCTCATTCCCTTACCATTATCTATAACTTGCACTAAGGTTTTACCAGCGTCTTTAATAATAAGTTTTATGGTATTTGCCCCTGCATCAATAGCGTTTTCAAGAAGTTCTTTAACTACAGAAGCTGGACGTTGTACAACTTCTCCAGCAGCAATTTGGTTTGCTACATGATCGGGTAAAAGCTGTATAATGTCTGCCATATATTAATTAGAAAAGAATATCGTTAAATCGAAGTCTATGATAAACAAAAAAATCAACACAAGAATAGCAACAATTATTAAAATGCGTCTATTGGCTTCCCTATCTGGGTTATTTTTTAAATCATCAAATGCATCATTAAATTTTGCTTTAATTCCTTTATTCGCACCTACCGTTTTTCTAAAGCCATCAAACTTATGCTTAATTTCATACGGATTCCCCTCACCTTTATCATCATAATAACGCGGTGTATAGCTAAATTTTTTGTTCTTTTTTAATTTTAAAAGTCCCATGATTTCTAAGTTTTTGGTATTACATGTATTTTTTCTCTAATACATACATACAAATCAATAATAATACCAAAATGATGATTAACACCCTCATTGACATGGCACCTCGAGTTTTAACTTTAGTGCCTTTGTTTTGTCGCCATTTAGAAATAAAATCTTTGGTATCTGCATTGCTATCTAAACCAGACTCTGTTTGACTTTCTTTTGAAAATCTAGGTTGATAATTAAAGGTTTTATGTTTGCGTTGTTTAAACAAAATCTAGTATTGCTCGTCGTTTCAAAAATACTTAAAAGTATGCAGAAATAGGAGTTTAAACTGCCAAAAAATGTTAAGATAATTGACAAGAGCTGAATAATAGAAAACCTATTAGTGTGAAAAAAAACTAACTATTCTTGCGTAGTTCTGCCATTTTTATTGCAGCAATAGCGGCTTCAGTGCCCTTGTTTCCATGTTTCCCACCAGAGCGATCGATGGCTTGTTGCATGGTATTATCTGTAAGCACACAGAAAATTACTGGTGTTTCACGCCTTACATTTAAATCTTTTATGCCTTGTGTAACCCCTTCGCAAACAAAATCAAAATGTTTTGTTTCCCCTTGAATCACGCTTCCTATGGCAATAACAGCGTTAACCATTTGCTCTTGCATCTTTTTAGCCCCGTAAATAAGCTCGAAGCTTCCCGGAACATTCCATCTAATTATATTATGTGGTAACACACCATTTTCCAAAAGGGCATGATAAGCGCCTTGATACAGCCCTTCAGTTACATTATCATTCCATTCTGAAACAACAATCCCAAACCGAAATTTACTCGCGTTTGGGATTGTTGCTTTATCGTATTCTGATAAATTTTTATTTTCGGTAGCCATAATTTAGCTATTATTTGTTTGCTAAAACTTGTGCTTTTCCTATAAACACATCTACTTTTGTTGCTTCAGTTGAGTTACTGTAATCGTCTTTTATTCTTTTAAAATAAGTTAAAGCTTTATCAGCTTTACCTAAATCTAAAGCAATTGTTCCTGCTTTAAACAAATACATTGGTGTTGTAAATTCGTTATTGCGCATTTCAGCAGCTTGCTCGTAGTATTCTAAAGCATCTTCTGGCTGGTTAAGTTGCACAAAAGCATCACCAATATTTCCTTTAGCTAAAGGCGCTAAAATTTCATCATCGCTTTTAAAATTACTTAAATGCTCAACGGCATTTTTGTAATCTTTTAATCTTAAATACGCAGTACCTGCATAGTAACTAGCTAAGTTAGCAGAAGGAGTTCCGCTATACTCTTCTATAATATCTAGCATCCCATATTTACCTTCACCTCCGTTTAAAGCTAAATTATACAACGAGTCTTTTGCTACTCCTGTAACGGCTTGATCAAAATATTTTTGAGCCTGAAACATATCGTTCATTGCAGCTTGTTGTTTTGGTTTAGCGATATACTCTTTATAACCTAAAGACCCTAAAACTATTGCTGCAACCAGACCAATAATTATGAAAATATATTTTTGGTTTTTTGCTACAAAATCTTCGGTTTTAGAAGCTGTTTCATCAAGTGTATTAAAAACCTCTGCAGTTGTAGATCCTTCCTCTATATTCTGTTGTTTTTCTACAGATGTTTTTGGTTTATGTCCTCTTTTCTTATAAGTTGCCATTATATGCTATCTAAAATTATTGTCGCGCAAAAATATAATTTTTCTTCAGAACTAAAAGGGTATTTATTTGATATTTTTCAATAATTTGCACTTCTTTTCAAGAGTTTAACCTTGAAACGCCCTCAAAGTTGCATTTTCTATGATTTTAAAATCGCTTTCATTACTAAATTATAAAAATTTCGATAGTAAATCGTTCATTTTCAATGACAAAATAAATTGTATTGTTGGTAATAACGGTATTGGAAAAACAAATGTACTTGATGCGATTTACCATTTATCCTTCGGAAAAAGCTATTTCAATCCTGTTGCCACTCAAAATATTAAACACGGAGAAGACTTTTTTGTAATTAATGGAGATTATGAGAAAGATGGTAAAATTGAAAAAGTTGCGATTAGTTTAAAACGAGGACAGAAGAAAATGATTAAGCGTAATGGTAAGGCTTATGAAAAATTTAGTGAGCATATTGGCTTTTTGCCTTTGGTAATTATATCGCCGGCAGATAGAGATTTGATTATAGAAGGAAGTGATACTAGGCGTAAGTTTATTGATAGTGTTATTTCGCAAAGCGATAAAAGTTACCTAAGTAATTTGATAAACTATAATAAAATATTGGCTCAACGTAATGCTTTGTTAAAATATTTTGCACTTAACCATACGTTTAATAATGACACTTTAGAGGTTTACAATACACAACTTACGGAGTACGGAAAAATAATTTTTGAAAAGCGCGATGCTTTTTTAAAAACGTTTATCCCGATTTTTAAATCGAGATACGAAGTTATTAGCAATAATAATGAAGCTGTTGATTTAGTTTACCAAAGTCATTTATTTGATGACGATTTGAGTACACTTTTAAAGGCTTCGATAAATAAGGATAAAGCTTTACAGTACACCAGTGTTGGTGTGCATAAGGATGATTTGCTTTTTAATATTGAAGAACATCCGATAAAGAAATTTGGGAGTCAAGGACAACAAAAATCGTTTTTGATTGCATTGAAATTGGCACAGTTTGATTTTATAAAAGCACAAAGTGGTGTTAACCCTATTTTATTACTTGATGATATTTTTGATAAGTTGGATGAACAGCGTGTAGCACAAATTATAAAATTGGTTGATGATGAAAATTTTGGTCAGTTATTTATAAGCGATACTCATGCGGAGCGTACTGAGGACGCTGTAAAGCAAGTGCATCAAAGTTATGAGATTTTTAGGCTATAATCAGTGCTAATCGCGATAAACCGTTGATGAGACAATAACAGACTTTTGCAAATTGAAAACGTATTTATAATAAAATTACCCGCCATAACGGATGAGCCCGCGTTAGGGATTGCAATGAAAATCCTTTTGTGAGGAACGAGCAAAAGATTGTAATGAAAAGCCCGACCCTTGTGGTAACGCCCAAAAAAAATTAATACTTTTACAATATTAAAATTCTATATGCTATGGCAAAACGTAATAACGAACATATTAGCATTCAGGACGCTTTAAAAGAATTTGTTGAAACCAATAAGCTTGAAAAAGGATTGAACAAGGTTAATGTAGCGGAAGCTTGGGCTAAACTAATGGGGAACGGCGTTAATAATTATACAACTGCCGTGAATTTGGAGCGCGAAACCCTGCATGTGCAATTGAGTTCGAGTGTTTTAAGGGAAGAATTAAGCTACGGTAAGGAAAAGATAATTACTATGCTTAATGAGGAATTGGGTAAAGAAATTATTAAAAAACTGATTTTAAGATAATTAGACTTAGCTGTTTCTTGTAAATATTTTGTGAAAAAACAAAAAGGTATCATTTTTTGTATTACCTTTGAGGCTTAATTTATTATAATACAAATACAATGAGTAAAGGTACAGTAAAATTCTTCAACGATTCTAAAGGATTTGGATTCATTATTGAAGAGGACAACAACAAAGAACATTTCGTACACATTTCAGGACTTATCGATGAAATTCGTGAAGGTGATGTTGTAGAATTCGATCTACAAGAAGGTAGAAAAGGATTAAACGCCGTAAACGTAAAAGTAGTCTAAACGATATACTATTTAACAATTACAACTTAAAGCCTATCATTTATTTGATAGGCTTTTTTTGTTTTTAACGTTTTATAACTTAATTGGCTGTATATTCGCCAAATATTAATTATTATAATACAAATACAATGAGTAAAGGTACCGTAAAATTTTTCAATGATTCAAAAGGTTTTGGATTCATTACTGAAGATGACAACAACAAAGAGCATTTCGTACATATTTCTGGACTAGTAGATGAAATTCGCGAAGGAGATGCAGTAGAATTCGATTTACAAGAAGGTAAAAAAGGATTAAACGCCGTAAATGTAAAAGTAATCTAAGGATATACTATATAACAATACAATTAAGAGCCTATCATCAATTTGATAGGCTTTTTTTTGTGGCATAACCTTTGCATTATATCATTTATAATAATTAAAATTTAATACAATGAGTAAAGGAACAGTAAAATTCTTCAACGATTCAAAAGGCTTTGGATTTATAACTGAAGAAGGTTCAAACACCGAACATTTTGTTCACATTTCAGGTTTAATTGATGAAATTCGCGAAGGCGATTTGGTTGAATTTGATTTACAAGAAGGCCGCAAAGGCTTAAATGCTGTAAACGTTAAAGTAGTTTAATACCATATAACATACTTTTAGAAACAAAAAATCCCGCAATAACATTGCGGGATTTTTTTATAGTTTGAGTGTTCTTTTTAATTAAAACTGCTCTCTTCCAGAAAAATGAAAAGCACCTTCTATCGCTGCGTTTTCATCGCTATCACTACCATGTACTGCGTTTTCACTTATAGAATCTGCGTACATTTTACGAATTGTACCTTCTGCAGCGTCTGCAGGATTTGTAGCACCAATTAAGGTTCTAAAATCTTCAACAGCATTTTCTTTTTCTAAGATTGCCGCAACAATTGGTCCGCGTGTCATATACTCCACTAATTCTGGAAAAAACGGACGCTCTTTATGAATTGCATAAAATTCTTGAGCATCTGCAGTGGTCATTTGTGTTAATTTCATTGCTACAATTCTAAACCCTGAAGCTGAAATTTTTTCTAATATTGCCCCAATGTGTCCTTTCTCAACAGCATCTGGTTTAAGCATTGTAAATGTTCTGTTTGTCGCCATTATTTTTGTTTTATGTGGGTGCAAAAGTAATCTATTTCTATTGAATTCCAATAATTCTAATTTGAAAAAATTGTATCTTCGTCAACTATGAAAAAACAACACATTTCAAGCATAAAACAACTTTTATCTACACCAAAAAAGATAGTGATCGTAGCACATAAAAACCCTGATGGAGACGCTATTGGCTCCAGTTTAGGTTTATATCATTATTTAGTAAAAGGCAACCACAATGTAAACGTTATAATGCCTAATGATTATCCATCTTTTTTAAAATGGATACCAGGAAATGATGCCGTTTTAATACATGATGCTCAAACAGCCACCTGTGATGCTTTGATAAACGAATCTGATATTATTTTTACATTAGATTTTAATGCCTTTCATAGAACTGGCAATATGGAATCGGCATTAACCGAAAGCAATGCGTTGAAAATTATGATTGATCATCATCAAGCGCCAGACGATTATGCTGCTTATACGTTTAGCGATGTAAGCATGAGTTCCACCTGCGAAATGGTATATCATTTTATTAATATGCTAGGTGATCTTGACAAGATTAACAGTGCTATTGCAACGAGTTTGTATGTTGGTATTATGACAGATACAGGTTCTTTTAGGTTTTCATCAACTACTAGTACGACGCATAGAGTTGTTGCAGATTTGATTGAAAAAGGCGCAAATAACTCAGAGATTCATAACCACGTTTTTGACACTAACAGTTATGAACGATTACAATTATTAGGTTGTGCACTAACCAATTTAAAAGTATTACCCGAACATAGAACGGCATACATTACGCTCTCACAGCAAGAACTACACAACTTTAATTACAAAAAAGGTGACACTGAAGGAGTTGTAAACTACGGCCTTTCATTAGATGGTGTAGTACTAGCTGCAATTTTTATAGAAGACAGACAAGAAGGTATTATAAAAATCTCATTACGCTCAAAAGGTAACTTTTCGGTAAATGAAATGTCTAGGGCTCATTTTGAAGGAGGTGGACACACCAATGCCGCTGGTGGCAAGAGCTATTTATCTCTAGAAAAAACTATTGAAAAATTTATTAGTATATTGCCTAGTTATAATAAAGCCCTGAATGATGAATAAATTTCTAACCATAGCGCTCGTTTTTTTAGTATTTGCTTGCAAAACACCCGAAGCCAGACGTCCTGTTTCTGTAAAAACAGGCTCTTTTATTGATGCTTCTGTAGAACGAAATAAAAAATTAAATGCCAGAGAGAAAGCTTCCATTGAAAAAATAATGAAGCAACAAAATATTGATTACATCGCTTCAGAAAGTGGGTTTTGGTATTACTATAATAACAAAGCTGTGATTGACACGTTAAAAACTCCAGACTTTGGTGATGTTGTAAACTATAATTACAATGTGAAATCTTTAGATGGCAATGTTATTTACACCACTGAAGATATTAAAACGCAATCCTACGCCATGGACAAAGAAGAACTGTTTACTGGACTTCGAGAAGGTTTAAAGCTTATGAAAAGTGGTGAGACCGTTACTTTCCTGTTTCCTTCTCAAAAAGCCTACGGTTACTACGGCGATGAAAATAAAATTGGCAGCAATATGCCATTAATTTGTGAGGTTACTGTTAATTCTATTACTGAAGAAAATCAATCACGCTAACATGCTTTTTAAAAGTGCTTATAACGTTTTAATTCTAGCGCTGTTATTTATTTTTTTAACGGCTTGTGAAGAAAAACGCAAAGATCTTGAAGACGGTATTTATGCTGAGTTTGTTACAAACAAAGGCAACATGATGGCCAAATTAACTTACGAAAAAACGCCTGTAACCGTTGCCAATTTTGTGTCGCTAGCTGAAGGCACTAATACTTTAGTGAAAGACCCTTACAAAAAGAAAGCCTATTTTAATGGTACTATTTTTCATCGTATTATAGAAAATTCGATTATCCAAGGAGGCGACCCTACCGGTAAAGGTCCTGGGAATCCTGGTTATAAATTTAAAGACGAATTTCATCCTGATTTAAAACACGATAAAAAAGGTATTCTTTCTATGGCTAATTATGGTCCGAAAACTAACGGTAGCCAGTTTTTTATTACCGATGTTCCTAGACCAAAATTGGATAATAAACACAGTGTTTTTGGTGAATTAGTTACTGGATTTGATGTTTTAGATTCTATTTCGGCTGTAAAAACAGATAAAAATGACAGACCACTAAAAGAAGTGGTGATAAAAGAAGTAAATATTTTAAGAATAGGTAAATCTGCACAAAAATTTAATGCTCCCAAAATTTTCGAAAATCATTTTATTGAAGAACAACGCCTTGAAAAGCAAAAAAAAGCTAAAGCAGAAGCTCTTTTAAAAGCAACTTTTAAGCGATTTGAAAATCAAAAAACAAAAGCCAAAACCTTAGATTCTGGACTTTACTATTATGTGTCTAAGCAAGGTGAAGGTGAAAAATTACATGAAAATGCACAAGCATTTGTGCATTATACCGTTTACACAGAAAACGGTGAGTTTATAAAAACCAGCAAACTAGAGGTGGCTAAAGCCTTAAATGTTGTTGATAAAAACGGTACTGAAACAAAAAAATACCAACCTATTATTGCAGATATTGGACCAGATGCGCAAATGATTCCAGGATTTAAAGAAGGATTACAGCAATTGCATGTTGGAGACCAAGCTACCTTATTTATACCCTATCATTTAGGGTTTGGAGAGGCGGGTGGCAACACAGTTCCTGGAAAAACCAATATAATTTTTGAAGTTGAAGTCTTGAAACTTCTTAAATAAATTTTAACATTAAAGCCATTGTAATCCTTTATATTTACAACGAAAAATAAAACCTATGCATCTATTAAAATTTGATTGGAACCCAATTACAGGTATTGATATTGTAGGCAACTTTAAATTACATTTTTACAGTGTGATGTGGATTGTTGCTTTTATTTTGGGTTGGTATATCATGAAACGCATTTTCACTAAAGAAAAGGTGTCTTTGGATTATTTAGATCCGTTGTTTATTTATACCGTTTTAGCAACAATGCTAGGTGCGAGATTAGGACATGTTTTATTTTACCAATCGGAATTAATAACGGAAGATTTTTTAAGCATCTTTCTTCCCATTAGAACCAAACCGAGTTTTGAATTTACCGGTTTTCAAGGACTTGCTAGTCATGGTGCAGCTATAGGTATTATCATTGGGATGTATTTATACCGAAAAAAATACACCTACAAATCGATACTTTGGATTTTAGATAGAATTGTGATACCAGTGGCTTCTGGTGCCATTTTTATTAGAATAGGAAATTTTATTAACTCTGAAATAATTGGAAAAGCTTCTGGAGAATTCCCTTTAGGTGTTCGGTTTATACAAGACCAATATTACAAAAGTGAAATTATGCAACGTACAGGCATTAAAGATGTACAAAAAGCCTATAATGCTGTAACTGAAAATCCACAATTTCAAAACTTACTTGATGCGGTGCCTTACCGCCATCCGTCGCAGTTATACGAATCGTTCTGCTATATTTTTGTGTTTCTTATTTTATGGTATTTCTACTCGAAAACCGCTAAAAAAGATCAACCAGGATTTTTATTTGGCTTGTTTTTAATTTTACTTTGGACCATTCGTTTCTTTATTGAATTTACAAAAGAACCGCAAGGTGATGAATACATTAACTGGTTAAACTTAAATACCGGACAATGGTTAAGTATTCCATTTATTTTAATTGGCTTGTACTTTATGTTTATGTATAAACCAAAAACTGCAAGCAAATAAGATGTTTTTTAAACGTTTTACCATACTATTCATATTCGTTTTCGCGCTGTGTTTATCTGGGTGCAAAGAGAATAACAAGGTTATTAAGCAAACTGAAGTTACCTTTACTAAAGAAGGTGAACTTCATATTTTAAAAGTTTCTGATGCCACAAAAATTGTTTTGGATATTGAAATTGCCGACACCGATTTTGATATACAAACAGGTTTAATGTATAGAAATTCGATGAAGAATAACCAAGGTATGTTATTTGTTTTTGAAGATGAAACCGAACGTTTCTTCTACATGAAGAACACTAAAATTCCATTAGATCTTATTTTTATAAATGCGGAAAAAGAGATTGTTAGTTTTCAGAAAAACGCGATGCCATTTGATGAATCTTCACTCCCTTCAAATGCTCCTGCCCAATATGTTTTAGAAGTTAATGCAGGGTTGGTTGATAGTTGGGGTATTTTGGTTGGAGATCGTGTTAATTATTAGTATATACATCAATCAATTTTAATACAATGAAAAATAGCATATTAAAAAAATCAATATTCTACTTATTCTTAATCAAGAGTATTTTTGTGTTTTCTAATAATACTAAAATTAACAATTATCCAGTTAAAGATAGCCTTAAAGTTTTTTCTATAGAACTAAAAAAGTCGATTTCTTCTCAATTAAATGAAATTTGGAATTGTGAGAATATCTCATACAACTTCATAAATGAGTCGAAAAAACAGTTAATTATAGATATTGGAATTATACCATTACCACCTATTGACATGTTAGGAAAATACAAACTGGCTACTAATCTTATTCTTAATAGGAAAATAAAAATCAATCATGGTTTAAAAGAAGGTAAACTTATCTACAAAATAAAAACAGACAAAAAAATTGAACATTATGAATTTAGTCTTTTTACTGTATATGAAAGCGTACCTATAGCTGAAGACTGCGATCAATTTTTTACACAGGATGAATTAAAAAAATGTTTTAAGACTTACATTGTAAAGCACTATGATGAAAAGTTTAATCCACAAAAATTTAATGATATTGGATTAGAAAAGAAAAAACATAACGTCATTATTAAATTTACAATAAACAAAAATAGTACCATTGAAGATGTTCATATTATCCATGAAAACGAGATAATTCAAAAAGAGTTTAAAGAAATAACTCAAAATTTAAAAATCATTGAACCTGGTTACAAAGATGGAAAGCCATATAATATTAAGTACGCTATACCTATGCACTTTTTCATTGAATAATGATTAAATGAATTTAATCTAACCAAAAGCTGGGTAACCGTTTATTATAACATTGAACCCCGCGGATAACTGCGTTAGGGATTGTAGTGAAAAGCTTTTAGCGAGGCGCGCATCGAGCCAAAACTTGTAACGAAAAGCCCGACCCTTATGGTAACCTGCCTGCCGGCAGGCGGGCGCCAACAAATTAAAAAAAAAAGCCTATCAACTCACGTTAATAGGCTTTTTGATTTATAAAATTCTAAGTATTACTTCTTTTTCTTGTCTTCTGATTTACTTACCGTATCGTACATTACCGGAGTTGCAATAAATAGCGATGAGTACGTACCTACAATTACACCTACAATAAGTGCAAACATAAACCCACGAATAGAATCTCCACCAAAAATGAAGATGGATAATAACACAACCAACGTTGTTAACGAGGTATTTAATGTTCTACTTAATGTACTACTTAATGATGAGTTTACAACCTTATCGAATTTCCAAGAGGTGTGCTCGTTGAAGAACTCACGAATTCTATCGAATACAACCACCGTATCGTTAAGCGAATAACCAATTACGGTTAGAATTGCTGCGATAAACGCTTGATTGATTTCCATGTTGAATGGCATGAATTTATAAGTTAACGAGAATACACCTAACACAATTAATACATCGTGAAATACGGCTGCAACCGCACCTAAAGAGTATTGCCATTTCTTAAAACGAATTAAGATATAAAGGAATACTACGATTAACGACC
This sequence comes from Algibacter luteus, assembly GCF_030344935.1. Taxonomy (NCBI): domain Bacteria; kingdom Pseudomonadati; phylum Bacteroidota; class Flavobacteriia; order Flavobacteriales; family Flavobacteriaceae; genus Algibacter; species Algibacter luteus. The sequence goes on along the minus strand of NZ_CP128313.1, from coordinate 1,035,326 downwards.
CTAGAATTGCCCAGAATGATGCTTGTTTGATATCATCGGCAATGGTTGGTGTTACTTTATAAGATTCTAATAAACCTATTTGCTTGTTTTCATCATTTAAATCGATAAACTGCTCATAAGTAATCCCTTCTAAATGTGGTACTAATGCTTCGTAAAGCGACTTTCTGATATCTTCGTCTACTTCTGCCCCAGACTCATTTACTCTGTATTTTGTTGTAATTTTTAACTGGTTAGCATCACCAAATGTTTTTGCATCGGCACTACCAAATACTTCTGGTTGTGAAAGCAAATCTGTAATCTCTGACGCGCTAATATCTTGCGCGAAACGAACTTGATACGTTCTACCACCAACAAAATCGACACCTTGGTTTAATCCGTTTGTTAATAACGAACCTAAACTTATAGCAATTAAAATTCCTGAAACGATGTAAGCCACTTTACGTTTTTTCAAGAAATCAATATTTATATTTCTGAATAAGTTTTTCGTAATACCTGTAGAGAACTCTAATTTACCGCCTCTGTTAGCATACCAATCGATTAATAATCGAGTAATAAAGATTGCAGTAAATAAAGACGTTGCAATACCTATTAATAAGGTTGTTGCGAAACCTTTAATTGGACCAGTACCAAAAACAAATAAGATTAAAGCTGTTAAACCTGTGGTAATGTTGGCATCTAAAATAGAAGATAAAGCGTTACTAAATCCGTCCTTTATAGATTCTAATTGTCCTTTACCTTTGGCTAATTCTTCACGAATACGCTCGAAAATAAGTACGTTAGCATCCACCGACATACCAATGGTTAATACGATACCCGCAATACCAGGCAATGTAAGTACAGCACCTAATCCTGATAAAATACCGAAGATTAATAAGATGTTTAATAACATTGCGGCATCTGCAAAAGCACCTGCTTTTCCGTAGTAGAAAATCATCCAAAGTAACACTAATGCTAACGCAATTAAGAACGACATTGTACCACTCTCTATAGCTTCTTTACCTAAAGATGGTCCTACAACCTCACTTTGAATAATATCTGCCGATGCTGGTAATTTACCTGCACGTAAAACGTTTGCTAAATCTATGGCCTCATTTAATGAAAAATCACCTGAGATAGAAGAACTACCACCTGCAATTGGTCCAGTAGTTACACCCGGAGCAGAATACACAACATCATCTAAAACAATAGCTATCTGACTACCTTGAGTGTATGCTTTACCAGTCATTTCCTCCCAAATCTTAGCACCTTTAGCATTCATTTGCATTGATACTTCAGATTTTCCTGTAGGACCAAATTGATTACGCGCATCGGTTACCACTGCTCCACTTAATTGAGGTACATTTTCACGGTTACCAACTAAAGCATATAAATCTACTAATTCACTGTTTTTTTCTGGCTTACCAAAAACAAACTTTGCGTAACGTTGCTCTGCAGGAAGTAAAGCTCTTACTTCAGGTCTGTTTAGGTAATCTAAAACTGTTTCTTTATCTTTTATTTCAAACTTAGCAATGATTGGTCCACCTTGGTAACCAATACCTCTAATTAACTTCCCTAATGGGTTATTTTCTTCAACTGCTGTAGAGTCAGTTACGGCATCACCTAATAAATCATCAATTTGATCACCCTGAGCGTCTTCTTCGTCTTGAGGTTCTACTTCAGTATCAGATTCAGGATTAACCAAATCTTTTAAAACAACATTAGCTTGATCTATAAACTGAAAGAATTGCTCACCCTTGTACGCATCCCAAAACTCTAATTGTGCTGTACTCTGTAACAAACTTGTTGCACGTTCTACGTCTTTTACACCCGGTAATTCGACAAGTATACGACCAGAATTTCCTAAACGCTGAATGTTTGGTGATGTTACACCAAACTCATCAATACGCTTACGAAGTACTTCGAATGCTGAAACAATAGATTCGTCTATTTTAGTTTCGATAATGGCTTTTACCTCATCATCAGACATACTTCCATCAATTTCTCCATCTAGTGCTTTCGTGTAAAATATATCTGGTGAAGCTAATTTAGTGTCGCCCTTAATTGCATCAAAAGCAGTGAAAAAATCTTGTAAATAGGTATTCTGACTGTTTTTTTGAAGTTCTGAAGCATCTTCTAAAGCTTGATTAAAAACAGGATCGGTAGTATTGTTTGCTAATCCTTTTAAGATATCTTTTACCGATACTTGTAGAATAACGTTAATACCTCCTTTTAAATCTAAACCAAGATTCATGGCTTTCTGCTTCACTTCGTTATAAGTGAATTTTGCTACACCAATGTTATATACGGTATCTGTAGCTTTTTCTTGAAGAAAACTAGCCTCTTCTTGACTGCGCAGTGCACGATAATTCTCTTCAGATTCAGAGATTTTACTAATCGCATATTCTTCTGCTTCTTTTTCAACCTGATTTGCTTTGAATGTGAATGATAATTGGTAAAGACTTACCAAACCAAACAAAATAGCAAATAGCTTTACTAATCCTTTGTTTTGCATGTTATAATGTTTTACGTCAAATTTTTTAAAAACGAGCAAATATAGAATTTACCGCATAATCTGACAATTTTTTATTTTTTGAATGTGAATTTTATGGAATCATTATTTGAAATGACTTCTAATTTGGAGTGTTTGGGGAATACAAGTAAGTGCTCCCTTAGCTTATTGGGCCTGCTCTAACTTCAGGAATGGTATGTTGTGCATCGCTTATTTTAAAAGCGACATCTTTACGAATTCTATAAGTAACTTGGATTAAGTTATCCTCACATTGATAAGCAATACTTGATACTGCTAATGGATTTGGATCTAAAAATCGGTTACTTTTTGATTTAAACTCTAAACTGATTACGCCATCAAAATCCCATCCGGTATCCTGTGTTTTTTGAATTTCGAAAACATCGAGATTGTAACTAACATTAGAGTCTTTACTCGGGATTTCAGTAGAATCTGTGTCTTTAGATGGTAAAGTTAATTGAAGTGCAATTTCATTTTCAACTGAAAACTTTGCTTTGATGCTTGCAATATCGGCATCACTAAAATAGGTGATTTTTAAGGTTCCGTTATCTAATTCTAGAACCTGAATATTTTCAGCACCTATACTTTGCAGCTGTTGCTTTACAATAGCTACCGTATTTTCAGTTTGATTTGCGTTTAAGCTTACATCGTCAAACTGCAATACAATTTCTTGGTTTGGTATGGTTAATTGCTGTTGTGAAACCACACCAAATAAGGTAAGACCAAAAATTAATACGCTAATGCACCATCTTGCTAACATGCGCCAAATATAAAAAAATAAAGACTGTATTGCTACAGTCTTTATATAAATCTATCTATTATAGTTTTGGTGCACTATACATCCAACAATCCGTTAGTCTTTTTAACACCTTCGGCACTCGCTTGCATATGGGCTTTTTCAGCATCACTTAATGGAATATCAACTATTTTTTCAATACCGTTTCTTCCTAAAATTACTGGAACACCTATACATATATCATTTAAACCATATTCACCTTCTAAGAAAGTAGAACATGGGAACAATTTCTTTTGGTCGCAAGCAATGGCTTGAACTAAACCACTTACTGCAGCTCCAGGTGCATACCACGCTGAAGTACCTAATAATTTAGTAAGTGTTGCACCACCAACTTTAGTATCTTCAGCAACTTGAGATAAACGCTCTGCGCTTAAAAACTCAGAAACCTTAATACTGTTTCTTGTGGCATGACTTATTAGTGGCACCATACCCGTATCGCTATGACCACCAACAACCATTCCGTCTACATCGCTAATAGGCGCTCCTAAAGCTTCAGCTAATCTATATTTGAAACGTGCAGAATCTAAAGCACCACCCATTCCAATAATTCTGTTTTTAGGAATATCTAAAGTTTTATGAGCTAAATATGTCATGGTATCCATTGGGTTACTCACAACAATAAGTATCGTATTAGGAGAATGTTCAAGTAAACTTGTAGAAACCGCTTTTACTATACCTGCATTAATTCCAATTAACTCTTCACGAGTCATACCAGGTTTACGAGGAATTCCAGAAGTAATCACACAAATATCACTATTTGCTGTTTTACTGTAATCGTTAGTTACACCTGTAATTTTTGTATCAAAACCATTTAATGATGCGCATTGCATTAAATCCATAGCTTTTCCTTCAGCATAACCTTCTTTAATATCCAACAATACAACTTCTGAAGCGAAGTTTTTTATAGCAATATACTCTGCACAACTTGCACCAACTGCTCCTGCTCCTACTACTGTTACTTTCATTTGATTAATATTTAATTAGTTTTTAATTTGTTTTAGAGTTATTTATCAAATTTCTATAGAAAACCAGTTTTAAAAAATGATTTTAATCGTGAAACTCAATTAAAAAGTTACTTATTAATAAGCACACTACTTTATGCGCGCTAAATTACGAATTAAAATAGTTTGAACGAAAAAAGCACAAGATTTTATCTTGTGCTTTTTTAAACAAAAACTAAATATAACTAACTAAAACTAAACAATTAATATTTTAATACTATTCTATCTGAAACCAAAGTTAACTCCTAATGAGAACGCATTGAAATCTGATAAGTGATATTCTGCATTAAGTCTGAAAAAACCTAATTTTAATTTTGTACCTATCGTACCTCTTACAGAAGATACTTCGCTTGATACTGAAAACGGATCAACGATATCTTCAGAGGTAACAAAACCATTTGTAACTCTATAAGTTCCTAATAAATCGGATTCAGACTTACCTTTAATGTAGCCTAAACCACCATAAAAGTTGATTACTGGCATCTTTGTGGATGCAATAAGCTGAAATAACCACGTATTGGTCGCATTTTCTATGCGTTGATTTTCACCTTGAACTCCTGATGAATCAGTTAAATTGTACTCACCATCAATATGGTTGTAAGCGACTAATCCAGAAATAGCAACAGGCAATAATTTATCTGCTGGTAACCATTCTGTAAATTCCATTTGTAATCCAGCTCCGTACATACTTAGTGATACGTCTTCGGTTTCAATTTTAGGAACAAAACGTGCTTTAACTTCTATTCCACCACCTATTCCTAACGCACCCTGAATAAATGCAGTAGGTAACAAATTAGCTGTACCATCGCCAATTCCTGTTGGTAATTCTATTGTTTCGGTTTGATTTCCAAAAATTGGGTCATCATATTCCACCTCAATAAAAATAGCAGGATCATTCTCACCTAATACAGTAGCTACCGATTTTGAAGGTGAGCTATCTGGAAAAGAAACATTATTATAATCGGCAACATTTAAGTCAAACATTTTGTGTTCGTCCTGAACACTTGCCGCATTAACGATTACAGAAATTTCAAATCCGCCTAAAGGCTTTACTTTTGCTGAATTAAACCAGTTAGCATTCATGCTATGCATTAAACCGTCGGTTCCGGGTGCTAAATAATCATTTGCAAATCGTTCTGCATCTTCAACACCTGCAGCCAAAAGTGCATCAATATCACTCTGTGCTTTTGAAATAGTTGTTACTAAAACGAGTAACATAAATAAGGTTAACTTTTTCATTAAATTTGATTTGGTTTTACAAACATAGGAAAAAAATCACGAAATGCAACATTTTATCGTAAAAAATTGCTTTTAATCGATAATATAAACATTTAAGCGATTTTAAAAATTTATTCTGAAACTGACATTTGGTGTTAAACCGAGGGATTTGTTGTCAATTTGAATGGCTTTATCTGAGTCATTTGGATCGACTTCATAATATCTATTAATGATATTCTGTCTATCTAACACATTCAACACACCAACTCTTAATGTAGCCTGAGCGCTCTCAGAGAGATTAATATTATAATTGAATGAAGCATCTAATCTCATAAAATCATCTACATTTTCATTATTCGGGATGTCATAATTTACACGAATATTATTACCATCTTGCACTGTTTCATTACCTTCAAGAGGCTTCGTGAACGGTTGCCCTGAGCGCATTATACCACCAACAGACATTTCTAAATTTTTTAAAATATTATAATTAAAGGCCAAAGAAACCGAATGTCTTATATCTACATTATTAGGAAATACCGATGGTGTAATACTTTTAAACTCATAATCATTCACACTATAAGTGTAGCTTACCCAAGCGCTATAATCATCAGCTGTTTTATTAAGTAAAAACTCAACGCCTTTAGCATTATAACTTCCTTGTGCGTTTACATATTGAAAATTATTATAAAAACCTTGGTTTGAAGCTGTTATACCTTCAACTAATTTATAAAAACCTTCTATATCTATTAACCAGTTATTTTGATTAAACTCAAAACCGAAAGACGCCTGTTTACTTTCTGATATTTTTATTGTCTGTTCGTTTGCTAAAATCCAACGCCGGTTTTCAACTCCTAAAAAATCATCTTGGAAGTCAATTTTTTGGTTAGCCGATTGATTTTTAAATTCGCCCTGAAGCTTTAATGCAAACGTGTTTGAAAATTTTTGCCTGAAGTTTAAACGTGGTTCTATAATTAGCTTATTAAACTTTTGAAAATAATTACCACGCAAGCCTACTCTGATATAGGTGTTGTTCTTTTTATATTCTAGCTCAGAAAAAAGTGCATGATTTAACAATACATCTTTTTTAGTGATGTCGTATGAAGGATTAGTTACAGTTGTTTCATTCAATATACCTATTTCACTAAATTGGTAACCGTTTAAAAAGTTTAAATTACTATTTAATTTTAATCTGGTTTTAAATTTTAACCCTGTTTCAAGTACCTCATTTGCTTGAGTTAGTCTTTGATCTGATTCTAATCTATAATCTGTTGCATCTACATTATACTTGGAGTAAAATGCTTGTAATTCTGAACTAAAATTATCGGTCCAAACGCCATTCCAGCTAGCCCCAAAACCTAAATTCTCCTGTTTTAAATTACTTGTTTTCGAATTAGTTTCACCACTATTTTCTTGATAACTTTCGGTATAATCTAAATTATTATTTATTCCGATAATGTTTGCCCTGAACTTATGATTTTCATTCAAATCGAAAAGTAATTTGGCCGAATAATCATAAAAAAAGAAATCGTTACTTCTATTACTTTCACTAATATTATCACTATTACTTGTAAGCTCGCTATCTTGAAAGCTACGTTCAAAATAATTATCATAAGTAGGTGAACTTAGTAAATCTGTAAAGGAACGTCTACCTGAAACATGTAATGCTAAAGAATTGGAAATAGGAATCTCTAAAAAAGCATCAGCATGAATTAAGTTGGCTCCAAAACCCCCTGAAAACTGATTATTTATTTCGTTTTTGGTAGACATATTAATGGTACTTGAAACACCATCGCTAAACTCGCTTGACGTACCGTTTTTAGTAACTACAACTTTATCAGTTAAATAAGGATTATAAGCAGAAATAAGTCCGAAAAAATGTCCTGAATGGTACATTTTAATATTATCCCAAAGGATGAGATTTTCATCGTTTGTACCGCCTCTTACATTTATATTGGCTATACTCTCATTAACACTCTCAACACCAGGTAAGGCTTGAATAGACTGTAGGATATCAGGTTCTGTCAGCCCAGGTAAAATACCAAATTTTTCAGTATTTAAAACCGTACTTCCATCAATATGTTTTTGCAAACCCGTTGTTAAGAATTTGGTAATTAAAATTTGACTAAGCGCTTCGTTTTTCTCTTGAATAGTGATGCTTTTACAATTCTCATTAAGCATCCTTAATTCGGAAGCTTGAATCCTTTTAGTCTGGTATCCTAAATATGAAACAATTATAGTATCGTTTATATCAACTTCTTGAATTAAAAACTTTCCGTTAGTATCTGTAATTACGCCTTTTCTCGAATTTTCAATTAAAACGGACGCACCAAATAAAGGCATATTGTCGCTTTCGGAAATTAAAATTCCACAAATGGATATTGATTTATTAATAGTAGAAATAGTAATGTAACGCTCATTTAGAAATTTGAAGCTTAGAATAGTAACATCATTAAATCTATCTACAACCTCTTTTAATGTTTCTGATTCTTGAAGTGGTGCAACTAAAACACCTTCTACATCATTAACAGAATACGAAAATTTAACATCAAACTTATTTTCAATTTGAGCAATAACCTCCAATAACGGCAAATTTTCTTGAGATTGAACATCAAAAGAAAACATGCTAATAAAAAAAACCAAAAAGATAAAAGCCTTATTTAGTGTCATAGTTATAGAACTCAACGTTTTTACCATTAATTTTATAACTTATTTTTAACGGAATTGTAACAGCTTGTAGCGCTATATTTTTATCGGTATGCGTAAAACTTCCTGAAAAGGTAACAGAAGTGTTTACTTGAGTTGCATCTATTTTTAAATTGTATTGAATTTCAAGCTCGTTAATAACTTGCCAAAGTGGTACGTTATTAAAGCTAGATTCTTTCGCTAACCATGATGGGTTCTCTGCATTAAAATCGCTTCCTAAACTCACTTCACCATTTACCACTCTAAACGATTTTCCTGGAGTAAGCACAACTTTTTCTTGGCTGCTCGTAACACTTACTGAACCCTCATAACATTGCACTTCAAAATAATTATCACGTTCTTTTACATTAAATTGTGTTCCTAATACCTGAACAATGCCGGCATCTGTGGTTACTGTAAATTTTTCACCTTTACTGACTTTAAAAAATGCTTCACCATCCAATGTTAAATTTCGGCTGTTTTTCCAATCTTTTTTATTAAACGCTAACTGAGACTGAGCATTCAAAATAACCTCTGAGTTATCAGGTAATGTCAATGTTTTAGTTTGTGCAAATTCTGTAGAATACGATTTAGTATTATTAAAGAATAAGAAATATGAAGAGGTTAACATCACCAAAAATACAGCAGCAATTTTTAAGAACGACTTAAAGTTTAATGGTAGAACCTTGGTTTCTTTTTTCGATAAATTGCGCGACTTAAAGTCTTCCAACGCTTTTTGAGCATCTACTTTTGGCGCTTCCAATTGTGAAGAGTAATGCGCTATTTTCTCTAGTGTTTTCAAATTATCTGATTGTTTTAAATCATTAATTTCTTTCTGAGAAAGCTCATTATCAAACCATTTTAATATGTTATTTTCCTGTTTCATTTTATTTGTGCTTCAACTTTAAGACAACCAGATATTATTTTACCCTACCACGTATTAGATATTTTCTATATGTTCTCTTAAAATTTTTAATGCTCCAGACATTCTTTTCTCAACCGCTTTTTGAGAAATATCTAATAACTCTGCAATTTCTCTATATTTTTTACCATCAATTCTATTCATTAAAAATACTTCGCGTTGCGCATCAGATAATAATGAAATAGCATGTTGAAGCTTCTTTTTAAACTCTTCTTCTTCTAATATATACTCCGGACTTTCATTGGTTTTATCTACATAAGGTGCTGCTTTGGCATACTCCATAACCACCTTATTATGTTTTACAGTATTTAGAAACAAATTATTTATTGTTGTAAACAAATAACTTTTCGCTTTTGTAAAATCTATTTTAGAGCAATTTTGCCAAATTTTTGAAAACGCATCTTGCACAAAATCTAGAGCTCCATCCTTATCGCCACATTTATAATAGGCAAAGTTGCTAGCAGATTGAACATGCTCGATATAAAATTTATTAAAATAGGTTTCTTCACAAAGTTTATTATCACTCATTCATTAAGGCTATTAATAAGTTAATACAAAAGTAGGGTAAATTTATTTTTAGCAGTCTTAACATTATGTAAAAACAGCGAGTAATTTAAAATTTAAATAAAAATAAAAAAAAGGTAGGGTAAAATAATATTTGATTGTCTTACCTATAGAAAGCGAAAGAATCGCAAAGAAATAAAAATTAATGACCCTAAAAATTATTATTATGAACAATTTAAAATTTATTACAGCAATCTTATTATTATCATTTATTGGTTTTACGTCATGTACTGATGAAGATGACAAAGTAAATGGTGAAAATCCAGAAACAAACGCTGCAAACTCTCAAACAGCGCAAAACTTAAAACGATCGTCAATGCATGATGGTAGTTTCGATGATTTTTTAGATGGCGTATCATGTTCGTCTATCTTATTACCAGTTACTGCAACTGTTAATGGAACAGACGTTCATGTTGTAAGCGAATCTGATTACGAAACAGTTATCGATATCTTATCGGAATACAATAATGATGACGACGAAGTTATTTTACATTTTCCTTTATCGGTTAAATTAAGTAACTACACAGAAATCAATGTGTCAAATCAAATTGAATTTAATGCATTAATGGCAACATGTAATCAAGCTGAAAACACAGCTAAAGATGCTATTAATTGTTTAGACATCAATTTCCCTATTACCATTTTTACATACAACCTAACTTTTACACAAACAGGTAGTGTTGTTATTGAATCTGAAGAGCAATTATATGCCTTTATTGATGAATTTGGATCTGATGAGCAATTTGCAATAAAATATCCCATTACTGCTAACTTAAATAGTGACACGGTAATAAGTATTACAAGCGACTTAGATTTACAAAGCAGAATCACAGAGTGTATTGCTTATGATGATGAAAAGGAAGAAGCTGAAGAAAACGCGAAAACTATTGAAACAATATTGGTAAACAATATGTTTAAGATAGAATCGTTTATCGAATCTGGAGTTGAAAAAGCAAATAACTACGCTGATTATACAATTGACTTTGCTGGCGATTTATCATGTACAGCTCAAAATAGAGTTAATTCAGAATTAGAAAACGTGCAAGGTACATACGAAGTAACCTCGCAAACAGAGATATATTTTAACTTAACCTTTTCTGGGAATGCAACTTTCGAATTATTAAATAATTCATGGGAAGTTACAAGTTATTCGCAGAGCTCAATCTCTTTTAAGAGTACTACAAATGCAGCTGTAACATTAGTATTAGCCCAAATATAATTAGGCTTGCATTTGTAACTTATGTTAGGAAAACAGCTATCGAAATTTTGATAGCTGTTTTTTATTTTTTACTATCACAATTATCATTTAGTATTTAAGTTATATATTTTAATTAAAAAAATATCATTTTTGTGGTAGGGTTAAATTAAAATGAGTTGTCTTATTTATAGAAAGCGATAATTACGCTTCGTATAAATAATAAAAAACAAAAATTAATAACATGAAAAATTTAAAGCTTTTAACTGCAATTTTAATTTCGTCTATTTTAAGTTTCACGTCTTGCCAAGATGAAATTGATGTTGAAAACGGGCAAAACCCTAATACAAATTCTTCAACATCACCAACGGCAAACAACCTAGAACGCTCATCGATGTATGATGGAAGTTTTGATGACTTTCTTGATGGAATCTCTTGTTCATCAATTTTATTACCCGTAACAGCTACTATTAATAACATAGAAGTTACATTAATTAATGAGTCTGATTACCAAATAGTACTAAACATTTTAGGCCTATTAACAAATGATGATGATAGCATTGAATTACAATTCCCTTTAACGGTTAAATTAAGTAATTACACAGAGGTTCAAGTGACTAATCAGTCTGAATATGATGCATTAATCGCAGCTTGTGAAGAAGCAGAAGATAATGCCGAAGATGCTATAAGTTGTATAGATATTAATTTTCCAATTACTATTTTAACCTACAGCTTAAACGTTGAGCAAACCGGAAGAGTAGTTATTGAAACTGAACAACAACTTTATACCTACATGAACAATTTTGGTGACGATGAGCTATTTGCAATTGATTATCCAATAACTGCAACATTAAATGGCGATAGTAGTACTGTTATAGAAATCTCTAGTGATCTTGATTTACAAGCACGAATCACAGAATGTTTAGGTACTGAAGATACTGAAGAAGAAGCGGAAGAAAACGCAAAAAACTTAGAAACTATTTTAGTTGATGGGTTGTTTAAAGTAGAATCATTCGTATTAGCAGGAATAGAAACCGCTAATGATTATGCAGATTACACCATAGATTTTGCAAACGATTTATCTTGTACTGCCACAAATACAGTATTAGACACCGTAGAGGGAACTTATGAAGTAACCTCTGAACTTGAAGTGTTTTTAAGTTTATCTTTTACAGGAAATGCTTCCTTTCAGTTATTAAATCAAACTTGGGAAGTAACAAGCTATTCAACAAGTTCTATCTCGTTACAAAGCACAACAAATGCTGCAGTAACCTTAGTCTTGTCTCAAATATAAACTAGAATTACATTTAGTATTTTTGTTATAACAAACAGCTACCTATTTTACAGGTGGCTGTTTTTAAGAATAAAACTTAACCCTAATGAAATATAGAATTTTAGTAGCATTTTTAACATTAGTGTTTATTAGCGCTTGTTCATCTGATAATTCAGATGATTCAGATAATCAGCCTTCGGTTAATAAAAATTTAAACAGGCAATCTACAGGCAGTTCTGCTAACGATTTATTATCCGATGATGTATTTAAAAGTATGATTATCGAACTGGTTTATGTTGAAGGATTTGAACCTACAGAAACAGCTATTAATAATTTTGTAACCTTTTTAAATGAACGCACCTATAAACCTGGGGGCATTACTGTTGAAAAACGTGCCATTGCTTCTCCTGGACAAGATGTTTATACGATAGAAGAAATTGCGCAAATTGAAAGAGAACAGCGGCAATATTATAACACCCAGAATCAAATCGCAGTTTGGGCTTATTTTACCGATGGAGAGGCAGACACTGACTCAGAAGCTGATAATACCGTAACATTAGGGACCGCTTATTGGAACACGTCTTTTGTAATCTATGAAGAAACCCTTCAAGGATTAAGTAATGGTCCATTAGAGCCTAGTCGCTCTTTATTAGAAACCACTGTTATAAACCATGAATTTGGGCATATTTTCGGTCTCACAAACCTTGGAACTCCTTTACAAAGTAGTCATGAAGATTCAGAACATCCTAAACATTGTGATGAAGAAGATTGCTTAATGTATTGGGCAACAGAATCGGCCGTTAATATCGCGAATATGGGAAATATGAGTTCAGCCCCAGAATTAGATCCTCAATGTATCGCAGATTTGCAAGCTAATGGCGGCAAATAAAAAATTTAACCAAATCAATTTATTAAATAAATCAAAATGAAAACAATTTTAAAAATCGTATTTATTTTTAGTATCGTATTAAATACAAACGCACAAACACATAAATCAAACACCGGAATTAAAGGTGGGTATAACTTAGCCGCTGTAAGTTTTGATGGTGAAACCGAAACAGGACAAAGACATGCATTTCATATAGGATTTTATGGCGAATCTTTTTTATCAGAAAGTGTCGCTTTACAAATAGAATTACTTTACTCGCAACAAGGTTATGAACTGAAAGATGGGGGAGGCACTTTTACTCAAAAATTAGATTATCTCAACCTACCTTTTCTTTTTAAACTTTATCCATATCAATCATTCTTTTTAGAAGTTGGACCTCAAGTAGGAATAGCCGTTTCACATAAAGAAGAATTTGATAGTAACTTCGGATTATTTGATACGTCTCAAGAGTTTGATCCACAAAATTTCGATTGGGGCATGAACTTTGGCGCTGGTTTTAAAACCGAATCTGGCGTATCATTAGGTGTACGCTATCACCTAGGCCTAGGCAGTGTGTACGATGAAGGCAACCCACATAATCGTGTTTGGCAGTTTTCTATAGGCTTTGATTTTTAATTTACAAATTAAGGTAGGGTAAAATACTTTTAAAGTGTCTTATAATTGAAAGCTCGTCAAAGAGCTTAGTAATAATTTAAAAAATTATAATTATGAGAACTATAAAAAATTTAGCATTCATTTTATTTATAGGATTTTCAATTACGGCATCTGCTCAAGAATCTGAAAAAGTAATGGATAAAGAATCTTACTATAAGCAACGTGCACTTGAAGATGCTAAATATGAACAACAATTTAAAGCTGAAACCAAAGCTGAAGAAGAAACTTTTTGGGATGAACAAAAAGCCTATGAAGACGAATTAAAGCGTAAAGATAGAAAAGCATATAGGGCTTATATGAGAGGCAAAAGAGATGCCTACAAAAGTCATTATGCTCATTGCGACAACCATTGTCATCATAGCGATCATTACTACCATCACGCATCTTTTTATTATTACAGATATGATGGGTACTATTATGACAGATATCCAAGAAGAAATTCAATTAATGTAAGAACAAGAATAAGCACACCTAATGTTAGTCTAGGTCTGTTTTAAAAAATAAAATTAGGTTTAATTAGAAGATAATGATTAGTGTTTAGTTAGAGGTTAGTAGTTTGTAAAAAAGCGGCTTTTCAAGAAATTGAAAGCCGCTTTTTGTATTGAAGTTATTAAATTAACTACCGACTAAGCGTCAATATTCGCATAAATTGCATTCTTTTCAATGAATTCTCTACGTGGAGGAACTTCATCTCCCATAAGCATCGAGAAAATTCTATCAGCCTCGGTGCCGTTATCTATCTGTACTAAACGCATGGTTCTAAACTCAGGGTTCATAGTAGTATCCCAAAGCTGTTCTGCGTTCATTTCTCCAAGACCTTTATAACGTTGGATTTTTGCACCATCGCCATACTCTTCAATAATTTCATCACGTTCCTTATCACTCCAAGCGTATTGCTTTTTAGCACCTTTACGTATTAAATAAAGTGGTGGTGTAGCAATGTAGATATGTCCTGCTTCAATTAATTCTTTCATATATCTAAAGAAGAACGTTAAAATTAAAGTAGCGATATGCGAACCATCAATATCGGCATCACACATAATAACCACTTTATGGTATCTTAATTTTGAAAGGTTTAAGGCTTTACTGTCTTCTTCAGTACCAATAGTAACTCCTAAAGCGGTAAAAATATTTTTAATCTCTTCGTTTTCAAAAACCTTATGCGTCATGGCTTTTTCAACATTTAAGATTTTTCCACGTAATGGAAGAATCGCTTGAAATGCTCTATCACGACCTTGTTTTGCAGTTCCACCTGCCGAATCTCCCTCAACTAAAAATACTTCGCATTTTGCAGGATCTTGCTCAGAACAATCTGATAATTTTCCAGGTAAACCACCTATGCTCATTACTGTTTTACGCTGAACCATTTCACGTGCTTTTTGAGCTGCATGACGCGCTTGTGCCGCTAAAATTACTTTTTGTACGATAATTTTAGCATCATCTGGATGCTCTTCTAGATAGTCAGATAACATTTCTGATACGGCTTGACTTACCGATGCAGAAACCTCTCTATTACCTAGTTTTGTTTTAGTTTGTCCTTCAAATTGAGGCTCTTGAACTTTTACTGATACAATTGCTGTTAATCCTTCTCGGAAATCATCACCTGCAATATCAAATTTCAATTTGTCTAATAATCCAGACTCATCAGCATACTTTTTTAAAGTATGAGTTAGACCTCTACGGAAACCAGATAAATGAGTTCCACCTTCATGTGTATTGATATTGTTCACATACGAGTGTAAATTCTCAGCATATGAGGTATTGTAAACCATAGCAACTTCTACCGGAACACCATTCTTTTCACCTTCAAAAGAAATCACGTCTCTCATTAATGGCTCACGAGTGGCATCTAAATACTGGATAAATTCTTTTAATCCTTCTTTAGAATGAAATGTTTCACCTTCAAAAGTTCCATCTTCTTTCTTTGATCTTTTATCAACCAAATGAACCGTGATCCCTTTATTTAAATAGGCTAATTCACGTAATCTACTCGCTAAAGTGTCGTAACTATATTCTAAAGTTTGCGTGAAAATTGTAGAATCTGGCTTAAAAGTAACTGTTGTTCCTCTTTTTTCAGTTTCACCAATTTGTTTTACAGGATATAACGATTTTCCTCTTTCATACTCTTGCTCATAAATTTTACCATTTCTGTAAACGGTAGCCTTTAAATGCTCAGATAAAGCATTCACACAACTCACACCAACACCGTGTAAACCACCAGAAACCTTATACGAATCTTTATCAAACTTACCTCCTGCCCCAATTTTAGTCATCACAACCTCAAGTGCAGAAACACCTTCTTTTTTATGTAAATCTACTGGAATACCACGACCGTCATCTTCAGTAGTAATAGAATTATCTTCATTAATTGTAACGGTGATATTGTTACAATGACCCGCAAGTGCTTCATCGATAGAGTTGTCTACAACCTCATAAACCAAATGATGCAAACCACGCGTACCAACATCTCCAATGTACATGGAAGGACGCATACGCACGTGCTCCATTCCTTCAAGTGCCTGAATACTATCGGCCGAATAATTATGCTCATTAAAAGCTTCTTTTTTTTCGCTCATATTCTTTATTTATCTTAGTTTTGAATTAAGTTTTATATCACAAAAAAGGACGCCTTTAAGCATCCTTTTGAATACAAACAAATATACGAAATATTAAGCCTTTTAGAAAGCATTTCATCGACGCATTCATAAAATTATCAACATTTGTTAATTACTTAAAAGTGTCTTAAATCGTTTAAAAACAACCTTAAATCGCATTTTCATGATTTTTTTTAGTAATAGATTTTGAAAAATTACAAAAGTAGCTGTGCGTTCTTATTTTCGAATTTATACTAGCCTAATATGAGGTACTTTTTGTCATAAATTTCATCAGAATTGAATATTCTTGAGCCCGACCTATTTTCATCAATCATCAAAGAAATCAGATCAAGCCCTTTTAATACTTTCATGTTTTCAATTTCTTCAACTTGAATAGGTTGTTCTATAAACTTAAAACCCATTTGATTTATTGCAAGGGTTTATCCATAATTTCTTTAACATTCTATGCGGCATTAGTATCAATACTAAATATCGAATCTGTTTCTGCTCTTAATACTTTTATGATTTTAACATCCTGCGAAGTGATCAATTTTATTTAATAAATAGACCATAGTGTTTCATTAATTTTTGATTACTTGTTTAAAATAGAATCTTAACCAACCGTATAAATTGTCTTAAGAAACAATATGTTTTTATGAACCAATGATCTAACAAACAGCCCTTTACCACATATGTTTTCGATGAATTGCTCAAAAACAAGGCTATTAGGGAACTTATTGTAAACTTTTATTTGTAAATTTAAGACAGCTATTAATTAATAAATCAACCGAATATGGCAACACTCTCAAAACACCACTGCCCTTAGTCTTCTTTTAATCTTCTTTTAAATAACATTGATTTTTAATATTATAACTATCATCCTCAATTCTGAGTTTTAAACCTATTTTCTAATTTTCCCTAATTAAGTTAATGACTAGAATACCTCTTGTCCTTTAATGGAATGTCTTACGCTTATATTTTAATTTTTTGATTAAAACGAGAGAATTATGAAGATAAATGCGCTATTTAGGCAAAAATGCCTTCGACAACTTTAAAAAGACTTTTTTGTTAAAATCGAATAAATCAAGTCTACAGGTTTAAAACCTAACTCATAAATCCTTCCCAAATTAAATTATAGAACGTAATACAATTACGCTCTAAGGAACTTCCTATTTTTAAATTAAAACTAATTTTTAAAACCAAATATTATGAAAACAATTACTTTTTTTAAACAATTTATCCTTTGTTTTACCTTAGGATTTATGACACTTGCACTTAGTGCACAATCAATTATTACAATTGACAACAATCCCAACTCAACAACTACCTATACAACTATTCAAGATGCATTAGACAATGCCTCAAATAATGATATTATATATGTACAACCCTCTAATTCGACTTATGGTAATGCGATTATTTCTAAACCCATAACTATAATTGGTAGATCGCATAGTGAGACTGCTAAAATCTCAACTTTGGGAACTATTAGTGTGAGAAGCAGTAATGTTGAACTCAAAGGTTTATCTACATCTACTATTTCTTATTCATTAACTGGAGCTCCTGTTGCTCCGCCTTTTGTAGGATTCCGTCTTTATGAGTGCGAAGTAAATAGTAGCGTTAGCCTAGGTACGTTTAATGTACCAGCGGATGATGTTGAATTGAGTGGAAATATCCTTAGAGGAGGAGTAATTGTGGACGACACTGCCAGCAATGTAGAGATTTCCAATAATATTTTGCTATCAAGCTTAACTACACAGCATACACTAACACTAACGGTTCGTAACAATATCTTTCGAGGCACATCAAGTATCTCTATTACAAATAATGATCCGGCAGATGGCACACTCATACTGTTTGACAACATGTTTACTATTAATTGGAATAACAACGGCTTTGTTAATTTAAATAACGGTCCGTTTAACTTAACTAACAACCTAACTTATAATTTTAGTTTTGCTTCTTTAGATTTTCAATCGAATGCCTCAGGTTCTTTCACGGAAACAGGCTCATTATCGAATACGAATCCGTTATTCACAAATGTAGATGATTCAATAAGTCAAAGTTTCGCAGGAACTTCATCAGCATACGATTCAGCATTTAGACCAGAAGATGATTTAACATTGCAAGCAGGTTCTCCTGCACTTACAACTGGTACTGGTGGCGAACAAATTGGTTTGTTTAATAGTGGCTTTAACTTTGAAAAATTAGGAAATCCTAGAGGGTTGCCCTCCTTAGATATAACAAATTATGACGGAGCAGTGCCAAAAAATGGTAATATTAATGTAACTGTTACCTCTAAAGCTTATTAATCATGGGAGCGTTAAAACATAATATACGCTCGCTCTCGGTTTTTTCTAGTTTAACTAAAAACATTTATCAATATTATATCACCATTATTTTATTAATGGTTAGTTTCTGTTTCGAAGCTCAAAACGTTACAAAATTTGAATATTATATTGGTAATGACTTAGATAATGGAATTTGGACCGAAGTGTTAGCTACAACGCCCGCCAATCAAGACATTGCAATTCCTCTTACGGGTTTTGCATCGGGTTTTAATAGACTTAGTATTAGAGCATTTCAAGACATCACGAATACTTGGAGCCTCTATCACTCAGTTAATTTCTATATTAGTGACCCTACAGGTAGTGGACCTATATCCAATTTGAAGGAGGCTGAATATTGGTTTGATTCGGATTTAAGCACAGCCCAACCTATAACTGGAACTCCTAGCGAATTAACTGAAAGTTTTGTTATTCCGATAGGAAGTTTGGATGAGGGATTTCATTCAATAACCATACGAATTAAAAATCAAGATGACATCTGGAGTTTATATGATAAAAGATTCTTTTATGTTCGAGATATTGCTTCTGGTGCGCCTATATCCAATATACAGAAATTAGAATACTGGTTCAACAACGATCCTGGAATTGGTGGAGGTACCGAAATAGATATTGCAGATGCTCCTGGATATACAGATTCAGTTGTCATTCCTTTAGGATCACTCGATGATGGTTTTCACGAAATTAGTATCAGAGCTCAGAATTTAGACGGATCTTGGAGTTTGTTCGATAAAAAGCGATTCTTTATTATTGATGCTTCTGAATTTGCATCACCAGCACCATTGGATGAAATTGAGTTTTTATATGATGCCGAATTAGGCTTTGGAACAGGAATACCACTAGCGTTTACAGCAACAGGTAATCCTGATGAATATTTAGTAGAAATACCTACCGATTTGGTGACATGTGACTTACATGATGTTTGGATTAGTATGAAAAATACGGATGGCAATTATTCATTATATAAAATTTTAGATGATGTTGATGTATTTGACAACCTTCCTCCAACTATAGTTGTATTTCCAAATATTACGGCCGAATTGGATGCAAATGGGCAAGCTTCAATAACTTTAACTGATGTTAATAATGGCACTTTTGATGATTGCGAATTGGTCTCTGTGGTTCTAAACCAACCCCAGTTTGATTACACATGCGCCAATTTGGGAACAAACTCCGTAACCATAACCGCTACTGATGCCGAAGCTAAAGTAAGCAATCAAAACATTGACATTACAGTAGTTGATTTAATTCCACCTGTCGCGGTTGCTCAAGACTTATCGGTTCAATTGGATGCTAATGGTAACGCCACCATTACAGGAGCGCAGATTGACAATGGTTCTACGGACAATTGTTCAGTAACTAATTTTTCGTTGGATGTCTCTAGCTTTGACTGTAGTGACCTTGGAGCAAACACAGTAACCTTAACCGCAATAGACCAAAGTGGGAACAACAGTACCAATGCGCCAACAGCAACTGTTACAGTTCAAGATCTACTAAAACCAACAGTTACAACACAAAACATCACTGTTCAATTGGATGCTACTGGAAATGCATCCATAACAACATCACAGATTGACAATGGCTCAACAGACAACTGTACCATCAGTAGCCAAAGTTTGGATATCACATCCTTCACTTGTGCCAATTTGGGACCAAATATTGTCACCTTAACAGTAACGGACCAAAGCGGGAATTCTGAAATAGGCACGGCAACTGTGAATATTCAAGATACAGTAAAACCAACGGTTGCCACACAAGGGCTTACCGTACAATTGGATGCTTCTGGAAATGCCTCTATAACTGCTGCTCAAATTGATAATGGATCAACAGACAACTGTAGTATCAGCAGCCAAAATTTAGATATTTCTACGTTTACTTGTGCCAATTTAGGGGCTAATACGGTAACCTTGACAGTAACGGACCAAAGCGGGAATTCTGAGACAGGAACTGCTACAGTTATTGTAGAGGATAATATAAATCCTGTTGCCATCACGCAAGCTTTTACAGCACAATTGGATGCCAGTGGTAATGCAACGATAACTGCTAACGATGTTGATAACAGTTCTACAGATAATTGCGCCGTAACTACAAAATCAATAGATGTTTCAAGTTTTACTTGTGCTAATCTTGGTCCTAACACGGTGATGTTGACTGTGGAAGATGCCAGTGGTAACTCAAATACTGCTTCCGCCACGGTTACCGTAGGAGATTCTGTAAACCCAACTGTAGTAACCCAAAACATCACGGTGCAACTAGATGCTTCAGGTAGTGCTTCAATTACCACTGGGCAAATTGACAATGGCTCCACTGATAATTGTAGTATTTCGAGCAGCAGTTTAGATATTAGTTCATTCGATTGTAATGACTTAGGTTCGAACACAGTAACACTTTCTGTAATTGACCAAAGTAACAATACGGGTACAAATACAGCTACGGTTACCGTAGAGGATAATATAAACCCGATTGTCATTGGTCAAGATATCACGAGAGATTTAGCAGGAAATGCATCAGTTACCATTGTAGCAAGCGAAGTTGATAATGGTTCTTCTGATAATTGTAATTTCACGTTATCCATTGATCAGGATACATTTAACACTGTAGGTGACTACCCAATTGTTTTAACAATTACGGATAGTGCTGGTAATATGAATTCAACCACAGTAATAGTAACTATCATAGACACTTTAGGTGTTGAGGATTTCCATATTTCAGCTAAAAACATTCAATTGTATCCGAATCCAACTCAAGATGATTTGATTATTTCAACAAACCTCATCATTGATTCCATAGATACTTATGATGTAAGTGGTCGACATATTAACCAAATTATTAAACCAGGCACCGAAATCGATGTTAGAGATTTATCTGCTGGAGTATACTTTCTAAAGTTCAGAGTTGAGAATACATTTGTAACGAAACGCATTGTAAAAGAATAACATCATAAATCAATTTAATCAATAACCTATAAATCCCCTTAATTGGGGATTTTTATTTAATAATTTATCTTTATTGAAGGTATCCAAAACAATCATTGATAAATCACGACAAATCGCTTATATAATCAACAAATTTTCTTTAAGTTTTTTAATAATTCAATAATAGATGTTAGGATATCAGAAAAAATTGTGTTTACTCTATTTTTCTACATATATTTGACCTCGTTATCAAATCAATGAGAAATAATAACAACAATAATAATTTCAATAATCCTAATTTATAGGACAGGAAGGTTATTGTTTAAAAATATATAAAGCCTTCCGAATTCGGAAGGCTTTTTTTAATCTAAAAAATTAAGACATGGGCAAAATTATGACAGTAGACGTATTGTCGAGCATTAAAGGGGCACAACCTAGTGAGGCGGTGAACAAATTGTTTGAAGTTATTAAAAACGCCAATACTTCAAATAATACTTTTAATTCTAATCATAATAATAGCGTGCCTTTAGATGATTTAAGAGAAGATGTTGTTATTGAAAGTTCCGCTGTAGAAAAACAAATAATTATTGAAAATTTCCCAAAAGAAAAAAATGGTTTTCTGGTGGTTTCTAAAGTAATCGAAGAATAATTATGGACTCTCAAATACACAAAATTCACCAACAACTGGTAAATAAAGAGATAACTTGTACGGCATTAGTGCAAGACAAACTCAAAAGTTTAAAACAAAACACCAATAATACGGTTAATGCTTTACTAGATGATTTGGCACTTAATTTAGCCGCTAAGGTTGATGCTAAAATTGCTCAAGGTGAAAGCATCGGTTTGTTAGAAGGTATTCCTTTTGGCATTAAGGATGTTTATATGGTTCAAGGCACCTTGACCACGGCGAGTTCAGAATTACTTAAAAACTACAAGTCGGCATATACGGCTACGGCTATTCAAAAGTTACTAGATGCTGGCGCTATACCTTTGGTAAAAGAAAACTGCGACAGTTTCGGTCATGGTTCCTCTAGTGAAAATACTATTTTCGGAGCGGTTAAAAACGCCATAAATCCGGATTTAGTCGGAGGTGGATCTAGTGGTGGTTCTGCAGTAAATGTTGCTAAAGATTATACCGTGTTTTCTATTGGCGGGGACACCGGAGGTTCAGTTAGACAACCAGCTGGTTATAATAATGTTTATGGCTTAAAACCAACATACGGGCGAATTTCACGCTACGGATTAATGGCGTATGCATCGTCAACAGACTGTGTTGGCCCCATAGCAAAATCCATTGAAGATATTCGAATCGTATTGAATGTGATGAGTGGCAAAGACCCGAAAGATCAAACTACTTACGCTTCTGCGGAAATAGCTCAGGATGCCATTTCAGATGCTAAAGACATAAAAACCGTTGGGTATTTTAAAAACTTTCTAGAAAATGACGCCATTGATGCTCAGATAAAATCTGATTTTCTATCGGCTATTGAGAAAATAAAAGCCCAAGGCTTTCAAGTGAAAGCATTAGATTTCTTTGAATCGAACACTTTGGTTTCAACGTATTACACATTGGCTATGGCGGAAACTGCTTCTAACCTTTCAAGACTAGATGGCACCAATTACGGCAACCGAATTGAAGCTGAAAACTTAAAAGAAACCTACGCTGTAACGCGTTCAGAGAATTTTTCAGAAGAAACGAAACGCCGAATTGTTGGTGGTAATCAAGTATTGTCTCAAGGTTTTTCAGATGAAATTTATTTAAAAGGGTTAAACCTTCGCGATCAAATTTCAGAAAACTTCGAGAATGATTTCAAAGAAGTAGATATCATCATATCTCCAGTAACACCAAACACACCACCAAAAATTGGAGACAGCTTAAAAGACCCTTTAGCCATGTACTTATCTGATGCGTATACGGTTGGATTTAGTTTGGGTCAATTACCAACCTTGACAGTGCCACAAGGTACTGCAACAGGTTTACAGATTACCGCAGCAAAAAATAACGACGAACTTGTTTTGAAGTTTGCTAACTTCTTAAAAGACACGATATAATGGAATTGGAGCAATTAAATGATTTATTAAAAAAGCACGAACTAGAGTTAGTTATAGGGCTTGAAACCCACGTGCGTTTAAATACGAATACAAAATTATTCTGTTCTTGCCCAAATCAAGAAATAGAAACCCCAAACCAAAATATATGCTCGGTTTGTACAGGACAAATGGGTGTTTTACCAGCCATTAATAAAGAAGCGATTAAAAAGGCAATTTACTTTGGTAAAGCGGTAAAATCAACCTTTGAAAATGAAGTGATTTCTTGGGACAGAAAGCATTATGAATATCCAGACAACCCAAAAAATATTCAAATAACACAGTTTCACCATCCGGTAATTCCAGACGGACAAGTTTCGTGTTTTAGAAATGATGGCAGCCAGTTTACTGTAAATCTAACACAAGTTCATATTGAAGAAGATGCAGCAAAATTAATGCACGAGAAAAAAATCTCCTTGGTAGATTTTAATAAAGCTGGAGTACCGCTAATAGAAATTGTTACCGAACCTTGTATTCGTCATATTGAAGATGCATCCATCTACGCGCAATACATACAACGTATTGTTCAGAATTTAAAAATAAGTGAAGCCAACCTTGAAAAAGGAGAGTTTAAATCGGATGTTTCTGTGTCGTTACGCAAAAGAAGAAGCTACGAGTTAAACCCACGTACTGAAATAAAAAACCTCAACTCGTTTAAATTTATGGTTGATGCTTTAAAGGAAGAAGTTGAAAAACAACTTAACTATTTCCTTGAGCATAAAGAATTTAGACCCGACCAAACCACGGTTTTATGGGATGCCGAATTGAAGCAAACCAAAACCATGCGTAAAAAGGAATTTGAGGCCGATTACCGATTTATATCAGAGCCCGATTTGCCTTTTGTAAACATTAAAAACGTTGTAGAATCCATTGATGTCGATGTTAGCTCGTTACCATTTGCAGTTGAATCTATTCTAATAAAAGGTGGTGTTTTACCTCAAGATGCAAAGTTTTTTACAGCCGATTCGTTGCGTTCTGAAACTTTCATAGCCATAAACAATGTTATAAAAGACCCTTCGTTTGTTGCTAAAACTTTAGTTAACAATATTGGAGCAGATAACTATGGCGGCATTCATAGAATTGATCATTTAATTGAAATTTTTCAGCTTTTTAAAGAGGAAAAAATAACTTCCGTATTGGTTCAAAATGCGATTACGTCTTATTTAAAAGACCGTACTTTTGATTATAACAAGTATTTTGATGAAAATACCATTTCCGAAGAAAAAATATACGAAGCTATTGCGAAAGTCATTTCTGAAAATGAAGCTATTGCCAACGATATTAAAGCCGGAAACCAAGGAAAAGCAGGTATTTTAGTTGGTAAAGTTATTGGCATTATCGGTAAGGGCGCTTCAGGAAAAGTTATTCGTGAGGGGGTTTTGAATGCACTTGCTGGGGATACTGACGGAAGACCAAAGACCGAAGACGGAAGTACGACTCAACAACAAACAACTCAACAACAAACAACAAAAAAAGAGGACGAGGTTTTACAGCAAATTCCTATTGTTGTAAAAGACGAATACCGAACACATTTAATTACAGACATTTCAGATGACAACATTTCTGAAAAAGTCACCTTTTCTGGGTGGGTTTCTAGTGTGCGCGATCATGGAGAATTGATTTTTATAGATTTAAGAGATTCTAGTACTGAGAAATTCCAAGTGCGCTTAAGCAGAGAATCTTTCCCTAATTTAGACGAGCTCGTAAAACTGAAACCAGAATCGGTTATTTCGGTTTCAGGAAACATCGTACAGCGAAAAGAAGATGATTATAACACTGCTTTACGCACCGGAAAAATAGAATTAGAGGCTTACCATTTAGATATTTTAAACCTATCTAAAACCTTGCCTTTTGAAATAAAACGTGCTACAAAAACCAATGAAAATGTGCGTTTTCAATACAAGTATTTAGACCATAGAAATGACGATGTACGTCGCGTGATTGTAAATCGCCATAAAGTAATTAAACTGATGCGCGACATTTTAGATGAAGAACATTTCCTTGAAATAGAAACACCTATCTTAAGTGCCGGAACCGATGAAGGTGCCCGCGAATTTATAGTGCCATCTAGAAAGCAAGCCGGAGCATTTTACACTTTACCGCAGGCACCACAACAATTTAAACAAATGTTGATGGTTAGCGGCTACGAAAAGTATTTCCAATTGGCTCGTTGTTTTAGAGACGAGGATTCTCGTGGGGATCGTCAACCAGAATTTACACAATTAGATATTGAAATGGCTTACGCCAGCATGCAGCAAATAATTGATTTGAACACCAACATGTTCAATAAAATTGTTGAAAAAATATATGGCAAAAAATGGATTTTACATCCGTTTGAAGTCTTAACCTATAAAGAAGCCATGGACGATTATGGTTGCGACCGTCCAGATTTACGCTTCGGTTTAAAACTTCAAGATATTACCGACATTGTTAAAGACACCACGTTCCAAGTATTTAGTAAACCTATTGATGAAGGTGGAATCGTAAAATGTATTAAAGTGTCTGCCCAAGAACAAGGAAAGAAGCGTTTATCAAAAGGGCAAATAGAAAAACTAACAGCTACGGCCCAACAACATGGTTTAGGTGGATTAGCTTACATTATTGTAAATGAAAACGATTTGCAATCGCCGATAATTAAGTTTTTAGGTGAAGATATTGCTGCAGGCATCATTAAAGCTACAGATGCACAAGTTGGAGATATTGTATTTTTCTCAGCTGCCGATTATGCCACTGCCAATAAAGCTTTAGACGCTGTGCGTCAAGAATTAGGAAGCATGCTGAAACTGATTAATCCTAAAGAGTTACGTCCGGCTTGGGTAGTTGATTTCCCAATGTTTGAAAAAACTGATGATGGCCGTTGGACCTTTACCCATAACCCGTTCTCGATGCCAGCCATTTACGACATTGAAAAACACATGAATGGTAAAGAAGACGAAATTGGTTCTATCATCGCCCAACAATACGATTTGATATTAAACGGTTACGAAATTGGGGGTGGTTCTGTACGTGCGCACAAACCAGAAATTCTAGAGGCCACTTACAAAAATATGGGCTACAACAAAGAAGAGATGATGAAGAGTGTTGGCACCATGTACAAAGCGTTTCATTATGGCGCACCACCGCACGGAGGTATAGCTTGGGGTGTAGACCGTTTAATGATGATTTTAGAGAAAAAAGCATCCATTAGAGAAGTTATGGCATTCCCGAAAACAGGAACTAGCGACGATTTATTATTTGGCGCACCTTCGCTTTTATCTGATAAAAAAGTGGAGGAAATGAATGTGAAAATCATGCGAAAGTAAAACTCTTTTTACAAGTCAAATTAAAATTCCCAGCAGCCAACTGTTGGGATTTTTTTGTGGGAAATATTAACTATATTTACAAGGCACATTTTATTAAAAATGCAACCATATCTGAACTTGTCAAGAGGAGATTGATAATACAGGTTTCTTTAAAACACGTTGGCAACAATACTGAAATGACAGATAAATTTCGAGAATATAACTTTGAAGAATGGCTTTTGTTATCGGAAGATGACAAAAGAAAAATAATAAATGACTATTGGAATCCTTTTAAACCTGAAATCGGACAAAAAACTCGGGAGAAAATAATTCAAAACTTTAAGGAAAAAATAACTGACAAAATTGACTATTGCGAATTTAGGTACTTTGGATTTTATGCAAGTGCATTGTTTGTAATACCAAATAATTCAAAAACGAGAATTCCAACTTCATTTGCTGGATTGACAATTAACAAAGGAAAAATAAAAGAGAAACTGGAAGATGACTTATGGAAAATAAAATGGACACATTCTGGAACTGAAGAACTGAAAATAAATAAAAGTACAGTTGGCAACAATGTTTGGCAATAATTTGAAATGAGAAACTTCAGTACAGAAAAAGACAAATTATTATCAGATTTAAACTCTGAAATTAAAGACAATCCACAAAATGAAATTCTAAAATCTTTAAGTCGGATGTTAGAATCTTACGAATATATTTCTGACTTAAATGGAATTTTAACCAACATTGTTATTGATTGTCTCGGTTTTGAATTTGAAATCGGCCGAAAATTAATCGAGTTTGAAAAATATTTCTCGGACTATTCAAATTCAATTCGTTCGGATGAATTGAGAAGTTTAGCAAAAAAATTAATTAAAGAAAACACGCGAATAACGTTTTATGGAAAAGCTTGGTCTGAAAATACAGCTGACTGGATTTATTTTGACAAAGTGTTTGACTTAAAAAAGATACGGAATAAATTTTCATTCGGAGAAAATATAATTGAACACCAGAATTTAGATAATAAATCTGGATTGGAAAGTGGATTTATAGACAAAAACACAAACGAGGGAATAATGGGAAAAGTAAAATAAAAACTATTGCCAACACCGTAAAAAAAAATTGCTAGTTTTAGCTAAACCAAAGTTAGTTGCTCGTTTGCCAGCTTCTAATTTTTCTTCGGAAAATCCTCGCACACAAACATGCAACTTTCCTTAAACAACAACGTGTTACAACAATTAAGACCAAATGAATAGAAAGAATAAAATCATCAGAACCTGGAAAGGATGGACTTCATTAGAAAACGCACCTCTTTATGAAAGTATGCTTATCAATGAGGTGTTTCCAGAAGTGAAAAGAAAGGGTGTGGAAGGTTTGGAGAAAGTTAGTATTTCGACAATGGAAAAGAATGATGAAATGGAGTTTTTTCTTATCCTACAATTTGATTCGTTGGATTCGGTAAAAATGTTTGCGGGTGAAAAATATGAAATGGCATATATTCCAGATAATGCAAAACGTGTTTTAGCGAGATATGATAAAACCGCTAAGCATTTTACCTTGAAAGAAGAATTAATATTAAAATAAAACTGTTGCCAACAATGGCAATAAGTAATGGCATGTTCTCGCCTACTTCCGAAAAACCACGTAGATTTTTTATTTGATTTGTTTTTGCTAAATTAGTACTTAACCAAAGGTTGTTGCAAGGTTACTACATTAACATCAAAAGTAATACCGAAAAAATGAATATAACAGCATTAAACAATCTCACTCCATATTTTTTATTCATAATACTTATAATATTTAGTTCTTGCGAAAACACGAATAAAAAAGAAACAAGTAATCTTGATGAAATCCGTAATATGATGCAAGAATACAGACAGGCCTGGTAAGGTTGTTACAACCACCTAAAACGACCCATAATCAAAACCTCAGCGGAAAGAAAAAAATCTATCCGACATCAAAAAAATTAAACATGACAAGATTTATCAAAAAAAACAAGCAACACATTGGGCTTCCACCAGATGAATTAATCTTTAGAGGTCAAAAAAAAATTGATCAAGTTTTACTTCGAATTATAGATTTTGATTCAACAAATCTAACAGAAGATTATGTTAAGACAGTTAAAGAGATAAGTGAGTTTCAGCACAAAAATACGGTTACTTGGATAAATGTTGATGGATTACATAATACCTCTATTATGGAGGAAATTACCTCAGCATTTAATCTTGACACTTTAGTTATGGCTGAAGTTCTAAACACTGAGGCACGACCCCGAGTTATTGAATATGACAACTGCACTTTAATTACCATAAAAATGCTTCAAAACGATGATAATTCGAACAAAACCATTGTTGAGAACCTAAGTTTAATTCTTACCAAATCAGTACTAATTTCTTTTCAAGAGCGAAAAGGTGATGTTTTTGAACCTGTTAGAGAGCGCATCAGAAAACAAAAAAAGAGAATACGTAATGGCGGGACTGATTATTTAACTTTTGCTCTACTTGATATTGTGGTTGATAATTACCTTTATGTTATCAGTCTTTTGGGAGAAAAAATCGAAACTTTAGAAGAAACCTTGCTACTAAATCCGAATCAAAAAATAATTAATGAAATTAATAATTATAAGCGCGAGTTGAACTTTTTGCGCAAAAGTATAAAGCCTGCCAAAGAGATGATATTCTCGTTAGCTAAATTAGATTCAGACTATATTGGCGAAAGCACCTATGTACATTACAAAGAGCTTGAAGATAATATTAGTCAAGCCAACGATTCCTCAGATGATTATCGCGAAATTCTATCCGACCAATTGAATATTTATCACACGACCATAAGTAGCAAGCTTAACGATATCATGAAGTTTCTAACAGTTTTTTCAGTTATTTTTATTCCACTCACATTTATTGCAGGGATTTATGGGACTAATTTTGAATACGTTCCGGAACTTAGTTATAAGTATAGTTATTTTATAATGTGGGGTTTAATGATTGTTATTGCAGTAATCATGTTACTATTTTTTAAAAATAAAAAATGGTTCTAGCACTAAAAAAATTATAACACAATGTTGTGCGCGTAACCATAAAGGTCTTTCCTTTTTTACTATCTTAGTTCTATTGCCTCACTACCATAGAAATCACCTTTTGCACGAGCTTCAATTGTATCGTGAATGAGTTGTTTGCACAAAATTAACAGAACATGAGTAAGAAAACTTTTGGAACACTTGCTGGGGTTTTTACACCAACCACTTTAACCATACTTGGTGTAATCATGTACATTCGCCAACCTTGGGTTGTTGGTAATGCTGGAATTGTTGGGGCGTTGGCTATATTATTAATTTCGGTTGCCATTACCTTAAGCACAGCATTAAGTTTATCCTCTATCACTACCAATGTTCGAATAGGTGCAGGTGGCGCTTTTAGTATTATTTCAAAATCTTTAGGTTTAGAAATTGGAGGTGCCATTGGTATTCCGTTTTATATCGCACAAGCTTTAGCTGTGGCCATGTATGTTTTTGGGTTCCGGGAAGGATTGGTATCCATTTTACCTTACTTTAATCCTTTAATTTTGGATATTCTTATCTTCTCTATAGTCATGACTATTGCGTTTATAAGTACGAGTTTTGCTTTTAAAATTCAATACGTTATTCTTGGCATTATTGTGTTGTCGTTAATTTCTATTTACGGCGCTCTTTTCGTCACGGATTTAAACTATGACTTTGAATTGTTTGGAAAATATCCTGGGTCGATAGAAAATAATTTTGGGGGCACCTCATTTTGGGTTGTTTTTGCTGTGTTTTTTCCCGCAGTTACTGGTGTAATGGCGGGCGCAAATATGTCTGGAGATTTAACTAGTCCGCGAAAAAGTATTCCAAAAGGTACGATTTCAGCAGTGATATTAACCACCCTTATTTATATCAGTTTAATTTTTGTAGCCTCACTTCTAGCAACTCCAGATGAAATGGTTTCAAACTATAATTTGTTTATCGACAAAGCGCTTTATAGCCCCATTGTACTTGCAGGATTATTAGGCGCTACATTATCCTCGGCTTTAGGTTCTTTTATTGGCGCGCCCAGAATCATGCTTGCTTTAGCTGAAAAGGGTATATTACCAAAGAGTAAAGAGCTTGCAAAAACATCAAAAAAAGGTGAACCCATAAATTCGATGTTAATAACGGCAGTTATTGTATTTATTGGAATATCATTACGAGATTTAAATACCATTGCGCCCATATTAACCATGTTTTTTATGATTACCTATGCTATGGTTAATATTGTGGTACTTGTTGAACAATCGTTGAATTTACCAAGTTACAGGCCAACGTTAAAAGTACCCTTAATTGTTCCTGCAATTGGTGCTTTTGGGTCTATTGCCATTATGTTTGTGATAAACGTGATTGTTGCGCTAACCTCGCTTATTTTAATATTTCTGTTTTACTTCTATTTGGTTAATTTGAAATTAAAATCGGAAGCTGGTGATTCCAGAAGTGGTCTTTTTACAGCACTTGCTGAGTGGGCTACAAAAAAATCCAGTAATCTGAGTCCGCAGAAAGAAGTCAGATCGTGGCGACCTGATCTTTTAATACCCATGAGTATGCCTAAGGAGATAAGAAGCTCATACAAATTGATTCATTCCATTATTCACCCAAATGGTTCTATAAAAATACTAGCCTTGTTTCATGAAAATCCAGAAGAACAGAAAACTATTGAAGAGTTTTTAATAAATGCATCGCAAAAATATAAGGAAAGTGGCATTTCGGTGTCTTATGCATTTGTTGAAAACCGAGAGCTTAATACCACCATAAATATTAGTATGCAATCGCTTAATGCCGCTTTTTTTAAGCCTAATGTTATTTTTGCAAGTGTAGACACTGGTAATGCCGATTTAGATTTTTACGATAAGCTCATTACAGATGTTAAAAAGAACAACTTTGGAATGATTTTATACATTCCGTTTTCTACAGCAAGTTTAGCTATTGAAAAAAATATAAACCTCTGGTTAACGAACATACCAACCAATTGGAGAGAAACTTTTAATATTGGTAATAATGATTTGTCGACCCTTTTATCCCTTTTAATTTGTAAGAATTGGAAAGGTGAAATTGATGTGATTATTGTTGATGACACTCAAAACACTCAATTTACTGAAACAGATATTGAAGACATTAAAACCATGATTAGATTCCCTAACAAAACGACTATTAGCGTTAAAAACGGGAACCTTTTAGACAACGTTAAAAAATACCGAAACGCCGATGTTAATATTTTTAGCGTTGATACAGATATGACTACTGCCGACATGATTAGCATAGTCTATGAATCACGAATCTCTGGTATTTTCTGCGTAGATTCTAACTTAGAGAATGTTTTGGTTTAATTCATTGACACCCGAAAGATAAAGCTTAACGCTGGTTTGCGTTAGGGATTGCAGCGGCATCCTTTTTTTGCTGCCATATATGGCAAAAAAGATATAGCGGAAAGCCCGACCCTTGTGGTAACCTGCCTGTCGGCAGGCAGGCGTCCAAACTTTAACATTAACCCATGAGATTTATAAAAACTTTAAGACAATTTCGGGCTAACTTTAAAACTTAGAAAACCTTAAAATTTCAGATATGAAAAAATCAACTCTATTATCCACTTTAATTTGTGCCTTTACTTTGCTTTTTGCAACCCAAGTAAACGCACAAAAATTTGCAAAATTAGACAAGAGCCCTCTAGATATTACCTATTACAAAACCGACCGTAATGCACCGCCTATGGTAAAGGTGATTTATAGCAGACCACAGCTTAAAGGGCGCGAATTAAGCAAACTTGCTCCTAACGGTAAAGTTTGGAGAACGGGCGCTAATGAGGCGAGCGAAATCACATTTTACAACGACTCTAAATTTGGAGGAAAGCCTGTTGAAGCAGGAACTTATTCGTTATTTACAATTCCTGGTGAAACTGAATGGACTGTTATTTTGAATAAAGATTTGGATGTTTGGGGCGCTTACAATTATAATGAAAGTAATGACGTGTTACGAGTAAAAGCTCCTGTGAGTCAAGGCGAATTGGTTGAAGCATTTTCAATTGGATTTCATGATGGCAACATGTATTTAGCTTGGGGAACTACGAGGGTTGCTGTTCCTGTGAGTCAATAACATAGATTTGTTGAGATTTTTTATGGGACTTAAAATAGTTTCCTAAAAAGATAGTCTCAAAAATTATTTACAAAAAAATGCCTTGAAATTCAAGGCATTTTTTTTACGGAATATTTAAATATTTATGTGTTTGTAGTGACACTTTCCACTTTGGATTTTTCATCACATAATCTACTATTTCGGGCACTACTTTATCGCGCTTGCTCCACTCGGGTTGTAGGTACAAAATACAATCTTTATTGACTTTTGCAGCTTGCTCTTCAGCAAAACGAAAATCGTCTTTATTATAGATTATCATTTTAAGTTCGTCTGCTTCAGCATATACCTCCTCTGTTGGAAGCTTCATTTTTTTTGGAGATAAGCAAATCCAATCCCACACTCCAGTTAACTTATAAGCTCCTGAAGTTTCGATATGCGTTTGCAATCCTTCTGCTTTTAATTTTGTGGTTAATAGCGTCATATCCCAAGTTAATGGCTCGCCACCAGTTACCACAATGGTATCACTATAATTTTTGGCATTTGCTACAATTTTATCAGTTTCAGTAGGTGGATGTAAATTAGCATTCCAGCTTTCTTTAACATCACACCAATGGCAGCCAACATCGCAACCACCTATACGCACAAAATAGGCAGCAGTTCCTTTAAAATACCCTTCACCTTGAATGGTATAAAACTCCTCCATAAGTGGGAGCATTTCGCCTTTATTAACTAATTCTTGTATCTCTAAATTCATAAGTGTGCAAAGATATGTATTCCCCTTTAAATGTTAATAGTATTGCTATTTAATTGTTTTTATTTAATTTTTTTTAAATTAGCCCAAGTTTACTGAAGTAAATTGCTCAAAACTCTCTCACAAATGAAAAATATAGTATGTTCCATACTTATGCTTTTATGCATGCAATATGGCTATACTCAAGTTGGAATTGGTACTACCACCCCAGACAACTCCTCTATTTTAGATATTGAATCGAATAGTCAAGGCGTTTTATTGCCAAGACTCACCACAGCCCAAAGAAATGCCATAGTTAATCCTGCAAATGGCTTGTTATTTTATAATACAGATTTGGATGAGTTTCAGTTTAACACTGGTAATACGGCTACACCAAACTGGATAAAAACCTCGCGTAACCTTTCTATAAAATATAGTAATAATGCCGCAGATACTGCCCAAAACATTAATAGTAATGCAGCAGCTAACGCTCCAATTGTTAGCACCTTAGAATGGAATGACAATACAGCACTTTACAATGTCAATGTAGCTTTAAACACCATTACAGTAAATACAACTGGTCGTTACAGAGTATCTGTAAACATGTCATTAATTACAGCTACTACAACTGCAAGGTTAAGCCCTGAAATTTGGATTGAAATAAATGGTACACAAAGAGGCACCTATGCTTCAACAGGATATATAAGAAACAACAATGGTCATCGAGAAAGTTCATTACACATAACGGAGGTTTTTGAATTAAATGCTAATGATGTAATTTCGGTTGCGCATGTAAGAACGGCAAATGCAGGGACAGTTACTTTACGTTCTGCAGGTTCATCGAACATCTACATTGAGAAAATTTAATATTTCTTCTAACAACTCTTAGATATTTTTTTCTTGTTCATTTTTCGTGTATTTTTAGGCAAAATTAGAATACATGGATAGGAAGGAAACTTTTTTTAAATACATTACTGAAGGCAATACCACAAAAGGCGATTATATTCCTGTTGGTGCCGCCATGTTAGATGGTGAAACTGTTACCGGAGCACATGTAAAGATTCCTTTAAAAACCATGAACAGACATGGTTTAATTGCTGGTGCCACTGGTACTGGAAAGACAAAATCTTTACAAGTTTTAGCTGAAAATTTAAGCGATAAAGGTATTCCAGTATTATTAATGGATATCAAAGGTGATTTGAGTGGTTTAGCCCAACCAAGCCCTGGGCATCCTAAAATTGATGAGCGCCATGAAAAAATAGGACTTCCTTTTGAAGCTAAACCGTTTCCAGTTGAAATTTTAACCCTTTCTGAACAAGATGGCGTTCGATTAAGAGCAACTGTAAGTGAATTTGGTCCAGTATTACTTTCTAGGATTTTAGATTTATCTGAAGCGCAATCTGGTGTTGTTGCTGTTATTTTTCAATATTGTGATGATAACAAATTACCGCTTTTAGATTTAAAAGATTTTAAAAAGATTTTACAATTTGCTACTCAAGAAGGAAAAGCAGAGTTTAGCGAAGCATACGGAAGAATTTCAACAGCTTCAACTGGTGCGATACTTAGAAAAGTAGTTGAATTAGAACAACAAGGGGCCGATTTGTTTTTTGGAGAAACCTCTTTCGATACGCAAGACTTACTTAGAGTTGATGATGACGGACGTGGTTACATCAATATCTTGAGACTTACTGATATTCAAGATCGCCCGAAACTGTTTTCAACGTTCATGTTAAGTTTATTGGCTGAAATTTATTCTACATTTCCTGAGCAAGGAGACAGTGATCGTCCAGAACTTATTCTGTTTATAGATGAAGCCCATTTAATTTTTAATGAAGCCTCGAAAGCACTATTAAACCAAATTGAAAGTATCGTTAAACTGATAAGAAGTAAAGGTGTTGGCTTGTATTTTGTAACTCAAAACCCAACCGATGTTCCTGAAGCAGTTTTAGGACAACTCGGTTTAAAAATACAACATGCTTTAAGAGCCTTTACAGCAAAAGATAGAAAAGCCATAAAATTAACAGCGCAAAATTATCCTGACTCTGAGTATTATGATACAGCAGAGGTTTTAACCTCTTTAGGAATTGGTGAAGCGTTGGTTTCTGCCTTAGATGAAAAAGGGCGCCCAACACCTCTTGCAGCCACCATGATGCGCGCTCCAATGAGTAGAATGGATGTTTTAACCGATGCTGAATTAAATACCTTACTCTCGATTTCTAAAATGGTGAAGAAATACAACGAAACCATTGATAGGGATAGTGCTTACGAAATGCTGAATGAAAAAATCAAACAGGCTGAAGCTGATGAAGCTAAAGAGAAAGCTCGTAAAGAGAAAGAAGCTCTTAAAAAAGCTGAGTCTAAAGCCAAAGCAAAAACTTCTACACGTCGTCGTAGTACTGCCATGAATCCTGTTGTTAAAGTCTTAACAAGTGCCACATTTATTCGCAGCGTGTTTGGTATTTTAACTAAAGTCATGAAGAAATAGCCTTAAAATTGGCTCTAAAATTTTTAATTTCATTCGTTCAACTAATAGTGCTAAAGCTACCTGTTGAATACCCTAATATTGAATATAACTCAATCAATGAATAAATTTTTTATAAGCATTATATTAATTT
The DNA here is from genome assembly GCF_030344935.1 of Algibacter luteus. NCBI lineage: Bacteria > Pseudomonadati > Bacteroidota > Flavobacteriia > Flavobacteriales > Flavobacteriaceae > Algibacter > Algibacter luteus. Next base: position 998,943 of record NZ_CP128313.1, on the reverse strand, counting down.
CTGTTCTCTTTTCAAGTTGCAAAAAAGAGCAGAATCCTTTTGAAATTGGTAAGCAGCACGTGGGCTTGCTAACAGATTCAACGCAAGTAAAAGAATTAAAAAATATCTACGTGAACGACTCGATTGTTAAATTTATTAGTGGCGATGAGTTTACAGGCAATATCAATAACATAGAAATATTTGAAAAAGGAGGTAAAAAATTATTAACCCTAACACCAAAACAAGCTTTAGACTCTACCTCAACTATTGGAAGTGTTCGTATACTTGACGATCGTTTTAAAACAAATAAAAATATTAGCGTAATTAGTACTTTTAAAGATATTAACAGCAACTATAAAATATCTAGAATTAGCAACCTCATCAACTCCATAGTTATTGCAGTAGATGAGATTAATTCGAATTTTACTATAGATAAAAAAGAACTTCCAGCGAATCTAAGATTTGATATGAACTTAAAATTTGAACCCACACATATTCCAGATGACGCTAAAGTGAAATACTTTTTTGTTAATTGGAATTACTAATACCAGAATAATTTGAATCCATTATTTTCAAAAATATTAATCGACATTGCAAGAAAGCAGCTTGAAAAAAAGCAAACTAATAAGCCTATAAGCAAAAAGCAAATAGTGCCATTAGTTAGAAACCTTCAAGTTGAAATTGCACATGCCATAAAGGAGTATATTTTTATAATTATTGGGGTGTTTTCAGCAGGGTTTGGTTTAAAAGGCTTTTTACTACCTAATAAATTTATAGATGGCGGCGCTACTGGTATTTCGCTACTTTTAGAAAATACAACCTCAATTCAATTAGGGATTTTACTAATACTAGTTAACTTACCGTTTATATTTTTAGCTTCAAAAACAATTGGAAAAAAGTTTGCTATTAAAAGTATTGTTGCTATTGCGTTTCTGGCTATAGTAGTTCATTTTGTAAACTACCCAATAATTACTGAAGACAAATTACTTATTGCTGTTTTTGGTGGTTTCTTTTTAGGTTTGGGTATTGGAATGTCTATGCGAGGTGGCAGCGTTATTGATGGAACTGAGGTTTTAGCCATTTATTTAGCTCGAAAATTATCCCTTACCATTGGCGATGTTTTATTAATTATAAATATCTTGATTTTTTCGGTGGGTGCCTATATTCTTTCAATTGAAATTGCGCTTTATGCCATCTTAACATACCTCGTTGCTGGTAGAACAGTTGATTTTGTGGTTGACGGCGTTGAAGAATACGTAGGGGTTACCATAATTTCAGAGAAACACGAAGAATTAAGATTAACACTCACAAAAAAATTACGACGCGCTTGTACTATTTATGCAGGAAGAGGCGGTTATGGTAGTAGCGGTGAAAGTTACGAGAAAGATATTATCTATACGGTAATTACGCGTTTGGAATTAGCTAAACTTCAAACAGAAATTGACAAAATTGATAAAAATGCCTTTATAATAATGGGTGTTGTAAAAGATCTTAAAGGTGGTATGATAAAGAAGAAACCTTTAAAAGACGAACACTAAATACGATTACATAACACGAATTTATGTCTCATAAAAAATTTACCATTCAAAATAACCCTTTTGTTGTACCTACAACAGATGGCAAAATAATAAAAGAACATTTTGGAAATACCACTAACGGTGATTCTCAAATTAGCATTGCGCATATGAAAGCTCCAGCAGGATGGAGTGAGCCTTTTCAAACACCAGAATTTGACGAATATACTTTCATAATCAGAGGAAGAAAGCAATTTATAATAGAAGGCGAAACTGTGGTTTTAGAAGCAGGACAATCTATTAAAATTGAAAAAAATACACGTGTTCAATATTCCAACCCATTTACTGAAGTCTGCGAGTATATCGCTATTTGTCTTCCCGCTTTTTCTATGGATTTAGTAAATAGAGAAGAATAATATGAACCAAAGACTATTAAAAACTATTGGTTCGGTATTAAACCTAATAAGCTTTTTTTCGCCAAACTTAGCATCAAGAATAGCCATTCATTTTTTCTCTTCGCCCCAAAAAGGCCGATTGAAAGGATTAAATGCTGCATTTTTAAAATCTGCTATAAGAGATGTTTTAGACTTCGAAGGTATTAAAATTGCTACCTATCATTGGGAGGGTAATAATGAAACCATTTTGCTTGCACACGGATGGGAAAGCAACACCTCCAGATGGGAAGATCTAATTCATATTTTAAGGGAATCAGGCTATAATGTGGTTGCTATTGACGCGCCTGCGCATGGCAATTCTTCTGGCAAATTATTTAATGCACTACTCTACTCTGAATGTATTCATTTAGTTGCAAAGAAATTCCAACCACATTGTGTTATTGGGCATTCCGTGGGAGGAATGGCAACCGTATTTTTTCAGCATAAATATCAGATATCTTCCATAAAAAAAATGATTCTACTTGGTGCGCCTTCAAACTTCCTTGGTGTTTTTAAAAGGTATTCAAACATGATGGGATATAATGAAAGCGTTATAAATGCCATGAATCAATATGTACTTAAAAAATACAATCACTTACCCGAATATTATTCAGCTGCAAAATTTTCAGCAGAAATTAACGCAGAAGGATTAATCATTCACGATAAAAAAGATAAAATTATACCTTACAGCGATGCATTAGATTTTGAAAAACACTATTCAAATTCAAAATTAATTACAACCAAAGGTTATGGCCACGGACTTAAAAATGAAACCATATATAATTACATTTTAGAATTTTTAAACGCATAAGTTTATTGTATTTTTGAGCCATGGCAGAAGAATTAAAACGTATCAACAAATTTTTAAGTGAAGTTGGGTATTGCTCTCGAAGAGAAGCCGATAAGCTCATAGATGCTGGACGAGTAACCATTAATGGCGTTGTACCAGAAATGGGAACTAAAATTACTCCAGATGATGTTGTTGCTGTTGATGGTGAAGTCATAAAAAACACCAAAGACACTTTTGTTTATTTGGCATTTAACAAGCCTGTTGGTATTGTTTGCACTACAGATACCAGCGTTGAAAAAGACAATATTATAGATTTTATTAACTATCCGAAACGAATTTTCCCTATTGGCCGGTTAGATAAACCGAGTGAAGGCTTAATACTTTTAACAGATGATGGCGATATAGTAAACAAAATTCTAAGAGCTAGTAACAACCACGAAAAAGAATATATTGTTACTGTAGATAAGCCCATATCACAAACATTTATTGAACGTATGTCTGGTGGAATTCCACTTGCCGATTTAAATAAGACGACCAAAAAATGTAAGGTTGATAAATTGAGCACATATTCATTCAGAATTATTTTAACCCAAGGTTTGAACCGTCAAATTAGACGCATGTGCGACTATTTAAACTACGATGTGCAAACCTTAAAACGCGTTAGAATAATGAATATTAAGTTGGATACACCAATTGGCGAATACCGTGAATTGACTAAAGAAGAATTCAAAGAACTGAATAAATTATTAGAAGATTCAACAAAAACTTACTTAAAAAACAACAAAACTAATCGCTAAGCATCCTGTTAATTTATTCACAAATCCTTTAATAAATAACACCTTCTTAATTAACTTTAAAAAAAGTTAATTATGCGAATTTCTACTTTACTCCTGTTTTTCTTATCATTTTCGGCCTTTGCACAGTATGAATATGAACCATCTAAGGACTATCCTTTTGGAAGACCAAATCCTGAAGCGCCTCAACAAATAACAGATTTTAGTTTTATGATTGGCGAATGCGATTGTAAGTCAAGTACCAGAAATCAAGATGGAAGCTGGAGCGAAGAAATAGACATGTTATGGCGTTGGAAATACATATTGAACGGCACTGCTGTACAAGATGAAACCTTGAAAGCAGATGGTGGTCATTCAGGAAGTGTTCGTCAGTTTGTTGCCGATAGTAGTCGGTGGTATGTACATTGGTATTCTTCAAAAACACCATCAACAACATTGCCAACTTGGGAAGGCAACAAAAAAGAGGATAAAATTGTTTTGTATCGAGAACAAAAAGCTCCAAATGGAATGGAAGGTTTTTTTAGATTAACTTTTTACGACATGAATGAATCCGGTTATAAATGGATTGGAGAATGGGTTGATAAAACCGAAAGCGTCGTATTTCCGACTTGGAAAATAAATTGTACCAGAAAAAAGAAGTAAACATTTTATAATCTTATCTTTATTTTAAAAATTTAACGATAAAATGAAAGAAGCCGTTTCTCCTTTTCACCTAGCCATTCCTGTTTATAATTTAAATACATGTAGAACGTTTTATAGAGATGTTTTAGGTTGTGAAGAAGGGCGAAGTAGCGACCATTGGGTAGACTTTAATTTCTTTGGGCATCAACTAGTAATTCACTACAAACCTAAAGAAAGCAAAACAGATTTACATACCAATCCTGTAGATGGTAAAGACGTTCCTGTTCCACACTTTGGCGTAGTTTTATCTTGGGATATTTTTCATGCTTTCGCGGAAGATTTAAAAAGCAAGAATATTGAATTTATAATCAAGCCTTATACTAGGTTTGAAGGTTTAGTTGGTGAACAAGCCACTATGTTTTTTTATGACCCTTCAGGAAATGCTTTGGAGTTTAAAGCTTTTAAGGATATGAATCAGTTGTTTGCCAAATAAAACATCAGTTCTTCTTTTGATTATTTTTTGCCAAGTAAAAAGGCAAATAGATTAATAAAAACAACGGTATTATTATAATTTGACCCACGAGAATATACCAGGGCCAATCTCCAAAATAATCTAGCAATGAAGCCGACTGAGGCTTTTCATTAAGGTAAAAATAATTGGCGTCGAGCATATAATTTACTGCAATCATTATTATCACATAAAGTTGTAATGCAAAAAACGATTTAAATACACTCTTTAATTTCGGCTGCATGTTTAAAACATAAGTCACGTAAAAAATTACAATTAAAAGTCCTAGATGAACAACCCAATATCTGAAATAATCAAAACTAGGAAATCCTAACGCGATATCTGGAGTTAAAACGGCTTGCAATGTGCCACCTATAATCCAAAAAAGTAAAACTTCGTACATCCAGTATTTCCTGTAATATGTAAAAACAGGAATTACTAAACCTAACAAACTGCATAAATACAAGGGTAAATCGGTTGTTATATTATAATTACCAAGGCTTATTTTGTGCATGTGAAAACCAACAACAACCAAACTAATAACACATGCGAAAATGTGTATAGTTCTATTTTGCTGTTTTTGGTTCAAATTGCGTTTAGCGTATTTAATAAAAAGAACTGCAAAAAGAACCGCAAATACTATTGGTAACATATGCTCTTTGCTTCCAATAACTACCCTATTAAACAAAAAAAATGCATTATAAATTATAAAACTCATAATGCAATTTAATTAAATATAATAATATCTATTTGTTGTGTCTTTCTCTTGCCAGTAATGTGTTTTTAAGCAGCATAGCTATAGTCATCGGGCCAACACCTCCAGGAACTGGAGTTATGTAGCTCGCTTTTTGGCTTACACTTTCAAAATGCACATCTCCAGCTAGCCTGTAACCATTCTTTTTAGTAGCATCAGGAACTCGCGTAATACCAACATCAATAATAACAACATCTTCTTTTACCATATCGCCAGTTAAGAATTCTGAAATCCCAATGGCTGCCACAATAATATCTGCTTCTTTAGTTATAGCTTCTAGGTTTTTTGAACGACTATGAACCACAGTAACGGTAGCATCTCCTGCTTTTCGTTTCTGGCTCATAAGAATGCTCATTGGACGACCTACAATATGGCTACGCCCTAAAACCACTACATTTTTTCCTGAAGTTTCAATTTGATATCTTTCTAGTAGCTCCATAATACCATAAGGCGTTGCTGGTAAAAAAGTCGGCAAATCTAAAGTCATTCTTCCAACGTTTACAGGATGAAACCCATCTACATCTTTATTGGGATCTATTGCCATTAAAACCTTTTGCTCATCAATTTGTTTTGGCAATGGTAATTGAACTATAAACCCATCAATATCATTATTGGTATTTAACTCATGTATTTTTTGAAGTAATTCTTCTTCTGAGGTGTATTCTGGTAATTCTATAAGCGTGGAGTTAAAACCGATGCGCTGACAAGCTTTTACTTTTGCGTTTACATAGGTCATACTTGCACCATCTGACCCCACAAGAATTGCCGCAAGATGTGGAACTTGTTCGCCTTTTGAAATCATTGATTTTACATGTTCAGCGATTTCTTCTTTAATATCGTTACTTACTTTTTTACCGTCTAAGATTATCATTTTATGGCTATTAGCTATTGGCCTTTGGCTTCTAGCAAAATTGAACTTTATTTAATTATTATTTTTTAAAGATTATCGCATATTCTTCATCATTTGCATCATCTTTTTACCGCCACCACCTTGCATCATTTTCATCATTTTGCTCATTTGGTTGAACTGCTTTAGCAACTGATTTACCTGTTGTACAGATGTACCCGACCCTTTACCAATACGTTGTTTTCTGCTGGAATTAATAATACTAGGATTGCTTCTTTCTTTTGGAGTCATGGAGTGGATTATAGCTTCAATTCCTTTAAAAGCATCATCATCGATATCTACATCTTTTAACATTTTACCAGCACCAGGAATCATACCCATAAGGTCTTTCATGTTTCCCATTTTTTTGATTTGCTGAATTTGTTTTAAGAAATCATCAAACCCAAATTGGTTTTTGGCTATTTTCTTTTGAAGCTTACGCGCTTCTTCTTCATCAAATTGTTCTTGAGCACGTTCTACTAAAGAAACAACGTCTCCCATACCCAAAATACGATCGGCCATACGTGCAGGATAGAACACATCAATCGCTTCCATTTTCTCACCTGTACCAATAAATTTTATGGGTTTATTAACTACAGATTTAATGGAAATAGCAGCTCCACCACGAGTATCACCATCTAATTTGGTTAGGATAACCCCGTCAAAATTAAGGACGTCATTAAATGCTTTTGCTGTATTTACAGCATCTTGCCCGGTCATAGAATCTACAACAAACAAAGTTTCTTGTGGATTTACCGCTTTATGGATGTTAGATATTTCGGTCATCATTGCTTCATCTACTGCTAAACGACCTGCGGTATCTATTATAACCACATTAAATCCGTTGGCTTTAGCATGAGCAATTGCGGCTTGAGAAATGGCAACAGGATCGTTATTGCCTTTATCGCTAAATACCTCTACGCCTATTTGTTCTCCAACTACATGTAATTGATCGATTGCTGCAGGACGATACACATCACAAGCTACTAATAAAGGTTTCTTTGTTTTTTTATTTTTTAGATAATTGGCTAGTTTACCAGAAAATGTGGTTTTACCAGAACCTTGCAAGCCAGACATGAGTATAACGCTAGGCGTACCAGATAGGTTTAATCCTTCGGCATCGCCACCCATAAGTTGGGTTAACTCGTCTTTAACGATTTTAACCATTAATTGACCTGGTTGCAACGTAGTTAACACGTTTTGACCCAGTGCTTTTTCTTTCACCTTATTGGTAAAATCTTTAGCAATTTTAAAGTTAACATCGGCATCTAAAAGCGCACGTCTCACTTCTTTTAGTGTTTCGGCAACGTTAACTTCTGTAATGCTTCCGTGGCCTTTAAGTACGTGTAAGGCTTTATCTAATTTATCACTTAAATTATTGAACATAGTCTTTAAATATTCTGAAGGCCATTTGCTAGTTGCTATAAGCCTTGTATGATTGCGTTTTAAAGATGCAAAAATAACTAAATATTTTGTTTTTATGGGGTTGAAATGGGGTTTTACTTTGAAGTTGTATTACTTTAAAAGCTTTGCATTTAATACACTTTACTTTTTATTAGCTGAGTATTTTTGGATTTAATTAAACTTGAATATTATTAAAATAGATATTTTGTTTATTATGTTCATTTTGCCTTGATGCAAAACGAACCAAAAAATCATATTGAAATGAGGAATTTTTCTTTTGTGGCGTCAAAAAAAAACCAAAAATAAAATCTAATTTTTTTCCAAGGTTTCAAAAATTTTTAACGATTTGATTTTTATATTCTGCATTTCAAAATTCAATTTTTTAAAAATTGATTTAGGACTTTACTATTTACTAGCTGATTGTATTAGCTCTAAATCATAATTTTATTAAATATGGCAAATAAACCTGTACCTATAAACTACTTACTGCAAACGAGCCCGCGTTAGGGATTGTAGTGAATAGCTTTTGGTGAGGTGCGCATCGAGCCAAAACTTGTAGCGGAAAGCCCGACCCTTGTGGTAACCTGCCTACCGGCAGGCAGGCGCCCAAATAAAAAAAGGCTGCCATTTGGGGATGACAGCCTTTGTAAAAGCAAATTCTATTAATTAACCTAACCAACCGAAAATTAAGTTTTGCTTTTAACCAAACATGTGGGTTTATTTCTTTTCTAGCACTAGGACGCGTTCTACTTCGCCATTAGCACTGAAATCTTTTAATTCAATTCTTTCTGGAGTGATTTCTTTTACTGACCAACGGTGGTTTAATGTTCCGAATGGTTCGTTGTTTCCGAAATACATACCTAGTTTTAAACCATCGTTTCTGTATGCTAACCAAGAACCATTGCTTATACCGTTATTAGGATCTGTTACTACTATTCTACCAGTTTCTCTGAAATCTAGAGTGTACATGTAATAGTAATCTGTTAAATTTCCGCTGGCGTCTTCGTAAAGCGCAACTTCCCATAGTCCGTTAACTAATACGGCATCTACATAAGTTAAGTCGTCGTCAGAATCAGGACAATGTCTCTTTAAAATCATTTGATTGTTGACATTCTCTAGCTTAATTAAATCATTTTCTAAGAACGTAATTAACCATTCTAATTTTAAATCTGGTCTCCCTTCAAGGGTTATTTGAAGTGTAAAACCTGCACTACGAACACCTATTTCGTAAGTTCCAACCACTAACTCGCCGTTTACACGTAGCTTAACTACATTGTTTTCGTAAAACTTAAGTGGTGTACCGATATAATCTTTTTCGTTATCTGTTCCATTAACATGTAATCGGGCAATTCTCCATAAACATTCTTGTAAAAAGTTTTCGATACGCTCTTTTGTGATGTCGAAAATTATATCACAATTTCTTTTTAGGATAATACGATTTCCTCCAACTTCATAGATTTTAATTTTGCCATCTTCAATATCGTAAACAATCCATTCTAAAGTGAAATCTGCTAATGTTTCAAATTCTAATTTTAAAAGAGCACCTCTATTAGTAACTCTTGTAGTCCAAGTACCTGTTAACATATCGCCATTTCTTGCACGCATTACAACAACACCATCTTCTTTAAAGTTTAGTGCGTACTGGTTGTATTGGTCTGAAAGATTGACATCATTTCTTTTAAATTCGTAAACTACCCACGGACATGCTACTAAATATTTATCTAATCGTTCTTTAGTAAAATCGTCGTCGCCATAGTCGTTATCATCATCTTCATCGCAAGCGTCTTTAGCCTCTTTAATTGTTCTGGCTAATTCTTGGTTGTTATTAACCTGCACGGTTGTACCATCGGCATACTCTAAAGTTATTGGAAAATTAAGACTTGCAATAACTTCGGCATTTTTAACACGCTTTAAAAAACGGTATAACTGACGGTCGTTTTCAATAGTTACAACATCAATAATTTGAAAGTCTGTATTGAATACTGAAAATGAAATTGGGTAATGAAAATCGATACATTCTATATCATCATCATCTTCGTTTTCGCCTCTACAATCTTCAATTAATTCTTCCAAAGCATCGCGATTTTCGATAACAATTTCTTCATGATTCGATAGAATAATAGTAATAGGGAATACTATTTCTAGATCATCTTCATCATCGTCAAATTCTTTAAAGATAGCTTCGATAACTGCGAAGTCTTCTCTAGAGTCTATATAAATCTCTAAACCGTTAACAATAACGGTAATAGGCAATTTAACAGACGTGCAGCTGGCATTATCGATAATATTATCAGCAGATCCGTCCATGATAGAAGTGGAAAACATTAAGCTGGTAAGCTCAGATTCGGCAGTTAGGGCTTCACTATCTTCAGCTGGAGTTATATCGATAACTTCATCTTGACAAGATGTGAATAATAAAAGAGCAAAAAAAGGAATTAGTAATAAAGTCTTTAAATTAGTTTTCATGATAAGTGATTTTGGGTTATACATAGCATTTTGAATATAAAACAGGATAACTTCAAAAATTCCTACCCTCCTTTTGAAAAAATTTTGAAAAATATTTTCTTAGCTACCAGTACTAAATTGCAAAAAGCCCTATTTTAGTGGCATTAACCAATACTATAAATGGGCAAACAACTACATGAAAATATTTGTGAAGAACACTTATTTTCTTCCATCTTTAATAAATACGCTAAAGATTTACATAACTTTTTATACTATAAGTATGGCGATTTATTGAATCCGAAAGATAAAGTACAAGAAGCATTTATAAAGCTATGGGAAAATTGCGCCAAAGTAACGCCGGAAAAAGCAAAGAGTTTTGTGTTTACCACTGCCAATAATTTAATGTTGAATGAAACCGCCCACCAAAAAGTGGTTTTAAAACATCAACAAACCAAGCCGAAAACATCAACAAACGAGAATCCTGAATTTTTAATGCAGGAATCTGAATATAACGACAAATTACAGAGAGCACTTTCAAACTTAACAGATGCACAACGTGAAGCTTTTATGATGAACCGTGTTGAAGGCAAACGATTTAAAGAAATAGCTGAAATTTTAGATATTTCGACTAAGGCGGTTGAAAAACGTATTTATGGTGCATTGACGAAATTGAGGAAAGATATTAAGGAGTTGTAAAGTCTCAGATTCAAACACTACAAAAAAAAAAAATTAGACATAGGGTAGGAAAAAATAAAAGTTAGCTGTTATATAATTGAATAAGAAAACATGAACAGAGAAGAACTCATATCGAAATGGTTAGATAACAACCTAAATGATCAGGAACTTAAGGCCTTTAAAAACCTTGAAGACTATGATGATTTGGTTAAGCTTCACAAGAGCTTGCAAGGGTTTAAAGCCGATAATTACAATACTTCTACAGAATTAGAACATGTATTATCTGCTATAAAAACTAAAAAGCAAACGTCAACAAATTGGTTTAAACCGTTGATGCGTGTTGCGGCTATACTTGCTGTATGTTTTAGTTTATACTATTTCGCCACTTCTTTAGATACTAAAATAACAACAGAATACGCACAAAAAACAACAATAAAATTACCAGACGCATCAAGCGTTTCCCTCAACGCTAAATCCTATTTAGCATTCAACAAAAAAGAATGGAAACATGAACGCGAAGTAGAACTTCATGGAGAAGCCTTTTTTAAAGTTGCAAAAGGATCAAGTTTTAAGGTAAAAACAGCATCAGGAACCGTTACGGTTTATGGTACTCAATTTAATGTAAAACAACGGGACAATTATTTTGAGGTTATTTGCTACGAAGGACTAGTTGGGGTTACCCATAATGCTATTGAAACAAAATTAAAACCTGGAGACAGTTTTTTAATTATTGATGGGAAAACAATTGCTAAAGAAAAAGAAAACCGCATCATGCCTTCGTGGTTAAATAACGCTAGTACGTTTAGAAGCCTGCCTTACAAAACGGTGATTGCAGAATTTGAAAGACAATATAATGTTAATATTACTTTAATTGGAATTGATTCTACACAGTTGTTTACAGGTAGTTTTGCTCATGATAATATAGATTTGGCTTTAAAATCAATTACCTTACCTTTACATGCAACGTATAGCAAATCAAATAATACGATTACACTAAAAGGTGAATAGAAACTGTATTTTTTCTATTATTATATCTGTATTTTTTTTGAATGTTGCCTCTTTAAAAGCACAAATTATTCAAAAAGAAAAGCAACCGCTTACAGTTGTTTTAAAAACACTTTCTGAAATTTATGACATTAGTTTTTCTTACGTTGATGACACTGTTAATGAAATCTTAGTAACTACCCCCGATAAAGATTTTACGATCGCAGAAATGTTGGAGTTTCTAAATCAAACAACACCACTAGACTTTCAATTATTGGATAACAAATTTGTTGTCATTAAGGTTAGAAAAAATGATAAACCTCAATTTATCACTCAAAACCTTGACGTTGTTGTTGTAACGAAGTATTTAACTTCTGGTATTGTTAAACTAAACGACGGTTCTTTAACTATTAAACCAGAAAAATTTGGAATTTTACCAGGACTAATTGAGCCAGATGTTTTGCAAACCATACAAGCCATTCCTGGAGTATTAAGTGCAGATGAAACGGTTTCAAACATAAACGTGCGTGGTGGCACACACGACCAGAATTTATTGCTTTGGGATGGTATAAAAATGTATCAATCTGGCCATTTTTTCGGATTAATTTCGGCATTCAATCCATATACAACCAAACAGGTTAATGTTTATAAAAACGGAACCAGTGCAAAATATGGGGATGGTATTTCTAGTATCATAGACATGCATTTACCAGATGAAATCGACAACAAATTTCATGCGGGCATTGGCTTTAATTTAATTAATGCCGATGGGTATATTAAAGCACCACTTTCATCGAATACAGAGCTGCAATTATCAACTCGACGTTCAATAACAGATTTAATTAATACAGCAACCTACGACCAATATTTTAAGCGTATTTTTCAAGATTCTGATTTTGAAAAATCTAAAAGCGAAACAAATTCTATTACGCAAAATGAATCCTTTTATTTCTATGATATCGCTGCTAAATTCTTGTACGATATTAGCAAAAAAGACAAGATTAGACTTCATTTTTTAAATGTAAATAATCGCTTAAATTATGATGAGCAATCAACGGTAAATGATAGAGATGAAGCCCTTAACAGTAAACTCACACAGCAAAATTTAGCACTTGGTTTAACTTACAAAAGAGATTGGAACAGTAAATTATCTACAACTGCACAAGTTTATGTTTCTAATTACGATTTGGATGCCACAAATTTTGATGTTATAAACAACCAACGCTTAATTCAAGAGAATGAAGTTTATGACGGTTCTGCGAAAGTTGATGTTAATTATAAAGCAAATAATCAATTAAAAATAAATAGTGGTTACCAATTTACAGAAGTGGGTATTAGTAATTTAGAAGATGTTAATAATCCTAGATTTAGGAGTTTTGTTAGAGAGGTGATAAGAAGTCATGCCTTATACGCTGAAACTGGATATCTATCCAAAAACGCAAGAACTAAACTAACCATTGGCGGACGATTAAATTACATTAATAAATTTGATATGATTTTTGCTGAACCTAGATTAAGCTTCTCACAACGCTTTTTAAATTATTTAAGATTTGAAGTTTTAGGGGAATTTAAGAGTCAAACTACAACACAAATTATAGATTTACAAAACGATTTTTTAGGCATTGAAAAACGCCGTTGGGTGCTTTCAAACAACCATAAATCGGTAATAGAAACAGATAACCAAGTTATTCATCCCATTCCTGTTTTAAAGAGTAAACAACTATCTGCAGGTGTTCATTTTAACAAAAACGAATTTTTAATAAGTATCGAAGCTTATCTCAAAAAAGTAAACGGCATTACTACTAGGAGTCAAGGGTTTCAAAACCAATATCAGTTTGTGAATAGCGTTGGAAGTTATGAAATTAAAGGTATAGACTTGCTTTTAAACAAACAATTTAGTGATGTTGTAAGCAGTTGGATTTCGTATTCATACAGTACCAATAACTATATGTTTGACAACTTAAATGACGGCAAAAAATTTCCAAATAATGCCGACATAACCCATGCTTTAACTTTAGCAGGCACCTATACCAACCAAGATTTTAAGTTTGCTGCTGGCTTAAATTGGCACACCGGCATTCCTAATACAGAGCCTATTTCTAATAACAACTCGACTAATAATGAAATAGTTTATACCGCCCCAAATAGCAGCAATTTAGAAGATTATTTAAGAGTTGATTGTTCTGCTACCTATGCTTTCGATTTTACTAAAACTTCGCGTGCAACTGTAGGAGCTTCCATTTGGAATGTTTTAAATAAAAACAACATCATTAATACCTATTACACTTTAGGTGAAAACAATAACATCAATACCGTTGAAAATAAATCTTTAGGCATCACGCCAAATGTGAGTTTTCGTCTTCAGTTTTAAATTTAAATTTTATATAAAAACAACTTCAAATCTACATACGTTCAGGAACCTGAATACCTAACAATCCAAAACTATTTTTTATAGTGTTTGCAACCACATGGGATAGTTGTACTCTAAATACCTTTTCAGTTTCATTATCGGCTCCTAAAATGGAAACATTTTGGTAAAAAGAATTGAATTCCTTAACCAAATCATAAGTATAATTCGCAATTAACGCTGGACTATGGTTCTCCGCAGCGTTTTGAACCACTTCAGGAAATAATTGAATCTGTTTTATAAGTTCTTTTTCTTTTGAATGAAGCGTCATTTCAACTGAGTTCCATGAAATTGCATTATCTAGGTCGCCTTTTCGCAAAATCGATTGAATTCTAGCATAGGTATATTGAATAAAAGGCCCCGTATTTCCTTGAAAATCTATGGATTCTTTAGGGTCAAATAAAATTCGTTTTTTAGGGTCAACTTTTAAAATATAGTACTTTAAAGCACCTAAACCAATGGTTTTATACAATTCTTTTTTTTCTTCTTTGGAGTAGCCATCGAGTTTACCTAGCTCTTCTGAAATTTCTTCAGCTGTGGTTGCCATATCATTAATTAAATCGTCGGCATCAACTACTGTACCTTCTCTACTTTTCATTTTTCCACTTGGCAAATCTACCATTCCATAGCTTAAGTGATATAAGTTTTTAGCCCACTCAAAGCCTAACTTTTTTAGTATTAAAAACAGTACCTGAAAATGATAATCTTGCTCATTCCCAACAGTATAAACCATTCCTCCTACATCAGGAAAATCTTTAATTCTTTGAATGGCTGTACCAATATCTTGTGTCATGTAAACAGCAGTTCCATCGGCACGTTGTACTATTTTTTTATCAAGTCCGTCTTCGGTTAAATCACACCAAACAGATCCGTCTTCTTCTTTATGAAAAACACCAGAAGCTAAGCCTTCAGCAACAAACTCTTTGCCTAATAAATAAGTATTACTCTCGTAGTACAAGGTATCAAAATCAACTCCTAAATTTTTATATGTTTCATCGAAACCAGCGTAAACCCATCCGTTCATTTTCTTCCATAACCCAACAGTTTCTTCATCTCCAGCTTCCCATTTTAATAACATGTCTTGAGCTTCAATCAAAATTGGCGCCTGTTTTTTAGCATCGGATTCAGAAAGTCCTCGGGACATTAATTCCTGTATTTCTTTCTTGTATTCTTTATCAAATTTTACATAATAATTCCCTACTAACTTATCACCTTTTAAGCCCGTACTTTCTGGAGTTTCTCCATTTCCAAAACGTTTCCAAGCCAACATACTTTTACAAATATGAATCCCTCGATCGTTTATAATTTGAGTTTTATAAACTTTCTTCCCTGATGCCTTTAAAATTTCGGCAACACTATATCCTAAAAGATTATTACGAATATGTCCTAAATGCAAAGGTTTATTCGTGTTAGGTGAAGAATACTCTACCATAACAGCCTTCTCTTCTGCCTTTGGCGAAATAAAACCAAATGTATTTTCTTGTTTTATATTATTGAAAAAGTCAAGATAATACGCATCGCTAATTTCAACATTTAAAAAGCCTTTTACCACGTTGAATGCCTTTACCTCAGCAATATTATCCACTAAAAAATGACCTATGGTTTCTCCTATTTGAACCGGATTGCCCTTTATAAGGCGAAGCATCGGAAAAATAACAACTGTAATATCTCCCGCAAATTCTTTTCTTGTTGCTTGAAATTCAACAGTATCTATACTCACATTAAAGTTAGAATCCACGGCTTGTTTAACGCCATTTGATAAAGTGTCTTGAAGGCTCATTTTACTCTTTTTTAAGGCTGCAAAGATAGAACTTTAAATCAAGTTTAAAATCGTTTTTACACTGAAAAGATTATATTAGAGCTCATGAAAAACTACTTTGCTTTATTATTAGTTTGATGCTTAATTTTTATTATTGATCTTCATTAAATCCATTTTTAGTAAACCAAATTTTTTTGTGTTTATATTATTCATATCATAATATAATTAAGCACACTACCTGCTTTTGTATTAATTATAATGAATTTCGTACAGACTATTCAAAAATATTACTAATAACAAAATACTTTGCATTTCATCGACAGAAGTGTCGTTTTTCTATGATTTTTACCGTTAATCTATTCGTCGATTTTAGTCTATTTTTTTTTGTAGTCATTCAACTAATTTATTGGTATTAAAACGCAGAAATTAGATTTTAAATATCCTTTTTTCAACTTTTGCGTGGTAATGCTATTATCTCAAATATTTGAGTTAAGAATTAATGTTAACAATAATTATTACTAAATAAAGTAATCTTATTTTCCCTCAAAATTTAAGACCCCTAAATATTACTTTATTCATAGTTGTGATTTAAATGTTATAATGAGGAGAATAATTATTTTATTGTTTATGTTGACTGTTTCTATTGGTTTATCTCAAACCGAGGACATAGATAAGCTTGCAATAGAATTAGCTTTCCAAGAACAAGACTCATTAAAAATTGAAACCTCAATAAAACTTATTAAGGCGCTTTATCATACAAATGACTACGAAAGAGCATTAGAATATATTATTAAAAGTGAAAAACTTTCAAACGAGCTAGACTACAAAAAAGGTATTGCAGAAATCACCTATTACAAATCGCTTATTTATGCCCAAAAGGGAGACTATATAAATGCTGTTAGCGGTTACAATAAATCGAAAGGACTATTTAGCATACTTCACGACACGCTAAGTATAGCCAAAGTTAATAACAGTATTGGTTTAATAGAAATTAAACGAGGAAATTATAATAAAGGTTTACAATTCTCCTTAAAGGCTATTGAAGAACTTGAAAAAAGAAATCTTATAACAGATTTAAATCTTGCCTACAGTAATTTAGCAAAAGCCTATTATAACATTAATTTATCTGAAAAAGCTATTGAATTTTATTTAAAGGCTTTAAATGTACAATTGAAATTAAATGACACCAAAGGCATTATTGAATCTCATAGTAAATTAGCAGAACTATATTCTAATAAAAAAGAACATAGAAAAGCAATCGAATATTATGAAAAAGTGCTGGAAAGTGGCGAATCAAATAACGACTCTGTTCGCGGGCAAGTATATCCTAAATTGGGAGGTGAATACTTAAAATTTAATGATTATGATAGAGCTACAAGGTATTTAGTACAAGGTTATAACATAAATACTAGAACAAAAAATAAAACTGGATTATTACTAGCCTTGAATAATTTAGGAGATTTAAATTTAAGACAAGGCAGATTAAATATCGCAGAAAAACAACTTGTTGATGCGGGCGACATTGCAAAAAGCTTAAATAATAAAACGGAGCTTTTAAGGCATTATAAGTTAATGAAGACTTTAGATTCAACTCGTAAACGTTTTGACAGAGCTTTCGTTTGGCAACGTGAATATTATGAATTAAATAATAAGCTTAAAAATTCTGAAATTAAACAGGCGCAACAAATTATTAATCAAACTCCTGTTAATACAGAAACAAATACCAATCTCGTAAACCAATCTGAAGTTCGATCTACGGTTAGTAAAATCACGCCTACTGAAAAGGCAGTGCTTGACAAAAAATTAGATAAATACAAACTAATACTTTACGCACTGGTCGCAGCGCTTTTAGTGGTTTCTGCTTTACTAGTTTTAGTGTATTTAAAACGAAACAGCAATATTAAGTACACCCAGGATTTAGAGGAAAAAAATATAAAAATTCAATTACAGAACGAAGCCTTTCAAGAGCAAACAAAGCATCTAGAAAATGTAAATAATGTAAAAGACAAATTGTTTTCTATTGTTTCTCACGATTTAAAAGATTCGTTATCGTCAATAAATGGCTTTATAGATTTATTAAAGGATGGTTCTCTCTCAAGAGAAGAATTTGATAATTTAATCCCAGAATTAAGTGAGAACGCAAATAACGCCTCTCTGCTACTTTTCAACTTACTTAATTGGTCTAAATCTCAAATGCAATCGCTAGAGCCCAAACCGAGTTTATTTGATATACAAGAGGTTTTTGAAAGTAAAATTAAGTTGATTGAACAGCGTATGGAAAATAAAGGAATTTCTTTAGTAGACCATTCTTTACGCGATTTTGCATATGCTGATAGAAGTATGTTTGAAATTGTAGTTCAAAACCTGCTTGCAAACGCACTAAAATTCTGTAAGAGTGGCGATACCATTACAATTTCAAACCATATTAGCAATGGTAGTTGTATTGTAAGTATTGCTGATACAGGAATTGGCATTTCTAAAGAAAACATAAATAGACTTTTTAACAATAGTTCTTTCACCACAATGGGTACTGACAACGAAAAAGGAACAGGATTAGGACTTTCTATTTGTAAAGAACTTGTAGAACTAAATCATGGTAAAATTTGGGTTGAAAGCACCCAAGGCGTCGGAAGCACATTTTACGTTCAGCTTCCTAAATCAAGACCAAATAGTTAGACTTTATTTTTAGATTTAGGTAAAAACACTTCTGCCATCATACAACGCGCACTTCCACCACCGCAAGTTTCTATAGTTTCCAAAGAGCTAGAAAGTATATTACAATGCTTTTCTATTTGCTTAATTTGAGCTTTTGTTAATGAATCATAGGCAGCTTGACTCATAATTAGATATCTCACGTCATTATCTCCTTTAACTTGAAGCATATTGCCAGCAAAATTATTGAGTTGCGTTTCTGTAATATCAATAACCTCTTTCCCATCTTCTTTTAAATGCTTAATAACATTTTTTCTCTCTTTCTTATCATCTATACTACTTAAACAAATAATTGCAAAGGTTTCAGCAATGCACATCATAACATTGGTATGATAAATTGGTTTACGCGCACCATCTACAGTTTGGTATGACGTAAAAATTACAGGAGAATATTCAAAATCTTCGCAAAATTCAATAAACAAGTCTTCGTCTGCACGTGGTGATAAAGCACAATAAGCCTTTCTATTGGCTCTATCAAGAATAATACTTCCAGTTCCTTCCAGAAACACTTGTTCTTCTTCTGCGCTTGTGTAATCAATAATATTGTTAATTAAGAAACCTTCTTTTTCAATGGTTTCAAGAATATCTTCGCGACGTTCTTTTCTTCGATTTTCAGCAAACATAGGATATAATCCAACGTCGCCATTTTCATGAAATGACACCCAATTATTTGGAAAAATAGAATCTGGTGTATCAGTTTCCATTCTATCTTTAACCACAATTACCTGCACGCCTATGACTCTAAGTTTTTCAACAAAAGTATCAAACTCTTTTTGTGCTTTGGTATTGATAGTATCGGGCAATACATCATCAATATCTTTCTGATAATAATTATTTACAGCAGTTTGTTCATTCATCCTAAAATTTACAGGACGAACCATCAAGATGGTATTTGTAGTTTGTTGCATTCCTTTTAATCTCTAATTAATGGCATTGTAGTGCATCGTAATAATCCTTCTTGTTTTCCTATTTCGGCATAAGGTACTTCTTCAACAGTAAAGCCTTGTTTTCTTAGCCAACTATTTAATCTTGTAAAGTTTCGTTCTGAAATAATTACATCTTCAGAAATTGAAAATACATTGCTGCACATTTGATACATTTCATCTTTTGTAATTTCAAAAATATTTTCTTTTCCAAAAAAATCAACCAACCATTGATACTCATCTTCAATAAGAAATCCGTTTTTATGAATAATAGCTTTACCCTTTCCTAATGGGTTAAAGCAACAATCTAAGTGTAGCGCATTTTCTTTTGGATCTGTGTTAGATTTCCTAAGCTCAAAAGACTTTACTTTCTTATGTGGAAATATATCTTGTATAGCCTTAACAGCATGTATATTAGTACGAGCTGTAATCAAATCTGAATAATCGTTACCAGAATATGTTCCTATAAAGATATGATCGTACCAAGGCATGACATCACCTCCTTCAACATGACAGTTTTCTGGTAATATAATTCGCTTATTCTCTGCAACTTGATTCCATATATAATCAATGGCTTCAACTTCTTCTTCTCTATGAGGTAGTATATTAGCCTCAATTAAAATATCATCAATTACAAAAGCAATATCTCTAGCAAAAATTTGATTGCAGTCTTGTATTACCTCAGGTCTAAATACTTTTACTCCGTATTTTTTAAATACCTCATCAACGGCATCCAACTCTTTAATCATATCTGCCTCTGTTGGATATGTTCCTGCTTTTATATGTTCTATACTTTTAGGGTCATAGCAATCTTCAATTTTAGGAATTGGCCCATTACTTAATGCCGTTCCTAAAACCACTGCTCGTAATCTTGATATTTCGTCTTGAACATTTAGTTTTAGCATACTTTTTCGGATTAAAAAGGCATTTAAATTTCAGCTTCAAAACTAAGAATAATAATAGACAAATTAAGTTATTCTTATAAAATTAGATAAAAAAAAGAAAAGCTTCATGAATTTATCATGAAGCTTAAGAATATTTTAAAAATATGAAAATTATTTTCGATCTTCAACAGGAACGAATGCTCTCTGAGTTGCTCCTACGTAAATTTGTCTTGGTCTTCCGATTGGTTCTTTTTTAAGGCGCATTTCTCTCCATTGTGCAATCCAACCTGGCAATCGTCCTATGGCAAACATTACCGTGAACATTTCTGTTGGTATACCCATAGCTCTATAAATTATTCCAGAATAAAAATCTACATTCGGATATAGTTTTCTATCCACAAAATATTTATCCTCTAAAGCTTCTTTTTCAAGTCCTTTAGCAATGTCGAGTATAGGGTCTTCTATTCCTAAATCGTGTAAAACCTGATCTGCAGCTTTCTTTATAATTCTAGCACGAGGATCAAAATTCTTGTAAACACGATGTCCGAAGCCCATTAGTCTAAAAGGATCATTTTTATCCTTTGCTTTTTCCATATATTTTTTAGTATCACCACCATCAGCCTGAATAGCTTCTAACATTTCTATTACTGCTTGGTTAGCTCCACCATGTAATGGACCCCATAATGCAGAAATTCCAGCTGAAAGCGATGCAAATAAACCAGCATGTGAAGATCCAACAATTCTTACTGTAGATGTTGAACAGTTTTGTTCATGGTCTGCATGTAAGATTAATAGCTTATCTAGAGCGTTAACTAAAACCGGGTTTTGAACATAGCAACTGTTTGGTCTAGAAAACATCATCTTTAATAGATTTTCAACATAACCTAGCGTGTTATCTCCATAATCCAAAGGTTGTCCTTGCTTTTTTCGCATTGTCCATGCCACTAAAACTGGCATTTTACCAAGAATTCTTACTACCGATTTGTACATTTCAGCTTCTGAAGAAACGTCTACAGATGACGGATTAAATGCGGTAAGGGCACTTGTTAATGATGAGATAACTCCCATAGGATGTGCAGCCTTCGGGAAGGCATCTAATATCTTTTTGACATCTTCATCAACAGCCGATTCAGCCTTTATATCATCATGAAATTTATCATTCTGCTCTTTTGTTGGTAATTCACCAAAAATTAATAAGTAAGCAACTTCTAAAAAGTCAACTTTATCGGCTAAATCTTCAATGTTATATCCGCGATATCTTAAAATTCCTTTTTCACCATCTAAAAATGTAATTGCACTTTCACAAGACCCTGTATTTTTATAACCAGGATCAATAGTAATAACACCTTTGGTTGTTGCTCTAAGTTTAGAAATATCTATTGCAACTTCATTTTCTGTTCCTTTAACTAGTGGGAATTCGTAATTTTTTCCTTCAATTTCAATTTTAGCCGTATTTGCCATATTCTTATTTAGTGAATTTAATTTTTATGCGGAATGCTAAAGTACAAAATATCTAATTATTTTATTAGATTATCTCAATCGTTTTCGTTGATTTAAGAAATATTAAAATTGACACTAAATAAAAAAGCGATTATTTAAAAATAATCGCTTTTAGTATAAAAAATATAATGCTATTTATTTTATTTTAAATGCATTCTCTTGTGGAAAGTATGCAACTTCACCTAATTCCTCTTCAATTCTAAGTAATTGATTGTATTTAGCCATACGATCACTACGTGAAGCAGAACCAGTTTTAATTTGTCCGCAGTTCAAAGCAACAGCTAAATCAGCAATTGTATTATCTTCTGTTTCGCCAGAACGGTGCGACATTACAGAAGTATAACCAGCATTTTTAGCCATATTTACTGCAGCAATAGTTTCAGTTAAAGATCCTATTTGGTTTACTTTAATAAGGATTGAATTGGCAATTCCATTTTCAATTCCTCTAGATAAACGCTCAACATTAGTTACAAATAAATCATCACCTACTAATTGTACTTTATCTCCAATAAGTTCGGTTAAATAACTCCAACCTTCCCAATCGTTTTCATCCATACCATCTTCTATTGAAATAATTGGGTATTTAGAAGCTAATTCAGCTAAATATTCAGCTTGTTCTTTGGATGTTCTTACTACTCCTGAATCGCCTTCAAATTTCTTGTAATCATATTTACCGTTTACAAAAAATTCAGCAGAAGCACAGTCTAGTGCAATTTTAATTTCGTCGCCAAATTTATAACCTGCATTTTCAACAGCTTTAGCAATTGTATCTAAAGCATCTTCTGTTCCTCCCGCTAAGTTAGGGGCAAAACCACCTTCATCACCAACAGCAGTACTTAAGTCTCTATCGTGCAGTACCTTTTTTAGGTTATGAAAAATTTCAGTTCCCATTTGCATGGCATGTGTAAAAGTTTTTGCTTTTACCGGCATAATCATAAACTCTTGGAATGCTATTGGAGCATCACTATGCGATCCACCATTAATGATATTCATCATAGGGACAGGTAGCGTGTTAGCAGAAACCCCACCAACGTATCGATATAATGGCATATTAAGCTCGTTAGCAGCAGCTTTTGCTACAGCTAATGAAACACCTAAAATAGCGTTTGCACCTAATTTAGATTTATTTGGAGTCCCATCTAAATCTATCATAATTTTATCAATCAGGTTTTGTTCAAAAACTGAAACTCCTATTAATTCTTCTACAATTATAGTGTTTACATTTTCAACAGCTTTCAAAACACCTTTACCCATATAAGTATTTCCGCCATCACGTAATTCAACAGCTTCATGCTCACCAGTTGATGCTCCTGATGGCACAGCAGCTCTACCTAATATGTTATTTTCAGTTACTACGTCTACTTCTACTGTTGGATTTCCTCTTGAATCTAGAATCTGTCTAGCGTGGATATTTATAATTATACTCATAATTGGTTTGTTTTTAATCTTTTATTACTTCAAATTTACGGTTAAATCTTGTTTTTTTTAATATGTTTGATTAGAAATTGAAAAAATATCGTCTATAACGTTTTAGTTAAAAAGTCTAAATTATTCAGTCGAATAATTTAGACTTTTTAAATTCTTTTATTTCTTTAAATTGCTTATAAATTGATCAAAAAGATATGACGAATCATGAGGTCCTGGACTAGCTTCAGGGTGATATTGCACTGAAAATACATTTTTGTTCTTCATGGCTAAGCCAGCCACTGTGTTATCGTTTAAATGTAAATGCGTGATTTCCAAATCTGGATTTTGCTCTGCCTCTTCTCTATTCACCGCAAAACCATGATTTTGAGATGTAATTTCACCTTTACCAGTTATTAAATTTTTTACAGGATGATTAATACCTCTATGGCCATTATGCATTTTATAGGTTGATACGCCATTGGCGCGCGCAATAACTTGATGACCCAAACAGATACCAAATAAAGGTAAATCTCTTTTTATAATCTCTTTAGCCACCTCTTGAGCTTCTAATAAAGGTTCTGGATCTCCTGGTCCATTTGATAAGAAATACCCATCTGGTTTAAACGCTTCCAAATCTTCAAACTTCGAATCATATGGAAAAACTTTTATGTAAGCATCTCTTTCAGCTATATTTCTAAGTATATTCTTTTTTATACCAATATCTAAAGCTGCTACTTTATAAGTTGCGTTTTCATTTCCAAAATAATAAGGTTCTTTTGTAGACACTTTAGAAGCTAATTCCAGTCCTTCCATATTGGGCACTTCTGCTAATTGCTTTTTTAAGCCTTCAATGTTATCTACTTCAGTAGAAATTACTGCATTCATAGCGCCATGGTCTCTTATATAACTTACCAATGCTCTTGTATCAACATCTGAAATAGCTAAGAGGTTATTCTTGTCAAGAAAATCTTCTAATGATGAATCTGCTGCATCTCTAGAATATTCGTAACTAAAATTTTTCACTATTAAACCTGCAATTTTTATAGAATCAGATTCTACTTCATCTACATTTGTACCATAATTCCCGATATGGGCATTGGTAGCTACCATTAGCTGTCCAAAATAAGAAGGGTCTGTGAAAATTTCTTGATAACCTGTCATTCCAGTGTTAAAACAAACTTCACCAAATGAAGTTCCTTGTTTATTACCCACTGCTTTACCGTAAAAAATTGTGCCATCTGCTAGAAGAACGATAGCTTTTTGTCTTTTTTGATATTTCATATTTCTTTTGAAAAGTTTTGCAAAATTGCATAAAAAAAAGGATAAACTAAAATAGTTTATCCTTTATATATTAAATGCTTATTAACATTATAATGAGTTTTGAAAATTTAAAATTGTTTGTAATCGTTTTTCGTCCTTAATATTAATATTATTGTCTTTTATAAAATTAAGAACCATTTTAGCATCTTTACTAAACAAATTACTAAATGCCTTTTTATTGAGCTTTAACTCTTTAATTACATTTCCTTTTTTAGAATAAAGTATTTCTTTATTTATATAGCGGTCTTTTTCTTTAACTTGTGTCAAAGGATTTAAAGTGCCTTTCTTAACTATTTTAGTATGCCATTTTAATATTTCGAGATCTTCATTAAACGCAATCACTTCTAAAAAAGTCCTTTTCCCTTGCAAACTATACTCTTTAAATGTTTTATTATCTAATCTAACTTCCTTTATACTGGCATTATCAAAAACATAAACCGAATCATTAGATACTTTTACACAAAATTTATTGTTTTTTGTGTCGTAATTTAAGTCGTTGATAATTAATTTTTTATCATTCTGTGTCGAGATAATAGCATATGATTTCCAATTATCATAAAGATACATAGATCCATCAACGCCATCATCAATAGGATTGCTTATCCATGCCCCAATTGAATTTGAATTTAATCCAGAATAATCATTCGTAATTCTAGTAGAATCATCTCGTTGTGCAAAGACCAAAGTAACGCTCAAAAGAAAGATACCGATAACTAAATTTTTCATGTTTATATTTATTAAGTCCTATAAATATAAGAAATAATTATAATGTTTTGGAATACTCGATAATTGCCTTGACGTCTTCAGCTTTTTTAAATTTAAGTTTATGTTGCTTTGCAAATGTCTTAACACGATCTAATTTGTTTTTATTGATTAAAGATAAGATTGATCTTTTTTTAACTTTAAAGCTTTTAAGATCCTCCCCCTTGCTGTTTGCAATGTAATACACCTCTTTTTTTATTAGTGCATCTTTTTGCAATTTTTGCATCGTCATAGGGTTTATTTGTCCTTCTTTTAATTCAACCGTATGCTTTTCTAAAAGTACTTTTCCGTTTATGGTTGCTATTTTTTGGAAGTACGAATTTCTCTGAAACTCAGGATCGAGTCTTCGTATAAACTCTTTATCACGAATCACAACCTTCTTTATGCCCTGAGGATCAATTGCGAAAACAGAGTCTTCTGAAATTTTAGCTTCAAATCGCTCAAGTTGCATATTATAATTCATAGACATAATACTTAAAACCCTATTGCTTAAATAGATTTTACCATTATTAAACCAAGAATCATAGAGATAAGGAGACCCTTTTAAATCCACTTTTTGGGATACAGATTTCACCCACATGCCATTTCCAAAATCATTAACCCCAATATTATCTATTCTTCCATTATTATCATAAGAAGACTGCGACATTCCTTTTAGCCCCAGACATACAACTAATATCACTAACAATTTATTCATATAGTATTTAACTTTTTTTTAAGATTTTACAAAAAAAAAGGATAAACTATAACAGTTTATCCTTTTTATATTTAATGTTTAATACACATTTATTCTTCTTCGTTTGATGCTTTTGTTTCAACTGGAGCAGGAGCTGGTTTTGAACCTCCACGTCTACTTCTTCTAGTTGTTTTCTTTGTAGCTTTTCCTGCATTATAGATTTCGTTGTAATCAACTAATTCTATCATTGCCATATCAGCGTTATCACCTAAACGATTACCTAGTTTTATAATTCTAGTATATCCTCCTGGTCTGTCTGCCACTTTAGCCGCAACATCTCTAAACAATTCTGCAACAGCATCCTTTTGTCTTAATTTAGACATAACAAGACGTCTGTTATGTGTTGTGTCTTGTTTAGATTTTGTAATCATTGGCTCTACAAATTGTTTTAAAGCTTTTGCTTTTGCAACAGTTGTATTAATACGCTTGTGCTCAATTAATGAACAAGCCATATTTGCTAACATTGCTTTTCTGTGAGCTGTTTGTCTACCTAAGTGGTTTACTTTTTTTCCGTGTCTCATGACGTTTGTTTTATCATCTTGCTACCAAACTCGTTATCCGAGGAGCAAAATATGATTAATTAATCTTTATCTAATTTATATTTACTTAAATCCATTCCGAAGTTTAGTCCTTTAACATTCACAAGCTCTTCAAGCTCGGTTAAAGACTTCTTACCAAAGTTTCTGAATTTCATTAAATCATTTTTATTGAAAGATACCAAATCTCCTAAGGTATCAACTTCTGCAGCTTTTAAACAATTAAGGGCACGAACAGATAAATCCATATCGATTAACTTCGTTTTAAGCAACTGTCTCATATGTAATGATTCTTCATCATATGTTTCAGTTTGTGCAATTTCATCAGCTTCTAAAGTTATACGCTCATCAGAGAATAACATGAAGTGGTGAATTAACGTTTTAGCACCTTCAGTTAAAGCATCTTGTGGCGTAATTGACCCATCAGTAATGATTTCAAAAACTAATTTTTCGTAATCTGTTTTTTGTTCAACACGATAGTTCTCGATACTATACTTTACGTTTTTTATTGGTGTATAAATTGAATCAGTAAAAATAGTTCCAACTGGCGCAGAAGCTTTTTTGTTTTCTTCCGCAGGAACATATCCTCTACCTTTTTCAATAGTGATTTCCATATTTAAATTCACTTTAGGATCTAAATTACAGATAACTAATTCTGTATTCAATACTTGAAATCCTGAAATAAATTTTTGTATATCTCCAGCAGTAATTCTTTCTTGACCTGAAATTGAAATAGATATTGATTCATTATCGATATCTTCAATTTGTCTTTTGAAACGAACTTGCTTTAAGTTTAAGATAATTTCTGTTACATCTTCCACCACACCAGCTATTGCTGAAAACTCATGATCTACACCTTCTATTCTAACTGAAGTAATTGCAAAACCTTCTAAAGAAGATAATAAAACTCTTCTAAGTGCATTTCCAACCGTTAGACCATAACCTGGTTCTAAAGGTCTGAATTCGAATTTGCCTTCGAAATCAGTAGAATCAATCATGATTACTTTGTCGGGCTTCTGAAAATTAAATACTGCCATTTTTTTCTTCGTTTTAATTGTTATTTGGTTGCGCGGTTCAAAAGTTTGAAGAAATACTTATAAACCCTTTGGCCAAATACCAATGTTAATAATTTATTATTTAGAGTATAATTCGACTATGAATTGTTCATTTATGTTCTCTGGAATTTGGATTCTTGCAGGAACAGAAACATAAGTTCCTTGTTTCGTATCAGAATTCCAAGTTATCCATTCATAAACGTTGCTTGAGTTTGAAAGTGATCTTTCAATAGCTTCAAGTGATTTTGATTTTTCTCTTACAGCAATAACATCTCCAGCCTTTAATTGATAAGAAGGTATATTTACCAACTCGCCATTAACGGTGATGTGTCTGTGAGATACCAATTGTCTTGCAGCACTTCTAGTAGGAGCAATTCCCATTCTAAATACTACATTGTCTAATCTAGACTCACAAAGTTGTAAAAGTACTTCACCTGTAATACCTTGAGCAGCTCTTGCGCTTTTAAACAAGTTTCTGAATTGACGCTCTAATATACCGTAAGTATATTTTGCTTTTTGCTTTTCTTGAAGTTGAATAGCGTATTCAGATTTTTTACCACGTCTTCTGTTATTTCCATGTTGACCTGGAGGGTAATTTCTTTTTTCGAATGACTTATCGTCTCCGAAGATAGCTTCGCCAAATTTACGAGCTATTTTAGTTTTAGGACCAGTATATCTTGCCATTTTAAATTTGTTTTGAGAGTGATTATGAATTAAGGTCTTAATCTTATCCTTCGATAATCGTTGATCTCTCGTTAATACTTGTTAATTATTTTTTCGGTTTGCAAATTTATACAAAAAATTAATACCATCTGGCATTCAGATGATATTAATTTTTCTATTTGCTTTATTCAATAAACGTTAGCTAAAACGTTATTAAACTCTTCTTCTTTTTGGTGGGCGACATCCATTGTGTGGTAATGGAGTAACATCAATAATTTCTGTTACTTCAATCCCTGCATTATGAATAGAACGGATAGCAGATTCTCTACCATTTCCTGGTCCTTTTACATAAACTTTCACCTTTCTTAAACCAGCTTCATGAGCTACTGAAGATGCATCTTCTGCTGCTAATTGAGCCGCATATGGTGTGTTTTTCTTTGAACCTCTAAATCCCATCTTACCTGCAGAAGACCATGAAATAACGTCTCCTTTTTTATTGGTAAGTGAAATAATGATGTTGTTAAAAGAAGCTGTTACATGCGCTTCTCCAACAGAATCAACTATAACTTTACGTTTTTTTGTGCTTGTTTTTGCCATAATTTCTAGTGCTTAGTTTTAGTGATAGTCGCTAGAATCCTAAACCGTAATTTCAAACAGATTCCTTCCAACGTCTAATAACTAAAGACTAAATATTTCTAATTATTCTTACTTAGTTGCTTTTTTCTTGTTAGCAACAGTTTTTCTTCTACCTTTTCTAGTTCTAGAGTTGTTTTTAGTACGTTGTCCTCTTAATGGAAGACCAGCTCTATGACGAATACCTCTGTAACATCCAATGTCCATTAATCGCTTAATGTTTAATTGCGTTTCAGAACGTAATTCACCTTCAATAGTAAAAGTACCAACAGCCTCACGAATACCAGCAATTTGGTCATCCGTCCAGTCTTGAACTTTAATACTTTCGTCTACTTTAGCTGATGCTAAAATGTCTTTTGCTCTACTTCTACCTATTCCATAGATATAAGTTAAAGAGATTACTCCTCTTTTGTTTTTTGGTATGTCTACACCTGCAATTCTTGCCATAATTTACCCTTGTCTTTGTTTAAATCTAGGATTCTTTTTGTTTATCACGTAAAGTCTACCTTTTCTACGCACGATTTTACAATCTGCACTTCTTTTTTTAACTGAAGCTCTTACTTTCATCTTTTTCTAGTTTAAAAGTTTAAAGTTTAAAAGTTTAAAGTTGTTTAAGTTTTACCTTTTTAACTTTTTACTTTATCACCTTACAACTTAATCTTTAGTATCTATAAGTTATTCGAGCCTTTGTTAAATCGTAAGGACTCATTTCTAATTTTACTTTATCACCCGGTAATAGTTTGATGTAATGCATACGCATTTTACCAGAGATATGAGCAGTCACAATGTGACCGTTTTCTAACTCAACACGAAACATAGCATTTGATAATGCTTCTATAATCGTTCCGTCTTGCTCTATTGCTGCTTGTTTTGCCATAGTATAATAATTAAGCTACTGCTTTTCTATTTTTACCAGTCTTCATCAAACCATCATAGTGTCTATTCAACAAATATGAATTAATTTGCTGCATAGTATCAATTGCCACTCCAACCATAATTAATAGTGATGTTCCACCGAAAAACAACGCCCAACCTTGTTGTACACCCATTAGTTTAACTATTACCGCCGGAAATACAGCGATAAGTGCTAAAAATATAGAACCCGGTAAGGTTATTTGAGACATTATTTTATCTAAAAATTCTGATGTTTCAGAACCTGGACGAATACCAGGAATAAAACCACCACTACGTTTCAAGTCGTCTGCCATTTTATTGGTAGGCACTGTAATTGCCGTATAAAAGTAAGTGAATACTATAATTAATAAAGCAAATGTAATGTTATAAACTAATCCAAAAATATCAGAATAGTTAGTTTGTAACCAAGTTCCGAAAGCTGTTTCTTTTAAGAACGATGATCCTCCAATTAAACTTGGAACAAACATGATTGCTTGTGCAAATATAATTGGCATTACTCCAGATGCATTTAACTTCAATGGAATGTATTGTCTAGAACCTGCCATAGCACTCTTTTCATAACCGCCTGACGCCGTTCTTCTAGCATATTGTACAGCAATCTTTCTTACTCCCATTACTAACATAATAGAAGCTAAAATGATAACAAACCAGATAACTAGCTCAATAAGTACCATCATTAATCCACCATTTCCACCACCTTCTAATCTCGTTGCCGAGTTTTGCAAGAAGGCTTGAGGTAAAGTAGCTATAATACCTACCATAATTAGCAGAGAAATACCATTACCAATACCTTTATCAGTTATTTTTTCTCCTAACCACATTGCGAAAATACAACCTGTTACTAAAATAGTTACTGATGAGAAATAGAATAAAGGTCCTGTACCTAATAAAAATGCCGTAGAAGGAATTCCTAATGCTGGTAAACTTGCTAAATATCCTGGTGCTTGCAATAAACAGATAGCGATTGTTAACCAACGTGTAATCTGATTGATTTTCTTTTGGCCACTAGCACCTTCCTTTTGCAGTTTCTGCAAATAAGGAATAGCTATTCCCATTAATTGAACAACAATAGAAGCAGAAATGTAAGGCATAATCCCTAAAGCAAAAACCGAGGCATTTGCGAACGCTCCCCCTGTAAAGGCGTTAAGCAAACCTAACAAACCACTGTCTGTTTTTTCTGCTAAACCTCCAAGTTGTGCAGCATCGATACCAGGTAAAACTACTTGAGCACCAAAACGATAAACCAATAACAGACTCAAAGTTACTATGATTCTGTTTCTTAGTTCTTCTATTTTCCAAACATTCTTAATCGATTCTATAATTTTCATACTTATAAAAAGTCTTATATAGTTACAGCTTCTCCTCCTGCAGCTTCAATCGCAGCTTTTGCTGAAGCAGTAAACTTATGAGCAGATACTTTTAATTTTGCTTTTAATTCACCTCTACCTAAAATCTTAACTAGATCATTTTTTCCAGCTAAACGGTTTGCGAATAATGTTTCAAAATCTACTGTATCTTTTATTTTCTTCTCATCAACCAATTGTTGTAGTGTATCTAGATTGATTCCTTGATACTCAACACGGTTAATGTTAGTAAAACCAAACTTAGGAACACGTCTTTGAAGAGGCATTTGACCTCCTTCAAATCCTAATTTCTTAGAATAACCAGAACGAGATTTAGCTCCTTTGTGACCACGAGTTGCGGTACCACCTTTTCCAGAACCTTGTCCACGACCTATTCTTTTTCCTTGAGTTTTTACTGAACCTTCTGCAGGTTTTAAATTACTTAAATCCATTTTTCAGTTTATATTTTTAAGCTTCTTCTACAGAAACTAAATGTGAAACTTTAGCAACCATACCAAGTATATTTGGTGTAGCTTCATGCTCTTTTACTTGACCAATCTTTTTAAGACCTAGAGCTTCTAAAGTTCTTTTTTGTCTTTGCGTACGATTGATTGCGCTTTTAACTTTTTTTACTTTAATCTTTGCCATTTCTGTCTTTATTAAGCGTTAAAAACTTGTTCAAGTGAAATACCTCTATCTCTAGCAATAGTATTCGCATCTCTTAATTGTAATAAAGCATCAAATGTTGCTTTTACTACGTTATGAGGATTTGAAGACCCTTGAGATTTTGATAATACATCGTGTACACCAACTGCCTCAAGTACTGTTCTTACAGCTCCACCAGCAATTACACCTGTACCAGGCGCAGCAGGAATAATATTTACTCTAGCTCCACCATATTTACCTTTTTGCTCATGTGGTAACGTTCCTTTAATAATAGGAATTCTTACTAGGTTTTTCTTAGCATCTTCAACAGCTTTTGCGATTGCACTAGCAACGTCTTTAGATTTTCCTAAGCCTTGACCTACAACACCAGCTTCATCACCAACTACTACAATTGCTGAAAAACCAAATGCTCTACCACCTTTAGTTACTTTTGTAACTCTTTGTACACCAACTAAACGATCTTTAAGATCTAATCCACCTGGTTTTACTAACTCTGCACTTTTATATTTTTGAAACATAATATCTTAGAATTTAAGTCCTGCTTCTCTAGCACCTTCTGCTAGTGATTTTACTCTTCCGTGGTATAAATATCCACCTCTATCAAAAGCTATGGTTTCTACACCTGCCTTTAAAGCTTTTTCAGCAAGTGCTTTACCTACTAATTTAGCTACTTCTGATTTAGTTGCTTTCGCAGAACTAATATCTTTATCTCTTGAAGATGCTGCACTGATAGTATTACCAGTTACATCATCAACTATTTGAGCATAAATTTCTTTATTACTTCTATAAACAGCTAATCTTGGTCTAGCTTCTGTACCAGAAACTACTTTTCGGATTCTGTTTTTTATCCTTATTCTTCTTTCGTTCTTTGTCAATGCCATAACTTAATTATTAAGCTGATTTACCTGCTTTTCTTCTTATTTCTTCACCAACAAACTTGATTCCTTTTCCTTTGTAAGGCTCAGGCTTTCTAAATCCGCGGATTTTTGCAGCTACTTGACCAACAAGTTGTTTATCGAATGATGTTAGTTTTACAATTGGATTTTTACCTTTTTCTGATATTGTTTCCACTTTTACTTCTGGAGCAATATCAAGAATGATGTTATGTGAAAACCCTAAGGCTAAATCTAATTTTTGTCCTTGATTCGATGCTCTATAACCTACACCTACCAATTCTAACTCTTTTGTCCATCCTTTAGAGACACCTTCAATCATATTGTGCATTAAAGATCTATATAAACCGTGTTTAGCTTTTTGATCTTTAGTATCAGAAGAACGTGTAACCCAAACGCTACCATCTTCAACTTTTATCTCGATAGAGTCGTAGTTTTGTGTTAACTCTCCTAATTTTCCTTTTACAGTAACTACGCCTTCTTTAACGTCTACTGTTACACCTTCTGGAATGGCTACTGGATTATTTCCTATTCTTGACATTTCTTTCTGGCTTTAAATTAGTATACGTAACATAAAACTTCTCCACCTACATTATCTCTTTTGGCTTGTTTACCAGTCATTACTCCATGTGAAGTAGAGACAATAGCAATACCAAGACCATTAAGAATTCTAGGCAACTCATTAGCTCCAGCATACTTACGTAAACCTGGAGTACTAATTCTTTGAAGCTTCTTAATTACTGGTTCTTTTGTTTCTTTATTGTACTTAAGAGCTATTTTAATAGTTCCTTGTACAGTAGAATCATCAAATTTATAACTTAAAATATATCCTTGTTCGAATAAAATTTTAGTTATGTCTTTTTTAAGATTAGATGCAGGTATCTCTACCACTCTGTGGTTAGCACGCACTGCGTTTCTAATTCTTGTCAAATAATCCGCAATTGGATCTGAGTACATAATGAATTGATTTTGTGGTCTTGGTTTTCGAACCTATGTCGAACCTTAAACCTGATTATTTAAATAATATTACCAACTTGCTTTTTTAACTCCAGGAATAAGACCTTGGTTGGCCATTTCTCTAAATGTTACACGAGAAATACCAAATGTTCTCATATATCCTCTAGGTCTTCCTGTTAATTTACATCTATTATGCTGACGTATAGGAGATGCGTTTTTTGGCAACTTTTGTAATGCTTCATAGTCTCCAGCTTCTTTTAAAGCTTTACGTTTTTCAGCATACTTAGCTACTGTTTTAGCTCTTTTTACCTCGCGGGCTTTCATTGATTCTTTAGCCATATCTTAATTCTTTTGAAAAGGTAATCCTAATTCAGTTAATAATGATTTTGCTTCTTTATCAGTATCTGCAGTAGTTACAAATGTGATATCCATACCAGAAATTTTATTCACTTTATCAATGTTTATCTCTGGAAAGATAATTTGTTCTGTAATTCCTAAATTGTAATTACCTCTACCGTCAAATCCTGTAGCTTTAATTCCATTAAAATCTCTCACACGTGGAAGTGCTGAAGTTACTAATCGATCTAAAAACTCGTACATTCTTTCGCCACGTAAAGTTACTTTTACCCCAATTGGCATTCCTTTACGTAATTTAAAAGAAGCAACATCTTTCTTAGATAATGTAGAAATCGCTTTTTGTCCAGATATAGTCGTTAATTCTTCTACTGCGTAGTCAATTAACTTTTTGTCTGCAACTGCAGCTCCAACACCTTTAGATATTACTATCTTAGTAAGTTTAGGAACTTGCATTACATTCTTATACCCAAATTCGTCTGTAAGAGCTGCAATAACTCTGCTTTTATACTCTTCTTTAAGTCTTGGTGAATATGCCATAACTATATTACTTCATTAGATTTTACTGAAAATCTTACTTTTTTATCGCCTTCCATTCTATATCCAACTCTAGTCGTTTCACCTTTTGAGGTTAACAATGATAAGTTAGAAATATGAATAGCTGCTTCTTTTTCTACGATTCCTCCTTGAGGGTTTTGCGCACTTGGCTTAGTATGTTTCTTAACCAAGTTTACACCTTCAACAATCGCTTTGTTCTTTTCTATTAATACCTTCTGTACTTTACCTTCAGATCCTTTATGATCTCCAGCTATTACTTTTACAGTATCTCCAGTTTTTATTTTAAGCTTTCCCATCTTAATATTTTGCATTAAAGCACCTCTGGTGCTAATGATACAATCTTCATGAATTGTTTATCACGAAGCTCTCTAGCAACAGGACCAAATACACGTGTACCTCTCATCTCACCGGTTGGGTTTAATAAAACACAGGCATTATCATCAAATCTTATATAAGATCCGTCTGGTCTTCTTACTTCTTTCTTAGTACGTACAACAACTGCCGTAGAAACCGCTCCTTTTTTAATGTTGCCATTAGGAGTTGCGTCTTTTACAGAAACAACAATTTTGTCTCCAACAGAGGCGTATCTTCTTTTAGTACCACCTAAAACACGGATAGTTAAAACTTCCTTTGCTCCAGTATTGTCTGCTACTTTTAATCTTGATTCTTGCTGTACCATAATTATTTAGCTCTTTCTAAAATTTCAACTAATCTCCAACATTTAGATTTACTTAAAGGTCTTGTTTCCATGATCTTTACAGTATCTCCAATATTACAATCGTTTGTTTCGTCGTGAGCAACGTATTTTTTCGTTTTTAACACGAACTTTCCATACATAGGGTGTTTTACTTTTTTAACCTCTGCAACAACTATTGATTTTTGCATCTTGTTACTAGTAACAACTCCTATACGTTCTTTTCTTAAATTTCTTGTTTCCATCTTTCAGCAGAATTATTGTAATTCTCTTTTAGTTAATTCAGTCGCAATTCTCGCTACGGTTCTTCTTATAGAACGTAATTGAATAGGATTCTCTAAAGGAGATATTGCATGAGCCAATTTAAGGTCTGAATAACTCTTTTTTGTTTCACTAAGTTTCTCTTGTAACTCAGCTACAGATAATTCTTTAATTTCTGATTGTTTCATAATATCAAATAAATTATGCTTCGTAATCTCTAGCGATTATAAACTTAGTTTTTACTGGTAGCTTTTGTGCAGCTAAACGTAATGCTTCTTTTGCAACGTCTAATGGCACACCACCTACTTCAAATAAAACACGACCTGGTCTACATACGGCAACCCATAATTCAACAGCACCTTTACCTTTACCCATACGTACTTCAAGAGGTTTCTTTGTAATAGGCTTGTCTGGAAATATTTTAATCCAAAGTTGACCTTCTCTTTTCATGTAACGTGTAGCGGCAATACGTGCAGCTTCTATTTGACGTGCAGTTATAAACGTAGCGTCTAATGCTTTTATTCCAAAAGTACCGTTAGAAAGTTGATGTCCTCTTCCAGAGAGACCTTTCATACGTCCTTTTTGTTGTTTACGAAATTTTGTTCTTTTAGGCTGTAACATTTTTCTTTACTTTATAAAAAATTACTTTCTACGACGAGGTCCTTTATTACCTCCTCTGGCACCACCTTTTCCTTCCTTCTTAGACAATCCAACAAGCGGAGAAAGTTCTCTTTTACCATATACTTCACCTTTCATGATCCATACTTTAACACCCAATCTACCATAAGTAGTGTGTGCCTCAACTAAAGCATAGTCAATATCGGCTCTAAAAGTTGATAAAGGAATACGTCCTTCTTTGTAGTGCTCAGATCGTGCCATTTCAGCACCATTTAAACGCCCACTAATTTGGATTTTAATTCCTTCAGCATTCATACGCATTGTAGCAGCAATAGCCATCTTAATTGCACGTCTGTATGAAATTCTGTTTTCAATTTGACGAGCGATACTAGATCCTACTAAAAATGCATCAAGTTCAGGTCTTTTAATTTCAAAAATATTTAACTGAACTTCTTTTCCAGTAATCTTCTTAAGCTCTTCTTTTAACTTGTCTACCTCTTGACCACCTTTCCCGATAATAATACCAGGTCTTGCAGTAGTGATAGTAACGGTTACAAGTTTTAAAGTTCTTTCGATAATTACTCTACTAACACTAGCCTTAGATAAACGCGCATGAACGTATTTTCTAATCTTATCGTCTTCGGCAAGTTTATCACCATAATCGTTTCCTCCGTACCAGTTAGATTCCCATCCTCTGATAATTCCTAAGCGATTCCCGATTGGATTTGTTTTTTGTCCCATACTCTATCTTAGCTTTGTGTGTTATTGTTAGCTCCAACTACGATTGTTACGTGGTTTGAACGTTTTCTTATTCTGTGTGCACGACCTTGTGGTGCTGGACGCAATCTTTTTAACATAGATCCGCCATCAACTCTAATTTCTTGAACGATTAATTCAGCTTCTTCAATATCAGTCTCTTCGTTTTTAGCTTGCCAGTTTGCAATTGCAGACAATAACAATTTCTCTAAACGACCTGAAGCTTCTTTTTGATTGAATTTCAAGATATTAAGTGCATGTTCTACTTTTTCACCTCTTACTAAATCGGCTACTAAACGCATTTTTCTCGGTGACGTAGGACAATTATTAAGTTTAGCAAAAGCAACATGCTTTTTCCCTTCCTTAATAGCGTCTGCCATTTGTTTTTTACGACTTCCCATAGCTTACTACTTTTTACCTTTATTTTTAGCACCGGCATGCCCACGGAATGAACGTGTTGGTGAAAATTCTCCTAATTTATGACCTACCATGTTTTCTGTTACATAAACAGGAACAAATTGACGGCCATTGTGTACTGCTATTGTTTGTCCAACAAAATCTGGAGTAATCATACTTGCTCTTGACCAAGTTTTGATTACCGATTTTTTGTTAGCTTCAACATTTGCAGCCACTTTTTTCTCTAATTTATAATGAACGTAAGGTCCTTTTTTTAATGATCTTGCCATGTCTTATTTCTTTCTACGTTCTACAATATATTTATTACTTGCTTTTGATTTAGAACGTGTTCTATATCCTTTAGCTGGTATACCGTTTCTAGAACGTGGGTGTCCTCCTGAAGATTTACCTTCACCACCACCCATTGGGTGATCAACTGGATTCATCACTACTGGTCTAGTACGTGGTCTTCTTCCTAACCATCTTGTTCTACCTGCTTTACCACCAACTAACAATTGATGATCTGAGTTAGATACAACACCTATAGTAGCCATACAGTTAGCAAGAATTAATCTTGTTTCACCTGAAGGCAACTTAATAGTTGCAAACTTACCATCTCTTGCCATTAATTGAGCAAATGCACCTGCACTACGAGCCATAACAGCCCCTTGTCCTGGACGTAACTCTACGCAAGAAATAATAGTTCCTAATGGAATTTCACTTAATGGCATTGCATTTCCAATTTCTGGAGCAATTCCCTCTTTACCAGATACTACATTTTGCCCAACCTGAAGTCCATTTTGTGCAATAATGTATCTTTTTTCACCATCTTGATAATTCAATAATGCGATAAAAGCGGTTCTGTTTGGATCGTATTGAATAGAAGCAACTTCACCAGGAATCCCTGCTTTGTCTCTTTTAAAATCAATGATACGATACTTTTTCTTATGACCTCCACCAATATAGCGCATGGTCATTTTTCCTTGACTGTTTCTACCACCAGACCTTTTGTTCGGAACGAGTAAACTCTTTTCCGGCTTATCAGTAGTTATGGCGTCATACCCATTTACTACTCTAAATCGCTGTCCTGGTGTGATTGGTTTTAATTTTCTTACTGACATTAGTCTTTAATTACATGTTACTGTATAAATCAATCATTTCACCTTCCGCCAGTTGTACAATTGCCTTTTTAACAGCATTTGTTTTACCATGTTGAATACCAGTTTTTGTGAACTTGGTACTACGATCTGGACGGACATTTATAGTACGAACTTTTTCAACAGAAACACCATAAGCAGCTTCCACCGCTTTTTTGATTTCTACCTTGTTCGCCTTTGTGTTCACCGCGAAAGTATAGCAGTTTCTTAACTCGCTATCGGCAGTCGCTTTTTCTGTGATTATAGGTTTAATTAAGATACTCATCTGTTTCTTATTTACTTAAGTTTGTTTCAATTCCTTCTAACGCTCCTTCTAACAGCACTACTTGATTTGCGTTTAAAATCTTGTAAGTACTTAATTCTGAGCTAGTTATAACTTCTGAACTTTTTAAATTGCGCGATGACAAATATACGTTATTATTTGACCCACCCAACACAAACAGCGTTTTTTTGTTTTCAAGCTCTAAAGCCTTTAAAACTGCCGTAAAATTCTTCGTCTTTACAGAGTCAAAATTGAAGTCTTCTAGAACTGTTATTGACTTTTCTCCTGCTTTGATACTTAAGGCAGATTTACGTGCTAAACGCTTTAAGTTTTTATTAAGTTTGAAGCTGTAATTTCTTGGTCTTGGTCCGAACATACGGCCACCACCTTTAAATACACCAGACTTAATACTACCTGCTCTTGCTGTACCAGTTCCTTTTTGCTTTTTAATCTTACGTGTACTTCCAGAAATCTCAGCTCTTTCTTTCGATTTGTGAGTTCCTTGACGTTGGTTTGCTAAATATTGTTTAACATCCAAGTATACAGCATGATCATTAGGCTCAATAGCAAACACATCGTTAGAAAGGTCTGCCTTTCTACCTGTGTCTTTTCCGTTTATATCTAAAACTGCTACTTTCATTATTTTCTAATAATTACATAAGCGTTTTTGTGACCAGGAACACATCCTTTAACCACAAGTAGATTCTTTTCAGCAACTACTTTTAAAACTCTTAAATTTTGAACTTTAACTGTGTCTCCACCCATTCTTCCTGCCATTTTCATTCCTTTGAAAACTCTTGCAGGATAAGATGCTGCACCAATAGATCCTGGCGCTCTTAAACGGTTATGCTGACCGTGAGTAGCTTGACCTACACCACCGAAACCATGACGTTTTACAACACCTTGAAATCCTTTTCCTTTAGATGTTCCTGCTACATCAACAAATTCACCTTCAGCGAAATGTTCAACAGTAATTGCATCTCCTAATTTGTACTCCTCATCAAAACCTTTGAATTCAACAACTTTGCGTTTTACAGAAGTACCCGCTTTTTTAGCATGACCTTGGTCTGCTTTTGTAGCGCTTTTTTCTGTCGCGTCATCGAAACCAAGTTGAACAGCCTCATAGCCATCCACTTCTTTAGTTCTGACTTGGGTAACGATACATGGTCCAGCTTCGATTACTGTACAAGGAATGTTCTTCCCGTTTTCGTCGAAAATGCTGGTCATACCGATTTTTTTTCCAATTAACCCAGACATATTTATTTATTATTAATTATTACTATTTCGTTGAAACCTAATTCAACATTCTTATTTAAAAAATTTCAGGGACAAAATACCTTTCGTCCCTGAAATGTATTTATCCGTTTTTCCCGCGACCGCATCGGTGGGACATTTTAATTTCTCTCAACGAGATCCCGAATTTGTTTCGGGATGTAAATTAAAGCCTATATACTTAAACTTTAATTTCCACTTCAACACCACTTGGTAATTCAAGTTTCATCAAGGCATCAATTGTTTTTGATGACGAAGAATAGATATCTAATAATCTTTTATAAGAAGATAATTGAAACTGCTCTCTTGATTTCTTGTTTACGTGTGGAGAACGTAATACAGTGAAAATTTTCTTGTTTGTTGGTAATGGAATTGGACCCGTTACAACAGCACCAGTACTTTTTACTGTTTTTACAATCTTATCAGCAGACTTATCTACTAAATTATGATCGTAAGATTTTAATTTTATTCTGATTTTCTGACTCATTTTCTTAAATTTTAAGCTTCAACACCTTTAGCTGCTTTAATAACTTCTTCAGAAATATTTGAAGGTGTTTCAGCATAATGTGAAAATTCCATAGTTGACGTTGCACGACCTGAAGATAATGTTCTTAATGTAGTAACATATCCAAACATCTCTGATAAAGGTACAGTAGCTTTTACAGTTTTTGCACCTGCTCTATCACCCATATCACTAACTTGACCACGACGACGGTTTAAGTCACCTACAATATCACCCATATTTTCTTCTGGAGTAATAACTTCAAGCTTCATGATTGGCTCCATGATTACCGCTTTTGCTGCTTTTGCTGAATTTTTAAATCCAAGTTTTGCAGCTAATTCGAACGATAATTGATCAGAATCCACATCGTGGTAAGATCCGTCTGTTAACGTTACTTTCATTGCATCAACTTCGTATCCTGCTAATGGTCCATTTACCATAGCCATTCTAAATCCTTTCTCGATTGAAGGGATAAATTCTTTAGGAACGTTTCCACCTTTAATTTCAGACACGAACTCTAAACCTGTTTTACCTTCTTCAGCAGGCTCCAATGTAAACACAATATCAGCAAATTTACCACGTCCACCAGATTGTTTTTTGTAAACCTCTCTATGTTCTGCACGTTGCGTAATTGCTTCTTTGTACTCTACTTGTGGCTGACCTTGGTTAACCTCTACTTTAAACTCACGTTTAAGACGGTCAACAATAATATCTAAGTGAAGCTCACCCATTCCAGAAATGATAGTCTGTCCTGAAGCTTCGTCAGTTCTTGCTGTAAATGTTGGATCCTCTTCAGCCAATTTTGATAAAGCCATTCCTAACTTATCTACATCAGCTTTTGTTTTTGGCTCAACCGCAATACCGATTACTGGATCAGGGAAGTCCATAGACTCTAAAACAATTGGATGTTTTTCATCAGACATGGTATCACCAGTCTTGATGTCTTTAAATCCTACTGCTGCACCTATATCTCCTGCTTCAATAAAATCGATAGCATTTTGCTTATTAGAATGCATTTGATAGATACGAGAGATACGTTCTTTTTTACCTGAACGATTGTTCAAGATATAAGACCCTGCATCTAAACGACCTGAATATGCTCTAAAGAAAGCTAAACGACCAACAAAAGGATCGGTAGCAATTTTAAAAGCTAATGCCGCAAATGGATCTGTAGCACTTGGCTTACGAACTTCTTCTTTACCTGTGTCTGGATTCGTACCTATAATATTCTCTCTATCTAAAGGAGAAGGTAGGTAACGACAAACAGCATCTAATAAGAATTGTACACCTTTGTTTTTGAAAGCAGAACCACATATCATTGGAATAATAGCCATATCCATAACAGCAGCTCTAAGTGCAGCGTGCACTTCATCTTCTGTTATAGAATCTTCATCTTCCATGAATTTCTCTAAAAGATTTTCATCGTAAGTTGCTACTTCCTCAATTAGTAATGCTCTATATTTTTTAGCTTCAGCTTTAAGCTCTTCTGGAATTTCGATAACATCAAAAGTAGCCCCTTGAGTTTCATCATGCCATACTATCGCTCTATTCTTAACTAAATCTATAATTCCTTTAAAATCTATTTCGTCACCAATGTTTAAAACAATTGGTACTGCATTAGATTTCAACATATCTTTTACCTGTTGACAAACCCCTAAGAAGTTTGACCCTTGACGGTCCATTTTATTAACGAAACCAATACGTGGTACTTTATAATTATCTGCAAGTCTCCAGTTCGTTTCAGATTGTGGCTCAACACCATCAACTGCACTAAATAAGAATACTAAACCATCAAGTACACGTAAAGAACGGTTTACTTCAACCGTAAAATCAACGTGACCTGGAGTATCGATAATATTAAAATGATAGTCTTGTGCATCTGCAGTAGGCTGACCATTTTCTATAGGAAACTTCCATTCGCAAGTTGTAGCAGCGGAAGTAATTGTAATACCTCTTTCTTGCTCTTGCTCCATCCAATCCATTGTTGCAGCACCATCATGTACTTCACCAATTTTATGAGAAACTCCCGTATAATAAAGAATACGTTCTGTTGTAGTAGTTTTTCCTGCATCAATATGCGCAGCAATACCTATATTTCTTGTTAATTTTAAATCTCTTGCCATTTCTTAAAATCTAAAGTGAGAGAATGCTTTGTTTGCCTCTGCCATTTTGTGAGTATCTACTCTTTTCTTAACCGCTGCTCCTTCTTCTTTAGCTGCTGCTAAAATCTCTGAAGCTAAACGTAACGCCATAGATTTTTCATTTCTTTTACGTGAATAGCTAATTAACCATTTCATCGCAGTTGAAACTTTACGATCTGGACGAATTTGCATAGGAATTTGGAACGTTGCACCACCAACACGACGACTACGTACTTCTACGTGAGGCATCACATTTGATAAAGCATCTTTCCAGATTTCTAATGCTGTTTTTTCTTCGTCAGTTTTTTTCGAATCTACAATATCAATTGCATCGTAGAATACTTTAAAGGCCACTGACTTCTTTCCGTCCCACATCATCATGTTAACGAAACGAGTTACTAACTGGTCGTTAAAACGTGGATCTGGTAAAAGCGGTCTCTTTTTTGCTGCTCTTTTTCTCATGTCTTCTTCTTAAAGTTTTAATTACTTTTTAGGGCGTTTAGCACCATACTTAGATCTACGTTGCGTTCTACCTGAAACACCTGCTGTGTCTAAAGCACCACGTACAATGTGATATCTAACTCCTGGTAAATCTTTTACCCTTCCACCTCTAACCAATACTATCGAGTGCTCTTGTAGATTGTGTCCTTCACCACCGATGTATGCATTAACCTCGTTTCCGTTTGTTAAACGAACCCTTGCTACCTTACGCATTGCTGAGTTAGGTTTTTTAGGAGTTGTTGTGTAAACACGAGTACACACACCACGTCTTTGCGGACAAGAATCTAAAGCAGCCGATTTACTCTTCTTGGTTATTTTGGCTCTTCCTTTTCTTACTAATTGCGAAATTGTTGGCATATATATTATATATAAATTTTATTATCCTCTTTTAAGAGGGCTGCAAAGGTAGAAATTAAAATTAAAATTTCAAACCCTAATCGTTTAATTTTTAAGAGATTTGAAAAATAAAATCACAAGCTATATTATTAGCCTATATTTTTCCGTTAGATTTACATCAAAATAAGTTTTAAAAACGTGCAAAAAACTTTAAGAATAGTCCTTATTATATATATCTTTTTTTCTCAAGAAGGATTTTGCCAAAATTTAATACTAAATGTTAATGGTCAATCTGAAGATGAAACGGTTATAATTAGCAATCTCCGGTACCAAAAAACACATAAAGATTTTGAGTCTATAAGATTAGAAGTTGATTCTATTCAAAACCAACTCTTCAAGATAGGTTATATCGAAAACAGGGCATCAAAAATCACTAGAATAAATGACTCGACATTTGTCACGAAAATAAACTTAAAGAATAGGTATGACACCACTCATATATACTACAATAACGTTCAGATTGAACAAG
Organism: Algibacter luteus; assembly: GCF_030344935.1. NCBI lineage: Bacteria > Pseudomonadati > Bacteroidota > Flavobacteriia > Flavobacteriales > Flavobacteriaceae > Algibacter > Algibacter luteus. The sequence goes on along the minus strand of NZ_CP128313.1, from coordinate 954,747 downwards.
TTACATTAAAAGCCGTATCAAAAGAAGTTAATGAAGATTACTTTGTTCTCAGTTTTAATGAAGTAGCAAAGGCGCTTCGGTTTATTAATTCTGAAATTTCAAAAAAAGGACTTCCTTTTTCCAAAGTTAGTTTATCAAGCATTACAGCTAAAAATGCTACTACATTAAAAGCTAACTTATTCATTGATGTTTCAAACAACAAAAGAACTATAAACAATATTGTGATTCGAGGCTACGATAAGTTTCCAAAATCCTACATAAGGCACTTTTTAAAAATAAAGCCAAAACAGGTTTTTGATTTAAAAGCAATTAAAACCAAATCAGAACAACTTAACAACTTAAATTTCGCTAATGAAGTAAGACCTCCAGAAGTATTATTTTCAAAAGACTCCACTACCTTATATATGTACCTGGAGAAATCTAAAAGCAATAATTTTGATGGTTTTTTAGGTTTTGGTACTAATGAAGACACAAACCAACTCGAATTTGATGGGTATTTGAATTTAATCCTAACTAATAATTTAAATTTTGGAGAATCTTTCCGATTACTTTACAAGAGTGACGAGAACGACCAAAAAACATTTGAAACGAATGCAACGCTTCCTTATTTATTTAACACTCCTATTGGAATTGATTTACAATTAAGAATATTTAAAAAAGATTCATCATTCACTACCGTTAATCAAGCGCTAAGACTTCATTATCAAATAAACTCCAAACATAAAATTTTGAGTGGTATAGTTTCAACTGAGTCAAACAACCTTTTAAATGATAATTCATCCTTTGCTATTTCAGATTACAAAACACAACATTACACTATAGCTTATCAATTCTTAAAACGACAATCTAGCATTTTACTTTTCCCCGTTAAAGAAAGCTTATATATTGAGGTAGGCATAGGAGAAAGAAAAACAACCACAACAAAAGAAAACCAATCACAATATAGCTTAGATGCATTAAAAATATTCGACTTAAATAAAACGAATAGTATTTTTATAAGAGCCAACGGATCTCATCTTAATTCTAAATCTTATTTTGAAAACGAATTATTAAGATTTGGAGGTATAAATTCTATTAGAGGTTTTGAAGAAAATAGTCTTTTTGCCAATTTATTTGGAGTTTTAAATACCGAATACCGATACACACTTAGCAACTCCTTATATATCCACTCTATTATCGACGCTGGTTACTTTGAAAATGAAGTATTAAAAACAAAAGAAAAACTTTTTGGCTACGGGTTTGGGTTTGGTATTCTTACAAAAGCAGGACTATTAAAGTTTAACTATGCAAACGGCAAAAATGAGAATACTAGATTTAAACTGTCTAATTCCAAAATACATATCAGTTTAACTGCTAATTTCTAGTGTCAAATTATCATTTTCTTAAAAATTGATGCTTTTTATCAAATTTTAACCATTATTTATTGTTTTATTAACTTTATTTTATGATTTTTGGCATTGACTAATTCAAATAATTATAAAATGAAAACAAAGTTTAGTGGAATTCTAACGCTATTACTAGCGTTTGTTGTGCAACTAACGTTTGCACAAGAAAAGACAATTTCAGGTACTGTATCAGATGGATCTGGTTTACCGTTACCGGGAGCAACTGTCTTAGTAAAAGGTACTACTTCTGGTACATCAACAGATTTTGATGGTAAGTATACATTAAAAGCCAATACTGGGAGTACTCTGGTATTCAGTTTTGTGGGATATACTACCAAAGAAGTTGCAGTAGGTGCCTCAAACACAATTAACGTTACTTTAAATGAAGATGCCCAAGCATTAGAAGAGGTAGTAGTAACTGCCTTAGGTATAAAGCGAGATGAAAAAGCTTTAGGGTATTCTGTTCAAGGAATTAAAGGTGATGGCTTAACAGAAGCAAGAGAAAGTAACATATCAAATGCTTTAAGTGGTAAAATTGCCGGTGTTCAAGTAACAGGAACTTCTGGTAGTGTTGGTGCTTCATCAAGAATAGTACTTAGGGGTAACTCTTCTATTACTGGTAACAACGAGCCGCTTTACGTAGTTGATGGTGTTCCTATCGATAACAGAAGTTTTGGTAACGCTGGTTCTGGTGGTGGAGTTGATTTACCAAATGGTGCTGCCGACATTAATCCAGACGACATTGAATCTGTAACTGTACTTAAAGGACCTAATGCAGCTGCATTATATGGTTTACGTGCAGGTAATGGTGTAATTGTTATTACTACTAAAAGAGGAAATGGCGCGAAAAAATTTGGCGTATCTGTTAATACAAACGTAACATTCTCTAATCCTTTACTTTTACCTAGCTACCAAAATTCTTATGGACAAGGTGGTGATCCAACTTACTTCGAATTTGTTGATGGAGCAAGTGGTGGATCTGGTGATGGTGTAGATGAGAGTTGGGGACCACCTTTAGATGTTGGTCTTGAGTTTATCCAATGGAATTCACAATTAAACGGTGGAATCCCTTTACCATGGAGATCTTACCCTGATAACGTTAAAAATTTCTTAGACACAGGAGTTAATATTTCTAATAACGTTTCATTTACTAATAATAATTTCAGATTATCTATTGGTAATACAGATGAAAAAGGTATGGTTCCGAATACAGAACTTAAAAAAGTTACTGTAGGTTTAAGTGGATCTTTAGAAATTGGCGATCGCATGACAGTTGGAATGTCTTTAAACTATTTTAATACTGATAGTGACAATTTACCAATCTCTGGATATAACAACGAAAATCCATTCCAACAATTTATTTGGTCTGCAAGACAAGTTGATTTCCAAGAATTAAGAAACTGGAGAGATTTTCCTTTAGCTCCAGATGGAACTGCAGCAGCAGGAACGCCTTTAAACTGGAACCACAACTTCCAAAACAATCCATATTGGGTTCTTGAAACTAACAGAAATACTTTAGAAAAAGATCGTATCGTTGGAAACGTAGATGTATCTTACCAATTAACTGACTGGTTGTCATTTAATCAGAAATTAGGAATTGACTCTTACAGCCAACTTGAAACTCAAAGACAAGCCGTAGGAAGTAACAATGCTCAAAATGGAAGTTATTTTGAAATTCAAAGACGTTTTGAAGAGGTAAATGCAACATCTATTTTATCTGCAAATCAACCTATTAGTGAAGATATTGGTTTTTCTGCAAGTATTGGTTTTCAACACATGAATAGACAATACAATTCTACTTCTGGATTCCTTCCAGGATTAGAGTTACCGAATTTATATAATCTTTCAAACTTACAAACAGGAGCAACTGCTGTATTAAATAATCTTGAAAGAAACCAACAAATTAATAGTGTGTTCGGATACGGACAATTTTCTTTCAAAGAAATGATATTTGTTGACTTTACAGCAAGACAAGATTGGGCTAGTATTTTACCAGTTAAAAACAACTCATTCTTCTATCCTTCTGTAGCTGGTTCTATTTTATTATCAGAAATGTTTGATTTACAATCTGCAAAAATAGATTACTTAAAATTAAGAGGTGGTTGGTCTCAAGTAGGTAGTACAGGTGCTTTAGCTCCTTATAACATTATTTCTACTTTTGGATTAACTAATACTGGTTTTGGTAACCAAGGATTCGTTCCTAACACGCAATTTAACCCTGAGTTAAAAGCTGAAACGGTAACTGGAATTGAGTTTGGTATTGATGCAAAATTATTCTCTAACAGACTTCGTTTAAGTGCTACTTACTACGATCAGCAATCTGAGGATTTATTAGTTCCTATTCAAGTATCTTCGGCTACAGGTTCTACTTCATCTTGGGATAACATTGCCGACATGAGTAACAAAGGTATCGAGCTTCAATTAGGAGGTACAATTATTGAATCTGAAGATTTCAGTTTTGATATTGATTTAAACTTTGCGCAAAACGAAAACGAAGTTGTATCTTTAGGAGAATTAGATAGTTATGTACTTGGTGGACAATGGGGTGTTACACTTCAAGCAAGACCAGGTTTACCTTATGGTGTAATAGTTGGTCGTGATTTTGAAAGAACTTCTGATGGTCAAGTTATTTATGAAGCTGGACTTCCTAAAATTGACGAATCACAACAAGTACTTGGAGATATCGCGCCAGACTGGACAGGAGGTGCTAACTTCTCACTTAGATATAAAAACTTAAGCTTTTCAACGCTTATTGATGCTAAAATTGGAGGAGATGTGCACAGTATGACATACGCATGGGGTAGATATGCTGGTACTTTAGAAGAAACTTTAGTTGGCCGTGAAACAGGTTTAGTTGGAGATGGTGTAAGAGAAGATGGAAACGGAGGATATGTTCCTAACGACGTTGTTGTAGGTGCACAATCATTCAACCAAGCATCTTATAGTAACAGTATAGAATCAAGTTCAGTATTTGATGCTAGTTATGTTAAACTAAGACAAATAACTTTAGGTTATAGCGTACCTTCGAAAATGCTAAAGAATTCACCTTTTGAAGCAGTTAAATTTTCAATTGTAGGTAGAAACTTAGCACTTCTTTATAAGAAAGCGCCACATATTGATCCTGAAACAGGATTTAGTAGTGCAAACGGAGAACAAGGTCAAGAGTTTGGTCAATACCCATCTGCAAGAACCGTTGGTTTTAACATAAACTTAAAATTCTAAAAAAATTATGAAAAAATTTAAAATTATATTATTTGCTCTTATCAGCTTTTCTTTCGCTACTGGTTGCGACGGAGACTTTGAAGAACTAAATAAAGATCCAAATAACCCTGTGGCAATTCCTGCCGATTTATTATTGGGTTATGCACAAAGACAATTTAGCAATGCTACTTATGGTATGCAACGTGGTGGAGACATGGGAGCTTGTTGGGCTCAGTTATGGTCTAAAGTACAATACAACGATGAAGCAAGATATGTTCCACGTAGAGGTGTAGTTGATGCCCTTTGGGATAATATCTTCACATTAACTGTGTCTGAAGGTAAAGCCATGTATGATTTAGCTGAAGCTGATGGTAACACTAACTTACAAGGTGTTGCTTTAGTAATGCAAGCTATAGGTTATCAAACTTTAGTTGAACTTTATGGACCGATTCCATTTACAGAAGCTATTAATGGTGCCATTTTAAAACCAGCTTACGATGATGAAGCAACTGTTTTTGAAGGTGTTATCGATTTGTTAACTCAAGCATCTACCTTATTATCGAATGGAACTGGTTCTGTAACAGCTTCATCAGATTTATATTACGGAGGTGATACTTCAAAATGGCTAAAATTAGCTAATTCATTAAAGTTTAGAGCTTTGATGAGAATTTCAGGAACTAGAAGTGTTTCTTCTGAATTACAAGCATTAGTAAATGGCGGAAACATGTTCGCTAGTAATGATGATAGTGCTGAAATTACTTATTTATCAGTTGCACCAGATGCGAATCCTATTTGGGAAACAGTAGTTGATGGTAACAGACCAGAATACAAAATTGGTCTTGCTTTAACTGATATTTTAGAAGGTTTAGGAGACCCTAGATTAGAAGTTTATGCATCACCAAACGCTAGTGGAGACATTGTAGGTAAGCCTGCAGGATTTGGTAATCAAACACCACTTCCTAATGATGCCTTAGGATATACTTACGCCAATATTTCAGGATTAGGGGCTTTTTACTTAAGACCAGAATTACCTGCAGTAATTATGTCTTACTCACAATTAAACTTTTTAATGGCAGAAGCTGCAAACGAAGGTTATATTTCTGGAGGAATTGCTGCAGCTAAAGAATACTATTATAAAGGAATTGCTGCAAACTTCCAATGGAATGGAATAGATCCAACTTCATACATAGCACAAGAAAATCTAAACTTTGCTTCACAATCAGATGGTCGTGACAAAATTGCAACTCAAGTATGGATTTCGCTTTTCAGCCAAGGATTTGAAGCATGGACAGAGTGGAGAAGAACAAAAATTCCTGCACTTCTACCTGCAGCAGAAGCTGCTTTAAATGAAATACCTTCAAGACTTTATTACCCAACACTAGAGCCTTCATTAAATAAAGAAAATTATGATGCAGCAGCTTCTAGTATTGGTGGCGATTTATTAACATCGTCATTGTTTTGGCAATAACTAAAAAAAAAATAATATGAAAACTTTAAAGAAATTAATTTTAACGTTATTCGTTTCAACCATGATATTTTCATGTATTGACGATGACAACGATGAATTGACTGGAAATGCCGCCCTAGGCGGTCTAGTAGACGTTGGTAATCCTTTGATTAGCTATGTTGTAGGTAGTGGTAACACGTATTCAGCAGCAGGAGCCGTATTTCAGGCCAATGTTCAAACTACTGAAGTGAAAGTTTATAACACGTTTACTGATAACATGAGCGGAAGTTCAAGTAACAGAGTGCTACTAAAAACAATTCCAATTTCGAACACAGCTGTAGGGACTACTGCAAATTTTACAGTAACCTTTACTTATGAAGAACTAATTGCTGGCTTAACTTTAAACGGTAGCCCATTACCTGATAATGATGGAGGCCTAAATATTGGTGATTTCTGGACTTTAGAATATGAAGCCGTAACAAGCGAGGGAAAAACTCATAACAACTCTAATGTTACTAAAGTTGCTGTAGGTACACGTTATGCTGGTATTTACTCAGTTGTTGATAGTGCTTATTGGAACTCAGGAAGTCTTTTAGGAAACTGGACTGGTGGTGACAGAGTAATTGAATCTGTTGATGCTACAATTTACAGACATGCAGGATTAGCCTATTGGGATGATAATGAATTCTTTTTTACTGTAGATAATGATACAAATGTTATCACAGTACTTGATAAAGATTTAGAAGATGGTGACTTGTTATTAAATGGTTCGCCTGTAATGACTTGTACTGGAGGTACTGGTTCATTTGAAGTTTTAACTTGTGACGGAACTACGTCTCGTGCAATTCCTGACGATGTTACTGGTAAAGACGTTTTAGAATTTACAGTAGGGTACTTTAGAGGTGTAGGTGCGACTAGAGAGTTCTTTGAGCGCCTTGAAAAACAAGTAGACTAATCCAGTTTAAATTAAATACAAACACATGAAAAATAAAATATATAAAATAGCTTTAGTATTAAGTGCTTTCGTCTTTGCTATTGCTTGTGAAAACACAGACGATCTCACTGGTGACAGTGTAGTAAGTCCATCAAATCCAGCTTTATCGGTTTCTTTAGATTTTGGTCCAACCGAATCTCTTATTGAAACTGAAGCAGATTATGGATTTACAGTATCTTTAAGTCAACCTCAAATTGCAGCTGTAGAAGTTTATTTAGAATTACTTCCAAGTAGTACAGCTTCAGAAGGATCTGACTTATCATTTCCTCATCACGTAAGAATTCCTGCTGGTGCAACTTCTGTATCAGATGTCATTACAATTCATGGTGACGATGAAGTTGAAGGTACTGAAACTGCTGTAATTAGAATTGGTACTGGTAAAGAAGCCAATGTTTCTGCAACAAACTCTCAAGTTGTATCGTTTAACATCATGAACTATACTGAAGGAGATCTTGCAATTGACATGACTTGGACTTCACCACAAGATTTTACCGATAATTTAGGTAATGCTATTGATGATGAAGAAATAGGCGATTTAATCCTTTATGTTACAGATGCAAACATTCCAACTTCTATTAACTATGTTACTGTAGACAATGAATTTGGTTTTGAATCATTTGTATTTTTAGAATCATATCCTGACGGTGAATACTATTTAGTAACTGAATTCTATTCAGCTGGTGACTTTGGTGGTAATGATGCCGCTTTAGATATTTCGTTAACATTTAATCAACCAGGAGTTATTAATGATCGAGTTATTACAGTGCCTAACGCGTTGAATACAGCAAATGCTGATTGTCAATCAACTGTTTTAGCAAAAATCACTAAATCTGGGACGACTTATTCAATGGAATCTATTGGATTACCTAACAATTTAGGAATTCCTGCAGATGGAACTTTTGCTGGTGAATATACCGTTGCAACTACAGCTGGAGGACAATTTGGTCCTGCATTTGATGGTGACGTAACAATTGTTGACACAGGTAACGGAACTAGAACATTTGAAGGTGATTGGAATGGATTTGGAGTTATAGTAGAGTACGGATTTGCGTTTGACGCAACTTGCGGAACAGTAACATTTGATGATAACTATTACACAGGACTTGGATGTGCTGGTGGACCTGGTATCGAGCATGGACCTAGTTCTAACGCTGGTACTATTGATCCTACTGATGATTCAGTTTTCAGTATTACATATACAGAAAATGTATTAAGTGACTGTGGTGGTGTTCCAACAGATGCGACTATTACTTTCACTAAGAAATAAGATTCTTTTATTCATAAAAAACCACCTATTTTAGGTGGTTTTTTTTTCTTATAAAATAAGATATCTAATTATTATTCTTATTTTTAGATAAAAACTTGCAATATGAAAAAATTTACACTTTTCTCAATAGGCTTAATTTTCTGTAGCCTATTATCTCATTCCCAAAATCTTAACAAAGCCTTAAACGATTTTCAAAGTAAAACACAAGCCACTATTACATTTAATAAGAATTTAGAGGCTCCTGGTTTTATAAAATTTCCTCTTAATAAAGAATTGTATGTTGCTGGTAAGACAGTAAAAGAAAAAGCTCATAATTTTTTATTAGAAAACAAAACAGTTTATGGGATTTCCAACTTAGACGAGACTCTTCCTCCTAACGGCGAAATCAAAATTGATAATTATGGATTAAAACATTACGAAACAAAACAGTTTTACAAAGGTGTTCCAGTTTATGATTCAGGCTTAAAATTTCATTTTAATAAATATGACAATATAACATCTGTTAATGGTAATATCATTTCTGATATTAATCTTGATGTGAAACCAAGAGTAGAAAAAACTCTAGCTAATACAAAAGCTTTAGAATTGGTACAAGATTTAAATACTTCTGGAGTACCTTTAAAAATAATTTCTAACGAACTAATGGTATTTCCAAAAGGCCTAGTTGAAGGCAATGTGACATCAAAACATTTGGTTTACCGTATTGAAGTTCGTAACGATTTAGATGTTAGAGAATATTTATTTATTGATGCTCATACTGGTAAACTAGTAGAACAATTTACTGGTATTGCACATGCTCTAAACAGAATTTTATATGAAGGCGATACTAGTAATAAAACCTGGCAAGAAGGATTAGCTTTCCCTGGCTTCTTGAACCAATGGCAACAGGCTGAAGTAGAAGCTGCAGGACATACTTATCATTTTTTTAATAACGCATTTGGCTTTACATCTTACGACGGGCAAGACGCCCAAATGGTGACCATAAATAATAATCCCAATATAAACTGCCCGAATGCAACTTGGAATGGCGTTTCTGCCAATTATTGCGACGGTACAGCTTCTGATGATGTTGTTGCGCACGAGTGGGGTCATGCCTACACAGACTATACTTGTAATTTAGTATATGCTTACGAATCTGGAGCAATTAACGAATCGCTATCAGACATTTGGGGTGAAACCATAGACTTATTAAACGGATATAATGATGACGGAGAAGATGTTTCTGTACGTACCGGTTCTACCATCAACGAACGTTGGAAAATGGGTGAAGATGCAACAGCCTTTGGAGGAGCTATTAGAGATTTATGGGCGCCAAATTTAAATGGAGACCCAGGAAAAATGAGCGATAATCAATACGCATGCGACGTAGATCAAAATGATAATGGTGGGGTACATACAAATTCAGGGATTCCAAATCATGCTTATGCCTTATTAGTGGACGGTGGAACCTACAATGGTCAAACCATAGCCAGTTTGGGATTCGTAAAGGCTGCACATATCTTTTGGCGTGCACAAAGTGAATATTTAACTGCAACGAGTGATTTTGAAGTTCTATCTGACGCATTAGAAGCGGCATGTGCTGATTTGGTTGGAATTAATCTAGAAGGATTATCTACAACAGATACGCCTGCAGGCCGTTCTGGTGAAATGATTACCCTAGCCGATTGTCAAGAAGTAACAAAAGCTTTAATTGCTGTTGAAATGAAGACAGAAAATGGATGTCCTTACGCAACTATTCTTGCACCGTCTTCTGAATTATGTGGCGCTGCAACATCGAATCCTATTTTCATTGAAGATTGGGAAAGTGGATTAGGGTCTTGGACGGTATCTCAAATTCCTGTAAATGCTGGAACTTGGGAGTCTAGAGATTGGACCATTGAAACGTCGTTACCAGATAGAGCAGGTCAAGGTATATTTGCACCAAATCCAATAAACGGAGATTGTGATACAGATTTACAGAACGGTATCCTTCGATTAGAAAGCCCAACAATTACAATCCCTAATTATACGAATGGCACGTTTAGTTTAGCATTTAACCATAATGTTTCTACTGAGCTAAATTATGATGGTGGTAACATTAAATTCAGTTTAGATAATGGTGCTACTTGGGCTATTTTACCAGCATCTGCTTTTACAGAAAATGCGTATAACTTAACCCTTAACAATACGAACAATGACAGTCCAATGAGCGGTGAAGAAGCCTTCTCTGGATCTGATACAGGTTCTTTTGATAGTGTTTGGGGACAAAGTACTATCGACTTATCTGCTATAGGCGTTACCGCTAATTCAACTTTAAAATTAAGATTCGAGTTTGGAAGTGATGGTTGTAATGGTAAAATTGGTTGGTATTTAGATGAAATTGTCATCTTTAACTGTTCTGAGGCATTATCAATTAACGATTTTAACTTCTTAGGCAATAACATAAGCATTTACCCTAACCCTTCTAATGGTATATTTAATATCAAAATGAAGAGTATCTCTGATTTCCGCTATGATGTTTTAGACATTACAGGTAAATCTATTATGAGTAGAATGAATATAAACGATAATTCTTTTAAAGTTGATTTAAGTAATTATTCAAAAGGGATTTATTTCTTTAAATTATATTCTGGCGAAGGTGCTATTACTAAAAAATTGATTGTTCAATAAAATAAAAAAGAGCAACTATAACTTAAAAAAGAGACTGAACTTTCAGTCTCTTTTTTTATACCTTTACACCAATGGAAAACCAAACACAAATATTCGGTATTAGAGCTATTATAGAAGCTGTAAATGCTGGCGAGACAATTGATAAAGTATTTCTTCAAAAAGGCTTAAAAGGGGAGTTATTTGGTGAATTAGAGTCTGTTTTAAGGAAAAACAGTATCAATTCATCATATGTACCTGTTGAAAAGCTAAATAGATTAACCAATAAAAACCACCAAGGTGCAGTTGCTCAAATTTCACCGATTGCGTTTCATGACATGGAAACCTTAGTTTTAAATGTTATTGAATCTGGGAAAACACCGCTTTTTCTATTGCTTGATCAATTAAGTGACGTTCGAAACTTTGGCGCCATTATTAGAACCGCTGAATGTACTGGTGTTGATGGTATAATCATCCAAAAGAAAGGTGGGGCTCCTGTAAATGGCGACACGATAAAAACAAGTGCTGGAGCAGTTTTTAAAATTCCTATTTGCAAAGTAGACCATATTAAAGATGCTGTATTCTACATGCAAGCTTCTGGCATAAAGGTGATTGCTGCCACCGAAAAAACGAATGATACCTTGTACGATGTTTCTTTTGTTGAACCTTGTGCCATTATTATGGGATCTGAAGGTAGAGGTATCAATCCGTCGACTTTAAAAGTTGTAGATGCTAAAGCTAAACTACCTTTGCTTGGTGATATTGAATCTTTAAATGTATCCGTAGCTTGTGGTGCCTTCTTATATGAAGTAGTGAGGCAGAGGCTTTCTTAGGTTATTAGACTTGCTTAGATTTTTAGACTGCTTAGAATTTATTTTAGACTTTTTAGATTATAGAATTAGTCTTTGTTTTCTCGGTAGGTATAGTTTACTTGTTGTTGCTCCTCCTCTATTTCGGGTGTTTTGGTTTCAATAAAATTTCCATTTTCATCGAAGTGTTTTAAAAACGGATCATCATCTTCGTTATAATTTTCTTGTTCCCAAACGTATTTTTTAGGCTTTGCTATTTCTTTTCTGAAGATAAGTGCAAACAGTAAACCTGTTATTAAACCTGCTAAATGCCCTTCCCAAGAAATACCTTTTTCTATAGGCATAGTATACCAAATCATACTGCCATACAGGAAAATAACGCCTAATGATAAGGCTATAAGTCTATAGTGTTTTGCGATAACTCCCTTAAAGAAAGTAAAACTTACCAGCACATAAATAAGTCCGCTTATCCCAATATGGTAAGACGGTCTGCCAATGCACCAGGTAAGAAATCCAGAAACTAAGATGCCTAAAATAAGTACTTTCCAAGCGATATGCCTATAGAAATAAAACAATGCTGTAGATAAAACGAATAACGGTACAGTATTGTGATAAATGTGTTTGATGTCGCCATGAATAAACGGACTCAACACAACACCTCTTAAACCCTTAAGCGTTTGCGGAAAGACACCATACTTACTAAAGTTGTACCCAAAACGCACCTCGAACCAAAATACCAACCAAATAGTGAGCACAAAAAATATGGGGTATGCAATAACACCTGTAGAGAATTTAAAATGATCTTTATTTTTCATTAACATAAAAGTAGCAAATAGTTAACCAACTTTGTAATTTGTGCTAAATTGGCAGGTACGCCCGCGTGAGGGATTGAAGCATTTGTTGAAGCTACCGACGCAGGAGGGAGCGACTGCTGAAAGCCCGACCCCCGATTTTTCTTCGGGGAGCACGCCCAAAACTTGAATTATTTCGTGTAATTTTGTAACTATGAACAACAATGCCCCTTTAGCGGAAAGGTTAAGGCCCAAAACCCTGGAAGACTACGTTAGCCAAACACACTTGGTTGGCAAAGGCGGTGCTTTAACGCAGCACATTAAGCAAGGCTTAATACCATCGATGATTTTTTGGGGGCCTCCAGGAACAGGTAAAACCACATTGGCAAATATTATTGCGAACGAATCTGGCAGACCTTTTTACACCTTAAGTGCCATAAATTCTGGCGTTAAAGATATTCGTGAGGTTATTGATAAGGCTAAACAAAGTGGTGGTTTGTTTACTACCAAAAACCCTATTTTGTTCATCGATGAGATACACCGGTTTAGTAAATCTCAGCAAGATTCGTTGTTACAAGCTGTTGAAAAGGGTTGGATTACACTTATTGGTGCGACTACAGAAAATCCGAGTTTTGAGGTAATTTCGGCGCTTTTATCGCGTTGTCAGGTTTATATTTTAAATGCGTTTGATAAAACCGATTTAGAAACACTTTTAAAACGCGCCATTGAAACCGATGAGCAACTTTCCAAAAAAAATATTACACTTAAGGAAACCAATGCGTTACTGAGGCTATCTGGTGGCGATGCCAGAAAACTGCTCAATGTGTTCGAGCTTTTAGTAAACGCTTTTGATACTGATGATGTTGTTATTACAGACGAGGCAGTTTTAGAAAACATCCAAAACAATACGGTTAGGTACGACAAAACCGGAGAGCAACACTATGATATCATTTCGGCATTTATTAAATCCATTCGTGGTAGCGATCCTAACGGCGCGGTATATTGGTTGGCTAGAATGATAGAAGGTGGCGAAGATGTAAAATTTATTGCCCGCCGCCTATTAATTGCCGCAAGTGAAGATATAGGAAATGCTAACCCCACGGCCCTGGTTATAGCTAACAACACTTTTCAAGCAGTTGCTACTATTGGCTACCCAGAATCGCGCATTATTTTAAGTCAGTGCGCCACATATTTAGCCTGCTCTCCCAAAAGCAATGCCGCATATATGGCGATTGGGAAGGCGCAACAATTGGTTAAGGAAACGGGCGACTTAAGTGTACCGTTAGAAATTAGAAACGCCCCCACAAAACTCATGAAAGAGCTTGGTTATGGTGATAATTACAAGTACGCACATAATTACGAAGGCAACTTTACCAACCAAGAGTTTTTACCAGACGAAATTAAAAACCAGAAATTATACGACCCCGGAAACAACGCTCGCGAAAATGCGCATCGGGAGTTTTTAAAGCAGCGCTGGAAAGATAAATACGGTTATTAGTTTTTGGGCGCCTGCCTGCCGACAGGCAGGTTACCACAAGGGTCGGGCTATACACTGCAAGTCCTCGCTCGTACCTCGCAGTGGGCTTTCCGTTGCTATCCCTAACGCAATTCTGAATTTCAATTAAAACTTAAAATTTAATATTCAAAGCTTCTTGCTCTAGAGTGGCTCCTGTATAATACTCAATAACCCAATCGTTACCTTTTTTATAAATAATAGCACTAGAACCTTCTACTAAAAACACATCGTTTAAGTTTGTTTTTTTTATCCGGTAAACCACTTTTGGCGAACTGTCAACCAACTGAAAACCGTTTTCAATTTCTTGTGCGTAAAGCACATTTGATACTCCTTCAATAACAGTAGTTTCTTTAACTTCTAGTTGCTTTACTGGCTTTGGTTCTTGTACTTTTACTTCAGGTGTTTCAACCTTTGGTTTTTCAACTGCAGTAACCTCAGCTTGCTTTTCCTTTTTTAAATTTTGAATTTCTTTTTTGAGTTCAGCAATTTCTTGAGTCACTTCTTTTTTGGCGGGTGACTGTGTTGCTGTGGTTATAGACGTAATACTTTCATTAGGCACATAGTTATAATTTAACGGCTCCAATTTTTTAAAGGCTTCGCGCAATGCAAAATTGTATGCTTTTTTATATTCTTTCTCTCTACTTTCTCCTAGGCCAGTTTCATGCACAAGCTTATCATTACAATCTTTAAGCTCTATTTTAAGTTTGGTTTTAAATAAATTCGATTCATTTAAAACATCAGCATCTAAAGCCAAACAACGGTTTAATGCTAAGTCTGCAGGATATTCAGAGCCTTCCATTACTGCTTCAAAACCATATTTATTAAATAAAAACTTAGTTAACGAATTTAGTTGAAATTCATCTTGTGTTTTTAAAAAATCAAATTTTTCAGGAACAATAACGTATTTATAATTATTGATGCTTATTTGCGAGAATGCAGATAAGGTAATAAAGCTGGCAACTATAATGGATAAAAACGGCGTCTTCATATACTTAAATTAATTATTTATGTTTTTGTAAATATACCATCCAACTATTAAAAATCGGACTTCTTTTATTCTAAACTTACAGGAAGTTTTTTAATTGTATCAAATTATCTATTTGTCTAATATTTGCATCAACCGTCATATCCCTTAAATCGAAAAATACCACGTCCATCCCAATATTTTTTGCACCCAAAATATCGGCATCATAACTATCGCCAATCATTACACTTTTATTTACAGTTGTATTAGCGAGTTTCAAAGCGAAATTAAAAATTTCAGGGTTTGGTTTTTTTACACCGGCGATTTCAGAATTGGTAATGGTTTTAAAATAATGATCAATTTTTGAATGACTCATTTTTTTATACTGTACTTCATCAAAACCATTGGTGATAATATGTAAGTTGTAATTAAGACTTAAATAATCTAAAATTTCAAAGGTATTCTCGAATAAATGATTAAAAGTAGATAGATGTGTAATGTAATCTTCAGAAAGTTTATGAATCAACTCGTCTTCAGCTTTAAAGTTTATTAGTTTAAATGTTTCGCTTAACCTCTCATAGCGTAAGTCTGTTTTATTAATTTCGTTATTTCTGTAAAGTCTCCAATATTTTAAATTAATAGGTTCGTAATGTGTCAAAAAATGGTCTACATCAGCTTTTACATTATTTATCTTAAAAATTTTCTTAAACGTTAATGCTGAGTTCTTATCAAAATCCCATAGAGTATGGTCTAAATCAAAAAAAACGTCTGTGATTCCTTCAAACTTCATCTGGAGAATTTAAAACTAAATTAAACAATTCTTTAAAACCATCCCACCTAGTATCATCACTAAAGGTATAGTTGTGAAACACCGGCACAAATTCACCATTTACTTGTTTTACTTGATGCATTATTTCGTTTAAAACTTTCTTTTTATCCAGTAACGATTTATGTTTTAACAACGCATAATCCATAAGATGATAAGGTACAATTTTAAGAGGTGTTTGTACTTCGTAATCCAAATCATAAAATAAAAATGGTGTACACGACCCTGCCCTAAAACCAATGTGGTTAACATAACCCATGGTATAATCTTCTTTAATTTCTAAAGCTATTAAATTTCTATAGGTTTCAGGTAGGTTTAGTTTAGAAAAGGATTGTCTTGAAGCTTTTAAATTGGTGTTTAAAATTTCTTCCATTCTTACTTTTTCTTTCTTAAGCAATACGTCATCTTCTAAAGCAAAAAAGGAAATTTTGAGTCCAACGTGGCTATAATCATTCACATGTTTTATAAGTGATACAAATTTCTTTTTATTGGGGTTTATACCTTTATCGTAAGTTGAATAATCGCCAATTAAAAAAAAGAAAAGAAACTTAAAATGCGAAGTTTTCTGTCTATTTATTAAATATTTAAATGTATCGTACGGATCGTGTCTAAACCCAAGTAACACGCCAAATCGAGTATACAAACTTTTTAACCTAAACTTAAACAAATCTTTAAATGTACCTCCCAAAGTTCGCATGATACCTTTAAGTTTATAGGTATAAGCACTCGGTACATCTATAATCGGTTTTAGTTGATACGTTCTTTCAGGAAATTTAAAATCGGGAAATTGTTTCTGTAAAGCTTTTCTAAATTTATATGCCCAAATATCTACAACGGGTTGATGTAAAAACCCTTCTTTGTAAGCGATACTTTCGGTTGCCACAAAACGACCGTATTCATCCTTTACATGTGGTAAATACTCTTCATATCTTGATAAAAGGTAAAACGATGCCGAAAAAATATCGTAAGGCAAAGCGCATTTATCGCCAATAGAAAAAAAGCATTTCGTATTTTCCCAAGTATGAATATGGATATCAATATCGCTTAAACCTTGTTCGAATAAAATGTCATTACTTTTAATAAAAAACTCATTACCTAACTGCTGTTTGGTATAAGACATTTTTAAACTATCGTGCGCTATAAACTCTTCTATTTTGGTTGTAAAACCAACTTTTACACCTAAAACTCTGGTACAAATATGCTTAAAAACATATTTTAATCTCGGTGATATTTTATGGGTGTAAACTAAAAGCATTAAAGTATGGTTTCATCTGCAAAACTAAAGTATGCTTTTTCTGTGATAATTAAATGGTCTAGCACTTTTATATCCAAACTTTGTGCTGCTTGTTTTAATTTTTGTGTGATTTGTTTATCGGCTTCACTTGGTTTTAATGTTCCCGATGGATGGTTATGTGTTAAAATTAAACCCGTAGCCCCTACTTCCAACGCTGTTTTTAACACCAAGCGTACATCTACTAAAGTCCCAGTTATACCACCTTTACTTAATTGACTTTTTTGAATCACTTTATTGGAATTATTCACATAAATAATCCAAAACTCTTCATGTTCAAGTTCCCCAATAACAGGTTGCATAAGTTCAAAAACTGCTGAGCTTGAGGTTATTTTCTTTTTCTCAAGTGCTTCTTCACCCCTACGTCGTCTACCAAGTTCTAAAGCAGCAATAATAGTTATGGCTTTGGCTTCACCAATACCTTTAAATTCCATGAGTTGTTTAATGGAAAGCTTTCCTAATTGGCTCAAGTTATTGTTGGAACTCGCCAAAATGCGCTTACATAAATCTACAGCGCTTTCCTCTCTATTGCCTGATCCAATTAAAATTGCAACCAATTCTGCATCGCTTAAAGCGGCCTTTCCTTTATAGAGTAATTTTTCACGTGGTTGATCGTCTTGACTCCAGTTTTTTATCGAAAATGACGATGGTTTTTCTTGCATTGGTTAAAGATAAATATTGTAAATTAGAGAAGCAATAAAAACTTTCATCATGAAACCACTTAAAAAAGAAGATATAAGTCAAGAGGTTTTTGATTTATACGATTATTACGCTCATAATAAAATTGACAGACGCCAATTTGTAGAAAAATTATCTGTGTATGCGGTTGGTGGAGTTACCGTATCTTCATTATTGAGTTTTATAACCCCCGATTATATAAACACCTTGATGGTTAAGCCTAATGATGCACGCTTAAAATCTGAATATATAGAGTATGAATCGCCAAAAGGTGGTGGTACGATAAAAGGTTTATTATCGATGCCCGACGGAACAACGGGCAAGCTCCCTGGAATTGTGGTAGTGCACGAAAATCGTGGATTGAACCCTTATATTGAAGATGTTGGAAGACGTGCAGCTCTTGACGATTTTATAACTTTAGCTCCTGATGCTTTGACGCCTGTAGGTGGTTATCCTGGGAACGATGATGAAGGTCGTGCTTTACAGCGCCAAAGAGACAAAAATGACATGCTTGAAGATTTTATTGCAGCTTTTGAGTATTTGAAATATCATGAAAATTGCAATGGTCATATTGGGGTTGTAGGCTTTTGTTTTGGCGGATGGATATCAAATATGATGGCCGTAAGATTGCCAACCTTGAAAGCTGCTGTACCTTTTTATGGCGGGCAACCATCAGCTGAAGAAACTGCAAACATAAAAGCACCTTTGTTACTGCAATTTGCCGAATTAGATACGCGCGTTAATGCTGGTTGGCCAGATTATGAAACGGCTCTGAAAGCTAATAATGTGGAGTATAAAGCACACTTTTATGAAGGTGTAAACCATGGATTTCATAACAATACAACGCCTCGTTATGATGAAAAAGCTGCCAATTTAGCTTGGGAACGCACAATAGCTTTCTTTAAAAAACATCTGACTTCATGAAAGTAAAATTCAGCTTTATGTTAATCTATTCAGCATTATACTGTTATTTAAGTAATAAGATTTGGATGTTTTAAAACCTATAAAGCCTATGCTATTAGCCCTTTAACCTCGTCAAAATCCAGACCACCGTAATTTCCTGAACTCATTAAAAGCAATGCTTTATTATCAAAGTTTTGGGAGAATAAGAAATTTTTAAAATCATCTGGGTTAGTATATATCACTAAATCATCGCGTTCAAAAGCCGTGGCAATCTGCTCGTGCGTTACTTCTTTTAATTTTTTAATCTCAACGGCGTGTGGCGAATAAAACACAACGGCAACATCAGCAGCATCCAGAGCTCCTCTATACTCTTTTAAAAATTCAGCGTTTAAACTGCTATATGTATGCAATTCCAAACAAGCCACTAAAGTTCTGTTTGCATACTGCTCTTTAACTGCCTGAGTTGTAGCTTCAACTTTACTTGGCGAATGCGCAAAATCTTTGTAGGCCACACTTGTTTTTCCTTCTGCTATTTTTTCTAGTCTTTTACTTGCGCCTTTAAAGGTTGCAATTGCTTCGTAAAAATCGTCTTCATCGATGCCCATATGCTGACAAATCCATTTAGCTCCAGCCAAATTATTTAAGTTATGTTTCCCAAAAACTTCTATTGGAAGTGGACCTTCTGGAGTTTCTAATAACGTTTGTCCGTTTTCCACAGTATATTCTGGAGTTGTATAAGGTATTTTTCTAATGGTATTTTCACTAGCCTCTACTACCCTTTTTACTTCTGGATCTTCTTCATTGTAATTAATACTTCCCCCTTTTACAATGCTATCAACAAAAATACTGAACTGCTCTACATAGTTTTCGTAGGTTGGAAATACATTGATATGATCCCACGCTATGCCACTTAATAAGGCTATATTAGGTTTGTATAAGTGAAATTTTGGACGTCTGTCTATAGGTGAACTCAAATATTCATCGCCTTCAAGCACAATAAAATCGTTGGTTTCAGTGAGTTTTACCATCACATCAAATCCTTCTAATTGCGCACCAACCATATAATCAACATCTCTATCGTGATAATGCATCACGTGTAAAATCATAGAGGTTATAGTCGTTTTTCCGTGGCTTCCACCAATAACTACACGGGTTTTATTCTTGGATTGTTCGTACAAGAACTCAGGATAACTGTATATTTTAAGTTCTAATTCTTGAGCTTTTAGTAACTCTGGATTATCCGCCTTGGCATGCATCCCTAGAACAATAGCATCCAAATTGTCGGTAATTTTTTCGGGAAACCAACCAAAAGTTTCCGGCAAAAGGCCTTTTACTTCTAGCCTTGATTTTGAGGGTTCGAAAATAGTATCATCACTACCTGTTACTTGATACCCTTTGTTGTGCAGTGCTAAGGCTAAATTATGCATTGCTGCTCCTCCTATAGCTATAAAATGTACGTTCATAAAACAAATATCAAACTACAAACTACAATTTCCAAATTATTTGTTATGAAGTTTTGCGTTAGGGATTGTAGTCAAAATCCTTTTTGTGAGGCACAAGCAAAAAGATTGCAATGAAAAGCCTGACCCTTGTGGTAACCTCCCTGCTGGCAGGCACGCGCCCAAATATTAAAGATTTAAGATTTTTGATTTCTGAGCTAAAAACGGTTTGATTTTAGGAAGTTGTGCAATGGCAATATTAATGTGTTTTAAGGCCTTTTCCTTGTTTTTTTGATGGGCGTGAATTTGTGCTAAACGGTAGTGCGCCCAAGCTTTTGGAACGCCATCTTGTGCCGAATAATTTTTTAGATAGGTTTGCAAACATTGCTCGCCTTTGTCCAGTTGTATTTTGTACTCTGCTGCTACTTTACCAATCTGATAATGTAGGGCATTGCGATGATGTTTTTTATGAGTTTCTTCGAGATTTTCAATGGCTTTTTTAGGTTGCTTTTCGTTTTCATAAAAATGAGTTAACTTGTTGAAGCATGTAAGGGACCCACCTTCTTGAATAGCCATTTTATAATATTTTTCGGCAAGTTCTGGTTCGTCATCGTACTCGTAAACATAGCCTTTAGCAAGGTAACCATCTACTTTTGATAGATTTTCTAATTCTTGAGCATATTGCAACGATTTGCTTTTACTACCACCAAAAATACCTGGGAGTTGCATGTACAATTCTACGAGTGCCCACCTTGCATCAATATGGGTTTTATCGAGTTCGGCTGCTTTGGTGAAGGCTTCTTTTATATCACCTATTAAACCAATAGCTTTAAATTTATTCTGTAGTGCTTTCATACCTAAAACACCTCCATACTTGTATTGATAATTTGCGATATATGGCTTAGTATCTACTAACTTTTTATATTGAACAGTAGCACTATCCCACTTTTTTTGGTAACCTAAAGCATCACCTAAAAGCTCTATAGCTACTAAATTATTAGGATGAGTTTTTAAATAATTAATGGATTGAACTTCGGCTTTTTTATAGGCTTTCTGATTTATAAGCAATGTTATCTCACTAAGTTTATCTTGCGAAAAAGCAAGCGCAGGAAGCAATAAAAATAAAATTATTTTTTTCATAGATTTGAAATCGAAATCACAAAAATACACTTTCTTAGATTGGTGATAAATTACTTTATAAAAATCTTAAGATTTTATAGCTATGGCACTATTACCTCCGGGTATTTTATCATTAAAATGATTAACTTCACTCAATCAACGTGATAATTAACTTTTTTATTATAGTTTGGAATGGCTTTTGAAGTTACATTGATAATAAATTTAAACACATGATGCGTCCTCTATTATTATTTATGATTATACTTTTTTCAAACATTGCTCAAGGTCAAGATTCTAATTACACCAATCTATGGACTATAGTTGAACAATTTGAAGTCGACGGATTGCCTAAATCTGCTTTGAAAACTGTTGAAAATATTGAGAAACAGGCTATTATAGATAATAATAATCCGCAGCTCATAAAAACCATGCTTTTTAAAAGTAAGTATGCATTGATTTTAGAGGAAGACGCGCAATTGAGTATCATCAACGATTTTAAAACCAAAATTGCTAAAAGTGATTTTCCAACAAAAAATATTCTTGAAAATATTCTAGCAAATTTGTACTGGCAATATTTTAACCAACACAGATGGCAATTCTATAACCGAACTAAAACCGCGGAGAAAGTAGATACTGAAGACTTTAGAACTTGGGATTTACAAACACTTTTTAATGAAACACAAATTCATTTCCAAAACTCTTTACAGAGTGGATTGATGCTTCAACAAGAGCCTTTAAATAAGTACAGTGCTTTGTTACATGAGCAAAAAGGTTCGAAAATTTATCGACCTACGTTATTCGATTTTTTAAATCATAATGCACTACAATTTTACAAAACCAACGAAACTCAAATTACCAAACCCGCTTATAAATTTGAAGTAGAAAACCCTGATCTTTTGGCTCCTGCTGAACGATTTTCAGTATTAAATATTGAATCAAAAGACTCTACCTCGTTACAACTACATGCATTAAAAATCTATCAAGATTTGATTCGATTTCATTTGAAAGATAAGTCGCCTTTAGCATTGACTGATGTTAATATGGAACGTTTAAAATTTGTCAATCAACATGCCACATTCGTCGATAAAAAAACCCTCTTAATGAGCGCCTTAAAAACAGAAAGTGAGCGACATAAAACTCATGAGGTTTCTGGATTATATGATTATGAAATTGCTGCTATTTACTATCAAGAAAGCACGCAATATCAAGCTGCTAATAACGAGCAATTTCGCTGGAAAGCTAAAGATGCCATAACGCTTTGTGACGCTGTCATTTCAAAATTTCCGAATAGTAAAGGCGCGGAGCAATGTGAAATTTTAAAGTCTCAAATTAAACATGCTTCTATTCAAATTACCACCGAAGATTTTTTACCGATTCAGCAAGATGGAAGATTACTACTGCGTTATAAGAATTTAAAAGAACTAAATTTTAATGCATACCGAATTACTCAGCAGCAATTTGAGAAATTCATAAATACTTACAGAAAAGATGAACAACTACGTTTTATTAAAAACTTAAATGCCTCAAAAACTTGGTACAATAAATTAAGAAACGAAAACGATTACCAAACACACACTACTGAAGTTTTAATCCCGAAACTGGACAATGGCCGATATATAATTGCCGCATTTATAGATGAAGATAAAAATAATTTTGCTTTCGCGAATATACAAGTAACACATTTGGCCTTGGTAGAAACCGAAGCTTCAGCACATAAGTTGTTTCAAATAATTGATAGAAATAATGGTACACCTAAAGTCAACACCAAAGTTAAAGTTTCATACCAATCTAGAAATAACAGAAATACAATAACTAAAAATTACACCACAAATCAGTTAGGTGAAATTGAAATTGAAAAAGACAAAAATTGGTATAGAAATGTCAAGTTAAAAGTGGAAAGTGCCAACGATACGGCTTATTTCGGCAATTATTATATCAATCAATCTGATATCCAATCGAAAGAACAAGATAGTTATAATTCCTTCTTGTTTACCGATAGAAGTATTTATAGGCCTGGGCAAACTGTTCATTTCAAAGCTATTGCAATGAAAACTATTAATGGTAAAACAGAGGTTGCAGCAAATGAGCCTGTTTATGTAACACTATTTAATACTAATGACGACGAGGTTAAAGAGCTTAAATTTAAAACAAATGAATTCGGATCTGTTTCAGGTGAATTTATTTTACCAAATAATGGATTGAATGGTGAATATTATATTGAATTTGATGGTGATGTTGAAGATTTCTTTTCAGAGCATTATTTTTCAGTTGAAGAATACAAGCGTCCTAAATTTGAAACAAAGTTTTACCCAGTAACCGAAACTTTTAAAGTTAACGACACGGTTACCATTAAAGGACAAGCTTTGGCCTATGCAGGAAGCAATATAACTGATGCCAAAGTGGTATATCGTGTGCATCGCAAAGTAGAATATCCGCGTTGGTATTTTTGGTATCGCCCAAGTTTTTATAGTGAGCCACAAGAAATCACGCATGGTGAGAGTATCACTAATGAAAAAGGCGAATTTGAAATCACTTTCAAAGCCATTCCAGACCAAAGCGTTAATAAAACTAGCTTACCTGTTTTTAATTATGAAATTACAGCAGATGTTACCGATTTAAACGGTGAAACACGAAGCGCAACTACCATTGTTAATGTCGGGTATCATGCATTAATTGCGAACATGAGTATCGCGAGTCCGATCGATAAAACCAAAAAAGATGTAGCTTTAACTATAGATACAAAAAACTTAAATGGCGAATTCGTACCATCAAAAGGCAGCATTAAAATTTATAAGCTTAAAGCGCCAAATGCCGTTTTAAGAGCTCGTCCTTGGGCTGCACCTGATTATCAAACATTCTCTAAAGAGGAGTTTAAGACATTGTTTCCGCATGATGCCTATACCAACGAACACCTATCTAATAACTGGGAGAAAGGCAAACTAGTTCTAGAAAAATCGTTTAACACGAAAGACTCAAAAACACTTGAACTTGGCAAATTGAAGAAATGGAAATCGGGACAATACCTCATCAAATTAGAGAGTAAAGATAAATTTGGTCAATTGGTAAAAGATGAAATAAAAACCACCTTGTTTAGTCATAAAGATGAAACGCCGGCAGACAAGCAGCTGTTTACCATAACCACTAACAAAACCGCTTATCAGGCTGGGGATATGGCAAAAGTTACTGTAGGTTCTGCAGCTAAAAATGTGAAGGTTACGCTTACCATTGAAAAGGATAAACAAATTATAAAAACCGAAGTGATTTCGCTAAATGCAAATAAAAAAACCATTTCTATTCCTGTATCACAAAATGATTTAGGCGGATTCGTAGTGCATTATAGTTTGGCAGCATTTAATAGTTTTTTATCAGGGTCAGAAACCATTTCAGTGCCTTATCCTTCCACAGAACTGGATATTGAAATTAATACCTTCAGAGATAAATTACAACCAGGAACCGATGAAACTTGGAGCTTCAATATTAAAGGTCCTAAAGGTGATAAAGTAAGTGCTGAGTTATTAGCAAGTATGTACGATGCTTCCTTAGATCAGTTTAAACCACATGCTTGGAATTTTAACCCTATCCAAATGCCTAATTATTATGGCATAAGCAACAGACGAGCAAACAACAGTTTTGGTACACAAAATTTTAGAGTCTATCAAGACCGTTTTATTCCGAATTATTCCCATCAAACGTACGACCAATTGAATTGGTTTGGGTTTAGTTTTGGGTACAACAATGACTTAAGAATCAGAGGGAATAAGAGTGTTTCCAGGGCGCTGGAAGGTCGAGTTGCGGGTGTTCAAGTTGTTGAAAATGATATGGAAGTTGAAGAATCTGTTGCATTCATGAAAGTTAGCGACGATGCTGATTTAGATGAAGTGGTAGTAACAGGATTCGCTCCAAAAATTGAAAGTACAGATAAACAAAACTTAGAACAAGAAAGCTTCGAAAACATTGGTATTCGCAAAAACCTGCAAGAAACAGCTTTTTTCTTTCCGAAATTACAAACTGATAAAGATGGCAATGTAAGTTTTAGTTTTACAACACCTGAGGCTTTAACACAATGGAAATTACAACTTTTAGCCCACACTAAAAATTTAGAAAGTGCCACCAAAACCTTAACTACGGTTACGCAAAAAGAATTGATGGTAATACCAAATGCACCGCGTTTTTTACGCGAAGGCGATAACATAACCATCAGTACAAAAATTGCAAACCTTACTGATAAAACACTTTCTGGTCTAGTAAAACTCATATTAACAGATGCCATATCAGGAAATGATATTACAGATAAGTTAATCAATACTTCCCTCTCTGGGAATCAAGACAAGGATTCTTTTATTGTTGATGCTAAAGGCAATACACAGGTATCATGGCGCTTGTCTATTCCAAATGATGTGGATGCTATTCAATATAAAATAGTAGCAAAATCTGAAAGTTTTAGTGATGGCGAGCAAAATGCATTACCCGTTTTAAGTAACCGTATGTTGGTTACCGAAACACTACCTATGTGGGTTAGAAGCAATGAAACTAGAACTTTCGTTTTAGATAAATTGAAAACGAATACCTCAACCACACTCAAAAATCATAAGTTAACTTTAGAAATAACTTCAAATCCGGCGTGGTACGCAGTTCAGGCCCTTCCCTATTTAATGGAATATCCTTACGACTGTAATGAGCAAACTTTTTCTAGATATTACTCCAATGCTTTAGCGAGCCATATTGCAAACTCAAACCCGCGAATTCAAGAGGTTTTTAATCAATGGCGAAATATCGATGCATTACTTTCTAACTTAGAAAAGAACCAAGAATTAAAGTCTATTTTAATTCAAGAAACTCCGTGGTTACGTGATGCACAGAGCGAAACGGAACAAAAAAAGCGTATCGCTCTCTTATTCGATATAAATAAAATGAATAATGAGTTACAGTCGGCACTAAACAAATTAAAAGCTAATCAAATGCCATCTGGTGCTTGGGCATGGTTTAACGGTGGATACGAAAACCGATACATCACCCAACACATTATTGCTGGATTTGGGCACTTGAAACAGCTCGATGTTCTCCAGAATGATAACGCAGAATCTATAATTCAAAAAGCCATCAATTATTTAGATGATGAATTTATCAAAGCGTATAAAAACATCAGAAAATATAATAAAGATGTAGATTTGGATAAAGACCATTTAAGCCATACGCAATTGCATTATTTATATATGCGTAGCTTCTTTCCAGAGATTAAAAAATCGAAAGAAGTTGAAAAAATTAGCGATTATTACCAAACTCAAATTAACAAGTATTGGTTATCGCGACCGTTATATTCTAAAGGATTAATGACCTTAGTTTCATATAGAAATAACGAAACAAAAACGGTTTCTAAAATATTAAAATCGCTAAAAGAAACTAGTATAATTTCTGATGAATTAGGCATGTACTGGAAAGCCAACACAAATTCATGGTATTGGTACCAAGCACCTATTGAAACACAAGCTCTTTTAATTGAAGCATTCTCTGAAGCTGGACATGTTATTCAGAAAGAAACTAAGAATCTAACAGATATTGATAACTTAAAAATTTGGTTGCTTAAAAACAAACAAACCAATAGGTGGAAAACGACTAAAGCAACCACCGAAGCCGTTTATGCGTTATTACTTCAAGGTAGCGAGTGGTTGTCTGTAACCGATATGGTTGATGTCGTTTTAGGCGGACAAAAAATAGAGCCTTCAAAATTAGAAGCTGTAAAAGTTGAGGCCGGAACAGGATATTATAAAACAGCTTGGAGTGCTTCAGAAATTAAACCTAATATGGCTGAAGTAACTATTTCTAAAACTGGAAAGGGTATTGCTTGGGGAAGTTTATACTGGCAATATTTTGAAGATCTAGACCAAATTACTTCTGCTGAAACACCGCTTAAATTAAAGAAGAAACTATTTCTTAAAACAAATTCGGATACTGGCGAAGAAATTTCTGAAATTAACGAAGAAACACCACTCCAGGTTGGCGATTTGGTTAGGGTTAGAATAGAATTGCGAAGCGATAGAAATATGGAATTTATCCATATGAAAGATATGCGAGCTGCAGGTTTAGAACCTGTAAATGTATTAAGCACATACAAATGGCAAGATGGTTTGGGGTATTATGAAAGCACGAAAGATGCTTCCACCAATTTCTTTTTTGACAATTTACCAAAAGGTGTTTATGTTTTTGAATACAATTTACGAGTGAATAATGCAGGAAATATGAGTAACGGTATCACAACAATACAAAGCATGTATGCGCCAGAATTTAGCAGTCATAGTGAAGGTACACGAATACTTGTTGAATAATTACTGCATTACTATAAACAAAATTACACACTTTGTCATTATTGAAAAATATAACGAAATATAAAATCACCATACTGTTATTGGTATTACTACCTGTGTTTTTAGGATGCAAGAATAGCAAGCAAAGCTTCGAGAATCAGACTGAAATAGAAAGCACACCAAAAATTTTATTTCTAAATTATGTTATTGAAAAAACTCTTGATAATAAAAGGAAAATTGAGTTTATCAATAAGAAAATAGTAGATGGTAAATTAAAAAATATAGCCTTCGAACCTATTGGAAATGCGGTTGATGGGGATCTTATTTTTTCGGAATTAGATAGCAAGCTAAAAACCATAAATAAAATTCTAATTAAGAATCCTTTGGTGCAAACCATTGAATATGTTGACGATGCAAAACAATTTCAAACAAAAACACTAGACTTAGATAAATCCCAATTTTCTATAAGGTTACAACTAAAAAACGCTACTAAATACATTACAATTAGTAACTTTGCTGAAAACGAGCCCCTTATCAAAACTAAAATTAACTAGTATGAAATTGGTTTTATGCTTTTTACTACTCGCAATTACCCTACAAATTCCTGCACAAACATTTGATGTTGAAGCAATAAAACTTGAAGGTGCTAACGACAAGCGCATCAATCTTGTTTTTATGGGCGATGGTTATACGGCTTTTGAATTAAACCAGTTTATAACCGATGCTACGAATTTCTCTAGTAGTTTATTTGGCCAAAGTCCGTTTACTGAATACGCAGCATACTTTAATGTATATGCGATAAAAGTGATTTCTAATGAAAGTGGAACCGACCATCCAGGAACTGCTACAGACGTTACGGAACCCATAATTGACGTAAAATTTGTAGATAATTATTTTAATACGTCTTTTGATACAGCAAATATTCACAGATTACTTTATACTTATGATTCTGCAACCGTTTATGATGTGTTAGCAGATAATTTTCCGGAATACGACCAGCCTGTTATATTGGTGAATACCTCCGAATATGGTGGCGCTGGCGGACCATATGCAACCTCATCGACAGGCACAAGCGCTGATGAAATTGTAATACATGAGTTAGGACACTCACTTTTTGATTTGAAAGATGAGTATTATCCTGGAGATGCTTTAGCAGGAGAAGCCATAAATATGACTCAAGAAACCAATACGAGCTTGGTTAAATGGAAAAACTGGATAGGAACTAGTGGTGTTGGCATTTATCCGTATGGCACTTCAGGAAACGCAGCAACTTGGAACAGACCTCACCAAAACTGTAAAATGCGCTATTTAGGCGTTCCGTTTTGCTCTGTATGTAAAGAAGGGATTGTTGAAAAAATTCATAGTTTAATATCACCCATTGATGCCTACACACCAAATAATACAACGGTTGATGAACCAACCTTTTCATTGGATTTTCAATTAGATTTGATTAAACCTATTCCAAATACCTTAGAAAGCGAATGGACCTTAAATACAGTAAGTTTTGCTAGTAATGTAGATGATGTATCTGTACTTGAAACTGATTTGGTAGAAGGCGCCAATACCCTAACAGCTGTAGTTCATGATAACACTCCATTTTTAAGAGTAGATAATCATGAAAGTGTGCATATTCATACCGTAACCTGGACTATAAATTATTCATCACTTGGAATTAATGATATTGAAAGTGAACTAAACAACTATACGATTTCCATGTATCCGAATCCAACAAATAACATTTTAAATGTGACGTTGGAAAGTAACTCTTCTTCTAATTTAAAAATTGAAATTATGAGTTTGGATGGAAAAAAAGTAAAGTCTACAAGTCTTTCAAATTATGAAAATACACCAATTGATATTAGTCATTTTAGTGAAGGTGTTTATGTTTCAAATTTCTATTCTGGAAATATTTTAATTGCGAGTAAAAGATTGATTAAGAATTAATTCTTTTTATCTGGCGGATAACCAGTTAAAATCTTAGCAACTATAGCATTGAATTGTTCTTCGCGTTTTTCTGGTGTTGCGTTTGGTTTGAATGAAGATTCGCTAATGGCCTGCCAAAAGAGTTGTTTTTTATTTTCGTCTACAAAATCTATAATTATTTGTCGGTTTACGTTCGCTTGCCCAATAGGTAAACCTACAGAAATACCGCCACCAACATTTCTTCCGGTACCGCCTATTCCAATTCCAACAGATTGCCTTTGCGGATTTTGAATTTCAGAACTTTTGATATCGATAAAAAAATCTGGGTCTTCGGAAAGATAATAGCCCTTGGCTTCCATTTGTGCATCGATAACATTCAATAAGCGCTTGGTATCTAAGTCGCTTAAACCCGTGTTTAAATTCGAGTAATATTGATACGTTTTATAGTTATTGAAATTGGTTGCTTTGTCATAATCATAATCTACACGAATGGGTGCGCAAGAAACGATGAGTAAGGCAAGAATAGTAGCTTTTAGAAATCGCATGAGCCTTTAATTTTAGTTAAAGTTAATCAAAAATTATTCCAAAAGTTTAAGTTTAGTTTTTAAGCTGCGTTAGGGATTGTAAAGGAAATCCTTTTTGCGAAGCACGAGCAAAAAGATTGTATTGTAAAGCCCGACCCTTGCGGTAACGCCCTAATTATTTAACATTTTCCAGAGTAAATCTTTGAGTTCTTTGATGCCTTTTTGCGCTACTGATGAAATGAACAAATATGGAATTGGCAACTCGTTATCTAGTTCTTTTTTAAGTTCCGCTTTGAGCTCGTCGTCTAGCAAATCGCTTTTAGAAATGGCGATGATACGCTCCTTGTCAAGCATTTCTGGATTGTATCTTCGGAGTTCATCTAACAAAATATCATATTGTTTTTTAATATCCTTGGCATCTGCAGGAATTAAAAACAGGAGAATAGAATTACGTTCTATATGGCGTAAAAAATAATGACCAAGCCCTTTACCCTCTGCAGCGCCCTCAATAATTCCAGGAATATCTGCCATAACGAAGGTTTGAAAATCGCGATATTTAACTATGCCTAAATTGGGTTTTAGAGTGGTAAACTCGTAATCGGCAATTTTAGGTTTTGCAGATGTAATTACCGATAATAATGTTGATTTTCCAGCATTAGGAAAGCCTACCAAACCAACATCGGCAAGTACTTTTAACTCCATGGTAACATACTTTTCTTCCAATGGAATACCAGGTTGTGCGTAGCGAGGTGTTTGATTGGTTGAGGACTTAAAGTGCCAGTTTCCTAAACCACCTTTACCACCTTCTGCCAATATTCGTTCTTCGCCATCTTCGGTTATTTCAAACAGTATTTGATTGGTTTCGGTATCTCGAATAACAGTTCCTAGGGGCACATCGATGTATACATCTTCACCATCGGCACCAGAACTTCTACCGCTACTTCCATGTTCTCCATGTCCCGCTCTGGTATGACGCTTAAATTTTAAGTGAAGTAAAGTCCATAAATTCGCTTTACCGCGCACAATAACATGACCACCACGACCGCCATCACCACCATCTGGACCACCTTTTGTAATATACTTTTCACGATGTAAATGCACAGATCCTTTGCCTCCGTTTCCGGAACAAACATACATTTTTACGTAATCTACAAAGTTACCTTCAGTCATAGTTATTTATTGTTATTAAAAATACAAAAACTATAACTTCAATATTAAAGTTATAGTTTTCAAGTATGAGATTCCTGCTTTTTACAGGAATTTATAGTTTGTCTATTACAGCACTTAATCGCTTGGTAATTTCTTCAATGCTACCAACACCATCAACACCAAAATATTTATCTTGTGCAGTGAAATAGTCTTTTAAAATTGCAGTTTCGTTGTAATAAACTTTAATTCTGTTTCTTATGACTTCTTCGTCGGCATCATCTGCACGACCGCTTGTTTTTCCACGTTCAAGTAAACGTTTTACTAAAACTTCATCATCAACTTCTAAAGCAATCATTGCATTAATTTGAGAATCTTTGCTGTCCATTAATTTATCTAGAGCTTCAGCCTGCGCATTAGTTCTAGGGAAACCATCAAAAATAAAACCTTTTGCATCAGCATTTTTTTCTACCTCTGCATTCAACATATCTATAGTAACTTGGTCTGGTACAAGTGCGCCCTTATCCATGTATGACTTGGCCAACATGCCTAAAGCGGTTTCGTTTTTAATGTTGTATCTAAAAACATCGCCGGTTGAAATGTGCACTAAATTATACTTCTCTTTTAAGAATTCTGCTTGAGTTCCTTTTCCTGCTCCTGGAGGGCCAAATAGTACTAAGTTTGTCATGTGTTGTGTTTCTTTTATTTGATATACTTCTGGTAAATTTCTTCCTAATCCATCATAATCTAAACCATAGCCTACAATAAATTTATTCGGAATCTCTATACCTACATAATGTAATTTAAAATCTTTTTTATAGGCTTCAGGTTTGTAAAAAAGTGTTGCAATTTTTAACGATTTTACTTTTTCGTTCCTGAATATCCTATGAACCTCGTGTAACGTGTTTCCGGTATCAATAATATCTTCCAGTATAATTACTGTTCTTCCGGTTAAATCTTGTGTTAGACCAATTAAACGTTGGATATCTTCGCTAGATTTCACGCCTTCATACGACGCTAATTTTATAAAAGTGACCTCGCAGGTTTTTGGATACTTCTTTACAAAATCGCTAGTTAACATAAACGACCCGTTTAAAATACCAACAAATACAGGTATTTCGTCACCTACGTCTTCAGCAATTTCATCAACCAAGCGCTGTAAGGCATCATCAATTTCTTTAGCAGAAACAAAAGGTTTGAAATATTTATCGTGTAGCTTTATCACGGGTGTTAAATTTTAAAGTTGCAAAGATAATCAATAGATTAAGTAATACCCATTTTTTGATTTACGATTTAGGAAGTATTTTAAGATTTAAGTGTATTTTTGCCTAACTTAAATAAGTTATTAGCTTGAAAACAATGACAAACTATTTTTCTTCAAAATTTAAACTCGGAATACTTGGCGGTGGTCAATTAGGTAAAATGCTGCTTTACAACACCAGAAAATTTGATATTTACACATCTGTATTGGATGCGAGTGAAGAAGCGCCGTGTAAAATTGCGAGTAATGAATTCCATTTGGGCGACCTCATGGATTATGATGCGGTTTATAATTTTGGAAAACAAGTAGATGTTTTAACCATAGAAATTGAAAATGTTAATGTTGATGCACTAGAAAAACTTGAAAAAGAAGGCATTAAAGTATATCCATCGGCAAAAACCTTACGAACCATTCAAAATAAGGCGAAACAGAAACTGTTTTATAGAGACCATAATATTCCAACATCCGATTTTACGCGTTTTGCCTACATTTCTGAAATTGAAGACTCTCTGGAAAATGGTGGATTAGAATTCCCTTTTGTTTGGAAGGCAGCACAATTTGGGTATGATGGCAATGGTGTTAAGATGGTAAGAAATTTATCAGATTTAGAAGGTTTGCCAAAAGGCGAATGTATTGCCGAGGAGTTAATTCCATTTAAAAATGAGTTGGCAGTAATTGTGGCGAGAAGTGCATCTGGCGAAACAAAAACGTATCCTGTGGTTGAAATGGAGTTTCATCCTGAAGCAAATCAAGTTGAATATGTAATTTGTCCTGCAAGAATTTCAGAAGATGTAGCAAAAAAAGCTGAGGCGGTTGCTTTAAAAGTTTCAAAAGCTTTTAATCATGTTGGTCTTTTAGCGGTTGAAATGTTTCAAACTAAAGACGATCAAATTTTAGTTAATGAAGTGGCACCAAGACCTCACAATTCTGGTCATCAAACCATTGAAGCTAGTTATACGTCGCAATTTGAACAGCACATTAGAGCCATTTTAAATTTACCACTAGGAAGAACAGATAGTAAAGTTGGAGGCGTTATGGTAAATCTTGTTGGCGCAGAAGGCTACAGCGGCAATGTAGTTTATAAAAACATTGAAAACATTATGAATATGGAAGGTGTTACGCCTCATATTTATGGCAAAAAACAAACACGCCCGTTTAGAAAAATGGGGCATGTAACCATTGTAAACGAAGATTTAAATGAAGCCCGACGCGTTGCAGAAGAAGTTAAGAAAAGTATTAAAGTTATAAGCGAATAAATATGAGCAAAGTAGGAGTTATTATGGGAAGCAAAAGCGACCTACCAGTAATGCAAGATGCCATAGACATCTTAAAAGGATTTGATATTGAAGTTGAAGTAGATATTGTTTCTGCGCATCGTACCCCAGAAAAATTATTTGATTATGGAAAGCATGCACACACCAGAGGTTTTTCTGTTGTAATAGCAGGAGCTGGTGGAGCAGCGCACTTACCGGGAATGATTGCTTCTTTATCGCCCCTACCCGTAATTGGCGTTCCTGTAAAAAGCAGTAACTCAATTGATGGATGGGATTCTGTACTCTCTATTTTACAAATGCCTGGTGGTGTACCGGTTGCTACTGTAGCTTTAAATGGTGCCAAAAACGCGGGTATCTTAGCTGCTCAAATTATAGGTTCTAGTGATAAATGTGTGCTAGACAAAATCATAGCTTATAAAGAAGGTTTAAAAATTAAAGTCAACGAATCTGCTAAAGATTTAAAATAAAAAAAACCCCGAATTACTTCAGGGTTTTCAGCTATTAACAAATAATTCTCAAGAGTTAGTCACTCTGTGTATTATTGGCTGCAAAAATAAATAAAAATTTACTATGCATACATAGTAAATTTTATTTTTAACATATTTATTGAAAAAATGATAAAAAAAGCACTTGTTACCCCATTTAAAACAAATTATAACGCTGCTCCTTTCAGAATAATTCAAAATAAGGACTTCCTTCCCACATTTAAAGAAGCCATAAAAATGGCAAAAAAGGAGATCAATAGTATTGTAAACAATCCTGAAAATCCAACTTTTAAAAACACCATCGAAACTTTAGAATTTTCTGGAGAACAATTGGATCGAATTTCAAGTATCTTTTTCAATTTAAATTCTGCTGAAACCAATGAAGAAATTCAAAAAATAGCTCAAGAAGTTTCGCCTTTACTTTCGGAGTTTAGTAATGACATAACTTTAAATGAAGATTTATTCAAGCGTGTAAAAGCAGTTTATGATTCTCAAAACAATCTCGAATTAACAACTGAACAAACAACACTTCTAGATAAAAAATATAAAAGTTTTTCCAGAAATGGCGCCAATCTTCCTGAAGACAAAAAGACCAAACTTCGAGAAATCGATAAAAAATTAAGTCAGTTAAAATTAAAATTTGGCGAAAATGTGTTAGCTGAGACCAATAAATTTGAGATGCTAATTACCGATGAAACCGATTTAGCTGGACTTCCTGAAGGGGCTAAAGAAGCAGCGAAACAAATGGCAGAGTCAAAAAATAAAGCCGGTTGGTTATTTACACTTGACTATCCTAGCTTTATCCCATTTGTAACTTATGCCGATAATAGAGATTTGCGTAAAAAAATAACACTTGCTGCTGGAAGTAAATCGTTTAAAAACGACACATTAGACAATCAAAAAATTGTGTTACAAATTGTTAATCTAAGACACGAACGCGCTAATCTTTTAGGCTATAAAACACATGCTCATTTTGTACTTGAAGAACGTATGGCCGAAACTCCTGAAACCGTATTAAAGTTCTCGACCGATTTGTTGGAAAAAGCAAAACCAGCGGCTAAACGCGAGTTTAAACAACTTGAAAATTTTGCTAAAAAATTAGATAATATCGATCATTTAGAAAAATGGGATGGTTCTTATTATTCTGAAAAATTAAAACAAAAACTTTTTAGTCTTGATGACGAATTGCTTAAACCTTACTTTAAATTAGAAAATGTCATCAATGGTGCTTTTACCGTTGCTAATAAACTTTTCGATTTACACTTTGAAGAAATCAATGATATTGATAAATACCACGAAGACGTTTTAACCTATAAAGTTACCGACTCTAAAGGGAATTATATTTCTCTTTTTTACGCCGATTTTTTTCCAAGACCAGGAAAACGTAATGGCGCGTGGATGACATCTTACAAGCCGCAATACATTAAAGATGGTGAAAATAGTAGGCCACACATTTCAATAGTTTGCAATTTTACAAAACCCACAAAAACGAAACCGTCTTTACTTACGTTTAATGAGGTTACTACTTTATTTCATGAATTTGGTCACGCCCTTCATGGCATGCTTGCGAACACTACTTACCCTAGTTTATCAGGAACGAGCGTATATTGGGATTTTGTAGAATTACCAAGTCAGATTCTAGAAAACTGGTGTTATGAGAAAGAGGCCTTAGAATTGTTTGCGACACATTATGAAACCGGAGAAGTCATTCCGATGGAATTAGTTGATAAAATCAAAGAATCAGCAACTTTCCATGAAGGGATGCAAACGTTACGCCAATTGAGCTTTGGATTGTTAGATATGAGTTGGCACGGGCAAGACCCATCAAAGATTAAGGATGTAAAAGCTTTTGAAACAGAAACTTTTAAACGAACAACTTTATATCCTGAAACTAAAGAAACTTGTATGAGCACCTCATTTTCTCATATTTTTCAAGGTGGTTATTCATCAGGGTATTACAGTTACAAGTGGGCAGAAGTACTAGATGCAGATGCTTTTGAATATTTCAAGGAAAAAGGCATTTTCAACAAAACCGTTGCCAATAAATTTAAAAAACATGTATTAAGCCAAGGTGGGACAGACAACCCCATGACGCTCTATAAGCGTTTCAGAGGTCAAGAACCAAAACCTGAAGCGTTATTGAAACGTGCTGGATTGATTAAAACTTAAAAGATTTGTATTTGATATTTTAGATTAAATTTTCTCATAAAAAAGTAGAACCGTTATACCGAAACGGTTACTAAATAATGGTTTTAAATTTAGGATTACAACTATTGAAAAGCCCTGAGAGATTTAGTCTAATGTTGATTATATTCACTTTTTTAGCTTATTTTTGAAATTCAAAAAAATTGCATTGCAGATGCCTAACCATGTCATAGATCCAAACCAATGGATTGATCGCTATTCTGATTATCTCTATAACTACACCATATCGCGTGTAAATGATAGTAATATTGCTCAAGATTTAGTGCAAGACACCTTTTTTGCAGGCTTAAAATCAATGAAAAACTTCAAAGGAGAAGCCAGTGAACGCACATGGTTAATTTCTATATTAAAAAGAAAAATTATTGATTATTATCGGAAAATAAATTCTAATAAAGGCAAAGCCGAAGTTAGAATTAATTACAGCGATTCAGAAAGTGAAGGCGATTGGTTGGAAGAACGTGTTGCCGACCCTTTTGATAAAACGGCTGAAGACACGATGCAAAATACTGAGCTTGGTGATGCCATTTATAATTGTCTTGAAAAACTACCACCAAAACAAGCTGAAGTTTTTAAAATGAAAACCATACTTGGTTATGAAACAGAAGTTATATGTAATGAATTAAATATTACAGCGTCTAACCTTTGGGTAATTATACATAGAGCCCGTACTGCTATGGCCGATTGCCTAAAAGAAAATTGGTTTTAATTATGAGTAAATTTAAATTTAAAATTAAGTGCGACGAAGCAAATCATGTTTGCGACAAAACACAGTACGAAGATGCTTCACTTTGGGAAAAAATAATTCTAAGCTTGCATTTAATTTACTGTAGGGCTTGTAGAAAATACTCAAAAAATAATGCTACACTTACTGAAACCATTGCAAAATCAGAAATTGTGTGTTTAGAAAAGAGCTGCAAAGATGCTATGAAAAAAGATCTAGATAAAGCTATAAGAGAAATTTCTAATTAAACATCAGTATCAAAACAAGCCAAAAAATTGGCAATCCTTCTACCCAAAACGAACTGTAATAATTCTGCTGTTCAACTTTACTAAAAACTACAAACAACCCAGTTATTATAGCTGTGATTGATAAAACCAAAATAGAAGTTTGGCTTATTTCGTCCTTGAAAAATTCCAACAAGAAAATCATCAATAAAAGTAACACACCTAAAACTTTCGTTTTTTTCACACCAAGTATTTGAGGGATGGTGAATAATTTTAAATTATCAAATTTTAAGTCTCTAATTTCAAAAGGCAACATTAATACCAAAACGTATATAAACCGCTGAATCCCGATTATGGCTATATCTGTACTCACCTCAATATTAGAATTAATTACTGGAATAAACACCGTTACTCCTGTCCAAACCAAAGCAATCACATAAACTTTTAACCCGCAAACATTCCGTAATGTTTGCTTGTGTTTAGGATACAAGGGAATGGCATATAATATAGTAAGCAAGGTGAAACAGCCAATAAAAACATGTGTTTTGATCGATAATTGAAGCGCATAGAAACACATCAATACAAAGCAAATAAAAGATAAAATTTGAATTAACTTAAGCCAATTAGCCAACTTTCGGTGTCTGAATTTGGCAACCCCAAAATACTTTACAAAATTGTACCCTGTAATTGTAGCATAAAACACAAAATATAGTACGGATTCACTGTAACTTAAATCTAGTTCCAACAAGGTAATCCAAGTCAATGAGAACACCGACAAAGCCACATGAATACTGCTATTGATGTAAAAATTAAGAATCTGTTTAAGGAGTGTCATAAAGCAAAAGTAACTAAAGTGTTGATAACGTTTGTGAATAGTTAAAAACTTTCCATTTCACTCAATAAAACACATTAAATATTACGTATTTTTGCGAATTATATAATAAAATTCCGCATTAATGAATACAAATGCTTTCGCTTTGCGTCATATAGGTCCTAGAATAGACGACCAAAAACTCATGTTAAACACGTTAGGATTAGACTCTTTAAACCAACTTATTTACGAAACTATTCCTGATGATATTCGTTTGAAAAAAGATTTAGATTTAGATGAACCGATGTCGGAGCATGAGTATTTATTACATATTCATGAATTATCTAAAAAAAACAAAGTCTATAAAACTTACATAGGTTTAGGTTATCATCCTACCATTTTACCAGCTGTAATTCAAAGAAATATTCTTGAAAATCCAGGTTGGTACACGGCATACACACCTTACCAAGCAGAAATAGCACAAGGAAGACTTGAAGCCTTATTAAATTACCAAACTATGGTGATTGAACTCACTGGAATGGAAATTGCTAATGCCTCATTATTGGACGAAAGTACTGCTGCTGCCGAAGCCATGAGTTTATTATTCGCAGTAAGAGAACGAGATCAGAAAAAAGCGGGTATTAATAAATTTTTTGTTTCTGAAAATATTTTACCTCAAACATTATCATTACTTCAAACTAGAGCCATTCCAATAGGCATTGAACTTGTTATAGGCACAGAAGAAAGCTTTAATTTTTCAGAAGAATTTTTTGGAGCCATACTTCAATATCCAGGGAAAGATGGTCAAATTACCGACATCAAATCATTTATTAATCAAGCTGAGGAGAATAGAATTAAAGTAGCAGTTGCTGCCGATATTTTAAGCTTAGTAAAACTCGAGGCCCCAGGGAAATTTGGAGCAGATGTTGTTGTTGGAACCACGCAACGTTTCGGAATCCCAATGGGTTATGGTGGCCCGCACGCAGCTTATTTTGCCACGAAAGAACAATACAAACGTGATATCCCAGGGCGTATTATTGGCGTAACAAAAGACGCCAATGGTAACCGCGCGTTACGTATGGCATTACAAACCCGAGAACAGCACATAAAAAGAGACAAGGCTACTTCCAACATTTGTACCGCTCAAGTATTGTTAGCGGTTATGGCCAGTATGTATGCCGTTTATCATGGTCCGCAAGGTTTAGAATTCATTGCAAGTGAAGTTCACAATAAAGCCGTAGCGTTAGCAAATGCTTTAGAAAAACTTGGTTATCAACAAACAAATACTTCATATTTTGATACGCTTCAAATAAAAACAAATGCAAAATCTATAAAAAAAGTTGCGACTAACAAGAAGGTTAATTTATTTTATCCTGATAAAGAAACGGTGACAATTTCAGTAAACGAAACAACTTCGATAAGAGATATTAATTATTTAATTTCAGTATTTGCTGAAGCTAAAGGCAAAGAAACGATTGTGATTTCTGAAGTTGAACATGCCAATAATATTTCTGAAAATTTAAAAAGGCAGTCGGAATTCTTAACAGATGCTGTGTTTAATACTTACCATTCTGAGACCGAGTTGATGCGTTACATCAAATCATTAGAACGTAAAGATTTAGCATTAAATCACTCCATGATTTCTTTGGGATCATGTACGATGAAGCTAAATGCAGCTGCCGAAATGTTACCTTTAAGTATTTATAAATGGGCAAATATTCATCCTTTTGTTCCTAAAAAACAAGCTCACGGCTATCTTACTGTTTTAAAAGAACTGGAAGACCAACTCACTGAAATAACAGGTTTCTCAGCAACTTCATTGCAACCAAATTCTGGCGCGCAAGGTGAATTTGCTGGACTAATGGTTATAAAAGCCTACCATGAATCTCGTGATGATCACCATAGAAATATTTGCTTAATTCCATCATCTGCACACGGAACAAATCCTGCAAGTGCGGTTATGGCTGGAATGAAAGTAGTAGTTACAAAATCGACTGAAGAAGGTAATATAGACGTCGATGATTTACGCGAAAAAGCCGAATTACATAAAGACAACTTATCTTGTTTAATGGTTACCTATCCATCAACACATGGTGTTTACGAATCTGCAATCAAAGAAATCACCAAAATTATTCATGATAATGGCGGACAAGTATATATGGATGGTGCAAACATGAACGCCCAAGTAGGATTAACCAATCCAGGGAATATTGGAGCCGATGTATGCCATTTAAACCTACACAAAACTTTTGCTATTCCTCATGGCGGCGGTGGTCCTGGAGTTGGACCAATCTGTGTAGCAAAACAACTTGTTCCTTTTTTACCAGGAAATCCTTTGGTTAAAACGGGAGGCGAAAAAGCCATAACTGCAATTTCTGCTGCACCTTATGGTTCTGCATTGGCTTGCTTGATTTCCTATGGTTATATCAAGATGTTGGGCGCTCAAGGATTAACAGAATCCACTAGAATAGCCATATTAAATGCTAACTATATCAAGCACCGTCTACACGGTAGTTTTGAAACATTATACTCTGGTGAACGTGGGCGTGCAGCTCATGAAATGATTGTGGATTGCCGACCTTTTAAAGCAAATGGAATTGAAGTTACTGATATTGCTAAGCGTTTAATGGATTATGGTTTTCATGCGCCAACAGTATCATTTCCTGTTGCAGGAACTTTAATGATTGAACCAACTGAAAGCGAGAGTAAAGATGAAATTGATCGTTTTTGTGATGCTATGCTTTCAATAAAAAAAGAAATAGACGGTGTAACAAAAGAAGATGAAAATAATATTTTAAAGAATGCACCCCATACGCTTGATATGATTACTGCAAATACTTGGGATTTTCCTTATACTAGAGAAGAAGCTGCTTTTCCACTAGACTATGTAAGAGAAAATAAATTTTGGCCGAGTGTAAGACGTGTTGATGATGCCTATGGCGATAGAAATTTAATATGCTCTTGTACGCCAATAGAAGCTTTTATTGAAGCCTAAAATAGGTCTTGAACATCGTAAAATTTTATAAAATAATAACGTCATTATTTTGAAATAATTTAATTTGCTAATAAGAACAAAATTATAAGCAATTTTCATATTTATGAATATTAAAATTACAGGTACTGGTAGCTATATACCAGCCAATATAGAAAAGAACGAAAATTTTCACAGTCACGAATTTTTAAATAGTGATGGCTCAACAATTAATGCGCCTAACGAAGTGATTGTTAAAAAGTTTAAAGCTATTACTGGAATTGAAGAGCGTCGTTATGCTAAAAGTCATTTAAACACTTCCGATCTTGCTACTTTTGCAGCTGAGAAAGCCATAGAAAAAGCTAAAATTAATCGTGAAGATTTAGATTATATTATTGTTGCGCATAACTACGGTGATGTTAGATCTGGTAGTATACAAAGTGATACGGTTCCAAGTATCGCTTCAAGGGTAAAACATTTGCTAAGAATTAAAAATCCTAAATGTGTTGGATACGATTTACTTTTTGGATGCCCAGGTTGGGTTGAAGGGGTAATTCAAGCCAATGCTTTTATTAAATCTGGGATAGCCAAAAAATGTTTGGTGATTGGTGCTGAAACGTTATCGCGAATTTTAGATCCACATGATAGAGATTCTATGATTTATAGCGATGGCGCTGGGGCAGTAATTATCGAAGCTACTGATGATGAAGGTGGCATTATTACGCACGATTCGGCAACTTTTGCATTAGATGAAGCTCATTTTATATTCTTCGGTCAAACAAACAATCAAAATTCTGTTGACAATCGACGTTACATAAAGATGTATGGTAGAAAAATTTATGAATTTGCATTAACCAATGTGCCTTTGGCTATGAAATCTTGTCTTGACAAAAGTGGAGTATCTATTTCTGATGTCAAAAAAATACTCATTCATCAAGCCAACGAAAAAATGGACGAAGCCATTGTAAAACGTTTTTACGAGCTTTATAATATGCAGATGCCAGAAAATATTATGCCCATGAGTATCGGAAAACTAGGAAACTCAAGTGTTGCTACGGTTCCTACTTTATATGATTTGATTTTAAATGGTGAACTTGACAATCAAGAAATAAATAAAGGTGATGTCGTTATTTTTGCTAGTGTTGGAGCAGGCATGAACATAAATGCTATCATTTACAAGCAATAAGTAGTTAATGATTTTAAGGATTCTGTTTTCACGGAAATAAAAAAGAAATGTTGAATGTACGAGAAAACCTTTCCTAATAAGCGATACAAACATACTATTGAGTTTCTAGAAAAACACGTTACGAATTCATCTTCAATTTTAGATTTAGGAGTTACTAATCCATTTTCTAAAATCATGTTAGATCATGGTTATACCGTTGAAAATACTAAAGGTGAAGATTTAGATTTAGACACTTCAACTATTGAAAACTCTAACGCCGATGTAGTTACTGCATTTGAAATATTTGAACACTTGCTTTCCCCTTTTACAGTTTTAAAATCTATAAAATCGAATAAATTGGTGGCTAGTGTACCTCTTAAATTATGGTTTTCTTCGGCTTATAGAAGTAAAACCGATATGCTAGACAGACATTATCATGAGTTTGAAGATTGGCAATTTGACTGGTTACTTGAAAAAGCCGGATGGAGAATAATAGACCGCCAAAAATGGACAAACCCAACAAAAAAAATTGGTATCCGACCAATTTTACGATGGTTCACTCCTCGATATTATATTGTGTATGCTGAAAAGGCATAACATTTAAATCAAGTTTTAAAAATTAATGCTTTAAAAATTGGGTTTTGATATTTATATATTGAAATTTACAACATGGACTTTTACATTGTCATTCCTGCACATAACGAAGCAGATTCTATAGGACTCACAATTCACTCTTTGGTTAATCAAACTTTGAAACCAAAACAAATTGTTGTAGTTAATGACAATTCTACCGATAATACTGAATCTATCGTTGATAGCTATGTTAAAAAACATTCTTTTATTTCTTTAGTTAACAATAAATCTTCCAATCAGCATTTACCAGGTTCAAAAATAATAAATGCCTTTTATAAAGGGTTTGATACTTTAGACGACCAATATGATGTGATTTGTAAGTTTGATGCCGACTTAATTTTTCCGTCTAATTACTTAGAAGTGATTTCAAATCATTTTAAAAAAAACAACAGACTAGGTATGGTATCTGGCTTTTGTTACATAGAAAAAGACAATCAATGGGTTTTAGAAAATCTTACCCGAAAAGACCATATTCGAGGTGCCCTAAAAGCTTATAAAAAAGATTGTTTTTTGGAAATTGGAAAATTAAAACCATCCATGGGTTGGGATACCATTGATGAACTATTGGCAAAATATTACAACTGGGATATTTTAACTGATGAATTGTTACAGGTAAAACACCTAAAACCAACCGGAATAAGCTACAACAAGGGCTCAAAATATTTGCAAGGTGAAGCAATGTATAAAATGCGCTACGGTTTTATAATTACAAGCATTTCTGCATTAAAATTAGCGTACAGAAAAGGAAATTTTTCTTTGTTTAAAGATTATATGGCAGGGTATTTTAAAGCTAAAAAAGAAAAATTACCTTTTTTAGTTTCGGAAGAAGAAGGACACTTTATTAGGGAATTACGATGGAAAGGGATTCTTGGCAAGTTTAAATTATAGATGCTGCAACAACGCTCCGCATCTTAAAACTCATTCGGCTAGTTAAAACTCCAATCTTTGTAACTACTTGACGCTTCCAACTTATTTTCGATAGTATCGTCTAACTCTGGAAAAAAGTCAATGCCAGTTAAAGCTTCAACTTCATCAACCGAAACTACAAATTCGTATAATGGTTTACTGGAATTTTCATGTGGCATTAGAAATGCAATCATTTTTGTTTTTCCCGTATTATTATCAATCAACACTTTGTAAAATTGATTTGGCACTGACACCTTTTCATTTCCTATGGTCTTCATTTGTCCTTTTAAAACACCACCAGTAACCACAAAAACACCATCATATTTACTAGCCCAATAACGCACTTTCTGTTCTAAAGTATTCCAAATACCAGAATTAAAACTGTGTTCTTGAGGGCTTATATTACTAGTTAAAAAAGTTTCGTCGTGCGCATTCTGGCTATACTTTCTATCACCAGCGGGACAAAGATGCCCGCGATCGAAACCTGAATTCTTGTAGTTTCTCCAACTTGCAGCCCCTGTTTTCACCGCTTTATCAATTTCAAAATAAGGACGTTTAAAATTCGTATTAGTAAGGTGCCCTTTTTTCAATTCGTAAGCCACCCATTCCGCTTGTTCGTGAGGCTCGCTATACGATAAGGAGAAACCTTCATGATGCACAATTTGCCCTGTTGTAGATGTAG
Source organism: Algibacter luteus (assembly GCF_030344935.1). Classification (NCBI taxonomy): domain Bacteria; kingdom Pseudomonadati; phylum Bacteroidota; class Flavobacteriia; order Flavobacteriales; family Flavobacteriaceae; genus Algibacter; species Algibacter luteus. Next base: position 910,259 of record NZ_CP128313.1, on the reverse strand, counting down.
GCAAAAAGTATTCGTTTGTATTATTTTTAACTGCTTTTCCTTCAGCAATAATCTCAACTTGTTCTTCTTCCTTTAGAAAATGTTCGTATGTATAAACACCTAAAACAATTAGAATTGCAAGTAATGAAAAGATTGATTTTTTACTCATCAAAAACAAAATCTAAAGGTTGACCAATTGCGGCATTTGGAAAACTTATACCTAAAAGTGCTGACATGGTTGGTGCAATATCTGTAATTTCTGTTTTCTTAAATGTTTGACCTTTTTTAATGCCTTTTCCAAAGAATAACAATGGTACATGAGTATCATACATAAATCCTGAATGATGATCGGTTCCTGTTCTGTTCCATTTTGTGTCTTTAAAAACTTCGGGGGTGTAAACAAACATGAGGTCGCCTGAGCGTTTCTGATTATGCCCATTCTCCAAAAGGGTTTCAACATAACCATGAGAACCAATAAACTGATTTATATCAGAGGTTACATATACTTTATCAATTAGCTTATACTTTAATAATTCAAGCGCTAAAAATTCTTTTATTTCTTTTAAATCTAAGTTATTCGAAATAATTTTCTTGTGATTAAGAAAAATTTGGCTATTAATTCTACTTAAAATTAAACCCGAAACTTTAAATTGTTCTTCTAAAAAGGCATTCATTTCATCAAACATTTTGCTCTCATCAAAAAGCCCTGAAGGAATATGATTTGACTTTAAATAATTAGGTACATGTGATGCTCCATGATCTGCGGTTAAAAACACGGTATATTCACCCTCACCAACTTTGTCATCCAGAGCTTTTAGTAAGCGTTCTAAATCTAAATCAAGGCGCAAATAAGTATCTTCAATTTCTATAGAATTTGGACCAAAATCATGACCAACTTTATCTGTACTAGAGTAGCTTATTGTTAAAACGTCTGTTATATCATCTTTTCCTAAACCTTCAGCATCAATAGCCTTTATTACAAAATCTGTCGTTAAACTATTTCCATAAGGGCTTTCAACAATTATTTCAAAGTTACCATTATCGCGTTTTAGCTTTTGTAAATCGTAAGGAAATGTCGCTGTAGTTTTACCTTCAAAAATACGTTCGAAATTATTTAAATCACTTCCACTCTCTGCATAAGTATTTATATCATACAAAGTATTCCATTCTATAAAATATTTTTCAGTCGCATCCGATGCGTTAAAATTTGTTACCCATTTAGGAAGCGCCTTCATATAAAATGAACTAGTTACCCAATTACCTGAACCATTGTTTTCAAAATCAAACCAATAAGCAGCATTGGCAGCATGACCCGCCGGAAAAACAGCACCTCTATCCTTTAGTGAAATCCCGATAGATTTACCTCGCATTTGAGTAAACAATCGATTTTCATCTGCAAATGTTGATGCAAGCATTCTATGTGGAGACATTTTTCCTGCTTCATTTTCTGTGCCTATAGACTCTAAATTACTATCTCTGGCACAATACACATTCTTTTTTTGATCTTTATCAAACCAATCATTACCAATAATACCATGGTATTTAGGGGTAGTACCAGTAAATATTGAAGCATGTCCCGGACCCGTTTTGGTAGGTATATAGTTAAAATGGTTGTTTTTACAATTATAGCCCTCGTTAATTAAACGTTTAAATCCACCATCACCATATTTATCATAATAACGAGTTAAATAATCATATCGCATTTGGTCTACAACAACTCCAACAACCAACTTTGGTCTTTCATTCTGGGCAAAAACTGATAACGATAGAAAAAAAACAATAAAAAATGTGAAAAGATATTTCATCAATAAAAAGAATTTAATTGGCTCAAAAATACAAATATTAAAGCATCATTATTTAAAATTAAAGTTAAATACCCCTAAGTTTTTTTTACATTAGCACTTACAAATATATATATGACATACCTCCATAATATAGGCGCTTATTTTCTAATGATTGTAGAAATGTTTCGTAAACCCACAAAGTGGACTGTAATGAAACAATTGATACTTAAAGATGTTGATGATTTAATAATTGGCTCGTTAGGTATTGTGGCATTTATATCTTTTTTTGTGGGAGGCGTTGTTACTATTCAAACAGCATTAAATATTGATAACCCTTTAATTCCGAAATACCTTGTTGGTTTCGCAACAAGGCAATCTATTGTTCTGGAATTTGCACCTACATTTATGTCTATTATAATGGCTGGTAAAGTAGGCTCGTTTATTACCTCTAGCATAGGAACGATGCGCGTTACCGAACAGATTGATGCCTTAGAGGTTATGGGAATAAACTCGCTTAATTATCTGGTTTTTCCAAAATTCATAGCGTTATTATTATACCCATTTGTTATTTCAATTGCCATGTTTTTAGGCATTCTTGGTGGTATGGCGGCATGCGTCTATGGTGGTTTTAGCACACTCGAAGATTATATAGTAGGAATTCAAACCGATTTTATTTCGTTTCATGTTACCTATGCATTTATAAAAACCTTTGTATTTGCGTTTATACTGGCTACGGTTCCTTCGTTTCATGGTTATTACATGAAAGGTGGTGCACTAGAAGTTGGTAAGGCTAGTACAACGTCGTTTGTATGGACCAGTGTGCTTATCATACTTTTAAATTATTTACTAACCCAAATGTTATTAAGCTAATGATAGAAGTTAATAATTTACATAAATCGTTTGGCGATGTTGAAATTTTAAAAGGAATTAGCACCACTTTTGATAAAGGAAAAACCAATCTTATTATTGGGCAAAGTGGTTCGGGAAAAACGGTTTTTTTAAAATGCTTATTAGGCCTATTTGATTATGAAGAGGGTACCATATCTTACGACGGTAAAATATTTTCATTACTTTCTGAAGATGAAAAACGTAACCTAAGAGCCAAAATCGGTATGGTTTTTCAAGGTAGCGCCTTGTTTGATTCCATGACTATTGCACAAAACGTAATGTTTCCGTTGCAGATGTTTACCAAACAAAGCAAAAGCGAAATGGAAGATCGTGTTGATTTTGTTTTAAAACGTGTTAATTTAGACGATGCTCATAAAAAAATGCCAAGTGAAGCCTCTGGTGGTATGCAAAAACGTGTGGCTATTGCTCGCGCTATTGTAAACAATCCTATGTATTTATTTTGCGATGAACCAAACTCTGGATTAGACCCTAAAACAGCTATTGTTATAGACAACCTTATTCAAGAGATTACCGATGAATATCAAATTACTACCGTAATTAATTCTCATGATATGAATTCGGTAATGGAAATTGGTGAAAAAATCGTCTTCTTAAAAAATGGATTAAAAGCATGGGAAGGCTCCAATGAAACCATTTTTAAAACAGATAATGAATCGGTTACCGATTTTGTTTACTCTTCAAATCTGTTTAAAAAAGTACGTAAAATGTACATAGAGGAAAACGAGTAAAATAGTTAAGAATTATTCTTATGATAAAAGCATTTAAAATTTCCTTGATATCTGCTGCAATATGTTTTTTAATCACACTAATTTTTTTACTAATTGGCTATAAACAATTTATAGGCATACCCATTATTTTACTTTTAACTTTTTTGAGTATCACCGCAAGATGCAGTCAGCTTTATAAGAGTCTTTCTTTCACCATTTTAATATTTGCAGCCGTGGCTTTAGCCATGTTTTATCCTGAACTTTTTATTCAAATTGGGGATTTTAAGTTAAAGCTTTTAATTGTTCCTTTATTACAAATTATTATGTTTGGCATGGGTACTTCTATGAGTATTCAAGATTTTAAAGGTGTTATAAAAATGCCAAAAGGCGTGCTTATAGGATTAATTTGTCAGTTTACTATAATGCCTGTTTTGGGATTTTCAATTGCGCAATTATTTGGTTTTTCAAGCGAAATTGCCGCAGGTATTGTTTTAATAGGCTGTTCACCAAGCGGTTTAGCATCAAATGTTATGGTGTTTTTAGCAAAAGCCAATTTAGCGCTATCAATAACTTTAACGGCCATATCTACATTATTGGCTCCTTTTATAACCCCCTTACTCATGGAACTTTTAGCTGGTGAGTTTATCCCCATTGACATTTATCAAATGATGCTTAGTATAGTTAAAATGGTGATTGTTCCAATAATTGCTGGATTAATTTTTAATCGTTTATTTCATGGTAAATTTCCTTGGTTAGATATTTTATTACCAAAAATTTCAATGGGTGCCATTGCTTTAATTATTGTTATTATTGTTGCCGCGGGCAGAGATAATTTATTAGATATAGGTCTTTTGTTAGTAGTCGCAGCTATTATTCATAATACTACAGGTTACTTTTTTGGGTACTGGGGTTGCAGGCTATTTAAATTAAAGGAAAATGATTGCAGAACGATTGCCTTAGAAGTTGGAATGCAAAATGGCGGGTTAGCTTCGGGTATTGCTTTAGAATTAGGAAAAGTTTCAACAGTAGGTTTAGCACCAGCTATTTTTGGGCCATGGATGAATATCTCTGGTTCTGCGCTAGCATCCTGGTGGAGAGATAGAACACCAGTTAATCAATAAATTTCTTAAAGACCTAATATTATTAATTTATTCTTCGTACTACCAGCGTATCTAAACTTAGTTTTAATTTCAACCATTTTTCAAGTTTATCTTTATCTTTTTTGCGCTGATCTTCTTTCGCTAAAGAATCTACCCATTTAACTGAAAACACAGATAAAGTGTCCATTTTAGTAAAATTAGAATTGATAACACTCGCATAAGAAAACTGCTCGATGGTTTCGTAATTTATTTTTATTTCAGCTAACAATTCATCTAAAGCCACATGATTTCGCTCTAATTTTGAAAGCTGCTGCACCTTATTTTCTAAGTAATTTATTTTCTGAGTTTGCGATAATAAGTCTAGGGAATCTCTAGTTCTTAGTTCTTCCATATATTTAAAATTATCTAAATTTTTAGACCTATTTTGATTCACAACTAATTTACTATCAGATAAGGCACTGTAATCTTTCATTCTACTTTGTAATAGCATGATTGAAGATTCTGGAATTTCATCCAAACCAAAAGTATTTAGTTCTATTTTACTTTCCTCATTTCCGCCGTATTTATAAATAGCATTACTTTTAATGTACTCTGCATGCGGTAGAGCACTTAATTCGTTTTCAACAAACAAACCAGCATCACGTTTAAAATTACTCTCTCTATAAACATCTATAAAAGTAAAACCTGCAGGAATCATTACTACAATAGCCAACAAGGTTGCCATTCTTGAAATAAAGAGTCTCTTTTTAGAATTGGCATATTTAAGCATAGGAAACCTTAGTAGTTTTAACACTAAAAAAGTAGCCAAGGCAATAAATATGGTATTAATGGTAAAGAGATACATAGCTCCACCAAAGTAAACGAAGTTCGCTTTTGCTAAACCATATCCTGCCGTACAAAGCGGCGGCATTAAAGCAGTGGCAATAGCAACACCAAAAATAACCGAAGCGATGGTTCCTTTTTTAGTTCTAGCAATTATTAAGGCTAAACCACCAAAAAAGGCAATTAGTACATCCCTAATATCTGGTTTTACACGTCCTAAAAGTTCGTTGGTATCTTCACTAAGCGGGAAAAATTTAAAAAACAAGAAAGCAGTTAATAAACTCAACACAATCATAGTGGCTAAGTTTATTAACGAACGTTTTAAAGTATCAATATCATTTATGGCAATAGAAAGTCCTACACCTAAGATAGGCCCCATAAGTGGTGAAATTAACATCGCACCAATAACAACTGCAGTAGAGTTAGCATTTAATCCAACGGAAGCTACAAATATAGAACATACTAATATCCACGCTGTAGCACCTTTAAAAGGGATATCTCCTTTTATGGCTAGAATAGTAGCATCTCTATCAGTATCTTCTCTAAAATCTAATAGTTCACTAAGAAACTTTTTGATACTGGCCATAAGACCTTGAGCATCTTTTTTTATGCTTTCTTTTGATTGCTCAACGTTTTGTTCGTTTGTTAAAGCCTCATCTTTAGGGGCTTCATCCGAAAAATTAAACTTACTCTCTTCGCTCATGATTTAACCATATTGCTCTCCAAATTTATCTTTAACTTGTTGGAGTGTCATTTTTATATCTTGTTCTTTTGATTTAGGAAAGATAAGCAAAACTTCTTCTTTATCAACAACAATATAATCTTGAAGACCGTCAATAACAACAATTTTATCCTTTTTTGTTCTTATCATATTACCCGATGCATCTTCAGCTAATGTCCTCGCATTCACAACGGCATTACCAGATTCATCTTTATCCAACTTGTCGTATAAACTACCCCAAGTTCCTAAATCGTTCCAATCAAATTCGGCAGCAATTACATGAACATTTGCCGATTTTTCCATAATGGCATAATCTACTGATACATTTTCAGCATTCGGATAGTTCTCCTTAATAAACTCATTTTCAAATTCGGTATTGTACACAGGAATTCCACTCTCGAATAATTTAAATAATTCGGGTTGATTATTTTGAAAAGCCTTTATGACACTTTTAGCGCTCCACATAAAAATACCTGCATTCCAAAGGAAATTTCCTTGAGAAATAAATGATTTTGCCGTTTCGTAATCTGGTTTTTCTCTAAATTGATTTACAGTTTTTATCGCTTCCGCGGAAGACTTATCAAATTCAATGTAACCATATCCTGTATTAGGAAATGTTGGTTGAATGCCTAATGTCATTAACGCATCATTATTTTCGCAATAATCAAAAGCTTGTTGCACATTTTTCGAAAACGTTTTTTCATCTTCAATCCAATGATCGCTGGGAGCTACTATCATAACAGCATCCGGGTTTTCTTTTTGAATTTTTAATGATGCATATAAAATACATGGCGCTGTGTTTCTCATGGCAGGTTCTAATACCACTTGACGTTGCTCTACTTCTGGTAGTTGCTCTAAAACCAAGTCGTTGTACCGCTCGTTGGTTAAAATAAAAATATTTTCCTTTGGAATTAAATCTGCTAAACGATGAAATGTTTTTTGAATTAAGGTATCGCCAGTTCCTAACATATCGTGAAATTGTTTAGGAAAATCTTGTGTGCTAATAGGCCAAAATCTCGATCCTACTCCTCCTGCCATTAATATGGCATAATAATTTTTATTCATAATAATTAATTTATCAGTTCCACTTCAGCGTTTGGATTAAACAAATATAATCTTCCTGTTTTAACCTCAACACACTCAAAGCGTTTTACTCGTTTTTTATTCATTTTAAACACTTTTCCGTTATTTGCAAGAAAAGTATGCCCCAAAGGTACTTGGAAAATATATGTTTTATTATTGGGTTCGTCGAATTGCTTTAAAGCTAAGGTCAATGGTGCATCTGTATCGCTAGACGCTTTTGGGTTTTTAAAATGTTTCGCCAACAATGGCAGCAACTCATTCGGGAAAATTTCTGGATTTAAAAACGGTAACATTAAATGCTGAAACGTGCGTTTCCATTCGATACCATGTGGTTTTATAAATTTTCCGTACAATTTATAGGCTTCAAAATGTGCAATTTCATGAATTAAGGTAATCAAAAAACGGTATTCATTTAAATTCGAATTTACAGTAATTTGATGTTTTCCGTTAGGTAAAAACCTATAATCGCCATGGCGTGTTTTTCGTTCTTTCTTAATTTTAACCATTACATGCTCCTGTTCTAAAAGATTTAAAACTAACGGAAGCGCATGGGCAGGCACATAATCTTGAAGCTGATTTTGCATTAGCGCTAAAATACTAGATTTATTGAAAAGACCATATTAATTTAATTGACTTTGTGAGAAAAAAAATAGAATATATTTTAACTATGGATTTAAAACATTAAAGCAAATTCATATCCGCATTAGTTAAAAGAGACTTCAAAAAATCACAACATATCTAATAGTTCAGACATTCTCTTAAACGTTAGGGAAGCTTCAGTCTGTAATTCGTTGTTAAAATCGTGCTCAGCAAATCCATAAACATCAAACCCACCCGCTTTAGCAGCTCTGATTCCTATAAGACTATCTTCAATAACCAAACATTCCTCAGGATTGAAACCCATTGTTTCTGCCGCCCAAAGAAAAATATCGGGTTCTGGTTTCCATTTCTGAATTGCGAAACAACTAAATATACGGTCTTCAAAGTATGGCAGTAAACCAGTAACATCTAAGTTTAATCGTATTTTATTTTCTGGTCCGCTAGAGGCAACACAGAAAGGCATTTTTAAGTTTTCAACTACCTCTTTCACCCCATTTATTGGCTGTAGCTTTTGGCGAAAGGCTTCAAATGAATTTATACGATAATCCGTTTCAAAATTAACAGGAAGTGGAACTTTAATTCGGTTAGATATATATTCAGCACAATATTGATAGGAAGTTCCTTTTAATTCTCGCAAGGTGTTTTCAAAAGTCATATTGGCTCCCAATTGGTTACCCATTTCAACTAATACGCCAGCAGAAATAGCTTCGCTATCTACTAAAACACCATCGCAATCGAAAATTATGCATTTGTATTTACTCATATACTATGGCGTAGAATTGGAAACTTGCAACAATTTTCCGTTGTAATAGGTATTGCCATTTAATGAAAAGTCAAAAATATATTGAGCCATTTCTAAGGCTGTTGTTGGCGCCTGATACCCTGGAAAAGCTTCTTCTAGCATTTCGGTTTGTACTGCCCCTAAAGCCAACACGTTAAAGGAAATTCCAGTGCTTTTGTACTCTTCAGCCCATAATTCTGTAAGCGTAATTACTGCAGCTTTACTTGAACTATACGCCGCTAACCCAGGAAATTTCATACTGCCTTGAACGCCACCCATAGAACTAATAGTTACCACATGACTCTTATTTTTCATAAAAGGCAATACAACTCTTGTTAATTCGGCAACCCCAAAAACGTTGGTTTTATACACTTGCTCAAAATCTTCAATTGACGTTTGAGCAAATGGCTTATTTAAAAGTGTACCCGCATTATTTATTAAAACATCAACATGTTTCCATTCATCTTTTATAAAATTTTCAACTTTTTTATATGCTTTAGAATCACCCAAATCGAACGAAAACGAAGTCACATTTTCTAAGTTTAAACTTTGAATGGGCTTCTCATTCCGCGAAAGCGCTAAAACTTTACAACCTGCTTTTGCAAATAATTGAACCAACTCAAAACCTATTCCTCTACTGGTGCCTGTTATTATAACGTGTTTTTTACTCATTGTTCATTTTTATTTCTTTCGAAGGTGTATTAATCATACCTTCTAGTGCTGGAATCATTTTATTTATAAAATTGGTCATGTGATTAAAATCTATTTTTTCGGTTTCGTCATCTACATGATGGTAATACTCAAAATTAGTAAAATCGAAGGTAGAAATAGCATGTGCTGGCACTTTAAATTGTTCATAAAACGGATAATTATCCGAACGCATAAAGAGACGAAATTCTTTTGCTTTAGGAAAAAACCCTATGATTTCTGAACCCGCATATTCATTTAGAGTTTTAGCCAAATTCGATTTTTCGTAACCCGTCATATAAGCCAAAATTTCAGTTTCAGCTCTAGGCACACCTATCATTTCAAAATTAATCATGGTATGTAAGTCTATGTTTTCAGATTTTAATCGTGCTGCAAGATGTTCAGAACCTTTCAAACCCATTTCTTCTGCGGCATATAAGGTAAACAAAACACTACGCTTATTACTTTTGGTTTTCGCAAAATATTTTGCCCATTCTAAAACCGCAACAGTGCCCGAAGCATCATCGTTTGCTCCATTGGCAATGGAATCGCCATTTACTTCCTTAGATGTTCCGATATGATCGTAATGCGCACCTAAAATCACAAATTCGTTTTTTATGTTTGGATCGGTACCTTCTAAACATCCAACAATGTTGTAGCCAACAATATCTTTTATATTAAAGCTATCTCGATAGGTTTCAAAATAAGGTTTTACATTATTTTCTTTGAATACGTTTTCAATATAAATGGCAGCTTTTTCAATACCCGGTGTACCAGTTTGCCTGCCTTCCAGCGCATCTGAAGCTAAGTAGTTTAGCGACCCTTCAATACTTAATCGTGATGCTTGATTATTGGCATCGATTTTAGTTGAAGCCGACGGTGTTACCTGTTCTTTTGATGGATATGAATTAGTTCTTGCACTAGAACCATTGCTGTTTATTATGACCTCTGGAGTCTTACAACTTAATAAAAAAGTCGATATACAAATTAATACGAAAAGTTTTTTCATTAGTTATTCATTTAAGATTTAAAGGTAAAAAACAAAAAGGTAGCGGTAAAATAAATAGTTTTTAATTACCATTGAATTAATTAATATACTATATTTGAGTTAGTTAACATTTTCTTCCTTAAAGCTATTCTAGCAACTTATTAAGATTAGAATTACATTTACTGTACTGATCTTATAAATATTCACTTTCAAATTCAATTAAAATGAATTTTAAATTTATTCTTAAATTTTTCGTGTTTTTGATATCAGTAGGAGGAATTTCACAATCTAAATACACAGTAACTGGATTAATTTCAGACGATAATAGCAAAGGCATCCCTTACGTGAACGTATTATTAATAAAGGCTAGTGATTCCACCTTGATTAAAGGCACCATTTCTACAGATAAAGGCACTTATAAAATTGAAAATATACCAAGTGATAACTATCTCATTATGAGCAGTTATGTGGGTTATAAAACAACTTACTCCAATTCATTTTACTTAGATTCAGACTATAAAGTTGAAACACTTATGCTAAGTGAAGGAGAACAACTAAATGAAGTTTTTGTTGAAGCTAGAAAGCCCTTATATCAGCAAAAAGTAGATAGAATGGTTATTAATGTAGAAAACAGTATAGTTTCGGCTGGCGGAACAGCTTTGGAAGTGCTTGAACGTTCTCCAGGTGTTAATGTTAATAGGCAAAGTAACAGTATCTCTATAGTTGGTAAAGAAGGTGTTGTTGTTATGATAAATGATAAAATAAGTTACATGCCGGCATCATCTTTAGTGCAAATGTTGGAAGGGATGAGTGCCGATAATATTTCTTCAATAGAATTGATAACAACACCTCCATCTAATTTTGATGCCGAAGGGAATGCAGGATACATAAATATTGTTTTGAAAAAACGTACCGATTTAGGTTTAAATGGCTCATATTCTATTTCTGGTGGCTATGGGCAGGGTGTAACCAACAACAATAATTTAAATTTTAACTTCAGAAAAAAAAGTGTCAACCTCTATGGAAGCTATGGTTATTCGATCGATAACAGAGACCAAATCTTTAAAACCAGCAGACAATATGAAGACAATGGTGATTTATTGACCTCAAGCACAATTACAGATAGAGACCCAAGACAGCGAAATCACAATTTACGATTAGGATTGGATGTAAATACTTCTGATAAAACCATCATGGGTGTGTTGGTTAGTGCCTTTGATAACAGATGGTCTATGGATGCCATAAACAATAGTATTGATACAGAAAATGGAACACCAACTTCTTATGTTATTTTAGATAATAACGAAATAAACCACCTCAAGCATTTTGGAATAAACTATAATGTGAAGCACAATTTTACAGAAAATAAGTTTTTAAGTTTCGATATTGATTATCTCAAATATAAATTTGATAATCCTACCAACTACGAAAATTCTTTTTATGATGAAAACAATAATTTTGACAGAACAGAGCTTTTAAGAAGTGGTAAAAAAACACCTATAAAAACTTGGGTTAGTAAGTTAGATTATAGCAATAAGGTTAATGACAAAATAAAAATTGAAGCTGGTGTAAAAGGCACAAAATCTAATTTTGAAAACGATGTAAATGTTGATGATTTTGAAAATAATGTTTGGGTATCAGATGCAACATTAACTAATAAAAGTGATTTAGACGAAAAAATATATGCAGCTTATAGTGCTTTAGAATACAAATTTAATGATAAAACCAGTCTTAAAGCAGGTGTTCGCTACGAACATACAGACTCAAAATTAGATACCGACACCCAGGGTACTGTAGTTGATAGAAATTACGGTATTTGGTTTCCAAGTGTATTTTTAAATAGAAAAATTAACGATTCACTAAGCCTTAATCTTTCTTACTCCAAAAGAATTACCAGACCAACGTTTAACGATTTAGCTCCTTTTGTTATCTTTTTTGATCCCAATACGTTTTTGTCTGGTAACGCATCATTACAACCCGCAATATCCAACGCTTTTAAGTTTGATGTAAATATCAAATCTTATTTTTTATCCTTTCAATATACCGTAGAAGATTCCTCTATAGCCAATTTTCAAGAACGTATAGATGAAGCAACAGGAAGATTAATTTTTGAAGCTGCTAATTTAGATTATACCAAAACATTTGGCATTACCTTAGGAGTGCCAATAAAGTTAACGAATTGGTGGCGCACCCAAAACAACCTTACTTTTATTAAACAAAAGGTAAGAGTCTTTTACAATGATGAACCTATCGAATTAAGCTTAGGTAATTTTTCAGCAAACAGTACACATTCGTTTAAAATATCCGATAGTTTTTCGGCAGAATTATCTGGATTTTATAATGGCCCAGGATTTTTTGGATCTGCAAAATACGATGAAGTATATGGTATTAATTTAGGGCTTCAAAAGAAGTTTAGCGATAAATGGGGAACACTTAAATTTTCAATAAGTGATATTTTAGATAGTATTGAGTTTAACGGCGGAACCGACTTGCCTGAACAAAATATAAAAACGAACAATACCTTCGACTTTTTCAACAGAACATTTTCGTTGAGTTATTCTCGAAATTTCGGAAATACAAAACTTAAATCTTCACGTAATCGTGAAACAGGTTCAGAAGAAGAAAGACAGAGAGTAAATTAAAAAAACCTGCTTCAATTGTATGAAACAGGTTTTAATATGTTGAGATTCTTGCTTTCGCAGGAATTGATTATACTAACATAGTAACAGGGTTTTCAATATATCCTTTTAACGTTTGAAGGAATAAAGCTCCTGTTGCACCATCAACCGTTCTATGATCGCATGCTAATGATAATTTCATGGTATGCCCAACTACTATCTGACCATTTTTAACCACTGGTTTTTCAACAATGTTTCCAACTGAAAGAATGGCTGAATTTGGTTGGTTAATAATTGATGTAAACGTATCGATACCAAACATTCCTAAGTTAGACACCGTAAACGTGCTACCTTGCATTTCGTCTGGCGTTAACTTTTTGTTTTTAGCCTTTCCTGCAAGCTCTTTTACAGCTGCACCAATTTGAGGTAAAGATTGCTCGTTAGCAAACCTTACTACAGGTACAACCAAACCATCTGGTACAGCAACAGCCACACCAATATGTACGTGATTATTTAAACGCATTTTATCTGCAAACCACTGCGAGTTTACTTGAGGATGTTGTTTTAATGCTAAAGCACATGCTTTAACAACAATATCGTTATACGAAATTTTGGTATCTGGTATAGAATTGAACTGCGCTCGGAATGCCATAGCATTTTCCATATCAAACTCTACGCTTAAATAATAATGAGGTGCAGAGAATTTAGAATTTGTTAATGCCTTAGCAATCGCTTTACGCATTTGCGAATTATCTACATCATCAAAATCTTCTTGTCCAGAAGGCACAAATTTACCAACCGCAGCGGCTCCAGCTGCAGGCTCATAATTTTCTATATCGCGTTTTACGATACGCCCATTTTCTCCAGATCCTTGAACTTTCAATAAATTAATACCTTTTTCTTCGGCTAATTTTTTAGCAAGTGGAGATACATACACACGTCCGTTTTCAGTAACTGGCGTAGGTGCAGGTTTACTCGATTTAGCAGGAGCGCTAGATGCAGCGGCTTTAGGAGTTTCCTTTTTAGCTTCTGCTTTAGGCGCTTCTTCTTTTTTTGTAGGTGCTGCTGCTGATGCAAAATTAGCTGCAACTCCAGAAACATCTGTTCCTGCAGGACCTATTATTGCTAAAAGTGAATCTACTTTTGCAGACTCTCCTTCTTGTAATCCTATTTCTAATAAAGTACCAGATTGGAATGATTCAAATTCCATAGTAGCCTTATCTGTTTCAATTTCAGCCAATATATCTCCTTCATTAACCGTATCGCCAACTTTCTTTAACCAAGTGGCAACAGTACCTTCTTCCATAGTATCACTTAAACGTGGCATAGTCACAACTATCACCCCTTCTGGTAATTCAGCTGGTGCTGATGTTGTTTCTGGCTTAGCTGCGTCTTCTACTTTTGATTCGGCAACAGGTTTTGCCTCTTCTTTAGTTTCACCAGCATCACTGCTTCCACCTCCACTCAAAAGCGCAGATATATCTTCACCTTCATCTCCAATGATAGCCAAAAGCTCATCTACTTTTGTAGTCTCGCCCTCTTGAACACCTATATGAAGCAATGTACCTTCATTAAATGATTCAAACTCCATTGTAGCCTTATCGGTTTCAATTTCAGCTAGAATATCACCTTCTTCAATTTTATCTCCTACTTTTTTTAACCATGCAGCAACGGTTCCTTCTTCCATCGTGTCGCTTAATCGCGGCATATTTACTACTATCGCCATATTTTATAATTTATGTTGAATAAATGGATAATCTTCTTGCTCATAAACCATGTCGTAAAGTTGTTGCTTTTCTGGGAATGGAGATTCTTCAGCGAATTTTTCACATTCAGCAACACGTTCTTTAACGCGCTTATCTATTACTTTAATATCGTCTTCAGAGGCGTACTTCTTATCAAGAATAATATCTTTTACTTGTGTAATAGGGTCTATTTTCTTGTATTCCTCAACCTCAGCTTTGGTTCTATAATGCTGCGCATCACTCATAGAATGACCTCTATAGCGATATGTTTTTAACTCTAAGAATGTTGGTCCGCCACCAGTTCTAGCACGTGTGATTGCTTCATCAAAAGCTTCGGCAACTTTAACCGGATTCATACCATCAACTGGTCCACAAGGCATATCGTACCCTAAACCTAGTTTCCAGATTTCAGTATGATTTGCAGTACGTTCAACAGAAGTTCCCATGGCGTAACCATTGTTTTCACAAACAAAAACTACCGGTAAATTCCAAAGCATTGCTAAATTAAAAGTTTCATGAAGTGAACCTTGTCTTGCTGCACCATCTCCGAAACAACATAAAGTAACACCATCTACTCCGTGATACTTATCACCAAAAGCAATTCCAGCCCCTAATGGGATTTGACCACCTACAATGCCATGTCCGCCATAAAATCTAAATTCTTTAGAAAAAATGTGCATCGAACCTCCCATACCATGGGAAGTTCCAGTTACTTTACCATACAATTCTGCCATTACACGTTTTGGGTCTACACCCATTCCAATAGGCTGAACGTGATTACGATATGCCGTAATCATCTTATCTTTAGTTAAATCCATGGCGTGTAAAGCACCGGCTAATACAGCTTCTTGACCGTTATATAAATGAAGAAACCCTCTTACTTTTTGTTGGATATAAACGGCAGCAAGTTTGTCTTCGAACTTTCTCCAGAATAACATATCCTCATACCATTTAAGGTAAACTTCTTTTGTGATTTTTTGCATCGAATGATATTATATTACTAATTAGCGAAATACAAAAGTAACACATTGTGTTGTATTGAAAAAACCCTAATTAACGAAAGTGTAAAAAATAAAAATTCAATTAAATTATTCTTGATAGATTAACCAATTACTAATTTTTTATATCAAAAACTTACATATCTGAAAAACTACATCGTTATAATTGCTCTATAATACAGATTTATCAAAAACAAAAGGTAAAAGATTAGCGAGTGAATTGGATTTAGCTACGGCTCCCGTTTCGCCCATAAAATAGATTTCTATAGGTGTTTTCTGTTTTATTTCATATTCAGCTATTGCCTGTCTGCAAGCGCCGCATGGCGGAATAGGCTTGGTGGTTTGATTTCGTTTCGAGCCCGCTGTTATGGCAATAAGTAACATTTTTGCCTCTGGAAACTGAGACCCTGCATAATAAATGGCAGTACGTTCTGCACATAACCCTGACGGATAAGAAGCATTTTCTTGATTACTACCAGTAACAATTTGGCCATTATCTAGCAATATTGCTGTTCCTACGGTAAAATTGGAGTACGGCGCATAAGCATTAGCCCTAGCTTCTATAGCTTTTTGCATTAGTGCCTTTACTTGGTTTGATAGCTCATTTATGCTATCAAAAACATATAACGTCGATTCTATTTTTTTTTCCTTCATATTCAAATGTAAATAATAAAGTTAAGAAAAGCCTTTAAACAAAAAACTACTGCTAAATAGCAATAGTTTTTTAATACGTTTATTTAGTTGTTACTAATATTCGTTATACTCGCCAGCTCCGATATTGAAAGTAAGTGAAAATCGCAAAGTATTTTCCAACGGACTTTGAACTTTAGATGCTGAAAACAAATATGATAAATCGATATTAACAACATTGGCTTTGAAACCGGCTCCTAAAGCTAAAAACTTACGAGCTCCCTTGTCTTCACTTTCATTAAAATAACCTGCTCTAAATGCAAATGAATCTTGATATAAATATTCTGCTCCTAAGGCCCATGTGAATTCTTTCATCTCTTCACTAAAACCATCAGGGGCGTCACCAAACGACTGGAACATTCCTGAAAGGAAGCTTACATCCGGATCTTTCCCTTCTACGATAATGGTTGGCTCATCACTATCTTGATTTTCATCACCATCAGTATCCACATAACCATATACAGGTGGTGTTGGCACTAAAAGTTTTGTAATTTCAGCAGTAACTGCAATTTTATTATAATCATCAAATATAAAGTCGAATCCTGCTCCTAGCCTTAAATTAGTTGGTTGAAAGTTTTCTTGCCCACCTTCATCATATTTAAATTTCGGACCAATATTTTGAATTGCAAATCCTGCTCTCCAACGTCCATTAAAATCGGCATACGCTTCTTCTTCACTTTGGTAGTAACCGGTAATATCAACACCAAAAGTACTTGCTGGAGTTGCATCGCCATCTACACCATCAAGTCTTAAATCTGAACGTAAATAACGCATAGCAACTGCCATAGCAAATTGGTCAGTTAATCGTAAAGCATAGGATGCATCTATTGTCAACTCATTTGGTCTTTGAATAAGTGCTTCTGAAAATTCATCTGTAACAAACTCTATATCTCCTAAAGAAAAGTATTTTAAACTTGCCGAAAATGCACTACGCTCATCTATTCTATTAAAATAGGTCACGTTTCCTAAAAAAATATCATTTACTAACTTACTTAAGTATGGGGTATAGCTAACGCCAACTCCTGATTTCGTTTCAGAAAACGCATATTTTGAAGGATTCCATTGTTGTGAAAAAGCATCTACAGAAGTGGCAACTCCCATATCTCCCATAGCTGCAGCTCGTGCATCTGGAGCAATTAATAAAAACGGTACACCCGTTGTTATAACTCTTCTTTCTTGATTAGGGAAAATGATGGTTTCCTGTGCATTAGCTTTAAATATAAAAGCAAGAGTTATTAATAGTAATATTTGATTCTTCATGAATTCAATTTTAGTTAGCAAATATAATTTTTATTTTAAAACTTGCTTTATAATTCTGTAACATACTAAAAATCATTACAGACAAACGACACATTTGGTTAAAGAATTACAAGTTTTTCTATTTTTTCTACTGTTTTATTTGATAAGTTTGAGTGGACTTTAAGTTTATAAATATAAACACCTTTTCCTATTTTATCTCCAAAATCATCCCTTCCATCCCAAACTATATCTCTTGACAACGAACTCGTTGCTTTAATACCACCTGTGGTTTGACCATTTAATGTTCGAACTAATTTCCCGGAGACCGTGAATATCTGTATAGAAACGTCTAAAGATTCCGAACTATTGTGATTAAACCAAAATTCTGTATAATTTACGAACGGATTTGGGTAATTAAGTACATTGTTAATCACTAAACTTTGATCTTCATCGTATACCACAAACTGAATTTCAGCAATTGACGAGTTATTATAAACATCCCATGCTTTTAAAGTTAAAGTATGCAACCCAGGCTCAAGATCTCTAAATAAAAAACTTAAGGTTCCTTTGGTATAATCATCCACTTCCGTTTGATAATAATCGTTTAATATAACGGGATTCGTTTCATCGCCATCAATTATGGCTACAATATCATGCCCTATACCACTAGCCGTATTAATTCCATTGGCGTCTTCTAATTTAGCTAATAGCGTTGGCGACTCATTAGTAATACCTCCTGTGACAAAGTTTTCATCATTCATATATAATGTAATAACTGGACCCGTATTATCTTCTGGCGCATTTTCATTAAGCCCTCCTATTTTAACTGAACTTATATCTGCCCCTGCTTGGTTTTGAGTTGAAGTTTCATTTTTAGCATAAAAGCTAACTTTTCCTTGACCTACTGGAAGCCCTATATCTTTTGGCACGACAAAATCAAATTCAAATTGGCCATTCGTTACCGAGGCTTGACCTCTAAAAATAATTTCACCTAGTGTAGAGAAATCTAGAATAATGACGCCATTACTATCTCTTATCCCATCATTAGCCAAAGTTTGTCTGTTTATAAACTTATCATAAATAGTGGTCGATAGGGTTCCATTATAATTACTTAAAAGATTGCCTGAAAGATCTGTAACCTCGCCAGCTAATTTTACATAACTCAGAGCTTTTAAAGTATCTGTGGCTTGACCAATTGGCACATCATTAATTTTGGTGAGTTTAATATTGGGTTCTGGAAATGCCAATTTCATGGCAGGATCACCAATAAAAAACACTAAACTTTTTTGGCTATTTCCTGAAATTAATGGATCGTTTTTAGCTAGCCTTAAAGCTTCTGCCATTGAAGGATATTCATAATCTTCATAAGCATCATTATCGTTATACGAAAACAAATACTGCCCTAATTCTTCATTAAAAGTTATCCCAAAATTCACAAATACTTGACGCGTTGTTGTGATTAATCCTACCGCTCCCGTATCTTTATTCCAAAACGTAAATTCGCCTGCAGTTTCTCTGTACGGATTATCAAATCTAGTGAATTCGCAAGTTACTGTTACAAAGCAATTGAGTTTACAAACATTCCGAAATTCGGTAATATCAGGCTTTAACAAAATGCGCTCTTCGGCTAAACCTTCTTCACCACCATGACCAAAATAATTGACTACCAGTGCACCATTGTCAATGGCATTAACAATTTCGTTTGTAACATCGGGATATCGATCACCTCCAGCCGAAGATTCTTGCTGAAACGCGTCCGTATGTATTTTAGTGACATTCATAAACGGCTTTTCTTGAGACACAAGGTCACCTATATCATTTGTGGTTTCTTGTAATTCCCCGAGAAGCTTACTATCATTATCATCAGAAATTACAACAAAATTATTTCGCCAACTGCCATAGGCTTCCTTTATATAATAAGACTCGATTTTATCTACCATTTCTTTGGCGCGTTGCGGTGTATCTGCAAGAATTCTTCCAACGGCAATATCTAATAAGTCAGATGTATTCATGGCTCCTTCAGAATCATCCATCATACCATAAAAATCGTCAGAAACAAAAGAAGTAGCTAAACTAAAACTATTATAAGAGTACCATGAAGGCACAACATTAGTGTTATTTGGGATTCTATCTTTATAATCAAAAGAACCATCGCCAAATAAACACAAGTATTTAATTCTGTTCTCTGTTGAACTTGCATTTTCATAAACATATTTCACCATATTTCTTATAGCTCCAATATCTTGATTTCCAGAACTAAACTCATTATAAATCTCATTTAGCCCGATAGCTTTTGCATTTAAACCATATTGATTTCTATTAATTTGCGCTAATTTTTCAGCATGAGAAAGCATGTTATTTGGCGCTACGATTATGTAATCGACATCTTGAAAATCACCTTGTGTATTTTGAAAAATTGTTCCTTTAATATTTTGATTAGCTATAGAAGTTTGTGAATCGAATTTAGGAACATAATAATCTGATTGTGATACCGCTATGTAGCTTTTTAAACTTCCAAGTGTTGCTGTAAAGCTTAAAGTTGATGCTTGATCAACATTAATAAAATTTGCAACATTATATAAATCTGAAACATCCCAAATTTCTGAAAGATTCGCGGTATTTGTTATGTTATACTGCCCAATTCCTGAAGCGGTTGCCACATCTGAGTTTTTAAATAAAAATTGCTCTCCATTAAAATTTAGTTTACGGGTTGCTTTAACTCCAATATAATCTAAATACCCAATAATACTTGGGTTTCCTAAGTTATCAAAATCAAGTCCAACGGAAACCTTAGAGGAATTTACATTAACATCACCATTATAAGTAGATCCATTTGCAAATGTTGGTGATGACACCCCTCCAATAAACAATGAAGAAACTGCTGCATTATTAACACTTATATTGATTTGACTGTCTGCTGTTGTTGACGTTGCAAAAACTACTTTTAAATTTACTGGTTCGGTGGTTACCAAATCTGGAAAATTAAACTCAAAAGACTTCGAGCTATCTACATCAAATTTATCACCAAACCATCGTCTACCAAGAGACACTAGGTTATAATCATCAACCTCATGAAATTGATAATCTTCAAAAGTATCAATAATCATATCTACATTACCAATGGGTTGATTAAATGGCTGGATACGCTTACCATTCCCCGAACTTACATTAATGTAGTAGTAGGTTTTATCGGTATAACAATTTATATGCGTACCTTTTTCTATGTTATACTCTTTTGGTCCTTGAGCATAAAACAAAATATAATCGTCATTATTAAATTCGCCGTCTGCTTCACCTACGAATTTAATTGCATTTTCAGGCACATCATAAAGGTAGTTTACTGCGTTTGAATACGGAATCATGCGTCCACCATGACCAAACAATTTAATAGTTCTCGGATCTACATTGTTCACATTCACGCCCAAACGCTGTAAAAAACTTTTTGAAAGCTTAAAAACCCCTGTGGTATCTACATAAAACCGATACCATTCACCAGAACTCAACACAGAATTCGAAATTACTCTGGAAGCGTTGTTGTTTTTTAAAAACGTTTGGTTATTTGATGAACCAATTTTATAATTTACCTGAAAGGAAGTAATTCTTTTAAAACGGTTGCTCTCATCCTTTACTATAGGCGAAAGTTGAAAATAGATATACCTTTTATTTCTTGCTACAGTATTTTTTAAGGTGAATTGTAAAGTGTTGGGAATTGTATTGATGTTTAAATCCTTTAAATCTGCTTTCGTTATAGGTTGATACACCACATTAGTCACAGAAACTGAAGATTCGTTCACCAATCCCTTTGATTCCCATTGATCTACAAACCGTAATCCTTTATCTAAATCAAAATTAAAATACGTTGGATTGAAAGCGGGTATTTCAAATGAAAAACTACCGCCAGTTAAAGTTTTAGACTCCTCCCAATTAATGGTATACTTTTTTTGTTGTGCAAACACACCTACCGAAAACGTCAGTAGTAATAATAAAATTTTCTTCTTCATTGATAAAATAACGTCTTTAGCGGATTGTTATTATTAAAAAATCCACTTTTTTAAAAACTGATTCAAAAATACAATAATAAATTATGAAATCATGCGTTAATACAACACAAAACTATGGTTTGAAAGGTCAAAATCATCGTTGAAATACATAAAAATAGGACGAAATACACTATTTTTTGGATAAAATGCAGAAAACAGCTTGCGTTATTAGGTTTAATTCTTATATTGCAGCACCAAAATTATTATTAGCTTACTTAAAATATGGATATGAAAAAAGTAGTAGCATTCAAGATTTTATTAGTTTTAGCACTAGCAGTGGTATCAACTAGTTGTAAAAAATCTTCGAGTTCAAAAAACAGCTCCAGAGCTACTGGATGGGACATAAACTCTAGAGAGGGTGGTTTCCAGTACAATACAGACTTCAAAGAACAAGAAACGGCTCCAGGATTAGTTTTTATAGAAGGCGGTACATTCACGAAAGGACGTGTACAAGACGATGTTATGCATGATTGGAATAATAGCCCAAATCAGCAACATGTTCAATCTTTCTATATGGACGAAACCGAGGTAACCAATGCTATGTATATGGAATACTTAGATTGGATTAAACGCGTTTATCCGCCATCTGACGAAAGCATAAGAGCCATTTATCATGGTGCCTTACCAGACACTTTAGTCTGGAGAAATCGTTTAGGCTTTAACGAAGTTATGACGGAGAATTACTTACGTCATCCTGGTTACGGTGAATATCCTGTAGTTGGAGTAAGTTGGATTCAAGCTGTTGAATTTGCAAACTGGCGATCAGATCGTGTCAATGAATTCTACTTAGAAAAAGCTGGATATTTAAAACGTGATGCCAAAATTACAGATGTTGACTCTGAACAAACATTTAGTACAGATACATACATCAATGCACCTACTTTGACGTATGGTGGTAATGAAGAAATTATCAGACCAGAAGGTAGAGGAAGAAGAAATGTAAGAGTTGATGAAGATGGTAACGAATCTGGTGTTTTTGCTACTCGTGAAACTGGAATTATCTCACCAAAATACAGACTCCCAACAGAAACTGAATGGGAATATGCTGCTTTAGGTTTAAGTGAACTTAGAAGTTATAACCTATATCGTGGTCGTAAAAAATACCCATGGGACGGACAATACACTCGTTCGGGTAAGCGTAAAATACGTGGCGACCAAATGGCGAACTTTAAGCAAGGAAAAGGTGATTATGGTGGAATTGCTGGTTGGTCTGACGATGGTGCAGATATTACCAACGCCGTAAAATCATACGAACCTAACGATTTTGGATTATATGATATGGCTGGAAATGTTGCCGAATGGGTTGCAGATGTTTACAGACCTATAATTGATGATGAATTTAATGATTTTAACTACTACCGTGGAAATGTTTATACGAAAAATGCATTAAACGACGACGGTACTGTAAAAGTGGTAACTATAGATGATATTGTTTATGACACTTTATCTAACGGTAAAGTTGTTGCAAGAAATTTACCTGGTGAAATTTTACAGGTTCCTGTGGATGAAAACGAAACTTACTTACGTTCAAACTTTGATAAAAGTGACCAAATAAACTTTAGAGACGGAGACAAACGTTCTTCTCGCTATTTTGAAAGCTTTAATGATGATGAAAATGAAGGTGGAGCTGAATCTGAAACCAGAAAAATGTACAATTCTCCGAAACATACTATTACCAGAGATTCTTTAGGGAATATTATTAGAGAATACGACAAAAGAAACAGTAGAACATCTTTAATCAATGATAAGGTAAGAGTTTATAAAGGAGGTTCTTGGAAAGATAGAGAGTACTGGTTAGACCCTGCTCAAAGGCGTTACTTCCCGCAAGATATGGCAACAGATTATATTGGATTTAGATGTGCTATGTCTAGAGTTGGATCAAAGAGTAAAAATAAAACCAAAAAGAAAAACTAAAATTTAGTTCTTAAAATAACATAAAGGTTCTAACTCTAGTTAGAACCTTTTTTTATACTTTTATTTTCGCAAAACAAATATTAAATTTTTGAAAACAGCCGAACTACACGCACTTTTTTTAAAATGCAATGCAGTATCTACAGATACTAGAAACATTAATAAAAATGATATGTTTTTCGCTTTAAAAGGCGATAATTTTAATGGTAATAAATATGCCGAATCTGCATTAAATAAAGATGCAAAATATGCCATTGTAGATGAAGCAAAATATAATAACTCTCCGAACACCATTCTGGTCGACAATGTTTTAAAGACTTTACAAGAACTGGCTAGCTTTCACAGAAATCATTTAAAAATCCCGATAATAGCGCTAACAGGCAGTAATGGAAAAACCACTACGAAAGAATTGATAAATGCAGTGTTATCTAAAAAATATAACACAACCGCAACTATTGGTAATTTAAATAATCATATTGGCGTACCATTAACCTTATTATCCATGAGTAAGGATACAGAAATAGGCATTGTTGAAATGGGCGCAAACCATCAAAAAGAAATTGAATTCCTTTGCCAAATTGCACAACCAGATTATGGTTATATTACAAATTTTGGGAAAGCCCATCTAGAAGGTTTTGGAGGGATTGAAGGCGTTATAAAAGGGAAAAGTGAAATGTATAATTATTTAATTTCTAATAATAAACTTGTTTTTGTAAATGCCAACGATGCTATTCAAATTGATAAAACTATGACCACTAAAAGATACATTTTTGGTAACGCTACCGAAGGTATCGACATTGAGGTTACTTTTTTAGAAGCACAACCTTTCGTAACATGCAAATATGACAACTTAGAAATTCAAAGTCAACTTATAGGCGATTACAACTTTAATAATATAGCGGCAGCAATAGCTATTGGGCACTATTTTAAGGTTAATAACGAAGATATTAAAAATGCAATTGAAGGCTATATCCCTTCTAACAATCGTTCTCAAATTATCACTAAAAATTCTAGTAAAATCATTTTAGATGCCTATAACGCTAACCCGAGCAGTATGCGCGCGGCATTATTAAATTTTGAAAAACAATCTGGTAAAAAACTAGCCATATTAGGTGATATGTTCGAATTGGGAAATGAAGCTAAAAAAGAACATCAAAATATCACTGATTTAGCATGTTCTTTAGATTTAGATAAAATTATTTTCATAGGACAAAACTTTTATAATTCTCAAACAAATTCTGATACTGAAACCCAGTATCAATCTTTTGATGATTTTAAAAATAATTTTGATTTTTCAAAAATAAAAAATCAAACAATTCTAATAAAAGGATCAAGAGGAATGGCATTAGAGCGCATTCTAGAGCTACTTTAATAAAAATTATTCAAAAAAAAATGCCAGTTTAAAATAAACTGACACTTCATTTAATATAATTCTCCCTAAGAACTAATTAATAGCAATGTAAAGATGCACCTTTAATTCCGATTTAGCAATACTCAAATTGAGTATTTTACAAATTATATAAGAATTTTATTATTTTTTAACATACCAATAATTTCTCCAGTGGAAGATACTTTTAATTTTTTTAGAATATTTCTTCGGTGTGTATCCACAGTATTGGCAGTAATATTAAGTCTTTTTGCTATCTCTTTGCTACTGTAATTCAACACCAAAAGTCTAATAATATCGCGTTCCCGATTACTTATACCATCAGACAATAATTTCTGAGAAAAATTATTGAAATATACTGTTTCATATTCGTTATTATCATTTAATATCTTTGCAGAAGCACAAACTTGCATTTCAATATGATTTGATAATACCGTATAATGAGCTAATCCAATAATAGGCTTATTTTTATTATCGAATTCAAGTGGTGTTGTATTCTGAATCACATTTACGTATTCATCTTTACTATTCTTTAATCGATAATTCCATGTATAGCTCATTTTGTTTCTTTCAGAAACAGGAATCTCATTTAATGTAAAATTCATAAGCTCATTTAAGGCCTCTAACCAAACTTCTAAATCATCTGGATGCATTTTACTCCAGAGGTATTTCATGCCTTTAGCCTTAAGCTCTTCCCTATCCATACCTAAGCAAGCAGTCAGGTTTTTACTTATATATTCAAAGGCTAAATTTTGTGTATTTGTGATACAAAAAAACGTAGAATTATAGGGCATGAATGCATCCAATTCTATTATTTTTTCAATGTGTTTTTCTAATGAAGGATTATCGTGCGATTTAAAAATTTCTTTGTAAGCTTCTTTAATTGTACGCGTATTCATAGATGTGAGACTTTTTTTTCTAAAAATAGAAAAAAACCTAAAGCTTTCCTACAATAATTAATTACTAAGCAAATGCGAGTTTATTAAATACATAATTCACAATCTAAGCCATTTTAAAATCGAAACGAGCAGAAATAAAAAATCCTGATAGATTCTATCAGGATTTTTCTGTGGGCGCGAAGGGATTGGAACCCCTGACCCTCCCGATGAAAATCGGGATGCTCTGAACCAGCTATTTCTCGAAAATCAATTGTTCTATCTTTTTCCTACTTTTCCATTTCTTGATTTGCATTTCACGACTTCTTGCTTCAGTTTTGGTTGCGAACAATTCATGATATTTTACAACCCAATCTTTTGCTCTAGAAGTATAACCTTTATGATTCGACAAGTGCTTCGAAAGGCGTGCTTCTAGATTATTCGTAGAACCAACGTAATATTTATCTAAAATTGATGAGTACAATATGTAAGTGTAAAATCCCATGTTGAGTTTTTAGAAATAAAAAATCCTGATAGAATCTATCAGGATTTTTCTGTGGGCGCGAAGGGATTCGAACCCCTGACCCCTTGGGTGTAAACCAAGTGCTCTGAACCAACTGAGCTACGCGCCCTCTAAATTGGACTGCAAATATAACCTAGTTTTTAATATTGCAAAAACTTTTTCAATAAAAATTTAAATTATTTCTGCTACAACAAAAGTACTTCCTCCAATGAATACAAAATCATGTATATCAGCATTGTTTAAAGCCATTTCATAGGCCTCATTTACAGAATTATATGCTTCGCCTTTCAAATTATATTTAGAAAATACGTTTTTTAGTTCAGTGGCATCTAATCCTCTTGGGATGTCTGGTTTGCAGAAATAGTATGTTGCTTTTTTAGGCAGCAAGCCTATTATTGAAGTTAAATCTTTATCATTTACAACACCAAATACAATAAGTAATTTATTAAAAGTCTCATTTGATAGTTGTTGCATAACATAGTTTAAACCTTCCTTATTATGTCCTGTATCGCAAACTACTTTAGGGTTTAAATTTAATGTTTGCCATCTCCCCAGTAACCCGGTATTTTTTACAACATTTTGCAAACCTTGTTTCAAATTGTTCTCTGATATTTTGAAACCTTTTTTTTGTAGCGTTTTAATAGTTTGAATTACAGTTTTAATATTCTTAGATTGGTAGCTCCCTATTAAATCGGATTTATAATCTGAGGTAATCTCTTTATCTGCAAAAACTATATTTGAATGATTTTCTTCTGCTATTTTTTTAAATACAGGAGTCGTTTCTTTTTGGTTTTCGCCAATTACAACCGGTATTCTAGGTTTAATTATTCCTCCTTTTTCATAAGCTATAGCCTCAAGAGTATCACCAAGAAACTGCGTATGGTCTAACCCGATATTAGTAATTACAGAAACTTCAGGAGTAATAATATTTGTTGAATCTAATCGTCCGCCCAACCCAACTTCAATAATTGCAATATCTACTTTCTGTTTTGCAAAATAATCAAAAGCCATGCCTACGGTCATTTCAAAAAACGACAATTTATGAGCTTTAAAAAAAACCTTATTTCGTTTAATAAAACCAATAACAAATTGTTTACTTACTTCCTTACCATTAATTTTAATGCGTTCTCTAAAATCTTTTAAATGTGGTGAAGTATATAAACCAACTTTATATCCTGATTCTTGCAAAATTGAAGCCAGCATATGGCTTGAAGAACCTTTACCGTTGGTGCCTGCAACGTGAACCGATTTAAACTTAAGTTCTGGATGATTTAAGCGACTTGCGAGATTTAAGGTGTTCGTCAAATCTTTTTTAAAAGCCGTTTTACCCTGCCTTTGATACATTGGTAGTTGAGAAAACATCCAATTAAGTGTATCTTGATATGTCATTGACTATTGACTTAGTTTGAAGTTAACACTAACAAACCCTAATTGTCGTGTTGGTGCTTTAGGATCTGCTGGCCATTTATGAGATAAGGCTATTTTTTTTGCTGGTTCTAATAAACACGGTGCTGTATTTGTAGTTCCTTTTTGACCAGGTTCTGCTGAAACGACATTTCCACTTTGATTAACTACAATTTTAACAATTACCATTCCAGACTCATTACAATCTTGTTTTAACCTTTGGAATGAAGCGTTGCCACGTCCGTTTAAGCCATAACCAACACCTCCACTGCCAGTTCCTTGTCCACCAAAATAACTAGGCGCATACGGATTACCATCTAACTGACCTTTATCTCCCGATTGGTTGTCATTTCCTTCGCTACCGGTTTCCGAGCCTTCAGATTTGCTTACACCTCCAATTAAGGCATCTAATTTTTTCTTTTTTTCTTCTTGCTCGCGTTTTTCTTTTGCAATTCTATCAGCTTCGGCTTTTGCTTTGGCATCTGCAATAGCTTTTGCCCTTGCTTCTGCTTCTTTTTGCTTTTTTATAGCTATAGATTCGGCATCTTCTTGAGTTAAAACCTCCTCTTTAGTTTCTGATGATTTGGTAGGTTCCGATTTTGAAACATCGGGTTGCGGTGGTTCTTCAATTTTTAATGGCTCAGACTTCACAGGCTTTAAAGGCTGTACATTGCCTTTACCAAAATCTGAATTTCCAAAATTTACTGCAACACCATATTCCTCCGGCGGATCCATATATGTAGTACCAACAACAAACAACAAAAGCAACAAAATAATAGCAATTAACGCTGTTAATTTTGCCGAATTCTTTTCGTGTTTAGTTTTGAAATACTTCATTATTCTATTTTGGTTTAACCGCTAAAATAACTTTAAACTTATTTCGGTTTGCAATATCCATAACCTTTACTACATTTTCTACAGGTACAGATTTTTCAGCTCTTAGTATTATGGTAGGTTTATCTTTAGATGCTAAAACTGCCATTAATTCATTCTCTAATACACTTTCGCCAACACGTTTCTGGTCTATATAATACGTTAAATCTTTTTTAATACTTACCGCAACAGATTTTTTGTTTTCTGTTTTACCACTGGCTTTAGGTAATAGAATATCTATTGCATTTGTGGTAACTAAGGTAGAAGCAATCATAAAAAAGATAAGTAGTAGAAATACAATATCTGTCATTGATGACATATTGAATTCTGGTGTTACTTTATTTCTTCCTCTAAAGTTCATACTATGTAGGCTCGTTTAAATGATCTAAAAACTCTAATGAATTTGCTTCCATTTGATACACCACTTTATCGGTTTTAACAACCAAGTGATTGTAAGCCATATAAGCCACAATACCTACAATTAAACCTGCAACAGTAGTTGTCATAGCAGTATATAATCCACTTGCTAAAACATCCATTTGGATAGAACCTCCTGCGTTAGCTAATTCAAATATTGCTAATATCATTCCAATTACTGTACCAAGGAACCCAATCATGGGTGCTGCTCCAGAAATTGTTGCCAGAATACTAACGTTTTTTTCTAATCCGTAAATTTCTAAACGACCCGCATTTTCAATAGCTGTGTTAATATCCGCAAGTGGCTTTCCAATTCTAGAAATACCTTTACCAATTAAACGAGATACAGGCGTATTCACTTGCGCACAAAGCACTTGAGCCGAATCAATTTTACCATTGCTAACATGGTCTTTTATCTGATTCATGAAATTAGCATCAACTTTAGACGCAGCTTTAATTGCAAATATCCGCTCGAAATAAATATAGATTGCACCGACAAGGAGCAAAAACAGAACAGCTATAATAACTTGTCCTGCAGCGCCTCCGCTGCTTATTAATTCGATAATAGATAGTGTTTTTTCAACAGACTCTCCATCGGTTAACACTGCTGTTTCGGTTTGTGTGTTTTGTAATAATGTATTGAGCATAGAATATTATTTGTTGCAAATGTATAACGTTTCTTTTTTTATTAAAGTATAATACATTTTTTTCTAATGTTTTATATACGTTAATTATAAACTATTAGACTTAAAACAAAGTAATGCATTTGCGTTAGGAATTGTAGCGGCATCCTTTTTTTGCTGCCATTTACAGCAAAAAAAGATATAGCGCATAACCCGACCCTTAGGTAACCTGCCTGCCGGCAGGCAGGCGCCAAAAAATGAATACTCTAATTCTAGAACAAGGTTCTTGTATACATAAATGCCACAGCACCTACTAAGAAGCCTACCAATGCTAACCACCCAATTTTTTTAAGATACCAGAAGAAATCGATTTTTTCCATCCCCATAGCTACAACACCAGCGGCAGAACCGATAATTAACATACTACCTCCCGTTCCTGCTGAATATGCAATGAAATGCCACAATTCGTTATCGATTGGCTCATGGAACATACCTAAACTGGCTGCTACTAGTGGTACGTTATCGATTACTGCGGAACCTACACCTAGTAATAAAACCACTAAATCTGAAACGCCTTTATGACCTTCCTGATGTAATTCTGTTCCTAACATTGGCATAGTATCTTGAAGCGAACCTGCAAAATTGAATAGTATTCCTAAGGATTCTAAAGCGGCAACGGCCATTAAAATACCTAAGAAGAATAAGATACTTGGTAATTCTATTTTAGATAACGAATAGTGTACTGGGCTATGCATGGCGTGAGCATCGCTTTCTTCTGAACCATGTTCGGTCATGCTAAACTTAGAACTACTATAAATCTCTGCGAATGTAGCTACAACTCCTAATGAAAGCATCATACCAACATAAGGTGGTAAATGTGTTACCATTTTAAAGATTGGAACAAATACAATTGCACTCAAGCCTAAATAAAGCATGGTGCTGCTGAATTTAGATTTTTTCTTTTCTTCAACTTCTTCAAACTCTAAATCGCCTTTAAAAGCTGGAAGGAATGAAGCAATAAATGTTGGAACCGCCATACATAAAAATGATGGAAATAATAAATACCCTATTAAATGTCCTGTAGTTACTTTTTTACCTATCCAGAGCATGGTAGTTGTAACATCACCTATTGGCGACCAAGCCCCACCGGCATTTGCAGCAATAATAATTAAACCTGCAAACCAAATTCGCACATCTCTATCTTTAACAATTTTTTGAAGAATAGAAATGAGTACAATGGTAGCTGTAAGGTTGTCGATGATTGCAGAAAGAATAAAAGCTAGTATGGCAAAAATCCATAGGATTTTACTCTTCTTTTTTGTTTTGATAAAGTCTTTAATGGTTGAAAAACCATCGAAGTAATCAATTATTTCAACAATGGTCATAGCTCCTAAAAGGAAAACTAAAATTTCAGAAGTTTTACCTAAATGATGCAAGAGCGTTTCTTCCATCATATGCATTTTTTCTTCTGACCCTAATGCTCCGAAGCCTTCTAAAAGAGAGTGTTTGGCTGAATCAAACCATTGTGGGAAGGTATCAAGCCCTAAAGCAATTAATGCCCAACAAATGGCCATCATGACCAGTGCCGGAATAAGTTTGTCAATTTTTATACTGTGCTCTAAAGTAATGGCTAAATAGCCCATGACGAATACTAAAATAATTGCTGTTTCCATATGATGTTATACTAGTTGGTTAAGTGCTATTTCAAAAGCTGTAGCACTGATTTCTGTTTTTGATTTATTTTTATTGTAAACTTTTTCTATTGCTTCTTTTATTTTATTTGATGTATCATTAAAAATGGCTTCATCTGTCATTTGCACTTTACCTTCCATAAAATAAGCAAAAACTCGAGCCATTCCACAATTTGATATAAAGTCTGGTATTAAACTGACTTTATAATCTGTATGTTCCATTATAGGTCCAAAGAAAATTTCTGTATCCGCAAATGGCACATTTGCGCCACAAGATACAACCTCTAATCCACTATCAATCATTTCATCTATTTGATGAATCGTTATTAATCTTGATGCAGCACAAGGCACAAAAATTTCTGTTTGTAACGACCATATTCTTTTATTAATCTCTTCAAAAGGGATTAAATTATCGGCTGCTAATGTATTACCCTTCTTAGCAAGGAAAAAATGACAAATGTCATTAAATGTAAATCCATCTTCATTAATTAAGCCTCCACCAATATCGATAATTCCAACCACTTTTGCACCCATTTTTGATAAATAAAATGCCGCAGCGGCTCCTACATTACCAAAACCCTGCACTACTGCACGTTTTCCTTTCACTGAACCACCATAAATATCGTAATAATGTTTTACCGCTTCGGCCACACCAAAACCAGTAATCATATCGGCTACGGTATATTTTTTGGATACATCTGGCGAATAATCTGGATTTTCAATAACCTTTATTACACCTTGACGTAATTGCCCAATTCTGTTTATTTTATCGGCTTCAGTGGGTTTAAAATGTCCGTTAAAAACACCTTCTTGAGGATGCCAAACACCACTTTCTTCCGTAATTGGTATAACTTCATGAGTTTCATCTACATTCATATCTCCACCAGTACCATAATAACTTTTAAGCAACGGAGAAACCACAGCATACCAACGTTCTAATACTTGCTTTTTTCTTGAGTCTTTAGGGTCAAAATTAATTCCAGATTTAGCGCCTCCAATGGCGGGACCAGAAACCGTAAATTTAATTTCCATGGTTTTCGCTAACGATAAAACTTCATTCATATCTAGCCCTTTGCGCATTCGTGTTCCGCCACCTGCTGCACCACCACGTAAAGAATTTATAACTACCCATCCTTCTGCATCGGTTTCAGAATCTTTCCAATTAAAGACTATTTCAGGCGCTTTGTTTTCGTATATTTTTAATAATTCTTTCATTCTCTATATTATATTCAATTGATAATTAGCATACATTTTTGTTATTCCGAAGGTAAAAAAAGGTGTAGCTATAATTGAGTCATATAAATCGAATTAAAATTATTAATGTAACAAATATAAAAACTAAAAATCCAATCAGATTAATTTTATGTGAAATTTAAGGTTGAAAAATCTTACCGGTACTATGATTTTTTGACGCTCCAGTAACACTTTTGAGACAATTTATTAGATTTTCAAGTTTTAAAACGCCTAAAAACCCAAAAATTAAAGCCTCCTTAAATTCTATGACATCTTTTTCTGGAATTATAATAGTTTGATGCGTAAGTGCTTTAAGTCTATTTATAAGGAAGGTATTATAAACCCCTCCACCAGTTATTAAAAAAGTAGATTTCTCTCGTTTATTTATCTGGAAGGCAATTTGAATTGCAATATGCTCAACAAAAGTGCATAATACATCAGATACTGGTAATTGAAATTCGTCAATAAGTGGAAAAATATTTGTATTCACCCATTCCAATCCTAATGATTTTGGATATTCCTTTTTATAAAAGTCAAGCGCGTTTAATTGATTGAGTAATTCATCATGCACTTTTCCGGAAGCTGCAATATTACCTTCATCATCAAAGTCATAACCAAGTTGTATCACATAATGATTTAATACAATGTTTACTGGACAAATATCATAAGCAATACGCTCTTGATTGACATCGGTTGAAATATTAGCAAACCCACCAAGGTTTAAACAAAAATCGTATTGTGAAAACAGCAACTTATCTCCAATAGGCACTAACGGCGCCCCTTGACCTCCCAATTCTACATCTTGCACTCTAAAATCGCAAACTACTGTTTGTTGAAGTACTTGTGCTAAATGGGGTTTGTTTCCAATTTGATAGGTTAATTTTTGGTCAGGTTGATGTAATGCAGTATGCCCATGCGAGCAAACAGCATCTAATTTTTTAATTTGATGTTTTTTAATAAACCCTTGAATTACTTGTGCTAGATAATTTGAATACGCTATATCAATTCCTTCTAATTCTTGCAGACTCGTATTTGTCAAGCCCTTTAATATTTCATACCAGCTTGTTGGATATTTAATGGTTTCTGCCTTCAGAATTTTAAAACCCCACTGTACTTTTTTAGAAAATTTAATATAGGCTAAGTCAATACCATCTAATGAGGTTCCGGACATAACACCAACAACAAAGTAATCGTCTTTCATCTTAAACGTAAAAGTAATTAACTTGGGTAAATATATAAAAGATTAAACTCGTGAAATCATGTATTTGCTTTTAGGAATTCACATTAAAAAGCTATATTTGTAAACATTTTTTATCAAAACAACATTTTAATTACGAATTATGAATTTTAGCCTTTCTGAAGAACATATAATGATTCGCGATGCGGCTCGCGATTTTGCCAGAACAGAATTACTACCAGGAGTTATTGAGCGCGATGAAAAACAACAATTCCCTCAAGAACTTGTTAAAAAAATGGGCGATTTAGGATTTATGGGCATTATGGTAGATCCTAAATATGGAGGTAGTGGAATGGACGCTATTTCTTATGTTCTTATTATGGAAGAATTATCAAAAATAGACGCTTCGGCATCTGTAATTGTTTCTGTAAATAACAGTTTGGTTTGCTACGGTATTGAAGCTTACGGAACAGAGGAGCAAAAACAAAAATACCTTACAAAACTTGCAACTGGGGAGTTTGTTGGCGCATTTTGTTTGAGTGAACCTGAGGCTGGCAGCGATGCCACATCACAAAGAACCACTGCAATAGACAAAGGTGATCACTATCTAATTAATGGTACCAAAAACTGGATAACAAATGGTGGGCGCGCCGATGTTTACATTGTAATTGCACAAACTGATAGAGATAAAGGATCGCATGGCATAAATGCTTTTATTATTGAAAAAGGCACAAAAGGATTTGATATAGGACCTAAAGAAGATAAATTAGGCATCCGTGGTAGCGACACACATACTTTACAATTTAACGATGTAAAAGTGCCAAAAGAAAACAGAATTGGAGTGAATGGTTCAGGCTTCCGATTTGCAATGAAAACCCTTTCTGGAGGACGTATTGGAATCGCTGCACAAGCCTTAGGCATTGCCTCTGGCGCTTTTGAGTTGGCATTAAAATACTCCAAAGAACGTAAAGCCTTCGGAACAGAAATATGCAACCATCAAGCCATAGCTTTCAAACTTGCGGATATGGCAACCGACATTGATGCAGCAAGACATTTAGTAATGAAAGCCGCTTGGGATAAAGACCAAGGCAATAATTACGATTATTCAAGTGCCATGGCTAAACTATACGCATCTAAAGTTGCCATGGAACACACCGTAGAAGCAGTACAAATTCACGGTGGAAATGGATTTGTAAAAGAATATCATGTAGAACGCCTTATGAGAGATGCAAAAATTACTCAGATTTACGAAGGCACATCCGAAATTCAAAAAATAGTAATTTCAAGAAGCCTAATAAAGCAATAATTATATTATCTCCATTAACTAGCTACTTTTAAAAAATCGCCTTTTATATATTAATTGGCGATTTTTGTTATTTTGGCATAAAGCTTCCGACATAATAAACTAGATTTCTATCTTTAAGCAAAAATATTTTATGCAGAAAACATATTACGATCCAGCAGACCTAAAAAAATTTGGAAAAATAAGCGATTGGAACCAAGAATTAGGTGATAAATTTTTCGAGTATTACGGTAAAGTTTTCGAAGAAGGCGCGCTTACCGCCCGCGAAAAATCATTAATCGCTCTAGCAGTAGCACACACAGAGCAATGCCCCTATTGCATTGACGCGTACACTAAAGACGGGCTTCAGCGCGGGGTTACAAAGGAGGAAATGATGGAAGCCATACACGTTGGTGCAGCCATAAAAGGTGGAGCTACCTTGGTGCATGGTGTTCAAATGATGAATAAAGTAAATAAGTTAGATGGGTAAATTTTGGGCGCCTGCCTGCCGGTAGGCAGGTTTCCACAAGGGTCGGGCTTTCCGCTTTAACTTTTTTGCTTCCTAATTATTGATCAAAAAAGGACCTAAGTAACAAGCAAAAAAGTATGCCGCTTCAATCCCTAACGCGACATTCAACTAAAATTTAAACACAATAGCTTATATTAAACAAAAGACAATTAATGGCAACAAAGTCTCTACATAAACGCGAAAGCGATTTAGCAAATAGTAATAGGCAATTAGAAATTCTATCTAACGGTATTTTCCAAAATGGCGAATTGCCAACTTTTAAAAATAAAATTGCTGAATCCAATCAATTTCCACTTAAAGCTAAAAAACTCGAAATTCTGCAAATTAATGTGGGCTATATGTGCAACCAAGTATGCGATCATTGCCATGTTGATGCGGGTCCAGACCGTAAAGAAATCATGATGCGAGATACTATGCGTCAATGTTTAGAAGTTATAAAAAATACAGGCGCTCATACACTAGATTTAACCGGAGGCGCACCAGAAATGAATCCAGATTTCCGTTGGTTTGTTGAAGAAGCTGCCAAAGCAGGAATAAAAGATTTTATAGTTCGTTCTAACCTTACTATTATTCGAGCTAACAAAAAATATCACGATTTACCAGAATTTTTTAAAAAACATAACGTCCACGTCGTAAGTTCAATGCCACATTGGACACGCGGAAAAACCGATAAACAACGTGGCGATGGTGTTTTTGATGCATCCATAAAAGCACTTCAAGAGCTTAATGCTGTTGGCTATGGTATGCCAGAAAGCAGTTTAAAACTAGATTTGGTTTATAACCCTTCGGGTGCCTTTTTACCTGGCGACCAAGCCGCTATGGAAAAAGATTTTAAAAAGGCTTTAAAAGAAGATTTTAATATTCATTTTCACAATTTATTCGCTATTACTAATTTACCAATTTCTCGTTTTTTAGATTATTTAATCGCTTCAGAAAACTACGAAGATTACATGTATGCTTTAGTTGAAGCTTATAATCCGACTGCTGTAGCAAATGTTATGTGTACAAATACGCTTTCAGTAAGTTGGGATGGTTATTTGTATGATTGCGATTTTAATCAAATGTTAGAATTGCCTGTAAACAGCAAAGTAAAACACATTTCAGAATACAACGAATCGCTTTTAGAAGGACGAAATATAGTCATTTCACAACACTGTTATGGTTGTACCGCTGGCGCTGGAAGCAGCTGTCAAGGTAGTGTTGCATAGAACAACAAAATGAAAAATTTAATTATTATACTCTTTTTATGTATTTCAGCTTTAGGTTTCTCCCAGAAAAACCTGTCGAAGTTGCTAAAAAAACATAACACAGAAAGCGTTCCATACATCTCTGTCGAAAAACTTCTTAATGAAAAAGATGAAGTGATTATTTTAGATTCTCGTGAAAAAAATGAATTTGAAACCAGCCATTTAAAAAATGCCATTTGCGTAGGATACGATTTTTTTAATTTGGACTCTATTCAAGAAAAACTACCTGAAAAAGATTCAAAAATTGTGGTGTATTGCTCTTTAGGTATTCGTTCTGAAGATATCGCAGAAAAACTCAAAAAAGCAGGTTACTCGAATGTTTATAATTTATACGGTGGTATTTTCGAATGGAAAAACAACGATTTAGAAGTATTGAATGCTCAAGAAACCCCAACAGACTCTATCCATACATTTTCCAAAATATGGAGCAAATGGCTAAAAAAAGGAATAAAAGTATATGAGTAAAGCACTTGTTATTGTTTTTGTAAAAAACTTAAAATTAGGCAACGTAAAAACGCGACTCGCCAAAACCATAGGCAATCAAGGTGCGTTTGTGGTTTATTCTGAATTGGTAAAAGTTACCGAAAAAGCAACACAAAACCTTTCAGCAGATAAATGTATTTACTTCTCTGAAGCTGTTGTTGACAGCCAATGGAAAAACGAACAAAAAGCGATTCAACAAGGCAAAGATTTAGGAGAGCGTATGAAAAACGCCTTTAAAAAAGGGTTTGAAGATGGTTATGATCACATTGTTTTAATTGGCTCAGATTTACCCGATATAACCGCTAATCATATTAACAAGGGCTTACAAGCTTTAAAGCAAAGCGAAGTCGTATTTGGTCCTGCTGTTGATGGTGGCTACTACCTTTTAGGATTATCAAAAATGCATGATTTTGTTTTTAATAATAAACCATGGAGCGAAGATAATTTATTAGAAAAAACACTTTCAGAATTAAAGAAAAACAACGTCACATTTACTACCTTAGATACTTTAAACGATATTGATACTTTTGAAGATTTAGTTGATTCAAAATTCTATCAAAACAACATAAACTTACAAGAAAAAATCAAGCAATTACATGATTAAGTACATTAAAGAAACGGTTGATTATTTACATGATAAAGGTTTCGACAAACCTGAAATAGGCATCATTTTAGGCACCGGTTTAGGTCAGTTAATAAACGATATAGATATCATAAAAGAGGTTAGTTATAACCATATTCCAAATTTCCCAACTGCCACCGTAGAATTTCATAAAGGCAAACTTATTTACGGTACTATGGCCGGCAAAAAAGTAGTAGTTATGCAAGGGCGCTTTCATATTTACGAAGGCTACTCGTTGCAAGATGTTACCTATCCTGTGCGTATTATGGAAAAATTAGGAATCCACACCTTACTTGTTTCTAATGCTTCAGGAGCTATTAATTTAAACTTTAAAAAAGGCGAATTAATGCTTATTGAAGACCACATCAACCTTCAAGGTAGCTCACCTCTAGCATTTAAAGGCGTAGAAACTTTAGGCGAACGTTTTGCAGACATGAGCGCGCCGTACGACGCCGAAATTAATTCAAAATTTAAGACTATTGCCAAAAACAATAATATTAAGTTGCACGAAGGTGTTTATGCCAGTGTGGTTGGGCCGCAACTAGAAACAAGAGCTGAATATCGTATGCTAAAATTAATAGGAGCAGATGCCGTGGGCATGAGTACCGTTCCTGAAATTATTGTGGCGAATCATTTAAAATTAAGAGCTGCAGCAGTGTCAGTATTAACCGATGAGTGCGACCCAGATAACCTAGCCCCGGTTGACATTGCAGAAATTATCGCTATGGCAGGAAAAGCCGAACCCAAAATGGTAACACTTTTTAAAGAATTGATTAAAACATTATAAAATAAGTCTTCAGGATTCTGATTGCAGTTCTTATTCACTGCTAACTTAAAACTGTGAACTAAACACAAAAAAAATGAGCACATATCTAGAAACCACACACAACGTCTATAAAGAAGCAGCCTTAACTCCTGATGTTGGTTTATGCTGCACGACCAACCCTATTTGGGAATTGCCAGGATTAAAAATTCCTAAAATCATGCAAGAAATGAATTATGGTTGTGGTTCAACCGTGCATGCTCGCGATTTAACCAATAATCCAAAAATGCTTTACGTTGGCGTTGGAGGCGGTATGGAGTTATTACAGTTCGCTTATTTTAATCGCCAAAAAGGTGGTGTTATAGGTGTTGATGTAGTTGATGAAATGTTGGAGGCCTCAAGACAAAATTTTATTGAAGCTGAAGCTCAAAATGACTGGTTCAAAAGCGAGTTCGTAGACCTTAAAAAGGGCGACGCCATGAATTTACCAGTTGAAAATAATAGCATTGATGTTGCGGCTCAAAACTGTTTATTTAATATTTTTAAAGCAGACGATTTAAAAAAAGCCATTGCAGAAATGTATCGTGTTTTAAAACCTCACGGACGTTTAGTCATGAGCGATCCAACTTGCGAACAACCCATGAACGACACGTTGCGTAACGACGAGCGCCTGCGTGCCTTATGTTTAAGCGGAAGTTTACCTATAGCTGAATATGTAAAAGCGCTAACCGATGCTGGTTTTGGAACCATAGAAATTCGTGCACGTAAACCCTATCGCATCCTAGATCCTAAAAACTACCCAACAGATGAATTGATTTATATAGAATCCATAGAAGTAGCAGCCATAAAAGACCCAATGCCAGAAGATGGTCCTTGTATTTTTACGGGTAAAGCTGCTATATTTTTTGGTTCTGAGGATTATTTCGATGATAATAAAGGGCATATTTTATTAAAAAATCAGCCCATAGCTATTTGTGATAAAACGGCTGGAGATTTAGCATCTTTAGGAAGAGATGATATTTTTATCAGTGAATCAACGTATCATTATGATGGTGGAGGATGTTGCTAAATTCAATCAAATACTCAAAAATGAAGTTTATTCCAATATTTATTGCATGCTTTTTAATAACATCATGCTCGAGCTCTAAACGTGTTTCTGAAAAAACAGAAATCCAGGTAACAGAAGAGCAAGCTACAGAACAAAATACTTCTGTTACTGAAAATTCAGAATTAATAGATGTTTTAGAAACGAAAGATACAATCACTTCTAAACCCAATACTAAACAAGAAGTATTTACTCATCTCGCTTGGACAGAGTTACTTCAAAAACATGTTTCAAACGAAGGCAATGTCAATTACAATGGATTTAATACCGATAGAAAAGCATTATTGTCATACATCGGTAGTTTAGGTGAAAATATGCCTAGCGACACCTGGACAAAAGACGACAAATTAGCGTATTGGATAAACGCTTATAACGCGTTAACTATAGATTTAATTTTACGTCATTATCCAGTTGAAAGTATCAAAGACATAAAAAACCCATGGGACCAACGCTATTGGCAATTAGGTGATAAATGGTATAATTTAAACGAAATTGAGCATGATATTTTAAGAAAAATGAAAGAACCTAGAATTCATTTTGCTATTGTTTGCGCCTCTTACTCATGCCCAAAATTGCAAAACGAAGCCTTTACTGCTTCCAAATTGGAAGAGCAGCTAACAAACGCCACCAAATCATTTATTAACGACCCAGAAAAAAATGATTTAACACCAAGTAAAATAGGCTTGTCTAAAATTTTTGCTTGGTTTGATAAAGATTTTTTGATAAACGGAACAGGAAGTATTATTGAATATATTAACCGCTATTCGAACATAAAAATTTCTCCAAAAACACCTAAGAAGTTCAAAGATTACGACTGGTCTTTGAATAATTGAAATTTACATGAAATATAAAATTTCCATTATCATTCCCGTTTTAAACGAAGCCAATTTTATTGGAAAATTATTAGAACATCTATTAGCAAATGCATTAGCTAAAAATATTGCAGAAATTATAGTTGTTGATGGTGGTAGTGAAGACGGCACCCAAGACATTGTTCATGCCTTTTCTAATTTTGTGGCTCTTGACAAAAAAGAAGCGTTTCTTTACACCAATGAGAACGTGCTTAAGGACATGTTGAGACCTTCCATAGAATCAAAAACATCAATAAAGTTGTTGAATTCAGAAAAAGGGCGTGCAAAACAGATGAATTTAGGCGCTAAAGGCGCAACAGGTAATATTTTATATTTTTTACATGCCGATTCTTTACCACCAAAATATTTCGATCAGTTAATAATTGATGAAGTAAAAAAAAGTAATCAAGCCGGTTGTTTTAGATTACAGTTTGACAGCCAACATTGGTGGTTGCGAT
This sequence comes from Algibacter luteus, assembly GCF_030344935.1. Taxonomy (NCBI): domain Bacteria; kingdom Pseudomonadati; phylum Bacteroidota; class Flavobacteriia; order Flavobacteriales; family Flavobacteriaceae; genus Algibacter; species Algibacter luteus. The sequence goes on along the minus strand of NZ_CP128313.1, from coordinate 869,314 downwards.
TAGCCAGTTGGTTAACAAAATTTAAATGGCGTGCTTGTCGAGGCGGTGACCAAAGTCAGTTTATCACAAAAAGTCTATTCTATACAATTGGCGGCTTTAATGAGGACTATATGATTTACGAAGACAACATATTAATAAATGCATTATATGCAAGAAACGAATTTGTGGTAATTAATAAGAAACTAAAAACTTCGGCTAGAATGTATAACAAATATGGTGTTTGGAAACTGCAATATTTCTACTGGACTATTTATGTAAAAAAATGGTTTGGAGCCAGTGCAGACGAATTGTACGCCTATTATAAAAAATCACTTATTTAAATTCGCTCCTATCGATTCCTTCCCTTTTCATTAGGATATAAACTGGGTAAATTATCACTTTGGAACACTTCTTTGGTATTCACATTTATCCCTGACAATTTTCCCGTAAAAGCAGCACCCGTATCAATATTCCAAACATTAACGGCATGCATCGGTGTATCACATTTAAAGTTTATTGTAGGCGTATGCCCTATAAAAATTTCATAATAATGCTTTAATCTGTTGGGATAAATTACAGAATCTTTCTCGATACGTTTATCCATGGTTAAAGCCATTTCCCAAAGCGTTCTATCAAAATATAATGTGGTATTGAAAACTTCTTTTTCTACGCCATGCATGGAAGTAAATCCTGCATGTAGAAAGAGTCTGTTTTCATCATCTATGTAATACAGTGGCATGCTTTCAAAAAATTCGAGATGTCGTTTTTTATCTATTTCAGAGAAACTTTCATAACTCTCTATAGTTTCTTTACCTCCGTGCATATACCAGGTAGGATTTACATCGCCGGTTTTCAACCAAGCTTCGCACCAAACATCATGATTTCCTTTTATAAAAACACATTTAATCTTTTCTGAAAGATCTATTAAAAACTGAACAACTTGAGCGGATTCACTCCAACCATCAACATAATCTCCAACAAAAATCAAGGTGTCTTCATCCTTCACTTCCATTTTATTTAAAACCTGAATTAAAGCTTTTAAACCTCCATGAATATCTCCTATTGCTAAAACGCGCATACTAAATTTGTTTTATGCGCAAATCTAAAAGATTTAAAGCGATTGAGAAAATGAATTAATAAAGACTGTATTGTTTTTTAATTAAAGCCTCTACTGGCTTATTTTGTGGCGTGAATTGATGGTTAGTTAGTCCTCCTACTTTATCGTGTTTATGAAACCATTTCCAAATAAATCCCCCAGCAAACCAATCTTCTCTCCAAAAGGTTTCAAATAACGCTTGTGTTGTATTTGTTTGAGCGTCAAGATTGACTTGATTCATACTTCTATCACTTTTCCAAGGCTCTTTTCCTGAAAAATCTACACTTCGGTAGCCATACTCCGTAAATAAAATGGGCTTATTGAATTTATCATGAACCTCTTTAATTTCTTGTTTGTGTTTTTCCCATCCTATTAAACATTCTTCTACGGTTGGTGTTTTGCTCGAACTTACAGGAAAGTAGGCATCTACACCAATATAATTTAATTCTTTCCAAAAAGGTGTTTTATGATATTCATTCCAATTAGCGGCATAAGTTAACATGCCCTTATATACTTTTTTAATTTCTTTAATCAGAGAGAACCAATAAGCAGGTCTATTATCTACAAATCGTTCTAATTCTGTACCAATGCAAAAAATATCTGCTTTTGTTACCGCAGCTAATAAAGCATATTCAAGAATAAATTTGGTATAAGCACCTTCTAATTGTTTCCAAGACGCTTCATCTTTCATTTCAATTAATCCCGTAAACTCACCACGCCAAACCCAGATTTGGGGCTTTATCATTATTTTAACTCCAGAATAACGGAGCTCCTCAATATATTGTTTTGCACCTAAACTAGTTTCGCCAAACCATTGTCTTTCGGTATTATAAACAATCTCAGGATGCTCTAAATCTCTTATAAAACCAAAAGGCATTATCGCTACAAAATTTGCATTTACGTTAAGTACCGGCTTTACGTGTTCTTGATTTATAGCTTCTCTCGAAGCCACAAAACTTACGCCGTTAATTTTCTCTCTTTTTACAGGAGCCATTGAACAGGAACAACAAAATAGTAATAAACAAAACTTTAAAATAAAGCGCATAACTATTAATTTATCTCTAAATTTAAACAAATTGGAAATACCGAGTTAAGGTTTTAACAAAACCTTCGACAAAAACACAACCAAACCAAATTCATGGAACATATTGTAATAATAGGAAATGGTATCTCTGGTGTAACTGCTGCCAGACATATTAGAAAACTTTCAGACAAAAAGATTACCATAGTTTCAGCTGAAACCGAATACTTTTTTTCAAGAACAGCGCTCATGTATGTTTACATGGGGCATATGAAATTCGAACACACCCAACCCTACGAAAATTGGTTTTGGAAAAAAAATAATATCAATCTTAAACAAGGTTTAGTAAATCAAATTGATACTGAACAAAAAACGCTTCATTTTAAAGGTGGTGAATCGCTCAATTACGACAAACTAATTATTGCAACAGGTAGTAAACCAAATAAATTTGGATGGCCTGGGCAAGATTTAGATGGCGTTATGGGCATGTATCATAAACAAGATCTTGAAAACCTTGAAAAACATGCGCCTAATAATTCTATATGCAAACGTGCCGTAATTGTTGGTGGTGGTTTAATTGGTATTGAACTTGCTGAAATGCTAAATTCAAGAGATATTCCAGTAACTTTTTTAGTTAGAGAAGACAGTTTCTGGAATGGTGTTTTGCCGCAAGGAGAAAGTGAAATGATAAATAGACATATAAAAAATCATCATATCGATTTGCGCCTAAGCACTAATTTAAAAGAAATTAAATCGGATGAAAACGGAAAAGTAAAATCCATTATTATTGAAGAAACTGGTGAAGAAATTGAATGTAACGTAGTAGGTTTAACCGCAGGAGTAACACCAAATATCGATTTTATAAAAGACTCAAATATTAAAACAGCTAAAGGTGTTAAAGTCAACCGTTTTCTAGAAACTAACATCTTAGACGTTTATGCTATAGGCGATTGTGCCGAACAACATGAAGGTATTAATGGCCGAAGAACTATTGAAGCTGTTTGGTATACAGGCCGAATGATGGGAGAAACAGTGGCACAAACTATTTGCGGCAATAGATTAGCTTATAATCCTGGGCATTGGTTCAATTCTGCTAAATTTTTAGATATTGAATATCAAACTTACGGGTGGGTTTTTTCAAAACCAAGAGAAGATGAAGCGCATTTTCATTGGAAACATGAAGACGACACCAAATGCATCACTGTTTGCTATAACACGATCACTAATGAATTTCTTGGGATTAACACTTTCGGCATGAGAATGCGTCATGAAGTTTTTGATAAATGGTTAACCGAAAAGCGCGATGTAGAATATGTGATAAATCATTTACCTGAAGCCAATTTTGATCCTGAATTTTACACTAAATATGAAGCAGAAATTCTTTCAGCTTTTAATAAAAAACTACAAACTGTATAGTTATGAGCAATAAATTAAATGAAAGCATGTCTTTAGCGAAACCTGATGCTACGAATATGTCAATCAAACAAAAAATTGCTATAGCCATAGGTTTTTTAGGGTTATTTCTTTTAACGCTTGCCTTTTTCAACACATCTTTTCCTAGCAAAAACTTGTTTTTAACTTTGGCCTTAGCGTTACTATTTATTGGTGTTATTATTTATTCCAGAAGTACATATTTATCAAAACTAGAAGGCATCAAAAATGACGGCGTTTGGTTTAAATCTATTTCATCTCGAGGGTTTTGGGGCTGGATTTTAGGTATAGTACTCACCAGTTTTTACATTGTATTATACTTCTATCCAAAATATTTGGGACTAGGAACAAATGGCGAGGAAAACGTAGGTTTAATTGGTTTTTTTGACCCATTAAGCAAATTATTAAGCGGAAGACCGGCAAGTCAATGGTTTGTTTACGGCACACTTTACACTGTTGCAATTTTGGTATTTGGTTATAAATTCATTTTAAAATACCGCCACAATCGTTACCAGCAGTTACGTACAATTTCGGTGATGTTTTTTCAATTAGCCTTTGCTTTTTTGATTCCCGAGTTTATGTATGTCATGAATAGCGATTTGCCTTACTACGACCTAAAATCGATGTGGCCCTTAAATTATTATATTTTTGACGAATGGTCTGTTAAAGGCTTTCTTTCTAGTGGCAATATTGGGCTAGCTTTTTTGATTTTTGGGATTGTTTCGATTTTTGTGGTCTCACCTATATTGACTTACAAATACGGTAAACGTTGGTACTGTTCTTGGGTTTGTGGCTGTGGGGGTCTTGCCGAAACAGCAGGCGATTCTTTTAGACAATTATCATCAAAAAAACTATCAGCTTGGAAAATAGAGCGTTGGTTAATTCATACTGTGCTCGTGTTTTCAGTAATAATGACCACCGTTATGATTTACACCTATTTAGGCTACGATAAAAATGATTTCTGGCTTACTCGAGGTCTTTTTATTTCCCTAGTTATTGGACTTCTAACATTAGTTTTTACGGGCGTAATACTCTTTAAAAGACATGAATTGGGTAAAGACGCAAAATATGGTGCCATTGGCTTCTTTGTTGTAATTATGGTTTTGTTATTGATGCATTTTACTGGAACTACCAACCATGTATTTTATATAAAAGGAAGCGCAATGCGTTCTGCTTACGGCCTTTACATAGGCTCGATATTTTCAGGTGTGATAGGTACTGGTTTTTATCCCATTTTAGGTAATCGGGTATGGTGTCGATTTGGATGCCCTATGGCCGCTATTTTAGGGTTCCAACAACGTCTATTTTCAAAATTTAGAATCACAACTAATGGCGGACAATGTATTTCCTGCGGAAATTGTTCAACCTATTGCGAAATGGGTATTGATGTACGAGCCTATGCCCAAAAAGGAAAAAACATTGTAAGGTCGAGTTGCGTAGGCTGTGGTATATGTGCTGCAGTATGCCCAAGAGGTGTTTTAAAACTAGAAAACGATAGTATAGATGGACGAATTAATCCGAATGAAATATTACTAGGTAACGATGTCGTTTTAATGGATTTGGTGAATAAACAATAGCTATAAACCCGTTCATTCTAAAACAAAGATATTCAACTCAAATTACTAGTGACTAAAATTAAAAGAATAGGTTACCTTTGCAACTTTTAAAACAAGAAAATACGAAGTAGCCTTAAATGACACATATTAAAGTCATCATTCCAGCGTATAACGAAGCTGATTCAATATCTCATGTTATCAATGACATTCCTAGCAATGTGAACGAGGTTATTGTTGTAAGTAACAATTCTACCGATGATACTGAATTTAATGCTAAAAAAGCAGGAGCTAAAGTTTTAACCGAAACAAATAAAGGCTATGGCTATGCTTGTTTAAAAGGGATGCAGTATATAAGTGAGCAAAACAAAAAGCCAGATATTATTGTATTTCTTGATGGCGATTATAGTGATTACCCGGAAGAATTAAACAAAATTGTAGCACCAATAATTAACGACAATATTGATTTTGTTATTGGTGCCCGAGATAAAAAACTTAGAGAAAAAGGTTCTATGACCGTACCTCAAATTTTTGGGAATTGGCTAGCAACAACAATAATGAAGTTACTCTTTAATGCTAAATTTACAGATTTAGGGCCTTTTAGAGCCATAAAATACGACAAGTTATTAGGATTGAATATGGAAGACAAAACCTATGGCTGGACTGTAGAAATGCAGCTTAAAGCCCTTAAGCAAAATCTCACATATACTGAAATTCCTGTGAATTACAGAAACAGAATTGGTGTTTCAAAGGTGTCTGGTACGTTAAAAGGTGCTATATTTGCAGGCATTAAAATCTTAAGTTGGATTTTTAAATACAGTTTTAAATAATGATTTTACAAACAGTAGTTATAGTTATATATACTATTTCACTCTTACTCATTTTTATGTATGCTTTAGCGCAGCTAAATCTGTTATTTAACTACCTATCGTCAAAAAAGGAAGAAGATGACAGCCCAAAATTCGACTTCTCTAATCCAGACGAAATACCTTTTGTTACCATACAACTTCCTGTTTACAACGAGATGTATGTTATGAAACGTTTACTTAAAAATATCGCAAAAATAGACTACCCAAAAGATAAATTCGAGATTCAAGTTTTAGATGATTCAACCGATGAAACTGTTGAAACCACAAAAGCTCAGATAGAAAAACTGCAATCCACTGGTTTAGATATTAAACATATAACCAGAACAGACCGTAAAGGTTATAAGGCAGGTGCCTTAAAAGAAGGACTTACAGTTGCAAAAGGCGAGTTTATTGCTATTTTCGATTCAGACTTTCTTCCTAAAAAAGACTGGCTAAAGCTTACTGTTCCTTATTTTAAAGACGATTCCGTTGGGGTTGTACAAACCCGTTGGGGACATATAAACAGAAACTATTCTATACTCACAAAAATTCAGGCCTTTGCTTTGGATGCGCATTTCACATTAGAGCAAGTTGGCCGAAATAGTAAAGGGCACTTTATAAATTTTAACGGTACTGCAGGTGTTTGGAGAAAAACTTGCATTATCGATGCCGGTAATTGGGAAGGCGATACCTTAACCGAAGATTTAGATTTAAGCTACCGTGCACAACTTAAAAACTGGAAATTCAAGTATTTAGAAGATGTAGAAACTCCTGCCGAACTTCCCGTAGTCATAAGTGCTGCACGCTCACAACAATTTAGATGGAACAAAGGCGGCGCAGAAAACTTCCGTAAAATGCTTAGTCGCGTCGTAAAAAGTAAAAATATTTCTGCCAAAACAAAAATTCACGGTTTACTGCATTTACTTAACAGCACCATGTTTTTAAACGTGCTTATTGTAGGGGTATTAAGTATCCCAATGCTTTATATAAAAAACGAATATGCCCATTTACGCCCATACTTTTATGTTATGAGTTTTTTCGTAATGAGCACGGTAATCTTTTTTGTTTGCTACTGGTTTATGTACAAAAATATTTATGGTAGCGGATTCAAAAATTTTATACGCTACATTGGCATGTTTTTCGTGTTTTTCTCAATAGCCATGGGCTTCTCACTGCATAATTCTATAGCAGTTTTAGAAGGTCATTGGGGTAAAAAATCAGAATTTGTACGCACACCAAAATTCAATCTGTCAAAATATAAAGACAATTGGAAAAACAACAAATACATGAAACGCAACATCTCTGTTCATGTAATTTTCGAAGGGTTACTAATGCTCTATTTTGCATTTGGCATGTATAGCGCTTTTATAGTAGGCAACCAAGGTGGCGATTTTGGACTTTTCCCATTTCACCTCATGTTATTTATTGGCTTCGGTTATGTCTTTTTTAAATCCTTAGCTTCTAAGGTTTAAATTATTTGGGCGCCTGCCTGCCGGCAGGCAGGTTACCACAAGGGTCGCGCTTTCACTACTCGCTTCCTCCTGCGTCGGCGAGCTCAAACATGTCGTTCAATCGCTAAAGCAAAACGTATGAGTTCGCGAAATCATAAAGTATCCTACTTAGCAACTTATTAAAAATAAAGTAAATCGTGATATTATTCTGTCTATCAAAAGGAGTAAGTTTCTATTCATCATCACAAACAAATAATCATATATTTACGGCATGCTTTTAAACCCATCGTTTTTAAAACTAAATAAAACGCCATTACTCATGGTGTTGTTATGCCTAGTTTTTTATTGGGTTTTCGCTTACAATTTAGTTAGAACGGATTATATAAAACTCCTATCGCTTTACATCGCTCTATTTGTTTTGTTCTATAAACTCGTACAGCGTTTCAAAAATAACAGCTCATTTTTAACTTATTTAGCTTTTGGGTTTCGCGCTATTTTTATTTTAGCCATCCCTAATCTATCTCAAGATTTTTATCGATTTATTTGGGACGGCCGTATGATTTTAGAAGGTTTCAATCCGTATTTACATACCGTAGAATCGTTTATAAGTCAAGGCCAATTTCCAGTAGCTCAAGCGCAAGAATTACGAGCAGGTATGGGGTTTTTAAATGCATCACATTACACTAATTATCCACCTATTAATCAATTGTGTTTTGTTATTGCTGGTTTATTTGCAGGTAAAAGTATCTTAGGATCGGTTATGGTTATGCGAATCATAATTATAGCTGCAGATTTCGGAACACTCTATTTTGGAAAACGACTACTGCAACAACTTAAAATCCCAGTTTACCACATTTTTTGGTATATTTTAAATCCGTTTATTATTATTGAACTTACAGGTAATCTTCATTTTGAAGGTATTATGATTTTCTTTCTTATTTGGAGCATGTACTTGCTATATTCTGGAAAATGGTCATGGGCAGCAGTTGTTCTGGCCTTATCAATTTCAGTAAAATTGATTCCATTAATTTTTCTGCCCTTGTTTTTTCAATGGTTTACAAAACAGGATGCTTCAATTTCATATTTCAATCGCATTTCAAAATTATTAGGATTCTACAGCATTGTTGGAATTACTACTCTATTACTATTTGCTCCTTTTTATTCCTCTCAGTTTATAGACAACTACACCAAAACTGTTGCCCTTTGGTTCCAAAATTTTGAGTTTAATGCGAGTTTATATTATATCGCCAAAGCCATTGGCTACACTTTTAGGGGTTACAACGAAATTGCTATTATTGGAAAAGCAACAGCGCTAATTGTGCTGTTATTTGCATTAGCAGTTACTTTTATTCGAAAAAATAAATCTTTTATTGCACTCATTACAGCCATGTTATTGGTGCTTTCTTTTTACTACTTTACTGCAACAACAATTCACCCTTGGTATTTGGCAACACTTTTAATTTTGTCTGTTTTTACAAAATACAAATTCCCATTAGTTTGGAGTTTTGTAATTATACTAAGTTATTTAGCTTATGTGAATCTAAATTCAGCTGATAAGTCTGAAAACTTATTCGTCATTGCTTTAGAATATACCGTTGTTTACGGTGTGTTTATTTGGGAAGTGTTTATAAAAAAGGCCCCCAGAAATTTGGAAGCCTAATATTGATCTAAAACTGTAATCTATCTTTAAAAATTAAAGTTTTTCTAGCTTAGTGATGGTGTTAATTTCATCTTCATCATCCATATTATCTTCATCTTTTGAAAGTTTTAAATCTCTATTAAAAGTGATTTTGAACTTAGCGCCTACTAAAGAATTATCGTTTAAATTAAAGGCGCTCAATACATCTTCTTCAACTTGTTGAAAAGTTAACATATGCTCTTCGCCATCTTTACCTGTAGCTATAAAATTATAACCATAATCTTCTTTACCATCAAAAGTAGCATAAACAACCAAACCTTCTTGAGCAACCACCGTTTCAGAAGTATTAGCAACCATTGCAGAATTAAAACTAGATAGTGAGAATAAAGCCAATATTAATCCACTAATTAACATTATTTTTTTTGCGTTCATTTTTAAAAAATTAAAATTTTATAAATATTATTATTCGGTAATTACTAAACACCAAGCCCGAATTGCTTTGAGATGACTTCAACCTGAAACCACCTGGTAATCATTGCATTAAATATACGTTTTATTCCTTTTGTTCAGATTAAATTATGTAAAAATTTTTGCTATAAATAAATCAATAACTTCAATAACAATCAGGATAATAATAATCCATTCTAGTCGACTACTTTCTTTATGATCCATAATATCTTTAAAGAGTTCTAGGTTTTCTTTAATAATTTCAATGCGATCATGTATTAATCGGTACCTATCTTTTAAATCGAAAGAACGTTTTAAATCTTGGTTTAGTCTATTTAGCTGTTCGTTTTCCCAAGTAATTTCAGGAGAATCGAAAATATATAAGTTCTCTGAAATTTTATTTTTAATGTTCAACACCCTACCAATAAAACGTTTTAATTTATTTCCAGTGATATCTAGCTTGCCTTTTTCTTCAAGGTAAGCAGTGTGTGTATTGGTTTCATTAAGCAACTCTTCAGTAATCTCAGAATACCTATCTAAAGCAACAGATTGGGATGTGTTTAACATAACCAAACGAATCATTTCTTCGTTTAGACTAGGCAAAACAATTTTATCAAACTCTACTTTAATGGTGTTTGGTTTAACAATAACCTCAATAGATTCGGATAATTTATCAAAAAAGTAATGTGTGCAAAAAGGCTTAATTTCTTGCAAAATTTGGTCAATGGCGTTTTTTTCAACATTAAAAAAACTTACCATTCCGTACTGAAAAAGATATACAAAAGCATCATCTGATACTTTGTAATACAACTCATCACTATCTTGAAAGCGTAATTGCCATGTTAAATGCGTTTTACTTTCTTTTATATTGATGGCACTTGCTACTTGATAAGCAACAGTTACGTACATTATGAATTAAAAATGTCTTTTGGAGTTTTAAAACTTTTAAATTCCAACATATACTCGTTAGGATCTTTGACAAAAAAGGATTGGTGTTCACCAGTTTTATCTTTTAAGAATACCGATTCAGTTACTAAATCTAGATTTTGCTCTTTGAGTTTTTTATAAACTGAATTCCATGTTTCTGAATCTAAAATGACTCCAAAATGGAATGACGGCAGTATTTTACCTTCAAACACGTAATTAGGATTACTAAAATTAAATTTCCCTGATTTAATGAAAGTCATTTGATGTCCATACAAATTTACATCAACCCAATTCTGGGTTTTTCTCCCCAGAGAAGCACCAATATTGGTGTAAAAACTGCTAGTCTCTCTTACACTCTGGCAAGGTAAAGACATGTGGAAAGCTGTTTGCATATTGCATAAATTAAAGAGGTTTTAAACTTTCTACTCTATAGATAGGATTCTCGTCGTCACCATCTTCAATGAAGGTGATTCTAAACTCCGTTTCTCTTAGGCTTTTGTCATTTTTTAAATCAAATTGTTTTAATACGCGAGGATGTACTTCCTCAAAAGAGAGTTCCTCTCCATTTTCAAACCAAAACTTGTAAAGACCGTTTTTGTAAGACTTAAAAACAGCTGTTCTCATAGTACTTTATTTTTATTTTATTCTTCATTATCATCATCCATCAACTCAGGGTCTGGGTCTTGTACAGCTTCAGGATCGTTGTTATCAAAATCGTCGTAATCATCTTCATCATAATTCTCCATTGTTACAGATAGTTTTGAACTTACTTTTACCAAGTATTTGGTATCTTCAGTAGTTACTTCTACAGCTTCAATAATTTCATTATGTTGGTTTCTAAACGAAATAATATGGTCATCGTCATATCCATCTGGGTATTTTTCAACTAATAACGCCAAAATTTCAGGGGTTAATTTTTTGAAATCGACAATGACTCTTTTTAAATTATCGCTTTTGTTTTTCATTTTTTCGGTAATATTTCTTACTGACAAGTTAAATATACTATTTTATGATTATTTTTTTCGAATAACATCGTAAAAATCTTTTCTTCTATCTTTTAAATTTTTTACTGCGCCAAATGTGTGCAATTCTCTTAGCAAACTAATATCAACATCTGCCACTAAAATCATTTCGGTATTTGGAGTGGCTTCGGCCTTTATGCCATTACTAGGAAATGAAAAATCGCAAGGCGTAAATACGGCAGATTGGGCATATTGTATATCCATATTGTTTACATTAGGCAAATTACCAACGCTGCCCGCTATAGCCACATAACATTCGTTTTCAATAGCTCTTGCCTGAGCGCATAATCTCACTCTTGAATATCCGTTTTGAGTATCTGTTAAAAACGGCACAAATAGAATGTCCATTCCTTCATCCGCTAATAATCTTGATAATTCTGGAAATTCTGAATCGTAACAAATTAGAATGCCTATTTTACCACAATCGGTTTCATAGGTTTGCAAATTATTTCCTTTTTGCATCCCCCAAACTTTGGCTTCATCTGGTGTTACATGTATTTTTTCATAACGCTCAAAACTCCCATCCCGTCTACATAAATATCCAACATTATATAATTTATCATTAACCACCTCTGGCATACTACCAGATATAATATTAATATTATACGAAATGGCTAATTGTTTTAATTTGTTAATTATGGTCTCCGTAAATTCGGCTAATTTTCGAATGGCTTCAGGCTCATGCAAATGGTTAAACTCCGCCATAAGTGGCGCGTTAAAAAACTCCGGAAACACTGCAAAATCTGATCTGTATGCTGCTAAACTATCTATAAAATACTCAGATTGTTGCATTAAATCATCCAAACTATTATAGCTACGCATTTGCCATTGGATTAAACCCAAACGTACTATAGTTTTTACTGTGGCAGCTTTTTTAGTGGGTTTGGTATAATAAATATTATCCCATTCCATCAAAACTGCATATTCGTTTGATGCTGTATCGCCTTCTAAATAACCTTTTAATATTCTTACTGGATGGAAATCGTTTGAAATCTGGAAATTCAAAACAGGATCATGAATTTCTTTACGCTTTACCTTCTCAATATAATCTTTAGGCGAATACTCTTTATGCTTATGATAATTTGGCATTCTGCCACCAAAAATGATACTTTTTAAGTTTAGGTTTTCGCAAATTTCTTTACGATAATCGTACAACCGTCTTCCTAAACGCAAGCCTCTAAACTCTGGTTTGATAAAAACATCGATGCCATATAAGACATCGCCATCTGGATCGTGATTTTTGAAAGATTCACCTGCAATAATATCAGCATAGGTGTGGTTATCATCAATCTTATCATAATCAACAATCAGGGATAATGCACAACCAGCAATTTCACCGTCTATTTTAATAACTACCTGTCCTTCAGGAAAAATTGAAGTGAGTTGCTCAATATGTCCTTTCTTCCAATAAGAATCAAGTACACCTGCGTACGATTCTAGAGTTGCTTCCTTTAATTCTTGATAATCATCAAGAGTTAAATATTTAAGCTCGATATTGTCTATATTTTGTGTATCCATGGTTACTGACCTAAAAGGTATGCAAAAATTAAAGGCGCAACAATGGTTGCATCACTTTCTATAATGAATTTTGGTGTATTAATATCTAACTTACCCCATGTAATTTTCTCATTTGGAACAGCTCCAGAATAAGATCCATAACTTGTGGTAGAATCTGATATTTGACAAAAATAACTCCAAAATGGTGTATCTGTACGTTCCATATCTTGATATAACATAGGCACAACACAAATTGGGAAATCGCCCGCAATACCGCCACCAATTTGGAAGAAACCAATACCGTTTTTTGAATTATCTGTATACCAATCTGCTAAAAAGGTCATGTATTCTATGCCAGATTTCATGGTACTTGCTTTTAACTCGCCTTTTAATACATAGCTTGCAAAAATATTCCCCATCGTACTATCTTCCCAACCCGGGCAAACAATAGGTAAATTCTTTTCTGCTGCTGCATACATCCATGAATCTTTTACATCAATTTCGTAGTATTGCTCTAAAACACCAGACATTAACATTTTGTACATATACTCATGAGGCAAGTAGCGTTCACCTTTAGCCTCGGCATCTTTCCAGATTTCATAAATATGTTGTTGTAAACGACGGAATGCTTCCTCTTCTGGAATACACGTATCGGTAACACGGTTAAGTCCTTTTTCCAACAAATCCCACTCTTCTTGAGGTGTTAAATCGCGATAATTAGGCACACGTTTGTAATGTGAATGTGCTACTAAATTCATGATATCTTCTTCAAGATTAGCTCCAGTACAAGAAATGATTTGTACTTTATCTTGACGAATCATTTCTGCAAAACTTTTGCCTAACTCTGCAGTACTCATGGCTCCTGCCAAAGACACTAGCATTTTAGCACCATTGTTTAACTGAGCCTCATATCCTTTTGCAGCATCAACTAATGCTGCAGCATTAAAATGTAGATAATGCTTTTCTATAAATTGAGAAATTGGTCCTTTAGTAGTTGTCATTTTCAGAAATTTTTACAGTGTTTTTAGTACTTTCGATTTTTTTATTATTGATTTTTGTAGTGCTTTGTTTATAACCTAATATGTTTAGCAAATCTTCGCTCTTTTGTTGTTCGCTAAATAATTTGGTAGTTAAATTACCTTCATCATCTCTATCAATTAGAATATGCTTAGGCGACGGAATTAAACAGTGTTGAAGCCCGCCATAGCCGCCAATAGTTTCTTGATACGCGCCTGTATTGAAAAATCCTATATATAATGGCTTATCCTTATTGTATTTTGGCATATAAATGGCATTCATATGCTGTTCGCTGTTATAATAATCGTCGCTATCGCAGGTTAAACCGCCTAATAAAATGCGTTCGTAACTATCTTGCCACCTATTTAATGGTAATAAAATAAAACGCTTATTTATTGCCCATGTGTCGGGTAAAGTTGTTATGAATGATGAATTAATCATATTCCACTTCTCTCGGTCATTCTGTTGCTTTTGGTATAACACCTCGTAAATAGCGCCGCCACTTTCACCAACAGTAAAGCTTCCAAATTCTGTAAAAATATTTGGCACATCCACATCTTCTTCCTCGCAAGTTAATTTTATTTGATTAATGATTTCATCAATCATGTACTCGTAATCAAATTCAAAAGCTAACGAGTTTTTTATAGGAAAACCACCGCCAATATTTAAGCTATCTAAGGTTGGGCAGATTTTTTTAAGACTCGTATAGACCTTTAAACATTTAAGCAATTCATTCCAGTAATAAGCATTATCACGAATTCCTGTATTAATAAAAAAGTGTAACATTTTAAGGTTAACTTTCTTATTATTAGCAATCTGGTTTTTATAAAAAGGTAATATATTTTTATACCCAATTCCTAAGCGCGAGGTATAGAATTCAAATTTTGGCTCTTCCTCTGATGCTATTCTAATTCCCACATTAAATTTGCCTTTTATTTCTTGCGAAAGCAAATCTATTTCTTCGTAATTATCAATAATAGGAATAGCATTTTTATGCCCATCATTAATCAATCTAGCAATATTTGTAATGTATTGTGCACGCTTAAAACCGTTACTGATAACATAAGTATTATCATTTATTTTTCCTTCTGCTTTTAAATTTTCAACAATATCAATATCAAACGCCGATGAGGTTTCAATATGTATATCGTTTTTTAAAGCCTCATCTAATACGTGCTTAAAATGACTACTTTTAGTGCAATAGCAATAGTTGTACTTTCCTTTATAGTTATGCTTTTCAATGGCATTTGCAAACCAGCTTTTTGCCCTATTAATATTGTTCGAGATTTGCGGTAAATAGGTAAACTTTAATGGTGCACCGTATTGTCTGGTAAGCGCCATCAAATCAATATTATGAAATTGCAATTCGCCTTTGGCTACTTGAAATTCTTCCTGTGGAAAATCGAAGGTTTGATTTATTAAATCAATATATTTTGTATTCAAATTGTATATTTAAAAAGTTAAAGATAGAGATAGGTGTATTAACTACTAGTTAAAATAATAAAAAAATAACAATATCAAATCTGAAACTCTCGGCAAGTTGTAGGCACAAAGGCGTATTTATGCTGTATAGCATATATGGGTGAAACGGAAGTTAGCTTTAAAATTCGGTCACTTAATCTGTAAGCTGCTTTTGAATATGACTTCCTAATTTTCAAAAGCCCGAACATAGAAACAGGTATCAATGTGTTCAGCTAATAGTGCAGCAAAAATAATTGTTTTTTTGATATACAATGTTTTTTTACCTTTTTTTTTACATTTTTTTTATTCGTTTTTTTATATTGATTATCAGGTAGTTATAGCGAATTTTTGTGTGCTATTTTGGTTGTGTTTAATTAAAGATATTTTCTGAACCGATAGAAAAAGAAAATCAGTATAACTACATGGGTATTTATTAATACCCTCTTGTAAGTCACACTGATTTTGATGTAAATTTTAAAGCTGAATTAAACTGTTAACTATAACATTTTTAAAGTATTCAACTCTTGCACTGTTAAATGTTTCCAGTGCCCTCGAGGAATATCTTTTTTGGTTAAGTGCCCAATGGCTACGCAGTCTAAACTTATAATATCATATTTAAAATATTCAAAAATAGTTCGGATAATAGTATTACCTGTATTTTTAATTTTTAGTCCTATCTCTTTTTTTGAAGCACCATCTATATAACTTATTTCTTCAACTTCAATAAGTTTACCTTCTACTTTAAATCCGTTTTGAATCTTTTTTAAATCTTCTAGTTTTAAATTTTTATCGAGTTCGATATGAAATAAACGCGCCACCCCGTGTTTAGAGTTCGTGAATTTCTTAACTACAGCATCGTCGTTTGTAAATAACAACAACCCCTTTGAGTTTCGTCCTAAACGACCAATAGGCTTTATTTTAGAAGATGTAGCGTTGGCAACTAAATCCATTACTGTTCTACCTTTACCTTCGCTAGTAGTTGTTGCAAATCCTTTAGGTTTATTAAGCAATACATAAGCTTTTTTTTCTGGGTTTATTCTGGCACCATCATAACGCACCTCATCTCCTGGTTTTACTTTATAGCCCATTTCTGTTATAATTTTTCCGTTTACAGAAACTAAACCTGTAGCAATATGCACATCTGCTTCACGACGTGAACACATACCCGAGTTGGCTACATATTTATTTAGCCTTATTTCATCAGGATTACTCGCCTTTTTAGGTGATGATGGTCCTTTTTTAATGGGTGCATTTCCGCGAGCATAACTTGTAAAACGTTTGTTACCTCCTCCTCGTCCTGATGGCTTTCCTTTTCCTTTACTCCCTTGATGTCTGTTCATTACTTATAATTTTTTGCAAAGATATACTTAAAAATTATGAATCTTTATTTAAAGCTTATCGATTTGTTGCTATAACGTTAGCGATTGTAGTGGAAAGCCCACAGTGAGGCACGAACGAGGACTTGCAACGCAAAGCGCGACCTTTGTGGTAACCTGCCTGCCGGCAGGCAGGCGGCCAAAATTTAAATGCGGTTTAGTATAACACTTACATCGATTAAAAGAATGCTGAATACACCTGCAAGAATGATAAATTTTAGGATGTTGTGAAGTATTAAATACTGTATTTTGGTTTTAGACCTCCAAAGTAAAAACAAAAATATAATGAGCAGAAATATACTTAAGTAGAAGAAAAAATACATGTAACCTACCTGAAATTTAAAAAGTAACAAGTAAGCTGGCACCAGTGTTAATAGCGCTAAAATGGTTAGCATGACTTTGGATGTTTTTTCTCCATACGCTACTGGAATGGTTATATAGTTTTGTGCAATATCGCCTTTTATATTTTCGAGGTCTTTGGTGAGTTCGCGCATTGAAATCATTAAAAACAAGAAAATAGCATGGACAAAAATGACGGTTTCGAAATTTTTGTAATACATAAAAATAGCAAAGAACGGTGTAATAGTAAGAATAGCAGAAGTGAGATTACCAATAAACGGCAGTCGCTTGAGTTTATGCGAGTACAACCAAATACCAAAAATGTATAAGGAAAAGAATATTACTGCTTTGAAAGACACATAACTGGCCATTACTGCGGCTATAAAATTGAGAACGAAATAAAATGAGAGTTTGGTGTTTTGACTCACCAACCTATCTAATCTTGATTTTACGGGGCGGTTTATTAAATCTTTCTCTGAATCATAAAAACTATTTATAATGTAACCTCCAGCAATAGTTGCCGCCGATGCTAAAACTAAGACTAGTAAATTAATATCGAAAACGACTTCTTTTAAAGGTTTATCGTGCGCCAGAATGTAAATAGATGTGAGGTATTGAGCGATAACTACAACTAAAATGTTATAACCGCGAACTACAGAAAACATACTAAAAAATTTAAGTAGAATATGTTTCTGTTTACGAGATAGCATAAGTCTTTTTTTAGACTCTTCGACTGCGCTTAGAGTAACAATTTGGAAAGTTTAGAAGTTATAAACCACTTCTAATTTATATTCTGATAGTGCTTTTTTGGCCTTCTGAATATCTTCTGTAAAGCCTAAGATATATCCGCCGCCGCCAGAGCCACATAGCTTTAAATAGTAATCGTTTGTATCAATTCCTTTTTTCCATAGCTCATGAAATTGCTGAGGAATCATAGGCTTGAAATGATTAAGTACAACTTTTGAAAGTTGTTTTGTGTTTCTGAACAACGATTTTATATTACCATTAAGAAAATCGTCAACACAGGCATCGGTATGTTTAATAAATTGATTTTTAAGCATGCTTCTGAAACCTTCTTGCTTCATGTTTTCCATAAACAAGCTAACCATTGGTGCAGTTTCTCCGATAATACCACTATCAATTAAAAAGACAGCGCCTTTACCTTCGCTTTGTTGCGCAGGAATACCTGTAGCTTCAATATTATCTTGTGAATTGATAAGAATTGGAATACTTAAATAACTATTTAAAGGGTCTAAACCTGAAGATTTTCCATGGAAAAAAGATTCCATTGCAGAAAAAATAGATTTTAGTTTTAACAGTTTTTCTCTGGTTAAATTTTCTAGAACGGTAATTTTATCGAAAGCATATTTATCATAAATAGCTGCAACTAAGGCACCACTGCTTCCTACACCGTAGCCTTGAGGAATTGAAGAATCGAAATACATTCCAGAATTAACATCTTCAATTAATCTATCGATATCAAAACGAACTATACTATCGTCTATACTTTGAATGTGGTTAGCGAATTGCTTTAGACTTTGATTAGATTTCAAAGCAGCTTCAGATGGATTTTCATCCTTTTTTAAAGCGCCATTATAGAAACTATAAGGGATGGATAAACCTTTGGAATCTTTGATAATTCCGTACTCTCCAAAGAGTAGAATTTTCGAGTAAAAAAGAGGTCCTTTCATAAATAGCTATTTTAGCTGGAGTGATTTGTTTAACAAATATAGTTTTTTTTAAAACAAAAAATAAATAATTCTTATAATTTACTAGCTCCCAAACCAATAACGTCGCAAATATACTGTCCATTTTGACAATATGCAACTAATTCATTCTGAATGAATTCTAATACTGAAGTAGCTTCAGACTCAGGATATAGTACATGTACATTTGCACCGGCATCTAGTGTAAAGCTAACTTTAGAGCCTATACGTTTTCTGTAACTCCATATTTTATTAATAATTTCTAGAGTATTTGGTTTCATTAAAATAAAATATGGCATACTCGTCATCATCATCGCATGCAGAGTTAAGGCTTCACTTTCAACGAGTGCAATAAAGGCATCTAAATCACCATCTTTTAAAATAGTTACCATGTTCGTTAGATTGGTATTAGCTTGTTTAAATCGCTGTTGCGCAAAAGGATGTCCGTGCATTAAATTATGACCTACAGTGCTGCTAACTTGTTTTTCTCCTTTATCTACTAATAAAATAGTGTCTTGATAATTTTTGAAATGACTGTGAACTTCATTTGGGTACTTAACACCAAATAAATCTGAACTTCCTGAAATCGCTTCATGTTTTCCCCATACCACCAAATCGCCTTCTAAACTTCTACACGCACTTCCTGAACCTAACCTCGCTAAGAACGATGCCTTTTGAATGAAATGTTCATTACTTAGAGCACTTTCTTCTGCGCTCATGGCCTCATCAGACTCAATTATTAACTTTTCAATACTCATTAGACACAATGCCAAAGCGCTCATTCCTGATGCCGAAGAAGCAATACCAGAACTATGAGGAAATGTGTTTGATGTTTCAATTTTGAAATGATAAGCTTTCAGAAAGGGTAAATATACTTCAACACGTTTAAAAAATGTTTCAATTTTAGGTTTGAAATCGTCTTTTTTTTCATCATCTAAAAACACTTCAAAAGAGTAACTATCATGATTCTCTTTCTTCGAAAAACCCACTGTAGTAATCGTTTTACAATTGTTAAGCGTAAAACTTATAGATGGATTTTCTGGTATTTGATGTTCCTTTTTGCCCCAATATTTAACTAAAGCAATATTACTAGGAGACGACCAAGTAAAACTTCCGTTTTCAACTGAATTTGAATATTTTTTTGGGATGAAGCTTTCTTCTATCATAAACTAATTATCAGCTGACAAAGATAATAAAAGACAACCATAGTGTAGTCATTCATGAAATGACTAAAAGCAAGTTGAATTAAACTGTTTTCTAACTTGGATCCCGCTTAAAAAAGCGGGATTAGTTCAACTATCGATTATTAGTGCGTCTGTTTCTCAAACTTCTAAAAATCGTGTTTCACTAACTTTACCATGGTTTTATAATTTCTTGCAGTAGCAGTAACTTTTAATTTCCGTTCGAAAAAATTATTGCTAAATTTTGATTTCCCGTAGCCGATAGCAGAATAAAAATAAATACACGTATCCTTGATATGAAATGTTTCATTGGAATATGATAAATTTGAGACTTCTTCGACTAATATCTTATCCGGCACTTCATACAACATCATAAAATAACTATTTGTTTTCTGATCTTCCGGGAATGGGCATGCATCAAAAATCGCTTTTAATTCTTTCGATTTTAATACCAGAACTGGCACTTCAAAACCAAAATGGGCTTTTATTGCATTATGCATTTGCAACGCTAATTTTGCTTTATTTGATTCTGATGACTGAAAAATTACGTTACCACTTTGAATGTAAGTTTGAACATTTGAAAGACCCATTTTAGCAAGTAACTCACGAAGCTCCACCATTGGAATTTTCTTTTGTCCGCTAACATTAATACCACGAAGTAGTGCAATAAACTTAGTCATTTTTCTTTCTGCGATTTTCGAGTTCTTGACGTCTTATTGGCATGGTATCAATTAAATCTAAAAACACACTAACATTCTCTATTTTATTGGATTTATATTTTTGAAATCCATCCAACCCAATTAAAACACAACTATAATCACGTATTGAATTATTAATTTGAAACTTTTTCGGTTTTTGTTTCCAATTATAAAACACACAGGTATTTGCTACACATTTATAAAGGACAATTTTCCTGTCTAAAAGTTTTTGCTGTTCAACTTTAAAAAGCTCATATTGTGAATCTGCTAACTCTCGAAAATTTTCTGCAGCATTAATAACAATAACGCGGTCCTTCCATTGATGAGGTTCCAAGTTTTGAGACCACATAACGTTTGAAAGTAACAAAATAGCTATGACATATTTCATATTTATTCTGAATTTAGAATAGACTTTGCTGCAATGTAAGCCCCAGTCCAAGCATTTTGAAAGTTAAAACCACCCGTAACCGCATCAATATTTAAAACTTCACCAGCAAAATAAAGATGTTTTACAATTCTGCTTTCAAAGGTTTTAAAATTGATTTCTTTAAGATTTACACCACCTGCAGTTACAAACTCTTCTTTAAATGTACTTTTTCCATCTACTTGAAATACCGCTTGTGTTAACTGGCTCGCTAACGTTTCTAATTGTAATTTATTTAAATCTGCCCAACGTGTTTCCATAGTCATATTTGAGGCTAACACCAATTTATGCCACAATCGTTTCGGAATATCGTACTGTGTCGATTTGAATACTGTTTTTTTAGCTAAATCTTGTTTCAGTGCTTTTAATGTATCTAAACAATCTTTAAAAGTCATTTTTATAAAATTGATTTCAATTTCAAATTTATAGTTTCTTTCAGCCAATTCTAACGCACCAAAAGCTGATAGTTTTAGAATTGATGGCGCACTTAATCCCCAATGCGTAATTAATAATGGTCCTTCACTCCATAAATTTGTTCCTAATACTTTTACTTCTACATTTTTAGCCACTACACCCGGAATATCATTGATGCGTTCATCTATAATATTGAATGTAAATAACGAAGGTACAGGTTGAGCAATGGAGTGCCCTAAACGCTCTAAAAGGTTCCAGATTTTAGGATTACTCCCTGTAGCAACTAAAATTTTTTCTGCTAAAAATTCACCTTGAGAAGTTTCAATTTTAAAAGCGTCTTTTGTTCTTTCAATGTTTTTTACAGCATGATTATATAACACTTCTACTCCATATTTATCGGCTTCGTTTAAAAAACAATCTATTATAGTTTGCGATGAATTAGAAACTGGAAACATTCTGCCATCATCTTCAATCTTTAATTCAACACCTCTGTTAGCGAACCACTCAATAGTATCTCCCGTCATAAATTGATGAAAAGGTCCCAATAATTCTTTTTCACCACGAGGATAATTCTGTATTAAATCTTGAGGAATAAATTCGGCATGTGTAACATTACAGCGTCCGCCACCAGAAACCTTAACCTTGGCTAATCCTTCTTTTCCGCGTTCTAATAATGTAACTTTTAAATTTGGTTTTTGTTCTGATATGTTTATTGCTGCAAAAAAGCCTGCTGCACCTCCGCCAATTATCACAACATCCTTTTGAATCATAATCTGTCGGGGTAATCAGAAATAATACCATCAACTCCATAAGATTTAATTCGTGCGATGGGATTTAAGTTATTTACGGTATATGCATAAACCTTGAAGTTTTGTTTTAAATCTTCAACAATCTCTGCAGTTAACATCGTATAATCTATATGTATTGATTTCGCATTTATGGTTTTAGCAAAAGTAACTGCTCTATTTACATTAATATCTGTTAGTACTCCTAATGGAATTTTATCATTAATCTTAAATACGGTTTCTAACAAATCTTCGTGAAAACTTGAGATGACAATGTTTTGATAATCCCATCCTTTTTTATCTACAAAAAACGCCACTATTCTGGCTGCTTCTTTTGCCGTATCGAGTCCTTTGAGTTCAATATTTAAGAGGCATTTGTTATTTATTAAAGTTAAAGCTTGAGATAAAGTTGGAATTTCAAAATTCCCTCTTGTTTTAAATTTTTTAAGCTCTTTATAAGTTAATTTAGACACTTCTCCACTACCATTAGTCATTCTATCGACTGTAAAATCATGAAAAACGACTAACTCGCCCGAAGCACATCTGTGTACATCTATTTCAATACCATCAACACCTAACTTCAAAGCCTTTTCAATAGAAGCCAATGTGTTTTCTGCTGCGTGCCCTTTAGCACCTCTATGTCCTATTTTTAACATGTCTTTTATTTTTTTATGGGACGTATTAAACCCTCTTGAGCAACGGTTGCAACCAACTCACCGTTTCGTGTAAAAATATTGCCTCGAGCAAAACCTCTTCCCCCCGAAGCACTGGGTGACTCCGTGGCATACAATAACCAATCGGAAAAATCAAAATCTCTAAAATACCACATGGAGTGATCCAAACTTGCGGTTTGTGTATTACCCCAATGTGCTTTACTTGCGTGTGGGTTTAGAGTAGATGTCAATATATTATAATCTGAAATATACGTTAAAATTTGTTGTTTTGTATTTAAATCTAAACCATTTATATCACCTTTAAGTTTAAACCAAACATGGTGTTTTGGTGGCAAATTTTTCGGGTCTAAAGGGTTTGCAAAAGCCGTAGGTTTAAATTCAATTGGACGCTTAATTTCTAAAAACGACTTTAAACCTTTTGGTAAAGCATCTCCAAACTCTTCCCGCATCTCAGTCCAACTTAACAACTCTTCAGGTTGTTTTATATCAGAATTCATTGTTACTTGATGATTATAACCTTCCTCTTTTTTATGAAATGAAGCCGATAAAATAAAAATTGTTGAATCCTTTTGATGCGCTGTTACTCGTCTTACTGAAAAGCTCCCTCCATCTCTAACCAAACTCACATTATAAGTTATTGGCAACTCTAAATTGCCTGCTTCTAAAAAATAAGCATGCATTGAATGTAATACTCTTTTGTTAGTAATGGTCCTACTCGCCGCATTTATTGCTTGAGCTAAAACCTGACCGCCAAACACAATTGGGCTTCCAATGGCTTTACTTTCACCATTGAATTCGGTGTCACTTATTTTATCTAAAACCAGTAGATTTAACAAATCATCAACTGTTGTCATATTTTACTTTTCAATTTCAGGATAAAACTATTAAATATATTAGGGTTTTCATGCATCTTTTATAAATAGTTTATGATTTTAGCCTATAATTTAAAACTTCTAAATTGTAATTTTGAAATAAATTAAAGAAAGCTATGTATTATTTTCGAAATTTAATCATTATAACTGTTCTGTTCACCGCTTGCCACACTGGTAAACTTGATGTTATTGCCGATTTACCAAATAGCTTAGAAGAAGCTTCGGCTGTGGAAAAGGTTTCTGGGTCAAATTTGCTCTGGACGATAGAAGATGCTGGAAATAAAAACAATATTTACGGATTCAACACAAAAGGAAAACTGATAAAAGATATTGACATTAGTAATTCAAGTAATATTGATTGGGAAGATTTAACTTCTGATAATGAAGGTAATTTGTATATAGGAGATTTTGGCAATAACAGTAAAAATCGTGATGATTTTACCATTTATAAAGTTTCTGATCTTAAAAATGACAAAACAACTGCCGAACGTATTAATTTCACCTTACCAAAAAAGGTTAATTCGGAAGACTTTGAAGCATTTTTTCTCTACAATAATTTCTTCTACATTTTTAGTAAAGAAAACAAATCTAGCATATTACTAAAAGTGCCCAATAAGATTGGAAAACATACCGCTATTTTAGTTGAAAACTTTAATTTAGATGGAAAACATCATAAAATAACCTCGGCGGATATTAGCGATAATGGTGAAATTATTGTGCTTTTAAATCATGATAAACTCTGGAAAATATCAAATTTTAAAGGCGATAATTTCTTTGATGGTAACATAGACGAACAAAAGTTTGACCACGATTCTCAAAAAGAAGGCATTTGCTTTAAAAACAATACTACCGTTTATATTACCGACGAAAAAGACAAAAGCGAAGGTGGTAATTTGTATACTTTCAAATTGAATTAAAAGTTAAGTCCGAAACCGAACGAAAATCTTAATCCTTCTTTACTATTGAAAAAGTTAAAGGTTCCTGATAAACTTTCGGCTGCTGTAATCCAGAAACCGCCCCCGTAATCGTTATGCCAAAGTTTTGATGTATCGTTAGCAACCCATACTCTTCCCACATCGCCACCGGCAAAAATTCCTATTTGCAAAGGCAACGTATTTGTTTTGAATGACGGAAAGCTATAGCGCAAATCAGCACTACTAACAAAGGCATTTTTTCCTGTAAATCGCTCGGTTCTATATCCTCTCAAACCGTTTTTACCACCAATATTTGCAGCCTGATAAAATAGTAACTCATCGCCTATACGAATTTGTGTTCTTACATCTGTTTTTAAAACTAGCTTTTTATTTTTTGTCAAAGCGTTGTAAAAACCAAGATTGGAGTTTATATATCCGTAGGTGTTTTTAGTTTCTTCAAATTCTGTTTTCCCTCCAATTTGTAACATAAATGTCATACCACGTTTTGGGTTAATTTTATCATCAAAGCTTTTATAATTAAACTGCGCTTCTAAACCACCAAAATAGCGACGTTTGAAATATTCAGTCTCAGAAGCAGGAACATGATTATCGGTAATAAATCTATCTGGAGTATTTTCAATTTCAATACCTTCAAGAATGGTTCTAAACCCATAATCGCTACCAAAATTTCCTTTTTTAATTATGCCTGCTCTCACCGCATAAATACTTGTTTTTACACGATTGTAATCCAGATCTAAATCGTCATCGTTATTAACGGTTTCATTTCCGTATCCGAAAAAGTTATTTGTAAAATTCTCAGTAGTAAATTGCCCACCTAAATGCAAATTCCAATCGTTCATTATGTTAGCTATTTCACTATCATATTGTAATGAAAATCCGGAAGTTGCAAAATAGTAACCACCTTTAAATCTGTGTTGAACCGAAAATGGATTTCTTTGAAAACCTTTGGTGGTTTTAGAGAATGACACTCCCAATAAAAAACCATCGTCTGGATTAAACCCTATTGCTGGCGTAATCACACTCGACTTTGTTATATTCTTATTAAAATCAAACAAATTAAGCTTATAAACATCGGTTAATCGAATCTGCGCACCTTTGTTTTCTTTAATTGTATTTGTCTTACTCTCATGATCATACACCTTAATTTTAGTTCCATTTTTTATAATATAAGTATCGGTTTCCTGCCCACCAATGAGCCTTATAAAAATAGGATTACTTGCTTTTCCTGTAACTTCAAAAATATCTTTATCATCTAAACCATAAATCCACATTTCCTTTGTAATGTCCTTATTGAAGGTTTTATCGACAATAACTTCACCTTTTTCACCATCAATAATTCTTGATATTTTAATATTGGTTTCTTTATCACCTGTTCGTGTAATTTCAATATAATCATCTTTATCGGTTCCAGTTAAAACAACCAATTCATTTAAATAATTATAATAACGCAAAGCAATATCTTGCAAGTTACCTCTCCGTCCTTTTAGTTTTTCTTTAATATCAATGAGGGTTTTATCTTGAACTTCTATTGGTACTTTCGAGAATGCTTTTTCTATGACCTCATCGGTTACATTTTCTTGAAGAAATTTGGCGTGCTTTAACCAAGTTTCCTTATCAGCTTGTTGCACCAATACGCGATCTAGTTTTATACCTGCGGCATTCATCCATTCTATATCTTCCAACTTTTCATCATAAACTTGAAGTTGTTTTGTAGAGCCTGAAATAATTTTCATAACATCGAGTAAAGCACCGTCAAAATTTGAAAATACTTGGTCTCTATCTCTAGGAATAGGTCTATAATATTTATCGCCATTCTCCATGTTAAATTGCGCCCATCGCCACTGGTCTTGGTGTCTGTCCCAATCGCCAATAAGCATATCAAAAAGTCTTGCTCTTACAAAAGCATTTTCGTCAATTTTATGTTTTTCATCTTCTCTAATTTTCTCGATAATGTCGTGTGTACTTTCAATATCATCGGCATACCCAAAGTTTCTATCATCGGTATAATTTTCTTCAGGTCGTTCTTCAATTAAATATAATTCACCTCCATACTCTTCATTATATTCCCCTAAGTGTTTATGTTTCGGAATAAAATATAATTTAGGATTGGTATGATAAATTTTTGCAGCATCTGATAAATCTGGAACCACAGCAAACGCATATGGGTGTGCAGCCGTATAAAAATCTAGAATCAATTCTTCTATGGCTGTTTTTTCAAATTCATTTTGTACATAAGTATCTTTAAACAATACCGTTTGCAAATATTGTGTCGCACTCTTTTTTAGAGCACGCATATTTAATTCTCTACCATCTTTAGTCTTTAAACGTAACGATCTGGTTTGGTGACCTCCGCCTTTTCTAACTACTTCCAAGCCTCCGTAAAGTGTATCTAGCGTCGCTACTTTTGCCTTTATTTTTGTCCCATAAATATCGCGATAATGGCTACCCCAAACCGATTCAAAAAATCCAGAGACATCGGTTTCGTCCTTTGAATAGATGGATACTTCCACCTCCTGTGGAAATGATTCAGGTAAATGTGATAAATCGTATGTTCTTCTCGGTGGAAATACTTCTTTAGTAAACGCTAATTTTGGGTGTTCATTTTCGGCAACATAGTACCGTACCCAATTACTTCCATCTTTGAAAATAGTGAGTTCAGCAAACCCTTGTTTTCCAGTAGAAAATAATCCGCTAGTACCAAGTTCCGCAAAAGATTCTTTAGCTCCAGAACCCGATACAATTTGTTTTAATCCTCTTTGCTCAATATACTGAAGCGTATGTTCATGACCAGATACGAAAACTACATTTTCGGCATTTAAAGTCATCGTTTCTAAACGACTCATTAACTCATGGTAACGCTCGTTATAACGGTCTTGAATAGAAACGCCTCCTTGCGTTCTTAACTGAGTAATAAAAGATGCTATACCAGGAAGCGGAATTTTTTGTTGAAAAGGATAAAGATGTTTTTTTAGTGCATATTTACCTCCATGAGAACCATTTGTAAACATAGGATGATGCATTGCAAATACAGTTGTTTTATTCTGAGCTTTTTTTAATTCACCTTCAATTTCTAGAAAAAACCGTTCTCTAGTTTTTATTTCGCATTCGTCATTAATTGTGGGGTGCAAATTCCAATTTTCTAAATACCACTGAGTGTCAATAATAATTAATTGGATGGTTTCACTAACATCAATACTTTCTAACGGACAACCATTTTCAGGCTGAAAGGTATTTTTACCAACTAAATCTTCAATATATTTTTCTTCGCGTTTTAGTCCTTTTAGTCCGTTCGCGTACCAATCATGATTTCCAGGAATAAATACGGTTTTACCTTTAAACCCAGCTATCGCTTTTGCTTGCGCATTCAATGCATTTTCTGCACTGGCTCTTTTTTTAGAATTTTTAGATGGCAAACCATCAGGATAAATATTATCACCAAGAAAAATAGTATAATCGCCTTTGGTTTTTTTACCTTCAAGGTGCTTATTAAAAGCTGCTAAGGCATGAGACATGCCATCTTGGGGAGATAAACCTGCGTCTCCAACCAAATAAAACCGCTTATCAATTTCTTTATCGGGAAACTGAACTTCGTTATGTTTTTCATCGGCATATTGTGGCGCATAAGTTGCACATGCTGTAAATAGAAAAGTAATTGTAGAAATTAGCGCAATTCTTATAAACTTCATAGATCTTTTTTTGTGTTCAATTCTTAAACAAACACTTTTTTAAAACTATTGGATAAATTAATGATTAAAATATAAGTAAGCAAATTAATATTAGTTCCATGATAAAGCACTACGCTCCTGCCAGTAATTGTCTGGCGATACAACCATCGATTCTAAGATACTCAATTCAGGGTTAGTTAAATGAAACGACTTTGCTTTTAAGTTTTCTTGTAATTGATTGAGGTTTGATGCACCACTGAGTACGAAAGTTGGTTGAAGATTATCCATTACAAATCGTAACGCAATAGCATCGGCACCTACTCCATATTTTTTAGAAAGTTGATCTAAAATTCTGTAAGTTTCAGAATAATGCTGAAATTTTTCATTTTGAAAAATGCGCCCATTGGCTAAAGCTTCCTTAATAATAACCGATCTACCAGTATTCAAAATGGTCTTTAAAATTGAAAAAGTAGATTGCTCAAAAATATTATAGGTAACTTGAAAACTATCGAATAAAGGCCCATTTTCAATCTGAATTTTTAAAGCTGCTTCAATAATATCTTTTTGATTTGCACCACTTGTTGTAATACCAATTTTTAAACCTGTTTGTTTTTTAATGAAATGTAATTGATTTAAAACTTCTTCATTTTCCAAAATACCGCTATCAAAAGTTGCAGAATGCACTTGGTAATATTTTAAATTTGGCAATAGCTTTTTTGAAACCTCCCATTGCTCTAGCAGTTTGTTTAAAGAATGTTCTTTTATTTCGTGTTTACCTTCATACCCTAGTTCCCAGTTCGCCACATAAGTATAACCCCATTTTGTTCCTAAAATAACATCTTGATGCTTTCTTGTATCTATCCACTCTTGTAAAAACGCCTCTCCTTTTCCGTATGAAGGT
The DNA here is from genome assembly GCF_030344935.1 of Algibacter luteus. NCBI lineage: Bacteria > Pseudomonadati > Bacteroidota > Flavobacteriia > Flavobacteriales > Flavobacteriaceae > Algibacter > Algibacter luteus. The sequence goes on along the minus strand of NZ_CP128313.1, from coordinate 839,955 downwards.
GCCGTATCAAAATAACGAACGTCTAATTGGTAAGCTTCATCTAATACTGAAAAGGTGTTTTGCTTGAAAGCTTTTTCAGATTTATCAATAGATTCGTCCTCCCTAATATTAATGTATTCTGGTCTACCTAATGCGGCCAACCCTAATCCCAATTTTGTTATATTCTTTCCCATAAATCTATTGCTTTTGATGATTGGATTAAATGAATTTTGCTATTATTCTGAATAATTAACCAATCGCGACTCTTGTATATGTTTTAATTTGTTTTGATCTGCAAAATCGGAAAACTTATTAAGTAATAATTCTAACTTCGGATTGATAAACCTTTCGCAAAACGGTTTTTTAGGATTGCTATAATAATAATTTTGAATTTGTTTTCGAGAAGCTTTAAACTCATTAAATGGCAAGATTTGAGTAATTAATTGATGTTGAAATTGAAACTGAAATAATTCCAATTCAGATTGTACTTTTTTATTTTGCACTTCTGAAAAGGTATAAATAGCAGACCTGTATTTGCTTCTCATGGAGTGATTTGACGTGCTTTTATGTGTATGCAAATGAATTTCAATAAGGGTTTTAAGCGCTATTTTAGAATCTTCAAAATGCACAATAACAGCTTCTGAAAAACTGTTATTATTTTTAGTTGAAGCTACAAATCCTTGTTCGACCTTTAAAACTCCCTTTAGTGATTGAAACACTGCTTCTGTACACCAATGACAACCACCACCAAACGCTATTTTTTGAGCATAATTCATCTTAAGAACTACAAGATAGCATGGAACAACCAATTTTATGACGCGCCCATTCAGGACGTTTAGCAAACCAGTTTTCAAATTCTGGTTGCTCATCATAAGGTTTTTTTAGTATTTGAAATAGTTCATCTATTAAGCCATAATCAGCTTTATCAGCTGAATCAATAGCCAATTGTGCCATATAATTTCGTAACACATATTTTGGATTAACTTCATTCATTTCTTTCTGTCTTTCATTATTTGAAAGTGATTCTAGCCGCAATCTATCGGCATACCGATTAAACCAATCGTCCCAACGCGTTTCAATGTTTCCAACAATTTCATCGGGTTTGTAAAAAGCATCCCTAATTATTTTTATGCCCTCTGAAGGATTTTCCTTTTTAAAACTACTTAAATTTCTAAAGAAAATGGTCATATCCGTTTCCGTTAAGTGCAAAATATCTTCAAGGTCTTGAATCATTTTTTGATCATTCTCATGCTCATTTTGCAATCCTAGTTTAGAACGCATCATGCTAAGTAAACCCGATTCAAAATCGATTTTATATTGATTAAGAATGGCCTCTAAGGGTTCAGCTTCATCAATTAATGGATAAAGTGCATTTGCTAATTGCAATAAGTTCCATAAACCAATATTGGGTTGATTGCCATAACGGTAGCGCTTGTGCTGCCTATCAGTAGTATTTGGTGTCCAGCCATAATCGTAGCCTTCTAACCAACCATAAGGTCCGTAATCTATAGTTAAACCTAAGATTGACATATTATCTGTGTTCATAACCCCATGAACAAAACCAACCCGTTGCCAATGAATTATCATTTTTAAAGTACGTTCTGAGACTTCCTTGAAAAACTGAATATAAGTACCTTTTGAAGGTTTACCTAAATGCGAAAAATGCTGTTTTATGGTATAATCAACTAATGTCTTAAGCGTTGCTTCATCCTGTCTCGACGCAAATATTTCATAACTTCCAAAACGCAAAAAAGATTCAGCTGCCCTACATACAATGGCACCTTTTTCGTAGGCTGGATTGCCATCGTACATGATATCTCTCATAACATTATCCCCTGAAAGCGCTAAAGACAAAGCTCTGGTAGTTGGCACTCCCAAATGAAACATAGCTTCGCTACACAAATACTCTCTAATCGATGAACGTAATACCGCTAAACCATCAGCGGTTCTTGAATATGGCGTTTCGCCAGCACCTTTTAATTGTAACTGCCAGTTCTTAGAGTCATGTTCAACTTCACATAAATTTATGGCGCGACCATCACCTAATTGTCCTGCCCAATTTCCAAATTGATGTCCGCCATAGCACATGGCATAAGGTTTCGTGTTTTGTAAAACTTTATTGCCTGTAAAAATGTTTAAGAAGTCTGTGCTTTTAGCATCTTTTTCTGATATCCCCAAATTTTTCAACATTTCTGGAGACACGTGCATCAATTGCGGTTTTGAAGTCTGTTTTGGATTTACATATGAAAAACAGGCATTTGCAACCTGCCTTCTTGAGTTTTCCAGAACAGGATCTGCAGGTAAAATTTTATTGAATTTATCTTTTATGTTTAATTTCATTGTAGTGTTTTAAACAGTTTTAAGCACTTCGATAGCTGCATCTGGATTCAAATGAAAATCACTAAAAACCACATTATCGTGCTTATCTATAAACAAAAACCAAGGGGTTCCGCCTGTTTGATAGTTTTTCATGACATTAGAAATGGATTTACCATCATCTCCAGCGTCATGTCCGAAAGGTATTTTTAAATCATATTGTTTTTGAGTTTCTATAATTTTATCGAAAGTATTTTCTTCATGTCCTTCAAAAACCGTTTGAATCGCTAAAAAAGCGACATTTTCATTGCCCTTTAGAGTCTTCACCATTTTTTGTAAATCTGGAAATCCCTTTTTATGACAACCAGGGCACCAACTTTGAAAACAATATACCACCTTAAATTTTCCTCTGAAATCCGAAAGCTTTATAGCTGGCGTGGTAAATCCATGAGCATCAATCCATTCTTTAACTCCAAATTCTGGTGCTTTATACACTTGTTTATCCTCTACTTGATTAGACATATTATTGTCCCTTTCTTTTAATTTGTTTTTTGAAACACTTATTAATTATTTCAATTTATCTGCATGTAACTTTCTAAGTTTCGCCAATTTGGGCGTGATAACAAAACTGCAATAACCTTGGTTTTGATTATTCCTGTAATAATCTTGATGTTCCTTTTCCGCCTCATAGAAAACATCTAAAGGTGCTATTTCTGTAACAATAGCATCTTCATAATATTTGGCAACTTCTTTAACTACATTTTCGGCTATTACTTTTTGAGTGTCGTCATGATAAAAAATTACCGAACGGTATTGCGTACCTCTATCTGCCCCTTGTCTATTTAATGTTGTAGGATCGTGGGTCGTCATGAAAATAACCAGAATTTCTTCATAAGAAATTACATTAGGATCAAAAGTAATTTGCACCACCTCAGCATGACCTGTTAATCCAGAACAAATTTCACGATAGGTAGGATGCCCTGGTACAGTACCACCAGAGTAACCAGACACTACTTTTTCTACACCTTTTATTTCTTGAAATACGGCTTCTGTACACCAGAAGCAACCACCTCCAACCGTGGCCATTTTTAAAATTTTATTGCTCATTTGAAAACTCCTGTTCTAATTTCATAGATTCTGAATTGATACAATATCGCAAACCACTTGGCTTGGGTCCATCAGGAAAAACATGTCCTAAATGCGCATCACAAGTATTACACATCACCTCAACACGTACCATCCCAAAAGCAGTATCGCGCTCATATTTAATAGCATTCTCTTTAATAGGTTGTGTGAAACTAGGCCATCCTGTTCCCGATTCAAACTTTATTGTAGAATCGAATAATGGCGTGTTACAACACACACAATTGTATTTTCCAGCTTCATGAATACTGCAAAGTGCACCACTATGGGGGCGTTCTGTTCCTTTTAGTCTTGTAATTCTAAATTGTTCTGGAGTTAATTGAGACTTCCATTCGGATTCAGTTTTCTCGACACGTTGGTCTGGAGTTGGATTTCCTTTTACGGAAAAGTTGATAACTTCTTTCCAAGTTAGCATAATAGGATCCTTTCTTTTTTTATTAATTATTATCTGCTTTTCAAGATAAAGGTAGTCGATATTTTTGTATTTACCTTACGACATAATAGAATGCTAAATATTACTATACTTTTATTAAATTTCGTAATTTGTGAATTCAAAATAAAAAAGATTATATGTCGAAATTGGTAGAAAATGCTGAGAAATTTGTGTTCGATTTGTTTAAAAACGAATTAGATCAAACTTTTATATATCACAACTATACGCACACCGATCGTGTGTTGCGAAGCGTAAGAGAAATTACAGAAAATACAAAAATCAATAAAAAAGACGCAGAAATTCTTGAATTAACAGCGCTTTTACATGATACTGGCTATACCAAATCAAGAGAAAACCACGAAGAGGAAAGTGTAAAAATTGCAACAAAATTTTTAAAAGAACAAGAAGCAGACGATAAAGTTATTGAGGCTGTAAGCGAATGCATTATGGCAACAAAGTTTAAAGATTCGCCTAAAACAGAACTTGGCAAAATTATAAGGGATGCCGATGCCTCACATTTTGGAAAGAAATATTTTGCAGAAGCTAGTGAGTTTTTAAGAAAAGAATTAGAAGTGCAAGGTATTGCAACTTATTCGCCTTCTGAATGGCTAAATGAAAATATAAAAGTACTAACTAAACAACATGAGTTTTATACAGATTATGCTTTAAAAAACTGGCAACCACGAAAGGAAAAAAACCTTTCGAAACTCATGAAATCTAAAAAGAAAAGAAAAAGCAAACTCAACACCGAAGAGCTTAAAGCCAAATACAAAGCACAGTATAAAAATGAAAGCCCAGAACGAGGTATTCAAACTTTTTATAGGGTAGCTTTGAGGAACCATATTAAACTTAGTGATATTGCAGATACAAAAGCTAATATTTTACTCTCGGTTAATGCCATTATTATTTCTCTTGTATTAGCAAATTTAATTTCTAAACTAGATACCAATGCTTATTTGGTATACCCAACAGCCATTTTTACCTTGTCCTGTGTTATCTCAATGGTTTTATCCATTATTGCTACCAGACCAAATATTACAAGAGGCGAGTTTACAAAAGAAGATGTTGCCAACAAAGATGTAAACCTTACGTTTTTTGGTAACTTCCATAAAATGGAACTAAAAGAATATGAATGGGCTGTAAGTGAGCTTTTAAAAGACAAAAACTACGTTTACACCTCTTTAACAAAAGATTTATATTTTTTAGGAAAAGTGTTGGAGCGCAAGTATAGAATTCTTAGAGTTACTTACACTATTTTTATGATAGGTATGATCGTTTCTGTAATTTCTTTTGGAGTTGCTTTAAAAATAAATGGTGCTAAATTGGAGGATGTTTTACCTGATGAAGCTCTCCCTAATTCCAGCATTCAAAATAACATTGAACAAACTAGTAAGGAACATGATATTGTAATCTCTTAAGATTCTATTTCTTTCATTAAATCTTGGTAGGTATAAAATGCTTTATCATCTTCATTTTTATGATAAAGTACACTTACACGAATGGCTTTTAAGCCTGTTACCGCTTGTAGATCTTGAAGCTCAACAATTTCAACATCGTCATCTAAATAGTGTTTAGACTGCAAGAATTTAATATATCTTAGGTATTCTATTTCGTCTTGTTTTTGCGAGTATACAATACTTATTTTACCTTTTTGGGTAACACGCTCATTAGTCCCTTTAATAAAGGCTTTATCTACACGCTTCTTTACAATTTCGTATCGTGCATTGTAAGTTCCATCTACATCAAATTGTTTTTCGTCCATTCTAAAACTAATGGATAAAGGCTGACTAAACACTAAGATCATAGAGGCCACATCAAGAGCTACTGGAAAATCAGATTTCATCTGGTAATAATTATTTTCCATTTCGCACATCACTTGCAATTGCCATAAACGCAAATTATACAGGTAAATAGGATTGAAGCTATCTTCCCTTGTAATAGATTCACCAATGTACATATTATGCTCCACGCCATCAGTTTTAAAACGTTCAAAATAATGTGGATACATAGCTTGTGCTTCTTCTTGCTTTTTATCTAACAAGAAAGCCATTTCAGAATTTATTTTTGCGATGGTTTCATCATAAGCCTTTCTATGTTTATAAAGCACATTCAAGCTATCATCTATACTTTCGCGATATTGTTGTATTTGTTCTTTCCATTTATCATTGACTTGCAAATGCTCTAAAACGGGTTCTATGTCATCTTTTAAAAATGACGAGATTTGCTGCTCACTATCTACCTGAAAATTCGATTTTATACCTTCCAGGTAATTATTAATTTGATAAATATACTGCTCGTAAATAGGAAGCGGTTCTTCTTTTAGAACACCTTCAATAATATCTTTTACAGCTTTGAGTTGTAATGATAAATCTTGTTGCGTAGCCGTATTTCTCGCTTCTGAAGATCCTTTAATATCCATTTGCCCATAAAGAGGATAAATATTATCAAAAGCTATCTTTTTAAAATTTGGTTCTAGACCGTTAAGTTCATCTTTAATGAAGTTTCTGGCTTCCATTATAAATCGCCATTTCACACTAGGGTGAATAGAGGTGCATTCTTGCTGAATAATGGCCTCAATTAAATTTTCTTCTTCATTTTTAGAACGTTCTACCGCTGAAACGATGAATGGCATCACATCAACCAGTTTGTTGGCATTAATACTGTTTAAAACCCTTGGTTTATCGGATACAATTTCTAGAATCCCCATTAAACCATCGTCATTAGCAATGGGTGCAAAAATGGCACTTTTAATCTGTTGATTGTATAAACTTAAGATATGAGGTGCACGTCCTTTGGATTTTTTATACATGGCATCAACATCTGACACCGAAAAGTATTTATTTTCTTTTAATAATCTGTTATAAGACCAACTACACAAAGCATCAACACAACTGTTACTTTCTAAATCTCCGAGTAAATAACTATTCATTCCCACGCCATGAACATGCTGAAACGTATCCGTTTCTTCGTCATAAATTGAAAAACCAACTTTAATGTTTTTAATACCTAATAATGAAGAAAAGATTTTATGAAACTCATTCATAAAGCTTTCGTCTTTTCGCTTTTCTTCACCAATAAGACTTGATTTTATATTGGAAATGGATTGATCGTCGGTAACATCAAACATATTAGATATTACGAAGCCTTTAAATGTATAACTGTTAGGTGGAAATTTCTCTTTCCAAAGCGCTATGTTTTCAAAATTATCCAACAATTCATTGTAATCTGCTTCAGTAATTTTTTTTGCATTTTCAGTGGGAGTGATTTCGCAAAAGTCTGCATTATAAAGAATTTTATAATAACGGATGACTCCATTTGCATCCGGAATTTCGTAATAAAAGGGTCTTTTAAAATTTAAATCGTAACCGTAACAGAAATTTAAAATAATAGCACATGCAAAAATGTAGGTATCATCTTCTGGCATGTTTTTTATTTGAAGTTCAAAATCTTTCCCTGCCGTTTTTATTATATTCTTAAAACGTTCTGAAGCATTAAATACCAAATTATGAAGAGGTACTGATGCTGTTTTAATCTCGTTATGAGTTAAAATAGGATTAAAGGTATCGCGCAAGACAGCTTTAATTTCGTTTTCTTTACTTTTCAGCATAGATAAATCGCTAAAACCCTCACGTAACTCTGGGTGGTTTTTAGCAATTTTTAAAATGCGAGAAGCATTAGCAACTACAAATTCGTCTTTGCTTTTAGCCAAAGTTTCATAGTGCTCTAGCAACTTACTAAAACTAATTTTTAATTTAAAAGGCGAATTAATATTGTCGTTGATATCCATTGAATAACATGCTTATAATACAAAGTTACAAATTAATGACTTAGTCGATATCTAAGAGACTACCTAACAGCATTTTTGTTACTCCAATAACGTATCATTTTAAAGCTTTTCCAGAAGAACAATATTGAATTTTGAATCTATAATAATTTTGCCATCCTTTACTTTCTGAGACTTATTAGAATAGTTATCTAGTAACATATCTCCATCATTGAATATTCTAGAAACATTAATAACCTTTTGGCCTAAAGGTAAATCTAAACCTACAACCACTAAGTCATTAAAGTTATCTTTTGAAAAGCTTCTATAAAAAACATAGGGTTCTTCCGTAATCATTTGGTGCATACCAGCTCCAATGGCAGGATGGTTCGCCCTAAACTTCCCTAGTTTTTGCCAATGTAATAATATGTGTTGTGTTTCCGGATTATTATCAATAGCCTCCCAATTCATGAAAGAACGCAAAGTAGCATCTCCAACAGTGCCTTCTACAACCAAGGAGCGTGCAGATTCATCACCATAATACACCTGAGAAGCACCAGGACATAACAATAATTTCGTTGCAGTTTCAAATGGCTTTTCTCTGTTTGCATCAAAAGGCTGTCCGTCGTCATGAGAACTTAAATAATTCAAAACGCTATAGCCTTTTAATTCTGAATTTAAAATATCAGAATATTTTTTAAACATAGCCTCAGTTGATATTTGAGACGCATTCCATTTTAACTCAAAATTGATTAAACCGTTAAAAGCATCGTCAAAATAGTTGACTTTTTTATCGCCAAAGTCAAACGCTTTTGCAGCCGAAATTCCATAATTATAAACTTCGCCAACTAAATAAAAATTATTATTATCAAGAACTTTATCTGGATTATTCTGTTTAAACTTTTCAAAGGCATAATCACACTCGTCTTTAAATTCTTGCCAAACATATTCTTCAACATGCTTTACGGTATCCACTCGATAACCATCAATCCCAAATTCTGTTATGTAATCGGTAAGCCATTTCATAATGTAAAATCTCGGAGCTCTTGGGTGTCCTGTTCGTTCAAAAAAAGCATTTAACTCTTCAACCTCCTTATCATATCTGCCTTCTGCTTTCCACTTTTCTACAAGTTGTTCTGGCAATTCTACAGGCTCGTTACTCTCTGTTTTAATATCTGGTAAGTTTTTAACCAAAGTACAAGTAATAGTATTCTCGTAAGATTGATAATCGCATTGCGGTTCTGTTCTAACCCAGCTTGATGGCCATACTGGGTCTTTTACTGTTACTGGCCCTGTGTGATTTATAACCGCATCTAATAAAACACGAATGCCTTTTTTGTGTGCAGCTTCAATCAATTCGTGCAAGTCTGCTTTGGTTCCAAAATTAGGATCTAAGGTGGTCCAATCGCTAGCCCAATAACCGTGAAACCCATAACTTAAACCAGTGCCTTCATCTGTTCCACCATGAATTTGCTCCACAATCGGAGTCATCCAAATAGCATTTATTCCTAAATCGGAAAAATAGTCCTCGTTTATTTTTTGTGTAACACCTTTAATATCGCCACCTTTAAATCCACGAAGTTTTCCTGTTTCCAGTGATCTATCAAAATTAACATCGTTAGAGGTGTCGCCATTATTAAACCTATCGGTAAGTAAAAAATAGATATTGGCACCTTCCCATACAAAAGGCGCTTCTGGTTTTTCTTGGGCTACTGTTTTTTTGTTATCGCAATTAAAAAAAACTAAAAAAGCAAAGAGGATTAAATAATACTTCATGATGTTTCTATTTTTTACAACTTTAAGGGTTTAAAAATAAGTTAGACTTATTTATTAATTCAATTTCAAAATAAACGACTCCAATGGTTTAATATCCACCCTAACTTCTGCTTTATTACCGCTAACTTTTAATTTCGAAGTATAGCTTTTATATAATTGATCAACAACAGTATAATCACCATTTTTTAAATCCCATTTCTCTATAATATTTTGAGGAATACTTAACTCAAATCCGTACGTGTTTTTTGCATTAAAATTTGAAATAATTATTAATTTTTCATTATGACTCCAACGTACAAAAGACAGCACTTTGTTATTATACCATTCGGTATTTTGAATGTTATGTATGTGTATGTCTTGATAATATCCTGTTAGAGCAGAACTGTTTAAGGTGAAGTTTAACAACCGCTTATAAAAATCTCTTAATTCATTTTCATCTGAAGTCAGTTGACCACCATCAAATTTTTTATTATTTAACCAACGCTGATGCGCGGGAACACCAATATAATCAAATATTGACGTTCTGGTTGGTGATCCAAATCCTGCATGTTCTGATCCATCTTCGCCTACTTCCTGTCCGAAATAAATCATTGTAGGAGCCGTTGTTGATGTTGCAGAAACAACCATAGCAGGCTTGCCTTTTCTAGCATTTCCTGCAAAATCCGGACTTGCAATACGTTGTTCGTCATGATTCTCAAGAAAATGAAGCATATGGTGTTCTATATCTTTTAAATCATCTAAAATTGGAGGGATGTGCTTGGTTTTGCCTTTACCCTGCATGATGCTTTTTATGGTATCATACAACTGTACTTTATCATACAGATAATCCATTTTTCCCTTTTTTATATAATCTCTATACAATGTAGGATTGTAAACTTCGGCCAATAGAAAAGCATCGGGGTTTTTCATTTTTATAGCTGAGTTCATAAAACTCCAAAATTCAACTGGAACCATTTCTGCCATATCGTAACGAAACCCATCCACACCTTTTTCTATCCAATACAAAGCAATATCTCTAAACTTAATCCATGAATTAGGAACTACTTTATCTTGCCAAAATTCGAAATGCTTTTTATAATCTTCATTTTCAAAGCCTGCTGGAAGCTCATCAAAATCTTTTTGACCGTCAGGAGTAATTCCGTAATTTACCTTTACCGTTTCATACCAATCGTTCATGTCAGGTTGAGACTTTCTTGATCCATTTCCTGTCCATTTAGAGGGCTTTTCTAAAAATTTCCCGTCTTCTAATGGGTGCTTTTCATCTCCCAAAGGCGAGTAACCATGTTTCCATATTGGTACTTTAAAACTTTCGTTCGGATTGTAATAGAAGTTATTGTTTACATGATAAACCACCGAATTGTCATCTTCTTCTCCGAAATCTTTAACTCCTTTTGGTTTTGATAAACTTATATAATTTCGTGCTACATGATTGGGCACAATATCAATAATCACCTTCAAGCTAGCTTGATGAGTTCGTTCAATCAAGGCTTGAAATTCTTCCAACCTATTTTCAACATTTTCTGCCAAATCTGGATTTACATTGTAATAATCTTTTACCGCATAGGGAGATCCTGCACGTCCTTTTACAACATCTGGGTCGTCGTTTGAGATACCAAATTTTGAATAATCGTTTATAACAGCGTGGTGAGGAACACCAGTATACCAAATATGACTTACACCCAAATCTTTAATTTCTTTTAAAGCTTTCTCTGTAAAATCGTTGAATTTACCTATGCCATTTTCTTTAATGGTTCCCCAAGGTTTATTAGTGGTATTTGTATTACCAAACAAACGTGTAAAAACCTGATATACAACGTACTTCTTCTTTAAAGTTACATCTTCATTTCCTTGCGTTTCCTGATCCGCTTTCTTACTATTTTCGCAGCTTAATCCCATTATCATTATTACTAAAACTATATTTTTTATTGATTTCATTATTTATTGTTATTCAAATTAAATAACCAGGTTATGGCTTCTTTAAACTCAGATTTCCAAAACGACTCACTGTGAATTCCATTGGCAACTGTTTTTTCATGAATATTTTCACTGTTAAACCCATTTTCTTTCATGAGCGAAACCATGTTTCGAGCGTTTTCCACCATATTATCACTCTCTTTTCCACCTGTTAAAAAATACATGCGGTTCTCTTTTAAATTAGCACGCGATTTTGTGAATTCAAAACTTTCATTCGCGTACCAAAAAGAAGGAGAAAAAACACCTGCTTTTCCAAATATCTCTGGTTTCGACATAGTAGCATAAAACGAAAATAAGCCTCCTAAAGACGAACCCATAATAGCGGTATGTTCAGCATCCGATTTGGTTCGAAAAGCCTTATCTATTTCAGGCTTTAATGTATTTATAAGGAAATCTAAATATTGCTCCCCTTCACCTTTGCCATATTTATCATTGTCCCATGCCGAATATTCATTTATCCGTTTTTCTTCACCATGATTAATAGCAACCACAATGAGACCAAAACCTGATTCTTGATGCAATGTGTTTAAAGTTTCATCAACCTCCCATTCACCACTATAAGAGGTGGAAACATCAAAAACATTTTGCCCGTCTTGAATATAAAGTACGGGATAATGAGATTTGGTAGTTTTATAATTGGGCGGCAAATACACACTTATTTTTCGCTTTCTATTTAATTGAGGAATGAAAAATTCTTCTGAAAAAATATGAACATTTTCAGTGGCAGTTGATGGCTTACTTTGTAGCTGTCCATCATTCCAATTCAAGATACTTACTAAAACTGTGTCCTTAGTATTATTAAACGAATAAATGCGGTTATCAATAGGGTTTCCATCTAATTTACACTCTACATTACCCCAGTTTCCTTTTGTGAATTTATAACTTATGGTTTCCTTATCCTTTGGTATGTTTATAAGGTAGGTGTTCTTAACTTTTTTTAATTTGAATGGTTCTTGACCACCCGTCCACCCTTCAAAATCACCCGAAATAAAAACTTTATCTTTAAAATTGTGATTTTTGGGCAAATCTTTTACAATGAAAGTTACAACCTCATCTGCTAAAATAGTATTTTCAGTTTGTGCCTGTGTTGTAACACAAGAGAATTGAATTAAAACTAAAAAAATTATGAAAAACTGATTTTTCATTTGATACAAAGATTACTAAAATTACTCTAAATTATTAAAACCTATTTAATTTAGTTTCGTGGTTAAAATCACGCTTCCTTTATCTTCTAAAGTAATATTATCACTCCAAAAAAATTGATGATTTGATATAATATTTGTAACAGCCTTTCCTTTTAATCCTATTTCTGCAAATCTAGTTAAATCTAATTCAAAAGGTTTGTCATTTTTATTTATAATATGAATGACGGTCTCATCTTCGTGAATTCTAAACAAAACATAAACTCCATCTTCTGGTGCAAAATGAATGGTTTTTCCTTGGTGAATGGCTTGACTCGTTTTTCTATAATTTAGAACCTTTTTCAAGTAGGATTGCATGTCTTTTTGATCTTCGGTGAGCCCTTCCTCAGTAAATGCATTAACTTTGTCTCCATCCCAACCTCCAGGGAAATCTGTACGAATTAATCCATGGTCTCCAGGTTTATCAAAATCATTCATTAAAATTTCGGTGCCGTAATAAATCTGCGGAATACGTGGTAAGGTTAAAATATAACTTAACGCCATTTTTGTATTAGTAATATCACCTTTTAATTGAGTATAAATCCTGCTCATGTCATGATTATCTGGAAAAACCATAAGATCCTGAGGTTTTACATAAGCAAAATCATTAGCCAATGCTCTATAGATTTCAATTAAACCAGAACCCCAATCTTCTTCTTCAGAAAGCCCTTTAACCACTTTTTCTTGCATCGCAAAATCCATTGGTGATTTAAGATTGGAATTATAACCGTCTTTATTAGGATTTCCTTGTTGCCAATAGGCAATCAGTAGTGGATTACTTGTCCATTCTTCGCCAACAATACTGAAATTAGGATACTCATTCATTATTTCACCTGCCCAACGACTCATGAAGTTTTTGTCTGGATACGGATATGTATCTTGACGAATCCCACCTAAATTTGCAGTTTCTATCCACCAAATGCTATTTTGAATCGTGTATTGAGCCATAAATGGATTGCGTTGGTTTAAGTCTGGCATAGCAGAAACAAACCAACCTTCCGTCATGCTTTTTTTATCAATGTTTGATGCATAAATATCCTGATTGGTAGTTCTACGATGATTAGTAGTGATGCTTCTATAGCCATCTGAATTATGGGCATTCTTTTCGAAATGTGCTTGATGATTTATCCAATCTTTAAAAGGTAAATCTTTCATCCACCAATGCTCTAAACCGCAATGATTCGCTACTTGATCCATTATTAATTTCATGCCTTTTTTAGACATGGAATCAGACAATTCCAAATATTCTTCTAATGTTCCAAAACGCGGGTCTATTTCATAAAAATTAGTCATGGCATATCCATGATACGATCCTTGAGGCATATCATTGGTAAGTAACGGACAAGGCCATATAGCAGTGAAACCTAAATCTTCTATATAATCTAAATGCTTTGTAATGCCTTGAATATCTCCACCATGCCTAGCGTAGTTATCATTTCTATCAATGGTTTTTTCGTTAAGAGATTCTACAATATCGTTATCTGGATTACCATTTGAAAAACGATCTGGTGTAATTAAATAAATAGCATCACTACTATTAAAACCTACATAGTCTTCTGATGGTTTTTGTCGTGGTTTTAATTCGAAAGTATACAATAAATCCTGATCATCTTCCTTTTTAAAAATGATGTTGAATTTACCAGCATGTGTGTCTTCGGAAATATCTAAATCAATAAACAGATAATTTGGGCTATCAGCTTTATGAACTTTATCAATTGATACGCCTTGATAATTAATTTCTACTGTTCTTTTTGAAATATCAGGATGCTGAACAAGAAGTTGCAACTTTGGGTTTTTAAATCCAACCCACCAGTTTAAAGGCTCTACTCTAGCAATATCTCGTCTGTCAGTTATTGAAGTAGAATCTTGTTGCGCATCTGCATCCATTTCATTGTTATTTTTACAAGATAAATTTACTGCAAATACAATTAGAATCATCATAAAACCCAAGTGTTTTAAAATGTTTTTTTCAATGGCGTAAGTTTTCATAAATCGCTTTATTTAATTTCTTTAATACTTATTGCAAATCCACCACCTGGTGCAGACCAAATTGATAATTTTGATTTGTAATTTACTTTTTTTGATGAAATCGTATAAGCTTGCGGGTTTGTTTTATAATGGGCATTTTTTGCATCGGCATAAATAGTAGCTGTATATTTTTTGCCTTTTTCAAGAAAATCTAGATTAAAAGTTGATGTTCTTGCTTTTGTTCCGTTTACATTACCAACAAACCAATTGGTGCTTCCTTTTTCTTGACGGGCAATAGTTACATAATCTCCTGGTTCAGCCTCTAAATACCGGCTTTTATTCCAATCAATGGCAACATCTTTTATAAACTGAAAGGCATCCATAAACTGCTCGTAATGTTCAGGTAAATCTGCTGCCATTTGTAACGGGCTGTACATAGTAACATACAATGCCAATTGATTTGCCAATGTACTATTGACATGTGAGTTATTGTTTGGATTTAATTTTGAAATATCCATCTCGAAAATCCCAGGCGTATAATCCATAGGCCCTCCTATTAATCTTGTAAATGGTAAAACAGTAACATGATTAGGTTTTGAACCGCCGAAGGCTTGAAACTCGGTTCCTCTAGCCGATTCATTACCTATTAAATTAGGATATGTTCTGCAAATACCTGTAGGTCGTGCAGCCTCATGAGCATTAATCATAACTTCGTATTCAACAGCTTTTTCAAGAGCATATTGATAGTGATTTACAATCCATTGGCTGTAATGATATTCTCCTCGAGGCAAAATATTACCAACATATCCGCTTTTTACCGCGTTGTATTCATGGTCTTTCATGAATTGATAGGCTTTATCCAAATGGCGCTCGTAATTTCTAACAGAACCTGATGTTTCGTGATGCATTATCATTTTCACTCCTTTACTTTTGGCGTAATGGTGAATCTCTTCAACATCAAAATCTGGATAAGGTGTTACAAAATCGAATACGTAATCTTTAGATTTTCCGAACCAATCTTCCCAACCTTCATTCCAGCCTTCAACTAAAACACCATCAAAACCATGCTCTGAAGCAAAATCGATATAGCGTTTTACATTCGCATTATTAGCGGCGTGATTATCGTTTGGTTTTACTTTTGAATAATCGGTGACACCTAATTGTACCGAAGGCAAATCATTAGTATAAGCCCAAGAACTTTTACCGGTAATCATTTCCCACCAAACACCAATATATTTTACAGGTTTTATCCAAGAAGTATCTTCGATTTTACAAGGTTCGTTTAGATTTAATGTTATTCTGGAAGCTAAAATATCTCGAGCATCATCACTTACCATAATAGTTCTCCATGGTGAACTACAAGGCGCTTGCATGTAGCCTTTATCGCCATTTGCATCAGGTGTTAACCACGATTCAAAAATCATGCTTTCGTCATCTAAATTGAGGTGCATACATGCATAATTAATTAAAGCGGCTTCGTGTAAATTAATGTATAATCCATTTTCGGTTTTCATCATTAATGCCGTTTGTACACCAGTTTTAGAAAATTGTATTTGTGAAGCGTTTCCAGTTACTGCATTATCAAATTTTGAGCTTATTTCTGAAAGTTTTGATTTTGTATAATCATATTCCTGACTATCATAATCACCTGGAATCCAAAAAGCTGTATGATCGCCAGTCATTGCAAATTGCGATCGCTCTTCCTTTATAACGAAGTAAACCAAATTTTCCTGTGAAGGAAACTCGTATCGAAAGCCTAAGCCTTCATTAAACAATCTAAAACGAATGATAATAGTTCGATTGGTTTGGTTTTGTTTTAGACTTACTGCTAATTCATGATACTCATTTCGTATTTCCTTTTCTTCGCCCCAAACTGGAGTCCAAATTTCATTAAAGGTTGAATTTTCAGTATTAAGGATTTCGAAATCATCTAACAACGATTTTTCATCATCTTTCAACTCCAATCCTAAATGACTCGGCTTTATAACTTCTTGATTTTTATAAGATAATTGATACGTTGGTACGCCTCCATCTTCTAAATAAAAATTCATTGTAATCTCGCCATTGGGTGATTTCAGCTCTTGAGCATTTCCAAAATTGAAAATTGACAATAAGATTGTAAGACTTAAAATATTCAGAAATTTCATTCTTTATTTTTTTAATTAAGTGGTTCTATATTAACTAACCGACTTCAAAATTTTATTTTTCAATACAACTGGTTTGTTGTTAACCAAAATTTCTAAATCGTTGCCTGTGAGCAATTCAAAATTTAATTGCTGTTGAGATACATTAATTTTTATAATCTGGTTTCTGAAATTTATTTTGAAGGAATACGCTTTCCATTGTTTTGGGATTTTTGGTGTAAACGAAAGTTTGTTATCTATAATTCGCATACCTCCGAAACCTTCAACAATACTCATCCAAGTTCCTGCCATTGAGGTAATATGTAATCCTTCATGTACTTCGTGGTTATAATCGTCTAAATCTAATCGCGATGTACGTAAATAGAATGTATAAGCTTGATCCATTCTATTCAATTTTGCAGCTTGTATACTATGAACACAAGGCGACAACGAACTTTCATGCACAGTAAACGGTTCGTAAAAATCGAAATGTTGTTCCAATTCTTCTTCCGTAAATTGATCTTCAAAAAAGTAGAAACCTTGCAAAACATCGGCCTGTTTAATATAAGGTGAACGCAAAATTCTATCCCAACTCCATTTTTGATTTATTGGTCTTTCTGATTTTGGTAAGTTTGCTACAGTTATTAGTTCTTTATCTAAAAAACCATCTTGCTGTAAATAGACTTGATGTTTTTCTGAATAAGGAAAGTACATATTATCTGCAACAGCCTTCCATTCTTTAATTTCAGCCTCAGATAATTTTATTTTGTTCATGATTTTGGTATAATCTGTGGCGTATTCTGCAGCTACTTTATTTATATTTTCAATAGCATAATTGATGCACCATTTTGCAAGATAGTTTGTATACCAGTTATTATTTATATTATTTTCATATTCATTTGGTCCTGTAACGCCTAAAATGACATACTTATTTTTATCAGTAGAAAAGTTAGCACGTTGATGCCAAAAACGAGCAATGGCAATTAATACTTCAAGCCCCTTTTCTGGAATATAACTATAATCGCCTGTGTAACGATGGTAATTGTAAATAGCAAATGCAATAGCACCGTTTCTATGAATTTCCTCAAAAGTAATTTCCCATTCGTTATGGCACTCTTCGCCGTTCATAGTTACCATTGGATATAACGCAGCGCCATTTTTAAAGCCTAATTTTTCAGCATTTTCAATAGCTTTCTCTAAATGATTGTAGCGATATTCCAGAAGTGCACGCGCCACATTTTGATCTTTAGTAGCCATATAAAACGGAATACAATACGCTTCGGTATCCCAATAGGTACTTCCGCCGTATTTTTCGCCAGTAAATCCTTTTGGTCCTATATTTAATCTAGAATCTTTCCCTAAATAAGTTTGATTTAATTGGAAGATATTAAAGCGAATGCCTTGTTGCGCTTTGGTATCGCCTTCTATAGTTATATCTGCCATTTCCCAGATATTCGCCCAAGCTTGATTTTGATCTTCAAGTAATTGATCGAAGCCCTTTGTAATGGCGGTTTTTAATACCACCTTTGCTGCATCAACAAGTTTAGTCTTATCATGATTTCTATCTACTGTATAACCACCAAATTTTTGAATGCTATATGTTTCACCCTTTTTTATTTGGTTAACATAGCTTAAAGCAATGTAATTAGATTCTTTTTTAACCTTTGGTGCTGAGAAAATGGGGTCTCCAGAACTAAAAACTTTAGACTCCATAAATGTACAAGTATGGAAATCGGTTTTCATGGTTTTCGATTCAATAAAGGCTTGATTATCTTCGAAACTTATATTTGTTGTGTCCCAAAACTGATCGTCCCAATTGGAATCTTCATTGGTAATACCAGAATCTAAATATGGTTGAAATTCAATTTCAGCATCTGTATTTAAAGGTTTAACTTGATAATGAATAGCACCAACTTCATCTAAAACTAAACTCAAAAAGCGTTTAACAGATACCTCAACTTGAACATTATTTGGCAATGTTGCGATGAAATGTCTGGACAACCAGCCTTCTTTCATATTGAGCTCGCGTTTAAAACCTTCTACAGTTTTACAGGTATTTAAATCTAATGGTTCTCCGTTTATTGTAACGTTTATTCCTATCCAATTTGGTGCATTTAATACTTTAGCAAAATATTCAGGATAGCCATTTTTCCACCAACCTACTCTGGTTTTATCTGGATAATAAACACCAGCAATATAACTCCCTTGAAAGGTATCGCCAGAGTATTGCTCTTCAAAATTTGCACGTTGACCCATAGCACCGTTGCCAATACTGAACAAACTTTCTGAGGATTTAACTTGACTTGCATCAAATCCTTCTTCTATGATGGACCAATTATTTGGTATTATGTAATCTTGGTTCATTTTTTACATTATTTTTTCTGGAATTACCGCAGTAAAGAAATCATGTGGTATTTCAGTTAAACTTTTAAAATTAAAATCGGCTTCGTGGAGTGTATTACTATCTCCAATCCCGACAGATATCATATTTGCTTTATTTGCAGCTTCAACACCCGCAATAGCATCTTCAAAAACCACGCATTGTTCGGGCTTTAAATTCAATTTTTGCGCACCAATTAAAAACACTTCTGGGTCTGGTTTGGCTTTAGTAACACTATTGCCATCAACAATTCCAGAAAATCTTTCAAACAGATTCACTTGTTTCAAAATTAAGGGCGCATTTTTACTTGCAGAACCCAAAACATATTCTATGCCTAAGTTATCTAATTTATCTAAAAGGGCATTAGCACCAGGAAGTATTTCTTCTGGCCCCATTTTCATTATGTATTTTAAGTAATGTTCATTTTTACTTTTTAGATACTCTTGTTTTTTTTCTTCGGAAAGTGAAACCTTACCAATATCTAAAAGGATTTCTAGAGAACGCACACGACTAACACCTTTTAAAAGTTCGTTATGTGCTTCTGTAAACTCGAACCCTAAGTGGTTAGCAAGTTGTTTCCAAGCTAGAAAATGATATTTAGCGGTATCTACAATAACTCCGTCTAAATCGAATATAACTCCTATTTTGTTCATCTTTTATGATTGAATTACGTCATCAACATCCTTAACTTTATACACTAAAGATGCTGCAATTAAAAAACTAAATCCACTCATCATTAATGCGAAAATGGCATGATTGTCATAAGCATATTTAACAAGTGGACCGCCAATTAAGGCATTGATAATTTGAGGTATTACTATGAAGAAATTGAAAATCCCCATGTAAACACCCATTTTTTTTGGTGAAATTGAACCAGCTAGAATTGCGTAAGGCATTGCCAAAATACTTGCCCATGCTATACCAACACCTATCATTGAAACGATAAGCCAATTTTTATCTGGCATAATGTAGATGGATAATAATCCTAGTCCTCCAATAATAAGCGATACTGAATGTGTTTTTTTACGACCTATTTTTTTAGCTATGTAAGGGAGAGCAAAGGCGTAAAGTGCAGAAATTAAATTATACACTCCAAAAAGAATGCCTACCCAATCGCCTGCATTTTGGTACATAGAACTGCTACTATCGGTATATGGTAAACCGTAAACATGTTGCGCAATGGCTGGTGTAGCAAACACCCACATACCAAACAGCCCAAACCAAGAAAAAAACTGCACCCAACTTAATTGGCGCATCGTTGTTGGCATTTTTTTAAAATCTTCAAAAATATCCAACAAACTTGATTTTACATCTTCAGTTTCAACTGTTTTATCATTTGCTTCCAAATGTGCTTTTTCAAAACTTACTAACTCTTGTGGAGTATATTCTTTAGTTGTAAAAACAGTAATTAAAATTGAAACGATTAATACAATGGCACCAATAATAAAAGATAAGATTAAATTAAATGGCACCGTACCTTCAATAGTTTCGTTTGAAATACCAAACCAATTGGTTAATACATAAGGCAACCATGACCCAACAACGGCTCCAAAACCTATGAGTGCAGTTTGCACACTAAATCCTAAAGTACGTTGATCTGTTCTTAAATTATCTCCTACCAATGCACGGAATGGCTCCATGGCAATATTGAAAGAAGCATCCATAATCATTAGCATTCCGGCACCAACCCAAAGCGCTGGCAAAAATGCTATAAAAATATCTGCTTGTGGCATGAGCACTAAACCAATGGATGCTAGAATGGCCCCTACTAAAAAAAAAGGTTTACGTCTACCAAATTTCCCCCAAGTTTTATCGCTGTAGTGTCCAACTATTGGCTGAACAATTAAACCCATTAAAGGTGCTATTATCCAGAACCATGATAGTTCGTGAACATCGGCTCCAAAAATTTGAAGAATTCTACTTGCATTGGCATTTTGGAGTGCAAACCCCATTTGTATTCCTAGAAACCCAAAACTCATGTTCCAGATTTGCCAGAAACTTAATCTGCGCTTTTCCATTAAAAAGTATTTAACATTGATACTATTTGATAAGCAATAACACACCTCATAATTTATTAAGCTATATGGATGCACCTTATCAAAACTTATTCATGAGAAGTGAAAATATAAGTTTTGATTTCGAATCAAAGATAAAAAAGAATTTTGTTTTTCCTAATACATACATTCATGTGTTGGGATTCTACGAAATTATTTAGTTGATTCTCTTTCAATAATTTCGGTTTCAATTACCACTTTTATAAAGTCTTTTTTTTGTTCATTATTTGTAAAGTATTGCTCGGGTTCAGCTTCTTCAGCCTCCAACCTATCTATCAATAAATTGGCAGCTTGCTCACCAATTTTTTGCCCATGTTGGCTAACGGTTGTAAGGCTTGGTGTTGCGTGTTTAGACAAAACTCCATCGGTAAACCCAATAACCTGAACATCGTCTGGTATTTTTAGCCCGAGTTTCCTAGTCACTTTCATAGCAGAAACTGCATAAAGCTCATTAACCGCAAAAACGCCATCAATATTAGGATTCGATTTAAAAAATTGCGCTATTTCTGCTTCCAAAACATCCAAATTATTTTCAACATCTAAGCTATCGTCAATTTTTAAAATAAGATTAGAATCGGCTTCTATTCCATTACTTTGTAAGGCCTCTAAATAGCCTTGAGTCCTTAATTTACCCACGCTTACATAATCTAACGTGGTAATTAAAGCTATGTGTTTGCAACCGTTTCCAATAAGTTTCTTTACTGCTTTTACAGCGCCATTAAAATCATCGACAATTACCTTGTCGCAATTTACTTCATCAACAACCCTATCAAACATAACAATAGGCATACCTTGGTTTATTGTGGCATTAAAATGATGATAATCTTGCTTTAGCAAAGTTTCTTTTGAAATGGAAAGAATAAACCCATCAATACTACCATTAGCAAGCATTTCCATGTTTATAATCTCTTTGGTAAACGACTCATTTGATAAACCTACAATAACGTTATAACCTCTACGATTGGCTACGCGCTCTATACCTCGAATAACTGTAGAGAAAAAGTGATGCACAATTTCTGGTATTAAAATACCTATGGTTTTAGTTTTTCTGTTCTTTAAACTAAGCGCTATATTATTGGGTTTATAATTATATAATTTAGCAAAAGCTTGGATTTTTTGAGTAGTATCTTCACTAATTTCTTTGCTATTGCTAAGCGCTTTAGAAACCGTAGAAACCGAGACATCCAACTCTTTTGCAATTTGCTTTAATGTTATCTTTCTTTTCATATAATTAAAATAGTGTACCGCTTAAGCAGAAATATTTTGTTTAGTAAACGTAGTGAGATAAAGGTTTTACCAACACGTTTCTTAATGTAAAAATAGCTATAAAAATATTGTTGCTGTAAAGATAGAAGATTATTTAAAATAGCGCTAAATATATGAAATTCTTATTTTAAAGCCTGAAAATTAAAAAGTTGTTAACACGAAATCGTTTTCGTAGAATATTTCGTAATTCAAATTTACTTCTTTACAAACGCTTTACATATTTTTGACATGAGGAGTGAAAATATAACTGAATTATTCAAACTAAAATTTAAACCAAATTATATGAAAACAAGTATTCATAGTTTGCTGTTTATACTGTTAATGGCACCCGTCTATGTTTTTGGACAAACATCATTATCAGGAACAGTAACAGAACAATCTACTTCCTTACCGCTCCCGGGTGTTAATGTTGTTGTAAAAGGAACAAATACTGGTTCTGCAACAGACTTTGATGGGAATTACCGGATTGAAGTGAATAACGGCGACGTTATTGTATTCTCCTATATAGGATACCAAACATTAGAAGTAACTTACACTGGGCAACTAAATCTAGATGTACAATTAACAGAAGACGCTTCGCAATTAGACGAAATTGTAGTTATTGGTTACGGTAGTGTTAAAAAAGAAGATCTCACAGGTTCAGTAGATGTTATTTCTTCAAAAGATTTTAACCAGGGAGCAGTGATTTCTCCAGATCAATTACTTCAAGGTAAAGCTGCTGGTGTTAGAATTACTAGTGCTGGTGGACAACCAGATGCTGCTCCAAATATTAGAATTAGAGGTGGATCTTCCCTTTCCGGAAACAATTCTCCTTTAATTGTTATTGATGGTGTGCCGTTAGATAACGGTGGTGTTGCTGGTGTAGGCAACCCTTTAAGTTTAATAAACCCGAATGATATTGAAAGCTTCAGTATTTTAAAAGATGCATCGGCAACCGCTATTTACGGTTCTCGTGCCTCTAATGGTGTACTTATTATTACTACTAAAAAGGGAACTTCTGGTGAAGCTAAATTTAATTTTTCTGCTAGAACCTCAATAAGTGAAATTGGTACTAACAATCAAATACCTGTGTTTGATGGCAACGAATTTTTACGATTTGCTAATCAATATTTCCCAGATGATATCGGTTCTATAGGTGTACCTTTAGGCTCTGTAGATACTGACGAACCTTTTAGAGTTTTTAACACGCCTGCAGGCGATCGTGCTATTTACAATACCAATTGGCAAGATGCTATTTATAGAACAGCCGTAACTCAAGATTACAATTTTGGAGTTAGAGCTAATTTATTTGAAAAAATACCATTTAGAGCATCTGTAGGTTACAACGAAACGGAAGGTGTTGTTAAAACAAACGATTACGAAAGATTTACGGCATCTATTAGATTAACGCCAAAACTTTTAGACGATCATTTAAAAATAGATTTTAATGCGAAAGGTACATCGGTTAACAAGAATGCTGTTGATGAAGGTGGTGCTTTAGGTGGTGCAATTTCTGCAGACCCAACAAAACCTATTTATGATGCAAATTCTATGTTTGGTGGATACTATCAGCAATTACAATTGTCTTCGTTTACAAATGCACCAAATGCGAAAGCTGGAGCTAGTAACCCATTAGCGGTATTGCTACAAAGACAAAGACCTGAAAAAGTAAAGCGTATTTTAGGAAATTTAGAATTAGACTATAAATTCCATTTTTTACCAGAATTACGTGCTGTTGTTAATTTAGGTTTAGAAGCCTCAAGAGCTGAAATTGAAGAGCAGTATTTAGACAATGCAGTTAATAGCTACACACAGATTTTTAGTGCAGATTTAGCTAATCCGCTTGCAGATGGAACTTATATTCTTCAACCAGGTTTAACTTATGCTGAAAGACAACACATTACCAACGTAACTGCTGAATATTATTTAGCTTATCGAAAAGAATTTGATGATTTGTTCATTAACAATTTCGATGTTCAAGCTGGTTATTCATATCAGAATTTTAAAAACGATGGTAATAAAGATGAGTTTCAATCTGACCCAATTGCAACAGCTGATGGTGTAGCAGGTGAAGATTTTGATTTAGATCTTGATGGTATCACAGGAGATAGAGTTCCAAACATCAACCCTAATAATCCTAACAGTAGATTTTTTAACGAACTAAACTTACAATCGTTCTTTGCTAGAGCCAACGTTAATTTAGGCAACAAGTACTTGGTAACCGCTTCGTTCAGAGCTGATGGCTCGTCTTTCTTTACTGAAGAAAATCGTTGGGGTTATTTCCCTTCAGCTGCTTTAGCGTGGAAAGCGAAAGAAGAAACATTTTTACAAGATGTTGATTTCATAAACGATTTTAAAGTACGTTTAGGTTGGGGTGAAACTGGTCAGCAAGATATTTCTGGTCAAGTTGGTTTCTACCCTTCAATTCCATTGTTTGAAATTGGATCACAGAACAGTCAATATCTTTCTGGTGTTAATCTTTATAACGCTAAAGAATTTAATCCTGATTTAACTTGGGAAAAAACAACAACTTACAATTTAGGTGTTGATTTCGACTTTTTCAAAAACAGTTTTATATCTGGTTCTTTCGATATTTATAAAAGAGACACTAATGATTTATTAGTATTAACTGGGGTGCCTCCAGGGCAAGCCTTAAGTGATCAAGTTATTCAAAATGTAGGTTCTACTGAAAGTAAAGGTTTCGAGTTAAACTTTAATCTTAACCCAGTTAGAACTACAGATTTTAATCTTTCATTTAACGGAAACCTATCCTATAACTTCACCGAGGTTACAGACTTAAAAGGTGTAGAACAAATCAATGCGCCAAATGGCGGATTAGCAATTGGTACAGGTAATATTTTATTACGTCATGCTTTAGGTGAACAAGCTGGTTCTGCTTGGGTTTTAAAACAAGTATATGATGCTGACGGCGATCCTGTTTTAGGTTCGTTTGTAGACTTAAATGATGATGGTAGAATTACAGAGGCCGATAGATATTACAGAGCCATTCAACCAAACTGGACTTTCGGTTTTGGATTTAACATGACTTACAAAAATTGGGATTTCAGTGCAAGTTTTAGAGGTCAATTAGATGGAGAAATTTACAACTCAAGACGTTTAACACATGGAGCTATAGATAATGCTAAATCATTAGATGGTACGTTCTTCGTGAACTCATTAGACTTCTATAGCGGAGAGGCAAACCCAGTGTTTACTGATATTCTAGATCCAGTTCAGTATTCTGATTACTTCTTAGAAGGCGCGTCCTTTTTAAGATGTGAAAACATTGTAATTGGACATACTTTAACTAATTTAGTAAAAAACGCAAACGTTAAATTATACGGTGCAGTTAACAATCCTTTCTTAATCACAAATTATTCAGGGCAAGATCCAGAGAATTTTACGGGAATCGATAACGACTTCTACCCGAGAGCTACTGTATATAACATTGGTGTAAATATTGATTTTTAAACTATGAAAATTATGAAAAATAACATTTTAAAATTTCTATTTGGTTTAGTGGTTGTTTGCACTTTCACGGTGAGCTGTACAGACGACTTAAATACCGAACCTCTAATAGAATTATCTTTAGATGAGCTTTTAGCTCAAGACCCACAAGCTGTTGAAGGCATTGTGTCTAGACTTTATGGTTCTTTCGCGCTTTCTGGCGCAAACGGTCCTGGAAGTTCAGATATTAGTGACGATGCAGGAGAATCGCCTTTTTTAAGAGGAATTGTTAACCTTCAAGATTTTGCAGCAGATG
Organism: Algibacter luteus; assembly: GCF_030344935.1. Taxonomy (NCBI): domain Bacteria; kingdom Pseudomonadati; phylum Bacteroidota; class Flavobacteriia; order Flavobacteriales; family Flavobacteriaceae; genus Algibacter; species Algibacter luteus. The sequence goes on along the minus strand of NZ_CP128313.1, from coordinate 813,857 downwards.
CTATGAAAAATCGTTGGGGAGATAATGGTTTAGACCAATTAACAACAACTAGTGATTGGACTGCCGAAAATAAATTCTTCAGATATTTATACAATAGAATATTCTTTACGATTCCGCAGTGTAATAACTTGCTTTCTATTTTACCAAATGTTGATGTTGAAAACAAAGACGCGGTAATTTCTGAAGTGAGATTTATTAGAGCACTTGCAAACTATTATTTAATTGACGTATTCGGAAAAGGTGTAATTGCAACTGAAGAAAACTTTGGGCAATCAGAATCATTACCAGAAGCTTCAAGACAAGAATTATTCGAATATGTAGAATCTGAATTATTGGAAATTGAAGCACTTCTACCAGAAACAAACACTTATGGTAGAGCAACTAAAGGTGCTGCGCAAATGCTACTTGCTAAATTGTATCTTAACGCAGAAGTATATACAGGTACGCCGGAATATGACAAGGCAGCAACATTTGCTAATAAAGTTATTACGGAAGGCCCTTATAGTTTAGCTACAGATTTCGTGAGTATTTTTTCCGCTGATAATGATTCATCGCCAGAAATTATATTCCCCTTAATTGCAGATGCTCAAGTGAGTCAAAGTTTCGGAAACACAACTTATATTGTAAATGGAAGTTTAAATTCTGATACTACGCCATTAGCGCAATTCGGTGCAACTGAAGGTTGGGGAGGTCACAGATCTTCAAAAGCCTGGTATAGTTTATTTGGCGATTTAGGTACTTCAACCGATGTGAGAGCAAGTTTATTCTGGACAGACGGACATAATTATGAAATGGAAGATTACAAAGAATGGACCGATGGGTATCCTGTTGTAAAATTCAGAAACACTAGTTTTAGTGGTGCTTCTTCTCCATCTGCTTTTTCTAGTACAGATTTTCCATTATTCAGACTAGCCGATGCCTATTTAATGTATGCAGAATGCGCTGTTCGTGGAGCTGCAGGTGCAGATATGGGAACTGCTGTGCAATACGTTAATGCAGTAAGAACAAGATCGAATGCGAGCAGTATAACGCAAACAGATTTAACAGAACAATTTATTCTTGACGAGCGCGCAAGAGAGTTAAATCTTGAAGGTCACAGACGTACAGATTTAATTCGATTTGGAAAGTTTACCGGAGGGTCTTATTTATGGCCTTGGAAAGGTGGTGTAAAAGATGGTACTTCAATACCAGATACTTATAATTTATATCCTATTCCGTCTTCGGCATTACAAGCAAACCCTAATCTAACACAAAACCCAGGATTTTAAAAAACTAAATTTAAACGATTATGAAAAATATAAAAATTTTATCACTCTTATTACTAGCTATCATTGGCTTCAATGCCTGTGATCAGGATGATGATTTAGTATTCACCGCACAAGAACCTACCGATGGTATTGTATTCTCTAATTCATTTTTAGATGAGTATGTTCTTACTGTTGCAGCTTCTAATAATTTAGGTGAACGCTTCACTTGGAAGGATGCTAATTTTGGAGTTCCAACAAATGTAACTTACGAATTAGAAAATTCAATCATAGGTGATTTTACTGATGTAACAACAGTAGGCACTACCGACGGGAATGAACTTGCAGTGACCATTGGTAAAATGCTCGAATTTGCCACAGCAGCTGGTTTAGATAACGACCCAAATACTGATTTACCGAACACAGGAACACTTTACTTTAGAGTAAAAGGGTTTATTGGAACCGAAGGGCTTCCAACCTATTCTGCAATACAAGAATTAAACGTTGTATTACCAGAAGAAGTTGTTGGTGGCGGTGGCGCTTTTGAAATTGCATCGTGGGGTGTTGTTGGTTCTGGTTATAATAACTGGGGCGCATTTGCCGATGGTAAATTTTACACAACGGCAACGCCAGGAGTTATCGTATCATACGTTAATTTACTAGATGGTGAAATTAAATTTCGCGAAAACAATGCTTGGGATAATAGCTTAGGTGATGCTAATAACGATGGTATTTTAGATACAGATGCCGATAATAATATTGCGGTAACAGCTGGTGATTATAAAATTACTATTGATACTAATGATAACGCTTATACTATCGAGCCATTTTCATGGGGTGTAGTTGGTTCTGGATTTAATGATTGGGGAGCAACGCCTGATGCTAAATTCTACTACGATTACACAACCGATACTTTTAAAGCAGGCGTTCAATTATTAGACGGCGAAATTAAATTTAGAATGAATAACGCATGGGATGTTAGTTTTGGTGATGCCAATGCTGATGGTATTTTAGATACTGATGCTGATAATAATATAGCATCAACTGCCGGACACTACTTAATTACAATTAACCTAAATGATAATTCTTATACCATAGAAGAATCAAATGTATATGGTGTTGTTGGTTCTGGATATAACGATTGGGGAGGCGCTGGACCTGATGCTTCATTAACCGAAATTCAACCAGGTGTATGGTTTGCTGAAAACATCACGTTGTTAGATGGTGAAATTAAATTCCGTCAAAACAATACTTGGGATGTAAGTTATGGCGATGCTACTGGTGATAATATTTTAGATACCGACGCCGACAATAACATTGCATCTGAAGCTGGAAACTATGTTATTAGCATAGACTTTAATGATGCCGAGGGTATTAAATATTCTATCGGAAAAAGGTAAACTCTTTAAAAAGAAGTAAATTTTTTTTGAATTAAAAAGAGGTTGCACGCTTAAAATATGCAACCTCTTTTTTTATAAAACATTATGGCATGAAGAAACTTGTACTTATTTTTTTATTATTTATTAATTGGTGTTTCGCACAGCAGCAAACAGTTACACACACTGTTTCGCCTTCTCCTTTTGAGGAAGACGATAACATAACCATTACCATACAAGGCAGCAGTATTAATGAAGTAACTTGGGGCGTAACAGGAAACGAACTTTATCTTTGGGCTTGGTCTTTAGACACCAATTTAACCAACGAACAAGGCTGCCCTACTAATGGCTCTTGGGACAACTCTAATGAAGCGAATAAACTAACCTATAATAGCGGTGCAGACACTTATACTATTTCATTTGTACCTACCGCATTTTTTTCTAGAACAAATATTGGAAGAATTGGCTTTTTAGTTAAAGCTAAAGATGGTTCTGGCGATAAAAAATCGCAAGATATCCTTGTTGATGTTGGTGCATTTCAACTATCACTTACTGCTCCTACTAACACGACTACCATTCTATCTTCAGGCAGTAATTTAAATATTACGGCAACAAACACTGGTGGCAACGCAAATTATGTTTTAAAAGCAAACGGAAGTACTATTAATACGCAAACAGGTATTTCTTCATATTCGTATACAGACTCTAATATTACAATTAATAAAAATTACACCCTTGAAGCTACTTTTAACGGAACTACAAAATCAAAATCATTTTCTGTTATTGTTGATCCAGGATCAGATTTTAGCATCATGCCACAAACCTATTTAGATGGTATCAATTTTGATGACACCGATCCTACCACTGCGACTTTAGTACTATATGCGCCGGGTAAAGATTTTGTTTATGTTGCAGGGAGTTTTAATAATTGGGAACCAGATGCAGCGTATGCCATGAAAAGAGATCCTTCTAGAAACAATAAGTTCTGGATTACCCTAACTGGTTTAACACCAGGACAAATTGAAACGTATCAATATTGGGTTGTAGATAAAACACCGGCAACGAATTCACCTGCATTGGTAAAAACTGCAGATCCTTATTCAACTTTGTTATTGTCACCTTTTGATGACCCTTGGATTCCTTCTAGTACATATCCTAATTTACCCGCTTATCCAACAGGGCAAGAACGTGAAGTTACGGTTCTACAAACCGACAAAACACCTTATAACTGGCAAATTACAAACTTCAATAAGCCTAAAAAAGAAGACTTAGTTGTATATGAGCTTTTAATTAGAGATTTTGATGCAGACAGGAATTTTCAAGATGTTATTGATAAAATAGATTACTTTAAAAATTTAAACATCAATGCCATTGAACTCATGCCTGTAATGGAATTTGAAGGCAATGAAAGCTGGGGTTACAATACAGCGTATCATATGGCTTTAGATAAATTTTATGGTACCGAAGATAAATTTAAAGAACTTGTAGATGTTTGTCATCAAAATGGTATTGCTGTTATTCTAGATGTCGCATTAAACCATGCTTTTGGTAGAAACCCAATGGTACGTATGTGGATGAACGACCCAGATGGTGATGGTTGGGGCAATCCAAGTTCTGAAAACCCTTATTTTAACGAAACTGCAAAACACGCTTATAGTGTTGGTTCAGATTTCGATCATTCAAATTCTTTTACAAAAGTTTACACAAAACGTGTTGTAAAACATTGGATTGAAGAATTTAAAATTGATGGTTTCCGTTGGGATTTAACCAAAGGATTTACACAATTATGTTCTTCCGGAGATGAGGGTTGTACAAATAGTTACAAGCAGGACCGTGTAGATGTTTTAAAAGAGTATGCCGATTATTCATGGAGCTTAGATGAAACTCATTACGTTATTTTTGAACACTTAGGAGCTGATAATGAAGAACAGCAATGGGCTAATTACAGACTAGGAGATGCCATTCCTAAAGGTGTTATGATGTGGAGTGAAATGTGGACGCCTTATAAAAACTTAGCTCAAGGGCAGTCAAGCGATATCAATTTCGATAGAATGGGACATACCGCACATGGATTTACAGAAAAACGAACATTAGGATACCCAGAAAGTCATGATAAAGATCGTATCATGTACGAAATGACAGAATTCGGTATAAGTACCAATCCATCTCATGATGTTAAAGATTTAAATACAGCTTTGTCAAGAATGTCCGCTTTAGGAGCAGTAACTTTAACTATTCCAGGTCCTAAAATGGTGTGGCATTTTGCAGAATTAGGAATGGAAAACTCTATATGGACATGTAACAATGGCGTAGTTAATTCTGATTACGACGGTAATAATGATGGCGATTGTAAGTTAGATACTAAACCACAACCACAATGGGTTAACAACTGGCTTAGTGATCCCAACAGAAGTCAAATTTATAACGATTGGGCTAGACTAAATGCTTTAAAAATTAACGAACCTGTATTTGAAGGTAGTTACAACATAAGCTCAGGTACACAAACACCAAGAATAAGTATTTACACTGGTAATGAAAACACTTCAGGTACCGAACTTAAAAATGTAATTGTTCTTGCTAATTTTTCAGTAACAACTCAAGTGGTAAATCCAAATTTTCCTTATACCGATGATTGGTACGATTTGATGGATAATACCGGGAGCACGGTTATAGCTGGAACCACAACTGCAATCACTCTTAATCCAGGGGAATTTAGAGTGTATGGAAATCAGCCTTCAACATTAAGTTCGAATAATGAAATTTTTGCTGGTGATTTTGTTATTTATCCGAACCCTGCAAATAACAACTTTAGCATCAACAAAGCCGTTGAATCTGTTTCAATTTATGACACTACTGGAAAATTAATTTCAACTTTTAAAGGCGGCTTTCAAATGAACCATGAATTTAATATTTCGAACATAACCCAAGGTCTATATATTGTGAGTTTTAAAACTGAATCTGCTTCTGTTTCTAAACGATTAATTATTAACTAAATTTTTAAATTATGAAGAACTTTTACTTTTTATTATTCTTTATCTCAGCTGGATGTTTGAGCGCACAAACAACTGTGAATTATGTTCAACAAGCTGAAAATTACAATGCTTTTTTTACTGATAGCGGTGGATCGTTTAACAATGGAGCTACCGAATTCGGAATGTGGGCTAATGGCGGAGGTGCTAAACAATCAGTGGCTTGGAGAAACTTTACTCAAGACGGAACCACCACTGGAACACCATCAACAATGGCAATAGGAGATAAATTCACTATTACAGTATCTGCAACCCAAGCATCATTTGGTGTAATTGGTTTAGCATTATTATCTAGTCCAACAGCAACAACAACTTGGGCAGACAGAATTAATAATTATGCGGTACAGGTGAATTTAAATGGAAATAGTGGTGCAAACGACCCGTGGGAGGTTGTTTCAAACGGTGGAACAACAAATGCGTCAAGCATTGGTAGTTCTGATAGTTATGCTGATTTTAAATTTGAGTTTACATTAAATACAGCAACTACAATGACCGTATCCATAAATGATGGAGCCGAAGTTTTCAATATCACATTAAATAATCAAGATATTACAGGTTATTCTGTTTATTTTCAAGATGATTGGAATGGTACTGCGAATGCGAATATTTATTGGAAACCAACAAGCGAATATACCTATGCGGTTACTTTAAGCACTAGAAAACTTGCAACTAATGATGGTATAAAAGTATTCCCTAATCCAGTTTCAAAAAGTTTTTCACTTAACCAAAATGTTGAGCGATTAGAAATTTATACAATTACAGGTAAACTTTATAAAACTACTATAGGTAGCTTCGAAGTAGGACATGTTTTTGATGTTTCAATGCTAAATAAAGGTATTTATTTAGTAAAAGTAATTAATACTGAAAACGAATTAAGCATTATTAAGCTTGTAAAAAATTAAAATAGCAAACTTGTTTATTCCAAAAAAAAGCTTCTCAATGCCTTTAAGGGAAAAGAGAAGCTTTTACTTTTTAAGGAATCCTGTTAACTAGCTGTTTCCTTTTTTATAATCTTCCAAAAATTTAGCAAGACCTATGTCAGTTAATGGGTGTTTTAACAACCCTTTAATGGCCGATAAAGGTCCAGTCATAACATTACTTCCTAATTTAGCGCAATCAATAACATGCATGGTGTGACGAACAGATGCTGCTAAAATTTGAGTTTGAAAACCGTAGTTATCATAAATCTGTCTGATTTCTGCAATTAGATTTAATCCATCGGTTGAAATATCATCTAACCTTCCTATAAAAGGAGATACATATGTTGCACCCGCTTTTGCTGCTAAAAGTGCTTGTCCTGCAGAAAACACTAATGTTACATTAGTCTTTATCCCTTTATCTGAAAAGTATTTGCAAGCTTTTATTCCATCTGCAATCAATGGTAATTTAACTACAATTTGAGGGTTTAAAGCAGCTAAAGCTTCACCTTCTCTCACCATACCTTCAAAATCTGTTGAAATCACTTCTGCACTCACATCGCCTTCAACTAAGTCACAAATTTTCTTGTAATGTGCAATAATATTGCTTTCACCAGTAATGCCTTCCTTAGCCATTAACGATGGATTAGTGGTTACACCATCTAAAACACCTAAAGCTTGTGCTTCTGCAATATCATCTAGGTTTGCTGTATCTATAAAAAATTTCATCTTATTGTTTTATTTATTGTTTAACTGAAACGGTTTCGTTAATATATTCTAATACATTTTTAGCTACTTTCTCACCAGTAAAACCAAATTTATCGTCTAATACTTTCGCTGGAGCTGAATAACCAAAATGTTCCAAACCAAAAACTTTCCCGTTTTCTCCTACTAGTCCTTCTAAATTCACTGGCAAACCTGCTGTTAAGCCATATAGTGGTTTGTTTTTTGGAATCACACTTTCTTGGTATGCTTTTGATTGTTGTCTGAAGACACCTTCTGAAATAATAGACGCAATACTAACTTTTAAATTCTCTTTTTCTTCCAGAATTTGTGCGGCATCAATTAGTGTTGAAACTTCAGATCCGTTAGCTATTAATACAACATCAGGATTATCAACCTTTTTCACTAAATACCCGCCTTTTGTAGCTTCAAGTGCTTCATGATACCTCGATTGGCCTTGAGCCGGAATATCTTTGATGCCTTGTCTTGATAAAATTAAACCTGTTGGTGTAGCATTGTTTTCTAAAGCCATTTTCCAAGCCACACTTGTTTCTGCCGAATCTGCAGGACGTAATGCTAGGAAGCTTGGTTTACCACTATGATTTTTTAATTTTTCTAATAAACGAATTTGAGCTTCTTGTTCAACAGGTTGATGTGTTGGCCCATCCTCACCTACTCTAAAGGCATCGTGTGTCCAAACATATTTCACGCCTAATTCTTGAATTCCACTTAATCGAATGGCAGGTTTCATATAATCAGAAAACACAAAGAATGTTGCTACAACCGGAATAATACCACCGTGTAAAGCAATACCATTTGCAATACAAGACATGGTTAATTCGGCAACTCCAGCTTGTAAAAATGAACCTGAAAAATCTCCTTTTTGTAATGCAGACGATTTCTTCAAGAACCCATCAGTTTTATCACTGTTCGATAAATCTGCTGAAGACACAATCATATTTTCAACATTATCAGCTAAATAAGCTAATACATTTGACGATGCTGCTCGTGTTGCTAATCCTGCTTTGTGTTCGATTGATTCAAAATCTAATTCTGGCAGTTTTCCAGATAAGAAAAAATCTAATTTATCGGCTAATGCTTTATTTTCGTTTCTCCAAGCATTTATTGTAGCTTTCTTTTTAGCTGCTTGTGCTGTTTTTTCTGAAATCAAATTCTTGTAAAAAGCACTTACATCGTCGTAAATATCAAATGGACTCTCAACTGAGGCCCCTAAATTCAATAGGGTCTTTTCGTAATCAGCACCGGTATGTCCTATTGGCTGACCGTGTAATTCGCAGTAGCCTTCAAACATACTGCCATCGGCTGCAACAGCTCCCTTACCCATAATGGTTTTTCCAATTATAAGTGTTGGTTTTTCTGTTTCGTTATTTGCATCATTTAATGCTTGTCTGATTTCATCGTGGTTATGACCATCAATTGTCACAACTTTCCATCCCCAAGCTTCATATTTTTTAGCGGTATCTTCACTTGTTACCTCATCTGTGGATGTTGATAATTGTATATCGTTTGAATCGAAAAACATAATAAAGTTATTCAATCCTAAATGCCCTGCAATTCTACCAGCACCCTGTGATATCTCTTCTTGAACACCTCCATCGGAAATAAAACCATATACTTTATGGTTCATCCAATCACCGAATCTTGCCTTTAAAAATTTGGCTGCAATAGCAGCTCCTACTCCCATAGTATGTCCTTGTCCTAATGGACCAGATGTGTTTTCAATACCTCTTGCTACATCAACTTCTGGATGCCCAGGTGTGATAGACCCCCATTGTCTGAAATTTGCAACATCTTCCTTCGCATAGTTTCCTAAAAGGTAATATTGTGCATACATTAAAGTAGATAAATGCCCTGCATCCATAAAGAAACGATCTCTAAATGGCCAAGTCATATCTGAGGGATCATAATTAAAAAATTCTGAATAAAGAATATGCATGAAATCTGCTCCTCCCATGGGACCACCTGGGTGACCCGAATTTGCCTTTTCTACCATGGCTACTGCTAATGCTCTTATATTGTCGGCAGACCTTTGATCAATGTTTTTGTTCATTTTTTAATTATAATTTATGTTTATTTTCTATTCTTCAGGAGACTTACTATGAAGGCTTTAATGAAAATTATAAACCTTATTTTATTGAATAAACCACCAAAAAAACCTAAGTTTTTGCAAATATATAATCTTTACTTTGCTTAGCTGTCCTGTATCTGAAAATAATTTAATAACAGATGTTAACATCTATATTTTTATTACCTTTAAGTCTCCTTAATCTTTTCGATAGTACTCTAACCCATTCATTAAGAAATTTAAATTATGAGTACCATTAAAATCGCAACTTTCAATGTAGAAAACCTATTTGAACGTCCTATTGTTTTTAACTTTAAAGACCACTCTATAGGTGACGAAATTCTAGAAAACGTAGATAAACTTAGGAAACTTTTAAAGTATACTAACTACACCCCCTATAGAAAAACTAGAATTTTGAATCTGTACAAGGATTTGAAAAAATATATCATTATTCGAGAAGATCGAGGTAAATTATTCAAAAAAAGAGGATGGGCAGTAATTGGCGTAAAAGCGAATGGTAGCGGTGATTGGGATGGCTCTATTGAGTATAAAAAAGCAAGTTTTTCTGATATGGCCCGCGAAAACACCGCCAAAGTAATTAAAAAAGTGAATGCCGACATTGCATGTGTTATTGAAGCAGATAACAGAATTGCATTAAAACGTTTCGATACACATTTGCTTAATTCAAAATACAAACATGAAATGCTAATTGACGGCAACGACCAAAGAGGAATTGATGTTGGAATAATCAGTAAACATGTATTTGGCAATATTCAAACCCACATCTATGATAAAAAAAGTAACAAAACGGTTTTTAGTAGAGATTGTTTAGAAGTAGAAGTTAAAATTTCAGCTACTAAATCTATTCACTTCCTTATAAATCATTTTAAAAGTAAAGGTTATGATATGGATGGCTCATCAGCAACTAAAAGAAAACGGCAAGCAAATCGAGTTAAAGAAATCCTCCAAAACTATGATTTGGATAATGATCTCGTTGTCGTTGCGGGCGATTTAAATGACACACCAAACAGCGATCCTTTAAAACCACTTTTAAACATGACTAAAATGCACGATGTTTTGTTTTTAGAGCACAGCAACGACATGTCGAAAAGATGGACGTATCATTATAATGATTTCGAGCAAATTGATTACATACTTGTTTCGAGCGCATTAAAAAATCATTTTGTAAGCGCAGGCGTTGAACGAAGAGGTATGTATAATTTAAAGAAGCTCACTACAAATTCTAATGGAGCCATTCCCATTGAAGAACAATTTGACACGGTTACCCATTGGACCAATCAGGCTTCAGACCATGGTGCGGTTTGGGCTAAATTTGATATTTGATTATCTCCCAAAATAAAAAAAGCTTCTTGTTAACAAGAAGCTTTTCCTTTACAGTGCGGGCGGGGAGACTCGAACTCCCACACCTCGCGGCACTAGATCCTAAGTCTAGCGTGTCTACCAATTCCACCACGCCCGCTAAAGGACTGCAAATATAAACAACATTTTTAAATTGCAAACTTTATAGTCTCAAAAAACATTCTTTTTTATACTTTTGGTTTTATCCTTACAAAAACAACTATGAAGCAATTACAATCCTATATTTCAGAACATAAAGACCGATTTTTAAATGAGCTTTTCGATCTTCTAAAAATCCCATCTATTAGTGCAGATACTGCCTATAAAAACGACGTTTTAAAAACTGCGCAAGCCATTAAAATAAGTTTAGAAAAAGCAGGTTGCGATCATGTTGTAATTTGTGAAACCGATGGCTATCCTATTGTTTATGGCGAGAAAACCATCGATAAAAATCTACCAACAATTTTAGTTTATGGGCATTATGATGTGCAACCACCAGACCCTTTAGATTTATGGACGTCTCCACCCTTTGAACCCGTAATTAAAAAAACAGAAAAACATCCAGACGGTGCTATTTTTGCTCGAGGTGCTTGTGATGATAAAGGCCAAATGTACATGCACGTTAAGGCTATGGAGTTTATGACAAGTACGAATCAACTGCCTTGCAACGTTAAGTTCATGATAGAAGGTGAAGAAGAAGTAGGAAGTGCAAACCTCGCAACCTTTGTAAAAAACAATCAAGAAAAATTAAAAAACGATGTCATTCTCATTTCAGACACAGGAATGATTGCTAATGATGTGCCATCAATTACTACCGGACTAAGAGGTTTAAGTTACGTTGAAGTTGAAGTTACAGGACCCAATCGCGACTTGCATTCAGGTTTATACGGTGGCGCCGTAGCCAACCCCATAAATGTATTAACCAAAATGATTGCATCGCTTCATGATGAAAACAATCATATAACCATTCCCGGATTTTACGATAAAGTTGAAAACCTATCAAAAGAAGAACGTGCAGAAATGGCTAAAGCACCTTTCAACCTCGAGAATTACAAAAAGGCTTTAGATATTGAGGCTGTTTACGGTGAAGCAGGCTACACCACCAACGAACGTAACTCAATACGTCCAACACTCGATGTCAACGGTATTTGGGGTGGCTACACAGGCGAAGGCGCTAAAACCGTTATTGCGAGTAAAGCCTATGCCAAAATCTCCATGCGATTGGTACCTCATCAAGACTGGATAGAAATTACCGAATTATTCAAAAATCATTTTGAAAATATTGCTCCCAAAGGCGTAAAAGTAAAAGTAACCCCACATCACGGTGGTCAAGGGTATGTTACTCCAATAAACAGTATAGGCTATCAAGCGGCTAGTAAAGCTTACCAAAATACGTTTGGAAAAACCCCAATTCCACAGCGTAGTGGTGGCAGCATTCCTATTGTTGCACTTTTCGAGCAAGAATTAAAAAGTAAAACTATATTAATGGGCTTTGGTTTAGATAGCGACGCCATTCATTCACCAAATGAACATTTTGGCATATGGAATTACTTAAAGGGTATTGAGACTATCCCCTATTTTTACAAATATTTTACAGAGTTATCTAAATAAATTTTGGGTGTTACCACAAGGGTCGCGCTTTACACTATATCTTTTGCAAAAAAAGCAAAAGGATGCCGTTTCAATCGCTAACACGTATTAGCAACAAACAATGAAAAACCAACATAGCAATCACCTTTTATTACTCGCCTTTGCCACCTTACTCATTAGTACTTCGGGTGTTTTAGGGAAATTTATAGATTTACCAACTCCCGTAATCATTTGGATTAGAAGTGCATTAGGCGCAGTTTTTCTATATGTTTTTTGTCGTTTTAAAAAGTTAAATCTTAAAATTCAATCAAAAAATGACATTCCAACTATTATTTTAGGCGCTATATTATTAGGCGTCCATTGGGTTACCTATTTTTATGCCTTAAAATTATCCAATGTTGCCATTGGCATGCTCGCTATGTTTACGTTTCCTGTAATTACGGCATTCCTAGAACCCTTGTTTACAAAATCTAAATTAAACCCAATCCATATTATTTTGGGTCTCATGGTTTTATTAGGCATTTATATGCTCGCACCCGATTTAAATTTTGAAAACACCTATTTAAAAGGGATTCTAGTCGGTATTTTTTCAGCTGTTTGCTATTCCTTAAGAAACCTCATTTTAAAACGTCATGTACACAAATATGATGGCACGGTACTTATGATGCAACAGGTTTTTATTGTTAGCATCCTATTACTTCCTGTTATGTTTACAATGGATATTAGTAATATTCAATCGCAAGTACCATACCTTCTGATTCTAGGGTTAGTTACCACCGCAATTGGTCATTCATTATTCATTAGTAGTTTTAAGCATTTCTCGGTAAGTACTGCCAGTATTATTGGAAGTGCACAACCTATTTTCGGAATAATTATGGCTTTCTTTTTCCTTAATGAAATTCCAACCTTAAACACCTTTTTTGGAGGATCTTTAATCATTGCAACCGTAATTATTGAGAGTGTTCGATCTAGAAATAGATAAACACATTGATTTTTTGTTGCTAAAAATGTAACAAACTCACCTGTTTTACGTTCTAATAGTCAATCAATCAACAAAACGAAAATCATGTTAAAAAAATTCTTCATCATCTGCTCTGGTGCAGACACACATATTCTAGAAGATTGTTCCATAGGTGAGCAAAACAAATACGCAGGAATTGGCGCTACTGTTTTCTTTACCGCCGTTATGGCATTTATTGCTGCTAGTTATGCGCTTTATACTGTTTTCGATAACTTATATACATCCATTTTCTTCGGACTTATTTGGGGCTTACTTATTTTCAATCTAGATCGCTATATCGTTTCAACCATAAAAAAAACAGGAAATGCTATTGACGAGCTCATTCAAGCCTCACCAAGAATTGCACTAGCAGTTATTATAGCTATTGTTATTTCAAAACCATTAGAACTTAAAATTTTCGAGAAAGAAATCAATCAAGTTTTATTAGAACAGAAAAACGCCATGTCGTTAGCAAATAAAATTCAACTTGCTGAACAATACACCCCAACTATCACATCCCTCCAAAACCAAATTTTGAGCTTACAAAATGATATTGAAATTAAAGAAGCAGAAGTTAATGCGCTTTACAACACTTATATCGCTGAAGCCGAAGGGACTGCAGGCACCAAACTACTAGGAAAAGGACCAGTTTACAAAGAAAAAAGAGAAAAGCACGATGCGTTATTAGCCGAATTGCAACAGCTTAAAATCGAGAATAAAGAAAAAATAAATAACATCGAAACAGAAATAGCCTCTCTTAAAGGCGAATACGATACCCAAGTTGCAACTACGCAGCCCATAATTAATAATTTTGATGGTTTAATGGCACGAGTGAATGCCCTAGGGAAACTACCTTGGCTACCATCGTTTTTTATATTCATGCTCTTTTTGGCTATTGAAACCTCTCCAATATTCGCTAAACTTCTGTCACCAAAAGGCGCATACGATTTTAAACTAGACGACCAAGAATCTGCTTTAAAAACAAATGTGCTACAAAATAAAAACCAGCGCGAAGCATTATTAAAGACAGATTATGCCATTAACGATCGTATTTACAGCGATATCGAACAAGAGGATGAATTATACACCTACAAGCGCAAAAAAGCGAGGGAACTTATGCAGTTGCAGGCAGATGCCTTCTATAAAAAACAGAAAAATATTTTATAATTAAGCTGCCTTTTCCGTTTTAAAATGATCGTATAATTCTTTACAACCGAATCCGACGATAGATAATCTTTTGTTTTTTGATAATGCCTCTTCATGAAGTTTGGCAATAGCATCAACACCATATTTATCCATACTTTCTATGTCTTCAATACTGATAGTTAAGTTATTTACACGCTCAAAAACATTTTTAAATTCTTTTTGAAAAAGGTTGAGACTGTTCTTATTAAGAACACCTTTCATTTTGAAAAAATTGTTGCAATTAGTAATTTGAAATTCCATAATAAACTGATTTTAAAGGATTAATATAATAGATCTGAGAGAGAGAAAGTTTTTGATTAGTGTTTAAATTTAAAAAATCATTTACGCAATTCATCATTTTTTCGACTAAGAGAAATTTACAATAGATAAAAAAATTCTTTCTGCTCATTTCATCGATGAGCAACCTTTTTTAGTTCCAAGATTTTGTTACTTTTACTTTCGATTAACAACTATTAAAGTAATATTGGTATGGCTTTTGTTTAATCATGCCCGAATGAGAATCTAATTAAGTAGAGAAATATTTATAGTTATGAAGAAGTTGATTGTATTATTATGTCTGGTATGTTTTTGTAATACCTATGCTCAAAGTAATGAGGAAGATGACATCAAAGCGATAAACAAAGTTTTGAAAAAACAACGTATTGCTTGGTCTAACAATAATCTGGAAGAATTTATGGAAGGGTATTGGAAGAGTGACTCCTTAAAATTCTACGGTAGTAATGGAGTGACTTATGGCTGGGATAATACTTTAGAACGCTATCAAAAAGCATATCCAACTAAAAATCATACAGGAAAACTTAGTTTTAGGATAAATGATGTGACTAAAATAAGTGAAGGTGCATACTACGTTTTAGGCGAGTATCATATTAAACGTGAAGTTGGGAATGCCGATGGTATTTTTATGATCATCCTTAAAAAAATAAATGGCGAATGGAAAATAATCGCAGATACCTCTACTTAATGCCTTAAAACCGTCGATCTGGATGAAAAGCATCAATATTTAAAGAGGTTTTAGCATTCGAAATAATTTCCGAAACCAACTTCCCTGTTGCTGTTCCCATACTCCATCCCAACATGGCATGACCAGTTGCGATAGTTAAATTAGCACATTTTTTTGATTTCCCGATATAGGGTAACCCATCTGGTGAAACAGGACGTAAACCTACCGCAACATTTTCCATTTCTTTAGGAGTCAACTTTATTTCTGGATAATAATTGCTAACCGCATTGGCTATGGCCTCCACTCTAACCTTATTAATGTTATGGTTGATTCCCGCGATTTCCATAGTACCTGCAAAACGAGTAAAACCACGCATTGGTGTTATCGCCACTTTAGCCTCAGTTAAAATAGCAGGAATAGTTATTCCGGTATCGCTCATAGAATTTATGCGATAACCTTTCCCTGCTTGAATTAAAAGTTTAAGACCTACTTTTTTACTTAAAATTGGCGCCCAAGACCCTGTTGCCAGAACAAACTCATTAGCTTTGTAAGTCTGTTTGCTCGTCTTAATAGCCCTTATTTTTCCATTATCAAACGCTACATCTTCAACCTTTTCATTGGTTAAACATGTAACACCATTTGATTTTAAATAAGATTTCATGTCTTTCATGAACTCATGTGGCGTCATGTGCGAATCGCATTTAAAATGTACAGCTCCTTTAACATTCAATTCTACTTGAGGCTCTAGTACTTTTAACTCCTTTAAACTAAGGTGACTCACGTCTAGTCCGTTTTGTTTTGCAATTTCGGCCACTTCAACTTCCTTGGCGAGCATTTCTTCGGTTTGGCAAAGCATCAAAAGTCCTTTTTTATCCAAATGAAAAGTGAATTGACCTTCCTGTTTAATATTATCATAAAGCTCTTGACTAAACACAGTTATATCTTTTATAACGGGAATCGATTTATTTACATTTTTTGATGAACAGGATTTGTTGAACGCCCAAGTCCACCTTAAAAAATCAGCATCCAATCGAGGTTTTATATAAAGTGGACTTGATGGATTAAACATCCACTTAACTCCAGTTTTAACTACGCCAGGAGCGGCTAACGGGATTAGGTGACTTGGTGACAAATACCCTGCGTTAACATAAGAAGCCCCAGAATCCATGTTAGATTGATCTATAACAGTAACCTGATGCCCTGCTTTATGCAGATAATACGCAGAACACAAACCTATAATTCCGCCTCCAATAATTATGACTTCTTTTGACATTTAAATCTCTTATTATTCTGATAAATCTCTTGTTATTCTGAAAAGTTTCAGAATTTTGTATTAGAAAACTTGAAAACCATGAGCGTAATAATCCTCTTCAGAATCAATTATAATTTTGTTATAGCCATACACTTTTGCCCAACCTTTAATACTCGGAATAATGGCTAATTTCCCATCAATTGTTGTTTCTTCCTCTACACAACCAACAAAAGTGCTTCCTATAAAACTTTCATGTATAAAATCTTCACCAATTTTTAATTTCCCCTTAGCATATAGTTGCGCTAATCTTGCCGATGTTCCAGTTCCGCAAGGGCTTCTATCGATAGCTTTATCACCATAAAACACGGCATTTCTTCCAGAGGAATTATTATCAAGAGTTTCACCAGTCCATTGTAAATGAGTAACATCTTTTATCGTTGGGTTTTCAGGATGCACGAACCTATTAGGATACTTTTTATTGATATTTTTTCGAACAGTTTGTGATAACTGAACAATCTTACTCGCCGTAAAATCTTGAATACCTGAGAAATTTTTCTGTGGATCTATTATCGCGTAAAAATTCCCGCCGTAAGCCACATCAAACACAATTTCCCCTAATTCTGGACATTCAACTGTAAGATTTTCAGCAGCCAAATAACTTTTTACGTTTGTGAATTTTACCCATTCTACCTTATCACCGTTTTTTTTATATTCAATGGTTACTAATCCAGCAGGCGCTTCCATTTTAATTTGTCCTTCAACTTTAGGTGTTATAAGGCCTTCTTGTATTGCTATGGTTATGGTTCCAATAGTACCATGTCCACACATGGGCAAACACCCAGAAGTTTCGATAAACAATATGGCAAAATCATTTTCAGGGTTATGTGGCGGATAAAGTATACTGCCACTCATCATATCATGACCTCGAGGTTCGAACATTAAACCCGTTCTTATCCAATCATAATGTTTTAAAAAATGAAGACGCTTGTCGTTCATAGTTTGTCCTTCCAATTCTGGGCCACCGTGTTTTATAACTCTCACGGGATTTCCGCAAGTATGAGCATCAATACATTCAAATACGTGTCTGGACATATTTTGAGCAAATTTATTTTGTTATGAAATTTTATCTGTTGTGTTTTGATTGTTTACCAATCTGGAAATTTGAAGCGGATTTTCATTTTTCAATGCATCTGGAAGCAATTGATTTGGCCAATTCTGAAAACTAACCGGTCTTACCCATCGCTTTATGGAATGAATGCCTACTGCAGTAAATCTGGAATCTGTAGAGGCAGGATAAGGACCTCCATGAACCATAGAAGGGCAAACCTCAACACCTGTTGGCACGCCATTAAAAATTAATCGACCTACTCTGTTTTGAAGTGCGTTTACAATATTGGTATATTTACTAAGTTCGCGCTCTTCCCCTAAAATAGTTCCTGTTAACTGACCTTCCAGCTTCGTAATAACACGTTCTAGTTCATCAATATTTTCACATTGAACCACCATAGAATAAGGCCCAAAAACCTCTTGATGAAGTTGTGTGTTTTCTAAAAACACTTGTCCTGAAACTGTGGTTACCGTTTGTTTCGCATAATTATTTTTGACTTGCGTATTAAAATCTGCTGCTACGTGTAGTCCTTTTTGAGACAAGGCTGCTTCTTTATTCCTGTTATATGTTTGATGAATGTTTGGATGCAACATACATGTAGGATCTATTTTTATGATTTCTTCAGAAAGGATTTCAACAAACTCCACTAAATCAGCTCCTTTAATGCCTAAAATTAAACCAGGATTGGTGCAAAACTGCCCCGTGCCCAATGTAATGGAACCCGCATAGGTTTTAGCAAGCGACTCTTTACGAGTATGAAGTGCTTCAGGCAAAATAACAACCGGATTGATACTTCCCATTTCTGCAAATACGGGTATGGGCTCATCGCGTTGTGCGGCCATATTATATAAGGCTCTTCCTCCTTTTATACTTCCTGTAAAACCAACCGCCTTAACATGCGGAAGTTTTACCAAACGCTCGCCTACCGAAATGCCACTACTATTCAAATTAGAAAATACACCTTCAGGCATTCCCGTTTTTTGTACTGCTTTAATTATTGCGCTAGCCACTAATTCTCCAGTGCCTGCGTGCATAGGATGCGATTTTACTATTACAGGGCAACCTGCTGCCAATGCTGCTGCAGTATCGCCACCTGCAGTAGAATACGCCAATGGAAAATTACTAGCACCAAAAACAACTACAGGACCAAGTGGTGTTAACATTTTACGAATATCTGGTTTTGGCATGGGTGTTCTATCTGGTTGAGCGGTATCAATTGCTGCTTCTACCCACGAACCTTCTAGAACTAAATCTGCAAAACTTCGCAATTGAAACACTGTACGTCCGCGCTCTCCTTGTGCTCTTCCTTCTGGTAATCCTGTTTCTGAGCAATAGGTTTTAATAAGCTCGTCATCTAAAGCCAAAATTTCGTCGGCAATGGCATTTAAAAACTCAGATTTTTTAGCTCCAGACACAGATTGAAAGACCTTGAAAGCATCATTTGCAAGTCTTAATGCCTTATCAATTTCTTCTGGAGTTGCCTCGGTAAAAACATGCTTGTTTTCAATATTTAATTGCGGGTTAAACGTTTTATAAGTTGTTTTCCCTAGCGCTGAAAGCTGGTTTCCGATATAATTTTTGCCTGTTATCATGTTTTATTTATGCTTTTTAAATGTGCTTCAACATTAACCGGTTTATAAACTGTTTTTGCTGACACTGGATATTTAGATAATAAATGACTTGGTCTTATTGGGCGTGGTTGAAAATCGCCACCGCAATTTGGACATACTAGTTGCAAGACATGATCTACACAGTCTTTACAAAACGTACATTCGAAAGTACAAATCATAGCTTCCTTGGAATTATAAGGAAGTGCTTTATTACAATGTTCGCAAGTTGGTCTTATTTCT
The DNA here is from genome assembly GCF_030344935.1 of Algibacter luteus. Lineage (NCBI taxonomy): Bacteria > Pseudomonadati > Bacteroidota > Flavobacteriia > Flavobacteriales > Flavobacteriaceae > Algibacter > Algibacter luteus. The sequence goes on along the minus strand of NZ_CP128313.1, from coordinate 794,177 downwards.
AACATTCCAATTTGTGTTAGGAGTTGCAGTGAAATTTTTTTCTTCATGAATCTTTAAAAAAAAATTATATTCTTGAATAAAATCTCACCCGCGTCAATACGCGGTCGCTTCCCAATTATTTAAACTAAAATACTTAGATTTTTATAATCTGGAAGCTTTGGTCTTACCGAAATTGCGTCTGTTATGATTTTTTCGATTCTTTGGCGTTCTTCACCTTGTAACACTAATCTTGGAGCGCGAACATGCTCAGAGCCTATATTAGTAAATGATGCGGCTAATTTAATATACTGCACCAATTTTGTATTGATATCGAGTTCGAGTAAAGGCATAAACCATCTGTAAATTTTGATAGCTTCTTGTATTTTACCGGCTTTTTGAAGTTCGTAAATTGCTACTGTTTCGGCTGGAAATGCATCTACTAAACCTGCTACCCAACCATCGGCACCAATAAGTAAACTCTCTAAAGCTATGGTGTCCACACCACACAAAACGGCTAAACGATCACCAAATTTGTTTTTTATTCTTGTAATGTTTGTGGTATCTCTGGTAGACTCTTTCACGGCTTGTATGTTTGGACATTCTGCTAACAATTCTTCAAACATATCAAGGGTAACTTCAATTTTATAATCTACAGGATTGTTGTAAATCATAATCGGAAGATTAGTGCTTTTGGCAACGGCTTTAAAATAGGCAACAACCTCTTCATCGCTTGCTTTATAACGCATTGGTGGCAACATCATAAGGGCTTTAGCACCATCTTCTTCGGCTGTTTTTACTAAATTTATGGCGGCTTTAGTAGTTTGTTCTGCAATATTCATAAGCACAGGTACTTTACCATTAACCAATGCAACGGTTTCTCTGGTTAAAATACTGCGTTCTTGATCTGTTAAAGTACTGGCTTCTCCTAATGTGCCACCTAAAACAATACCATGAACACCTGCGTTTAATTGTGTAGTTATATTTTTTCTGAATAGTGGTAAATCCAACTCATCTTGTGCAGTAAATGGTGTTATTACTGCTGGCATGACACCTTTCCATTGAATACTCATAATAATTAGTTTTTTGTTATTGTAAAATTAATGCAGTTATATGTTTTTCATGAATAGTTTGTTATTCATAATACATACTATATTATCCAATTAATATAAAATTATATTATAATTGAATATTATTTGTGTAATTTTAATTTCTAGTAAATTGAATTTAATGAAAGTATTACCATTTAAAATACCGAAACCTGAAGAAGATGCTCTTATTTATCAGGTTGATTATGGCACTACGTTTTACGATAAATTGCATCAGCATAAAGAGATTCAAATTAGTTTTATTGTTGAAGGCAAAGGCACCTTAGTTGTTGGAGATTCAATAAATGAGTATGCTAAAAATGATGTATTTATTATTGGCAGTCATATTCCGCATGTGTTTAAAAGTGATTTGCATAAAACCGTACCATCGCACATGATATCCTTGTTTTTTACTAAAGAATCGTTTGGAACAGACTTCTTTAATCTTTTGGAATTAAAAGCTTTACAATCTTTTTTTAAACGTGCTAAACATGGTTTTAAAGTTTCTAGCAATCTAAAAAGATTGAAAGATATATTTTTTCAGCTTGAAAAGGAAAGTAAGTTTAACAGGTTTTTGACACTGCTTCAAATTTTAAAAATTACCGCAAAATCTCAAGGAAGAAGTTTGTCAGCTTTTATTTATGATAAAACGTATTCGGATAACGAAGGAGAACGCATGCGCGCTATTTTTGAATATACCATGAATAATTTTAGAGAAGAAATAACGTTAAATCAAATTTCGAATGTAGCGAACATGACTAAAAATGCCTTTTGTAAATATTTTAAAAAGCGAACTAATAAAACCTACATTCTGTTTTTAAACGAGTTGAGAATAGAGCACGCTTGTCGTATATTACAAGCTAAAGACGAACAAACGATTACGGAAATTGCAGAACAGGTTGGGTTTAACAACATGTCTAATTTCAACCGGCAATTTAAAGCTTTAAAAAGCTGTAATCCCTCGGAATTTAAAAAGATTTCTTATTAAATTTTCTTGACGTATTCTGTAATAATTACAATTTGTTGAGCGCTAACTTTACCTTCAATGTATTTATCGTTTTCATGATCTAAACGAATGTTTCTAACTGCAGTACCTTGTTTTGCCACCATACTCGAACCTTTTACTTTAAGATCTTTTACAAGTACAACACTATCACCATTTTCAAGTATAACACCGTTAATGTCTCGATGGATAATTTTTTCGCTTTCGTCTTTGTCTTCTCCAGTTGCTCTTGCTAATGCTAAAGCTTCATCATCTAAATACATCATATCTAGCAAATCTTTTGGCCAACCTTCGTTACGAAGTCTTTGAAGCATTCTCCACGCCATAATTTGAACCGCTACATGTTCGTTCCACATACTATCATTTAAACAACGCCAATGGTTTGGATCCATATCTTGGTCGCCATTAATTTGACCCAAACAGGTTTTACAAACCAACACATCGTTATCCACATTTTCATTTAAAGATGGTGGAATGGTGTACTGCTTTAATTCTTCGGTAGAAGTACATAATTCGCAGGTATTATTACTTCTTTCTTGTAAAGTTTGAAGAACACTCATAAGTAGTTAGATAAATTTTTGCAATGATAAGATTAAATGCAAAGTTGAACAAATTCTAGCCATAACAATAAAAAAAGGATGCGAAAGCATCCTTTTTAATCATTAAAGTCAATTTATTTTATTTTCGAAGTTCTGGAACTACACTATAAACCGCATCACCATGAACTCCCGTAAAGTATTTCCCTCCTTTTTCGTCCATTTTTTTTCTAGCTGCTTCGTCTTTCCAGTGTGCATTATAGAGTTCACCATTTTTGTCGAACATTTTATCCATATCTGATAATGAATCTAAAAAATAAGCTTCTATAAATTCACGTCCGTCAGCTCCATAGGCATGGGACATAGGATAATAACCTTTAATGTATTCGTTTTTATGAGTTACATTTTCAACGTATTCTTTAAAGGTTTCATTAAACTCGGCATTGGAACCATCTTTTGGAAAGTTGAAATGACTAGTACGTACATAAACGATACTACCATCTTTCACTTCGTTTACAGCTTTAGCGTTGGCCATAGTGGCATAAATTTCATCGGAATGCATCGATGTATAATAAGCATTTTGCTTATCAAAAAAAGCTTTTCTAGCATCTTCATCAGCCCAAGCTTCTTTCGCTAACTCTCCATTTCTTTTAGAGGCTAAATCAATAGCGTTCCAACTTGGAAATGCCTGCACATACACTAACTCGGTATTATCCGGTGTGATACTGTGCAAGTAAAAACCAGCAGACATAATATGCTCGTTCTTTTTAGTTACTTTATCCATGTATTCTTTTTCAGTGGCTTTCCATTCGTCCTTATTAAAATCTTCGATATCCATATTCCAATGTAAAGTAGTCATTACGACATACTGTGGTCCTTTTGGGGCTTCATCTTGTGCAGAAATTGTAATTGTACTAAACAGCAATATTGCAGCAGCAAACGCTGTAAAAAATCGATTGGTTGTTTTCATAATCTGTTAAAAATTAAAGTTAATATTATTGATTAAAATAAATTCTACTTTAAGATTTTGAGGCGGTAATGATTATGCTACGAAATGTAAATAGGGAATTGAGAGAACCTAAATATACAACAAAAAATAATTGATTATTAGATAATTACAAATTAATTATTGCTTCAATTGATCTCTTAGTTTTTTAGGCATGCCTTTTACAACCATATCGTAAGAATGATTTATTAAGTCTAAAATTAACTGAGGTTGTAATTCGCCTTCGTGCAGATATAACGTATTCCAGTGCTTTTTGCTCATGTGAAATCCAGGACGGATACTATTATGCGAGGCTCTAAGTTCTTCAGAATACTCCGGGTCCGCTTTTAAATTTATGGCAGCTTCACCACTTTCCCACTTCTTTAAAGAAATGAGCGCAAACATCTTACCTAATACTTTAAAAACTAAAGTGTCCTCGTCAAACGGGAAATCTTCGCTAGTTCCCTTTTTACTCAAGCAAAAGTCGCGAATTTGTTCAATATTCATTATTGAAGTTTTTTAGTGCTTGTCGAATCTATTTCTAAAGCTGTATAATCCAGTTTCCACCCTATTGTTTCAACTATAGTTTCAATAAGCAATATAGTTTCTAAGGCTTCTTTTTGAGCAACTTCTATAAGACCACTTTCCGGAATTTTATCCTGAATATGTTGTTTTGCCTCTTTATGTAGCCCTGTTAAATCCCTTGCTTCAAACCTATTAAAATAACCTTCGGTTTTATCATAATAATTGAGGTTGGTTTCTATTGAAAGAACTTCAGGTTGCGGAAAGTGCTTTAATATAATTTTCTTTTTATCATTATCTGCCTGTAATTCAATCTTAGATAAATCATATCCTACATGTGCTTTAGCATTGATAACAACGAGTGCTTTTTTTCGGCTAGATAGGAGTTTTAAGAAACGTTCTTTAACGTCCTCATAATGGTAAATTTCGGCAAAATCGCCTTCAACTGTGATAAATTTACATACTTTCTTAATCTTATCTAAAAGTATCGTAGACTGCGAATTTACCAGTTGTTTTTTCTTGATAGATTTTATAATGGTAACCACACCTAAGGTTACTAAAATCGTAATGATAACAGCTAAAAACATTTCCATTTAACTCAATACTTTATATAAAACAGGTTTACTTGGTGCTGCATCATTTTCAAATGGTGCTACTTGTAAATTCAAGAAATACTCGCCATCTTCTATTTGATTTGACACGTAAATTAACTCGGTGATTGTGGCATCCATACGTAGTTTACCAGTAGTATTCCAAAATGCATTGTGTCCTAATAATTCACACTCATCTTTTTCTTTGTCAATACTTGGTAAATCTATAAGTAAATGTTTAATGCCTTTATTTACTAAGAATTTTACAGCATCTTCTTTTAAATACGGCCAATTGGTATTTGAATATTGACGCGATAATTTACTTTTTGTATTTGGGATAGTTCTTAAGATAACAGCATCTCGCTTTTTATTCCCTAAAGCGAATTGAATTTGTTTTTGTGAAATAACGCTATCGCCATTTTCCTGTTCTGGCGCAACAGTAATGACTTCAGCTAGGAAAAAAAATGTCTTTAAATTTTGATTTATGGAGTGCACCTCTTCTGTAATATGCCCTACACATTCGGTGTGTGTACCGTGTGCATGTGGATTAAAATGAATGTTATTAAAATTAATACATGCACCATCTTTTACAGAAGCTATCCATTCGTCATCCTTTACGGGTTCTATAATAGGAGCATCGACATACCATGCATTCACATTATCTTTTGACGACTTAAGTGGCATGGAAATATCTAATGGCTGTGATAAATCTATTTGTAATTTTCTAGAATTGTATTGTATTGTTGCAATCAAATTAAATTAATTTTAAAAAGGTTTGAAGCGATTCCATCACTTAAAAATTTACCTTTTTTTGTAGTTAATAAATTGTCTTCTTCAATATACAATAATTGTTCCTTAATATAAATTTCTGCCTGCTGTAAAAGGTGATTTTTATAAGTTATACCAAAATTTTCCTCAACCTTTTCAAGTGAAACACCCCAAATGGTACGCAGACCTGTCATGATGTATTCATTAAACTTATCTGTTTTTGAGAGTATTTCTACTTCTGATGGCAACTCATTTAATTGAATGGATTTTATGTACTTTGTATTATTAGACACGTTCCAACTTCGTTGGTCACCGTTAAAAGAATGTGCTGATGGACCTATACCTAGATAAGGTTTCCCTTGCCAATATGCAGAATTGTTTTTGCTAAAATAATTTGATTTCCCAAAGTTGGAAAGCTCATAATTTACAAACCCATTTGCTTCTAACTTATCAACAAGAATATTGAATTGTTCTTGAGCCAAATCATCATCAACATTATCAATTAATCCTTTTTTTATGAAAGATTCTAAAGCAGTTTTTGGTTCAACTGTAAGAGCATAACATGAAATATGAGGAATGTTAAATGCGAGAACGGTATCAATGTTTTCAATCCACTCGTTATTTGTTAAACCCGGAATTCCATAAATTAAATCGACAGATATATTATCAAAATACTTGGTTGCTAATGTCAAACAATCTTTAGCTTCATGTGCATTATGTGCACGATTCATCAATTTTAAATCGCGCTCGAAAAACGATTGAATGCCTATTGACAATCGGTTTATTCCGATGGATTTATATTCTTCAAAAATAGTTTTTGATTGCCCCTGAACTGTTATTAAATCATCTGGGTTTGCTTCTAAAGTTATTTCTGGATTCTCAACTACTGTATAGTTTTTGAAAACAGAATCAATCAACAATTTAAGTTCATTAATTGATAAAAGACTTGGTGTTCCTCCACCAAAATAAATAGTTTCAACGCTAATATTTTTTAATTCACCTTTTCTTAATACCAGTTCTTGAATAAGTGCTTGAAGAAGTTCGTCTTTCTTTTTTAAAGATGTCGAAAAATGAAAATCACAATAATGGCAAGCTTGCTTGCAAAATGGGATATGAATGTAGATTCCGGCCATTATTTTTTAACTCTATCTTCATTCTGCTTAACAAAGGCATTCCATCCGGAGTAACTCTTACCTACTTCAATTCTTCCCGAATTATAAAAATGACAAACCGCTGCCGCTAAACCATCAGTAGCATCTAAATTCTTTGGTAAGGTTTTTAACCCTAATAAACTTTGAAGCATTTTTGCCACTTGCTCTTTACTGGCATTACCATTTCCTGTAATAGCCATTTTTATTTTTTTTGGTAAATATTCTGTAATAGGTATTTCTCTGCTTAATCCGGCTGCCATGGCAACGCCTTGTGCTCTCCCCAACTTTAACATACTTTGTACATTCTTTCCATAAAAAGGCGCTTCAATAGCTATTTCATCGGGGTTATGAGTGTCAATAAGTTCTATGGTGCGTTCAAAAATGAGTTTTAACTTTAAATAATGGTCGTCGTACTTTTTTAAATCCAATTCATTAAGCTGCATAAATTGCATGGTCTTACCTACCACTTTTATGAGTCCGAAACCCATAATAGTTGTTCCTGGATCTATACCCAATATAATTTTTTCTTTAGTCATTTTCGCAATAATAGCAACCACTCAACGAAATAGATGCGCCAATGGTTATGGTTAATAAATCTCCGTTAAACGAGCCAAAACCATTCGATTCCGGGTTAAAATTATCACTAAATCCTTTTATGTATGAGGCGTCAATATAAATAGAAAGTTTATCGGAAATGCCATAATGGACCTCAAGACCTCCCATAACATTTAAATACGACAGATTATTATCTCCGTAATTCCCTAAAGGCTTCACCATAGAAAACCCTGGTCCAGCATGAATAAAAGTGCCTATTTTATTTGAAATATTAAAAATACTCGACCCATCAAAAACTACTTGTAAATTGATTCGAGAATAATTCACTTTGAACTCGGGCGTGTTGTTTAAGTTTGAAAATCGGTTAAAGCCAAAATCTAATTTAGCTCCAAATGGCGACTTAAACATATATTGTAGACCCAAATTAATAGTCGGAAAATTAATAGTATTCGCTTCAAAATCGCTAACAAATCCATTGGTTGAAGGGTTATTTACTCCCAAAGCAAATTGTGCTTTAACTTTTCTCGTGTCACTTTGAGAAAAACTTGAAAAACTGTAAAACAGAAACATGAAAACAAACCAAAAATGGCGATTCAATTTAAAATCTAAGGTCATGTGGTAATATTAATTTAATTTGCAACACCAATGATATACGCGTTACCATACAAAACTAAACAATTCTTTTTTGTGCTAATCAAATTAAGCATTGTAGTTGGAGCATTTTATTTTATCTACCAAAAATTAGCAACGAACAATCATTTAAGTTTTTCCGAATTTATTCAACTTTTAAGCAAAAACAACACGTTTTCGGTAAAAAACATCATTTTTTTACTGATTTTTAGCTTTTTTAATTGGTTTTTTGAAATTCTAAAATGGAAAACTCTAGTTAGTTATGTGATGCCCATCCAATTTAAAAATGCGATTCAGCAAAGTTTAGGCTCTTTAACTGCCTCGCTTTTTACACCTAACCGAATTGGTGAATATGGTGCTAAAGCTATTTACTTCACTTCAAACTTAAGAAAACGAATTCTGCTCGTAAACCTAATGAGTAATTTGCTCCAGATGAGTATCACCTTGTTACTTGGTATCATCGGATTTTACTATTATATCTCAAAATATAATCCGGACATTAATTATTTCCGAATATCAAAATTCATAGTGTTAGTTGTTATTGCCGTTATTCTATTCAGCTTCGGTATAACTTCAGATAAATTTAAAATAAAAGGGTTTTCAATTGATAAAATCAAGCATTTTGTTTTTAGATATCCTAAAACTAAATTATTAGCCGGATTTCTATTGTCATTACTTAGGTATTTAATTTTCTCATTTCAATTCTACGTTCTGTTGCAGATTTTTCATGTTGAATTAAATTATATAGGCGCTATGACCATTATTACGTCCATGTATCTATTAGCATCAATAGTACCTACTATTTTTATTTTTGATGTGGTTATAAAAGGAAGTGTGGCGGTTTATTTATTTTCGCTGGCAGGAATTAACGAAATAGTTATACTTGCAATCATTACTCTCATGTGGATATTGAACTTTGTACTCCCAAGTATTATTGGAAGTTATTACGTGCTTCGTTTTAAACTACCTAAAACCAAAAGTGAACAATGATTTTAATTTTTACAATTATAACCATCATTTACCTTATTCTAATTGGAAGCTTTGTTTTTGGTTTTAATAAAATACCAGAGTACAAACCACAAAACCTTGCGAAACAGACGAAGTTTTCAATTTTAATTCCGTTTAGAAATGAAGCCGATAATTTGCAAAATTTAATCGATTCCATTATTAAATTAGACTATCCATCAGAATTATTCGAAGTTATTTTTATTGATGATGCTTCAGAAGATTCGTCTGTTGAAATTATAAAAAGTGGATTCATCTTTACGCAATCAGAGCATGGTGTTCAAATCAATTTTAAAATTATTTCCAACGAAAGATTAACCAATTCACCTAAAAAAGATGCGATATCTTCTGCAATACAAAAAGCTCAATATGACTGGATAATTACCACCGATGCCGACTGCCAAGTGCCAAAACTTTGGTTACATAGTTTCAACGATTTTATTCAAAACCATAGTCCGCGTTTTATCGCTGCACCTGTTATTTATGACGATAATAGCTCGTTTTTAAATCGCTTTCAAATACTGGACATGTTAAGTTTACAAGGCGCCACAATTGGCGGTTTCGGACTAAATAATCCTTTTTTGTGCAACGGTGCTAATTTGGCGTATAAAAAAGAGACATTTCTTGCAGTAAACGGTTTTAATGGCAATACCGACATTGCTAGCGGCGACGATATTTTTCTTCTCGAAAAAATAGTGAAGACATACCCTAAACAAACACACTATCTAAAATGTAAAAACGCCATAGTAACAACCCAACCTCAACCTACATGGAACGATTTAAAAGCCCAACGATTGAGATGGGCAGCAAAAACTACCGCATATAACAATTGGTTTGGAAAACTCACAGGCTTAATCGTTTTACTGATGAATGCGTCAGTTTTAGTAGGTTTAATATTTTCACTTCTAAAAATTATAAGTTTCAAATCATTCTTTTATGTATTGTTTATCAAGTTTAGCATCGATTTTTATTTAATTTATAAATCGGCTGTCTTTTTCAATCAAAAACACCTGCTTATAACATATATTTTCGGCTTTGTTTTATATCCTTTTTTTAGTGTTTATATTGCCGTTTTATCGGGCTTTAAAGGCTATAAATGGAAAGGGCGACATTTTAAAAAATAATTTTAGTAGTTTTATCTCTTATGGATTTATTCAACAAAACTTCAAACCCCGCATTTACCAATCACTTTTTTGGAGGTAAAAGCGCCTCACAAAAAACAATGACGGTTACTGGAATTTTCATTAAATCTATGCTTTCCATTACTATAATAGTTATTATTTCTATTGGCATGTGGAAACTTCATGCTACCGGAGCACCCATAAAATGGTATTCTTTAGGCGGTATGTTAGCGGCTATAATTATAAGTATAGTTATTTCCGTGCGCCAGCATTGGGCACATATTTTAGTACCCATGTATGCCATCGCCAAAGGCTTTTTTCTAGGCGCCATGACAGTTTATGCACATGCCCAATTTCCTAATTTACCATATCAAGCCATCGGTATTACCATCATTACGTTTATTGTAATGCTAGTACTTTATCAAACCCGAATTATCGTAGTTACTAAAAAACTTAGAAGCGTGATAATCACAGCAGCAGCTAGTATTTTCGTAATCTATATTATCTCATGGATTTTAAGTTTTTTCGGCATAAAAGTATTCATTTGGGGTACCTCATGGCCAGCCATAATATTCAATATACTCGCTGCCATATTCGCGTCATTATCGCTTTTACTCGACTTCGATTATATTGAGCGCCATAAAAACAAATCGCCCAAATACAAAGAATGGCTCGCTACCTGGGGGCTTCTCGTTACATTGGTTTGGTTGTATATGGAAGTGCTAAGGCTCATGCGAAAACTAGCTATTAAGTTTTAAATTTTTATGGCGTTACCCAAAGGGTCGGGCTTTACAATTCAAGTCCTCGCTCGTACCTCGCTGTGGGCTTTCCTTTGCAATCCCTAACGCAGCTTCAATTTGTGGCCCTAGCACATTTTAGAGTGCTTTTAATTCACTTGAATAACCACAGGAATTTTAAATTCGGTAGTCACTTGTTGTCCACGCTTTATTGCAGGAAATAATTTGGGTAAACTATCTAAACTATTTTCAAGTAAATCTTTAATATTTGGAATTTCTTGAAGTGTGAGGGAATCAATTTTAGCATGTATTAAAGCCAACTCACCTTTTTGAGATACTCTAAATTTGAGCATCAAGGTATCATGAATATCTTCAGAAACTACAATACGCTCCGCTTCTAAAAAATTGGCAATAGTTGTCGTTATCGTTTGTTGAAAACAACGAGTTTTTTCAGCTTTAGTTTCAGAAGAATCGCAAGCAGAAAAATTTGGATATTCGTCCACATCATTCCAATTAAAAGTTTGTAATTCTTCATTCAGAATAGCTTCAGAAGATGTTTTTTTTACATTAAAATATTCACACGAAGTGCATGATAAAATGACTATTAAAACTAGGAGGTTCCTCATGGATTGCAACTGAAACCGAAAAATACAATTTTTTTAGATTTTATATACTCAAAAAAACAAAAACCGAAGATTAGTCTTCGGTTTTTGGGCTTATTCAAATATGTCTAACTTTTTATTGTTTAGGCTTATTCTCAGCAATTTCAAATATTATAGGTAAAGAATAGGGCACATTAACTTTTTTACCTTGATGTTCACCTGGTGTAAATTTAGGCAGTGTATTAATAACACGTATAGCTTCGGCCTCTAAACCAGGGTGTGGTGCTCTGGACCGAACATCTACAATATCACCCGTATTACTTATTTTAAAAATCACATTTATACGTTGTCTACCTGTTAATTTTAGGCTATCTGCTAATTTGGTATTAAAATTATTATTAACATGCATTGAAATGTTTTTAGACATACATTTCTTTTGTTCATTTGCTGGTAAATTTTCACAACCTGGAAATACGGGTGGCTGATCTATAATTGCAAAAGGGATATCTACATACTTAATTACATCCGCAAAAAACGGATCGTTAAAACCATCATCACTTGTTAAAACCAGTAAACTTTTAAGTGCAACATCTTCGCCTTCGCTAATATGTCCTTGTACCTGAATTTGTTCAAAAACAGCAACTATCTTCCCTACTAATTCAGACTCTGTTTTTTGGGAAGTATAAGCAGTAACCTCATCTAACAATGCCTGATTAAATTCTCTGCCTTTAGCTGTATTCAATAACAACCTTAAGCCTTTCTCTTCATGGTCGTTCAAGTTACCTTGCTTTTGAATTTGGTTTTTTAAAGCCTTAATTTTTTTGATTAATGGCGTTTCATTTTTAAGTTCTTGATGAACACTAACGCTAACCTCTTTGTTGTTAGTAGCATCAAGACAAGAAGTATAAATTAACATTCCAAAAACAATTGGAACAATTAAAACATACTTAAATAAGCTAACCTGTTTTGATTTTGTTTTTTGTAACATAATGATTCGTTTTTTGATTAATGATTTTTTAAAAAATGGATTGATGAATGAAATATTTCTAGTCTCAAATACTTGCGATAACAAGTTTTGATAATACGCGTTTTTACTTTGACTTTTTACTGCCTGTGCATCGGCTATATATTCATGTAACGACATGATTCTATTTTGGTACATGTATACCAACGGATTAAACCAAAACAGAATTCGTAACAGTTCAAAAAACAATAAATCTAAAGTATGTTTTTGTTTTACATGTACTAATTCGTGCTTTAAAACTGCCGCTCGTTCTTCTTTCTTAAGTAGCTCACCTAAAAATATATAGTTGAAAAACGAAAAGGCCATGTTGCTTCTTAACAAGCTAACAACATAAAAATTGCTTTCAAGATGTTTCGGATTATTTTTAAGTAAAAACAGAATCTTACTAAGTTTAACTAAAAATAAAATAAAGGCAACAAATAATCCTAGATAAAAAATAAACTCCCAAGTAACAAAGGATTTTTCTTGTGTTGCAAATTGTGTTAATTCTGTAATTGGTAATTCTGATGGTGTTGAATTTCCAATAATAATTTCTGGTAAATTGATGATGTATTCTTTGGATATAATATGTTTAAAACTACTTATCTTAATAAATGGTAAAATCAGAGAAAGTAAGGCGGTTACCAGTAAATATACCCTGTTCCAATTAAAAAACGTTTCTTTTTTAAGAAAAACATCAAACACAATTATAAAGAATAATTGAAAAGCAACTATTTGTATGATATAATTTAACATGCTTACGATTCTTTTTTGTTGATTTCATTTAAAACCGACTCTAAGTCCTTTACATTCATATCATTTTTCTTCACAAAAAACGACACCATACTTTTAAAAGAACCTTGAAAATAATTATCTACCAATTTATTTATTGATTGGTTGCTGTAATCTTGTTTCGCAATAAGCGGAAAATACACATGCCCTTTACCTTTCTTTTCGTAATCAACGAAACCCTTACTTTCTAAAATTCTAACAATTGTTGAAACTGTGTTATACGCTGGTTTTGGCTCAGGAAATTCTTCAATAATGGCTTTTACATTGGCCTTTTTTAGTTGCCAAAGTATTTGCATAATATCTTCTTCTGCTTTTGTAAGTTGCTTCATAATTCTAACCTATTAAATTATTCAACTAAACTTTTAGTTACACAAATATAACTAAAAAATTAGTTTAAACTAATGTTTTAGTTTAAAATGTAACAATTGGCATGATTTTTAGTCTAACTTAATGAATAACTTAAACTTTTTTAATGGATATTATTTTAATTATCATTGCTGCCCTTTTAATGTTTTTAGGAATTATAGGCAGTTTTATACCCGTATTGCCTGGACCACTCACTAGTTGGGTTGGTCTGTTGGTACTTCATTTTACAGATGCCATTCCTATAGATCAATCGTTTTTAATAATTACTTTGATTATTGCTTTATTTATTTGGCTGCTAGATTATATTATTCCTGCCTTAGGCACAAAACGATTTGGCGGTACTAGATACGGTATGATTGGCACGACGATTGGACTTATTGTTGGTCTTATAGCTCCTATTCCTGGTGGTATCATTATCGGTCCGTTTATAGGTGCTTTAGTTGGTGAATTAATTAATAAAAGTGATTCTAGAACTGCAACAAAAGCAGCTTTTGGCTCTTTTATTGGGTTCTTAACTTCAACTTTTATAAAGTTTGTTGTTGCCGTCATATACCTTGGCCTGTACATTGGTATTCTATGGGACTATAAAGATGCTTTATTTCACTTATAAAAAGAAGAAACCCTGTGGGTCTCTCACCTCCACAGGGTTTTGTAAATTGCTATTATCAACAAAAAAATTGAGGGATTAATTAATTTTTTTGAAGTGTTGATATTCAAATCTAAACATAACTATTGTTTTCGAACTGCGGGAAACCCACAGCAACTTTACGGACTCTTCGTAGTTTTGAGGTATAGCAAGGGTTTCGAGCCAAAAAAAAAAGTGATTTTTTTTAATAAAAATCACTTTTTTTTACTTTCTGTAGTACTTACTACACAAATCCTTTTTTTCTAGCCTCATTTAATAGGGTTTCATCTTGCCCATCGTTAACATCAAAAATCTCTCTGAGCTGTTTTTTTCTTTTTTCAATGGCACTTAATGAAATATCTAAATGCGTAGCTAAATTTTTTGTTTTCACACCTTGTGATAACAGATATAAAATCTTTCTGTTTTTATCGTCTATTACAATATCACTTGTAATTGTTTTTCTAATATGGCTGTTAACGGTTCCACTATAAAATGGAGGGTTATTTAAAACAGCTTGAAAAGCACTTGCAAGTTCACTAGAAGTAAGATCGCTTTTAATCATGAATCCCTCCGGATCAATAGTTTTAATGATATTGTGAATTCTAAAGGATTCATTAAACATGGTTAAAATAATAATTTTAGCTTTTGGCAATATTTTTCGAGCATACTCAGCTAAATCTTCACCAGAACTCATAGATCCATCGGTTGATGGTGGCAAGCTTATATCAACAAACAACACATTATATGGTCTTTCATTTTTAATAGATTTATCCATATAAAGCACGGCTTCATCACAATTATTAGCAATGTCGATTTCTAATTCTTGATTGTCCTTTTTTGTAAAGAGTAAAGTATTTTGATAACCTTCAATAATCATGGGATGGTCATCAATCATAAGTATCTTTATTTTTTCTGACATAATTAGTTTTTAGGGAATGGGAACTTCAATATTTACCGTTGTTCCAACTTCAATTTGAGATGTTATTTGTAAACTTCCGTTAATTTCTTTTATTCTAGAATTCATGTTTTTTAACCCAATGCCTGATTTTGCTTTGTTTAAATCAAAACCAGAACCATCATCTTCAATCATCAAGCAAATTACATTATTTTTTAATTGAAAACTAATTTTTACCTGTGATGCTTGGGCATGTTTATATATGTTGTGGAGTGTTTCTTGAATTATTCTGTAAATATGTATTTTCTTTTTATTACTTACAGAATCCCAATTGATATCATCATTATGTTCTAATTTAAAATCGAGTTGATAAGCAATGGCTTGGGTTTCTATTAATGTTTTTATAATATCTATAAATCCAGATCCCGAAACAAAATCGGTATTTAACTCATGAGACACTTTTCTTATATCGTCTTCAATGGTTTTGAGTTTGTCTATGTATTGACTTCTTGTTTTAATAGCCTCATCACTATTACTCATATTTAAACTATCTAAACTTAAACGTGTTCCAAATAATCGACCGAGAACACCATCGTGTAGTTCTTCAGATATTCTTTTTTTCTCCATGGTTCTGGCCTCCTCAATACTTTCGTTTTGCGATAACATGAGATTATAAATCTCTTCGTTTGTTTCTTGTTGTTTTTGAATAAATTGTAATTCTTTATTTTTTATGCGTTGCGTAATTACCAGGTATAGTAGAAAGGACGATAGTATTACAATTACAGATATAATAAAAAGCCAAAATCGTTCTTTCGTAATTTTTATATTTTCTTGTTCAATTTGATTGGTTTCAAAACGAATTCTGGTAAACTTATTTCTAATAGCACGTTCACTTTTTTGCAAACTATCGTTGAGTTTAATGTATGCTTTTAAATGTTTTGCAGATTCCTCCCCTTTTTCAATAGTTGATAAAAGAAGTAATGAATTAAGTAAGTCATCATTATGATATTGCTCCGCAATTTCTTTAGCCCTATAAGCGTAATATTTTGCAGAATCGGCATTTGCCTTTTCAAAGAAATATTCTGCTAAATGTTGATTAATTATTATTGAATTATACCCGTTAGGGTTTACACTATCTGTTATTTTTAGAGCTTTGAAATATAATTCTGGTAATTCTGAAAGCTGTTTAGAGAGGTATAAGGTATGTGCATAATTATCAAGAATTAATGCGTAAATATCCGGTCTCTCATTAAACAAATTATTATTTTCTAAAATTTCTTCATATGTCTTAAGCGCTAATTTATAATCGCCTTTATTTTTATAGGAAAAACCTAGATTATTCATTGAATTAATAATGGTACTGGTATTATCACCCTTTAGAAGTTTTTTCAAGTTCAGAGACTTTTTATAATACTCAATAGATTCTTCATACTGCCCAAGCTGACCTAAAACTAACCCCAAATTGTTATAAATAAACGATTTGTACTTTCTTACTTCATTAGTTTCGATTAAACCCTCTAACAATGATATGGCTCTAATTGATGTTAACTCACTGCCCGTTAAATCTTTTTCATTTTTTTGGATTACAGCAATACCATATAGCGTGCGTGCTAATTGAAGTTTTTCACCAAGTTTTTCGTAATATTTCTCGGCTTTATGATAATAGTAATAAGAGCTATCTGCCAAGTAACTGTATCGGTAATGTTCTCCTATTGTAAAATTAGCATTTGCAATGGTAAGCGAATCTTTTGTATTAGATTTTAGAACATTCTGAGTAATGGAATCAATAGCTTTTATTCTGGTTTCCGATTGACCATTGGAATAAAAGAAGCAAGGCAAGAGAATTAATAAAGAAAATAAAGATTTCAAAAAAATGAATTTGCTATTTCATCAAATGTATTTATAATTTTCGAATTAGCGCAAAAAAAAGCCCTTCACTATGAAGTGAAGGGCTTTAAATATTATTTTGTAAATCTTAGTCATCTATTCCACCACCAGTATAAGAAACTACTTCATTATCTGGAGTTACTTGGATATCATCTTCGGTTAAGTCCTGCTTAGTACAAGAAGTTAAAGAGACAAAAAATAATGCTAAAATTAGTGTAATTTTTAGGGTTTTCATATGTATTCAAATTTTAAGGTTATACAGTTTTCTAAATTTTTTAAATAAAAAATGTTACTAAGACTTTAAAAAATTAAAATCTTGGTAAGAGGGAAAAATGGATAATTAACTTAAAATCGATTACAATAAATGCAGTACGACTTTATTACTTTTTTAATGAGGGAATTTGACTTAAACAGTCAAAGTGTGGATTAATGATTCTTAACTGTACTTAGGGATATTCGTGGGTCGCACAATTAAGGACTGCTAAAATAATAGAACATGTAAGATGTATCGATTACTTTTTCGATGAAATGTAAAATATTCGACGAAATGCATACTTTTTTATCGACGAAATGCAAATCCAATTAATTCTGTATGTATTCGGTTACAGTGTAGACTCGTTTTTTACCAAAGTTGTTTTTACAATTTTAGTTTTTACATCTTCAGTAGAGCCAGTATTTTGAATTCTTTTAATTAATAATTCTGCAGCAATTGCACCAATATCTTTAGCATGTTGCCGAATAGTAGTTAATTTTGGCATAGCTAAATCCGACTCAGATTTACTAGCAAACCCAATTATTGAAAGCTGTTTTGGAACTTTTAATCCTAAATTTACAGCAGTATTTATAGCAATAATGCTCGAAGAAGTATCGGCTGCTATAATTCCATCAATGTTTTTATTCTTCTTAAAAAGGGATTTTATCTCTTGTTGATGATCATCCTCCTTTTTAATTTTTATAACTGTAGGCTGGAGATTACTATTTTCAATTATGGCCTTATTATATCCATGCTCTCTAAGCTTTCCTACACTTAAGTCGTATATATTACTGATAAACACAATATGCTTTCGACCTTCTTCTATTAAGCTTTTGGTAGCATTGTAGGTAGAATCAAAATCGTCTACAATTACTTTATCGCATAACACATCGTGTGCAACCCTATCAAACATAACTATAGGTAAACCTTGTGTAATAGTATTTCTAAAATGCTCAACTTCATTTTTTATTTGAGATTCCTCAGCTACCGATAAAATAAAACCATCAACACTTCCATTAGCTAACAATTGTAAACTTTCCTTTTCTTTGGTTAATGATTCGTTAGAAATACAAGTAATAATATTGTAGCCGTGTTTAGAAGCTTCGCGTTCGATACCAAAAAGTACTTTGGCTAAAAATCTATTAAGAATGTTAGGAATAATAACGCCTATAGTTTTTGTTTTATTATTTTTTAAACTTAAGGCAACTTTATTAGGTCTATAATTATACAATTGGGCAAGTTCTTTAACCCGTCTAACAGTTTCCTCACCAATTTCTTCGCTATTGTTTAATGCTTTTGAAACTGTGGATATTGATA
This sequence comes from Algibacter luteus, assembly GCF_030344935.1. Taxonomy (NCBI): domain Bacteria; kingdom Pseudomonadati; phylum Bacteroidota; class Flavobacteriia; order Flavobacteriales; family Flavobacteriaceae; genus Algibacter; species Algibacter luteus. The sequence continues at coordinate 775,770 of NZ_CP128313.1, read as the reverse complement.
CGTTTAATTCTTTTGCTAATTGCTTTAAAGTAACCATTCTTATAACTCGTTATTTAAATTAATGCAATTTACAAAATAACTTATTGTAACTACTATTTATTTAATTCTCTAAATTTGGTTATATTGTACCTGCTATTATCAAAACAATTTAACTTTACGTAAAAAATAAAGCACCCCTCCTTACTAAGTAAATCAGGATGCTTCTTTCCGGGGCCCGTCTCACCAAAACCCCTAGCTATTAATCACTAATAAAATTTAATGAGAGAATATCTAATGCTAAAACACTATCGTTTAATATCCTTTGTTCCCATATTTCGATAAAATCATTTGTTGAGAACTCTACTTTTCCAGTAATAGAATTTCTTAATTTGCTTGTTTTTATTATTTCTGAACTGTTTTTATTCATTATAAAATAATTAGCAAACTTCGTTTCTTCATTTTCAATTTCTGGACATACAGCATTAATTTGAAACGCTCTTGTTTTTTGCCCTAAATATGTCACTCTATTATTGAAAGGTGTTGATAGACTAAATAAATCGATAGTATTATCAGTCCCAGCAACATTTATTTTTTGTATTTCACATTTATAATAGGTATGACCTGATGACGAATCAACTAGCCCATCATTCTTTAATCCTTTATTAAAAAATAGAGTACCGTTGTTATTTATAATGGAGCCTTTTTTATTAATCAATTCATTTTCAAAATACACATTGGTTGAATCTGATATATACAATACGCCTTCATTAACAATTTGAGCATGGCCAAACATGAAATTAAATAATACCAAACCTATATTTATAAGATTTTTATAATTCACATTTCTATTTTTTACTTAGATATTATATCTAAATTAATATCCTTCCTTTTGTAATTATAAATCCCTAATTCAGGATTATTACTCTCAAACGGAGTATGACGTTTATCAATATTTGTTGTTCTATTAGCAAATTCTATATTTGCTATTTCTTTCTCATGAGTTATTACTTCTTCGTTGTTTAACAAATCAGGAAATTCTTCTGATACGGAATCTTCGTCTTGCTTAGATCGCTTTAAAAACAATTCTAAGACCTTAGTTTTCAATGTTAATTTGTTTCCTAATTCTTTGCATTTGGTAATGTCTAGCATACTAGCACAGTAAAAATTACTATTATCTAAACTCAAACTATTTAATGTAAATTCAACCGGAAACTCACTGCCATTTTTACGAATGCAACACAACTCAATTATATCTGTGTTTTGGCTTTCTTTAATTTTACTTATTATTGCCAATAATTCTTTAATATTTCCTTTTCTATATTTAATAGATAATAAAATTGAAAGTGGATGCCCCAGTATTTCAGCCTTTGAATAGCCAAATGCTATTTCTGCTCCTTTATTCCATTCGGTAATATTTCCAACATTATCGGTAACAACTATTATACCTACATCTATTGATTGATAAATGGACATATACTTTGAATACGCAATTTTACTTTCTAATAGTTGCGTGTTTTCTAATTCATATTTGGTTACATCTTTATATATGGCTACATATTTTATTCTATTTTCTTCTTCATTTATTATGGGAACAATAGTGGTATCTAACCAGAAGAGTTTTCCTGTGTCGGAAATATCATTTAGTACACCTTGCCATTTGTGTCCTGCTTTTATAGTTTTCCACAACTCTTTATAGACCTTATTAGCATGCAGATGCGATTTTAACAATTCATGTGTTTCTCCAACAAGTTTGCTAACATCGCATTCCATTATTTTGCAATAATTATTGTTGGCGTATTCTATTCTACCCAAAGCATCGGTTATTGTAATAATGGTATTTTTAGATATTACTTCTAATAAATCATTATTGAGACCGTCTAATATGTTATAATTAATTGCTTCCATAAAACCTGTTTTTTGTTTCAAAACAATAATTCTTAGCTGCTTCTAATTCACTAAAAACACCAAATGGTGTCATTGGGTTGTAAATTCTTTTATAGGCTGTGATTAACAATCTTATTCCTATAGTGTTAGTAATAAATGATTCAGAAATCCTAAGTTTTACAAGCTCTGGATTATTAGTTATTAATTTTGCCGCTGAAATTGAAAATGTGCCTTTAGTATCTCTAACATCAATTAGAAAAGGCATAGGCTTACCATTACATAATTTAACTATGGCATTGATATATTGACCTGCCCGACTATAAGTTAATTTTGAATTTGAATCTTCATTATTGAACTTACAATAAAGAATCTCTGTATTATCTGTCCAAAACATAGCGTTTTCAAATATTACAAGTTCGTCTGTAAACTTCTTTTTAATAAGAGGCATTAAATTGTGCATAATTTTCATTACAAAATTTTAATGTATCAGTATAATCGGTTGATATTTTTATTGGCACTATAGTTGGACTTCCTATCTTGAACAACTCTAGAAAAAATTTTAAATCCAATGACTTAACAATAAATGATTTTGAAAGTACTAAAGATTTAATTTGAGCATTGCTTGAAAACAACTTGAATAATCGAATTGAATTTAGTCTACTAACTCCTGATAAATCAATTAATATTGGTCTATATTTTCCATAAGACATAGCCTTAATTACTTCAATAAAAATAACTTCAGCTTCAAATTCAATAAAACTTTTATCTACATGGCTATTAAAAGTAGCATGTATTATGTCTTGGTCTAGCCAAAATTTTACGTTATCTAAGATAATTTCGTTTTTCATTTCTTAATCATTGTAAAACTTTACGACAATGGGTGTGCCAAAATACACTTACAACAACAAAATAAGTGTAATTATCTGATAATGTGATATTTAAATATTTTCATGAAATAAAATACACCATAAATATGCACGAAATACCGTGCATATTTATGGTGTATTGCAAGAAGTGACGGAATACCGTTACTAGATATTCGGTTTTGTTATGCCTAATTTAGACATTCTATCGCGTAATGTACTAGGTTTTAAATCTAATAAAGCCGAAGCTCCATTTGATCCACTAATTTTCCATTCGCATTGTTCTAATACTTGAAGAATATGATTTCGTTGAGCAGCATCTAAAGACAAATCTTTATTTTTAATATGCTGCTTGGTTTGTTGAGCTGTAGATTCGAAACCTGGAATTAATAAGGTTTCGTTAGTTGAAAGAATTACTGCCCTTTCTATTAAATTCTCCAATTCTCGAATATTACCCGGCCAATCATAAGATTTGAGTTGATTCATCGTATCATCAGGAATAAATTTGATACCCTTATCATACGATTTATTAAACTTATCTACAAAATGCTCAATCAGTAAAGGAATATCATCTTTCCGCTTTCTAAGCGGAGGAACATCAATTGGAAATACATTAAGCCTGAAATATAAATCTTCTCTAAATTGCTTTTTTTTAATTTCCTCTTTGAGATTTCTATTAGTTGCTGCTATTACACGAACATCCAATTTTTTTGACCCAACACCACCCACAACTTCAATTTCGCCTTCCTGTAAAAACCTTAATATTTTTGGTTGCATATCTAATGGTAATTCACCAATTTCATCTAAAAATAAGGTACCTCCATCTGCCAATTCAAACTTGCCTGTTTTGTCGCTAAACGCTCCAGTAAATGAACCTTTTTTATGACCAAATAATTCACTTTCTATTAATTCTCTAGGAATTGCTGAACAATTAACCTTTATAAGAGGTTTATTATTTCGAAGACTTGTATTATGTATAGCCCTTGCTATTAATTCTTTACCCGTTCCAGATTCTCCCAATAATAGCACCGTAGCATTTGTTGGAGCTACTTTTTCAACTTCCGTTAGTACATTGCTAAATTCTGCGCTACCATAAACCATATCTTCATAATTAAAAACGAGGTCTAATTCATTTCTTAAATAGAAATTTTCCTGTTCTAATTGATTACGAAGTTTATTCAATTCTTCGTTGGCCGTTTTCAGATCTTTATTGGCTAAAACAAGATTTTCTTCTGCCTGTTTACGTTCAGCACTTTCAACCATTAAAGACACAATATTAGCAATAGATGTGGCGAATTCTTGATCTTCGGCAGTCCAATCTCTTTTCTTTTTTCCAACATGCTCGAAACAAATAATACCATAATGACCATTAGTACTATTAATAAACACATCCATAAGGGAAGTAATATGGTTTGGTACCAAATAATCTTTTGCAAATTTTTCAGTTATCTCATCATTTAGAGCGTCACTAATACAAATTGTTTGATTTTCGCGTAAGGCGTTAAAATAGTTTGGATTATCGTCATATTTTAATTCAAAACCTGTTTCGTGTAAATCGCTTTGTAACTTATACAATTTTTGGCAAAAAATGGCACTTTTAGCTTTTTCAAAACTCCAAACACTCACCCTTTCAACATTTAATGTTTGAGCAGATAGTTGCGTAATTTTATTTAATGAATCATTAAAACTTTTTCCAACAAGATTGGCTAATTTTAGAATAACCTCCTTCTTTTGATTAGACTTTAAAGCTTTTTCCTCTAAAATAGTCCTCGCTTTTTCTTCATCTGTAATATCCTTTATTGTTGCGAATAAAGCTATGACCTCTCCTTTATCATTTAAAATGTTTCCTGATAAAAAGGACGCTCTGAACTTCTTGCCATTTTTCTTTATAAAATCTAATTTAAACGATCTTGCTTCACCCTTTGTAACATCTTCTTTTATAGCTAACATTAATTCTAAATCTTCGGTCCTTGCAAAAGGATAGGGTAAATTAAGCCCAATAAGTTCCTCCTTTTCATAGCCTAGAATTTCGCAAAACGAATTATTAACCATAATTATTTTTCCTTCAAGATCGACTATTAACAAGCCTTCTTGCATGGACATAATGAGTTTATCTGTAAATTCTTTGGCAAATATGAGTTTCTTTTCGGCACTTTTGCGCTCAAGAATCTCATTTTCAAGATCTAAATTTTTCTGTTCAAGTTTACTTATGAGTCTTTTACTGTAAAGTTTTAAAACTTCTTGCTCTGTGAATTCAGGCTTTTTTTCTGGTTTTGCTTGTGGTTTCGTTTCAGAAAAGATGTTTTGAACCAGTTTTATAATGGTATCAGAATCTGTTGGTTTTCTTAAAAAGTGAGTTGCACCCAGTTTAATGGCAAACTCTTCATCTAATTTTTCTGTGTAAGTAGAAGTATAAAAGACAAAAGGGATGTTCTTAAATGTTTTATCCTTTTTGCAGGCTTGACAAAACATGTAGCCGTCCATTACAGGCATTAAAATATCTGAAATAATCAGGTCAATTTTATTTTTCTGTAATTTATCTAAGCCTTCTTTTCCATCATAAGCCTCCACTATTTTATATCCAGCCTCTTCTAGTATTACCCTTAATAGGTAAAGATTCTCATACGTATCATCTACTATTAAAATAGTTTTCATCTTGTCAAAATTCTATTATCGGGTATTATGAATTTTTTCCATTTGACTCACAAAAGTTTCTGGGTTTATAGGTTTCTCAATGTATCCATCCGCCCCGGCTTCTATGGCCTTTTCTTTATCACCGCCCATGGCATAAGAGGTTACAGCAATAATGGTGGTGTTTTTAGGCAACCCATTATGTCTTAATTTAATACAAATTTCGTAACCGTCCATATCGGGTAATTGTATATCTATTAAAATAATTTCTGGATGTTTTTCGTGCGCTATTTTTAAACCTCGTGCGCCATTATATGCTTTTAGCACATTATAACCATTATTTTCGAGTAGATATGAAAGCATGTACATATTTTGCTTATTATCTTCAATTATTAAAATGGTGGACTTCATGTTCTTAGGTAAAAAGTTGATAGTGAAACGTTAATGTTCTAAATATAAACTTTTTGATGTTATATTTTAATTATTTTTGTCTGAATTTTCTAATGGTAAAGAAAAAGTAAAGTTACTTCCTTTTCCTACAGCACTTTCTACTTGAATTGAACCTCCTAATTTTTCAACTAAATTCTTAGAGATCGCCAACCCAAGCCCCGTACCATCATGATTTCTGCTCAAACCAGTTTCAAGCTGAATAAAAGGCATAAATAATTTAGCTAGATTTTTTTTACTTATACCTATGCCTTCATCAATAACTTGCGTAATAAGCATATTATCTTTTCTATCTACTTTAACCTTAATAGTCCCTTTTTTAGAAAATTTAATGGCATTAGAAAGTAGATTAAGCAGAATTTGCTCAACACGCCTTTCATCACTATTAAGTGTTGTGCTAGTTACCTGAATATCGGTATCTATATTTAGCCCTTTAGCCGAAGCTTGTGGTAACAAAAAGGCAACAACTCCATTTAATGTTGCCAAATAATCAAATGGATATAATGACACTTTTAATTTACCTGCTTCTATTTTAGAAATATCTAAAATATCATTTATTAATCCTAATAAATGCTCGCCACTCTTCTTTACCATAGCAAGTTGCTTTTTTTGCTCTTCATTTAGTGGGCCTGCTAATTCTTTTAACAATATTCCCGTAAACCCAATTATTGAATTCATTGGTGTTCTTAATTCGTGCGACATGGTGGCTAAAAATGCAGACTTCATTAAATCAGCAGATTGGGCTTTCACCTTTTCTTTTTCCAATTCAATTGATTGCGAATTTATATCTTCTAAAAGATTTAATAATGCATCTTTGCTATCATTAAGTTCTTCGGTTCTTAAATTCACTATCTTCTCTAAATTGTTTTTATAGTTTAACAATTCCTTTTCGTTATGAACTCTTGCTGTAACATCTTGCGTTGTTCCAAAGAATTTTATTGGTTTCTGGTTTTTATCATAATAAATTTCGCACTGTTCATCAACATGCTTAATACGCTCACCATCAAGTAATAATCGATAAGTTATATGATATGTATTTTTGTTTTTTAAAGTATCTGTATGTGTTTTAAGCACAAAATCTCTATCGTCTGGATGTACGTTATCAAAAAACGCCTCATATGTCACTTCAAAGTTGTTCGGATCTTTTTCAAATATCCTATACATTTCGTCGGACCACGATAATGTATCTAACTCTAGATCCCATTCAAAGCTACCCAAACTTGCAATTTGTTGTGCTTTATTTAAATTAGACTCACTTCTTTCTATCTTAACTTTAGATGTTTCATAAATAGATTTCAATTCGGATTCTTGACTAATAAGTTTAATATTAATAAGCCGTGTTAATCGTTCTGACTGTCCTGCTAAAAACCAAACACCCCAACCACCATTAATTGCAAGTATTAACCCAAAAAGGGCGAACCATAAACCAGAATTTAATTCGTTTTGCTTAGGTACTACGTATAGTTTCCATTCTCCGAAAGACATCTCTATTGGAACAGCGAATTCCTTATAATTAGACATATCACTATCTAGAAAAAAGTCTTCTTCACCTGTTTTATTATTCACCCTTGAGAGTTGATACATAAAACGTTCATCCCTAGATGTATTTATTTTTAAATCATTAAAAAAGGTTGAAAGTGTAGTTATAACTGCTGAAAATCCTGCAAATTTTTCGTTTATAAAAATGGGTTGTCTGCTAATTATGCCAACGCCGCCTTGTTTTAAATTAACAGGACCTGCAATAAAAAAATCTTTTCTTTTTATTGTGGTTAATACACCGCTAAGCGCCTCATTGCTTTTAAAAATATTAAAACCAATAACGTTATTATCTTTTAAAGGATAAACATGCGTGATTGTACCTGTGCTATCAACTAACTCTACAACATCAAAATATTCATGATTATCTAATAATTCAATGGCGATATCATCAAAATCATCTGGTACTCCATTTCGTTCAACTATATATGCCAGTGCTTTTGTAGCTGAATAACTATACATGACTAATGCTTGTAGTTTTTCTTTTATTAAACTTACCTCATTATCAATTTCTACTTTTTGCTTGTTTTCATTCAATAAATATTGTTGGTAAGCTATATATTGCGTACTAAACAATAAAATTAAAAAGGCAGTAGTACCAGCCACAAAAGGTTTTTTTAGTAAACGGTAAAACGTACTACTTTTCATCATAAAACAAATTATAAGATAACCATATTTTAGAAGTAATTCTAAAGTTCATTTTTCTTCTGAAGTTCTTTGATAATATTCTTAAGTTCTTTCATTTTTAATTCTCTTCCTACAAATAACTTGTTCATACGTTCTAATTCGGTATTTTTAGCGTTAACTTCGGCAGTGCGCTGTTTAACTAACTCCTCTAGGTGATTTCGATGTTTTTCGAGTTCAATTGCAGCTTTTTTACGATTAGTAATATCTCGAATTACACCAATGAGGAATATATTGCCCTTTTCGTCTACAAATCTGGTTTTTTTTGTTAGTATGACTCGGCTCTCCCCACCTTTTATTTTTAATTCGATTTCATCAGCATATTCTCTTCCAGTTGAAATAACTTGCTTATCGGCTTTTAAATATCTCTCTCGTTTTTCTTGAGGCACATCTTCAGCAAAAGTTTTGCCAATGATATCTTCTTCTGTCCGATTAAAAAACTTATAAAAAGCATCATTAGCAATAAGGAATTTACTGTTCTGATCTTTAACAAATACTGGGTCACCAATATTGTTTATAATATTCTTTAAATATTTTTCATTACTTTTTATACGTTCTTCAATTTCTTTTCGCTCGGTAATATCTAACGTCATACCTATATAGCCATACAAATTATTATTGGCATCATATGTTTCAACGGCCTTAACAGATATCCAGGTTATGTTATTGTTCTTTTTATTCTTAAATCTGAATTCTATTTCAAAATCGCCTCCGGTTACAACATATTGTTGCCAAGCCTGAACAACTCTTTCTCTATCCTCAAAATAAATGGCATTAGACCAACCAAATCCCATAGTTTCTTGAAAAGACATTCCTGCATAATTAAGCCACTCTTCGTTTACATAATTACAAGAGCCTTCTTTATCTGTCTGAAAAATTCCTACTGGAGCGCTAGAGGTTAATCGACGAAATAGAAGTTCACTGTTTTTTAAATCCTCTTCAGCTTGTTTATGCTCTGTAATATCCCTTGTAACACCCAACAATGAAATAATTTTTCCTTCCATATCTTTGAAAGGTACCACATGGGTTTCCATCCATCTTTTGGTACCTTTAAGTCCTGTTAATTCAAATATAAGCTTACTTGAATTTCCTTGAAAAACATCTTCAATTTGTTTTTTAAACGCCTCTCTATAATCAGAATTCACAAGATTGAGAACAGATTTTCCAATAACAGCATCTAAACTATCTGCTTCAATCATATCTAACCCTGCCGGATTCATGTACAACAATTCTCCCTTTCGGTTAAGTTGTTTTATACATTCTGGTTCTGATTCTAAAATAGTTCTTATATGGTTCTCACTCTCTTTTACTGCGATTTCAGCCTTTTTCTGCTCTGTAATATCGGTGAAATAAATAGTGATGCCATCTGGAGATGGATAAACTCTATTTTCATACCATTTATCCATGGGCTCGTAATAATCTTCAAATGAAATTGTTTGTTGGGTTTTAGCCGCCTCATTATACGCCTTATAAATAGGGAGATTTACACCATCTGGGAATTCTGTCCAGATATGTTTACCAATTAAACTCTCAGGTGTTTTACCCATAAATTCTGCTGCTTTTTTATTTAAATAGGTATAGCACCAGTTTGTATCAAGAGAAACAAATCCATCTGAAATATTATGCAATGTAGTCTCTAATTGCGACGTTAACTTTTTCTCTACTTTTGCTTTTTCAATTTTTAGATTTTCAAATTGTTTCCTGTACTTTATTATTGAAAAAATATCTCTTTCTTGTTTAGCTATAAATGAAGTAGTTTCTTTTTCGCCGTCTAAATACCTTATATACAAATACAGTGTTAATGAATAAAAAACGGCCGCGATAGATTTACCTATAATATGACTTATTAATGATGTTTTTAGCAGTGGTGTTCCATAAAACAAAGCCAAATTAAAGGCAAAAGCATCAAACATTAAAATAGTGCCTAAAGATAAGAGTAACACCAAAAAATAAGGTAGATTTTTAAATTTGCTGATTAAAAATTGATAAAGAATAACTATTAGTAAAAAATCTACAAGTAGTATGACTGTTCCGCTAAATAAGTACTTAAAGTTGATATCATAAAAAGCACCCATTGGGCCCACGATATCGCTCATTTTACTAATAATGCCATGTTGTACGTATGTAATTTCAAATACTAACGACATGATTATATTTGAAAGCACCACACCTATAATAAGAGCGCGAGCACTAGCAACACCTTCTTTTGTATAAATTAATAAAACTGCAAATAAGAGTCCGCTGAATAGTATTATGGAGCCTGGGTATATAACGTAATCTTCAAACAACTTAAAACTAAAGGAAGTTCCTAAATTGGCTTGCAAATATTGTAAAGCTCCTAAAAGTATATATAGCGGCGCCAAACCAATTTTAGGTCTGAGTTTAAATAAAATAAGTATACTCGATACTACAAGTATAAACTCAATGATTATGGTTGCGTAAATTTCCATGCAATAATTCGATGCTTTATATGGATTTAAATCTGCTTTAAATGGAGAAATAACCTTTCCAATAGCTACTAACATGAATAGCGCTTAAAATACAGAAGTTTATAAATATACTATTTGTGAGATTAAATTTGAATTAAAATCAGTACAATTTAATAGAAAAATTGACTGTCGCTCTTAATTGAAAGCGAAAAATGCAATGAAAATGATTTAAAGTTATTGTAGATTTCTCTGGTACTGTATTGATCTCAGAACCTTTATTATATTTTTTATACATCTTGATGAATTTGTCCAAAAAAAAAGCCCTAATTTCTTAGAGCTTATTTCTTGCCATATAACTTCCCTATTTATGAGGTAAGCATTCATTTTTAATTTGAAGTTTATAAAACCGAAACCAAATGTATTCGTTCTTTAACTTAATATCTTTTTTGTACTAATGAGCCGGTGGCCCACCACCATCATCATCATCTTCATCGCCACAATCTATCAAATTGGCTTCAAAATACATGGCCCAACTATTACCTCCAAAATCTTCACCTTCAGCCCAAGCAGTTTCGCCAGATGGACCATCAACTTCTGCATGTGCCGCAAAGCATAAAGTTCCAGTAATTTCACCAATATCAATGGCATACGTAACTTGAGTAGTTCCATCTTCATGCTCACTCGCATAATCAAAATGGCCAATTTTAGGGTTATTTGCACCTGTTGTCGGGAAACCATCCTCTTCGCAATTACTAATATGTAAATGTGTGGCATCTAAAACCCAATCGCCATTTGTTGTGTATGTTACAATTAAAAAATCGCCTTCAATGTTTATGGATACTGTTCCTATTTCATGATGTTGACCTGCAATTAAATTTACCTCATGACAATAACTAGCTGTAGTTTCATTAGTTGAATTATCAGTCTGAACAACTTCAAAATCTTTATTTTTCTTAGTTGATTTTTCTTCGTTATTAATTTGAATATCTGATTGTTCAATGCTTTCTAAGTTACATCCAAAAAACAACAATCCTAGACTCAAAAGAGACATGCGTACAAGATTTTTCATAACATTTTATTAAGTAGGTTAACAATTCAAACTTAGTCTGAATCAGCTAAAAGACAAAATATTTTCGTTGTATGACGTATAATTTTTAAAAATGAAAGCTAAATATTACATATTTTATAGATTAAAGTATTAATTCAATTATACAAGTTCTTAATTTTGTCCCTAACTCAATAAGTATCTTAATTTATTGATAAAAAAAACCCACTCTAATAGAATGGGTTATTTATTGACTTAGAAGGATGTGTTATTTATTCTAATTCAAGAATAATAGTTCCAACTGATTCTACATTACCAACTTCAACATTTACTTCTAATGATTCATAAGCCATATAGGATTCCTTCATAATCTTAATAATATATCCTCCCGCTTCAAGTCCTTGAATTACAAAATCTCCATTTTCATTAGTTAATGTATCCTTTACTAAATCTCCTTCTGTGGTATAAACTTCTATTAATTGGTTTGCAATTGGAGTTTCAATATCTTCAATAATTTCAACAACCTTACCACTTATTGAGCCTGAATTTACCTCTGCATTCACTTTAATGACTGGTTTTAAAATATATTTTCCTGAATTACCAGCTTTAACAATAGACTTCTGAACATTCCAGTCTAAAATAAACGAATAAACAAATCCTGCTTCCAATTCTTTATCTAAGTTTAGTTTTAATCCTGATTGTTGAGCACTTGGTGTATCTAATGGAATTAAATCATCTTCACCTTCAATTTTTAGGGTATTATTATCACTAAGCACCAATCTTACTTGCTTTAAAAGCCCAACAGGAACAACTTCATCTGTTAATAGCAAACTATTACCTGCAATAAGTTCTGTAATATCAACATTTAAAGGATACCCGCTTTCAGGAGTAAAGCTTTGCCAACTTTCGTCTTCTTCAGTAGATCTGTATTGAATGTCTATTATCTCAATATTTACTTGCTCATAATCTCCAGGTTCATCAACCAATTTCAGTTGAATTCTGGCAGTTTCACTTTTATTACTATCTGCATTATCACAGTTTACCATTAGCATTAATGCCATCATAGTTATTACTGTTCCAAAAATTGATTTTAAATAATTCATTCTCATAACTTCCTTTTTTATAGATAATTACAAAAGTAAGACCTCCTTTAAAACTTGTCCTACTATTAACAGTATTTTCGTTGAAATGCCACGTTCTTTAACTAATAAATAAAAAGGCTAACCGATAATATGGTTAACCATTATAAAAACTTTGTGAAGTGCCATTAATTATGTTATGACTTTCTCAATTTTTTACCTTTTTCAATTTTCTGTTCCAATGAATCTGTTTCTTTTTCAATAGCTTCTATTCGTTCTAATTTGTCATTGTACTCTTTATCAGTAATCCTACCTTGACTTTTTTGAGCTTTAAGATTGTCTTTAACTTCCTTTACTTTTTCTCGAGCTTTATTCGCTTTCTCCTTTCCTTTCTCTAAGGTAGTCTCAAACTCCTTAGTCTTTTCTTCTTTATTTAGTTTAGCTTGTCTTGCTCGCTCTTGCCCATAAGTTTTCCCTTCTAATCCATATTTATCTTTACCAAATGAATTGCCTTCTTTTTCAACCTTTTCAGATTTTTCCTTTTTCTCTTTTTTAATCTTTTTCTCTACCTTTTCTTTCTTTTGTTTCTTTTCTTTAACTACTTCTTCAACATCTTCATTTAACTCTTTCTTCTCCTTCTTAATTTTCTTTTCTACTTTTTCCTTTTTTCCAGCTTGTTCAGGTTTTTGAGCAAATCCGATAGTTATACAACCAAATAAAAAAGCAATAATAAATAATACTTTTATTGAATTTTTCATAATACTAATTTTATATTTCATTTAACATGTCATCCAATTTTTTAATGGATGCTTCGATACTTTCTTCTGTACTCTTAAGTTCTTTAGTAGCCGCTTCTATAGAATCTATTTCTTGTATTAACTCAATTTCATTGCTTTCTGATTGATTTTGATTTTTTTCTTTTCCACCACAACTTAAAATAAAGCTTGATAGTAAAAGAATTAAAATTTGTTTTTTCATAATAAATGAGTTTGGATTATCAATATAATTTTGACACTTATTGATGTTATTAGTCACTTTTTATATCGAGATGTTAAGGCAGCGACCAAGCAAAAAACTTAAAAACCCGAAAAAAAGGCAACGTGAATAACTGCAGATTATTACCCCTAAAATACTAAATATCAGATATTTTAACTATATTTAATTATTAACTTCTGTTCTAGAAGTATTGGAATAAAACTTCCCCACAATCTTCACTTTTTAGACCAACTCACTTCTAAACACTAAAAAAATTATTTGTTATGATTAAATTACTTTTAAAATTAACAGGATGCATCTGCCTGTTAATGGCTTTAGGGCTTTCGTTATCAGGATGCAGTAACCAAACACTTGCAGACTTGCAAGAAGAAGAAACTTTAGCTACTACTTTGATTGCTAAACAAAGCAAATCAAAAAAGGGCAAATTGAATTTTACAACCCACTTAAGTGGCGACAACGAAGTGCCAGCCAAAGAGACAAAAGCTACAGGGCAGGTTATAGTTCGGGTAAGTAAAGATGAATCGTCTGTTTATTTTAAACTTATTGTTGCCAATGTTCAAACAAACATTTCAGGCTCCCATTTTCATATGGCGCCTGCTGGAACTAATGGAGGCGTTGTTGTTAACCTATTAAATGCTAGTGACTTTACACCACAAACGGAAGCACCTGTAAATGGCGTTTTAGCAGAAGGAACTATTACAGAAAGCAATTTAGCTGGCGACTTTGCCGGTAATCCATTAAGTGATCTTATTTCGGCTATTAGGGCCGGCAATATTTACATTAATGTTCATACTGATAAATATGGTAGTGGCGAGTTAAGAGGTCAATTATAATTTAAAATTCCTACAAAAATATAACCCTAGTTGAAATCGAACTTTCATACTAGGGTTTTTTATTATACATATTTAACAACTGAATCACAAACTGCTCCAAAACAAAAAAGCATCCCAATCTTCTGTAAAGAAAAAAGGAAAGCTTTCCATTGGATTACCAAATTGCTTTGGTAAACTACATCCCGAATTCACTTCGGGAACAACACAACATCTTGCTATTGCCAAAAAAAGCCCTAATTTCTCAGAGCTTCTTTCTTGCAATTTTTGCGGTCTGGACGGGACTCGAACCCGCGACCTTCGCCGTGACAGGGCGACATTCTAACCAACTGAACTACCAGACCGTTGCTTTATTGCGGTTGCAAATATACACGCCTTTTTTTATATGTCAAATCTTTTTTTCTCTTTTTTGTGTAAAATTTCAAAAAAAATGAGTTTAAAATCTTATCAATTTAAAATAACATAATTATTTCCTTAATGCTGAGGCTTTAAGCAAATTTTTGACGCTCTATCATGTATGTTGTAAGGATGTTATTAAAATCTTTATTTATATCGGCTTCAACATATTTTATCTTGTATTGTGCACATTTTAATCGTAAGGCTTCAAAATACGATTCTACTTTGTCGTGATAACTTTCTTTGATAGAATCTGCATACAAATTAATATACTCGCCCGTTTCAACATCAATAAAACGTTTTGGTTTGTTATCAAAATCAAAATGAAACTCTTTCTTTTTATCGAATACATGAAATAAAATTACCTCATGTTTATTGTATTTTAAATGCCTTAAGGCTTCAAATATTTTTACCTCATCTTCAATGGTTTGAAACATATCTGTAAATAAAAATATCATAGAACGCCTATGAATTTTTTCTGCTATTTCATGGATGTATTTAAACGTTTCCGTTTGTTTGTTTTTAGGCTTCGAAATAACAGCTTCACTTAAGTGATTCAACAACATCTGGTGGTGGCGCTCACTGCCTTTTTCTGGAGCGTAATAATCATAATCATCACTATAAATACTTAATCCAACAGCATCACGCTGCTTTTTTAATATTTGCATTAATGACGCTGCTGCTAATGCCGAAAAACTAATCTTATTTAAACTATCAATTGAAAACGATTCTAATTTAGGGTAATGCATCGAGCTGCTATTATCTAAAATGATATGACAGCGCAAGTTAGTCTCGTCGTCATAACGTTTTGTATAAAGCTTATCGGTTTTGGCATACAGTTTCCAATCAATATGGCGAGTACTTTCTCCTTGATTGTAAATTTTATGCTCTGCAAATTCTGCCGAAAACCCATGAAACGGACTTTTATGCATACCAGCAATAAACCCCTCAACCACTTGTTTTGCAAGTAATTCTAGGTTTTTAAAACCTTCAGCTTTATTAAGTTCGTTTTGTAAGTTCATAGAAAAGCCCCACCTAACCTCCCCAAACGGGGAGGAAATACTCATGAGGTAAAAAATATACGTTAAATATCAATTTAATTAAATCTAAACTTTCCATTTCATTGGAAAGCGTAAGAGTTCCCCCATCTGGGGGTTAGGGGGCCTATATTACTCCATCAACAATGCCATAGGCCACAGATTCTTCAGCGCCCATCCAATGGTCGCGATTAAAATCTTTCATAACCTTTTCAAAATCTTGCCCACAATTTTCAGCTAATATTCTAGCACTAATTTCTTTAGTTTTTAAAATTTCTTGAGCCGTAATTTCAATATCACTAGCTTGCCCTCTGGCACCACCGCTCGGTTGGTGTATCATAACTCTGGCATGTGGTTGTATAAAACGCTTGCCTTTTGTTCCTACAGATAACAAAATAGAACCCATAGACGCTGCTAAACCAGTACAAATGGTAGAAACATCGCTCTTTAAAGACTTTATGCAATCATACATGGCAAAACCAGAAGTTACATACCCGCCAGGGCTGTTTATATACAATTGGATGTCTTTAGTTTCTAAAGCATCTAAATATAGTAATCTATCTATAACGTGTTTCGCAGATTCATCATCTACTTGCCCCCATAAAAAGACTTTACGTTCTTCAATTAACTTGCTATCAATAGCATCTTGTACTTTTGTTGGTTTACTCATAATTCATTTTTAATATACCTCTAAAATAAAAAAAGGTTCACCATTAAGGCAAACCTTTTTAACTTTCTTTTTCTTTATTTATTACAAAAGCGAATCAATAGCCTCTGTATATGCATTTTTAGGTGCAACACCTACTTGTCTTCCAACAACTTCTCCGTTCTGAAAAACCAATACCGTAGGTATGTTACGCACGCCATATTTTGCAGCAAACTCTTGATTAGCATCAACATCAACCTTACCTACAACGGCTTTACCTTCGTACTCATCACTAATTTGTTCAATAATTGGTCCAACCATTCTACATGGTCCACACCAAGCAGCCCAAAAATCAACCAATACAGGTTTATCACTTTTTAATACCGTTTCTTCAAAGGTTGCATCTGTTATCTCTAATGCCATAATATTTATATTTTAATCTGTTCTTAATTTATTTTAATTACACAAAATTAGTCAAAAAAAACTCGAAAGCTTACAAACCAACAATTTGTTTTCCTTATACCTACATTGGCTGCAGTTATTTTATTTATTTTGGCGCATCCCAAAGGGTCGGGCTTTCACTACTCGCACCTCCTAGGTTGGGCACTCAAACATACCGTTCAATCCCTTGCGCGGGTACAGAACTTCAAAATATTGGTTTTAATTCAATTTAAACTTAACATCTTGCGCCTCCAATTCGCTCAACAATTCCTGACAAACTTTTACTTTCTGTCTTCTACTAGGCATGGTTAATTTCATTTTCTCCTTGGTATCATAAACCAAAAAATTCAGGGCTTGATTTCCTGGATGCATACTTAGCAATTCTTTTAACGAAATTATTTTCTGCTCATTTAAATCTTTTATATCCACCTGTATCGAGAGTTTTTTGGTGTATTGCTCCATAACATCGTGCAACAACTGAAAATTATTAAACTGCAACCTCGGATCACTTTTCTTTCCAGTATCCTTATTCACCCAGCCTTCGCGCACAAAGGTTTTAACAAATACAAAACTATTTTTCAATAAAAAATGTCTGAATTTTAAATACTCCTCTCCAAAAATTCTAAACTCAAAACTATCGGTATAATCTTCAATAGTAAATAGCGCCCATCCTTTACCTTGTTTACTTACTCGATGTTGTACATCGGTAACCACACCACCAAATACCAATTCTCGGTTTACATAAGGCTCCAAATTATTAAACATCCCCACAGTGGCATTACAATAAGTTGTCATTTCAGTTTTAAAATCATCTAACGGATGTCCAGAAATGTAAACCCCAACAACTTCTCTTTCTTTGCTCAGTTTTTCCATCGTGCCCCATTCCTCACACGGAGGGACTTCGGGTTCGGCTATCTGTACTTCACTAGCTTCACCAAACAAACTTACCTGCGCCGAATTTTCATTTTCCTTATGCTTTTGGGCATACTTAATGGCCTTTTCTAAAAAGGTAATGCCATCGCCATCATCATGAAAATATTGTGCCCTATGCGTATCGGCTAAACTATCAAATCCTCCAGCTAAAGCTAAATTTTCAAAGGATTTTTTATTGGCTGCTCTTAAGTCTATGCGTTTTGCTAAATCAAATATTGATTTATAAGGCCCGCCTTCTTTTCGGTTTTCTACAATGGTCATAACCGCACCATGACCTACACCTTTTATGGCACCCATTCCAAAACGTACCGCACCATCTTTGTTTACCGAAAACTTGTAATACGACTCGTTAACATCTGGCCCCAAAACATCTAGCTTCATACGCTTACATTCTTCCATAAAGAAAGTAACTTGTTTGATGTCGTTCATGTTATTGGAAAGTACCGCAGCCATATATTCCGCAGGGTAATGCGCCTTTAAATAGGCGGTTTGGTAAGCTATCCACGCATAACATGTGGAGTGCGATTTGTTAAAAGCGTAACTCGCAAAAGCTTCCCAGTCTTTCCAAACTTTTTCAAGTATTTTAGCATCATGTCCATTAGCACTGGCTTGCTCGATGAATTTAGGTTTCATTTTATCGAGAACTGCAATTTGCTTTTTACCCATCGCCTTTCTCAATACATCGGCTTCACCTTTTGTAAAACCTGCCAAACTTTGAGATAATAACATCACTTGCTCTTGATATACCGTAATACCATAAGTCTCCTTAAGGTATTCTTCCATGGCTGGTAAATCGTATTCTATCTCTTCATCACCATGTTTTCTTCTAACGAAACTAGGAATGTATTCCATAGGCCCCGGACGATACAAGGCATTCATAGCAATTAAATCTTCAAAAACCGTTGGTTTTAAGTCCCGAAGGTGCTTTTGCATTCCAGGAGATTCATATTGGAAGACGCCCACTGTTTCTCCACGTTGGAAAAGCTCATAGGTTTTTTCATCATCTAAAGGAAAATTCTCCGGATCGAGTTGTATATCGTGTTTAGCCTTTACAATTTTAACAGTATCCTTAATTAAGGTTAAGGTTTTAAGTCCTAAGAAATCCATTTTTAGGAGTCCTGCTGATTCCACAACCGAGTTATCAAACTGCGTTACATACAAATCGGAATCTTTAGCAGTAGCTACAGGTACAAACTTGGTAATATCATCAGGCGTAATAATCACTCCACAAGCATGAATTCCTGTGTTTCTAACCGATCCTTCAAGTGTTCTTGCTAAATTTACAGTTTCAGCTTGCAAATCGCTCCCGTCTGCAATATTCAAAAGCTCATTGACCTTCTCTAAATCTTCAGCTCTAAATTTTTTACCTAATTCCTTTTCATCTAACCCAAAAATCTTTCCGAGTTTAGACATGGTTGGTATTAACTTTGCAATTCTATCGGCATCAAACAACGGTAAATCTAAAACACGTGCCGTATCTCGAATTGAAGATTTGGCAGCCATGGTGCCATAAGTAATAATTTGCGCTACCTGGTTACTACCATATTTATCAATCACGTATTGCATAACGCGACCACGACCTTCATCATCAAAATCAATATCGATATCGGGCATGCTAATACGATCTGGATTCAAAAAACGCTCAAAAAGTAAATCGTACTTTAACGGGTCTATATTAGTAATCCACAAACAATAGGCGGCTACCGATCCTGCCGCAGAACCACGCCCAGGACCAACCGAAACATCCATGTTTCTGGCTTCGCGAATAAAATCTTCAACAATTAAAAAGTAACCTGGATAGCCTGTATTTTCAATAACACTTAGCTCAAAATCTATACGTTCTTTAACTTCATCAGTAAGCGGTTCACCATATCGTTTTTTGGCGCCTTCGTATACCAAATGTCTTAAATAGGCATTTTCACCGCGCTTACCGCCATCAACCTCATCTTCAGCATGTTTAAACTCGTCTGGAATATCAAACGCAGGTAATAAAACGTCACGTGCTAATTGAAAGGCGTCAATTTTATCAACAACTTCTTGAATATTGATAATGGCTTCAGGAACATCCTGAAACAATTTTTTCATTTCCTCAGAAGATTTGAAATAATACTCTTGATTTGGCAAACCGTAACGATACCCACGACCACGACCAATAGGTGTGGCTTGTTTTTCACCATCTTTTACACACAGTAAAATATCGTGTGCATTGGCATCTTCTTGTTTTCTGTAATACGTGTTATTTGATGCAACCAACTTAACATTGTGCTTTTTTGCAAGCTTAATCAAAGTTGGGTTTACTCGATTTTCATCTTCTTGATTGTGTCGCATTAACTCCACATACAAATCTTCACCAAACTCTGCTTTCCACCATAGCAATGCTTCTTCAGCTTGATTTTCACCAATATTTAATACTTTACTCGGAACTTCGCCATATAAATTCCCGGTAAGCACAATCAAGTCTTCTTTATATTGCTGAATAAGCTTTCTGTCAATTCTCGGCAAATAATAAAATCCGTCTACAAATGCATGAGACGATAATTTAGCTAAATTATGGTAACCATTTTTATTTTTAGCAAGCAGAACAATTTGATACCCATTATCTTTTCTGGTTTTATCTTCATGATCATCACAAACAAAAAACTCGCAACCTACAATAGGCTTTATTAATTTTGCCGTTGGTGTTTCGCCTTTTTCTTCAGCTTCAGCAATTTTTGCTTTTATTCCGCTATTGACTCTATTTACGGCATTTACAAAATGAAACGCCCCCATCATGTTAGCGTGATCTGTTAAGGCTACAGCTGGCATATTATGTTCTGCCGCTGCAGCAACAATATCAGCAACACTCATGGTAGATTGTAATACCGAAAACTGAGAATGGTTATGCAAATGCACAAAATCAACATCGGCTAGTTCACCTACATTTTGTTTTATTTCTTCAGAAGAGATTGTACTCGTTTGAGCCTTTTTTATGCGTTCGCGAATTTTAGCACTTTCCTTCTTAAGATTGATATGCTTTAAACCAATAAGCTGAATGCTCTCAGGGTTTTCTTTTTTGAAATTCTCGAAATAATCAGGCTGAACATCCAACTCCTCTTTGGTGAATTCACCTAAACGAATCAATTCCAAAAAGCATCGTGTTGTCGCCTCCACATCGGCAGTAGCATTGTGGGCTTCATCAAAAGGCTCGTTGAATAAAAATTCGTGTAACTCGGTTAATGTTGGTAATTTAAACTTACCATAACGACCTCCAGGAATTTGACACATTTCCGCAGTGTGCTCAGTACACGTATCTAAAACCGGTAATTCTTGAAGTGGGTTTTCAACATTACCACGAACAAATTCGGCACCCATAATATTTAGGTCGAATTTCACATTCTGCCCTACTACAAATTTTGTTTTTCCTAAAGCTTCATTAAATTTTTCTAAAACTTCTGCCAATGAAATACCTTGCTCTTGGGCTAATTCGGTAGAAATGCCATGAATTTTCTCTGCGTCATAAGGAATATTGAAGCCTTCGGGTTTTACTAAAAAATCTTGACTCTCAATACAATTACCCATGGCATCGTGCAATTGCCATGCGATTTGAATACACCTAGGCCAATTATCAGTATCTGTAATTGGTGCATCCCAGCGTTTAGGCAATCCGGTGGTTTCAGTATCGAAAATTAAGTACATGCTTTAAAATTATGTGTTGATTTATTTTATCGTTTAGAGCAAAAACGAAGTGTATAAAAATACATAGAATTTATACTTTTTTAAACTGAAGTTATAAACAGTTGTAAACAAAAAAACGCAACCTAATAGGTTGCGCTAATCTTAACCAAAAATTAATGTTTAAGACACTAATTCTTCATGTACTTTTTCTGTATTAATTGCCGCTTGAATGGCATTTTTTTGCTTCGTTAAAAGAGAATCAATAGTTGGTGGCAAGGTTCTGTCTTTAAGAATTTCATTATATTCTTCTAAACTGGCTTCCTCACCTCTAATAGCTTCTTCTAAAATAGCTTCAGCGTTATTTGAACTAAATAGCGATTTTAAAGTCATCCAGTTTCTATGCAATATTCCTTTAAAACTTCCTGAGTCTTCCGGCAATTCGCCGTAGCGCAAGATTTCGGTTCTTAGTTCTTTTGCAAACTCACTTCTTTCCGTGGCACGTCTTTTAAAGAACATTTTCAATTTATCGCTATCAACATTTTCAATAGCATTTAAATACCCTTTTTCGGCATCATAATTTTTTACTAATAACTCATTTAATTGGTTTGAAATTTTTTCACTGTACTTCATATTATTCATTTTCATTTTTAAATTTCATGTGTTTATTTTATGATTTTCAAAAGCTTAAAACACTTTTGAGGCATAAACAAATTATTAAACACACATAAACAATTTGTTTAACCTTAAATTTTGCATTAAACGTGAATTACTTCACATCAACTTTATTTAATATAATAGAAAAACTTAGCGTTGTCAAGGGTTTTAACGGTGTTTGTGATAATTTTAAGAGTATTTAACACTATTGGCAGCCTCCATAAATTATACTACTTTTGAAAAATAACTACTAGCCATGAAACATGTATTGTATTTAATATTAGCTTGTACACTTTTGAATTGCCAACAACAGGAAACAACGCTTTACATAGGAACTTATACTGACGGCGAAAGCGAAGGCATCTATCAGCTAAAGTTTAATCCTAATACAGGAATTTTAAGCGATTTAAAATTGGTTGCAACTACCAAAAATCCATCTTTTTTAGCGTATTCGCCCAATAAGAAATTCTTATATGCTGTTGGAGAAACTGAAAACGGAACCGTTTCTGCTTTTAAAATTAACGAAAATGAAAATTTAGAATTAATTAATACTGAAAAAACATTTGGTGGCGCTCCTTGTCATGTTTCTGTAAACTCTGAAGGCACCAAAGCAGTAGTTTCAAATTACCTGGGAGGAAATATAGCCTTATATAATTTGAATGACGATGGTAGCTTGACCGAAGCCTCTCAAGTATTTGACCACAACGATACCATTCAGAAATCCCACGCTCATTCTGCTCAATTTTACAAAAATGAACTTTATGTAGCAGACCTCCGCAGAAATTCTTTGTTTCATTATAACAAGAACAACACCGGCGACTTTGACTTAATATCGAGCAATTTGGTAGATTTCCCAGAAAATGCAGGCCCAAGACATTTTGCTTTAACTAAAGATGGTCATTTTATCTACATTATTAATGAATATGCCGGTAGTATTACTGCTGCGAAAAAAGTGAATGCCAACTTTGAATTAATTGACCATTATTCAACACTTGACAGTAATTATACTGGACCAAATTCTTGTGCCGATATACATTTAAGTCGTGATGAAAAGTTTCTTTATGGTTCAAACCGAGGCGAGAACTCCATTGCTGTTTTTAAACGAAATACAACTAACGGGACACTTGAAAAAATTCAAAACATGAATGTTCATGGGGATTGGCCCCGTAATTTTACTTTAGATCCTACCGGTAAATTTTTGCTAGTAGCCAATAAAAAAAGTAATAATATTTCCGTTTTTAGTGTTGATGCTAATACTGGAAAACTCACGTTTATGTACGATGTAAAAGTGCCATCTCCAGTATGCTTATTATTCTAATTTTTAATGGATTAAATATTTACTTCAAATACTAAATTTACTGTTGTAATTTAAAAATAATAGAGTATCTTTGCGCCCTTATTAATAACCGAGGTCGAGAACCTCAAATAATTAATTATTATGCCAGTAAAAATTAGATTACAAAGACACGGTAAAAAAGGAAAACCTTTTTACTGGATCGTAGCAGCTGATGCACGTTCAAAAAGAGATGGTAAATACCTTGAAAAATTAGGAGTTTACAATCCTAACACAAATCCAGCAACTGTTGAATTAAACGTTGACGGTGCTGTTACTTGGTTACAGAATGGTGCACAACCAACTGATACCGCTAAGACTTTATTGTCTTACAAAGGTGCTTTATTAAAAAATCATCTTGCAGGTGGTGTTAAAAAAGGTGCTTTAACTGAAGAGCAAGCAGAAGCTAAATTTACTGCTTGGTTAGAAGAAAAAGCCGCTAAAATTCAAGCGAAAGCTGATGGTTTATCAGATGCTGAAGCAAAAGCGAAAGCTGATGCTCTTGCTGCTGAAAAAGCTGTTAACGAAGCAAGAATTGCTGCAGCTGCTCCAGCTCCTGTTGAAGAAGAGGTTGCTGAAGAAGTTTCTGAAGAAGCTCCTGCTGCTGAAGCTAAAGCTTCAAACGAAGAAGAATAAAAAATTATTTTTTATACTTTTAAACTCCGATAGAAATATCGGAGTTTTTTATTCCCAAGAATGTCACATCGATCGCAGTCCAGATGTTTTAAGTTGACATTTAATAGTTCTCGACTGCGCTCGAACAGACAATTATAGCATGAAAAAAGAAGATTGTTTCTATTTAGGTAAAATCGTAAAAAAATACAGTTTTAAAGGGGAGGTACTCGTAAAATTAGATACCGATCAACCTGAGCTTTACGAAAACTTAGATGCTATATTTCTAGAACTAAGAAACAACCTTGTGCCTTTTTTTATTGAAAGCTCACAATTGCATAAATCTGAACTTTTACGTATTAAATTTGAAGATGTGGATACGGAAGCGGATGCCGATTCAATTATGAAAAGCGGCCTGTATTTGCCTTTAGATCTGTTACCAAAACTAGAAGGAAACAAGTTTTATTTTCATGAAGTTATTGGTTTTACAATTGATGATAAAAACTTCGGGGAAGTTGGTAAAATAACTGGTATAAATGATTCGACGGCTCAAGCCCTTTTTGAAATTGACAGAAATGGTATTGAAATTTTAATTCCTATGAACGACGAATTTATAGTAAAGGTAGATAGAGCTAATAAAACCATTTTGGTTGAAACCCCAGAAGGATTAATCGATTTATATTTAGAAGATTAGCCGTGTCTAAAGCCCCATTTAAATTCAAGCAATTCACTGTAAACCAAGACCAGTGTGCAATGAAAATTGGCACCGATGCTGTTTTACTTGGTGCGTGGGCAAGCATAGAACAACAACCATTTTCAATTTTAGATATTGGCGCCGGTACAGGCATTTTAGCTTTAATGTTGGCCCAAAGAAGTCAAGCTGAAATTATTGATGCTCTTGAGATAGATGATCTAGCCTACGAGCAATGTGTTGACAATTTTGAGCAATCACCTTGGGGAGACCGATTATTTTGTTATCATGCTTCTTTAGTTGAATTTGTTGAAGAAATTGAAGACCAATACGATTTAATAGTTTGCAACCCTCCTTTTTATTCTGAAGATTACAAAACAACAAGTTCGCAGAGAGACATGGCCCGATTTCAAGATGCGATGCCATTTGAACATTTACTAGAAAGTGTTTCAATTTTGTTATCTAAAAACGGTCTGTTTACAGTAGTTATACCATTTAATGAAGAAGATAAATTCATTGAAACGGCACAAAAATTCAACCTGTTTCCAAATAAAATGCTTCATATAAAAGGCAATCCTGATTCCGATATCAAACGAAGTCTTATTGAATTCTCCTTCCGCGAAAGCAAAACATCGATTAAATCTTTAATTATTGAAATTGAAAGACATCAATACACCCAAGATTATATCAAACTTACAAAAGATTTCTACCTTAAAATGTAATAGATACTATTTAAGCTATCAAATCACATATTCAAACTTATTCATTTTTTGAACGCTATTTGATAACTTAATTAGTATAATTCAATAAAGATTATTTAAATTTGAAGTGTAAAAATGATTATTTGATAATAAAAACGTCATTTTACTAATTATTTTCCTTTAAAACCTATTTAACTTCAGTCTTTATGCGACCAGATTTATTCGAAGCACCCGATTATTATAATTTAGATGAATTATTAACCGAAGAGCACAAATTAGTTAGAGATGCGGCCAGGGAATGGGTAAAACGAGAAGTTTCTCCTATAATTGAAGATTACGCCCAAAAAGCTGAGTTTCCAAAACAAATTATTGGTGGTT
The DNA here is from genome assembly GCF_030344935.1 of Algibacter luteus. Lineage (NCBI taxonomy): Bacteria > Pseudomonadati > Bacteroidota > Flavobacteriia > Flavobacteriales > Flavobacteriaceae > Algibacter > Algibacter luteus. Next base: position 749,891 of record NZ_CP128313.1, on the reverse strand, counting down.
TAGCTGAAATTGGTGCTTTTGGACCATATATTCCAATGGAATACGGCGGCGCGGGATTAGACCAAATATCTTATGGTTTAATTATGCAAGAAATAGAACGTGGTGATTCTGGAGTTAGATCTACCGCTTCGGTACAATCTTCATTGGTAATGTATCCTATTTGGAAGTATGGCAACGAAGCACAACGCCAGAAATATTTACCAAAATTAGCTAGTGGTGAATGGATGGGATGTTTTGGTTTAACCGAACCAGATCATGGATCTAACCCTGGAGGGATGGTTACCAATTTTAAAGACAAAGGAGACTACTTTCTTTTGAACGGTGCTAAATTATGGATAAGTAATGCTCCATTTGCACAAGTGGCGGTTGTTTGGGCTAAGGATGAAAACGGACGTATTCATGGACTTATCGTAGAGCGCGGTATGGAAGGGTTTTCAACTCCAGAAACACATAACAAATGGTCGCTTCGCGCATCGGCAACTGGCGAGCTTATATTTGATAATGTTAAAGTACCCAAAGAAAACTTATTACCAAACAAGTCTGGACTGGGAGCACCCCTTGGTTGTTTAGATTCTGCACGATATGGTATTGCTTGGGGAGCTATTGGAGCAGCAATGGATTGTTACGATACCGCATTGCGTTATAGCAAAGAACGTATACAATTTGATAAACCAATAGGTCAATTTCAGTTGCAACAAAAAAAGCTGGCTGAAATGATAACTGAAATAACTAAAGCACAACTTTTAGCATGGAGATTAGGTGTAATGAGAGATAACGGAACTGCAACCTCAGCACAAATTTCCATGGCAAAACGTAATAATGTAGATATGGCTTTAAAAATTGCACGTGAAGCTCGACAAATGCTTGGAGGTATGGGAATCACTGGTGAGTTCTCCATAATGAGACACATGATGAACCTTGAAAGCGTTATAACATACGAAGGCACCCACGATATCCATTTATTAATTACCGGACTTGATATTACAGGGCTAAATGCTTTTAAATAAAAGACATAACAACATTAAATTCTAACTTTTTTACTATATCGTTATCGTTAAAAATTAACGATAACATGATATTTGACAGTTTTTTTAAAATATTCTGTTTCTAACTTTGTTGCTCGTATTCGCAGGTATGCGAGCATTAATTAAAGTTAGAACAACATGAAAGCTTCAAGAAAAGACACGATTCAATTTATTAATTTACAGTTAGCAGCATTAGGACAGCCGATTTTTAATGACAAAGAAGAGAGCAAAAATAAATTTTGCGACCCTGAATTCGAAAAAACAACGCGCCCACTAATCATGAGTCTTAGAGAAAAATCAAGGCTTTTGGCAGATCATTTGTCGCCTGCAGATTCAAGAATTCAAAATTTTATAGATAATTATTTAAAAGATGTTTCAGTTGACAAATCTTATAAATTACCAAATAATACATTAATCCTTTCTAAAAAGGGTCAAGCAAGAGAAGCTAGTTTACCACCAGATGGCAATTCATTTGAAAGTGATTTAGTAAACTCTAAAAGATTAAAACAAGGTATTTTAAACAACCCGTTACACGATAAAAGAACAACAAAAGGAACGTTTCATATTGTTGAAGGTCCGCTGCCTGTTCCTTTAGATAAAAAAGAAGTACCAAGAGTCGTATTAGCTCATTTTTTAAATGCAGCTTTCAATCCATCTGATGAGTTAAATACCTTACCATTTACATCCAACCAAGAGAAAAAAGCTAAAACCATGGTTTCAATGCTTTTAAGACCTGTTGTTTGTCCTGAAGTTAAAGGAGTAATCTCAGAAAAATCATTAGAAGTCCGCTTTTTTGCGCCTGGTACCTTAGTTAGTAATTTAGATTTTGTTGAAAATATTTTTGGAAACGCAGGTAACCCTAATTTAGCACATAATGATGCTGCTTTAGACCCTGAACATTGGACAGGACATACAGGTTGTATTATTCTTGCACCACAATTATTAAAACTTAAAAAGAAGGACGTTGGTCTTCCTCATTTTGATGATGCTACAGATCGCCAGAAAAAAGATGGCATGTGCTGGAAAAATGCAAATGAACTTTATAATGACGGTGGTGCTTTTAAAATTACTTGTAGAGATGAAAGTGGTGTTGTAGTGACGTTGATTGCCGATAACTATTACGGATATTCTAAAAAAGAAATAAAAACCCAAATTAGTTACTCTGCAAATCTATTAGGCTTAGTTGAAGAAGAGCATGCTGGTGGCGCTATAGCTTATGCTAGACGTGTTATGGGAGATACCGTAAATTGTAATGACTATAAAGAATATTACGGTCTGGATCATACTTTTGAAAATGTTAAATCGTTATTAGCAGACCGCATAGAAGTAAAACCAGAAAACTATGCGATAGATAAAAATTACCCTAATATCGTTTACATTCCAGAATCATCTTATTTCAATACAAACACAAACAGCATCAGTTGGAATTACAAAGGCAAAGAACAAAAATTGAAACTATCGCCTTTTAAAACATACGTGCATCCTTCTGGAAATAAATTAAGGTTAGAAAAACACACGTCTATTAATTTATGGCGTATTGTAGAAACGTATCCGGAAGGCGTATTTTGCCATAAGCCTTGTACCGTTTCTGGTGGTGGTAAATCTGAGATTTCAAAATCTATGCAGAATGCTATTACCTATAGCAGATTTAACATTCATGATATAGAAGAAGATTTCAAAAAAGCAGATGAAATTATAGAATTCAACTATTCTACACGTTGGAAGGATAAAGACCCTAATAGACCAAAATCAAGATCATTCTTAAGTGAAAAAAGAACACTAGGCTCTGTTGTAAAACTATTAACACCTTCAGAAGAAAACTCAGATGAGTTTAATGAATGGTTGGAAAATATACCTGTGCATGTGCGCTCATTGGTATTATTTGTAAAACGTTTATTCAGACAAGCTCATGGAGCCAACCTTAACTGGAAAGACTTAATGTCTGTTGAAATTATTAACGGTGTAAAAGGCACCTCACTAATTTACAACAATACACCAGTAGTTGGTAGTTATGTTCGAATTGGATTCAATCAAAAAGGCAACTGGATGTTGAATAAATTACGTTCAGACTTTGCAGCTTGCGAAAAAATTCAAACTGAAGATGATATTACTGCTTCAATCACACTTCCTAGAAATCAGTTTAAAGATTTGAACCAGGAATATTCTAATGAAAGTGTAAAAGTATTAACTAACTGTGAAGCTCATTTATTCCAAAGACCAGATGAGGCTATTGTTAGAGGTTATGATAAAGGTGCAGAACTTGATATTATTTCAGACGGCAGATTTTTAACTAACTATGAAAAGTTAACTAAAAAAGATGCTATTGAAATTTATGAAGACACGATTAATTATGATAAATACACACAACCAGTTCAGGATTTTATAAAAGAAATTATAAATAGTGAAGATGAAGATATACAGTTTGTTTTACCATCTCACCCTAGAATTGTAGATGGCGAACCAACTAAAAACCCACGTTATTTAGAGCCAAATAGATTTTATGATGAAACTGAAGCTTCATATATTTCAGATATTGGTGTACGTTTAAAAAGAAAAATCAAGCCTGAAGACCCTGTAATACACGTTGTAAACGCTGTTCTACCTGGTAGAAGAAATAATCCTGCAGAAAGAGAAGCAGGTATTAGACCATTAGCTGTTTACAACCCAATTCACTACCAAGAAACCCCTGAATTATTTATGGATTTCATTTGTAGTTTAACAGGTAAATCACCATCAACTACAGGAGCTGGTTCAGAAGGTGCGTTAACTAAGGCTCCGTTCAATATGTTAACTCCAACAACAGATTTAAACAATGCGTTATTATCGCATATATTAACAGAATCTAACGGATTTAGTACTGCTGCAGGCTACGTTGGTGCAGAAAATAAAATTGACCATGATGTAAGTTTATTAATCCCAGAAATATGGGCTAGAATGGCACCAGAAGATAGAGACCCTCAAAATCTAATTGCAAACGGATCTTTAGAAAAACTAGAAGACTTTGACTATAACGGTAAAAAAATATTAGCTAGCCGTTTAGGGTACAGAATTACAAAAACCTTCTCTCTATTGTGTTTAAATAGATTGTTTGACGAACCTACTGCTGTGTTTAATGAACGTATGTTAAAACCCGAATTACAAAATCTTGAAGATTATGTAGATGGTATCAACAATATAGTTGAAGCACAACAAAAAGTAGCGTTGAACTATTTTGAAGACGGAAGTATTGAAGCCGCTATTCCACCATTAAAAATTCTATTGAATATCATGGCTTATGGAAATTACAAAGGTAAAGAAATTAGTCACCCAGAACTAAGAAAATATTTTGATAGAGATTATGTGTTAAATTCGGATTGGTACAAAGAAAGACTTGTATTAAAACAGAAAAAAGATATTGCGTACTACGGTTCTCAAATTGAGTATTTAGAATCATTTATGAAAAATCCGAATAATGATATTTTAGTAGATGATATGCAAATCAATGCACGTTTAAATGCTACTAAAGAATTATACGATGCTGTAAAATCTAAAGATTATTTAACAAAACTTGTAGGAACCATTGGCGTAGACCCTTTATTTAAAAAGGCAAGTTAAACCCTTTTTAAAATATTTACTAGAGAAACAAAAATCAAGGTTTTTAACCTTGGTTTTTGTGCATCTAAATTTATATTTGCTAAAATTTTAAAATATTGCACAGATTAACTGCAACCTTTTTAGTTTTCTTATACATCTTAGCGATGTTAAGACCTATTCAGCCTTATGTTGAGTATGTGCTTAATCAGGATTATATTGCTGAATTTTTGTGTATTAATAAAGACAAGCCCGAACTGCAGTGTAACGGAAAATGTCATTTAGTCAAGGAAATTGAGAAACAGCATCAAGACCCTATTGCTGCCCTGTCTATTTCTATGGAAAACTACCCTATCGGCTTTGTAAATATTTACAATATTTCTTTAAATAAATATATTGCTTCTAAAAAAGAACATATTTACCTCTACAACAATCTGTACAACCTTAACATTAAGGTTTCAATATTCCAACCTCCTATTGCTTAGTTTATAAATAGTAAATGTTGTACATGTTGATATTATCCATCAATTCATGTGTACATAATACTTCAGTTTAAATACTGAAGTCGCAATTATTTATAATCTTTTCAAAATATTAAAAATGAAATTACATATAACTATGTTGTTATGTGTGTTATGCTTCAATATGTCGTTTTCACAAGCACAAATAGATAGCACCACTACAACAAGAACACAATTACCTGAGGTAATTGTCACTGGTCATTCTAATATAGACCCAATTCATAGTGCCGTAAAAAACGATTACCAAAAAAAAGGCATCCAGCCGAAAAATGTAGCTGATCTTTTTTCTGAAATCAACGGTTTTTCAACAATAAAGCGTGGTAATTATGCCATAGACCCTATTTTTAGAGCATCTGCATACGAACAACTTAATGTGATGTACGATGGTGGTATTAAAGCAGTACATGCTTGCCCTAACAGAATGGATCCCATAACTACCCATGTTATTCCCGAGGAAATTGAGAAAATAGAAGTTGTAAAAGGACCCTATACCGTAAGATATGGCGCCACCTTTGGAGGCATCGTGAATATGGTAACCAAAAGCCACCACATGCTTGATCACGGTTTTCATGGTAAAGTTTCGGCAGGTTATGAAACTAATGGAAATGCTTTAGTAAGTAATCTTCAACTGCAACACGTTTCAAATAAATTTAATGCCACAGCCAACATAGGTTATCGAAATTTTGATGATTATGAAGACGGAAATAATTTCTCAGTTCCATCAGCATTTAAAAGTACCGATTATGGTATCAAACTGGGTTACGCCCTTTCAGAAAATCAATATTTACAAGCACATTGGCGTCAATCGTTTGGTAGAGATACCAAGCATGCTGGTTTGCCAATGGACACGGATTTCGACAACAGTTCTATTGCCTCTTTAGATTATACTGTAGAAAATTTATCGAACACATTAAAAGGTATTACAGCCAAAGCCTATTATAGTTTTGTAGATCATTTAATGACTAACGAAAACCGTCCTAATTTCAATATGGTTTTTGCTTCATCTCCTGTCGAATCAACAACCATTGGCGGAAAAATTGAAACACATTGGTTATTTAACGAGCGTTTAATTTTTTACTTAGGAACCGACGCCCTTTTAATAGGTAGAGAAGGCAACAGAACGCGTACGGTAAAAATGATGAATGGTACCATTCTGCCAATGCCTATGGTGTTTACTGATAAAATATGGCAAGATGCCTATTTAAATGATGTTGGTTTATTCTCTGAAGCTACTTACAACATGAACAAAACGACTTTTAAAGCAGGACTTCGGGTTGATTTTGTAAATGCAAATGCAGAAGATTTAGAAGATGATTTTGCTACGAGGTATGGCAACGATGTTAAACAGAATGAAACCAATGTGAGCGGAACAGTATCTGTAAAACAAAAACTAGATTCTAAAACTTTTTTAGAAGCCGCTTATGGACGCGGTGTAAGAACCGCAAATATGGCCGAACGCTACATTAATCATTTTACAGTTGGTCAGGATAATTATGAATACATAGGAAACCCATTTTTAAAAGCTGAAATAAATGATCAGTTTGAAATTGGTATTTCTGGAACTACTAAAATAAATAGCTTTAATAATTTCAATTATCAATTCTCAGTTTTCTATAGTGTTTACGATAATTATATTTCAGCTGTTGAAGACCCTTCAATCCCAAGAAAATTTATGCCAACTCAAGAACCACAATATACCAAGGTGTTTACCAATATTGATGATGCTTATAAATCAGGGTTTGAGTTTATGTTTAAATTTGATATTCTTAAGGACTATTATTTTAAAAATCAATCGGCATATGTAAGAACTAAAAACAAGGATTTTGGGGAGTCATTACCATTAAACCCTCCTTTTACAACAACATTCTCTATTGCAGTAGACAAACCTTTTTATTGGGCAAAGGCGCAATATAACATCACATCTAAACAGTCACATATTGCACCTTCTTTTGGAGAAACTGAAACTGCTGGTTATGAAACCTTCGATGTTAAAATGGGAGCGACCCCGTTTAAAAATATTACAATTGGTATAGCTTGTTTAAATATTTTCGATACAACTTATAACAGTCATTTAAATTTTTCTTACCAGAACCAAGCCAGCATGAACGGGTCTCCGATTACAGAACCTGGGCGTAATTTCACTGCTTTTTTACAATATAAATTTTAAAATAGTTTTATTTTTCATTTAAAAAAAGCGTTTCAATTTTGGAACGCTTTTTTTAAATGAAATTCTTTTTCAATTTCAAAATCGTATCTTTAAAAGAAAAAAATGAAATTAAAATTATACCTCATCTGTATAAGTTTTAGTGTTTTTTGGCTTTTTGGGTGCTCAAGTGATTATGAAGTATTACCAATTACTGAAAGCACTTCAATCAATACCAGTAGTGAACCAACTGAAGAAGAAACCAATGTACCTGAAAGCAGCATTGTAAAAATTTTGTCTTTAGGTGATAGCTATACGTATGGTACGAACGTATGTCCCAGTTGTAGTTTCCCCGAGCAATTAAAAAGCCAATTAAGATTAAGAATTGAGTCAAGTGTGACACAGCTTAAAATCATTGCTCAAAGCAGATGGACAACTACCAATTTAATTGATGCAATTAATACCGACAGTTCTTCTAACGAATATGATTTGGTAACACTCTTAATTGGTGTTAATAACCAATATCAGCGCAAACCTTTTTCGCTTTACGAAAAAGAATTTCCATTACTTGTTAATAATGCTATTGCAAAAGCTAATGGAGACAAAAGTCAAGTTATAGTTATTTCAATTCCAGATTATGCGTATACGCCATTAGGTCAAGGCAATACGCTTATTTCTAATGATATAGATAAATACAACAATTATGCAGAAAACTATTGCATGCAAAATAACATTAGCTACCTCTACATCACAGATATTACGAGACAAGGCTTAGTAAATCCTGCTCTTGTGACGTTTGATGGCCTACATCCTTCTGAATTGGCTTATTCTAAATTTGTTGATAGACTTCTACCTTTAGCAATAAAAAAACTTAACTGATTAAAGTAAACTTAAAAAGCGGCTTCTATTTAAAACACATTTTTGTTTACATTTACTACATGTTTACATGTGTGTATTAATATTTATATTCAAGTGTCACATGTAACATTCATTAAATCATTTTCCTAAAATCACATATTTAGTTATGAATGTTTCATCCAAAAAACGATTAGATAACGCTTATAATAATGCTAAGGTTATTGATTTTGATGACGATAGTAAATTTATCCTATTTAGTGATTGCCACCGTGGTGATAATAGTTTTGCCGATGATTTTGCAAACAACAGAAACATCTACTTTCATGCTTTAAAACACTATTACGCTGAAGGATTTCAATATTGCGAACTAGGAGATGGCGACGAACTTTGGGAAAATCTATCATTCAGTTCTATTTTAGATGCTCATAAAAATGTGTATATGCTTATGAAACTGTTTCATAAGGAAAAACGATTACATATGATATGGGGAAACCACGATATGGTTTATAGAAATGAGGCTTATGTGAAGAAAAATTTATCCACCTATTTTGATCCAAAAGTAGGTGAAGACGTGGAGCTTTTTGGGGACATAAAATACCATGAAGGCATTGTATTAAAACACTGCATGACGGGGCAAGAACTGTTTTTAACGCATGGACATCAAGCCGATTGGTGGAATTTTCTGTTTTGGAAATGGAGTCGTTTTATGGTACGCGTATTATGGAAACCTTTAAATGTTATGGGTATTGCAGATCCTACAAGTCCTGCAAAAAACTACAAGGAATTGATTAAGGTGGAGCGCAGAACTAAAAAATGGATTAGCGACAACAGCAATTTAATGACCATTGTTGGGCACACTCACAGACCACGATTTCCGGAGCCTGGAGATATTGCTTTTTTTAATGATGGCAGTTGCGTTCACCCAAGAAGTATCACAGGTATTGAAATTGAAAATGGTGCCATTTCTTTGATTAAGTGGCAAATTGCAACAAGAGATGATGGGACTTTACAAATAGTTAGAGTTTTACTTGAAGGTCCGAGAAAATTAATCGATTATAAGACTGAATAAAAAAATAGATTCCTAATTATTTCAGGAATAAAATTATGCATCAAAAAAGATTCGAAGGTTTTTTAAAAACACCTAGTTTATTAGTGAATACTCAGGTTTTTGATCTAAATCCGTTTAAAATTTCTTCAAAATCTACTAGTATCGACGTTATTGTTGATGAGCGTTTACGCCTCGGAAAATATGTTGAACGTTTAGTTACTTGCGAACTCTCGCAACACAGTAACATTTCTCTTTTGGCTGAAAACATTCAAATTCAAGAAGACAAAACCACTTTAGGCGAATTAGATTGCTTACTCCTAAAAGATAATAAGCCCATACATCTTGAAATTATTTATAAATTTTATGTGTATGATGCCACTGTTGGAAATAACGAAATTGAGCATTTTATTGGCCCTAATAGAAAGGATAGCTTATTAGAAAAACTTACTAAATTAAAAGAAAAACAGTTGCCTTTACTTTATTCTGAGGCTTGTAAACCTTACTTGAACACCTATCATTTAGTGGCCGAAAATATAAGACAAGAAGTTTATTTTAAAGCGCAATTATTTTTGCCCTATAATAAACAAGATATTCAGCTCCAGCTTTTAAACCCAGGTTGTGTAGTTGGATTTTTTATTAAGTTAAATGAATTACAACAATTTGAAGGGTGTAAATTTTTTATTCCTAGTAAAAAAGATTGGTTGATTGTACCTCACACTCAAGTAAAGTGGTTAAATTTTGATGAGTTTAAAACAAAAATTGAAGATTATAATTCTAAAAAAATATCAGCTTTGTTTTGGATAAAATTTAAATCTGGGGAAATAAAGAAATTGTTTTTTGTGTGGTGGTAACTGCATGTTGATTGGGTGATGACTCTTAGGGGAGAAGCCCGCGTTAGGGATTGCAGTGAAAATCCTTTTTGTGAGGCACGAGCAAAAAGATTGTAACGGAAAGCCCGACCCTCGTGGTAACCTGCCTACCGACAGGCAGGCGCCCTAAAAAATTAGCTTAATAAATTTATTTTGATGAGATTACTGCCTCCTCAGGAATATTAGCTTTCTGGAGCCAATTCTACTTCTAGCCCTTCCATTTCTGGTGTGATTTGGATTTGGCAACCTAACCGACTGTTTTCTTGCACATCGAAAGCTTCGGAAAGCATAGCTTCTTCATCGTCGCTCATTTCTGGCAATGGCGTTTCGCTTAACACGTAACATTGGCATGAGGCGCACATAGCCATACCCCCGCAAACACCAATAGTGCCTTCGGGCGCAAGTTCGTAAGACCTTACCACTTCCATAAGATTCATGGCCATGTCTGTTGGTGCTACTATCTCGTGCGTTACTCCGTCTCTGTCTGTTATTTTAATGTTTACGTCTTCCATTGCTAAATTTTGTAATTCTGCTTAAAGCATGTCATAATTCGTGCCACAAATTTAGTATTTGAGGTTTTATTTTTACGCTTTTTATTTGCTAAATTATGTTGATATTTAAATAAATAAGGAATCGTTAAAATTATATAATTTTAACGATTCCTTTTTCAGTATAAAGATGCTTTAGTTGAAATTAAAGCAGTACTTTATGCTATACTTCAATATTTATAACTTGTTCAATTTGTGGAGCGTACTTTTTTATAGTCATTTCTACTCCAGATTTTAGCGTCATTTGATTGACACTACAACCCACACAAGCTCCTTGAAGTTGTACTTTAACCAAATTATCGTTTTCTATAGATAATAAAGAAATATCGCCGCCATCACTTTGCAAAAATGGGCGAATTTCGTCTAAGGCTTTTTCAACATTTAATTTTAGCTCTTCTGAAGTCATAATTTATTTTTTAACTGCTGAACAACCAGCCATTGTTGTAATTTTTATTGCTTCGGTTGGTGGTAAATCATCATTTCTACGTACGACTTCTTGAACAACATTTTGAGTTAATTTCTCGAATGCTTGTTCTAGAGGTGTTGCCGTTTGTAAAGCTGCTGGCCTACCAACATCGCCCGCTTCTCTTATACTTTGTACCAAAGGAATTTCTCCCAAAAATGGTACATTTAAATCTTCGGCTAGATTTTTAGCACCTTCTTTTCCGAATATAAAATATTTATTATCTGGTAATTCGGCAGGTGTAAAATATGCCATATTTTCAATTATTCCTAATACCGGCACATTTATACTTTCTTGCTGAAACATAGCTACGCCTTTTTTAGCATCGGCCAATGCCACATTTTGTGGTGTACTCACTACAACTGCCCCTGTGATTGGTAATGATTGCATGATGCTTAAATGAATATCGCCTGTTCCTGGAGGTAAATCTAAAAGCAAGAAATCCAGCTCGCCCCAATGTGCGTCAAAAATCATTTGATTTAGTGCTTTAGCCGCCATTGGCCCTCGCCAAACTACGGCTTGATCTGGTTGTGTAAAAAATCCAATAGACAATACTTTTACGCCGTAATTCTCAATAGGCTTCATTTTAGATTTCCCTTCAATGTTTACTGCTAGTGGTTTTTCAGTTTGCACATCAAACATTATAGGAATTGATGGCCCATAGATGTCGGCATCCAAAACCCCAACTTTAAAGCCCATTTTTGCTAGAGTTACCGCTAAATTTGCCGTAACTGTAGATTTTCCAACTCCACCCTTACCCGATGCTACAGCTACTATGTTCTGAATTCCAGGAATAGGTTTTCCTTTAATCACATTAGCCTTGGGCTTTTCGGGCGCTTCAACTTTGACATTCACAGTTATCTTAGCTTTCTCGTATACTTTTTCGTGAATGGTTTTCAGGATATCAACTTCCGTACGTTTTTTGGCCTGTAAGCTCGGGTTTTTTATTGTAATATCAACAATTACCTCATCACCAAAAGTAACTACATTTTTTACGGCACCGCTTTCCACCATATTTTGTCCTTCTCCAGGAACTGTAATACTTTCAAGCGCCTTATAAATATCTTTTTTATCTAACTTCATATTTACTTTGAAATCTGTTTGAAAAAATCCTGATAAAACATCCTGATGCATTCAATTATCATCGATTAATTCAATTTTTTTGAACTTTGAATTGATTCTAATTAAGAATCATTCTAAAGGCAAAGATAAGTAATAATCATAGAAGACAGAAGCACTCGATAAGAACTTTTAGCTATAACCATATTGGTGTTTATTATTGTTTTTATTATTTACTGTAATGATATCATATTTGGTATAATTTGTGTGACTATGTCTGTTAGAAACCTGATACTAACCCGTTATGAAAACAGTACTTTTTTTCGTATTTATTTTGTTTTTAACTCAAGGAAGTATCGCGCAAAGTAAAATTAAAAAAGCCGAAGAGAGTTTAAATAACAATACCGAATCCGTCTCGGAATCTGAAAATAACATAACATATTTTAATAACAACGATTCTTCTTCAAATGGTAATTTTTTTGCTGATGTTTTTGGTGAATTGTTTATTCAAATATTTGCTTATACTGTTTATGGTATTGCCTTTGAAAGTCCCTTTGAGACCAATAACAGTGGAAGTTATGCGTTTGTCAGCAAATTTCCATACAACAACTCTACGCAAGGACAATATACCTATGAATGGAACGAGGACACTCCCATTATAAGAACCACTTTCTCCGCAAGATACATTTCTGAGAACAGCAGAATCAATGGCACACATTTGAACTTAGATACTCGGTTTTTAAAACGGTTTGGTTTTGAGGCTAATTATCTCCAACTCTGGGAAAAGAATCCTTATTTTGGTACGGACAATCTAGCCATGTATACTGCGCTTGCCAAATACTATCGTGTACGCACTGAAAAATTTAATTTATGGTGGGGATTAGGTGCTTCTTATATTGACGGCGACGTAAATGATTTTGGTTTTACTTATGGACTGGGAGCCGAATTATTTTTTGCAAGACCATTAAGCTTAGAAGCCATTTTTAATCAATCGCTTATTAACGGAGAAACAGTAAATAAGTTTGATGGTTTATTAAACTATCATTTAAAAAATTATAAAGTAACTGGGGGTTATGAGCATATAAGAATTGGTAACCAGAATTTTTCTACACTCGTTTTGGGCGCTGGCATTTTTTTCTAGGAGAATTTACAGCTCTTTTGAAGGATCCCAAAATACCTTTTCAAAATTTTGCACTTGGTTCTCGATAACCTCAACACCCTCATTTTCTAAAAGCTGTTGCATTAAATTTGTACCTTCAAAATGATGCTTACCTGTTAAGAGTCCGTTTCTATTAACAACACGGTGTGCTGGCACATCTTTTCCATGTGAACCATTCATGGCATACCCAACCATTCTTGCGCTTTTTGCAGCACCCAAATATTTAGCAATGGCACCATAACTTGTAACTCGACCCATCGGAACTTGTTTTGCTACGTCGTAAACTTTATCAAAAAAAGAAAGCGTATCTGGTTGCATTTTTAAAAATCTTGAATGATATTAATTAAGGTTACAATTGAAATAATGCCTGTAATACCTCCAATAATTCGGTTCATGTTTTTCTGAGACGTAAACGGCTTCTCTTTGATTTTATCGAAGAAAAAAATGTACATATAAAGGGTTACAAACGTTCCTGTAGTAGCTCCTATTACATATGAAAGGATGCTTGTTTTTTCGAAAGTCATCCAACCAAAAGAAGCCAAAGTAATAGTCATATACGCCTGATAAGGAATAGGAAATACATTAATTGCCGACAACAACATACCTTGAAAAAATCGACTTTGCTTACTCTTAGTTTTAGGATCTATTTGCTGTTTTGGAGCTGATTTTGCAATGAATAAAAAATAAATGGTGATGAGTATAAAAATAACTAAAGCTACACTTCTTAGAATACCGATTACTTCTGGATGCTTGCTTAAATAACGTGCAAAAATACTTGCTAAATACGTTTGAGCAAAAACAATAACACAAACACCAATTGAGAATACAATACCTCGAACATGTCCTTCTTTTAAGCTAATTTTTGCAGCATTCATATTTAATAACCCTGGCGGAATAACACCAATCATTGCAAAAAATAAACCCAAAAAGAAGATAAAGGTTATGTTCACGATTATTTAATTTTAAACTTAATGTAAGTTATTGGTTTATTTTGTTCTAAGTACTGCGATTCGTAAAAAGTTTGAATACTAGTCACTTCTTCAGGACTTCCTTCTTGTTTATAAACATTGTGGTTTGCATAAATAACCTCGTGTCCTGCACCATGCAATAAACCAAGTGTATAACCGTGCATAAATTCGCTATCGGTTTTCAAATTCACTTCGCCTTCTGGTTTTAATATTTGTTTGTACCGTTGTAAAAACGCCAAATTAGTCATGCGGTGTTTGGTTCGCTTATATTTTATTTGCGGGTCTGGGAATGTAATCCAGATTTCATCGACTTCGTTTTCTGCAAACGCATGGTCTATAAGTTCTATCTGTGTTCTTAAAAAGGCTACGTTTGGAATGTTATCTTCTAAAGCTGTTTTTGCTCCGCGCCAAAAACGGGCACCTTTAATATCTATACCAATAAAATTTTTATCTGGATATTTTTGAGCTAATGCTACCGAATATTCACCTTTACCACATCCTAATTCTAAAACTAAAGGATTGTTGTTTTTAAAAACTTCTGCTCTCCAGTTGCCTTTTAAATTAAAATTTGCATTAACCAACGCGTCTCTAGTTGGTTGAAATACATTGGAAAATGTTTCGTTTTCTTTAAATCGTCTGAGTTTGTTTTTGCTTCCCAAAGTTTATTAACTATTTCTTATTTATTACTTTTAATTCGGTAAAATTAAGGAAATATACGAGAGCCTTAATATCTTATCTTTGAATTTAGCAAAAAAGTGCGTGAGGGATTGAGACATTTGTTGCATCCCGATGAATATCAAGAGACTGCCAAAAGCCCGACCCTTGTGGACACGCCATAATTATTTGAAATGAAAAAAAGAATTTTGGTGGCGCCGTTAAATTGGGGACTTGGACATGCTACGCGTTGTATTCCTATTATAAATGCATTGCTGCAAGAAGGGTTTGCACCAATTATTGCAAGCGATGGAGATTCATTGGCATTATTAAGTAAAGAATTTCCTAACCTACCAACCATTGAGTTGCCAACGTACAACATTTCATATAGTAAAAACGGTAAACTGTTTAAATTAAAGTTACTGAAAGATTTACCAAAAATTTTAAAGGCGATAAAAGCTGAAAAAGAAGCTGTTGAGTCTATTTTAAAACATAATGATATTGCTGGAATAATTTCTGATAACAGATTGGGCGTAAGAAGTAAAAAGGTACCTTCTGTATTCATAACACACCAATTGCAAGTTTTAAGTGGAAACACCACTTGGTTGAGTACAAAAATGCACAAAGAAATAATAAAGAAATTTAACACTTGCTGGGTGCCTGATGTTGAAAACGAGGAGGTTAATTTAAGCGGAATATTGGGGCACGTAAAAGGGTTTGATGTTAATTTGAAATATATTGGACCCTTAAGTAGATTTACCAAAAGTGATACTGATATAAAACACGATTTATTGGTTTTACTCTCCGGACCTGAACCGCAACGCTCTTTTCTCGAGACCAAATTGCTTGAAGCGTTAAAAAGCTATTCTGGGGATGTTGTTTTTGTTAAAGGAGTGATAGAGAAAGAACAAACTAAACAAGTGCAAGGACACTTAACTATCTATAACTTCATGACTTCTAACTTATTAGAAAAAACAATGAAGGAGAGTGCTCTGGTATTATCTAGATCGGGTTACACGACGATTATGGATTTGACGAAACTGAATAAGAAAGCTTTTTTTATACCAACACCAGGACAGTTTGAACAAGAATATTTAGCAAAACGACTCAGCGAAATGCAGATAGCACCAAGTTGCCATCAAGACGAATTTAAAATTGAAAAGTTGAATGAAGTCGAAGCCTTTAGAGGTTTAAAAGCGTATGATTTTGAAGTCGATTTTAAAGATTTATTCAGCCTTTTCTAAAGTAAAAGAGAACTCGCTACCCACTCCAAATTCACTTTCTACATAAATTTTTTCTTGATGCGCTTCAATTATATGCTTAACAATTGAAAGTCCAAGACCAGAACCACCTTCTTTTCTTGAGCCACTTTTGTCAACACGGAAAAAACGCTCAAAAAGGCGCGGTATATGTACCTTTGCAATACCTTCGCCATTGTCGGTAACACGAACTATTACTTTGTTTTTAATAAGGTTTTCAATACTGACTTCTGTAGTGCCTTTTTCGCTTCCGTATTTTATAGAGTTTACTATTAAATTTACGATGACTTGTTGAATACGTTCCTTATCTGCTCTAACGAGTATGGGTTTAGGGTAGTCTCTATCGAAAGTTAAAGTTATTTTTTTCTTATTAGCTTTCATTTCTAACATATCGAACACATTTTTCACCAATTCTACAATGTTAAAAACACTCATATTTAAACTTAAATCGCCAACTTCTAGTTTGGTAATCATGTCTAAATCTTTAATTATATAACCTAACCTCTCGATACCTTTACTAGCTCTTTCTAAGTATTTTTCTCTAATATTTTTATCATCCATAGCACCATCAAGTAAGGTTAAAATATAACCTTGTACTGTAAATAATGGCGTTTTTAATTCGTGAGAAACATTACCTAAAAATTCTTTTCTATACTCTTCTCTTACTTTTAAGGTTTCAATTTCAATCTTTTTGTCTTTAGCGAATTTATCAATTTCTTCTGTTAAGGTTTTCATGTCGGTCGTTATGGGACCTTTGGAGAAACTTGCCGTTTCCAGAAGTGTTAAATCGTCGTAGATTTTTTTTACGCGTTTATAAATAAATCGTTCTACACTAAATTGAATAATTATAAACGAAAATAAATAAATGCAAATGGCGAACAATATTGGGTAATACCATAGTAAAATATCAAGGTAATACAAAAAAACACTCAGTAAGAGTGTTGTGTATAGCGTGATATAAAATGCCGTACGAACAGCAAATCGATATGATTTTTTAAATTTTGCTTGCATTAATCTACAAACTTGTAGCCTACACCTTTTATGGTTTTAAAGCTATTATCGCCTAATTTTTCTCGAAGTTTTCTAATATGTACATCAATGGTTCTACCACCAACTATAACTTCATTACCCCAAACGGCGTCAAGTATTTCATTTCTTTTAAATACTTTTCCCGGTTTAGATGCCAATAAAGATAATAATTCAAATTCTTTTCTAGGTAAAATTAATTCTTTCCCTTTTGATATTATTTTATACTCATCACGGTTAATTACCAAGTTTCCTATTTTTACGGTGTCTGCTGCATCGTCTTCTTTAAAGCGTCTTAAAAGCGCTTTTACTTTACTAACTAATACTTTAGGCTTTATTGGTTTTGTGATATAATCATCAGCGCCAGCATCAAAACCAGCAACTTGAGAGTAATCTTCACCTCTTGCTGTTAAAAATGTAATTATTGAATTTTCTAAATCTGGAATTTTCCTGATGTTTTCGCAAGCTTCAATACCATCCATTTCAGGCATCATAACATCTAGTATAATTAAATGCGGTAATTCTTTTTTAGCTTTCTTAACACCTTCTAGCCCGTTCTCTGCAGTAATAACTTGGTAGCCTTCATTAGATAAATTGTAACCAACAATTTCCAAGATATCTGGTTCATCATCAACCAATAAAATTTTAATATCCTTTTTTTTCATCAACGTTAGAAATGTTTTATGAAGTAAAGATAAAACTAAAAGCACAATTTAAATAAAAATCCAAAATTAATAACATTAAGGTAACACTCACTTCACTTGAATTTAATCTTTCGACCAATTACGCTAATCTTTAACAGTAATTTGGCATCACTTTTGTAGTATTTTATTAACTTTATAAAACCAAATCAGAGTGTATGAAAAACGTTTACTATTTATTGTTATTCGTTGCCTTAACATGTTTTTCATCCCATAACGTGGGTGCCCAAAGCGCTGTTAAGAATCCCTCTACGCAACCTATTATTGAAGGATTATCTATTTACCCTAATCCAGTAAATAAAGAAAAATCAGTTATTAGTATAGCTTCAAAATTGAGCTTAATTAAAGACATTGAGATATTTGATGTTTTAGGAAAGCGAATTTTTGCTACGGTTTTAACTGGAAGAGAATTAAATATTTCTAATTTAAGAAAAGGAGTTTACATTTTAAAAATTACCGAAAGTGATATTAGTGAGACTCGGAAATTAGTGATAAAGTAAAGAATATGATTAATAAATAATCAGGTTCTTTAAATAAAGAATAAAGCGTTACCTATTTGGTTGCGCTTTTTTATTTTATCTACTTTTGTAAACACGATTTAATAATTGTAGCCAGATTTCAATAGCACTGAACATTAGTTAATGATAGACAACCATTCCATTTTTAATATTAAAAGCTCCTTTGAATTTGAACAATTGGCAATACAAATATTCAAACATCAATTTGAAAACAATCGCGTTTATCGTTCTTTTTGCGATTTACTATATAAGCACCCTAGTGAAGTAAAAACCATACTAGATATTCCATTTTTACCTATTCAGTTTTTTAAAACACGTGAAGTTTTGAGTTCTAAAAAACCTGTAAAAATTACATTCACAAGTTCTGGAACTACTGGAAGTGAAACAAGCAAACATCATATTACCGATTTAAGTATCTACGAACAAAGCTTCACTAAAGGGTTTGAACACTTTTATGGTAAAATTGAAGATTATGTTGTTTTAGGGTTACTGCCTTCTTATTTAGAACGCGAAGGATCGTCATTGGTTTATATGGTTGATAGCATGATTAAAATATCCAATCATCCAGAAAGTGGTTTTTATTTAAATAACCTTTCGGAATTAAAAGACACTTTAACAAAAGTAGATTCTGAAGGCAAAAAAGTATTACTCATTGGGGTTTCTTTTGCTTTGCTAGATTTGGTTGAAACCCATCAATTTAATTTAAAAAACACTATCGTTATGGAAACTGGCGGTATGAAAGGTAGACGAAAAGAAATAATTAGAACCGAGTTACACAACATACTAAAAAAAGGATTTGGTGTTGCACAAATACATAGTGAATATGGCATGACAGAACTTTTAAGTCAGGCCTATTCAAAAGGTGAAGGTGTTTTTACATGTCCACCATGGATGAAAGTTCTAACACGCGATACTGAAGATGCGTTAACCATTCAAGAATCTGGGAAAACAGGAGGACTTAATATTGTTGACTTAGCAAATGTGAATTCTTGCGCATTTATCGCGACACAAGATTTAGGAAAAACGAATCTTGATGGATCTTTTGAAGTGATAGGACGTTTCGACAACTCAGATATTCGAGGTTGCAACCTTATGGTTCTATAAACTCAATAGCATATATTCATTCAAAAAAAATACAAGTTAGTGTAAGTTTTTAAAATAAATCACGACAAAACTCTCAGCTAAGAATAAAGAAAAATTAGTTTTTAGTTGATTGGTTAGTATTAAAGCCTGGGTTCTCACTCAGGCTTTATTTTTTTAAACTATTTGTAACACAAAATAGTTTTTCTTTCCGCGCTGTAGAAGCACAAACTTGTTATTAATTAAGTCTTTGGAAGTAATCGTATAATCTTCTTTAACTTTCTCTTTATTTACAGAAATAGAATTTTCTTTTAATGCTCTTCTAGCTTCACCGTTAGATTTCAAAAACCCTCCTTTTTCTGCTAAAGCCGCTATAATATCTAATCCGTTTTCAATTGCAGAGGTTTCAATTTGAGTTTGTGGCACACCATCAAAAACATCTAAAAATGTTGTTTCGTTCAAGGCTTTTAAATCTTCGCTAGTAGATTTTCCAAACAATATATTACTTGCTTTAATGGCATTATCTAAATCATCTTTAGAATGTACCATAACAGTAATTTCTTCTGCTAAACGTTTTTGTAAAACTCTTAAATGAGGTGCTTCTTGGTGCTCTTCGATTAATCCGTTTATTTCCTCTTCAGTTAAAAAGGTGAATATTTTAATGTATTTTTCGGCATCTTCATCACTAGAATTTAACCAATATTGGTAAAACTTATAGGGAGATGTTCTGTTAGCATCTAACCAAACATTGCCGCCTTCAGATTTTCCAAACTTTGAACCATCAGATTTAGTAATTAACGGACAAGTAATTGCAAATCCTTTTCCACCAGCAATTCTTCTTATTAATTCGGTTCCAGTAGTAATATTTCCCCACTGGTCGCTTCCACCCATTTGAATAGAACAATCGCTTTCACGGAATAAATGCAAAAAATCGTAACCTTGAACAAGTTGATAGGTAAACTCAGTGAAACTCATGCCTTCTGAAGCATCAGATGAAATTCTATTTTTTACAGAATCTTTAGCCATCATATAGTTAACAGTAATATGCTTACCAACATCGCGAATAAATTCAAGAAAAGAAAAGTTTTTCATCCAATCGTAATTATTCACAAGTTCTGCCGCATTGGCTTCATTGCTTTCAAAATCAAGAAAATGAGCCAACTGAGCCTTTATTGCCTCTTGGTTATGTCGAAGTGTTTTTTCATCTAACAAATTACGTTCGTTAGATTTCCCCGATGGATCTCCTATCATCCCGGTTGCTCCACCCACTAAAGCCACTGGCTTATGTCCACATCGCTGATAATGCGCCAAAAGCATAATAGGTACTAAATTCCCAATGTGTAAAGAATCTGCAGTAGGATCAAAACCCACGTATGCACTTCGCATACTTTCCTTTAAATGTTCTTCAGCCCCTGGCATAACAGTATGTATCATGCCTCTCCAAGTTAATTCTTCAACAAAATTCTTTATCATGCTTCTTTAATTTTTACAAAACTATGCAAAGATAAAAATACAGGTATAATTCCTTATGTATTCTGAATAATTCTTTAATTTAGTTGCATGATTTTAGTAACAGGAGGAACAGGATTAGTTGGGGCGCATTTACTATACAAGCTCATTTCTAACAACGAAAACGTACGAGCCATTTTTAGAAATGAACGAAAACTTGATAACACTAAAAATGTATTCTCTTGTTATACTGAAGATTACAAAACCTTATTTGATAAAATTGAATGGATACAAGCCGATATTTTAGATATTCCAGCGCTTACTGATGCCTTTATAAATGTAACTAAAGTATATCATTGTGCGGCTTTTGTTTCTTTTGAGCCCGATAAATACCATCTACTTAGGAAAACCAATATTGAAGGAACTGCGAATATTGTTAACCTATCATTAGCTCACAATATATCAAAACTTTGCTATGTGAGTTCTATTGCTGCCATTGGGCATACTATTAACAATGACCCCATCTCTGAAAAAACCATTTGGAACCCAGAAGACGACCATAGTGTTTACGCCATAACCAAATATGGTGCAGAAATGGAAGTTTGGCGAGGCACTCAAGAAGGGCTAGATGCTGTTATTGTTAATCCGGGTGTTATTTTAGGTGCAGGAATTTGGCGTTATGGCACAGGAAGTTTGTTTAAGAAAGCAAAACATGGCATGAGATTTTACACATCTGGAACCGTTGCTTTAATTTCTGTTGATGATGTTATAAATGTTATGATACAATTGATGCAGAGTGATATTATTAACGAGCGCTTTGTTTTAGTTGCTGAAAATTGGACTTACAAAGATTTTATACAATCTTTAGCTAAATCTGTTAACGCTAAACTACCTAAAAAAATGGCTGGAAGTATACTTTTAAATATAGCATGGAAATTTGATTGGTTAACACACAAAATAACAGGTAAAAGAAGGGAACTCACAAAACATATTGTAAAGTCGTTAACTACAGAAACTAATTATAACAATGATAAAATAAAAACCACCTTAAATCTTGAATTTAAGGCGGTTAATCAAACTATTCGTAAAATTGGCAGCCAGTTTCTTAATCAGTAATTGGTTCTATTAAATCTTCAATTTCTTCAATACTTTTTTCAAGCAACTCATCATCAATCTGCAAGGAATCTCTTAAAATTATAGTTCCTAATGAATCTTTATTTTTAGGTGATTGCAGTTCCTTTTCTTTTAAAACTTTCGCTAAACTATCTGCTTCTCTTTTAGTTTGCGCCTTCCATTCCTCTGCTTCTATTTCTTTTAATTTTTCTTTTAATTTTTCTAAACTATCAGTGACTTTGCTATAAATCGCCTCATAATCATCAACATAAAAAGCGTAATAACTATTACTTAAGGCAAACTGCAAACTATCAATATCATGTTTTTCGTAGATATAAGTATTTAGATTAACACCCGCATCTCGCATTACTAATTTGTTTGCTGAATTAGCAGAGGTTAAAAGTTTAGCGTCAATTAAAACAGACACCATTTTATCTTTAGAAATTAAATTTTTAGGCTTTTCTGGTCCTTTCAATTTTGCACAAGATATGACAGTAAGTAATAATGTAATAAATAAAATATATCGTTTAAAAATCATCTATTAAAAGTTAATCGTTTTGCTGATTTAACACCACTAAATTTAGCATTTTGATACACCAAATTCCCATTTAAAAAGGTATGTGTTATTCTAGACTTAAAGGTTGCTCCTTCAAAAGGTGACCATCCGCATTTATACAAAACGTTTTCCTTAGTAACAGTCCATGGGTTATTTAAGTCGACTAAGACGATATCGGCATAATAGCCTTCTTTAATATAACCTCGACGTTCAACTTGAAATAATATAGCCGGATTATGACACATTTTTTCAACTATTTTCTCTAGTGAAATCTTTTCTTTGTGATACATTTCTAACATCGCAGGCAATGCATGTTGTACTAAAGGCCCTCCAGAAGGTGCACTTGTATAAACGTTTGCTTTTTCATCCTTAGTATGTGGCGCATGGTCTGTTGCAATAACGTCAATTCTATCATCTAACAGCGCTTCCCATAATTGATCTCTGTCTTTGGCCGTTTTAACCGCGGGGTTCCATTTTATTAATGTTCCTTTTTTGTCGTAATCTTCATCAGAAAACCAAAGATGATGAATACATACCTCTGCAGTTATTTTCTTTTCAGACAAAGGAATTTTATTTGTAAATAAACTGGTTTCTTTTCCAGTTGAAAGATGAAACACATGCAATCTTGCCCCTGTTTTTTTTGCTAATTCTATTGCTTTTGAAGATGATAAATAACAAGCTTCTTCACTTCTAATTATAGGATGGTACTTAATTGGAATATCGTCTCCAAACTTGTCCATATGCTCCTGCAAGTTACTTTTTATGGTAGCTTCATCTTCACAATGTACAGAAATTACCATAGAGGTGCTTTTGAAAATTTTTTCTAAAACTTTTGGGTCGTCTACCAGCATATTTCCAGTTGACGAGCCTAAAAATAATTTTAAACCAGCAACTTGGTTAACATCGAGTTTTAAAATTTCATCTAAATTATCGTTAGTTCCTCCAAACATAAACGAGTAATTGGCGTATGAAGTTTTTGCCGCTGCGGCAAACTTTTCTTCTAATTTTTCAATGGTTGTGGTTTGGGGATTGGTATTTGGCATTTCTATAAAAGATGTAATACCACCTGCAATAGCTGCTCTAGATTCAGTTTCAATATTTGCCTTATGAGTTAAACCCGGTTCTCTAAAATGAACTTGATCATCGATGGCTCCAGGTAAAAGATATTTTCCTTCGGCATCAATGACGTTAACATCGGCAGATTTCGGACTAATTGATTCTGCTACCTGTTTGATGCATTCTCCTTCTATCAATACATCACCCGAAAAAATAGTGCCTTCATTTACTATTTTGGCATTCTTTATTAGTGTAATTTTCTCTCTCATAAATATCTTATTTCTTAAATAAACTTTTCAATTTCATTGAAATAACTCCAAAAATAGCTTCAGAAATAATACCCGAGCTTAATTTAGATTCTCCTAGTTTTCTGTCTGTAAAAATAACAGGGACTTCAACAATTTTAAACTTTTTTAAATGCGCTTTAAATTTCATTTCAATTTGAAATGCGTAACCAATAAACTTAACTTTATCTAAATCTATAGCTTCTAAAACTTGTCTTTTATAACACACAAATCCAGCTGTTGTATCGGCAATGGACATTCTGGTAATAAACTTGACGTATTTTGATGCAAAATAGGACATTAGCAAACGTTTCATGTCCCAATTCACCACATTCACAGTGTTGTTAATGTATCTTGAACCAATTGCCAAATCTGCTCCTTCAATAAAACAAGCATTATGGAGTTTCACAATATCTTTCGGGTCATGTGAAAAATCGGCATCCATTTCAAAAATAAAATCATAGCCTTTTTTTAGACTCCATTTAAAACCATGAATATATGCTGTTCCTAATCCAGATTTTTCTTTCCGACCTTCTAAAAACAGTCTTTCAGGAAACTCCTGTTGAAGTTCTTTAACTTTTAAGCCAGTTAAATCTGGCGAATTATCATCAACAACTAGAATATGAATAGCATCAGATTCTGAAAACACAGCTCTAATTATAGCCTCGATATTCTCAATTTCATTAAATGTTGGAATAATTACAACAGTACTATGCATATTTAACTTTTATTGGGATACTTTTTTAGATTTAGCAAATGTACATTAATCGTCGTTTAATTATTTTAAATATTCCTTAATAATACAGCCCATTCTTAAAAATTATAATAATTTTGTGTATGCTTCGTCATGTAGTTTCAAACGAATTATTTACCATCTTAATAGTTATAGGCTTAATTATTGTAGCTATAGCTAAACTTGCAGCACCAAAACGTTTTGACGACTTTGTTTTGGTGATTGGAAACGATAAATACCTAAAAATATATTCAAGAGATCAGAAATTTTTAGACAAGTTTGATGCTTTGATGTTCTCAAACTTCGTATTGTCCGTCTCTGTTTTCTGTTTTATTGTATATCAACAAGTTACCAATTCAAATTCTGTTTCTGCAAACACCTTATTTAAATTAACCGTTAGCATTGGTGTTTTCATTTTAATAAAAGTTTTAGTGGAACGCCTAATTGGAAGTTTATTCGAAATAGATAAATTAATAGACCAATATATCTTTCAAAAAATAAGTTTTAAAAATTATTTAGGCATGTTGTTATTGCCTATTAATGCCCTATTCATCTATAGCTTTAAACCTTCGTTATCAATAATTTATGCTTTTATTATATTGTTTTTTATAATTAATATTATTGGCTTAATTAGTACTTTTAAAACCAATCAAAGTATAATAAAAGACAACTTATTTTATTTTATTTTGTATCTTTGCGCACTTGAAATTGCACCTTATATCATTTTGTATAAGGTGTTTATTGCAAAATAAAAGAAAATTACTTGCGCTTATGAAAGTGAAAACCATTTTAGTATCTCAACCAGAACCTAAAATAGAAAACTCGCCCTACTTTGAATTACAAGAAAAGCAACGCGTAAAGATTGATTTCAGGCCGTTTATTCATGTTGAAGGTGTTCCAGCTAAAGAAATTAGGCAACAAAAAATTGACTTAAGTCATTATACAGCTATTATATTAACAAGTAGAAATGCTGTTGATCACTTTTTTAGAATTGCAGAAGAAATGCGTTTTAAAGTTCCAGATACCATGAAATATTTTTGTCAGTCTGAAGCAGTTGCTTATTACCTTCAAAAATATGTGGTTTATAGAAAACGTAAAATTTATGTTGGTAAACGTACTTTTTCTGAATTATCGCCATTAATTAAAAAATACAAAGACGAAAAATTTTTACTTCCAAATACGGACAAAGTAAAACCTGAGGTACCGAACACACTTGATGCTTTAGGTGTTAATTGGAAACAAGCGACATTTTATAGAACTGTAGTTAGTGATTTATCTGATTTGGCAAATGTTTATTATGATGTATTAGTATTTTTTAGTCCTTCGGGAATAGAATCATTATTTCAAAACTTTCCAGATTTTAAACAAAACGAAACGCGTATTGCCGTGTTTGGAAATACAACAATAAAAGCTGTTGAAGAAAAAGGATTACGAGTAGATATTGCTGCACCAACTCCTGAAACCCCTTCGATGACAATGGCGTTGCAAAAATATATTGAAAAAGCAAATAAAGGAAAATAGTAGTTCTTTATACTTGATAAATAAAAAAGGGATGATTTTAAATCATCCCTTTTTTTGTCTAGTTATTTTATCATGGCTAGCTATAGTAACTTATAAACTGTATATTTAACTACTAACAACTAAAAAAAAACATTATGAAGAAACATGTATTTGGTTTGATGCTATTGGTAATAGCATTCTGCGCATTTCCCAACTCAGTTTTGGCTATCGAAAAACCACCCATTAATAAAACTGTGAAATCTGATGATATTCCAGAAGAAATCAAAGTACTAATTAACCGCTTAAACGAAATAAAAGCGTTGGATAAGTCGGCTTTAAATCGTTTAGAAAAAAAGGAATTACGTAAAGAAGTTAGAACAATAAAACAAAAAGTTCGATCTACTGGAAATGGTATCTATATTTCTAGTGGTGCTATAATTCTTATTTTACTATTAATAATTATTCTATAATAAAAAAAGGCCCTATTAAATTAATTGGGCCTTTTTTATTTTTAAAACGCATAACGTTGCGGACCCCCACGTCTAATTTCTTCACTACAGTGGGCTTCAAACTTTTTAAAGTTTTCTCTAAAAGCATTGGTAAGTTTAAAGGCCGTTTTATAATACCCTTCATCATCATTCCAAGTCGCTCTAGGACTTAATACACTCGTAGGAACTCCAGGACAAGTTCGAGGTTGTGCAACTCCAAAAACAGAGTGTATGTGATAATCGTCGTAATTATACAATCCTAAATCACCATTTAGTACTGCATTGATCATCGCTCGAGTGTATTTCAATTTCATACGAGTCCCAATGCCATAAGGCCCACCGGTCCAACCTGTATTTACCAACCAAACATTTACACCAGCATCAATCATTTTCTTACTTAACATTTCTGCATATTTAGATGGATGCAAAGGCATGAAAGGCGCACCGAAACAAGCTGAAAAAGAAGGTTGTGGTTCTTTTACTCCAGCCTCAGTTCCAGCAACCTTAGCCGTATAACCAGATATAAAATGATAAGCCGCCTGACTTGGTGTTAACTTAGATATTGGCGGAATTACACCAAAGGCATCGGCAGTTAAAAAGAATATATTTTTAGGGTTTTTACCAATTGATGGAATTTGAATATTCTCAATATGGTGAATTGGATAACTTACACGCGTATTTTGTGTTATGGAAGTATCTTCAAAATCTACATCGCCGTTAGCTTTAATAATAACGTTCTCTAAAATAGCGCCTTTTTTAATCGCATCATAAATTTCGGGTTCATTATCTCTTGAAAGATTTATCGCTTTCGCATAACAACCTCCTTCAAAATTAAATACCGTGTTTTCGTTTGTCCAACCGTGTTCATCATCGCCAATTAAACTTCTATTCGGATCGGTAGACAAGGTTGTTTTACCAGTCCCAGACAAACCAAAAAAGATTGCTGTATCTCCATCTTTCCCAACGTTAGCACTACAGTGCATTGGAAGCGTATTTTTAAATACTGGAAGTATAAAATTTAAAGCAGAAAATATGCCTTTTTTTATTTCTCCAGTATACCCTGTGCCACCAATTAAGGCTATTTTTTTTGTAAAATTTAATATTGCAAAATTGTGTTGTCGCGTACCATCTTCATCAGGAACTGCCATAAAACCTGGAGCATTTACAACCGTCCATTCTGGAGTGAAATTTTTTAGTTCATCATTAGTAGGACGTAAAAACATATTATAAGCAAACTGGTTACTCCATGGATACTCGTTAATAACTCGAATATTCAATTTGTAATTTTCATCTGCACATGCATAACAATCTCTTACAAAAATTTCTTTTTCAGATAAATAGCTTACAACTTTATTATAAAGTTTATCAAAATCATCAGCTTCATAAGGAATATTAATGTTACCCCACCAAATACGATCTTTAGTAATATCGTCCTTAACAATAAATCTATCTTTTGGCGATCGTCCAGTAAATTCGCCAGTATTAACGGCCAATGCACCCGAAGACACTTCAACACCTAAGCCTTTTTCTATGGTGATATCATGTAATTCTTCAGGACTTAATTGGTATTTTACTCTAGCATTTTTTATACCGTATTTTTCCAACGAAATCGTTTGCGTAACTTGATCGTAATTCTCCATTTTTACAAATAACTTTGATTATTTTACAAAAATAAGACAAATATTATAGGTAAAAAATGATTATTTCCCCTTTTTAGTAGAAATCTTTAAGAAATCTTTAAACAACATAATCCATGAAAAAATTAGCAGTAAACCACCTATTGGTGTTATAAATCCAATCGATTTAAAATTAAAAGAAGTTAACTCGTTAGTGGCTAATCCATATATTGATCCTGAAAAAAATAACAGACCAATAACCGTTAGAAAAAAGACCGTTTTTTTTGTTTTTTCTTGAATCAAACTTGTGCTCCCAACAAATAATAAAAACAAAGCATGATACATTTGGTAGCGCACTCCAGTTTCAAAAGTTTGTTGCAGCTCTACAGATATTAATTCTTTAAGTCCATGAGCACCAAAAGCGCCAAGAACTATGCTTAAAATTCCGAGAATTGATGCGGTAATTAAAATTGTTTTATTCATTTTTTATAAAATATTCTCAACAAAAACTGTTATTATTTATTAAATTCGTAATACTAAACAGAATTTCACTGTTTCATTAAACAATAATCAAAAGACTCTATATGCGTAAGATATTAATAATTGGTTCTGGTAAATCTACATCATATCTTTTAAAATATTTGTTAGACAAATCAATTTCAGAGAATTTATTTATTACTGTTGGCGATTTAAATATTGATCAAGCAAAAACCTTAACCAGGAATCATGAGAATGCCAAAACTATTAAATTAGACGTGTTTGATGACACTTCCAGATCTCAAGCCATAAAGGATGCAGATATAATTATCTCAATGCTACCAGCACATCTGCATATTGAAGTTGCTAAAGATTGTATTACTTACAAAAAACATATGGTTACGGCTTCATACGTAAGTCCAGAAATGCAAGCGCTGCATGACGATGCTGTAGCAAACAACCTCATTTTAATGAACGAAATTGGCGTAGACCCAGGTATAGACCACATGAGTGCCATTCAGGTTTTAGATCGTATTCGAGATAAAGGTGGAAAAGTCATTCTTTTCGAATCGTTTACTGGTGGCCTAGTTGCTCCAGAAAGCGATAACAATCTATGGAATTACAAATTTACATGGAATCCCAGAAATGTCGTATTAGCAGGCCAAGGGGGAGCTGCCAAATTTCTTCAAGAAGGCGCTTATAAATACATACCATACCACCGTTTATTCAGACGTACCGAATTTTTAGAAATCGATAATTATGGCCGTTTCGAAGTTTATGCCAATCGAGATTCTTTAAAATACCAAAGCGTTTACGGATTAGATAATGTTAAAACCTTATACCGAGGCACTATGCGTCGCGTAGGTTTTAGTCGCGCGTGGAATATATTTGTTACCCTAGGAATGACCGATGATAGTTATACCATAGACGATAGCGAAAACATGAGTTATCGCGATTTTACAAATTCCTTTTTACCTTACAGTCATTCAGATTCTGTGGAGTTAAAACTTAGGCATCAACTTAAAATCGATCAAGATGATATTGTTTGGGACAAACTCGTAGAACTCGACATTTTCAACCCCAATAAACCCGTTGGACTCAAAAAAGCAACACCAGCGCAAATACTCCAAAAAATACTTATGGATAGCTGGACACTTTCAAACAATGACAAAGACATGATTGTTATGTATCACAAATTCGGTTACGAACTGAACGGAAAAAAGCACCAAATTGATGCTAATATGGTTGTTATAGGCGAAACCCAAACCTATACTGCCATGGCAAAAACCGTTGGTTTACCTGTTGCAATGGCTACTATGGCCATTTTAAACAACAAAATAACCACCCCTGGCGTACAAATACCAATCACCAAAGAGGTGTACCAACCCATTTTAAAAGATCTCAAGACTTTCGGCATCACCTTTCAAGAAAAAGAAATACCTTATTTAGGCTACAATCCTTTAAATAATTAATTTTTGGGCGCCTGCCTGCCGGCAGGCAGGCTACCACAAGGGTCGGGCTTTACGATACAAGTCCTCGTTCGCGCCTCACTGCGGGCTTTCTACTACAATCCCTTGCGCAAAATTTAGTTTCAATTTAAAACAAATACTTACATTTATGTTTTAGATTATAATTTTATGAAACAAAAACTGAAAACCATCGTCATAGATGGTATCGACAAAAAAATTCTCCGTGCTTTAACTGCAGATGCACGAACACCTATACTAGAAATTGCTCGAAATGTTGGAATTTCAGGAGCTGCCATTCATCAGCGCTTACGTAAGCTAGAAAAATCTAAACTCATTTCTGGCTCAAAATTCATAATTAACCACGAAGTTTTAGGGTATACAACCTTAGCCTTTGTTGGCATTTACTTGGATAAAGCTGCGAATACCGACGATGTGGTACGCGCCTTAAAGCGTATTCCAGAAGTGTTAGAATGTCACTACACCACAGGTAATTACAGTTTATTTATAAAACTTCTAAGTCTTGATAATGCCCATTTAATGCGTTTACTACATGAAAAAATTCAAACAATTACAGGAGTACAACGTACAGAATCACTTATTTCTTTAGACCAACAAATTGATAGACAAGTACATATATAATTTAACATCGTTAAAATGTAAAAAAGCGCAACAATTATCTGCCCTCGGTACAATTATTGATTAATATTGTTTCAAACTTTTCAAACTAACTTTTATGAAAAAATCTTACTTAATTTTGCTCGTTATTGCGCTATGTTCTTCATCAATGTTTTCTCAGGATAATACCGAAAGCATGAGCACAACTAAAAATTTTAATGAACTAAAATTAAACATGACAAACCTTATAGGCTTTAAATGGTTTGATGTGGGTTATGAGCGCACCATAAACGAAGAATCCTCATTCGGTGTTGGTTTATTAACACGAATTGGCTCGGATAGAGATGATAGCGATGGTTTAGATGAATACAGAACGTTTTCCATTACACCTTATTACAGACATTTTTTCTCTCAAAAATATGCACAAGGCTTTTTTGTTGAAGGTTTCGCTATGGTACATTCTGGCGAAGATGAGTTTTATGAATTCGATCCTGTAGATTCATCGGATAATTATAGATATGAAAAATTCACAGATTTAGCTATTGGAGTTTCCGCAGGAGCCAAATTTGTAACAAAAAGAGGTTTTATTGCAGAAATATACTTAGGTATTGGTAGAGACATGCTTGATCAAAGTGATATTGAAGTTGTAGGAAGAGGCGGAATAGCCCTCGGTTATAGATTTTAATTAACTAAACTTATAAAACTAAAAACCCCGAGCAAAAGCTCGGGTTTTTTTATGATATAAACTACCTGAATCAACAAGAAGTCATTACATTTTCATTAACCAAGTTTTTACATCTACTTCTTGCTTGATAATAGCACGTAAATCTTCAATTTTCACTCGTTCTTGTTCCATAGAATCTCTATGACGAATAGTAATCGTATTATTTTCTAAAGTATCATGGTCTACCGTAATACAAAATGGCGTTCCGTTAGCATCTTGCCTTCTGTAACGTCTTCCCACAGCATCCTTCTCGTCGTAAATTACATTAAAATCCCATTTTAATTCTTCTACAATCTGTCTTGCTATTTCCGGTAATCCATCTTTTTTAACCAATGGTAATATGGCTGCTTTTACTGGAGCTAAAACACTAGGTAATTTTAAAACAGTACGTGTTGTACCGTTTTCTAATTCTTCTTCAACTAAGGAATTAGAGAAAACCGCTAAAAACATTCTATCTAAACCTATAGAAGTTTCTAACACGTAAGGCACATAACTTTTATTTTCCTCAGGATCAAAATACTGAAGTTTCTTGCCCGAGAATTTTTCGTGCTGACTTAAATCAAAATCGGTACGCGAATGGATACCTTCTAGCTCTTTAAAACCAAATGGAAATTTAAACTCTATATCAGCAGCAGCATCAGCATAGTGCGCTAATTTTTCATGATCATGAAAACGATAATTATCGGCGCCCATACCTAAGGACAAGTGCCATTTAAGTCTGGTTTCTTTCCAATGCTCATACCATTCACCTTGTGTTCCTGGTTTTATAAAAAACTGCATTTCCATTTGCTCAAACTCGCGCATTCTGAAAATAAACTGCCTTGCAACAATTTCGTTTCTGAAGGCTTTACCGGTTTGCGCAATGCCGAAAGGAATTTTTAAACGGCTCGTTTTTTGCACATTTAAAAAGTTAACAAAAATACCTTGAGCTGTTTCTGGGCGTAAGTATAAATCCATTGCACTATCTGCCGATGCACCTAACTTTGTTCCAAACATTAAGTTGAATTGCTTGACATCGGTCCAGTTTCTGCTTCCTGTTAATGGGTCTGCTATTTCTAATTCTTCAATAAGTGCTTTAACATCGGCTAAATCCTCATTTTCTAAAGATTTTGCCATTCTAGAAAGCGTCGCATTTATTTTTTCTTGATAACCCACAACACGCGGATTGGTAGATACAAATTCTTCTTTATTAAAAGCATCGCCAAAACGTTTCTCGGCTTTAGCAACTTCTTTATCAATTTTAGCTTCAATTTTAGCGCAATAGTCTTCTATTAAAACATCGGCTCTATAGCGCTTTTTAGAATCTTTATTATCAATTAATGGGTCGTTAAACGCATCAACGTGCCCCGAAGCTTTCCAAGTAGTTGGATGCATAAATATTGCAGCATCTATTCCCACAATATTCTCATTCATTTGCACCATGGCTTTCCACCAGTAGTCGCGAATGTTTTTCTTTAATTCTGCCCCGTTTTGTGCGTAATCGTAAACTGCACTTAATCCATCGTAGATTTCACTACTCTGGAACACGTAACCATACTCCTTTGCGTGAGAGATTACTTTTTTAAATTGATCGTCGTTATTTGCCATGGTGCAAAAATAAAAAAGTGCACCAAACTAAATGCGTTCTTTGTTAAAAATTAATTTGCTTATTTTTAAGTGCGTTAGGGATTGAAGCATTTGTTTGAGCTCTCCCGATTTTTTTATCGGGAAGCGAGTGCGGAAAGCCCGACCCTTGTGGTAACCTGCCTGCCGGCAGGCTGGCGCCCAAATTTTTTTTATGCTAAAACCAGTAGTTGATTTATTGTTTCCGAAGGTGTGTTATGCATGCCATAATCTTTTAAGCGATAACGAAGATACCGTTTGTATAGATTGCAGGCATGATTTGCCAGTAACTAATTTTCATTTTGATGATAGCGATGGTGTGAAAAAAGTGCTTTATGGGCGCGCCAAAATTGAAAATGGCACCGCATTATTTCGATTTGAGAAGAATGGTAATGTACAACGGCTAATTCATAATTTGAAATATAAAGAACAAGAACAAATTGGTTTTATTCTTGGGAATTGGCTTGGTGGCGAGCTTAAAACCCTAGACACTTATAAAAGTATTGACGCTGTAATACCGGTACCTTTACACATAAACAAACTTAAAAAAAGGGGGTATAATCAAGTTGCAAAGTTTGGACAACAAATAGCACGAGCCTTAGAGGTAGATTATTTAGATGATGTTCTGGTTAAAATTACCAATTCCAAATCGCAAACCACAAAAGGGCGTTTTGCTAGATGGATGAATAGCGACGAGCTATTTGCTCTTAAAAATATGGATACCATTGAAAACAAACATATTTTACTTGTTGACGATTTAATTACCACTGGCGCAACATTTGAAGCGTGCATAAATGTTTTAAACCAAGCGAAAAATATAAAAATAAGTATTGCGACTATGGCAATAGCCTAAATAGAAGAAGCGTTATATTTTTTAGTCGAATTTATGTACGTTTCTTCTGTGAAGAACCAAATTTTGTTTTACTTCAATAATCGCTCTGCTAGTTCATGAATTTATTTCATTCTGATTCTTAAGAATTTCAGAATAAAAATATTCATGTACTTTTGCTAAAAATTTAAAATTGTTAATGAACAAGACCTTATCAAATTTTGTTTTTGCCTTAGTTATTGGTATTGCTTTAATAAACTGCGCTAATCGAGGTACACCAGATGGCGGACCAAAAGATGAAACCCCTCCAACCATTGTAAAGTCGATACCCGAAAACTATTCAACCAACTTTAAGGGCGACGAAATAAGAATTTATTTTGATGAGTATATTAAAATTAAAGACTTAACCAAGCAGCTTATTATATCGCCACCTATGAAAACGCAACCAAACGTGACACCGCTAGGGGGCGCTAGCAAATACATTAAAATAACACTTTACGATACACTGCAACCTAACACCACTTATGCCTTTAATTTTGGTAATAGTATCACCGATAATAATGAAGGTAATCCCTATCCGTATTATCGATATGTGTTTTCTACAGGTGATTATCTTGACTCGCTTTCAGTCAACGGAAACATTGTTGATGCTAAAAACAAAGAACCTGAAACTTTTGTAAATGTAGCACTATACGAGGTGGATTCGACATTTACTGATTCTATAATTTACAAAGAAACCCCAAAATATATTACGAACACTTTAGATAGTTTAACCACTTTTTCTATTGAAAATTTAAAACCTGGCAAATATTTGTTGATGGCATTGAAAGATGGTAATGGCGACAATAAATTTCAGCAAAAAACCGACCAAATTGGGTTTCATAAAAATTTTATTGAAGTGCCTACAGATTCTTCGTATACCTTAAAACTTTTTAAAGAAGAACTTGATTACACCGCTACAAGACCTAGACTTATTTCGGGCAACAAAATAGCTTTTGGCTATGAGGCCGATTATGAAAATATGAAAATTGAAGTGCTATCTGAGACACCAGAAGACTTTGAATATCGTATAACCAAAGACCCTAAAGCCGATACTTTAAACTACTGGTATAAGCCTAAATTAGAAGTAGATTCACTTATTTTTAAAGTATCTAAAAACGATTTTGAAAAAGACTTTACTGTTAAAATTAGAGACCAAGAAAGAGATTCGATTGCCATTGAAGCCTCACCTTCTGGAACGATTGGCTATAATGAAGACTTTAAAATTATAGGAAAAACGCCTTTCGTGAAATTTGATTCATCAAAAGTAACTATGATGGATAAAGACTCGACAATGGTTAGTTTTACTTCAGTTTTTGATTCTATTCGCAACATCTATGCGGTTCGTTTTGATAAAACCGAAGATAATAATTATAAGATACAAGTACTTCCTGAAGCTTTTGAAGATTTTTTTGGTGATGTTAACCAAGACACCTTAAACTATAATTTAAGAACCAGAAAGTCTTCAGATTTTGGTTATGCACGATTTACTTTAGTGAATGCCACCTATCCGTTAATCATTCAATTAACCAATAATTCTGGTGAAGTCCAGGTTGAAAAATATGCAGAAGAAGCAGGAACCATCGATTTTTTAAATCTATCAGCTGGCATGTATTCTATCCGCGTAATACATGATGCTAATGGTAACCAAAAATTTGATTCGGGTAATTACTTAAAAAAGATACAACCAGAACGCGTAAGCCATTTTCAAGAAATAGAAATTCGTGCTGATTGGGGTATAACTGAAACCTTGCAGTTTAAATAATTTTAAAACTATCGCGGTCGTTTAAAAAATTGAGCTTATTTCTATATGCTTGAATATGTCTCTTTTCTAAAGTCACTATTTGAATTTGTTCCTTTCCAGATTGAAAATCTGTGATACAGTTACCCAAAACATCATAAACCGTAGAGTGTCCTGAATATTCGCTATTTACACCATCTACACCCACTCTATTCACACCAATACAATAAGACATGTTTTCTATGGCTCGAGCTTTTAAAAGGGCATCCCAAGCTGAAACTCTAGGTTTTGGCCAATTGGCAACATAGAGCAACAGATCGTAATCTTCAGTATTTCTCGACCAAACCGGAAAGCGCAAATCATAGCAAATTAATGGTTGAATTTTCCAACCTTTATAATCTAAAATTACTTTGTCTTGGCCTGCTGTATAGGTTTTATCTTCACCTACTAGAGTGAAGGTGTGTCGTTTATTATAAATAAATATATTTCCTGAGGGTTCAACAAAAAGCAACCGATTATAAAATTTATTGTTCTCTGTAATAACAATAC
The DNA here is from genome assembly GCF_030344935.1 of Algibacter luteus. NCBI lineage: Bacteria > Pseudomonadati > Bacteroidota > Flavobacteriia > Flavobacteriales > Flavobacteriaceae > Algibacter > Algibacter luteus. The sequence goes on along the minus strand of NZ_CP128313.1, from coordinate 713,582 downwards.
TTCCAACAATAGCAGCTTTCTTTTTTGAAGCCGTGTTTTTCATCCAAGACACCGTTTCTCCATGCATGGTTTCTGCTACTTTTTCGGCATTCATGGTAAAACCCGTTGTAAACATTTCAGGCAAAACAAATAAATCTACTTCTTCAGAAATAGCATCTATTTTTTTAGCAAAGTTTAATCGGTTTTGCTTTGGATTTTCCCAAACTAAATCAGATTGAATTAGTCCAACTGTAAGTTCGTTTTGCATAAAGAATGTATTTAATGATGAAGAATAAATTAGGATTTTTATTCTTCATCACCAAATGTAAGATGATAATTCTAAATTTGATAGTAATAAAAAAATTACCTCAAATCCTTTTTTGCTTTTTCAGAAGCTTCTTTATACTTTGAAATTTTGTCCAACCACTTTTCCTCATCTATTGGAGAAAGCTTTCCTTTCTTTTTAAGCTGCTCATATTTCTTAACCGCTGCCTTATGCTTCTTAATAGATTTATCGTAATTAGATTGTGCTTTTTGCTGCCTTTTTAATTCCTTTTCTGCCTTTTTTTGCTGTTTTTCGGCTCTTTTTTGCTCTTTTTCGGCCTTTTTTTGTTCTTTTTCTGCCTTCTCTAGGCGTTTCTCTGCTTTTTCAGCTTCCTCAATATCAGCCATTTTTTCATTAACAGCCAACTTGATTTTTTCTTGGTCTTCTGCAGTTAAAGTTTCAGTCACATCAACACCATTATTAAATATTTTTCCTTTTTTAACTTCGTAGGTTGCACCTTTAAAGCTAATTTCTTGGGCATTTAAAACAAATCCAAACCCCAAAAACAATACAATCCATAGTAATCTCATAATTTAATTTAATTAGTTATTCTAAACTTTAGACTCCAAAGTACACAAAAAGTAACTCATATATGAATTAAAATTTTTGCAGCCTTTTTTAATGTTTCATCGGTTTTAGCAAAACAAAATCGCAACACCTTGTTATCTAGATTATTCTCATTAAAAACGGATAAAGGAATTGAAGCTAAGCCTAATTCCTTAGTTAGTCTTTTAGCGAAATCAACATCATATTCTTGAGTGATTTTAGAATAATCTAACACCTGAAAATATGTTCCTTTAGACGGTATAAACGAAAATCTCGAATCTTTAATGAGGCTCAAAAACAAATCTCTTTTTCGCTGATAAAACTCTGGCAATTCTAAATAATGCTTTGGCTCTTGCATGTAATCTGCAATACCTTTTTGAGTAGGATGATGAATGCAAAACACACTAAACTGGTGTACTTGTAAAAATAAATCCATGAGATCCTTTGGGGCGCAACAGTAGCCAATGCGCCAACCGGTATTGTGGAAGGTTTTACAAAATGACGCCACCACAAAACTTCTCGATTTTAAATCGGGAAACTTACACGCACTTTGATGCGTTTCTCCGTCATAAACCATATGTTCGTAAACTTCATCGCTCAACACTATGATGTTGGTGTTTTTGGTAATCTTTTCTAATGCTAACATATCTTCCTTAGAAAAAATGGTTCCGGTTGGATTATGAGGTGTATTGATAACAATCATTTTAGTACGATTATTAACTTTCTTCTTTACTACACTCCAATCCACTTTAAAATGTGGTGCTTCTAATTGTATGGGTATCACTTTGCCGCCGTTTATTTTTATCCCAGGTTCGTAACTATCGTAGGCCGGTTTGAAAATAATGACTTCATCATTTGGTTTTACAAAAGCTGAAAATATAGTGGATATGGCTTGAGTTGCTCCTGCTGTAATAGTAATTTCATGTTCTGGGTGAAAATCAGAACCATATAAGTTGTTAATTTTATTTGCAATTGTTTCTCGCAACTCCAAATTACCTCGCATGGGCGCATATTGGTTGTAACCAGAATTCATAGCTTTACTTACCAAGTCGATTAGTTTTTGGTCGCTACCAAAATCCGGAAATCCTTGCGATAAATTTATAGCATTATGGGTTTTGGCCAAATGGCTCATGACCGAAAAAATAGTGGTTCCTACCTCTGGAAGTTTAGATTTATGCTGCATAAAAGTAAAGATACAGACTTCTTTTATAAAAACTATAAACCTAATTTACTTAATAAACTTTGCTTGTAGGTTCTGCCAATGGGTATTTTATTGTCGTTTATAAAAATGGTGTTACCTGAAATTTTACTAACAAACGCACTATTAATAATAAAGGATTTATGCACTTGTACAAATAGGCGCTCTGGAAGTTTTGTATTCCAACTTTTTAACGAATCAATATAAGATAACCTTTGGTTTTCTGTAACTACCGTTATATAATTTCGTGCAGATTCGATATACAGAATTTTATTCAACACAATTTTATGCAATGTTTTATCGACATTTAAGAAAATAGTTTCTTCTTGATCTTCTGTAATGATTTCTGGAACTTCTATTCTTTCTTTTGCTTTATTAATTGCTTTTAAAAAACGATCAAAAGAAAACGGTTTTACCAAATAATCAACAATTGTATCAAGCTCAAATGAACTTACTGCATATTCAGAATAAGCTGTAGTCATGATAATTGCTGGTGGATTTTTAATCGTTTTTATAAAATCTAAACCAGACATATCGGGTAAATTAATATCTAAAAAAACAACATCAATAGTTTCAGTGTTTAGAAAAGCATTCGCTTCAATCGCCGCTTTAAAATTACCTACCAATTCTAAACTAGGGATTTTTGCAATAAAATTTTTTAAAATTTTTTGCGCTGGAATTTCATCTTCTATGATAACACACTTCATTTTAAATTCAGTTTTAAAGACACTTTAAATACTTCTCCTTTATCAATATTAAAATCATAATCCTCTTTATAAATTAAGGTCAATCGTTTTTCAAGGTTTTGCAAGCCAATTTTTAAATCGGTTGTTGTTACTTTTTCTTTATCAAAATCATTCTGACATTCAAGACTTAATATCCCTTGTTTTACTTCTATATTCACGTTAATTTCACTATTGAGCACACTGTGTTTAAAAGCATTTTCAATAATAGTTATTAAAAGTAAAGGTGCAATTTGATATTTATACGAATCAATGGATTTATTATAAATAATGCGCTTTACGCCTTCCGTTCTTATGGTTTGGAATTTCATGTAATTATCAATAAAATGAATTTCTTTTTCCAATGAAATGGTTTTCTCATTACTTTCATACAACACATGTTTTAAATTATCTGAAAGCATCAAAATAAGCTCTGGCGTTTCATTTGGTTTTTCTATGGAATACGAATAAATGGTATTTAAATTATTAAATAATACATGCGGATTTATCTGCGATTTTAAAAACTTCAATTCCATTTCGGCATGTTCTTTTTTAACGGCATCAACTTCTTCTTGTTTATCAATAAAACGGTATAAAATCCACACGAAAGAAAAGAAAATTAGGGGCGTTAAAGATTGCCATAAATAATCGCTCAGGCATTTTATAATAGTACAACCACATTTAGCAAATGCGTAACAATATAACTGTGTCGCAACAAAAGAAATACCCGCAAACACCAAAACATAAAGTACGTAAAGCTTCTTTTTTACAAAAAATGGCAGTAAAAAAAAGTTGTTTAGGTATACAATAGCAATTAACAAAGAAACGTATTGCAAAAATGGGTTCTCTTTCCAATAAAAATCTGAAAACAGAAATAGTGATACAAACACAAAAAGCAACCAAAACAAAATATGGACTAATACCTGCGATGTGTATTTATTTATGAATGTCATTTTTTAAAAGTAATTAGAAAAGCCAAAACCATCAAACATTATGTACGAAAGTAAGTTTTACAGTTACCAACGTAAAAATTACCGTTTGTATTTACAAGTTATGTATTAGTATTACCAATTTTGTAATGCATCCACATTCTTAGAATTTCAAGACTCGAGAAGCTACTTTTGACAGTAATCAATCAAAATCATCACATGAAACGAACAGTCTTTTTCATTACTTTACTTAGTCTACAATTATGTCTTTCTCAAACCTTAAATCACATAGAATTTGATGATAAAGGAAACGAAATTTTACTTGGAGCAATAAACAAAAGTGGATTAACGAGCAACTCCTTTAATTCTTGGTTTTCTGAAAATCATGACCATTATTTAGTCAATAAAGCTATAATTAAAAAGCTAAAAGATTCTTTAAAAGAATATGAAATAAAAGTATTTTTAGGTACTTGGTGTGGCGATAGTAAAAAGGAAGTCCCTAGGTTTTACAGAATCATAGAAGCTACCAAATTTCCGGATAGCCAATTGCAAGTCATTGCTGTTAATAAAACCAATGAGGCTTATAAGCAAAGTCCGAATCATGAAGAAGCAGGATTAAATATTCATCGTGTACCAACATTCATCTTTTACAAAAATGGCAAAGAAGTTAATCGCATTGTAGAGCATCCAAAAGAAACCTTGGAGCGCGATATGTGGAGTATCATTACTGATAACAAATACACACCAAATTATGTGGCCGCCAATTATATGGAAAATCTGCTAAAAACAAAATCGATAGACAGTTTAAAACTTGATGAAGCAAATTTGTTACCAAAACTAGCGGAATATGTAAAAGGGAGTAGAGAACTTAATACGTATGGTTATTCATTATTACGATCAAAACAAATAGAGAAGGCATTATATATTTTCGATTTGAATACTAAAATATTCCCTTATAAACATAATGTATACGACAGTTTGGGTGAAGCTTACTTTGAAGCAGGAAATCACAACGAAGCGTTAAAAAATTATTACAAAGTTTTAAGTCTAAAACCTGATGATAAAAATGCTTTGGAGATGATTGAGAAGGTTAAAAAGGAAATTGAATAGCTAAACAATCTCCATTTTCTTCAATAAAAAAGAAGCATTCATATTCTGGCAAACCCCTTGTTTTAGCTTATAATCGAAGTAGAGTTCGTCATTGACGATTTCAGCATCGAAATAATAGTTTTTCACGTCTTCCAGCTCTTGTTCAATTTCGCATAAACTTAAATCGTGCGTTGCAATAATTCCTGTTGCGTTTGAAGCCACTAATTTTTCAACAAATTTTCTAGATCCAATCGCCTTGTCGGTACTATTTGTGCCTTTCAAAATTTCATCTAAAACAATAAAATAAGGTTCTTGCTTTATAGCATCAACGATATATTTCAGGCGTGTTAATTCTGAAAAGAAATACGAACTATCATCGGTTAAAGAATCGGTTGTTCGCATACTAGTTATCAATTTTACAGGTGAATATTTGCTAGTTTTTGCACAAACAGGCAAGCCAACATTCGCCATAACAATATGCAGTGAAACTGTTCTTAAAAAAGTACTTTTCCCTGCCATATTTGCACCAGTTACTATAAAAAACTGTTCGTTTTCTATGGTTAAATCACTATCAACTCGCTTCTCAAGATTTAATAGTGGATGCCCTAATTCTTCTGCGTTTATTACAGAACCGTGCTTAACTATTTCTGGAAAGACAAACTTTGAATGATTAAACGCATAGTTCCCTAAAGAGTTATAAGCATCGAAAAATGAAACCACTTCAAACCAGTCGGCAACCTTATCGCCATAAGTTTCAATCCATTTTTCAATACGATATGCATTTTTAACATCCGTTAGAAAATAACCATTACCAAAAATGGCTCCGATTAAATTATTTCGATTATCTAAAGCATCCAAAGATCTTGAAAGCTCCTTGAAAATCTGAGAGGCCTTTGTATTTCCGGACTGAATCTGTTGCTTTTTTGTTTGTAATAATTCTGAGGTAAACGATTCGTTTTCAATCAAATCGAGTAACTGTGCATATTGTCTAAAGGTGTCTCTAACTTTATCTGTATTTGAAGCAAGTACATTTATTTTTTTTAGATATTTCCCTGTGATTGCTAAACCTAATAATAGCCAATATCCAATTAAAGCAGGATACGTAATCATATTTAAAAGGATAAGAACAAATAAAACCACAGAAATTATGGTAAAAGCCATGGGAACCCAAGACATGATTTTAGGCATAAAAGTTTTATGATTCTGCAACCAGTTTATAATTTTGTAAGCAGGTGTTTCAACATGAACTAAGCTTGCGGTAGCTGAATAATACTGACGCCATTTTGGTTTCTCACTTAATTCTTTTATGGCTTCTTGCCGTTTTAAAATGCCAAGTATATCATTTGCTTTTAAGGCATTTACTAATTGTGTTGTACCTTCATGTATACGTGTTCTATTGATGAATTGAAAGAAAGAACCACGCCCGAACAAATCAATATCTAAACTATAATAATGCTTTGGGTCTTGAAATTCAGAGCCATCCGCCCTTTGATGAAAATTGCCTTTTGCAATTTCTAATTCCTCAGAATTAATTTCTACCAATGCCAAATTAAAATCTCGAAGTCGCTTTACATCGGTGTATTTGGAAAGCAAATAAATAAATACAACTGTACCTAAAATTGCAATAGGAATAGCTATTTGCCATTGTTCGAAAAAGAAATAAATTCCAAAGCCTGTTGCTAAAAAATCTAGTAATCGTAGAGTGCTAAGAAGCGTCATTTCTTTATAGAGCCTAACCACTTCAAGTTGATAGCGTTCTATATGGGTTTTATAATATGATTTTGGTTTACTCATGAATATATTCTAGATTGTAAAGTAACAAAAAAGCCCTGAAACGAAGTCAGGGCTTTTAAAAAGATTGGTGCTAAAAATTAAGAATTCATCTTAGGTTAACAACTTTTAAAGTATCTGTTGTTTTGGTTAAAACTGTTAAGTGTTCATTCGATTTTAATTCAATTTCCAACAAACTCTTTGTCCTATTAAATTTTTCTTCAAAAGGTAAATCTATTTGCAATTTATACTTCCCCTTAGGGTAAAACATGTTATTGTTACTTTGTAAATTTGTTACCAAATTAGTTACAGAAAAAGCATAGTATTTAGGTGAATCGTCAATTTTAAAACTTAAAAACTGTGTGCTTTTTTTTAGTTCTACCTCAATGCTAAACCGTAAAACAGGAGTTCCATGAGGAACTCCTGGTATTACTTTAACCTTTTCTGCTTTTAATACTTTTGTGTTTCCACACGAAAAGAGAAAAAGTCCTAATAACATAAGTAGAATTGATTTATGCATTTGAAAAAATTACCTCACTATAAATTTTTGTGTAGACACTTTATTGCCTTCGTTCAATTTGATAATATATACCCCTTTTGCTGGATTATTAAGATTAATTCTATTGCCTTGTTTAGTCAAGCTCCCTTTTGCAATAGCACCGCCAACAATGTTATAAATCACATAATCAACTTTGCTTGTTTGAGAACTTAACTTCACGTTAACAAAATCATTCACTACTGGATTTGGAAAGATTTTAGGCTCAACAGTAAATTTTGTTTCTTTTGTACCTAAAGTAGAATTATCAATATTGATCTCCCACATACCTCTTCCATAAGTGCCAATGTACATTTTGTTATTCATGTAGTTGATTTTCATGTCGTTAACAATGACATTAGGAAGGTTATTACCAAGTTTTGTCCAATTAGTAACTGTAGGTGATTTATAGTAAACACCTAATTCTGTTGCTACAAATAAATATTCGTCAGTCTGATTTTGTTTTAACAAAACCTTTTTCATTAAAATATTAGGCAAGGTTCCAGAAATATTAGTCCAATTAGCTCCACCATCTGTCGATTTAAATACTTTACTGCCTGATACATAACCTTTCGCTGTTGCATAAATGGTATTCCCACTGGCACTAGCAGCATCAATTGAAAAAGAATTTATTTCAACTCCTGCAGGTTGTGATATATCAGACCACGTTGCACCACCGTCAGAAGTACGTCTTAAGCCCGCTGTACCTACTACTGCAATATTCATCCCTTGATTATCAAATTTTATTGGACTTCCTGCACCTGCGTTTAAGCTTGTCCAAATAGCATTCGGATCTGTACTTGTTGTCGTACTAATGTTAGTAGATTTATATAAGTCATCAAAACCACCATAGGCTATCGTTGAATTACTAGTGTCTAAACTTAATGGCCAAACAAACTGTGCTGTTCCTGGTTTAGGAATGTTTTCACCTATATGATTACCTGTAAAACCTAATGCCTCAGTAGACCTGGTTAATGATCCCTCAGTTCCACCTACATATCTTATATTGGGAGTTGTGTAATCAATTGCTGAAGCTACACCATCTCCAGCAGCCATACTTACCCATTGCCCTGATTCTTTACTATAGGCATCATTATCTTGGTTGGCCATGATAAAATCATCATTAGTGCCTGAAGACGGATTTATTGAAATCGTATAAACCTGAGTATTAATAACACCTTCCGATTTATATACTTCAGCAGGAAATTGATCTGTAGGACTTGTATAATTAATAAACGAAAGACCTCCATCATGACAAAACCAAAATGACAACCCTGTATCTAAATATCCTGCTTGGTGATGATCTGAATGCATATATATACCTGGATCTGAAGGTGTTGATTTATATCCATTTAAAGAGGTATACCATGAAGCTCCATTATCTGACGAGTGATTGCCATTTACAGAACCACCGATAATTATACCACCTCTTTTTAACAAAACCTGATTATAACCACCTTGAGGATCGTATGGTGAAGGAATTACACCTAAATTTGAGGCAGATCCTGCGCCAGTAAGATCCAACTGCATGATTTGTCCATCTCCCTTTTGAATAAAGAAATTTCCTGATTCATCGGCTGCTATAGCATATTTTCCTCCCGAAGAAGGCGCAAAAATATCAGCCCATGTTTCGCCACTATCAGTTGAAAAAGATAAGCCTTCAAAACCATCCGAAACTACAATATTAGTTCCAAAACTTGCCATACGTCCAAAATTCCTTCCGGTTTGCCCAGGAAATTTTTCTATCCAAGTAGTACCACCATTAGTAGTTTTTGAAATACCGTTAGCAGTTGCTACGACGACTGTATTGTCATCATAAACAACCATATGCCCTAATAATTGAGCGCCACTTAAATCAAAAGATAGATTTGTCGCTACCCATGTATCACCCATGTCAGTGGATTTATAAACACCAATTGAATTTAAAACATCAGTAGCATCATAATCTCCAGTTGATGCATAAAGTACCCCTGGAGTTCCTATATCTGAAGAAGATCCTTTAATATCTGTAATTCCTATACCAGCAAACGTATCGAATTTTGGTGCCCAAGTTGCTCCGTTATCAGTCGATTTCCAGATGCCTCCTGTCGGGGCACCAACAATTAATACGTTGTTATTTGCATTACCCGCATCTACATAACGCCAAAATGTATTTAAACGTCCTAATTGCGGTGGATTAGGATAATCATTTGGAACTGGGTTGGTTTGTGGACCAATGTTTGTCCATGATTCACCTGAAAATTGTTTTGCAGCATTATTATTTTTAGAATAATTAGCATCAAGTAATCCAGCATTTTTCCAACCTTCTACTTGAGATGGAAATGCGCCATTAGCATCAACACGATCTCTCCAAAAATAAGCCCATCTTTCAAAATGCTTATATTCTTTTATTTCTTTTAAGGTTAGTTTACCTTTTTTTTTTGATTTTCTAAGATTAAAGGCGGCACGAGTTGAATTTACAATGTCGAAATAATTGCTTCCTTTTTTTGTCGCGAGCTTTTTATAATTTAAAACCTGCTCTTGTACAGCATTATTTTGCGCTCCCATCTTCAAACATAGTCCAAATGCAAACAGGAAAAATATAACTGCTTTAAATGTAATTTTTGTTTTCATTAAATTGTGATTTTAGATTTCAAACAAAAATTAAAAATAAAAGTGTACGGTCCTTAATAATACACTACTCGGTTTATACTCTTATAAGGAAATTAAGGGGTTTCAAGCAATATTCAAATTATTCTTTCTTAATTCTACATCTTTGAAAAGCGTGGTTAGATGTTCTTGAAGTGTAAGATTTCCCTTATCTAGTTCCATTTTTTTTCCTATTCTATATCGTTTTGCTTCGACGCCTCTAACAGATATTTTCAAGAAAGCAGCAATCTCTTTATTCTTGAAACCCATATACAAATAATAGCAAACGGCAATTTCAGAATCATTTAATTTAGGATATCTTTTATTCATTTGAATAAAAAAATCTGCATTAAATTCATTAATTAACTTCATATGACTTTCGCCTATCGACAAAACATCAACAGATTTTAAATGGATATTGCGATACAGCTCCATGATTTGATTGCGCTGAACTTCAACATTGTTAATTTTGGAAATCTTTTTTATATCCCACTTTAGTTCCTGTATATAATCTTCAAGGACTTCTAATTTGGAGACTATTTTTTGTTGATTCGATTGTAAATATCCTAATTCTTTCAATCTATCCTTATAGCCAGCAATCTTAAATTCAATTTTTCTTCTATTTTTATGTAGAATCACTAACAAAACAATAGATATCACAATTGAAATTGCTGCTACAATAAAATTAAGACGTTTTTTTTCGTTACTCTTTATTAATTCTTCTTCCGTTTTTACTAGACTCTCACTCATTTTAAGTCCAGACCTGATACTTGCTTTTTTAATTTCCTCTTCAAGGTTTGCCAAAGAATCGGAATATGCTAAACTAAGTTGGTCCTGGCCAGAAATATCATAGGTTTCCAAAGCCAAATTATACAGTTCTCTTCTAAATTCATGATCCATATATGGTTTTAACCTATAAACTTCATTTAGATAAAAGATGGTTGAATCAATGACTTTATTTCTTAAGAAATAATTAGCCAAACTATAGTTTTGGTAAGCTTCATAATGCGGTTCGTTAGTTACCCTATTTTTATCATTCAAATTGCTATAAAGTATACTATACACCTTTCCTTGTTTATAATTACCTAAATTTAAATGACTGGTTGCAAGCATGTGCAATGCATAGGCGTATAAATATTGTTTTTCTAGTTGCTTGTATTCGTTTAAACTCGCTTCCAGCATTGTAATACAATCCTTCCATTTATCATCTTGAAATTTCAGATAAGCAGGAATTTGCTTTGTATCCATAAGTCCGTATAAATCGTCTTGCTCAATATAAAGGGATTTAGCTTTTTCAAAATATTTATTGGCTTCTTCATAATCATCGAGTTCAGAAAGTAACAAAAAAGTTCGTGTTGCCGCGTAAGCTGCAAAAGATTTATCAAGAGTTTCTTCAGCGTAACGCAATCCCAATAACCACAAACGGTAGGCCTCTGTAAACTCATGCATTTCGTAGTGAATCCTGGCTTTGATGCCGTAGTAACTATCAACCTTTCCTGGTATATAAGAATCGTTAGGCACAGGAATTGAATCTAAAAAAGCTTCACTTCTTTGAGGGTTACTAATAACATATGTATCGGCTGAATCTAAAAAGCGCACATAGTTGCGTTCATCGTTTTGTGAATAAGTATTGATAGAGCATAATAATGCTAAACAAAAACTTATGATCTTATTTATACGTGATAAACTTATGTTTGTGTTTTCGAAATAACGATTAGCTTTTGTAATTATTAAAGGCAATTTTTTTTAAGTAATTTATATGAAATAGTAATATAAATAAAAATAAATAATTTTCGAGGGATTTTTAAAAACATTGAAAAATATTACAATTTTTAACATTAAAAAACATTTACTTTTATGATTTTAATATTTTTTAAGCATTAACTTTTCTGACCTAAAACAACAAAAAAGCCCCGAAATTTATCGAGGCTTTACTTATTTTTCTATATTATTTAATCTCTTCCTCCAAATACCTGAAGCGCCCAATACATGAGGTTAGCTAATGCACCAATAGCAGCTACTAGATATGTTCTTGCTGCCCATTTTAAAGCATCTTCAGAACCTTTATATTCATCTGGAGTTACCATATTTTTATTCTTTAACCAAGCTAATGCTCTGTTACTAGCGTCGTACTCAACAGGTAAGGTGATAAAGCTAAAAAGTGTTGCAGCTCCCATAAATACTACACCTATAACGGCTACCCACCAGCCTAAACCTAAACCAGCAGCACCACCTATGACTAAACCTCCAATGATTAACCATTGAGACATACTAGAAGTTACACTTACAACAGGAACTAAGGTAGAACGCATTTGTAACCAACTATAAGCCTGAGCGTGTTGTACAGCATGCCCACATTCGTGTGCTGCAACTGCTGCCGCCGCCGCATTACGTTGATTGTAAACCGCTTCACTTAAATTTACTGTTTTATTTTTAGGATTGTAATGGTCTGTTAATCGCCCCGGCGTTGAAATAACCTCTACATCATAAATGCCATGGTCTGACAACATTTTTTCAGCAATTTCAGCACCACTCATTCCGTTTCTAAGTTGTTCTTTAGAATACTTGTCAAACTTTCGTTTTAAAGTATTGCTTACTGCCCAACTTACTAAGGCAATTGCTCCAATTAATATATAATATCCAATCATTGTTTTTAAATTTTAAATTCTAGTATAATATATCAAAAATAACGCCAATTTTTCAATCTGAATAATTGTCAGTACCATTTTATATTGAAAAACGCCTAAAGCTTTAATTTCAAGCATTTAGGCGTTTAAATAACACTTTAAAACTAATACTATTAGCTCATTTCCATTTCAAAAGCTTCGGCGATTTCTTTGTAAACAATTTTACCATTTACAATATTCAACCCTTTTGATAATGCTTTATTCTTTTTACAAGCTTTTTCCCATCCATCATTAGCCAATTGAATAACATAAGGCAACGTTACGTTAGTCAATGCCATAGTAGACGTGTAAGGCACTGCACCAGGCATGTTTGCCACACTATAATGCACAACCTCATCAATAATATATGTCGGATCTTGGTGCGTAGTTGGTTTGGTAGTTTCAAAACATCCGCCTTGATCTACAGCTACGTCAACCATTACAGTTCCCGGACGCATATCTTTCAACATGTCTCTAGTAATTAATTTAGGTGCTTTGGCACCTTTAATCAATACACCACCAATAATTAAATCGGCATCTTTTATATGTTTTCTAATGTTGTACTCGCTAGAGAATTCGCTTATCACATTATTTGGCATAGAATCACTTACATAACGAAGTGCCTTCATGTTAATATCCATAATGATTACATAAGCACCCAAACCTGATGCCATTTTTGCAGCTTGATAACCTACAATACCAGCACCTAAAATAAGTACTTTTGCAGGTGGCACACCTGGAACACCTCCCAATAAAATACCACGCCCTTTAATTGGTTTTTCTAGGTATTTGGCACCTTGCTGAACAGACATTCTTCCTGCTACTTCAGACATTGGTATTAATAAAGGCAATGTACCATCTTTATTTTCAACTGTTTCATAAGCAATACAAATTGCTTTGCTCTCAATCATTGCATTGGTTAACACCTCGCTTGACGCAAAATGAAAATAAGTAAACACCACTTGATTTGACTTGATTAATTTATATTCAGGCTCAATAGGCTCCTTAACTTTCACAATCATTTCGGCAGTGTCATAAACCTCCTCAATGGTATCCAGAATAGTGGCACCAGCCTCAATATAATCTTCATCTAAAAATCCGCTATTAAAACCAGCGTTTTTTTGAACATAAACGGAATGATTTCTTTTTGATAACTCAAATACACCAGAGGGTGTCATACCCACTCTGTTCTCATTATTTTTAATTTCGATAGGAACTCCAATTTTCATAAATACGATGTTTTAAGGGTAAAAACCGAAGCAAAATTAAAACAATAATTTTAATATTATAATCAAAATAGACTTTTTGTTAAATTTTTTTCATCAAAAAATCGATTTGAGTAATTAAACCATAATTCATATGGAGTTAGTAGGGAAATCAGAAATTGCCAAAAACCTATTTTTTACCGTATGTTATCTTGAAGTAAATTAAAAGAAACGCAGAAACTACCGTAATACTATTGGCTAAAATCATCGATGGGCTATCCTTTAAAAACCCATAAATTAACCACGCTACAATACCGACAAAAAACATTAGCAACATGGGTAAAGACAAGCTCGACACATCTCTAGTTTTCCACGTTTTATATACTTGAGGAAGAAACGCTGCGGTAGTTAAAATGGCTGCCGTAAAACCAATAATTTCGGTAGAATTCATGTATTAATTATTGATTAGTTATTATTTGGGCGCCTGCCTAACGGCAGGTTACCACAAGGGTCGGGCTATTCGTTACAAGTCCGCGGTCGTTCCTCCCTGTAGGCTATCCAATACTATCCCTAACACAAAAAAAACGTTACCCAACAATGTTTACAATTTTTCCAGGAACCACAATGACCTTTTTAGGTGTTCGTCCTGCCAACTGCTCTTGGGTTTTTTCGTGTGCCAACACTGTTTTTTCAATATCTTCTTTACTCATATCTAACGGTAGTTCTAAAGTAAATCGCATTTTGCCGTTAAATGAAATCGGGTAATTCTTGCTGCTCTCTACTAAATGGCTAGCATCAAATTCTGGGAAAGGCACTGTTGCTATCGAACCATTATTCCCTAACTGACTCCATAGTTCCTCAGCAATATGCGGTGCATAAGGTGATATTAAAACCAACAAAGGCTCAAGTATAGTTTTCGATGTACATTTTTGAGCAGTCAATTCGTTTGCTGCAATCATGAAAGTAGAAACCGAAGTATTAAAAGAGAAATTCTCGATATCTTCCTGTACTTTCTTTATGGTTTTATGTAACGTTTTTAAATTGTCTTTGGTAGGTTCAGCATCGTTTACTTTAATTCCGTTATCATCAGCATACAATTTCCAAAGTTTTTTAAGGAAACTGTGCACACCAGTTATACCTGCAGTATTCCAAGGTTTGTATTGCTCTAGCGGGCCTAAAAACATTTCATATAAGCGTAAACTATCGGCGCCGTAATCTGATACAATGTCGTCAGGATTAACCACATTGTACTTCGATTTTGACATTTTTTCAACATCTCTACCTACTTTATAAACTCCATTTTCTAGCACAAATTTAGCATCAGCGTAATCTTCTCCAAATTCAGCATCAGCCTTTAAACCTTCTATATCCAATTCATCTGAAGCATTTACATACTTAACCTTTACGTGAATAGGCTGTACCTTTTTACCCTCAATCAATCCTAACGACAAATAAGTTTGTGTTCCTTCTTCTCTATAAATAAAAGCACTCGTACCCAGAATCATTCCTTGGTTAATCAACTTTTTAGCATATTCATCATGAGGCACTAAGCCTAAATCGAACATAAACTTTTGCCAAAAACGCGAGTATAATAAATGCCCTGTTGCATGCTCGCTTCCGCCAATGTATAAATCTACTTGCTGCCAATAATTAATAGCATCTTTCGAGAAAATTTCTTTATCGTTTTGTGGGTCCATATAACGATTAAAATATTGCGAACTACCTGCCCACCCTGGCATGGTATTCAACTCTAATGGAAATATGGCTTTACCATCAATTTTATAATTATCAACTACCGTATTAGTTTCGGTACACCAAGCCCATTTCGTGGCATTACCTAGTGGTGGCTCACCTGTTTCGGTTGGTAAATATTTTTCAACTTCTGGCAGCTCAATAGGTAAATGTTCGGTAGCTATCATTTGTGGCATGCCATCAATATAATATACTGGGAATGGTTCTCCCCAATATCGTTGACGACTAAAAACCGCATCTCGCAAGCGGTAGTTGGTTTTTCCTTCACCTTGCCCCATTTGCTCCAATTCGTAAATAGCACGTTTTGTTGCTTTTTTATAATTCATTCCGTTAAGGAAATCGCTATTCGCAATAATGGTTTTCTCTTTATCAGCAAATGCTTCTTCTGAAATGTCAACGCCTTCAAAAATATTCGGAATTGGAATATTAAAATGCTTTGCAAAATCATAATCACGTTGGTCGCCACAAGGCACACTCATTACAGCGCCTGTGCCGTAACCTGCCAACACGTAATCGCCAATCCAAACTGGTATTGGTTGTTTGGTGAACGGATGTTCTGCATAAGCGCCTGTAAAAGCTCCCGAAATGGTTTTTACATCGGCCATTCTATCGCGTTCGCTACGTTTGGCAGTGGCTAAAACATAAGCATCAACCTCAGCTTTTTGTTCTGGCGTTGTTATTTGCGCCACCAATTCATGTTCTGGTGCCAAGGTCATAAACGACACTCCAAAAATAGTATCAGGACGTGTAGTAAAAACGTCTATAACTTTATTATGACCAACAACATTAAAAGTTACTGCAGCACCAACAGATTTTCCAATCCAGTTACGCTGACTTTCCTTTAAAGAATCCGTCCAATCTATAGTATCTAAACCTTGAAGCAAACGTTCCGCGTAAGCAGAAATACGCATACTCCATTGGGTCATTTTTTTTCTAATTACTGGATGTCCGCCACGTTCAGAAACACCGTTTACAATTTCATCATTCGCTAATACCGTTCCTAATGCAGGACACCAATTCACTTCGGTTTCTGCTAAATACGTCAATCTGTACTGTAATAATATTTCCTGTTGCTTTTTGGAATCAAAACGAATCCAATCTTCGGCTGTAAATGGCTCGATAGCATCATCGCAAACAGCATTTACATTTAAATTTCCTTCAGAAGTAAATATTTTTTCTAATTCTGTAATGGCTTCAGCTTTATCTGAATCGTTATTGTACCAAGAATTAAACAGTTGAATAAAAATCCACTGGGTCCATTTGTAATAACTCGGGTCTGACGTTCGAACTTCTCGAGACCAATCAAAAGAAAATCCGATTTGATCTAATTGACGGCGGTAGGTTTTTATATTTTCGGCAGTTGTAATTGCAGGATGCTGTCCAGTTTGAATAGCATACTGTTCCGCAGGCAAACCAAAACTATCATATCCTTGAGGATGCAAGACATTAAAACCTTGATGACGCTTATAACGCGCATAAATATCTGAAGCAATATAACCTAACGGATGCCCAACATGAAGTCCTGCACCACTAGGGTAAGGAAACATATCCAAAACGTAAAATTTTGGTTTATCGCTATTGTTCTCAGCTTTAAAAGTTTCGTTTTTGGCCCAATAGTCTTGCCATTTTTTCTCGATTTTATTGAAATCGTACCTCATGTTCCTATATTTCTACTTTTTTAAAGCGCAAATTTACGCTTTCTACAGAAAACATAAAGCGTTTCTTAACTATTTAATGAATTTGGAACCTCGGTAATGATTTATTAGGTTTCGCTTTAAAAAGCAATTCGTAATTTCGCCACTTTTAAGGCAATTTAATTTGATAAAAGATACAACTAAAGCGCATTTAGCATTACTAGCTGCCAATGTTATATATGGCGCCAATTACATTATCGCGAAGGGCATCATGCCTGATAAAATAAATCCTAGCGCTTTTGTTTTTATTCGGCTGTCTTGCTGTATGATACTTTTTTGGAGTATTAAATTTCTATTTATTAATGAAAAAGTTGAAAGGAAAGATATTTTAATGCTTGCACTTTGTGGTTTATTTGGAGGTGCTGCCAACCAATTACTTTTTTTTCATGGCATTAATTTAACTTCGCCAATTGATGCCTCCATAATTCAAACGGCCACACCAGTTCTAGTACTCATTTTTAGTTTTATTATTTTAAAAGAAAGAATTACTAAAAATAAGGTTGTCGGTATAATAATGGCAGGTATAGGAGCCATAGTGTTAATCGTATATGGAAATAAATCTGTTGGAACAAGTTCATTTTTAGGCAACTTGTTTGTTTTATTGAATGCCTGTAGTTATGGTTTATATCTTGTATTAGTAAGAACTTTAATGAAAAAATACCATGCAATTACTGTAGCTAGTTGGGTGTTTTTATTTGGTTTTATTTATGTTTTTCCTTTTGGGATTTCAGATTTTTTAAATACCAATTTTGAATCTTTTACTACGAATACCTATTTAACTATTGGCTACGTTGTTTTATTCACAACCTTTTTAGCATACTTATTTAACATTTTCGCTCTGAAACATTTGGCACCATCTGTTACTAGTAGCTATGTTTACCTTCAACCAGTTGTAAGTTTTATTTTGGTAAGTATTATGGCCTTTGTTTATACTCAAGGGCAATATTCAAAAGACATCAATATCATAAAAATTCTATGTTGTATTCTGGTAGCATTAGGTGTATATGTAATTAGTAAACCTCAAAAAAAACAATACTTAAACGCTCCTAAATAACAACAATGTTGATATATTTTAGTTTATATAAATTATGAATGCTTATACTTTATTATTTTTACATCGTTAATCCAATATCTTTATGAGTTCATCCTTCGAAAAGCACCAAAAACGCAGACTTATTTCTTCGTATTTCTCGGTTGTGTTAAGTATTGCTTTAGTTTTGTTTTTATTAGGATTGCTTGGTATGCTTATTTTAAATGCAAAAAAAGTATCCGATCATTTTAAAGAACAAGTAGTGGTTACCATTTATTTAAAAGATAATGCCAAAGAAGTAGAAACCAAACAACTTGAAAAAAGTTTGGCTATGGCAGATTATGTAAAATCTACAGAATACGTTTCTAAAGAGCAGGCTGCCGAATTTATGAAAGCTGAAAATGGTGAAGATTTTATGGATTTTGTGGGTTACAATCCGTTACAAAACTCCATCGATGTGCATTTAAAAGCCGATTTTGTAACTTCTGAACATCTTGAAAAGATTTCTACTGAAGCCTTAAATAAAAACTTTGTGGACGAGGTTACTTACGATAACGACCTCGTTAATTTAATGAACGACAACGTTAAAAAAATTAGTTTTTGGGTACTCATCATTAGCGGAATATTTACCTTAATAGCCGTTTTACTCATTAACAGTTCGATAAGATTAGCTGTTTATTCCAAACGATTTACCATAAAAACCATGCAAATGGTAGGTGCCACCAAACAATTTATTCGCAGACCCTTTGTTTGGAAAAGTGTGCGTTTAGGAATGATTGGGGCCTTTTTAGCCTTAATTGGTATGGCGCTTGTTTTGTACTATTTAAATAAAACCTTTGCAGAACTGGAATTGTTAAGCAACCCTATACTAATGGCACTTTTATTCGTTTTAATATTTGCTCTAGGTATCATTATTACTTGGATAAGCACCCATTTTGCAACACAACGTTTTTTAAATTTAAAAACTGATGAGCTCTACTATTAGTTATTGAAAACTTAAATTACAATACTATTAACATGAGGTTTTCAAATAAATCATTTAATTTGCATAAAAATTCGACAGAATTTAGCCATGGGAGAAAAGAAACGTAAAGAAGCAGCAAAACCAATATTTGTATTCGGAAAGAAAAACTATAAATTTATGTTTATTGGTTTAGCTTGTATTGCACTTGGTTTTATTTTAATGTCTGGCGGTGGTAGTGACGACCCTAACGTTTTTAATCCTGAAATCTTTAGCTGGAGACGTATTAGATTAGCTCCAACATTGGTGCTTATAGGGTTTGGTATACAGATTTATGCGATTCTATTAAATCCAGATAAGGAGAAATCTTAGTCCTTATCAAAAGTGTTCTACAAATAAACTTCTAGCAAAGTAGCACCTTTGGTTTTGATATGAATATCATTTATACAAGCCGGAATTAACATGGTTTCTCCGAGATTTAGTTGGTATTTAGCACCATTAGATTCTAAAACCGCATCTCCTTCAACACACATATAAATTACAAATGAATCTAGATTAGAATAATCTTTTGTAATCTCTTCAGTTAACTTAAGAATGTTTGTTTTAAAATAAGGCGAATGCACCAAAGTATTCGATTCATTTTCTTTAGCACTGTAGTTCGTTTTGTAGTTTTTGTGATGCTCAAAATCAATGGCATCAATAGCCAAATCGTTATGTAATTCGCGTTTTTCACCGGTTTTGGCATCTACCCTGTCGTAATCGTAAATACGATATGTAATGTTTGAAGTTTGTTGGATTTCAGCTAATAAAACCCCTGCGCCAATAGCGTGAACTCTACCTGTTGGGATGTAATAAGTATCACCTTTTTTAACTTTTTCGGCATTTAAGATTTCTAATACGGTCCCGTTTCCCAATTTTTCCAAATAGGTGTCTTTATTCACTTTTTGGTTAAATCCAACAATAAGTTCGGCATTTTCATCGGCCTCCATGATATACCACATTTCATTTTTACCAAACGAATTGTGACGCACTTTAGCGAGTTCGTTACTTGGATGCACTTGAATAGACAGCGGGGTTTTAGCATCAATAAACTTAATGAGTAAGGGAAATTCTTCACCAAAATTCTGGTAAACACTTTTTCCTAAAAAGTCAGAAGTAAATTTTGTAATTAAATTATTAATCGTTTCACCTTTTAATTCACCTTCGGCCACAACTGTATTAAATTCTTCTACATCTGAAATTTCCCAAGACTCTCCAATGGATTCCTCTTGATAGTTTTTATTTAAAACGGTTTTTAATTTGTCGCCACCCCAAATGCGATAACAAAATATAGGTGAGAATTTAAGTGGATATAATTTCATAAGCTATTAAATACTAAACAAAAATAACTTAAAGTTACTCTTATACAAATTCCTTTGCCGTCTTGTTTGTACTCTAAACACTTTATCTAAAATATAATTCCACCAAAACTCTAGAATAAAAGATTAATTAAAAACAAGACATTCAACCTTTAAGGCTTAAATTAATTGAGTTAAAAGCCATTTGCTATCTCAATTTTAATATTTTTGCGCCATGGAAATTATAGATGCAATTATTTTAGGTATTGTTCAAGGGCTTACTGAATTTTTACCTGTTTCTTCAAGTGGTCATTTGGAATTAGGAAAAGCCATTCTAGGTGATAATTCGGTGCCAGAAGAAAGTTTATTATTTACAGTGGTTCTGCACTTTGCAACTGCATTGAGTACCATGGTAGTTTTTAGAAAAGATATTTTAGACCTGATAAAAGGTGCTCTGAAATTTAGATGGAATGACGACTTACAATTCATTTCTAAAATTGCAATTTCTATGATACCGGCAGTTATCGTTGGTTTATTTTTTGAAGAGCAATTAGAAGCGCTTTTTAGTGGTAATATCTTATTAGTTGGTTGTATGCTTATTGTTACAGCGATTCTTCTTTATTTGGCGGATAAAGCAAAAGATACCAATAAAAAGGTGTCATTTTCGAATGCTTTTGTAATTGGTATATCGCAAGCTATAGCTATGCTCCCTGGAATTTCACGTTCTGGAGCTACCATTTCAACTTCGGTGCTTTTAGGTAATGATAAAACCAAAGCAGCCCGATTTTCATTTTTAATGGTAGTACCATTAATTTTTGGGAAAATTGCTAAAGATGTTTTAAGTGGCGATTTAACTTATGATTCTGGAAACTTTACGACCTTATCTATAGGATTTGTCGCTGCCTTTGTTGCAGGATTGTTTGCATGTACGTGGATGATTGCTTTAGTAAAACAAAGCAAACTCTCATACTTTGCAATTTACTGTGCCCTAGTTGGTATTGTTGCTATTGTAATTTCAATGCTTTACTAAAGTATGAAATCTGTTGAAGATTATCTTTCCGGACAAGTTTTACTGATTGACAAACCTTTGGATTGGACCTCCTTTCAAGTGGTTAATAAGCTGCGATGGGAAATTAAACAAGCCTTTAAACTTAAAAAAATAAAGGTCGGACACGCAGGAACGTTAGACCCTTTAGCCACAGGTTTACTTATTATTTGTACAGGTAAAATGACGAAGCAAATAGATACTTTCCAAGCCCAAGAAAAAGAATATACTGGCACTATTACTTTAGGAAGCACAACACCTTCTTTCGATTTAGAAACAGAAATAAACGAAACCTTCCCGATAGAACATATTTCTGAAGCTTTAATTCAAGAAACCACCAAACAATTTATTGGCGACATACAGCAATTTCCTCCTGTTTTTTCAGCATTAAAAAAGGATGGCAAACGCTTATATGAATTTGCTAGAGCTGGCGAAAACGTCGATATTAAAGCAAGAAGCGTTTCAATTTCTGAATTTGAAATTATTGATATCGACATGTCTAATTCACAAAGTACAGGTGCTATAAAAGTAGACTTCAGAGTAGTGTGTAGTAAAGGCACTTACATAAGGTCGTTAGCTAACGATTTTGGAAAATCTCTAAGCTCTGGAGCTCACCTTTCAGCATTAAGACGAACCAAAATTGGTGCTTTTGATGTGGCCGATGCTATATCCATAGACACCTTCATTTCATCGCTAAAAGACTAAATTTTTAATTTTTACGTATATTACCATATAAAACACGTTACATTATATCGATTTGCACCTAACAGATCAACATAAAGCCCTACTTATCACGCTTCTAATTTCTGGAACTGTGGTACTCTCTGTATTTAATTTGAGCCTTAAGCAACACGACGACATTGCTTCTGAAAGTTATTATGAAATAGAGCCTGAAAAGGAACTTACGGAAGAAGAACTTAAAGTGCTTGAAGCCTTGGAAAAACTTAATAATTCCAAAGCTGAAACCAATCAAGCCTTTAACGAATCTCAAAAAACGAAACATTTTGCGCAAGCTTTTAAAACTATAGCGCCTCCTAAGGATTATGTTCCTAATACTCCTAACACCGAGAATAATCATCAAGAAGCCAGAGATGCTTACGATATTCCTGAAGATTCTAAATTAAACACAGAGGAATTAGCAAAGTTTAGTAAAGTTAATGATGTGCTTAAAAAACAACAGGCAGACGCTACTAATTCTAAAAGTTCGATACGATTTTCATTAGTTAATCGAAAAAAAGTGTTTATACCTATTCCAGTTTACTTATGCGAAGTTGACGGCAAAATTGTTGTAAACATTACAGTAAACTCAAGCGGAAATGTAATTGATGCTTACGTAAACACATCCTCAACATCGAGTAACGAATGCTTAATAGAAAGCGCATTGGATTACGCTAAACGATCTCAGTTTAGTGAAGATGCCTCAAAAGAAACTCAATTGGGTTCTATTACCTTTTATTTTATTGGCAAATAGGTGCTAATCGACAAAGTATTTCAACAATATCTTTAATCACATTTTGCCCTTTATCATTATTATACCAATGTTGTAGGTCTTCTTTGAATTCTGGAGTTAGACTACCGTGTTTAGCTTTAAATCTACTAACATAATTAGCAGCTTCACTTGGTCTTGGTCCATATGTATTTATTACTTCGCCTGTTTCATCATCAATCATAATAACTTTAGGAATGGCGCTGGCGCCATTAGTTAAATAAATATCCATAAGCTCCAGATTTTCATCTCGAAGAACCACCTTCATATTTATGTAATCAGATAACTCAGCTATCTTATTTAGAGCTGGAAGTACATGTGCTGCATCACCACACCAACTTTCAGCAATAACCAACCAAGTTATCTTTTGATTGAATTCTGATACGATTTGTTTCACCTCTTCCGAAACCTTAATGGTTTTATCCCAACGCTTCATACGTTTATCATTAAGCTTCGTATAATTCACCATAGCTTCAGATTTGTCGTTTCCAGTAGTAGCATGGTCTTCTACCAATTGCTTTACTAAAGCTCTATAGTTTTCGTAAGTCAAGCTATTTTTTATACCTTTTTCTATTATTGGATGCATAACATTTATATTTTAATGGATATTGACACACAAAATTAATGTGTCAGGATTCTAATTAAGATGATTTTTGTCATACTTTTACTATTATCCTTACAAAGAATTATTTTACGCTTAAATTTTTAGAATGATGAATAAACATAGATGCGGATGGTGCGAAGGTGATGCTTTATATGAAGCGTATCACGACGGCGAATGGGGCGTTCCTGTTTACGATGATGACACCTTATTTGAATTTTTAATATTAGAAACTTTTCAAGCGGGTTTGAGCTGGATTACCATTCTAAGGAAACGTGAAAATTTTAAAAAAGCATTTGATAATTTCGATTATAAAAAAATCGCAGGATATCAACAAAGTAAAAAAGACCAATTAATGGAGGATGCTGGAATTATTAGAAATAAACTTAAAATTAATGCAACTGTATCTAACGCTCAGGCTTTTATGAAAATACAAGATGAGTTTGGAAGTTTCAGCAAATACATATGGGGTTTTGTAGACGGAAAACCGATTAAAAATAAATTAAAAAACTACAAAGAAGCTCCAGCGAACACCCCTTTAAGCGACACCATAAGTAAAGATTTAAAAAAGCGAGGATTTAAATTTGTAGGTTCTACTGTTATTTATGCGCATATGCAGGCTACCGGAATGGTAAACGATCATGAAATTAGCTGCTTTAGGTATAACGAAGTTTAATTTTTTAATGCTCTAATAAATTCTTCTCTTGATATTTCCTCGGCCCCTAAACTTTCAAGATGCTTGGTATAAACCTGACAATCTATTAATTTATAGTTCGTGTTTTCAATAAAGGTTATTAAGCCAACTTTACTAGCATTACTTTCTTCAGTAAACATACTTTCACCACAAAAAATATGATTTCCTAAATCAACGCCATATAACCCTGCCACAAGCTTATTCCCTTTCCAAACTTCAACAGATTTTGCATATCCTAATTCATGAAGTTTTAAATAAGCTTCAATCATCTCTGGTGTTATCCACGAACCAATTTGCCCTTCGCGCTTAGCTCGTGAACATGCATTAATTACAGTCTCGAAATCTTTATTTATGGTAACTTCAAACTCCTGTTTTTTTAAAATTTGTTTCATGCTTTTTGAAACTTTTAATTTCTCTGGAAACAATACAAATCTAGGATCTGGTGACCACCACAATATGGGCTCTTCTTTATCATACCAAGGAAAAATACCAGATTTATAAGCAAGCAATAAACGCTCTACCGATAAATCGCCACCAAATGCCAGTAAACCATCTTCTGTTGCTGTATTGACATTTGGAAACCATATGTCTGAAGTTAATTTGTGCA
The DNA here is from genome assembly GCF_030344935.1 of Algibacter luteus. Lineage (NCBI taxonomy): Bacteria > Pseudomonadati > Bacteroidota > Flavobacteriia > Flavobacteriales > Flavobacteriaceae > Algibacter > Algibacter luteus. Next base: position 688,783 of record NZ_CP128313.1, on the reverse strand, counting down.
TACTTTAAAATTAAAAAACCTCAATGTATTTTTAACATCGAGGTTTTTTTATCGTTAGATTTCTGCTTTTACAGAATTTAATTAAAACGGTAAATCGTCGTGATCTTCTTCTTGTAAATCTCCTGCAGGCTCAAAAGCATCTGCTGGTGGCACAGGTGGTACATTTGCATCTCCTGCTTCACTTTGTAAAGCTTCTATTCTCCAACCTTGAATAGAGTTAAAATACTTGGTTTCACCTTGAGGATTAACCCACTCTCTTCCACGTAAATTGATGCTAATTTTTACTTGTTGACCAACTTGATAATTGTTAAGTAAGTCTGTTTTATCTTGAACGAATTCCACCATAATATGTTGTGGGTATTGCTCCTCAGTTGTTACTACAATTTCTCTTTTTCTAAACCCATTGCTTCCAAAAGTTTGAGTTTCTCCAATCATTTTAATTCTTCCTTGAACTTCCATTTTTATATATAATTATTAAATATTCGTCTAATTTAATTACACTGTTATGACAACAGTATTTTCCATGCACTTTCAATATCGCCAAAACTAATATAGTTTCTTGCCAACTTGTGTTTTTCTCTATGTGTTGCTGTTTTTATATTTGGGTAGCGCTCTCCAACTTCCTCAATAAATGCATTAACATGCTCTTGGGTTGGTAAAGCTTCAACATTGGCCAACATTCCTAAATCATTTCCTGTTAAAATCATACTATTTTTAACGTGGTCTGGAAAATTATCAACACCAATTCCCAAGGTTGATATTGGTTTAGGTATTTCAAAAAATCCTGATTTAGCACGACTATAATAACTTCCTCCTGCTCTTGCTACTAAATCTAATTTCTTCTGATTGATGTTGTTGTTTTCATCCAAAACCTCATCATCTATATGAAACATCACAATTTCACAAATAATTAAATTACCAGCACCACCTTCTGCCCCTAACTTTATGATATCTTTAATTTTACATTCAAATTGTACAGGTGATTCAGCAACTCTGTATGGTTTAACTTTACTCGACTTAAGCATCGATAAACCTGCTTTTTCAAATTCATTAACGCCTTCTGGATATTCAGAGCTACTTAATGACATTTGGTGAACCATATCGAAATTAACCACGTTAATTACGACTTCTTTAGTGATTTCACAATTATCTAATGTGTGTTTAGTAGTATTATTGCTTACCCGTCTAGCAGGTGAAAAAATTAAAATTGGCGGGTTTGAACTAAAAACATTAAAGAAACTAAATGGAGATAAATTAGCGTTTCCCTTGGCATCCAACGTACTTGCAAATGCAATTGGCCTAGGCGCAATAGCGCTTAACAAATAGCTATGTAATTTACTGGTTGATAAGGTTTTTGGATCTATCGTAGGCATTTAACTTCTTAAGTTTTCACAAATGTAACTAATCTATAACGCAACTAAAAACCGATTTACTAACAACTTACACAATAATATTAACAGATTTACATTATATTACATGTTAATTAATTTTTAAAATGATTTTTACAAAACACAGCAATATTTTCCGATGGATTATCATTGTAGCCTCTTTTGCAATTGTCTCTCTTATTTTATTGAAAACCTACGAGTTTTTTCAACATTTTAAGGATGAAGAACGCACAAAAATGGAAAATTGGTCTTTTGCTCAAACCGAATTTGTGAATTCAGACACCAACACCAATTTAAATTTAACCCTTAAAATTTTAAATAGTAATACCACTACTCCAATGATAGTTATTGATAAAGATGGTAACTTGAGTAGTTCTAATAACATTAATGATAGCAAAATTGAAAACCCAGAGTATTTAAAAAAACTCATTAATAAGTTTTCTGACGAGAACAAACCTATTGAAATTAAGTATCAAAATCAGGTGTACTCTACTATTTACTATGGAAACTCACCTTTATTAAACAAACTAAAATATTATCCATTAGCTTTAATACTTATCGTGGTTCTTTTTGGTGCCGTTATTTTCTTCTTTTATAGTAGCAATAAAAATGCAACCCAAAACAAACTTTGGTCTGGTATGGCAAAGGAAACAGCGCATCAAATAGGCACACCTTTATCTTCTTTAATTGGCTGGACAGAATTATTAAAAACCGAAAACGTTAATCCGGAATATATCACTGAGATGGAAAAAGACGTGAGTCGATTAAAAACTATTGCCGAACGATTTAGTAAAATTGGTTCTTTACCAACTCTAGAGAAAGCAGATATTATTAAAGAAACCATAGAATCTTACGATTATTTAAAATCTAGATTGTCTAAGCTTGTAGATTTTGAAATAATAATCCCCGATGGTGAAATTCCCGTTAATTTAAACAAGCAGCTTTACAGTTGGACAATAGAAAATTTAGTAAAAAATGCTATCGACGCTATGAAAGGACGAGGTAAATTAACAGTTGAAATATCGCAACTTGAAAATGATGTGAAAGTTAATGTTACCGATACAGGAAAAGGCATTTCTAAAAAACATTATAACAGTATTTTTGAACCAGGGTTTACTACAAAAAAACGCGGTTGGGGACTAGGATTATCTTTAACCAAGCGAATCATTGAAGATTTTCATAACGGGAAGATTAAAGTGCTTCAATCTGCAAAAAACAAAGGAAGCACTATACAAATAAGCTTAAAACGTGCGAGTTAAAACTTATTTATTATGACTGAAAAATTAATTGACGTAAAAAACGTGACATTAAAAAACAATTGTCCTGAGTGTTTCAGCAAAGATGGATTGCGCTTAACATTCAAGCAAAAAATTAAAGACAATAAGTTTTACCGATCAATTACTTCAGAGATAAGTCAAGAGATAAGTTGTAATAAATGTAACTCTATCATTTATCCAGTACAATGGACTGATGACATAGAACTAGTTTTTGAGTATCAGAAAAAAGCATTCACCCCAAAAAAGTCGTCAACTTACTTAAAAAAGGCATCTTGGATAGCAATTATAGTTGGATTAGTTTTAGTAGCCATAATATTCGCACTAGTATTTTACCTTATTCTATAATTGTGATTTGATGGCTTCTGCCAAGGCTAGAAATTCCTCATGAGAAAGTTTCGCTTTTTGAATAAAACGTGCATCTTCCATTGATTGTAACGGAATTAAATGCACATGCGCATGCGGTACTTCTAAACCTATTACACTTACGCCAATTCGTTTACAAGGCACTGCTTTTTTTAAAGCTAAAGCAACGGTTCTAGAAAAACCCATTAAACCATGATATGTAGTTTCATCTAAATCAAAAATTTTATCAACCTCTTTTTTAGGAATACACAGTGTATGTCCTTTAGCATTAGGATTAACATCTAGAAAAGCTAGAAAATCATCTGTTTCTGCTATTTTATAACAAGGCAATTCGCCGTTTACAATTTTTGTGAAAATAGAGGCCATATGATTATTTGATTTGTTTTTAATTGGATTCCGTTTTCACGGAATAGAAACCAGTATTATCTTGAAATTTCAATAATATCAAATTTCATAACGCCATTTGGAACCTGAATTTCGGCTACATCGCCAACAGATTTACCCAATAGCCCTTTTCCGATAGGTGAATTAACAGAAATTTTACCAGAAGCTAAATCAGCTTCACCATCGGCAACCAATGTATATACCATTTCCATACCGTTAGTTTGGTTTTTAATTTTAACCTTCGATAAAACTAGAATTTTAGAATTATCAAGCTGCGATTCATCAATTACACGAGCGCCAGCTAAAGCATCTTCAAGTTTAGAAATTCGCATTTCTAACATCCCTTGAGCTTCTTTTGCCGCATCGTACTCAGCATTTTCGCTTAAATCTCCTTTATCTCTAGCTTCAGCAATGGCTCTTGAAGCCTTTACACGCTCAACATCTTTAAGATGTTTCAATTCATCTCTTAATTTTTTTAACCCCTCTGGTGTATAGTATGATACTTTACTCATAACTTCATCGTTTAACTTTATAAAAGATGCCGAATCTCCATGAAAATAATTTTGATAGAGTTCAGCAAATAAAAAAATCTCGCGTATACGAGATTGTCATACAAAAATACAAAATTTTAGTTATATCTGTATTGAAATCATGAACATACTTTGCCTTAGAGGTTTTTTGAGAAAGAAAAAATAGCCTAAGGAAAATTTAAATATTAGAATCTCAATTTACTTTTTATTGTAAATTGCATGCCAAATCCCCTGAATTTATGAAATCCCTTTTTTACACCTTATTTTTTTTAATTCTAATGACTTGCAGTGGCAACCAAGTAGATGATAAAAATTGTAGATTCCTACTAGACATTAGTGTCAATTTTACAATAGATTTAAGTTTACCACAGTACAGTCAGCTTACTTTTGCTGGTAATTCGGTATATATTCCAAATGAAGGTAATGCAGGCATTATTGTTGCTAGTACAGGAGCTGATTTCTATGCTTGGGATGCAAGCGACCCAAATCATGCACCTAATTCATGTTCTGCGCTTGTACCTTCAGGTTTAAACGGAACTTGTGGGTGTGAAGACGGCAATACCTACAATTTTGTAACCGGAACCCCGGATGGGAACGACGGCTTAAGATGTGCACTGAAAAACTACCGTGTACAACAAAACGGCAATACACTTTTAATATTTAATTAAAAAGCGCAGTTACATAATTATAACCACGCTTTTCATCCCTAGATAATACTTAAAACTTGAAAGTTGCACCAACTAAAAAATTGGTTGTTGCTTGTGGGTAATAACCAGCATAATAACCAGTGGTTATTCCAGAAGGGCTCGATGTATCTTCATAATCATAAGACCCAAAATACCCATTAGAAACATATTTTTTATTAAAAATATTATTCACCAATCCTGATAATACAATGGATTTAAATAATTTTCTTGGTTTTATTTCATAATTAATATTGAAATCGTTTATAAAATAACGCTCTAAAATAGAGGCTTCATTGTCTGTATTTCCCATATATTGTTCACCCACAAACTTACTTAAAAGCGATAATTGTAATCGTTCTGCCGGCATATAATTAATGGCATTACCAATAACTAATTCAGGTGAGAACGAGATATTTGTATTTCCTAAATCAACCAATTCGCCATTTATTTCAGATGAAAAATCTTTATTTTTATTACTGCTTATGGCAACGTTTGTTGACGTATTAAGCATTTTGCTGAATTGTATTTTGGCATCAACCTCAAGTCCAAGTCTATAACTTTTGCCACTTGTAGCTCTAATTGGGCTTCCAACATCGTCAAGTTCTCCAGTTAACACCAATTGATTTTGATAAAACATGTAATACAAATTCGTATTTACACTGACTTTATTGCTGTTATAGCGCCAACCTAATTCAATATCATTTAAAGTTTCATTTTCGGTTACACCAGCTTCAAAATCGTCGCGATTGGGTTCTCTATTCGCTCTTGCATATGAAGCATAAAAGCTATTGAAATCGCAATGTTTATAAGTTAATCCTACCTTGGGATTGAAAAAACTAAAATTGGCATCGGTAATAAATTCGGCTCTATCAGAATTTAAACCATTGGTTTTATAGCTTACAAAACGTCCTTGCAAATCAACAAATCCTGTAATTTTTTCGGCCATTTTAAATGTAGCTTTTGAAAAAATACTGAAATCGTTTTTGGTAGCATCGCCTTCATAATAACGATCTCGAATCTCGGTATTTGGTTGTAAATCGCTTCCCCAAATCACTTCTCCAAAGTGATCGCCGTCGTAAGAACTATAAGATAAGCCTGAAATTATTTCAAATGCATTTTGCTTATAAGTTACATTTGCATTTAATACATAGAAATTATTATCGAGCCATCTTCTAACAATTACATCAGAGTCTTCCTCAATTAAATTAGCAAAATCTGCAGCTGATTCTTCTGGCTTATACTGCTCAAAATAGCCTTTCCCTTTGGTATAATTTAAGCCTAAATTAGTTGACCAATTGTTATCAAATCGCTCATTCCAATGTAATTGATAATGGTCTTGCCAATAATTATCTGTTTCATTTTCGTAGGTGTACGGGTTTTGTCTTCTATCCTCTTTTAATTCATCCGCTGTTAACCCATACCACGCTTGATATGTGCGCTCTGCATTACCAAACGTCAGAGCTTTAATTAAGGTATTATCATCTTTATAAATACCCTGAAGAAAGTATGATTTTAAATCAGTAAAAGCACGATCTATATAGCCATCTGAATCAATTTTTGAAAAACGCCCTGACACTTCAAAATGATTATTTAATAACCCTGTACTTAATTTTACTGTGTGCTTTCGGGTCCCAAAGCTTCCAAAACTATTAGAAATTTCACCTGAAGCTTCCACTGATGTTGCATCGGTTAATAAATTTAAACTCGCTCCAAAAGCTCCAGATCCATTAGTAGACGTTCCAACGCCACGTTGTAATTGCAAACTCTCTGTTGAAGACGCAAAATCCCCTAAATTCACCCAAAAAGTACCTTGGCTTTCAGGGTCGTTATAAGGAATTCCGTTAATGGTTACGTTAACACGAGTTGCATCGGTACCTCGAACTCGTATACCAGTATAGCCAATTCCAGCACCCGCATCACTAGTTGTTACTACCGATGGTAAAAAGTTAAGCAACACAGGAATGTCTTGCCCTAAATTACGTTTTGCCAAAGCCTCTTTAGACAAATTAGAGTGCGTAATTGGCGAATCTGCATCCACACGTACTGCTTTTACTAAAACTTCGTCTAGTTTTTCTGTTTTAGTTGAATCTTGTGTTTTTTGATTTTGTTGCGCTTGCGCACTGACTGATAACACTAAAAGTGTTAAAAAAAGAAAAATGTTTTTCATTACGATTAAGTATGTTTAATCGAATAAAAAGAGGTAATTATTCTTTAATTATTAATAATTAGTTTTTGAACGCTTGAAATTTTCAGTTAAAATTCAGCTATTATTACTAGCATCATAAAAGATGAACTAATCACAATCACTAAAAATGTCCACTGAACTTTTACTTTACGCTCGATTCCTAAACAGCATTACCTGTTCTAGGTTCAATGGGTATGATCTCAGCCGATAATAGGCACCCCTTTTTTGAGAACGTTGCAAAAGTAATTATCAATTGTCAATTATCAACTAATAATCACTATTTTTTTATTGTAAATCTGGCTTTTTTCGACCTGCCTTCTTCTCGGAAAGATGCCGTTTTTGTTTCAATCGCTTTTTTATTACTGATTTTGGGATTTTTGTAGGTCGGCGTTTTTTAGGAACTTTTAGTGCGTTTTTTAAAATCTCAATAAAGCGTTTAACTATAATTTCTTTGTTTTTATGCTGACTTCGGCTTTCGCCACATTGCAAAATTAATATACCGTCTTTCGTAAGCCGATTTTTAAGCCTAAACAGTAGGCGAATTTTTTGAACATCATTAAAAACGCTTGATTCCTTTAAATTAAAAGTTAATTCTACTTTTGAGGATACTTTATTGACATGCTGACCACCACTGCCTGAACTTCTAATAGCTTTAAAAGTGAGTTCTTGTAATATGGTGCCTTCATCAAACACAATTACGCTTGATGTACTGGTTTTAATAAATCGTTTACTGTCTTAACCGGATTAAATGTCTCCAAAGGCACTTCAACAAAAATCGAATTCCAATACGCCATACTCCCATTCCATAATCCTGGTAATTCTAAAGCATTAATATCAACCCCATTCTGGGTTTTTGTGGTAATAAAAGCGGCTTCATGGTCTACAAAATCCATTAAATCGAATTTTTCTCCTTTGTAATTTTTAACACCGCAAACTAAATCTGTAGGATTAAAATGTGTGGCTTTATAAACAATACCCTGTTGGTTCTTTTTTCCGAAGTTAATTTGAGCAAATTCAACTATTTGCAAAGATATTTTACCATCTTCAGCCATAACCCAAAATGGACCTCCTCCCGGTTCACCTTGATTTTTTACCATGCCGCAAACACGAATGGGCTTGTTGAAACTTTGTTTTAAATAAGTTACTTTCTCATCATGTGTCATTTCTTCAAACTCAGAATTTATCGGCACATTTAATCTGTATCGTAAAAATAAAGCCATGACTTTTAAATCGGCATCTTCTAAATTTCCCGCATCGAGTTTATTTAGATAATGAAATACTTTTTCTTGAGCCTCTAATAAAACACCTGCTAGCAATTTTTTATAGTTTGAAACTTCAATATTTTTTTCAGCAACTACAATATTATCTATGTTTTTTATAAAAATTATATCGTAGTCCAGGTCATTTAAATTCTCTAGGAGAGCACCATGACCTGCTGGTCTGAACAAAATTGAACCATCTGGCTTTCTAAACACCTCATCCTTTAAGGTAAGCGCAATAGTTTCGGTAGCTTCTTTTTGATATGAAAATGATATATTAAAGGACGTATTCGTCTCTTTTTCTAAATCTGCTTTAACTCTACTAAATTCATTTTTAAAATATAAATGATGCTTTTCTGACACGGTAAAATGCAAATTCGATTTTCCTTGAGACGATGCGTACAACGTAGATTCAAAAAGATGTTCTTCAAAAGCGGTTTTAACTGTATTTCCATATTTATGAAATGGCAGCAATCCTTTTGGGAGAAAGCTATAATTAAGTAAATCTGCATCAAGCATAGATTTTACTAACTGCAAATATTTTTCGTCTTCGGATAGTTTTTCATAACCAGAACTTACCTTCTTTGCTCTCGTGATTACTTCATTATAAAACGGAAACTTCTCAAAATTCTCAACAAAAGTTACTATCAACTCATCATTATTACGTTCCGCATAACTTTTTAAGCTTTCTTTAGCTGGATTGAAATTTTTAAGAAATTGAAACAAAAACTTGAACATACGAGTAGCAGCACCAGATGCCGGAACAAACTTTACGATGTTTAATTCCTTTTGCTTAGCCTCATAAAATTCTATAAACCCCTTTATTTCAGCATCATCATAACGTTCAATTCCTTTATCAATAGTAGCAGCAGCCACTAATTTCGAATAAGACATACCATCTTTTAATCGAGAAACTTGATCGTTTACTTCTTCAAGAGTTATACCTTTACTTTTAATTTGTTCAATATCTTTATCTGAAAACATTATACTTTGGAGTTTAATAGTTTATCAATATATTTTACTGCCGTTTCTAAACGTGTTTTTTTATCTCCTCTAAGGAGCACGTATGGTTTTTTGTATTTTATAAGGGCATCTTGAAAAGCATCAAACATCTCTTTTCTGTGTTCTGGCTTATCTCTTAAATCATCAGCTTCCCAAGGCGTATCAATATAAGTTAAAAAATACAAATCGTACGAATTTTCTAGTGCATATTTTTCAAGAATCGGATCACAGGAACCTAAATAATAAGTTTCAGAGTACACTTTGGTTTCCAACAAATCTGTATCACATATTAAAACAGAATTGGTTTTTTGAGCCAGTTCATTTTCTAATTTCATTTGCCCTTCAGCTATTGGTAACAAATCTTGTGGTTCGCAAGTTTTGCGCTCATTATTCCATTTATCTTGCAGATATTCGCGTGCATATTCAGGCACCCAAACCGAATTATAATATCTTGCCAACTGACGAGATAATGTTGTTTTTCCGGTTGATTCGGGCCCAAATAAAACTACTTTTATGCAGTTTGCAGGTTGTTGTTTATACTTTTCTTCCATGCAATATATCCAAAAATGGCAATGACTGTAAATCCTAAATATTGTAAGCTTGTAAATGTAAATCCTTTATAAAAATATAAAGGTACTGATATGACATCTCCAATAATCCAGAAAATCCAATTCTCTAGTTTTCTTCTTGCCATTAACCACATTCCTACAAAAAATATGGCCGTAGTTATGGTATCTATATAAGCAACCCAGCTGGTCCACTTATCAAATACATTGTAAACTAAAAATACAAATACTAATGTGCCTAAAAATATGGCTAAACTTGTTTTCTTTTCGTTGAACGACGTTTTTGAAATAGGCGTTACGTGCTCCTCATCAACTTTTCTGGTCCAAATGTACCAACCGTAAACACTCATGATGAAGTAATACCCATTTATCATCATATCGCCTAACAACTCCCATTTAAGCAATAAATACACAAAAATTATGGTACTTATCATTCCCGTTGGAAACACTAAAACATTGTTTTGTTTAGAAAACCAAACGGAAAGAAACCCAAAAAAAACGGCAACTATTTCAAGTACAATATCTACCGTTTCATAACCTGAATATTGCCCAAAGAAAAAATCAAAAATGGGGTTCATAATCGTGTCTGTCTGATTTTACAATTTTCATGTACAAAAGTCCGCGTTCAATAAGTTCGAAAGCTTCTTTTATTTCGGTTGTCAATAGGGTCATCACTTCATCATAATCACCATAAACCTGAGTACTTAAAGGATTTTCAAGTACTTTTAAATTTGATGCTCGCAACTTTTTTATAAAATGTATGATTGCTGGTTCGTAATCATCATGCAATGGCGTAAGTGTTAATTCTACTGATATTTTCATTTATTTATTTTTTCAATTCTTCAAAAAACAATTCATCTTGCTCAAACGCAGTACCAATGACTACTAAATCTGCTCCTGCATGGTATGCCTTATGCAAATCTGATTTATTTCTTATGCCTCCGCCTACTATTAACGGAATATCTAAATCCTTTTTTACTTGGCTTATTATATCCTCAGTTAGTGGGTTTATAGCACCACTTCCAGCTTCCAAATATATAAGCTTTGCGCCTAATAATTGTCCTGCTTTTGCTGTATCCTTTATGTTTTCAATATTCTCTCTGGGCATTGGCTTTGTAGCGGTTACTTTTTCAATAGCAGTTACTTTCCCATTTTCAACTAAAATATAACCCGTAGAAATCACCTCTAAACTCGTTTTTCTTAGTTTAGAAACGGCTTCAACATGTTTACCAACTAAATAATCAGCATTTCTGCCAGATAGTAAGGATAAAAACAAAATGGCATCAGCCTTATCTGTGATCTGAGTAACATCTCCAGGAAATAAAACTATTGGTAAATGAGTATACTTCTTAATTTCAATAACCAATTGTTCGGTTGCCGTTTCTTCAACAGTACTGCCACCTACAAAAATATGTGTAGCTATAGATTTGTTTATATTTTGAACGAAACGGTTGGTGTTTTCATGTAAAAATTTATCTGGATCTATTAAAACCGCCAATAGCTTTTCACCATTAATAATTGATTTTTTTATGTTTTGATAAATTGAATTCATTTAAGCAATCGCATAAGCACAAGTAAAGCCTTCGAACTCTAGAAAATTAATATTATAGCGGTACTTTTTTTCTTCATAATCTATCCAAGCAATGGTATCATCATCTTCCATAGCAAATGGAATTACCAAACAATGCTGCTTAAAACTTAACCCTGGTGTACAAAACAATTTGTAAAGTGATTCTTTTACACACCAAATAATAGTGAGTTTGTTAATGTAATACGATTCGGATTCATTTAAATAATCAAACTCATAATCAATAAATTTGTGGGCGATAATACTAATCTTATTACGTTGTTTTTCAATGTCAATCCCAATAATTAGATCGCTAACAATAACTGCCGAAAAATTAAAAGAGTGTGTAATTGATATGTTCTTTCCGTCTTTTAAATGCGGTTTGCCATTCTCATCATAAAACAAATCGGCATCTTCGTAACCAAACTCTGCCAATAAATGTCTAACACTTAAAAAACCACGTTGGTGGAGCTCACTTTTCATGCCTAAAACACGCTCTAACGAATTAGGTTTTAAAGTAATATCCTTTATCAAATCGTCGTAAGACTCGTTAATTTTCCAAATTTTAACAGTAGTTTGTGAATTTGGCACTATGGTTTTATAAAGTGGCATTTAATATTCTAAAAGTTAATAGTTATCTTTGCAAACTCTAAGCAATTGGTATTAATTATAATAGCGAATTTAAGTATTTTAAGTTCTACATACAATGAAGCTTAGCAATTAAAAAATAAAAGAAAAATTACAATGAGCACAAAAACAATTCCTTATGTAGCCAGTAAAGTAAAAGACATTTCTTTAGCCGATTGGGGACGAAAAGAAATCGAATTAGCTGAAGCTGAAATGCCTGGTTTAATGAGTCTTCGTGAAGAATATAAAAACGAGCAACCTTTAAAAGGTGCCCGTATTGCAGGTTGTTTACACATGACTATTCAAACCGCAGTATTAATTGAAACCTTACAAGCCCTAGGTGCAGAAGTAACTTGGAGTTCTTGTAATATTTTCTCAACTCAAGACCAAGCTGCTGCTGCCATTGCTGCCGCAGGAACTTCGGTTTACGCTTGGAAAGACATGACCGAAGAAGAGTTTGACTGGTGTATTGAGCAAACCTTATTTTTTGGAGAAGACAGAAAACCACTAAACATGATTCTTGATGATGGTGGCGATTTAACCAATATGGTTTTAGATAAATACCCAGAATTAGCTTCGGGAATTAAAGGTTTATCAGAAGAAACTACCACAGGTGTTCACCGTTTATACGAACGTGTAAAAAACGGAACTTTACCAATGCCTGCCATAAACGTTAACGATTCAGTAACTAAATCTAAATTCGATAATAAATACGGTTGTAAAGAATCTGCAGTAGATGCTATTCGTCGTGCAACAGATATTATGTTAGCTGGAAAACGTGTAACTGTTTGTGGATATGGTGATGTTGGTAAAGGCACCGCAGCATCTTTTAAAGGTGCAGGAAGCATCGTTACAGTAACCGAAATCGATCCCATTTGTGCGCTTCAAGCTGCAATGGACGGTTTTGAAGTTAAAAAACTTGAAACAGTTGTAGCCAATTCAGATATCGTAATTACTACTACAGGTAACAAAGATATCGTTCGTGCAGAGCATTTTAAAGCCATGAAAGACAAAACAATTGTTTGTAACATTGGGCATTTCGATAACGAAATACAAATGGCATGGTTAAACGAAAACTACGGAAACACCAAAAACACAATAAAACCTCAAGTAGATAAATACACTATTGACGGTAAAGATATTATTATACTAGCAGAAGGTCGTTTGGTAAATTTAGGTTGCGCCACTGGCCACCCAAGTTTTGTAATGAGTAATTCGTTTACTAACCAAACCTTAGCGCAAATCGAGCTATGGAACAACGCCGATGCCTACAAAAACGACGTGTACATGTTACCAAAACACCTCGATGAGAAAGTAGCAAAATTACACTTAGAAAAAATTGGTGTAGAGCTTACAGAGCTAAAACCAGACCAAGCTTCTTACATTGGCGTAACTGTAGATGGTCCTTACAAACCAGAGCATTACAGGTACTAAAAAAGAATTTTAGAATTTTATATAAATCCCAAGCAGCCATGTTTGGGATTTTTTTTGTCACTTCGAGTAATTCTGAAGCATGAAGTATTGTATCGAGAAGTTGGGCGTTACCACAAGGGTCGGGCTTTACGCTGCAAGTCCTCGGTCGTACCTCCCTGTGGGCTTTCCACTGCAATCCCTAACGCAAAATTCAAGGTAAAATTAATCTACCAAATCCTCTTCAAAATACCACCAAAGGCTCGAGTCAATAGATTGTTTCATTTTATTAATATCAACATCGTCTTTCAGATATATCGTAATACTTTCACAAGCTCTATTCTGTGCAATACTATCACAAATCTCAATGTCTTCTATTTCTTTAAAATGTTCTAAATGTTTTTTAATTCTTTCATCCAAAGATTCATCGCTCAAAAAAATCTTAATGGTAGGTTGCGTTGGGGAATTCCTGATTTCAGATCTAAAAGGCAGCATAATCAAAAAAATTTCAAGTTAAACTATTATCTAAATTGCAAACGCAATACTTTAAAGTTAAGAAATTTAATGATATCTTTTAAAAATAATTTAAACTATGAGTAATCATCGTACAGAAATACTATCTCAATTACTATCAAAAATCGAGGCAACTATTCCACAAAAAGAAGTTAAAAACCCATCCGTTTCAAATGCAACTGTTGGTTGGCAACTAGACCATGCCTTAAAAGTTTTTAATGCCGTAAGCGAATGGACAGCAAACTCCAACCCAGAAGATTATAAGTATAAATTTAATTATTGGCGCACCATATTACTAACTTCAGGCTACTTTCCAAGAGGAAAAGTAAAAGCGCCTAAACATGTTTTACCACCAGAAACTGTTACAACCGAAGATTTATTGAAGCAATTAGAAACAGCTAGAATACATGTTGGTAAGTTAAAATCGCTTCCTGAAAAAGCCTACTTTAAGCATTTTATATTTGGAAAGCTATCTAAAAAGAAAACGCTTCGCTTTTTAGAAGTCCATACCAATCATCATTTAAAAATAATAAACGATATATTAAAAAAATAAAAAAGCTCCTTCTGAAATAGAAAGAGCTTTTTATAATTTGTTAAGAAATGTTTCTTAAGCCTCAAAAGGCTCGATAGAAACGTAAGACTTGTTATCTTTTTTCTTAGTAAATTTTACAACACCATCAACTTTAGCATGTAAAGTATGGTCTTTTCCTTGGTATACGTTTTCACCTGGGTGATGCGTGTTACCACGTTGTCTTATGATAATGTTTCCAGCAATAGCAGCTTGTCCACCAAAAATCTTTACGCCTAAACGTTTCGATTCTGATTCTCTACCATTCTTAGAACTACCTACTCCTTTTTTATGAGCCATTGTCTTAAGTTTTTATATTGTTAAACTTAGCAGTAAGCTATTAAGCTTTACCACCATCTAATTCGTCTTGCCATTTTTTAAGCTCATCCCATTTACCTTCAGCAGCTAATTTAGCTTGTGCTGGCCAAGTATCAGTTACGTGGTTTCCACGAACTCCTGCGATGATCTCAGATATTTTAGCAGCATCAGTTTTTGCTAATTCAGCAAAAGTTGAAATTCCTGCTTCTACTAACGTAGATGCGATTTTAGGACCAATACCTTCAACCTTCTTTAAATCATCAGCTTTTCCAGTTGCTTTTTTAGCAGCAGTCTTAGGTGCAGCTTTTTCAGCTTTTGGAGCTTCAGTTTTTGGTTCAGCCTTTTTAACTTTAGGTGCAGCAGCTTTCGCTTCTACTTTTGGTTCTGCTTTTTTAGTTTCCTTTTTTGGAGCCGCTTTCTTAGCTCCAGAAGCTACAATGCTTTCAATAACGATTTCAGATAAAGATTGTCTGTGTCCGTTTTTTACACGGTAACCTTTTCTTCTTTTCTTTTTGAAAACTATTACTTTATCACCTTTAAGGTGCTTTAAGACTTTCGCACTTACTTGTGCTCCATCTATAGCTGGGGCGCCTACAGTTACATTGTCACCATCTGCTAAAAGAAGTACATTATCGAAAGAAACTTTCTTACCTTCTTCTGTTGCTAAACGGTTAACAAAAACTTTTTGGTCTTTTTCAACTTTAAATTGATGCCCTGCTATCTCTACAATTGCGTACATAGCGTAACGTTTTTATTAATTAATTTTGTTCAAAAATGAGTGCAAATATACTGCTAAATAATTAATCTACAAACGTTATCCTTTAATTTTAGGTAATATTTCTGCTCTTTTTAAAAAGTTGCATTACAGTTAGCGAAGAAACCACTGTTGTAGCAAACCCCATTATAGCAACCACGAAGGTTACCATACCAATATGGGCGTTAAAACCTCCCTTTATTTTCTGAAGCAGTTCAGGTAAAAACCCACCGTTAATTTCGGTCGCATAAACTAGAAAGAAAGCCGTAAAAACGATAGTTGCCACAAATCCTGTAATAAGTCCCGTTTTAAAACCTTCGCTATAAGAAAAATTAGCAGGGTTTTCAAGTTTGCTTAAGCGCGTAGCTTCATAAATGCCAAAACCCGTAATTAGAGCATTTACAAAACTAAATGCCGGATTTGTATGCATATTTACTAAAGACAACACTAAAAAATAAGCGATTAACACAGCGCTTGTTACTAAGCCGAAACGAATGGGAAGTGATAAGTTTTTCATAGAAGGTTGATATTATTTCTCTTAAATTTCGTGAAAAATCTTGAATAAAAATAATTTAGTTCTGAAAAAAGTTGATTCGTAAATCCTTATTATCAAGTAAAACCCGTCTAATTATCCCAGTAAATTCTGTAAAATCCACTTATTTTAATTAAAGCATTTCTTAGAATCATAAAACTTAGATTTTTTAAACAATAAACCCCATTATTTACTAGTTTTGTGATAAACCTTTTAAATCATATTTGAATGAAAACAATAAAACAATTTTTCATCCTTACAATTATTGCGGCCTTCGTATTTAGTTGTAAAAATGAAAAGAGCCCTGAAGTTAAAACGGTGGAAGTTGAAACCGAGGAAGTAAAAGAATTAGACCCAAATGCAACATATGCAAAAGCAGAGTTTACTATTGATGGTATGACTTGCCAAATAGGATGTGCCGCAACAATACAAAAGAAAATTTCAAAAATGGACGGTGTGAAATCTGCAACTGTAGATTTTAATAAAAAGTTAGCTATGGTTGAATACAATGAAGCCAAAGTGACTCCAACTTCGTTAGAAGAAGCCGTTACTAAAGTTTCGGAGACTTATAAAGTAAGTGAAATGAAAACTGTTGAAAATTTTTCGAAAGAAAAAACATGTTCGGCAGATTGTAAGGAAGCTTGTTGTGCAAACAAAGACAAAAAAGAATGCAAACCAGATTGCGCAAAAGCGTGCTGTAAAAAAGATAGTAAAATGGCGTGTAAAGCAGACTGTGAAAAAGCTTGTTGCGCTAAAAAAGAAGCCTAATATTTTTTCCATAACTATAAAAAAAGCTGCTAAAATTTAGCGGCTTCTTTTATTTCCATGTTACTGTTTCCATAATACGTTTAATATCCTTTTGCAAATAATTGGCGGCGGGTAAAATAGAATCGTAATTTGGTTTGGCATAAAAATATAACGAACCTGTTAAAAAATGATTTAGGCTATCTGTGACGTAAAACTGAGCAGGAGAAGCAACATTCCCTTTAACTTCAGATAACATACCATACACCATTCTTTCTTTATCTTCATAAGGGTAGGCTGGAATTTCATCCGCTTTTTTAGTATGCTCTAAAGTAAATTTTTGTGCATCTCTTAAAAAATCCCTTAGGTTCTTTTCGTCCTTGTTAATAGCCTTGTAGGTTAAAAATATAGTGCCTTTTAATGCTGGGTACTCTAAATTCACACCGTAACTCTCTGTGGGTGCTTCAAGTTCTTTTAAAGTGATTTTTTGGGCTAACAGGTTTTTATCGAAAGTAAAAGGCAATTTTAAATCTGCATCAACATATTTTGCATTAGGGTATTCCAGTCGCAATTGTGCTTTTGGTTTAGGCACATAATCTTCACCACAAGACCAAAACATAATAACACCAAACAATGAAAAAACTGTATATAATTTAATGTTATTTGTTATTAATTGCATGTGTTTTTCTTCTTATAAAATGAATTAGGTAATGGTAAATTTAACAAGCTTAATTCGTTTTTTATCCATAGCTTCAATAGTAAAAACGTAATTTTTAAATTTTATTTTACTATTCAGCTTTGGAAAACTTCCTGAAATTTCTAGAACAAAACCTGCTACGGTCTCAGCTTCACCTTTAGAATCTTCAAAAACAGTATCGTCTTCAATCTTAATAATTTTGTAAAAGTCTTTTAAAGCCGTTTTACCTTCAAATACATAATTGTTCTCGTCTAATTTAGAATAGGTTAAATCTTCATCATCAAATTCATCACTTATATCACCTACAATTTCTTCAATGATATCTTCTAAAGAAATTAACCCAGAAGTTCCTCCATACTCATCTACCACAACTGCTAAATGCACTTTCTTCTCTTGAAATTCAGACATTAAATCGTCTAACTTTTTATTTTCTGGAACGAAAAACGGTTCGCGAAGTAAGGTTGTCCAATCAAACTGTTTTCTATCGATAAAAGGCAACAAATCTTTTACATAAAGTATACCCTCAATAGTATCAATATTTTCCCGATATACTGGTATTCTTGAATAACCATTCTCAATAATTACAGGCATTATTTCAAGATATTTCTGTTCTACATTTAAAGCAAAAATATCAATACGGGGGCGCATAACTTGCTTGGTATCGGTGTTTCCAAATGATACAATACCTTGTAAAATTTTGTGCTCTTCTTTAGTGGTATCATCTTCACTTGTAAGTTCTAAAGCTTGAGACAATTGATCTACACTCAAATTAGATTTTTGTTTACCTAGTTTATTATGAATTCCAATGGTAACACCTCGCATAGGCAAGCTTATTGGAGACAGAAACACATCCAGAACCTTCAGAGGATATGCCATAAACGTAGCGAATTTTAAATTGTTTCTGCTTGCATAAATTTTAGGCAAGATTTCGCCAAACAACAAAATTAAGAACGTAACAACTACAACTTCAACTACAAATTTTATTTGAGGGTTTTTTAGGCTTCCAAACATTAAATCGCCTAAAAAAGCAAACAGTATTACTATGGCTATATTGATGAAGTTATTGGCCACTAATATTGTTGCCAATAATTTTTTTGGACGCTCTAAGAGCTGCAAAATAATTTCAATGCGTTTAGATTTTTTTTCTAAATCGGTTTCCACGTCACTTCTAACAAGTGAAAAAAGTGCGACTTCGGCACCCGAAATAAGCGCTGAACAAACTAAAAGCAAAACTAATAATGCAAAACTAATAACAACCGAAAAATCAATTGCTTCTATAATTAGTATAATACTCGCGGGGTCAGGATCCAATTACTACAGGTTTAATTAAACATAGACTATTGTAAGCTATAGGGCAAAATCTAGAAAGGTAAATCATCATTATCTTCTCCAATAGGTTCAATACTTGACTGAGCATTAAATTCTGGCTTATTAGCAACTGGTTTGTTTGGCGCATTAGTTTCACTTTCCTTTTTTGTAGATAGGAAAGTAAAATCGTTACATTGAATTTCTGTTGAATACCTGTCATTCCCTTTATCATCTGTCCATTTTCTGGTTTTCAATCGCCCTTCTATATAAACTTTATCGCCTTTACTCAAGTATTTTTCGCAAATCTCTGCAGCTTTATTTCTTACTACTATATTATGCCATTCGGTATTTGTAATACGCTCGTTAGTTTGCTTGCTAACGTAAGTTTCATTGGTTGCTAAAGGAAAACGACCTACACAACCTCCTCCTTCAAAATAATGCATTTTAACTTCATCGCCTAAATGCCCAATAAGCATTACTTTATTTAATGTACCCGACATAATTTTTACGTTTTTAATAAGATGGCAAAAGTAACTAATTGCCCTTCATTTTTTTAAAATTAATAAAAAAATATGATTGTTGGTATTAAACCTCTAGAAATTAAATGATTCTATAAAATTTCCTATTAAGGTTGGAACCGCAAACTTTCTAATTTTATTTGTTGCAATTGCATCTTTTGGAAGGGTCTTCAAATTGATAATCCAGAATTTAGTATGTAAATGCTGATGTGATAATTTATGAATAATTACATCTTCATTATATTCTGACCAAGTATAAGTTCTGTTTTCTATAAGTTTATGCCTACTAATTATGTCTTTAATCTCAGATGATTGTAAATTATGCTTCGTTTCAATTAATGGAAATTGATATAAATTTTGCCAAATCCCCTTACCTTCTCGTTTTTCCAATACTGTTTTTCCATCTTCAGATAAAAACACTAAATAATTATAATGTTTAATTTGAGCTTTGGCCATTCTAATTTTCACAGGCAAGGCTTCAATTCGGTTTTCATTAAAAGCTATACAGCTTTCTTGAAATGGGCAGATTTTACAATCAGGGTTTTTGGGTTTACATTGGGTTGCTCCAAACTCCATTATGGCTTGATTGAATTCGGCAGGTTGTTCTTTATCAATAAGCTCTTGAGCCAAAGCCTTAAACTCTTTTGCTCCTTTTGTTGAATTAATAGGTGTGTCTATACCAAAATAGCGCGATAATACTCTGTAAACATTTCCATCTACCACTGCCGTTTCCTCATTAAAGCATATAGATGCAATGGCACTTGCCGTATAATCACCAACACCTTTAAGCTTTAATAAATCTTTATAATTATCAGGAAACAGGCCATTTAAAGTATCTACAACATAATTAGCGGCGGTATGTAAGTTTCTGGCTCTAGAGTAATACCCTAACCCTTGCCAAAGTTTGAGCACTTCACTTTCATCGGCTTTAGCCAAATCAAAAACAGTTGGAAATTCACTAACAAAAGCTTCATAATATGGTAAACCTTGTTTTACTTGTGTTTGTTGTAAAATGATTTCTGATAACCATATATAATAAGGATTCTTGGTTTCGCGCCAAGGCAAACTTCGTTTATTAATTGAATACCAGTGTGTTAAGGTTTTATTGAATATCATGAATCTATTTAAACGAAGAAACAAAAATAAACCTTTATAATATTTAATTTTAGTGAATTAGGTTTGAAATATTGAATATTTAATTCCTATATTTGCATCCCTTTTAGAATTTATAATAACACAAAAAATAATATATTAAAATGACGAAGGCTGATTTAGTAGCAAAAATTTCCGAGAAATTAGGAATAGAAAAAGGAGATGTTCAAGCAACGGTTGAAACATTTATGGAAGAAGTAAAAACTTCATTAGAAAGTGGTGATAACGTATACCTTAGAGGTTTTGGAAGCTTTATAATTAAAACAAGAGCTGAAAAAACAGGTAGAAATATTTCTAAGAATACAACTATCAAAATTCCTGCTCATAATATCCCTGCATTTAAGCCTGCAAAAGTATTTGTAGAAGGCGTTAAAACAAATGTAGACGTTAAATAAAAAACATTAATCGAATTATTAATTTAAAAAGACACTATTTATGCCAAGTGGTAAAAAACGTAAAAGACATAAGGTAGCGACGCATAAACGTAAAAAACGTAGACGCGCTAACCGTCACAAAAAGAAAAAATAAATCATAAAAGTAGTTAGATTAGCTACTTTTTTTGATTTTAAAAACAACAAGTTCTTTGAAATGAGTTCAATAATTTTTTAGCACCATTTTTGGTGTATTTTGAACTCCACGGATATTAAAAATCCTGTGATAAAAAATAATGTATAATCCATCTGTATAATTTGGTTAATAGTTACTAGGTATTAGTTGCTAGTTGTTATTCAATAAAATTTCAACTCTAATCTTCTTACTTTCAAACTTATAACTAAAGTGTATGGATAAAAATTAACTTAATGGATAAAGAATTGATCATTAGATCTAGTTCCGACAATGTTGATTTTGCCTTATTAAAAGATGGAAAACTTATTGAATTACAGAAAGATGAAGATAGTAACGACTTTGCTGTTGGTGATGTGTTTATAGCCAAAATAAGAAAAGCCGTTCCTGGACTAAATGCTGCATTTGTTAATGTAGGTTATGAGAAAGATGCATTTTTGCATTATCATGATTTAGGGCCAAAACTACCTTCACTTTTAAAATTCACAAAACGTGTAAGCACAGGTAAACTAAAAGATTTTTCTTTAAAAAATTTCCCATTTGAAAAAGATATTGAGAAAGACGGTAAAATTACCGACGCCTTAAAATCTAATCAATCGCTATTAGTACAAATAGTAAAAGAACCTATTTCTACAAAAGGCCCTAGAATAAGCTCAGAGCTTTCTATTGCCGGTAGATATATTGTTTTAGTTCCTTTTTCTAGTCGTATTTCTATTTCTCAAAAAATAGAAGACAAAGAAGAAAAAGACCGATTAAAACGATTAGTAAAGAGTATTACTCCACAAGGTTTTGGAGTTATTGTACGTACCGTAGCACAAGGCAAAAAAGTAGCCGAACTAGATAGAGACTTACAAAATTTGCTTAGTCGTTGGACGGCAATGTGTAAAAAGCTAAACAAAGCGCATCACCCAAGTAAAGTATTAGGAGAAATGAATAAAGCCTCATCAATATTACGAGACATATTCAACGACACCTTTACGGGAATTACTGTGGATGATGAAGAGCTTTACTATCAAATTAAAGATTACGTGCAAGAAATTGCGCCAAAAAAAGAATCTATAGTGAAATTGTATCAGTCTAAAATTCCAATTTTTGAAAAATTCGGGATAGAAAGACAAATTAAAACCTCGTTTGGTAAAACTGTTTCAATGGCAAAAGGAGCTTATTTGGTAATTGAACATACTGAAGCCCTACATGTTATTGATGTAAACAGCGGAAACCGTTCTAACAAAGCCAACAACCAAGAGGATACAGCATTAGAAGTAAATTTAATAGCAGCTACCGAAATGGCTCGCCAATTGCGCTTACGCGATATGGGTGGCATCATTGTGGTAGATTTTATAGATATGACCAATGCTGAAAACAGGCAAAAACTCTTTAATCACCTCCGTGACGAAATGAAGGATGATAGAGCAAAACACAAAATTTTGCCACCAAGTAAATTTGGTTTGATACAAATAACTAGACAGCGTGTTCGCCCTGAAATGAACATTAAAACTCGAGAGGAAAATCCCGACGAGATTATTAATGGCTCTGAGGTTGAAGCACCAATAGGAATCGTGCAAAAAATAAATCACGACCTTGAAAAACTTATTAAAAAAGACTATAAAAAGCTGACTTTAAACACACATCCTTTTATAGCAGCCTTTTTAACTAAAGGTATTCCATCTGTGCGTTCTAAATGGTTTTTAGAACACAAAAAATGGGTAAAAATTTTACCAAGAGATGCTTACACATATTTAGAATATCATTTTTTCGATAAAGATGGTAATCAAATTAAATAATTAAAAAAACCCGCAACTTTTAAGTTAGCGGGTTTTTTATTTTTATAAAGTTTTACTTTAATTATTTGAGCGTTACCCTAAAAGGGTCGGGCTATACGTTGCAAGTCCTCGCTCCTCCTCCGTCGGGCTGCGGGCTTTTCACTACTATCCCTAACGCACTTTATCATTCAATCTTAAAATCAGAACAATAATTAAAACTCCAAATCTGCTACTATATCAAATTCATCGTAAATAGCTTTGTCTTTTAATCCATCAAAAAAACTAGACGAGCCATATCTAACATCAAATTTAGATCTATCAATTTTTAACGCAGCATTGGCTTTGTTACCGTAAACCGATAAATCAAAGCTTACAGGCTCAGTTATATTTTTTATTGTAATATTTCCCGATACTTCATACGAGTTTTTACCTGAAGATTTCACTTCTGTAAGAACTAACTTTGCTGTTGGAAAATTTTCTACTCCAAAAAAGTCGGCAGATTTTAAATGACCATCTAACTTGCCTTTGTATTCGCCCTCTAAATCTGTACTGCTAATTGTGGTCATATCTATAGTGAATTCTCCACCAATTAATTGATCAGCATTAAAATTAAGAAACCCAGATTTTATGGCAATTGTTCCTTCATGAGATCCGGTAACCTTGTAGCCTTTCCAAACAACCTTACTGTTTTCTATTTTTATTTCTTTCTTACCTTCGTTAAGAGTCGTAAAAGAAAATGCCATAAATGCCATAACAAAAACTGCAATAGTTCTAAATAAATTTTTCATTTTTTCGTATTATTTAATTGTTTTTAAAATTCTGAAACAAAATTCTGAAATTTAGAACTATCAAAAAATGAACTAGTATATAAAATTATGTTAATCTAGTTTAACTTTTATTCCTTTTGAACTAACTGGCTCTTTATTTTACTAAAAAACTCTTTGGTTATGCCCAAATAAGAAGCAATTAGATATTGAGGCACTCGTTTATCTATTTTAGGGTAAGTATTTTTAAATATTAAATAGCGCTCCTTAGCATCTAAACTAAAATTTCTAATTATGCGTTTTTGTGAAGCTACGAACGCGCGTTCAATAATTTTTCTAAACAAGCGTTCTAACTTCGGAATTTGAACGTATAATTCCTCTAGATTTTCATAGCTAAATTGAATTAATTGTGTGTTTTCTAGACATTGCACATTAAAATCGGCTGGTGCCTGAGTAATAAAACTACCCAAATCTGACGCCCACCAATCTTCAACCGAAAACATTACGACATGCTCATTACCTTCTAAATCTATGTAAAATGTTTTTGTGCAACCAGAAATAATAAAATTTGCGCTTTTACAAACATCCCCTTGCTGAACTATATATTGGTTTTTGAGGTAATTACGAACCACAACTTTAGTCATTAGAAATTTTTCTTCTTCTGATGTTAAGCTTATATATGGCTTAATATATTCTAAAAATCGATTATGATTCATTTGTTCAAGGTTTTACTCACACTAAAGATATTATAAATATCTATTCCGAGTTAAAAACAATTAATTTACAAACACGCATTTAAGGTGCTGGATTTGGTAATTCCTGATGCACCGTATTTATTTGAGATAACAACTCTCCACTTAAGTTTACATTTACACTTCCAATATTTTCTTTAAGTTGTTCCAAATTAGTAGCTCCAATAATCGTACTGGTTACAAAAGGTTGCTGGTTTACAAAAGCCAAACTCATTTGAGCTAAGGTCAAATTATTTTCTTCAGCAATCTTTAAGTATCGCTTTGCCGCCGCTGTTGCTTGTTCACTGCTATATCTCGCAAACCGAGGAAACAATTTAAGTCTAGCATTTTCTTCTGCGTTTCCAGTAATATATTTACCAGATAACACCCCGAATGCCATTGGTGAATAGGCTAATAAACCAACGTTTTCTCTGAGCGCAACTTCGGCTAAATCGGTTTCAAAAGTTCGAGTTAGTAATGAATATGCATTTTGAATGGTTTTAACCCGTGGTAAACTATGACTTTTTGATTCCTGCAAGTAGCGCATGGTTCCCCAAGCATTTTCGTTTGATATCCCAATATGTCGAATACGTCCTGTTACTATCTCTTTATCCAAGCTGTGAAGAATTTCGTTGAAATTGTCCTCCCATTTAGTGTCGAGTTTAAAACTTCGAACACCAAATCTGTTGGTATCACGTTCCGGCCAATGGAGTTGGTATAAATCGATATAATCAGTTTGAAGTCTTTTTAACTCCAAATCGATTGCTTCTTTTATAGCGTTTGGACTGAAACCGGTAGTTCGAATATGAGCTGTATAATCACCACTTCCAGCGATTTTTGAAGCGATAACTACTTGATCTCTTTTTCCAGATTTTTTTAACCAGGTCCCAATAATTTTACTCGTCCGCCCACTCATTTCTGCAGTGGCGGGTACGGGATATAATTCGGCAGTATCAATGAAATTGATTCCTTGATCTGTAGCGTAATCTAGTTGTGCATGCCCTTCAGCTTCGGTGTTTTGGTTTCCCCAGGTCATTGATCCTAGGCATATTTTACTAACTTTTATATCGGTTTTTGGAATTTTTGTGTATTTCATTTATCACTTTTTTCTTAAGAATTGCTAAGATAAAAAACCTAATAACGCTTTTTGACCCGAAAAGCTTAAATCTGTGTTAAGACAAAAATACCTTTAAAAGCCATTAGGCTTTTAAAGGTATTTTTGTCTGTTAGGGCTTGCGACATCGTTTAATCCCCGATGAAAATCGGGAGACTGCCAAAGGCCCGACCCTTGGGTAACCTGCCTGCTGGCAGACAGGCCCCCATAATTTGCTACTCTTCGCTTAACAACTTAGAAAGCTCGTCTAATTTTGGTGTTAAGATAACTTCTATACGTCTATTTTTTGCTTTCCCTTCTGGAGAGTTATTTGAGGCCACCGGGGCGAACTCACCACGTCCTGCCGCCGTTAAGTTTTCGGGGTTGATGTTTTTATTTTCTCTCAAAATATTAACGATGGCTGTGGCGCGTTTCGTTGACAAATCCCAATTGCTAGTCATAATTCCGTTACCTTTGTATGGAACATTATCTGTATGCCCTTCAATTAAAACGGCTATATCGGGGTTGTCTCCAAGCACATTACCCAGTTGTTTTACGGCTCTAGTTCCTTCGACACCAACGGCCCAACTTCCGGAGCTAAAAAGTAGTTTGTTTTCCATAGAAACGTAAACTTTACCATCACGTTGTTCTACGGTTAAGCCTTTGCCTTCAAAATCGGTTAAAGCCCTAGAAATAGCGTTTTTAAGCGCTGTCATTGCCGCATCTTTTGATGCTATAACTTGTTCTAATTCTGCCACACGGTTTGAACGATTTTCTAATTCTTTTTTAAGTTTTTCCAATCTTGCATTTTCGGCTGCTAATGCCTGTTCTTTAGCTTCAAGTTGAGCTAACAATTCTCTGTTTTTTTGAGAATTCGCTGCAATAGCTGCAGAACTGTTTTTTTCTAAAGCTGCGTAAGAGGCTTTTAAATTATCGTAGTTAGATTTTGTTGCATTGTAATCGGCCTGTAGTTTGTCTCGTTGTGCAACAGCTTCATCATAAGCGGATTGCAATTGCTTTAGTTCGTTTTCAGCTGCCGTTTTAGCACTTAAAAGTGCCTCATTATTTGTGGATAATTTTCTATTTTCCTTCTTCAAATCAGCATACTTTGCTTCAAGTTCTTTATAAACTTTTGGTGAAACACATGATGCTAAAACTACTAATGCAATTACTGCAAATACGCTTTTTTTAATCATTTTGTTTGGGTTTGATTTATTCGTTAATCTTTATTTCTCAATTTCAACTAGAATCGGACAATGGTCGCTATGCACTGCTTCTGTGAGTATAACGGCTCTTTTGATGTTTTCTTGTAATGGTTCTGAAACCATGGCATAATCTAATCGCCACCCTTTATTATTGGCTCTGGCATTAGCACGATAACTCCACCAGCTATATTGCTGTAATTCAGGGTTTAAAAATCTAAATGAATCTATAAAACCGCTGTCGATAAACTTTCCAATCCATTCGCGCTCTTCTGGCAAAAATCCTGATACGCCTTTCATTTTTGGGTTATGAATATCAATTTCTTCATGACAAATGTTATAATCGCCACAAATAACCAGATTAGGCACTTCTTTTTTAAGATTGTTTATATAATCTTGAAACATATCCATATACTCCAACTTATGGCTTAATCGTGCATCATTTGTTCCAGACGGCAAATACAAACTCATTACTGAAAATCCATTAAAATCGGCACGCAAGTTTCTGCCTTCAAAATCCATAGACTCAATACCTGTACCAAATTCAATATGCTTTGGTTCCGATTTACTTAAAATAGCAACACCACTATAGCCTTTTTTTTGTGCGCTAAACCAATAATTGTGTTGATACCCAGCTTCTTCAAAAAGACTTAAATCTAATTGATCTTCTTGGGCTTTTATTTCTTGCAAACAAATAACATCTGGATTTGCAGCCTTTAACCAATCTATAAATCCTTTATTGATGGCTGCACGAATACCGTTAACGTTGTATGATATGATTTTCATTACTATATTTTTTTGTTATCCTTAATTAGTAAGAGACAATTCACTTTTAAAAAAACATTGTTTTAGCTAAAATAAATAATGCGTTACTTTTACACTATTAATTGGAACACGAGTTTTAACGAAGCTATTAACAAAATATTTTAAACGTTTTGTAGTTTAAGTATCTGATGAAGTTTTTTATAGTTATACTTTTAAGTTTGATTGGGTATTGTGGGTTTTCTCAAACACCAAATGCTAACTATAAAACTATAAAATTGGCTGTAAAAGATACTATTGCTATTGATAGCGTTAGTATCAACTCCAATTGGTTCTCTGTAACTAAAAAAGACCTGTCTTTAATCGATTCAACCTATTACCAAGTTGATTTTGCCAAAGCTATTTTGAAGTTTAAAAAAGCAATTGAAACCGATTCTGTTATAATAAATTATTTAAAGTTCCCTGAGTTTTTAACCAAAACTTACAAGCAACTAGATGAAAATATTATAGTTGAAAATGATAATGCCAACAAGACGCTTTATAAACTTTCACAATCAAACACCAACCGAGAATTTGTTCCATTTGATGGGTTAACAACTTCAGGAAGCATTTCCAGAGGTGTTACTGTAGGCAATAATCAAAATTCTGTATTAAATAGCGAATTAGATCTTCAAATTACAGGAAAATTAAACGACAAAGTATCTTTAAGAGCTTCTATACAAGATGCTAATATCCCTTTACAAGAAAGCGGCTATAGCCAACGATTGGATGAATTTGATCAAGTTTTTATTGAATTATTTAGCGACCAATGGAACGTTCGTGCAGGTGATATCGATTTGGTAAACGCTAATTCTTACTTTGCTAGTTTTTCTAAACGGGTACAAGGATTAAATTTTAATTTGATTTTGGGTAATGAGGAGAAACAAACCCAATTGTTTGCAGCTGGTGCTCTAGTAAGAGGTCAATTTACAACCAGCCAATTTGTTGCACAAGAAGGTAATCAAGGACCTTATAAATTGCAAGGGCCAAATGGCGAGTTGTTTGTGCTAATTGTTTCAGGTAGTGAAACGGTTTATGTTAATGGCATTCCTGTAGCACGTGGCGAAGACCAAGATTATATTATTGATTATAATGCAGGAGAAATCATATTTAACTCCACCTACCCAATCACTTCTGAAATGCGAATTACAGTTGATTATCAATTTAGCGACCGAAACTATTCCCGATTTGTAGCCTATGGTGGTGGAAATTATTCAAGTGAAAAAATGAATATCGGAGTTTCGGTCTATTCTGAAAATGATGCTAAAAACCAACCACTACAACAAAACTTATCTGAAGAACAAATTGAAATACTAGCAAATGCGGGTGACGATAAATCGCAAATGGTAGCACCATCTGAAACCAGAGATGAACAAAACGACAACAGAATATTGTACAAAAAAGAACTCATAAATGGAGAGGAAGCTTTCGTGTTTTCCAACAGTCCTGATGACGAATTGTATCGCGTAACTTTTAGTTTTGTTGGCGAAAATCAAGGTGATTATACATTAAGCAATATCAATGCAATAAATAATATTTATGAATATGTTGGGTTAAATCAAGGCAATTATGCGCCAGTTGTTCAACTTGTGGCGCCTACTAAATTGCAAATTGTTGTTTTAAACGGAAGTTATAAACCATCTGATAAAACAAACATGAGCTTCGAAGCTTCTGGAAGCAAAAACGATTTAAACCTATTTTCAAGCGCTGATGACAACAATAACGACGGGTTTGCTGGAAAAGTTAACATCAATCAAATTTTGGTAAAAAAAGATAGTCTATGGAATTTAGACGGTTATTTTAATACTGATATAATTAGTGCAGATTATAGAAACATTGAAGGTCTATATAATCCTGAATTTAATCGAGATTGGAATTTAGACCAAGTCAACATTAATGGGATAGGGCTTAATTTAGGCAATCAAGTATTGCTAAACTCTGGTTTTAGGATGTTTCATCATAAAAAAGGAAGTGTCAACTACCAATTTGAACATTTAAATTTTTCTGATGGTTTTAATGGAAATAGACATATAGCGAATGCCAATTTGCAATTAAACAATTTTAATATTCTTTCAACTTCAAGTTTTTTAAATGCAGATTCTAATATTAATACCTCTACTTTTTTAAGGTCGTTTAATCGCATTACATATAGTATGAAGAAAAGTTGGATTGGTACTCGCATAGCTATTGAAAACAATGAACAACGCAATAATTCAACACAAGAACTTACAGAATTGAGCCAGAAATTTAAATCCTACGAACTGTTTTTTGGTGTAGGCGATAGCACTAAAATATTTACCGAAATAGGCTATAAAAACCGAGTAAACGACAGTATAAGAAATAATGAATTACAAAAAGTAAACACGTCAAATACCTTTTATTTGGATTCAAGACTGGTTCAAAATAAAAACACAAACTTATCGCTGTATGCTAATTACAGAACCCTAAAAAACACCGACAAAGCTCTAGCAGATGAAAACTCGATTAACTCCAGATTTCGATTTAATCAAAAGTTATTTAAACAAATTATACAATGGAATACCATATTCGAGACTAACTCTGGAAGATTACCTCAACAAGATTTTACTTATGTAGAAGTTGAAGCAGGACAAGGTACTTATACATGGAACGATTATAATGCAAACGGTATTCAAGAGCTTGAAGAGTTTGAAATTGCACAATTTCAAGACCAAGGTCGATACATTCGAGTACTTTTGCCAAATCAAGTTTATATAAAAACACATCAAAATAGGCTCAGTCAAACCTTAACCATAAATCCGTCGCAATGGTCGGTTTCAGATAAAAAATCAGAAAAATTTTGGTCGCACTTTTACAATCAAACCAGTTATTTAATCGACAGAAAAATAAAGCGTGAGGGCAGTAAATTCAACCTCAACCCTTTTAACAATAGTGAAAATGACCAACTTGGTTTACAGTTAAATTTTAGAAACGTACTATTTTACAATCGCGGCAAACAACATTATACAACTTCGTATACTTTTCTAGATAACGTTACTAGAAGTGTGCTATCCGTTGGGTTTATTGAAAATAGTTTAAAAAGTCATCAAATAAATTTCAACCATAAAATATCGGGCAATTGGCTTATAAACATGCTTTCTGCTTTTGATAACAATGAAAGTATAAGTGAAAATTTCACTAGTAAAAATTACAATTTTGATGAAGCTAGATTCAACCCTAAACTCTCCTATTTATTTAATGATAATTCAAGCTTTGATGTGTTTTATCAGTTTGCAAAAAAAGACAATACCATAGGCGATATGGAAAGCTTAAAGCAACAAAATTACGGCATATCCTTTACCTTAGGAAGCAGCCAAAATAGCGCTTTAAATGGGGAAATAAACTATTTTTCTAATGATTATAACGGAAACCCAAACACACCTGTGGCCTATCAAATTTTAGAAGGGTTACAACCAGGAAAAAACTTTACTTGGAGTTTATTAGCACAGAAAAAACTAACCAAATTTTTAGATTTAAATCTAAGTTACTTTGGTCGAAAAACTGAAACCAGCAGAACGATTCATTCCGGCACCATTCAGTTAAAAGCCTACTTTTAAAGGTTAGATTGGTCTACTTTTTTAAATACTTCAATAATAGTTTTTACAGCTTCTAAGTAAAATTCTGGATGGATGTTCTCAAACGTATCTGAAGGTTCATGATAATCTTTATGGTCTTCAACACCGAAATACAAAAAAGGAATACCCTGTTTATGGAAATTAGCATGATCTGAAGCGTAAGTCCAATTGTCCAATCCATCATAACCGTCATGCCCTGTTAGCAACTTGATGTTGCAAGAGTAATTAAAATTCGACATTAAATACTTTAGCTTTTTATTTTCTGAAGTTCCTGCCACATAGAGCTCGTTCTTATCGCTTCGGCTTATCATATCCATATTCAAATTAATAAGCAAATCTTCATAGGGAATTTTAGTGTTTTTTACAAAATATTTAGACCCTTGGAGCCCTAGTTCTTCACTATCAAAAGCCGCTAAAATAACCGAATGCTGTGGTGGATTTTTTTTGAAATATTCTGCAAACGCAAACAATGCGCTTAACCCTGAAGCATTATCATCGGCACCGTGATATATCTTTCCATTCTTTATGCCTTCATGGTCATAATGCGCACTAATAACAATATATTTCTTTGGAAATTTTGTGCCTTCAACTAGCCCCAATACGTTAACACCTTCATAGTTTTTTTTCTTAACGAAGAAAAACGGTTCTTCGAAGGACTTGCCTAATGGTTTAACCTGTAGCGCATGAAACTGATTTATAATATACTTTCGGGCTTTAACAGCGCCTTTGGTTCCAGTTCTTCGTCCTTCAAATGCTTGAGACGATAGAGATTTAACATGTTTAAGCAGCTCTATTTCATCAAACAGAGTGCATTGTTTTGTTTCTGTTTGAGCTAATAAAATAGCCGGAAAACTAATGAAACAAAATGTAATTAGTAAAAGTATTTTACGCATAAAAATTCTTAGAGAATAAATATAATTAAATTATTTAACACCCTTTACAAATAACAAAACCCATACCAACAAGTTGATATGGGTTTAATTTTATTAGAAAACACAACTATTTTACAGCTGCTTTCATTAATTCTCGATTCAAACGAGCAATGTTATCTAATGAAATACCTTTTGGGCATTCAATTTCACAGGCACCTGTATTTGTACAGTTTCCGAATCCTTCCAAATCCATTTGCGCCACCATATTTTGAACACGGTCGGCAGCTTCAACTTGCCCTTGAGGCAATAAAGCGTATTGAGATACTTTAGCGCCCACAAATAACATTGCAGAAGAGTTTTTACAAGTAGCAACACAGGCTCCACAACCAATACAAGTGGCAGCATCCATTGCTTCATCTGCATCATGCTTTGAAATAGGAATAGCGTTAGCATCTTGTGTATTACCAGATGTATTTACAGAAATATAACCTCCAGCTTGTTGTATACGCTCGAATGATGTTCTGTCAACCACTAAATCCTTTATAACAGGAAATGCGGCTGCTCTAAATGGTTCGATAATAATGGTATCTCCATCCTTAAACATTCTCATGTGTAATTGGCAGGTTGTTACGCCTCTATCTGGACCATGAGCTTCCCCATTAATGTACATAGAACACATACCGCAAATACCTTCACGACAGTCATGATCAAAGGCTACTGGATCATCGCCAGAACCTACCAACTGTTCATTCAAAACATCCATCATTTCAAGGAAAGACATATGCTCAGAAATATCAGTTACTTTATAATCGACCATTTGCCCTTTTGCACTTGAGTCTTTTTGTCTCCAAATTTTAAGTGTTAAATTCATAGCGTCTTTTTTATTTGTAACTTCTTTCTTTTACTTCAATATTTTCATAAACTAGTTCTTCCTTGTGAAGCTTAGCTTCACTAGGTTCACCTACATATTCCCAAGCAGAAACAAACTGAAATTCTTTCATTCTTTTTGCTTCACCTTCTTCTGTTTGGTATTCTTCTCTAAAATGTCCTCCGGCAGATTCTTCTCTAACAAGCGCATCTTTAGCAAACAGTTCGCCTAACTCTAAGAAATCTGCAACGCGTCCTGCTTTTTCTAATTCAGGATTCATTTCATTTGCATGACCTGTTACCTTAACATCTTTCCAGAATTCTTCACGAATTTCTTTTATTTCTTTAATGGCTTCTTTTAAACCTTTTTCGTTTCTTGACATACCACATTTATCCCACATCACCTTACCTAGTTTCTTGTGAAAGTAGTCAACCGATTTTGATCCTTTATTAGAGATAAAGAAGTCTATTTTATCTTTTACTTCTTTTTCAGCCTCTTCAAACTCTTTAGTATCAGTAGATATTTTTCCTGTACGAATGTCATCAGCTAAATAATCTCCAATGGTATAAGGCAGAACAAAATAACCATCTGCTAAACCTTGCATTAAAGCAGACGCTCCTAATCTGTTTGCACCATGATCTGAGAAGTTTGCTTCCCCAATACAGTACAATCCTGGAACAGTAGTCATTAAATTATAATCAACCCAAACACCTCCCATAGTATAATGTACCGCTGGGTAAATCATCATTGGTGTTTTGTATGGATTTTGATCTACAATTTTCTCATACATTTGAAATAGGTTTCCGTATTTAGCTTCAACTATAGCTTTACCTAAATCATAAATTTTTTCTTTTGAAGGATTTGAAATATTATGAATTTTAGCTTGCTCAATTCCGTAACGCTGGATAGCATCTGCGAAATCTAAATAAACAGCTTCACCAGTTGCGTTAACACCGAATCCAGCATCACAACGTTCTTTTGCTGCTCTTGAAGCCACATCACGAGGTACCAAGTTTCCAAAGGCTGGATAACGACGCTCTAAGTAGTAATCTCTTTCATCTTCAGATAAATCCGTTGGTTTTTTCTTGCCCTCTCTGATAGCTTTAGCATCTTCTAACTTTGCAGGTACCCAAATACGTCCGTCGTTACGCAATGATTCAGACATCAACGTTAATTTAGACTGATAATCTCCTGAACGCGGAATACATGTCGGGTGAATTTGAGTGTAACAAGGATTCGCAAAATACGCTCCTTTTTTATGTATTTTCCAAGCTGCAGTAACATTACTTCCCATAGCATTTGTTGATAAGAAATATACGTTACCATAACCTCCTGTTGCAACTACCACGGCATGTGCTGAATGGCGCTCAATTTCGCCAGTTATTAAATTTCTAGCTATAATACCTCTCGCTTTTCCATCAACTTTAACAACGTCTAGCATTTCATGACGGTTGAACATTTCAATCTTTCCACGTGCTATTTGACGATTCATTGCTGAATATGCACCAAGTAATAATTGTTGGCCGGTTTGGCCTTTTGCATAAAATGTTCTTGATACTAAAACGCCACCAAACGAACGGTTATCTAATAATCCGCCGTAATCTCTAGCAAAAGGAACACCTTGAGCCACACATTGGTCGATAATATTGGTAGACACTTCAGCTAAACGATAAACGTTAGCTTCACGAGAACGATAATCGCCACCTTTTACTGTATCATAAAATAATCTATATGTTGAATCACCATCACCTTGATAGTTCTTAGCAGCATTAATTCCACCTTGAGCAGCAATTGAATGTGCTCTTCTTGGAGAATCTTGATAAGCAAATGCTTTAACATTATATCCTAATTCCGCTAAGGTTGCAGCTGCAGAACCTCCTGCTAAACCAGTTCCTACAACAATAATATCGATATGACGTTTGTTAGCTGGATTTACTAGGTTAATGTGATTTTTATAATCTGTCCATTTATCTTGAATTGGACCCTTTGGTACTTTTGAATCTAAAGCCATACTATTTCAGATTAATGGTTAAAATGATGATAAAGTGCAATAAAAATAAATCCTAAAGGAATTATTATTGAATAGGCTTTTCCTATATTTTGAAGTGTTTTCTTTCTTCCTGCTGTTGCTCCCATAGATTGGAAAGCAGAAGTAAACCCATGTAGCAAGTGCAATGCCAAAAACACAAAGGCTAGCACATAAGCACCTACCCTAATTGGACTTACAAATTTATGTGTCAATTCTTCGTAATAACGAAAACCTTCAACTCCTTCAATTGTTCCTGACCAATCCCCTTTTATGAATTTTGTATTGATTTCAGGAAACCAAAAATCTATAAAGTGTAGCACAATAAATGCCAGTATTGCAACACCGCTATAAATCATGTTTCTACTCATCCAAGTTGAATTTGCAGCTCCATTGTTTTTTACATAAGCTACGTTTCTAGCTTTTTTATTTTTAATTTCAAGCACAAAGCCCATTACAAAATGAAATACAACACCAAAAATTAAAACCGGTTGTAATGCAAATTGAATCAACGGATTTGTTCCCATAAAATGAGAAACTTCGTTGAAAAGATCAGGATTTAAAACTGATAAAATGTTAATTGCAAAATGCTGTAGTAAGAAAAACATGAGGAAGAATGCCGAAAGTGCCATAGCTACTTTTCTCCCAACTGAAGATTTAAAAAATCCGCCCATATTTGTTAAGTTAGTTATTTATTACAAATGTAGGTTAGGAACATGTTTTAGCCAAATAAGAGCGCATAGTTTTTGCTATTTAGAATCGTTTTAAAAAACTCGTTATAAAACACAAAAAGACACCCAATTTAACGAGTGCCTTTTTACTTGAATACAACCTAAAATTCTATTCTAAAACTATCTTTTTTGTAATAAAAGCCGCATCTGAATAAATATTTAAAAAATATACGCCATAGGCGATGTTGCTTAAATCAATTTCGTTTCTTTTTGATGATTCTTCTAAATGGTAGCTTGAAATTAATCTACCGTTAACATCATACAAATTTGCGCCCTCAATCATAGCACGACCATCGGTATTAATATACAATGGGCCTTTAGTAGGGTTTGGATATAGACTAATACCTTCATTCAAAATATCTTCTTCCACCCCTAGCGCACAGCCTCCCGAATAATCGGTCATTAATTGTGCATCACAAACTGAAACACTCGTGCTTCTATCTTGAATCATGGAAGCCAGCGTAATATTATCACTGCTTAAAGCCCGTAACGATTCGCCTCTTGCAATGGCATAATGCATGACATTATTTGTATTAATGATATGATCTAATTGACGACAATGCCCTAACTCATGCAGTGCAACGCTTTCAAAATCAAATTCTGTTGCTCCGGGTGTTTCTGTTAAAAAATTCCAATCGGCTTCATCATCAAATACGATATCGAATTCTCTTATATACCATTCCAAAGAAGGCACCCCATTAATCACAACATCGCAGGCCGAATAATAAGAAGTTCTAAGCCCAAGAACGGTGTCTGGCAAATCTTCGTTAGGAACTGTACTCGTGCTACTATCAAAGGTAATGGTGTTTTTATCATCTAAAACAGCCTTGTGTTGTGCACCTGCTTCAGTAACCAAATCTGTTTCATTTAACAACCAGTTTATTTCAGTCTCGCATCTCCATGTATCCAATGCTTTTTTGAATGTTTCTTTGGCCTCAGGAACTTGAGCAAACTCAGAAGACATTTGCCAGGTATAACCTCCGCTTCCATTACCATTAACCAATTGCGTTGGGTATGCCACGTAAACACCAGAATTTAAATGATCTGTTATGATGTTGGCTTGCGCATAAGTAATTGTTAAGTTGTTATTAGAGGTCATAGCAGTTCCATCATTATGAATAACTTTTACTTTTCCTGTTCCGGCTTCAGAAGGCACTTCAACTGTAATTAAAGTATCTGTCCAAGTTAAAATCTGCGTTTCTAAAGCATTAACAAAACTTGCTCCGGCATTATCGGCATTATAAAAACTCACGGTACCTTTAGTTGTTCCAAAGTTTGTGCCTGTAATAGTTAAAACCGATTGAGTTCCTGCTGATGTTTCAGTAGGTGAAAAGCTTACAATGGCTAGTTGCGTACTAGTAGCATTTTTTTCTAATGTATTTTGTGCTTCGAAGCTTGCCAATTCGACATAATCAGTATTCGTGAAATTTTTAATTTCCTGATAAAAGTTACTTACAATTCCCTTTTTAGAATTAAAGGAATTCGTGACTATATCATTTTCAATACTATACTTGTAAAACCCTTGTAAAGACCCAAATGGCTTATATTTTTTATTAGTTGTTAAGGTTTTAGATGCCATATCCGAATCATTTTCATATAAAGTAAAAACACCAACATCACCTGCTTTTAATTTTAAACTAGGATTTACAATTTGCGCATCGTAGCCTACAACACCTCCAGCAGTAATAAGTTCAATAGTACTAAAAGCTTCTCCTTTAAAAACTTTATAAACTTCAATAGTATTAATTGTAAATATGTTTTCATGATTTGTATCCCAACTCGATTGTTTTGAGAGCACCTTACCCTCAATGACTAAAGATGATTTTTCAATTTGTTTTTCTAAGGATACTTCTTTGAGCATTATTTGAGCAAACATGGCTTTTGAAGTTAATAAAACACATAGTAGGTTAAGTAGGTTTCTTTTTCTCATTTTTTAATTTTTTTTTAATTAGTGAATAAATAATAGCAACAAGGGGGTAGTTGATATGAAATTTATTTACGGGCAGAAATTGGGTCTAGACTATCTGTAAATGTTAAAATCGATGAAGTGCTTTTTAATGAATTACTTTTAGTACAAATGGTGAAAAATTAACGTGTTTAATCCTACTTTAAGAATTAGGACAAAAAAAAAGAGGCTTTCAAAAATATATTTGAAAGCCTCCATTGCAAGTTTATTTTTATACTATTCTAAGACCAGTTTTTTGGTTAGAAAAGCATTATCACCATGAATTATAACAAAGTACACACCCTTGGAGGCATCAATCATGTTAATTCTTTTAGTTTTTGAAGCGTCTGAAACATCAATATCTTTTACTAATCTGCCACTTACATCGAAAATAGCAACCCGCTCAATTTTTGAGGAGGACGAATTTTCTATAAAAAACTCTTGTTTAGCTGGGTTTGGATATAATGTAATGCTCGTTTTTTTACTATTTTCTTCAACACTTAAGTTACACGATCCTGCATAATCTGTCATAAGTGGACGATCTGGTAAGCCACAAATCTTATTTGTTGAACTTTGAGAATGCACCTCATTCCCAGCTGCAATACTATTGGTATCCAAAACAATATTAGACGAGTTATTAGGAATTGAATAATGCATAACGTTGCTTGTATTTATAACATGCCCTAATTGATGGCCATGTCCTAATTCATGCAATGCTACGGTTTCAAAATCATACTCTCCAGAATCGAAAACTTCGCCACTTGCACCAAAATACCAACTGGTTCCACTATCAAAAACAATATCTAAATCTGTAACATACCATACAATTTCACCAGTACATACACGACCACTCAAACCTGAATAACAAGTGCCTAAAACACCAGCTTCTAATTCTGCATCATTATCAAATCTAATGACATTTGTAATAGTAGAAATATCATCAACAACAGTTGCAGAGGCGCTAACCTCCCAATTTACTTTTGTTTCACATCGCCAATTGTTAAAGGCTCTCATAAATGCATCTTTTGCACCAGGCAATTCTGTATCGTCAAAGAAATCGGTAAACATTTCCCAAGTATATCCACCGGTAAACCCATCGGGTAAATCGTCATTATCACCATAATGTTGTGTTCTATTGGATTCATCGCCAGAACCTATATCACCAATACCGTTTAGAAGCGCATAACTCACTGTTAGCGTGGTGGCGGATGTGCTACTAGCACTAGCCGCATCTGTAACTCGAATGGCACCAGTTCCAGCAAAACTTGGAACTTGTACGGTTATTTGGGTATCTGTCCAAGTTAATATATCATTATCTAAAGCATCTAAAAAAGTTGCACCACCATCATCTGCATCTCTAAACCCAACTTTGCCTTGGGTAGCGCCAAATCCGTTACCATTAATCGTTAATACCGATTGTGTCCCAGCCGTAATCGTTGTTGGCGTAAATGATATATCAGCAGGAGGTAATAAACTATTTTTTTGGTTAAGACTTTTTTGTTCTAAAGCCACATCAAACGGAGTCAATGTTATATAATTTTTATTGGTAATCCTTTGTATTTCTTTGTAAAAAGATTGTTGAATTCCTTTTCTTTGACTAAAGGTATTTATAGCCTTATCAGATTGTAAATCGTATTTGTAAAAGCCTTGAACTGAGCTATATGTTTTGTATTGATTAAGTTGTGTTTTATTGTTTAATCCTACATTCACATTACTATCATATAAATTAAAAACACCTACATTTCCAATTCTTAGTTTTAAAGCATGCGACACTAAAATAGCTTCTAAACCTACAGTACCACCTTGTGTTAAAACTTCAACAGTTTCGATAGTTTCGCCTTTGAATACTTTGTACACTTCAACCGTATTCGCTGTATAAATTAATTTATGGTCTGCATCCCAAAAAGTCCTTTGAGAAATAACTTTTCCCTCGATAACTAAACTAGAATTTTCAACCTGTTCTTTTAACGATATTTCTCTCAAAGAAACTTGAGCAGCTACAGTAAAAAAACAAGAGAAAAGTGTTAATACTACAAGTGTGAATTTTATTGGTAATTTTACATACATAGTTTTATAAATTGAAATAAAAAAAGAAGAGGGGTTTATCAAATATAGGAAAATATCATTTAAGATTTATTAAGTTTTATTACATTTAAAATTCCTAATATAGAATACATATGAAATATCAACAAATAAATAAATCGCTTTTCGAAACCAATCGAGCAAAATTCACAACTAAAATGAAACCTCATAGTTTAGCTGTTTTTAACTCGAACGACATTTATCCAATAAGCGCTGATAGTACTATGCCTTTCGAACAACATAGAGATATATTTTACCTGAGTGGCGTAGACCAAGAAGAAAGTATTTTAGTACTTTTTCCAGATTGCCCGAAAGAAAAGCACAGAGAGATTTTGTTTTTAAAAGAAACAAACGACCATATTGCTGTATGGGAAGGCGAAAAATTAACGAAGGAAAAAGCGTTTGAAACTAGTGGGATTAAAACTGTTTATTGGTTGCAGGACTTGGAAAAAATTATGTTCGAAATCATGACCCAATGCGATACCGTTTATATAAACACTAATGAACATTATCGTGCCAATGTTGAAACTGAAACACGTGAAGACCGATTTACAAAATGGCTTAAAAATAAATATCCTGCGCATGCTGTTGCAAAAAGTAATCCTATTTTACAACGATTAAGATCAGTAAAAGAACCCATTGAAATTGACCTTATACAAAAAGCATGCGATATAACAGAAAAAGGCTTTAGACGAATTCTAGAGTTTGTAAAACCAGGAGTTTGGGAATATGAAATTGAAGCTGAATTTATACATGAATTTTTAAGAAACCGATCGAAAAAATTTGCATACACCCCTATTGTGGCCTCAGGTAATAATGCCAACGTTTTACATTATGTTGAAAACAATCAGCAATGCCAAAGTGGAGATTTAATTTTATTAGACGTTGGTGCAGAATATGCAAATTATTCTAGCGATATGACTCGTACTATTCCTGTATCTGGCCGTTTTTCTGAAAGACAAAAAGCAGTATACAATGCCGTATTAAAAGTAAAAAACGAAGCTACAAAAATGCTTGTTTCAGGAACCGATTGGGCTCAATATCATGTGGAAGTTGGAAAACTAATGACTTCGGAATTACTCAATTTAAAACTTTTAGACAAAGCTGATGTTCAAAATGAAGATAAAGAATGGCCTGCTTACAAAAAGTATTTTATGCATGGCACGAGTCATCATATGGGTTTAGACACCCATGACTATGGTATTTTAACCGAGCCTATGCAAGCTAATATGGTGTTTACCGTGGAGCCTGGTATTTATATTCCTGATGAAGGCTTTGGTATAAGGCTAGAAGATGATGTTGTAATCCAAAAATCAGGAGAACCAATTAATTTAATGAAGAACATCCCCATTGAAATAGACGAGATTGAATCAATTATGAATACTTAAAAAAAGTAGAAGGGGTTTTTTAAAAAAACCCCTTCTTGCTATAAACACTAATATTATAATTTACAGAGTGACTAATTCAAATAAATAATTGTTTAGTTTTTGTAGCGTATTAATTTTATGCTTTGTGTCGATTAATAAAGAAATGTTATTATTACTTCCTCCATAAGAAATCATCCTGATTTTAACATCTTGTAAAATCTGGAACAATTTGTAAGTATCCTGATGGTTAACAACCGAATGACCTACAAGACAAACAATACTTTGGTTTTTGTCTACCTCAATTGTTGCTATTTTTTCAAGTTCAACTAAAATTTTATCTAGATTTCTGTCATCATCTATAGTCAAAGAAACTGCAACCTCCGATGTGGTAATCATATCGATAGAGGTTTTATAAATTTCAAAAATTTCGAATACTTTTCTTAAGAAACCATGGGCTTGCAACATGCGCGCCGATTTAATTTTTATAGCGGTAATATTATCTTTTGCAGCAATAGCCTTAACCCCGTTAGTTGACGTTTCGTTTGAAATTAATGTACCGTAAGCCTCCGGATTCATGGTGTTTTTTAAACGCACAGGTATATTATCTGCTCTTACAGGAGTAACCGTTTGTGGGTGTAATATTTTGGCGCCAAAATATGCTAACTCCGCAGCTTCTTCAAAAGACAGGTTTGAAATAGCACTTGTGTTTTCAACATATCTTGGATCATTATTATGCATTCCATCAATATCTGTCCAAATTTGAACCTCTTCAGCTTTAATTGCAGCACCAATAATAGTTGCTGTATAATCGCTTCCACCGCGTTGAAGGTTTGAAATATTTCCTTCATCATCTAAACAAATAAAACCTTGTGTGATATAAATTTCTGAATCTTCAGCGTTTTCAATAACAGTTTTAAAATTTGATTTTATATAGTCTAAATCTGGTTCTTTAAAACCATCAATACGCATAAAATCTAGAGCGGGCAGTAATGCAGATTTTATACCTTCTTGCTTTAAATAACTATTAAACATATAAGTTGAAAGCAATTCTCCTTGCGCTAAAATTCTATTTTCTAGAGTTTCAGTATATGCCTCATTAGTGCTATTAACCAATAATTCAAAAACACCAGATACATAACTTTTAACGCTGGTATTTAAAGCATGATCAGATAATAAATTATCAATGGTAACAAAATATTTTTCATGCAGCACGTTAATTTTATCAATGGTAGCATTAGGCTGACCAGATTTAATATCTTGAGCTATGGCAACCAATTGATTTGTAGTTCCAGACATGGCTGAAAGCACCACTATTTTTTTCTGCTGGTCGTTAATGATTTGTTTAACATTAAACATGCTTTCAACAGACCCAACAGATGTACCACCAAACTTTAATACTTTCATTTAAAAACCTATTTATTTCGTTCGCTTTTATTAAAAAATGCGTTCTATTTTGTTTATTTTCTGCTACAAAACTATAACTCATTTAGTTAACAACGATGTTTTTTAAAAAAAAGAGTTATTTTTACACAAATTGTTAAATAGTTAACACTTAATAATCAGGCACATGAAAACTGTTTCCAATTGTGTAGAAGACATTTTAATCTCGCAACCTTATCTAGAAGAAGCCTTATCTAGAAATATTATTAATTTTAGTGCACTCGCCATAGAACTTGTAGAGCCCATTAGCGATATGCTGAAGAAGGAGGTCAAACCAGGAGCTATAATGATGGCCTTGAGGCGCTATAACCCTCCCGCAACTTTAGGGAACTCAATTAAGATGAAGCGTGTTATACAAAATCTTGGAGACATCACCGTGCGCTCTAATCTTACCGATTTTACTGTAAAAAACTCTGCAACATTAATTGATAATCACGCTAAAATTTTAGAACGCATA
The DNA here is from genome assembly GCF_030344935.1 of Algibacter luteus. NCBI lineage: Bacteria > Pseudomonadati > Bacteroidota > Flavobacteriia > Flavobacteriales > Flavobacteriaceae > Algibacter > Algibacter luteus. The sequence continues at coordinate 646,136 of NZ_CP128313.1, read as the reverse complement.
AATAAAGAAGATAAACTTTTTTATGCTTTTACACGAGGAATTCACGAGAGTAACATTGTAGTTTCTAATAGTTTGAACGATTTTGTAAAACAGCATCTAAAAAACGAAACTTTCATTGCCGTACAAGAAAATTTATCTGCAATTAGCATTAATCTTCCGCAAGACAACTCTAAAATAGCAGGATTATATTATCACTTCTTTAAACGATTAGCTTGGGAAGGCATCGTCTTGTATGAAGTATTATCAACCACCAACGAGTTTACCATTTTAGTTGAAGATGAATTTGTCGATAAAGCTTTTACTGCCATTAAAAAGGTTAAATCTTAGTTTATTTAAATGCATAATTTATCTTTGCCAAAGATAAAATGAACATGTATTTAACCCACAAAGGTATTAGCGTTTTTTACACAGACCATGGTAGTGGAAACGTTATAGTATTACTTCATGGTTTTTTGGAAAACGCATCCATGTGGGAACCGTTCATAAAACCCCTTTCAAAAACAAACCGAGTTATTTGTATTGATTTATTGGGTCACGGTAAAACTGGCTGTTTGGGTTATGTGCATACTATGGAACTCATGGCCGAAGTTGTTAATGCTGTTCTCGAACATCTGAAAATCAAACATTCAACTTTTATTGGTCATTCCATGGGTGGCTATGTTACGCTCGCTTTCGCGGAACAATACCCAGATGCAATAAATGGATTATGTTTAATGAATTCTACCGCAGAAGATGATACTTTAGAAAAAAAAGCAAACAGAGACCGAGCTATTTTGGCCGTAAAACAAAATCATAAAACTTTTATTAGAATAGCAATTACCAACTTGTTCAGGCCAAAGAACAGAACTATATATGCTGAGAAAATAAAAGGTGTTATTCAAGAAGCGCAACTAACGCCCTTGCAAGGTATTGTAGCTGCACTTGAGGGTATGAAAATTCGAAAAAACCGTACTGAACTTTTACGAAAACTACCTTGTAAAAAAATGCTAATTGTTGGAAAAAAAGATCCTGTTTTAGATTACAAAAGTTTAAAAGATCAAACAAAAGCCTTAGATGTTGAATGGGTAGAATTTCCAGACGGACACATGAGTCATATTGAAAATAAAGATGAATTCTTACGTCATATCGTGCATTTCATCGAAAAATAATTACTTTTTGTCGAAATATCCAATTTTATTTTTAAATTTATGCACCGAATTTAGAGTAACATGAAAAAACCTACTAACAATCCAAAATTTATTCCGAGCATTTATTGCCGTTTTTTTGGGCATAATTATCAGATTACTAGAAAGGTGACTAATCATGTAAAAGAATACAATTGTAAGCATTGTAAAAAAGAGGTAACAACCAATAGCAATGGTAAACTTACAAAGCTTACGCCCATGTTTAAAGAAATAAATAGCATTTTAGAGCGGATACATACTACGAAAACTGATCGTTTAAAGAAAAAATCTTTCGTTTCGTCGATTTATTAACTACTTATGAACATAATAAGTTGGTTTTTAATACTTTTAGCTTTCTCTCTAAAACAAATTAATATGATTAGCACATGAAAAACATTCATTGTATGGTGTTTGGACATGATTACAAAGTAACTCGAAATGTTACATATCATGTAAAAGAATACACTTGTAAAAACTGTAAAAAGGAACTAACTACTAGTAGCAACGGTAACTTAGTAGAATTGACTCCAAAATTTAAAGAAATTAACGACGTTTTAGAACGCATTCACCACAAACGCATTCTTAGAATAAGTAAAAAGCAAAATAAAAACACGCCTAAAGAACCAAGGTTACTTATTGCTTAATCGTTAAAATTTTTCCAACCTTGTGCCTTTATCGGAATGCGTGTATCTGCACGTGTTACTAAATGTACGCCCTCCTTTTCTTCTTTAACATAGCCAATAACAGATAAATTAGGATTTGCTTTTATTTTTGGATAATCATCTTGCGAAATAGTAAAAAGCAATTCATAGTCCTCACCCCCATTTAATGCCACAGTTGTACTGTCTATATTAAACTCCTCACAAGTAGAAATTACTTGAGGATCTAACGGTATTTTTTCTTCATATAAATCGCAACCCACTTTACTCTGTTTACATATATGTATTATTTCAGAAGACAAACCATCACTGACATCAATCATAGATGAAGGTTTAACTTCTAAATCTTTAAACAACTTTATAATATCTTTTCTTGCTTCTGGTTTTAACTGCCTCTCAATAATATAACTATAAGGCTCTAAGTCTGGTTGATTATTCGGATTTACTTTATAAACTTCTTTTTCGCGTTCTAATATTTGAAGCCCCATATATGCTGCACCCAAATCACCGGTTACTACTAGCAAATCGTTTGGCTTGGCTCCACTTCTGTAAACGACATCATCGGTTTCAACCTCACCAATTGCCGTAACTGAAATCAATAAACCTTTGGTAGAAGATGTGGTATCACCTCCAACAACATCAATATCATAAATATTTGCAGCAGTCTCAATACCAGCATATAAATCTTCCAACGCTTCCAATGGAAACCTATTTGAAACCGCAATAGAAACTGTAATTTGTGTTGCTTTAGCATTCATTGCATAAACATCAGACAGATTTACAATTACCGCTTTATATCCTAAATGCTTCAAGGGCATATAACTCAAATCAAAATGCACACCTTCTACCAACAAATCGGTTGTTACTACAATCTTTTTGTTTTCAAAATTTAAAACCGCAGCATCGTCGCCAATACTTTTTACAGTCGACTTCTGTTTCACTTTAAAATTTTTAGTTAAATGATCAATTAATCCAAATTCGCCTAAATCACTTAACTTTGTTCTCTGTTGATTTTTATCTTCTATCATTTGGCAAAAATAAGAAGCTATTTTTGTTTTTACTATCTTTATACTAAAACTAAATCTATTTAGTTATAATTTCAAAATTTACTATGAAAATTTTACGCCCTATTTATAGCATCTGCTTCATTTGCTTTCTGTTTTTTATTGTTCAATCTTGCGACGACGAACCCGTAGAACTACCCACTATTGTTGATACAGACAATGATGGCATTGAAGATAGCATAGACAATTGCCCGTTAATTTCCAACCCTAATCAAGAAGATGACGATGACAATGGCGTTGGAAATACATGCGATGATAATGACGATGATGATGACGGTGTTTTAGATGTAGATGACAATTGCCCGTTGGTAGCAAATCCAGATCAAGATGATGATGATAATGATGGTATTGGTAATTTATGTGATGATGATTATGTAGATCCCAATACGCCTGTAGCAAAATGTGAAAACGGATTTGCAGATATTTACCCATGCAATGGCTATGATTTAATTGCAAACATACCATTATCAACTTTTGGAGCATCAGCCGGAAATGATTGTTGGGGATGGACAGACCAAACTACAGGAAAAGAGTATGCGCTAATGGCAACAAGCCATAACACAGTGTTTATTGATATTAGTAACCCTTACCAGCCTGTATATTTAGGAAATTTACCTACTGCAACTACAACTAGCCCTTGGCGAGATGTAAAAGTATACAAAGATCATGCATTTATTGTAGCAGATTGTAGTTTTGGCGACCCTACTTGTAATGACGATCACGGGTTGCAAGTTTTCGATTTAACAAGATTAAGAAATGTAGCAAACCCACCTGAAACTTTTACAGTTGACACACATTTTACTGAATTCGGAAAAGCACATAACATCGTCATTAACGAAGATAGTGGTTATGCGTATATAGTTGGCGCTAATAGAAGCTCCACTTACCTTGGTGGCCCAATCTTCATTAATATTTCAAACCCAAAAGCTCCAGTAGCAGAAGGTGGTTTTAAAGAAGGTGGCTATTCGCATGACGCACAAGTGGCAACCTATAATGGCCCTGATGCAGATTACACAGGCAAGGAAATTTTAATTGGAAGCAATGAAAACGAAGTGGTTATTGCAGATGTCTCAGATAAAGCAAACCCACAAATTATATCAACTATAAGTTATAATAACGTATGGTATGCCCATCAAGGTTGGTTTACAGAAGATATGAAATACTTTATTCTTGGAGATGAATTAGATGAAATTAGAGTTGGCACCAACACACGAACCATCGTTTTTGATTTTACAGATTTAGATAATCCAGTTTTTCATTTTGATTACCTCGGTCCAACCGAAGCTATAGACCACAACGGATATGTTAAAAATAACACCTATTTCTATGCGAGTTATAGAGCAGGTGTACGTATGCTAGATATTTCTCAAATAGGCAATAGTTCATTCACAGAAATTGGATACTTCGACACCTACCCGACTAATAATGCTACCGAGTTTAATGGGGCTTGGAATGTTTATCCGTATTTCTCAAGCGGGAACATTATTATTAGCGATATCGATCGAGGCTTATTCATCATAAGAAAGAGTGATTAACGCCGTCCCAAAATGTATATCTATTTAAAGAAACACATATTCGCCCTAAAAGTTGTTTCGTTATGCTTCTTCTTTTTAAACTGTTCAAAAAAAGACGATAATCAAAATAACATCCCAAAATCTGTCGAAATAGATTTTGTCAAAACTGTTGGTGGCACTCAAAATGAAAGCGGTCAAGCGGTTATAAACACTCGAGATGGTGGCTATGCTATTTTAGGTTATGCGCAAAGTATGGATGGAGATTTGAACAATAAAACCAATACTTCTTTTGATTATTGGGTTCTAAAATTCGACCAAAACGATGCGTTGCAATGGCAAAAAACCTATGGTGGAAGTGATGATGATAGAGGAAACGATATTATACAAACTTCAGATGGTGGTTACGCCATTATTGGTTTTAGTAAAAGTTTGGACGGCGATATTACCGAAAATAATGGCGCTCAAGATTTTTGGGTTTCAAGGATAGATGCTAGCGGAAACTTACTTTGGCAAAAATCATTTGGGTATCTAGGAGCAGATATTGGACTATCCATAATTCAAAGTCATGATGGCGGTTTTCTGCTTACTGGTGTTCTCGATGTTTCTGCCTCAAATGGTGAAGGAAATAGTAAATCTTCATTTTATAAAAGGCATGCTGGTGGTGATTATTGGGTAATTAAAATAAACGCTTCTGGCGATTTACAATGGAGCAGATACTTTGGTGGCACCTTTACAGACACCCCGTATGATGCTATTCAAACCAGTGATAGTGGGTATATAATTATAGGGTCTTCTGACAGTGGAGACGTCGATATCAGCAATAACAAAGGCACCTACGATTTTTGGGTATTGAAAATTTCAGATACCGGAGACCTACTTTGGGATAAGAATTTTGGAGGCTCTCAATCTGAAGAAGCGCGAAGCATTGTTAATACAAACGATGGAAATTTCATTATTGTTGGCGATACTAGAAGTAACGATTTAGACGTTTCAATAAATGCTGGTGCTGCAGATTTGTGGGCCATAAAAATTTCTCCTATCGGTGACCTCATTTGGGAAAAAACCTTTGGCGGAAGTAGTTTCGATGTGGCTAGATCTATATCAAAAACTCAAGATGATCATTTTATTATTTCTGGAAGTTCAAGAAGTCTGGATGGAGACTTGACCAATAATAATGGGCAGAACGATGCCTGGGTCATAAAAGTGGATACCAACGGAAAATTATTTTGGCAAAAATCTGTAGGTGGGTCAGAAATTGATTTTACTTATGATGCTGTTGAACTCGACAACCAAAGCATCATTGCTGTTGGAGACTCTAACAGTTCTAATTTTGATATTGAAGAAAACAAAGGGTTTTCAGACTTACTGATTATAAAAATAGAAGAATGAAAAAATTAGTATTCGTTTTTTTAATTTCTTGTTTAACATTTTTATCGTGTAGTGAAGATCAGGATGACAAGATATCTCAAGCCACTATTACCTTAAGTTTTAGTCATCATTGGGACGGAAACTTAGTGTCAAACGCAGATTTTAATACCATTAAATTCACGAATGCATTTGGAACTCAATTGAGTATTGAAAGACTTCGCTATCTTATTTCAAAAGTTACATTCTATAAACCGGACGGAAATAAAATAGAATTACAAGGCTATAATCTGGTAGATGTAACTAACAATCAAAATTTAACTTTTACATCACCAACACCTATTGAATTGGGATCTTATTCCAAAGTTTCGTTTACATTTGGCTTTAATAATGAAGATAATGCTGGTAATTATCAAGATTTAAATTCAGCCTCATGGAATGTGCCAGCAGCATTAGGAGGCGGTTATCATTACATGCAATTCGAAGGCAAGTTTATAAATACTTCAAATCAAGAACAAGGTTTTAATTATCATGCCATTCGAGCTGCCGAAAACCCAGGAGATAATCCAACATTCCCACAGGATACGTTTTTCGCAGTTGATTTAGGAGCGGTTACGATAACCAACAATACTACCTTTAATATTGAAATGAATATTGCCGAATGGTTCAAAAACCCAAACACCTGGAATTTAAATGAATTAAACCAAATGCTTATGCCAAATGCCGATGCTCAAATTTTGATGTATGAAAACGGTTTGAGCGTGTTTAGTTTAAAGTCTATTAATTAAAACCACATTGTTTTGAGGCTATGGAAACTACATATCATATTAATTCTGTTGGCTTGTTTTTCATGCGAAAACGAGTCTGTAGACCAATATGTAGCCACACCTTATCAACTTGAAATTCCAAAACTATTTCAAGACAATATATTAGCCCCCGTAATTCCATTAGATAATCCAATGACTGTTGAGGGCGTTGCATTGGGCAAAAAATTATTCTTCGACCCTATACTATCTGGCGATAATACCCAATCTTGTGCCGATTGTCATGCCCCTGAAAATGCATTTAGCGATACGCGAAAGTTCAGCGATGGCATAAATGGTGAATTCGGCAACCGCAATACCATGCCACTTTTTAACTTGGCGTGGAATTATGACGAAAAGTTTTTTTGGGATGGAAACACCTTTAGTTTAGAACATCAAGCGCTGGTGCCAGTTGCAGACCCAATTGAAATGAATAGTACGTGGATTGATGTTGAATTAAAACTTCAACAACATAATGAATATCCTAGCTTATTTGAAGATGCTTTTGGAACCACTAAAATAGATTCGAATTTAGTAACGAAAGCCATAGCCCAATTTGAACGCACCTTAATTTCTGCAAATTCAAAATTCGATCAATATCTTTTGGGTCAAACCAATTTAACTTCTGAAGAATTGAATGGTTTTAATATTTTTATGGATGAAGCCAGAGGCGATTGTTTTCATTGCCATGGCAGTGATAAAAACCCACTATGGACAGATAATGCATTTCACAACAACGGTTTAGACCATACGTTTACAGATTTAGGCTTAGGAGCAGTAACAGGAGACCCTGCTGATAACGGCAAATTTAAATCACCTTCATTACGAAACTTAGCCTTTACCGCACCATATATGCATGATGGACGATTTGCAACTTTAGACGATGTGATAAATCATTACAGTGAGGGTCTGAAAAATTCTTCAACAATAGATCCGCTAATGAAAAAAGTAAATCAAGGCGGTGTTCAACTTACTACAGAAGATAAAGCAGATTTAAAAGCCTTCCTTCTATCCCTTTCTGATACTGAATTTGTAAATAATTAAAGAATAATACTACATAATTGAATGTATTTCATCGAAAAAATACGTTTTTAAACAGTTTTTTATTTGATTTTGTATAAATTGTTCCCGAGTTAAGAGTCAATTAATGAGCAAACACATAACATCTAACATGTTCTGTTCGGCCTACGGACATAATTATTTTCGTTTGAAACAAGCAAACGCGAATACTCCAGAACTGATATGCAAGTGCTGCAAAGGCTATTTTAAGTTTGAAAATGACGGCTCTATAACTCCTATTTCTCAAAAAGAAAATAAAAAATCTACTTCGTTTCCTTACAAGAGAAGAACCGCCTAAACCCTTCGAAACATTCAACTTACCAAAAGATTTCTTTCCTTAATTAAATACTTATTAATTAAATAAGAAAAACCTATAAAGCGATATATTAATATAATGTTAGGTTATTCGAATTTCACTGACTTATATTGTATATTTGTGCTCTATTTAGAAACTGTCTTAATAAAAATTATTAATTCAAACTAAATTTAATAAAAAAAGAAATATGATAAAAGTCTCTGAAACAGCTAAAAAGAAGGTGATAGAGCTTATGACTGATGATGGCTACAATGCAACTACTGATTATGTTCGAGTAGGTGTAAAAAGTGGCGGTTGTTCTGGTTTATCTTATGATTTAAAATTTGATAAAGAACAACAAGATGGTGATAAAGTATTTGAAGACAATGGCGTTAAAATCATAGTGGATAAAAAAAGTTTTCTATACCTAATTGGCACAACTTTAGAATATTCAGGAGGATTAAACGGCACAGGCTTTGTGTTTAACAATCCTAATGCCAACCGTACTTGCGGTTGTGGCGAATCATTTTCATTATAAAAAAGAAAGTATTATGTCGAAGTATACCGAAGATGATTTACGCGAAGAATTAAAAACCAAAGAATACGAATACGGTTTTTACACAGATATTGAATCAGACACATTTCCTAATGGCTTAAATGAAGATATTGTGCGCGCAATTTCTAAAAAGAAAGAAGAGCCACAATGGATGACCGATTGGAGATTGGAAGCCTTTAGAGTTTGGCAAGAAATGACCGAACCAGAATGGGCAAACGTAAAATATAAAAAGCCAGATTTTCAAGCCATATCGTATTATTCTGCACCTAATAGCAAGCCAAAATACGATAGTATTGACGAAGTTGATCCAGAATTGTTAGCAACTTTCGAGAAATTAGGTATTTCCCTAGATGAACAGAAAAAATTAGCTGGTGTCGCCATGGATGTGGTTGTAGATTCTGTTTCTGTAGCTACAACTTTCAAGAAAACTCTAGGAGAAAAAGGTATTATTTTTATGAGTATTTCTGAAGCCATTAAAGAGCATCCAGAACTTGTGAAAAAATATTTAGGAACTGTGGTTCCGCAAAAAGACAACTTCTACGCAGCTTTAAACTCTGCAGTTTTTAGTGATGGTAGTTTCTGTTACATTCCAAAAGGCGTGCATTGTCCTATGGAATTATCAACCTACTTTAGAATTAATCAAGCTGGCACCGGTCAGTTTGAAAGAACACTTGTTATTGCTGATGAAGGCAGTTACGTAAGTTATTTGGAAGGCTGTACAGCTCCAAGTCGTGATGAAAACCAATTACATGCTGCGGTTGTAGAATTAATTGCTTTAGATGATGCCGAAATAAAATACTCAACCGTACAAAACTGGTATCCTGGAAATGCTGAAGGTAAAGGTGGTGTATACAACTTTGTAACAAAACGCGGAATTTGCGAGAAAAATGCTAAAATTTCATGGACGCAGGTAGAAACTGGAAGCGCTGTAACTTGGAAGTACCCATCTTGTATTTTGAAAGGTGATAATTCAGTAGGTGAATTTTATTCTATTGCGGTTACTAACAATTATCAGCAAGCCGATACTGGAACCAAAATGATTCATTTGGGTAAAAACACAAAGTCTACAATCATATCTAAAGGTATTTCAGCTGGAAAATCACAGAATTCTTACCGCGGATTGGTGCAAATAAACTCCAGAGCAGATAACGCCCGTAACTTCTCGCAATGCGATAGTTTACTTATGGGTAATGCCTGCGGAGCACATACTTTTCCATACATAGAAGCTAAAAATAAAACAGCAAAAATAGAACACGAAGCGACTACAAGTAAAATTGGTGAAGACCAAATTTTTTATTGTAATCAACGTGGTATTGATACTGAAAAAGCAATTGCCTTAATTGTTAATGGTTTCAGTAAAGATGTTTTAAATAAACTCCCAATGGAATTTGCTGTAGAAGCTCAAAAATTATTAGAAATAAGTTTAGAAGGAAGTGTCGGATAATATATTAGAATTCAAAATGAAAAAATTAATCATTCTACTTTTAAGCGTTTCAGTATTTGTAAGCTGTAAAAACGATTCTAAATCTGAAACACAAGAAACCCTTAATTCTTCAACAGAAGAAAATACAAAACCAAGTAACGGATTAATGCATTTAAAAGGTTCTTTTGTGTATTATGATGGTGCTGCAGTTTTACAAACAAAATCTGAGATTTATGGCGTTTTAATCACCGACAAATTGGAGGAACTTCAAAAACAAGTTGAAGAATATAAATCTGCACCAACCGATATGGTTAATGTTGAAATACGAGGTAAAGTTACAAATCAAAAAGACGAAAAAATTCTCTGGGAAAACAAGGTGGAAATATTAGAAATATTAGATGTTTCACCGGCTTCAACAGAAGAAAATAATGTTATTAAATTAGGAAGTGAATAGTATGTTAAAAATAGAAAACTTACACGCAAGTGTTGAAGATAAAAGCATTTTAAGAGGTGTAAACCTTGAAGTGAAACCTGGTGAAGTGCATGCCATTATGGGGCCAAACGGTTCTGGTAAAAGTACACTAGCGGCAGTTATTGCAGGAAGAGAAGATTACGAGGTCACCAAAGGAAGTATCACGTTTGAAGGCGAAGATATTGAAGAATTAGCTGCTGAAGAACGTGCACATAAAGGCGTGTTTTTATCCTTCCAATATCCTATTGAAATTCCTGGTGTTTCAGTAACCAACTTCATGAAAACTGCTATCAACGAAACTCGAAAAGCAAAAGGGTTAGAAGATATGCCTGCTAAAGACATGTTGAAATTAATCCGTGAGAAATCAGAGCTATTAGAAATTGATAGAAAATTTTTATCGCGTTCTTTAAACGAAGGGTTTTCAGGAGGAGAGAAAAAGCGAAATGAGATTTTCCAAATGGCAATGCTTGAACCTAAACTAGCTATTCTTGACGAAACAGATTCTGGTTTAGATATCGATGCGCTTCGTATTGTGGCTAACGGTGTAAACAAACTAAAAAGTAAAGATAATGCTGTAGTTGTTATTACACATTACCAACGCTTATTAGATTACATCATTCCAGACTTTGTACATGTTTTATACAACGGACGCATTGTAAAATCTGGTGGTAAAGAATTAGCGCACGAACTTGAGGAAAAAGGATACGACTGGATTAAAGAAGAAATAAACGCGTAAAAAATCAGTTAAAAAGTAAAAAGTTATAAAGTTTTAAAGTTGCTTCAAATTAACTTTTTACTTTCTAACTTTTAAACATTTCAACTCAAAAGAATGGATTTAAAAGAAAAATTAGTATCATCATTTCTAGCATTCGAAAATCGTGTGGATGTTGATGCCTACGTGCATGATGTTCGATCTGAAGCTATAAAAGTGTTTGAAGAAAAAGGCTTTCCTTCTAAAAAGGAAGAAGCTTGGAAATACACCTCATTAAATGCAATTTTAAAAGAAGATTACAGCGTATTCCCTAAACAAGAAAACACACTAGACTATAAGGATATTAAGCCCTATTTCATCCACGATATCGATTCTTATAAAATCATTTTTATCGACGGTAAATATTCATCGCATTTATCGCAAACCACGCACGATGGTTTAGATGTTTGCCTCATGTCGTCTGCTTTAAATAAACCAAAATACCAATTGGTTATTAAAAATTATTTCAATAAAATAGCCGAAAAAGACAGTTTAACTTCATTAAATACAGCATTTTCAAACGAAGGTGCCTACATTCATATTCCTAAAAACAAAATTGTAGAAAAACCAATTCAAATTCTACACTTTTCAACAGGAAACGAGTCGGCTACCATGTTACAGCCACGTAATTTAATAGTAGTTGAAGAGAATTCGCATGTGCAAATTATCGAGCGCCATCAAAGTTTAACAGACAATCCTGTTTTAACCAATAGCGTTACCGAGATTTTTACAAACAAACGTGCTATTGTAGATTATTACAAGATTCAAAACGATAGTAAAAAAGCCTCTTTAATAGATAATACATTTATCAAACAAAGGAGAGAAAGTATTGCATCGGTGCATACTTTTTCATTTGGTGGGAAATTAACGCGTAACAATCTAAACTTTTATCAAGAAGGCGAACGTATTGATTCTACGCTAAAAGGCATCACCATTATTGGCGATAAACAGCATGTAGACCACAATACTTTGGTACATCATATCGAGCCAAATTGCGAAAGCCATCAAGATTACAAAGGTATTTTTGACGATAATTCAACAGGCGTTTTTAACGGTAAAGTTGTTGTTGAAAAAGAAGCCCAAAAAACTAATGCATTTCAAGCAAACAACAACATTTTAATAAGCGATAAAGCCTCTATAAACACTAAACCACAACTCGAAATTTTTGCAGACGATGTAAAATGTTCTCACGGATGTACCATCGGGCAATTAGACGAAAGTGCTATGTTTTACATGCGTTCGCGCGGTATTCCAGAAAAAGAAGCCAAAGCACTTTTAATGTTTGCCTTTAGTAATAATGTATTAGAGTCTGTTAAAATTCCAGAAATAAAACAACGTATCACCAAAATTATCGCTAAAAAATTAGGCGTAAATATTGGGTTCGATTTATAATTAATTTATTTGAAGCTTAATCCCGCTATCCACTGTATCTTTTTTTATGTCACCCTAAGCGCAGTTCAAGCGTCAAACATAAAAAAAGGATGCCGTTTCTATCGGGGCTAGACCTATCAGCCATGTTTAATGTAGAAGACATAAGAAAAGATTTTCCCATTCTTTCTCGAAAAGTAAATGGCAAACCATTGGTGTATTTTGATAATGCTGCAACATCGCAAACCCCAAAACTAGTTATTGATGTTATTGTAGATTACTATTCAAATTACAATGCCAACATACATCGAGGTGTGCACACCTTAAGTCAAGAAGCAACAGATTTATACGAGCAATCACGTAAAAAAATACAAACCCATTTTAATGCTAAGTTTTTACACGAAATTATTTTTACTTCGGGTACAACACATAGTATTAATTTAGTAGCAAACGGATTCACATCGTTATTAAAAAAAGGAGACGAGATAATCGTTTCAGCGCTAGAACATCACAGTAATATTGTCCCTTGGCAAATGTTATGCGAGCGTACAGGTGCTACTTTAAAAGTTATTCCTATGAACCTTGAAGGGGAATTGGAAATTGAAGCTTACAACAACTTACTTTCAAAAAACACCAAGCTTGTTTTTGTAAACCACGTTTCAAACGCGTTAGGAACAGTAAATCCTATTGAACACATTATTGACGAAGCGCATAAAGTAGGTGCGGCTGTATTAATTGATGGCGCACAATCTTGTCCGCATATAAAACCCGATGTGCAAGCCTTAGACGCCGATTTCTACGTAACCTCAGCACACAAAGTATGTGGACCAACTGGTGTAGGCATGCTTTATGGAAAAGAATCATGGCTTAAAAAATTACCGCCATACCAAGGAGGTGGCGAAATGATTGCCGAAGTTACCTTCGAGAAAACAACTTACGCCGATTTACCACATAAATTTGAAGCAGGCACGCCTAACATCTGTGGAGGCATTGCCTTTGGAGCCGCTTTAGATTATATGAATGCTATTGGTTTCGATGCTATTGCAGCTTATGAAAACGAGTTACTAGAATATGGCACTGCGCAACTTTTAGCTATTGAAGGTTTAAAAATCTACGGCACATCAAAACATAAAACGTCCGTTATCTCATTTAATCTAGAAGGTATTCATCCATACGATGTAGGGACTATTCTGGACAAACTCGGAATTGCCGTAAGAACAGGTCACCATTGTGCACAACCTATTATGGATTTCTATAAAATTCCAGGAACAATTCGGGCTTCATTTTCATTTTACAATACAAAAGCAGAAATTGATGCCTTAGTTGAAGGTGTTAAGAAAGCTAAAATGATGCTTTCTTAAATTATCTGTCCTATCTTTTTTAATGTCATTTCAATAAATTTGAATAGTTCATTTTGTTAATTATATAACACGATGATGCATTTTGTCGAATAATTAACAAGTTTTTTGTCAATTTATTAGAAATAATGCAAAATAATTTTATCTTCAGCATCGACTAATTCAAAATAATTAATAAAAATGAAAAAAATTCTTTTAGGTATGGCTGCCATAGCCTTACTATTCACAGCTTGTGATGATGACAAAAATGAAATTATTGAGGACCAATCTGTAAAAGTCGACATGAGCGACTTTTTTGTTTACACAGACACTTCTGACGACCTCGTTTCAAAATCACTTAATAGTAAGAACAAGGTAAAAACATGTCATACCATGCATGTTTTAAACAAACAACTTGATGCGAATCCTGGTCTTGAAAAAAAGATGTATGACGTTGAGTATCACACAAGAAGTTTTATTGCTGCTAAAGGAAAACCAACTAAACCCGGAAATGGAAACGGCGGAGGCGGTGGCGGCGAAGAGCCAACACCAGATAACTTAGGCGTTATTAACATTCCTGTAAACGTTATTGTGGTTTACAGCAACTCCAATGAAAATATTAGTAATGCTCAAATAGCATCGCAAATTGCCGTTTTAAACGACGATTTCAGAAAAGCAAACAACGATGTAAATCAAGCACCTGCCGAATTCTCTGGTGTTGCTGCAGATAGCGAGATTACATTTACACTGGCGAATACTTTCAGACATGCTAGCTCAACAACCTCTTGGGGTACAAATAATGCAGTTAAGAGTGCTTATCCTCCGGTAAATCCAGAAACGCATTTAAACATTTGGGTGTGTAATATTGGTGGCGGAATTTTAGGTTATGCGCAATTCCCAGGTGGTAATTTATCTACTGATGGTGTAGTGTGTTCTCCGCAATACTTTGGTACTACAGGCTACGTTTCTGCACCGTTTGATAAAGGCAGAACCATGACACACGAAGTTGGGCACTATTTAAATTTACGTCATATCTGGGGAGATGGCAGGTGTAAGCGAGACGATTTTGTTTCTGACACACCGTCATCAGATGGACCAAATTATGGATGTCCGTCATATCCAACTGTTAATTGTCGATCAAACGATATGACAATGAATTACATGGATTATGTTGATGATGCTTGTATGTATATGTTCTCTGAAGGTCAGAAAGAAAGAATGCGTGCTATTTTTGCTCCTGGCGGTGCAAGAGAAAGCATGCTTCCATAAAAAATATTATATAAGATAATTAAAAAGACGCCTATTTTGGCGTCTTTTTTGTATTATTAAACTAAACTTAATGCATCTCATGAAAACTATATTCATCCTTTTATCCATACTCCTAGTAAACCAAGATTGCTCTACCCATTTAAATCAAGAACAAATGAGTGTAGTTTATAACGCAAGTAGTAGAGGTTCTTATTTTGAAGTTAAATTGGAAAATGATAGCGTTTCAATAAACAGACAAAGAGGAGGCACTCCAGAAATTAAATCATTCCCCGAATCATTAAAAGACAAACTATTTTTAGAAATTCATAAAATAGATGTAAAACAACTCGAGGATTTTGAACCACCATCTGAAAATCATCACTTTGATGGTGCGCAAATTGCCTATTTACAAATTATAAAAAACAATAAAACATATCAATCTAAAAACTTCGATCATAACAATCCGCCTAAAGAAATTGAAGCAATAGTTAAAGAAATCTTATCAATTGTCGAAAACATTGAATAGCAATAATTCTTATTGTATTTTTGCATTGAATTAGATGTTAGATTAAGCACTGTCGAAATCTTCTAGATATTAATCATGCAGATAAACTTAGGACAGAGTTTAAGATAACAAAACTAAAAAAGAACCTATGAGTATTGAAGAGATACAAAACGAAATTATAGACGAATTCTCAATGTTTGAAGATTGGGAAGAACGTTACCAATATATGATTGATTTAGGGAAAGATTTACCCTTAATTGACGACCAATACAAAACCGACAGCAATATTATAAAAGGTTGCCAAAGTAAAGTATGGGTGCATGCTGAAATGAAAGACGATAAAATACTATTTACAGCCGATAGTGATGCGATTATCACCAAAGGTATTATTGCTATTTTAATTCGTGCCTTTTCAAATCAGCATCCAAAAGATATTATTGATGCCGATACCGATTTTATTGATAAAATAGGCTTAAAAGAACATTTATCGCCAACCAGAGCTAATGGTTTGGTGAGTATGATAAAACAATTAAAAATGTATGCTATAGCATACCAAACACAACTTAATTAGTGAAGTTGTGAAGCGTTAAGTCGTAAAATGGTAAAACTACCCTTTCGGCTAAACAACAAACAACTAAACACATAAACAAAAAGTTATGAGTGAAACCATAGATACCGCCGCATTAGGCGAAAAAATAGTAAACGTACTTAAAACGATTTACGATCCAGAAATTCCTGTTGATATTTATGAATTAGGATTAATTTACGACGTATTTGTAAATGAAGATTACGACGTAAAAATTTTAATGACATTAACAACACCAAACTGCCCGGTGGCAGAAACTTTGCCTTTAGAGGTTGAGGAAAAAGTGAAATCGCTTAACGATGTTCGCGATGCAGAGGTTGAAATAACTTTCGATCCGCCGTGGACTCAAGATTTAATGAGTGAAGAAGCTAAGTTGGAATTGGGGATGCTGTAATTTAGTTTTCAGTCGCAATACTCAGTAATACAACGAAACAAAAAACAACTCAACAACTACATATTCTTGAAAGACGAAATTGTAAATCGCGTAGCGAATAGTAAACTAGTAACTATTGATCTTGAGGATTATTATCCTAAAGGGCAACGTATCCTGTTTGATATTAAAGATTGGCTGTATGAAGGTTTTGTGCTTCGTGAAAAAGATTTTAGAGCGCAAGTTTCAGAATTTGATTGGAACCAATACGAAGGTAGTTATGTTGCTTTAACCTGCAGCAGTGATGCTATAATTCCAGGTTGGGCTTACATGCTTCTCAGTATTCAATTGGAGTCGATTGCCAAAAAAGTTGTTATTGGAGATTTAGAACAACTAGAAACCTCCATTTATCAAGACATTATAAATAACCTCGATGTTTCTGCCTATGCAGATAAACCCATCATCATAAAAGGTTGCGCTAACAAACCCGTACCTCAAAATGCCTACATCATGCTTTCTAACAAGCTAAAACCTCTTGCTAAGTCCATTATGTATGGCGAAGCATGCTCTTCTGTACCTCTTTTTAAGAAGAAATAAATTTAATGTGACCAAACTTTGTTAATTGCGTCTAAACATTATATTTGCACAAATTTTTAACAAAAATTAAATTATGAAAAAATTATTTTTCGCATTATTATGTATTAGTGTTGTATCATTAAACGCACAAACAAAAGAAGAATTACAAGCTCAAAAAGCTGAAAAACAAGCTATAGCAGATGCTGCACAAGGTGAAGCTAATGCACTACAAGCTCAAATTGATGCGCTTCCAGGATGGAGAAAAGGTGCATTTGGTACTATTGGTGGTAGCTTATCAAACTTCAACAACTGGTATTCTCAAGGCGCACCTAACAATGCTTCTGGAAACATTGGTATTACTGTTAACGCTTTTGCAAACTTAATTGAAGACAAGTTTTTCTGGAGAAACAGCTTAACTTCCAATTTAAACTGGGTAAAATTAGACAATAAGGATAACCCTGCTGACGACGACAGTTTTAACCCAACTACTGATGTTTTTAATATTTCATCTTTATACGGAAGAAATATTGCTAAAAACTTGGCAGTTTCTGGTTTAGCAGAATACAGAACAACCCTTTTAGATAACTTTAACGACCCAGGTTATTTAGATGTTGGTGTTGGTGCGACTTGGACACCAATTGCCAATTTAATCGTGGTGGTACACCCATTAAACTACAACTTTGTTTTTGCTGATGGAGATTCAGTTTTCGAATCGTCTTTAGGTGCTAAAATAGTTGCAGATTATACGAGACAAATTGGAGCAGTAAACTTTAAAACAAACCTATCGGCTTTCCAAAGTTACAAGTCTGGAGATTATTCAAACTGGACATGGTCTAACTCGTTTGGCTACACCCTATGGAAAATGATTGGTGTAGGTTTTGATTTTGGTTTAAGAAGCAACAAACAAGAGGCTTTAAACTACTCTATCAATACCTTAGGTAATACGGGCGAAACTTTTGATAGCGTTGATAACGACCTACAATCTTACTATACGTTTGGTTTGAGCTACAAGTTCTAATCCAAAACATTTATAAACTTATAAAAAGTGCTTCCTTTTGGGAAGCACTTTTTTTTGGATAAGGTGAAATGATTAAGTTTGATTTTGTGAGAAAAAAATTATAAATTCGTTTGAATTCTGATATAAAACATCGGTTTCATATCATGAAAATTAGGCATCAGATACTCACAAAACCTAAATAACAATGAAAAATTATATTTCAATTATATCCATACTCTTATTATTTCTTTCTCCTAATATTTATTCGCAGAATTTTAATAAGGTTCTAAAAAAGCCAAATCAAGGAGATGTATTTTGTTATAATAATGAGACCAAAGAATGGACAAAAATAGATTCTGAATTATATAAAATAAAAAAAGAAGGCAAACTTGAAAGTCTTCAGTATAAATTAAAAAATTTGAATTATGATGTTGATATTACAAATTGTATTGATAAAAAAACAATTGAAGCCTTTGAAGCTGAATAAATAAGACTCAAAAACGAAAAAAAAATCAATCGGAAATCGGAGCGGTTAAAACAAAAAGCAAAACGGAAGAAAAGACAAATAAATAAAGAAACATAGAATACTAATGCCTAACTCCGAATAAAATTATTTGTTAATCTACGCATATACAAAGCCGTTAAACAAACCCTCCAAAAGAACTTCAAACTAAGAACTAAAATAACCCACCGCAAACAGGTGCGTTAGGGATTGCCGCGGTAGCTTTTGGCGAGGCGTGCATCGAGCCAAAACTTTTAGCAGAAAGCCCGACCCTGTTTAGGGTAACGCCCAACTTCTCGATACATCTCGAATTAAATTGTAGACACTGGAAGTGACATTACTTCATGTCTTCGTAATTGTAATCGGGGTACAAAAAATGGTTGTAAGGGAAGCGGGTAATATGAATGTCGCGAACCTCGTCGTAAACTCGTTTTTTAAAGTCTTCTAGGTTTTGTTTGTTGAGCGCCGAAATAAAGAGGGCGTTGTTGCCTAACTTACTCATCCATGTGCTTTTCCATTCTTCTAGCGAGTAGTGCTTTTCGGTACGCTCGGTTTCTAAATCGTCGGCTTCTAAGGGTTCTGCTTCGTAGGCATCAATTTTGTTGAAAACCATTATGGTTGGCTTATCGCCACTATCTATTTCGCCTAAAATTTTCTCAACAGAGGCTATGTGCTCTTCGAAATTAGGATGTGAAATATCAACAACGTGCAACAACAAATCGGCTTCTCGAACCTCATCTAGAGTGCTTTTAAAACTATCTACCAATTGTGTTGGCAGCTTTCTAATAAACCCTACGGTATCGCTTAATAAAAATGGTAGGTTTTGAATGACTACTTTTCTAACGGTGGTATCGAGCGTTGCGAACAGTTTATTTTCGGCAAACACATCGCTTTTACTTATCACATTCATTAGGGTAGATTTACCCACATTTGTATACCCAACCAGCGCCACACGCACCATTTTACCGCGGTTACCGCGTTGCACCGCCATTTGTTTATCTATGGTTTTGATGCGCTCTTTTAACAATGATATTTTATCTCTTACAATACGTCTATCTGTTTCAATTTCGGTTTCACCGGGTCCGCGCATTCCAATACCCCCTTTTTGACGCTCAAGGTGAGTCCACATACCTCTTAAACGAGGCAGTAAATATTCGCATTGTGCCAGTTCTACTTGTGTTCTGGCATAACTGGTTTGTGCGCGTTGCGCGAAAATATCGAGAATTAAATTGGTTCGGTCTAATATTTTAATACCCAGTATTTTACTAATATTACGCTCTTGTGCTGCCGATAATTCGTCATCAAAAATAGCGGTAGTAATATCGTTTTCTTCAACAAAAACACGTACTTGCTCCATTTTCCCGCTACCAATAAAGGTTTTAGGATCTGGTCTGTCCATTTTTTGGGTGAAACGTTTTACGGCATAACCTCCAGCGGTGAAGGTTAAAAACTCCAGCTCGTCTAAATACTCCTTGAGTTTAGTTTCGTCTTGGTCTTGAGTTATAATACCGATTAAAACTGCCCTTTCGAGGCTTACATCTTTCTTTTCTATCATGCTACAAAGTTACATAATTGCCGTGGTTTTATTTTTAATATTTTTAAACCTATTTTTGACCTATGACAGAATCTTTTGAAGACATTCCCGTTCGCCACGACATGCAAACTGTGGCTTTTTATAATATTGAGAATTTATTCGATTTAAAAAATGATGAATTAACCAATGATGCCGATTTTTTACCGACTTCGGTTAAAAAATGGACACCCAAACGATTGGATAATAAACTGCGGAAAATAGGGTATGCGATTTCTAATATTGGACGAAGAGAAACTGGGAAACATCCCGCTATTGTTGGTTTAGCAGAGGTTGAAAATGATAGTGTTATTAAAGAATTGATTGCCTCTAAACATTTGGCAGATTGCAATTATGATTTGGTGCACTTTGATTCTTTAGATGAACGTGGAATTGATGTAGGCTTAATTTACGACACAACGGTTTTTAAGGTTTTACATGCTGAACCATTTACCATAGCATTAACAGATGAAGATGGCACTCCTGACTATACACGCGATGTTTTATTGGTTTCTGGAATTTTAGATAGTGAAAAAGTGCATGTGATTGTGAATCATTGGTCGTCTAGAAGAGAGGGCCAAAAGGAAACGGAATTTAAACGGTTGGCATCCTCTGAAAAAGTAAGCGATATCATTAGCTCTTTAAGGCTTGAAGATGAACATGCCAAAATTATTGTAATTGGCGATTTTAACGACAATCCTAACAATGACAGTATAAAACGCTTGGTTGATGGTTATGATTTATTTAACCCGATGGAAACGCTACGTTCGTTTAATCGAGGTACCGTAAAACATAAACGCCAGTGGTTTATTTTTGATCAGGTACTTATTTCTACGAACTTCTTTAAAAGCACTCAAGAGGGTTTTGAGTTTTTCAAGGCTAATATTTTTGATGAAGATTTTTTAAAGCTATTTAAGGGCCCTTTTAAAGGTTCTCCGTTTAGAACTTACGTAGGCAAAAAGTACAAAGGTGGTTACAGCGACCACTTTCCAGTTTATGCTATTTTTAAAAAGTAATTAAGTTGCTTGATAGAGTACATAGGTTAACCCCAAAATAACTACGGGCAGTAACCATAGCAACCAAATATTGTAATAAAGTTTTCTGTTTTTAAGCACTTTGGCGTTTAAAACTTTACGCTTTTTACCACTGTATTGTATCCAATTTTTAAAATAGAGGAAGATAACGACTAAACCAAATAAGGTCCATGCTTTAACTGAAGTCATGGTTTGCACATGCATTTGCTTAAAAAAACCAGCAAAAAACACGCCTAATAACAAAAGCAAACTACTTTGCAGAAGTGTTAAATAGAAGGTTGCAATACTATTGGCTTTTTTACTTTTTTTAGATTTATAATACTGAAAAAAGTGAAAAAATAAGGCGTCAAATGTGCTCATATATAAAAATATTGGCGCAAATGTAGCCCTAAAGTTTTACTATTCCACATAATCAATACGAATCTCGTCTAATTCGTAAATACCGTCAAAAGTATCTTGTCCGCTTCCAGTGTATTTAAAGGCAATGTGAATGGTTCCTGAAAGGCAAGATAAATCTACATTCCCTGAATTAAACCAAGGCGCAAAAGAATCTGAATCTTTTACCACATAAGCGTCTGATAATATGCTCCAAGTTGCAGAAGTGATATTGGCTTCGGTACCATCCCAATCTAAAGAAAATAACACTTCCATATAGCTGCTATCTGCTAAACTGTTGGAGGTTTTAAAGTTTAAGGTTTCACCATCTTGGGCATCTAAATCTATGGCTGGTGTAATTAACCATCCAATATTACTTTCATCGCCCGAACTTGCCGATTGAAATCTTGCCGATCTACCTAATGACGCATTTGAAGATGTAGATGAATAGCCTTCCCAAGCCTGAGTGCCTGTTTCCATAAAATTGGTCCAACCATCAATTTCAACGGGTCTATTGTTTCTTTGAGACTCAAAATCTTCATAAAGTAAATTCCCTGAACCAATTGTTGAAGCAATACCACAGCTAAACTCTGAAGGGTCGCAACGCTCATTACTTTCAAAATTAATATCAGCAGAGGTGTTTAACAAAAGGACGTTAAAATCATCTCGAAAATCGCGACTAAATATTCCTGTTACGGTACCTTGACCTTGTGGTACAATTAAAGTTTTAAAATCTGAAAATGTACTGGTTTGCATAATGATTTGAATACCAGAATCGCAACTTTCAAGCAATCGTAAACCATCAAATTCGTCGTATGATTCGCTTGCAAAAGTTGCTCCCATTTCGAATCGGTTCAATTGCATGTTGTTTAACTGTACTAATGTGTTTTCGTCATTTTCAGACAACTCAGCTATTCCTGATACTTTAGGTGATATCTCCACAACCTCATTGGTTCGTATTACGATGTCTTTATATTCTGCAGGTTGAATTTGTTCCACATTGGCCGCATCGCCTTTGCCAATAGTTACCACACCACTTGTTTCTCCAACCGTTAATCCTTGGAGCTTAACATATACTTTTTGCCCAATTTGATAGGTATCAGATAAACTACTTACATTAATATCTATTTTTAAGCCCAATCTTGGGTCTGCATCAGGATTGCTATCGTCTGTTTTGTTTTGAATTATTAACTCTTCGAAAAAATTGCCCGCTTTGTCTGATGATATCACATAGCCTTCAATATAAACATCGTCATTTATAATTGCTGTTGAATTTCCAGCATTAACAGCTTGCTCATAAAGCGACTTTACGGCTTTAAAGGTAACTAATTGATTACTTGGAATATTGGGGTCTTCAGATGAAATATCAGGTGTTCCAAAATCATCATCTTGCACACATGCCGTCATGATGAATAGTATCAAAATGAAGCCAAAAGCCGATTTGTTGATGTTAAATTTCATAATCTATATTTTAGTTTCCAAAGTGGTTTCAACAGTGCGCCACCATGCATTGGAATATTTTAAAATCTATAATTCACATTTAAAAAATAAGTTGCCCCTCTTCCATACCAATATTTCGAACCAAATACTGGAGTATCTAGAGCTTTATCATTTCTTAATTCTCTAAAATTGGCGTTTCTTCCTTGCTCGAAACCACCAGTTTTAAAGGCTTTATCTAAGAGATTATTCACACTTGCAAATACGCTAATGTATTTACTTCCTATTTTCCATGATTTTCCCCCAACTAAATTCACAACCAAATAATCATCAAAACGTTCTTGTTTTAGTAATTCTCTTGCTAAAACTTCATCGTAATCATTAAACACATTACCATCAAAATCTGTTGTAAAATTTGAGGAACGTGTTAGCGGACTGATATCAATATAGGTATTCGTGAAAAAATTGGCCGTAGCGCCAAACCACCAAAACTCTGGGTCGCGATATTCAAACCCAACAGAGTAGGCTCGATGTGGTCCCGCGGCGATTTTGTAATCTTTTAATTTGGATTGGCCAAAATCTTTAAATCCGTTTACGAATCCAGCTTCAACCGATTCATCGTCGGCCTCGGTAGTTAGGTATAAATTAGGGTTGTTGGCATAAGTATATTGACCTAACGAGGCCACACCTTTTAATTTTATGGTTGGTGTTACTTGGGCTTCAATTCCCAATTCTACAACCATATGTTGTTTATCCACGCCTTGTAAAATCTCTTGAACAAAAGCCACATTATCGCCTCCAATACCATCAGCGAAGAAAAAAGAAATCTCATTCGCATCTTCAATTTTAGTGTAGTAACCTGTAAGTTTCGCTTTAATTATTGGTGAACGAAAAATATAACTCACATCTGTAGAAAGTATTTTTTCTTCCGTAATGTTTGGAACAATGTTATGGTTTTCTCTTGAATTGGAATACGTGTTTCTTAAAGACGGTGCCTTAGAAATAAAACCACCATTAGCCACCAACAAATGCTTTCCTGAAAGTTTGTAGGTTATGCCACCTTTGGCGCCAAAACCTGTAAAATTCAATGTTTCGCCTTTTCCTAAAGATGTATCTGGGAAAGCTCCATTTTGATAAAATCCTTCTCGTTGATATTGGGTTTGGGACACGCTTCCAGACACATAATAATCAAACTTATTATATGTAAATTGAGCTTGTGCATAGGCAGTTAACACATTAGCAAAAAGGTTGTAGTTGTATTTGAATTTATCTCCTTCTCCAACTAATCGGTTTGGGTTTTGCAAATCGTTCTGCGCTTCATCAATATCTGTTGCAAACTGGTCGATATCGAGGTAAGTTTCGGCTCCAAATAAATCTAATACGTGTGCAAAATTTTCAGATTTTAACCGTTGAAAATTCACTGAAGCATTAAAAACTGTATTATCATTTAACTCTGCATTTAAAATGGTGTTGAATGTTAACTGAGAGTCATCAACACGATCTTCATACAAGGCATAAATGGCGTTACCTCCAGCTCGTGCGTTTGAAATATTGGCAAGGTATAGGGCGTTCCAATCTATCTGCCCATTGTTTTGAAAATCTTTTAAAGCGGTATAAGCAAACTCTAAATCGTCCGGAAAATTACGCTCGAAATAACTTGGTAGTTTTTGATAATAGGTTGGGCTTGGGTTGGCGCCACCACCTTCAGGAAACCCGTTTACCAAATCGGTTCCATTATTATCTAAACGGCTATTGCCTAATTTTCCAAATTGATAAGCGATATTGGTATTTAAGGTTGTTTTTGAAGATACATCCCAATAATGATTTAGCATAAAAAGTGGCTCTTCAACTTCTTTAATTCTTGAATTACGCTTTTTACCATCTTGCGAACCCCAATATTCATTGTATTTAATATCTTTTAAATCGTAAACTTCTTGTGTATTTGGTGAAGACTTTCCTCTGCGGTTTGGAGCATAAATCCCTGTGAAATTTAAACTGTGCTTTTCATTAAGCTTTTTTTCAACTGATAAGAAAAACGAATTGGCATCGTAAATAGTAGCATCTTGGTATCCCTCATTTCCCCAACGTCTTCCTAAAGAAATAACATAAGCCCAATTATTTTTTAAAAGACCAGAGGCATAAGTTGCCATTAATCGGTTGGTATAACTCCTGTTAGAAGACGAATAAGTAATGCGACCGCCCGATCTCGCTTTTGATGCTCTAACATTAATATTGGTTGTTCCTAATACACCACCAAAATTATAACTTGAAGGCGATAATCCTGATGTGAGTTCCTGGTTTCGCATCACATCATTTAAACCACCCCAATTGCTCCATTGTGGTCTGCCGCTATAGAGTTTATTCATGGAAATGCCGTTAATAAGTACAGAACCGTTTTCAGAATCTAACCCGTGTAATCTGAAAAAAGATTGACTAAACTCAAAGGCTGCAGTTCTTTGAAAAACATCTAATGAAGAAGACAGTAATCCTGTAATATTATCGGAAGCAGTGGCATCATTATCCAATTCATCGTCAGAAAGTGTTATGGTAAATAAATCTTGACTTTGAGATAAATCGCGTTCCATAATCATATCAGAGATATCTACTATTTCGCCTTCATTTACAACTATTGGAAAGCGTTTTATAATATATCCGCTTTTAGAAATCTTTAATATTTGCTCTCCTAAAGGTACATTAGCAGAAAAACTAAATTCACCTTGAACATCGGTAAGTGTTTTGAAATCTGTGTCTTCTAAAGCAACTTCAACATTTAAAATAGGCTGAAACGATGTGGCGTCCTTCACACTTCCTTTTATTAAAGTTTGTTGTGAGTGAAGTGAAATTGAAAAAATTCCGAATAAAAAAATGAGGGTTATTTTATTCATAATTATCTTTAAGACACCAATAATAAGAAAAAGTAACTATTTAATACTAAAATTATTACAACAATAACAGTAAATTTGGCTTAGTATTTGTATAAATAACTACCATAATTACACAGATTTCATGAATTTATTTAAATTCTTAAGTACAGTTTTATTTTTGAGTTTCATTGTTACCGTTAGAGCTCAGGATAAAAAATATAAAATACACACCATTGCTTTCTACAACTTAGAAAATTTGTTCGATACCATCAACGACCCGCTTAAGTTTGATGAATACAGTCCGATAATGGAATTAAAATCGAACCGCGACGAAGCTTATAGGCAAAAAATAAGTAATATGGCACGTGTTATTGCCGAAATCGGAAAGGATGTAACCAAGAACACACCGGCAATTTTAGGCATTTGCGAAATAGAGAATAAGAATGTTTTAGAAGACCTTGTGAATGACCCTCATTTATTAGATAAAGATTACGGCATAATACATTATGATTCCCCAGATGCTAGAGGTATTGATGTCGCCCTATTATACCAAAAAAACATTTTTGCGCCAATTAGCTCAAGCATCCATGAGTTAAAAATTTATGATGACGAAAGTCAAGAGCGCATTACTACACGAGACCAACTTTTGGTTAGCGGAAAGCTTGAAGATGACTTGATTCATTTTCTTGTAAATCATTGGCCTTCAAGACGAGGTGGTGAAGCTAGAAGCAGACCCAAACGGGTAGCGGCAGCAAAATTAAATAAACGTATTATTGATTCTCTTCAAACCGATGACCCATATGCCAAAGTAATTATTATGGGTGATTTTAACGACGACCCCATAAACTCAAGCTTTAAAGATGTTTTAAAAACCACAAGAAAACGAAAGAAAGTAGGTTTTAAAGGCTTGTATAATCCGTTTGAAAATTTTCATAAAGATGGTTTAGGCACAACTGCATATCGTGATAATTGGAGCTTATTCGACCAAATTATCATATCAAAACCTTTACTTGAAAAAGACTATTCATCATTTAGATACTATAAAGCCGGTATCTTTAATAAAAACTATCTAATCCATTCTAAAGGAAAATATAAAGGTTACCCCTTTAGAAGTTGGAGTGATGGTAGTTTTAGCAATGGTTATAGCGACCATTTTCCGGTTTATATGTATGTTATAAAAGAAGTTCAGTAAAAAAAGACCCGATAAATTTAAAATTCTAACAGGTCTGAATTTAGTTTTAACTACTTCCTAAGACAACCAAGCATCCCAAGGAATTCTTGATAATAATAACACCAATGCTATCGTATAAAAAATAGCTATAGTTTTAAGTTTTGGTGCAGAAGTCAATTTCTTTTTATGTTTTGAATACCCAATGGTAATTAGTGCCACAACAGCAATATTTACTATTGGATGCTCTACAAGATATAATCTATTTACAGCATCTTTC
The DNA here is from genome assembly GCF_030344935.1 of Algibacter luteus. Taxonomy (NCBI): domain Bacteria; kingdom Pseudomonadati; phylum Bacteroidota; class Flavobacteriia; order Flavobacteriales; family Flavobacteriaceae; genus Algibacter; species Algibacter luteus. Next base: position 618,795 of record NZ_CP128313.1, on the reverse strand, counting down.
ATCACGCCGCCCATACCTAATTCGCTAAAAACAGCAAATCGAGGTGAAACAAAATAGAGAACAATACCAATAAGTAACTGGATATGAGAAACGATTAATGTGAATAAAGCAATTCTGAAATCTTTGGCGCTATATTCTTTTCCTCCAACAGATTTAACAATGGCATTTACCACTGCTATTATTAAAATTATTAGCACTAAATAGGCCCAATAAGAATGTAAGTTTAGTATAGCTTCGTACATGATATTATGTTTTAACGAATCAAAAATAATGATTTTAATCTTAAAAAAACCGCTTCTTTGTTGGAAGCGGTTTTTCTAATTCCATTTTTATTTATTACCATCTGTTTTCAGCATTATTACCTCCCCAAACTAAAGTAACCAAATAAGGATTATCAATAAAAGGATTTCTGTTGCCTTGAGCCGCATAAATAACATTGTTTCGTTGCTCTTCAAAGGCAGAAACAGGGTCTTCAATATTCCACTGCAAAAACAATTCTAAAGTTCCAACCTTGGAAATGGTTTCACCATATCTAATATTTAGGTAAAGTACCATTCTTGCAACATCGCCTTTCCACTCGTCACCCGGAAACCAGGTTTCTCCTATTAATTTATAAGTACCACTACCCGCTGCAAAAGGATAGTTAAGTCTATCACTATTTACATTTGCATCACATGATCTTAAATGATGTAAGTCTGTCACAGCATCAGTCGATGCTAACAAAGATTGAGGAAAAACATGCTCTGTATTGAAGGTTTGTGGCGAATATGGATTCGTTCCAGAGGTGTATTCTTGCCAGTATCGACTTTCACTTGAATACATTAAAATAACATTATCAGAATTACTTAAATCGGCATCAGCGTTATACAGGTAAGTATGTCTTTGTCCGTAAGACAAAATAGTAGTGTGCTTCGTTTTAGTAAGGTCTTCTAATTCAGAAAACATTAAATCAGAGTCATTGGCAAACACAACATTATTATAGTAATCTTGTAATTCTGAAGGAATATTAAAGCTTAAAGGGGCAATGACAGTAATAGTTACCGTAGCTGATGAGCACGAAGGATTTGGTGTATCATCATCACAAATGGAATAAGAGAATGAATCTTCGCCTAAAAAGTCGTTTGGTGGTGTATACGTTACTGTTTTATCACTATTTAAAACCACAGTACCCAGCGTTCCTGTATTATCAACAGAAGTTAAAACCGCTTCATCTATAATATCATCGTTTTCTAGAAGCCTATTTAAAATGGTTGAAGAGTTTTGTACGACGTTGAGAGCATCCGCGTTTGCAACCGGATTACCTTCATCTGTCACCATTATTGTCACAGTAGCCGTTGAACAGTTTTGAGGTGTATCATCATCGCAAAGCGTGTATGTAAACGTGTCACTCCCTATAAAACCAGGTTTAGGCGTGTACAAGTAAAATAACCTTTCGTCTGAAACTGTTCCACCGTTAGACGTAGAAGTATCGAATGTAGTTATTCTGGCATTATCAACAACGGTATCATTATTCAATAAAGTACTTAATTCTAAAGGCGTGTCTTCTATGGTTGTTGCCGAATCATTAACAGCAATCGGAACGCCATCATCTGTAGGTTCTTCTTTTGGCGGCGAATCATCACTTCCCGAACTACTACAACTACAAATAAATACTAAGCTGAATATTAATAAAATATTTTTCATAACAGATTAAAGGTATCAAATTTTGAGGAAAAAAAACCACCTCGTTTGAGGTGGTTTTTAAATATTATCATACTATGTTATTGGTATACCCAAACACCATCGGTTTTAATAACGCTTTTTGTTTCGTTAGTTGTAGAACCGTTATAGATTACATAGGTAAGCACATATTTTTGTCCTTCTTCTGCACCTGGATTTTTATTATCTAAAAGTGCATTAAATGCTTCTAAAAGCATATCATCTGTCCAGTAATTTGAACTACTTGGTCGTCTATCAAAACTTCCAAAGAATCCAACATTATCTGCAGGACCAGGATAAGTTGTAATAAATGCATTTGAAATAAATGCAACATCATCGCCAGTAAATGTATATTTTATAGTATTATCTGGAACCCATGTTGTTCCATCATGACCAAATTGAATGGTAGTTGATAAAACATCGCTGTACTCAGACCACGCACTACCGTCAAAAATAAAATATTTTACATAGCTATAAGTAGTTCTATCATCAGTACGACCATCGCCATCAATATCATCAACATCAGTTACAAACAACTTATACATTGTTGCAACAATATCACCAGCTTCTGTGGTTTCATACTTAAATTTATCTTTTAAAAATACAGGTATTTTCGCAATCGCTTCATCTTCATTAGAAAAATTAGGGAAACCTTCTCCCATTTCTGAATATTCATCGTCAGTAAATCCTAATATGAATTCCCAAGCACCATTTATGTATAAAAACCCGTTGTTATATTCATTAGTACTACCATCATAGTAATCATATGTTAATGATACCAACACTCTATCTGCAGGATCAGGATATTTATACTCTAAAAATTCATATAGTTCAGATTCTCTATCAAAATTTCCAAAAGTATGACCTAAGGCAGCATAATCGTCAGAAGACACTGTATATCTTATGATACTTTTTTCTTCTCTTTTTGGTGAGTAAATCTTGAATGTAATTAATGCTGAAGAACCTAATCCCCAAACAGGAAATTTATCCGCTAACAGACCTGGAATTAATGTTTTAGCTTCATCTTCTGAATCAAAATTACCAAAAGATTTATCTAAATCATCATAATCTTCATCTGTTAATTCGTAATTAACGTCGCCAACAATTGGACTCTCTATGGCGTCTATATCTTCATAGATATCATCTAAAGGATTACAACCTGTAAAGGTTAATCCTAAAATCATTAAGTAAAAAATTATTTTTTTCATTTTCAAAGTTTTTTAAAAATTAAGTTTTGCCCCTACACTAAATGTTCTTCCATATCCGTAATAAACCAAAGCTGTATTTGTTGTAGATCCAGAACCATCTTGTGCATCAGAAATATATTCTGTATCAAATACATTATTCATTCTAGCTGTTAAACTTGCATCAAAAGAACCAAACTTAAATCCATGAGTCATTGCTAAATCAAATAAACCGTAATCAGGCATTTTCCATGCATCAGGTGCTCCTGCTACGCCTCTATCACTAGGATCGAAATCCGCATAGATATCTGCATAGAAATTATAATCAACAATAAATCTTGTTTCTGGAGCAAATTTATAATTTAGTCCTAAAGCAGCAGTAGTCTGAGCGGCATCTGCTACGTGTAAGTCTTTAATATATAAATCAACCGTTTCCACTACATTTTGATCTTCATCAAGTATATCAACATCTGTTACATTGCTATCCCATCTCCAGTCTCCTAATGATGCCATACCAGTAATATCTAATTTATCAGATGCTCTGAAGATAAAATCTAATTCAATTCCTTGATGAATCGCATTTACACCTAAAATATTTGCAACGGCTCTAGTTCCATCTGGTTGTTGAAATGTTGCAGTTTCTGTTCTATCATTCCATCTAGTATGATAAAGGTTTAAATTAGCAGATAATTTATCTCCTCTGAATCCATAACCTAGTTCAAAACTTGATATTTTTTGGTTTGGCGCGTCTGCATTAATATTATCATTACTAAAGTTTAAAAATACAGCATCAAAACCTGGAGCCTTCTCAAAGTAACCAAGGTTTGCAAACACATTATGATTCGTGTCAATTCTATAGTTAGCACCACCTTTAGCACTAAACCCAAAGAAATTATAACGATCTGTTTCTTGTAATGGATCTGAATCTAAATAATTGAAATAGTCAATTCTTTTATATGATGTATTAGATGCTGCTAGTGATATAAAGGTATTAAAATTTTCGTTTACATCATACTCTAACTGAGCGAATGCTCCAGTCCAGCCTACTAATCCATCATTGTAATAATCTCTTTTATCACCTACTTGAAGAGCCGCATTTGGATTGTTTACGTTTCCATCATCCAATGCATATTGTGCTCCTAATAAGTCTGTAACTTCAGAGAAGTGTATTCCTTTATAGTTTCTGTAATCTAAACCAGCTAATAAAACTAAATCGTCTGATAAGTTTGTTTTTAAAGTAGACAGTACACCATACCAGTTGTGGTCGTTTCTAGAAGCTCTTAAATACGTTTCGGCACCATTTGCTCCTGCTGCCACATTTTCGTCAACTATTTTATCGAAATCAATTGGTCCAAATGTTCCAATTCTATAATCTCCTTGGCCTGTACTAGAATCAAATCCAAACTTGTAAGTTCCGGCAGTTCCGCCTCCACCACCAGATCCGAAAGATGCGTAAGCTGATGTATTGATTGACGTATTATCATTTAAATTCCAATAGTGGTTTAAAGATATTTGTGGTTTATGATAAAAGTTATCTTCTTGGTGTGTTACTTGACCATTTTTATAACCCCAATCGGCATTAAATTTTCTACCTCTATCACTATTTCTATAAGTTTCAATTAATTGTCTGTTTTGTCTTTGTCCGTGACGTTGTTTTGCACCAAAAGCAGAGAACGATAACTTATGAGAATCATTAATTTCTTTTGAAATATTTACAAAATAGGATAAGCCTGTAAACTCAGTACCATCAACATAACCATCTCCTACTGTTTTTGCAGCAGAAACTGTTGCAGCAAAACCGTTATCCATTAATCCTGTAGAATAAGTTAAACCATATTTAAAATAACCATCGTTAGCTACCGATGTAATTACATTTCCGCCTTCTTCAACGTCTGTAGTTTTAGTTACAATATTAATTGTTCCACCAATAGAAGGTACTGCAATTTTAGCAGCTCCTAACCCTCTTTGTACTTGCATTTGGCTTGTTACATCGCCAAGACCAGCCCAGTTAGACCAGAAAACTCGACCATTTTCCATATCGTTTACTGGAATACCGTTAATCATTACCGCAACGTTTTCAGAGTTAAATCCACGAAGGTTAATTCTACCGTCACCATAACCACCACCAGCTTTGGTAGCATATACACCAGGTGTTGATTTTAAAATCTCTGGAAATTCTTGAGTTCCTAATTTAAGTTCAATGTCGGCAGACTTTACAGTAGAAACTGCAACTGGTGTCTTTCTATCTACTGCAACCGATGCAATAATTTGAATTTCTTCTAAACCAACTTGACTAGATGTTAGAACAACACTTCCTAAGCTCATATCGCCTGAAAAAGAAATGGTTTTAGAATTATATCCTATATAAGATATTACAATGTCTCCAGAAGAAGATTTCGTTTTAATAGTGAAATTTCCATCAAAATCTGAAGTTACACCATTTGTTGTACCCTTCTCAATAACATTTGCTCCCGGAAGTGGAATATTAGTTCCTGCTTCAACAACTGTACCCGAGATTGTACTTTGTGCCATAACTACTGCTGAAAATAGCAATGCTACAGTAAACATTAAAAAATGCGTAGTTTTTTTCATAATTAATTATTTGAAATTAGTCGCGTCAAAAATACATAATTTAAGGCATATAACATTATTTAAATGTTAAGACTTTTAACACCTATTATTAACAAAAAAACGTCGATATTCACAATATCGACGCTTTTGTTAAAAGAATGATAAGTTTTTAGGAATTTTCTTTATAAAAATTTAACAGATTTTGTGTTGACGAATCATGATTGTTAACTACACTATTATTAAATTCTTGTAAAATTTTACTAGCTAATTGCTTACCTAATTCTACACCAAATTGATCGTAGCTAAAAATGTTCCAAATAATACCTTGAACAAATATTTTATGTTCGTACATCGCTATTAATTTACCTAAACTTTCTGGAGTTAGTTTATTAATAAAAATGGTATTAGTTGGTTTATTTCCTTGGAAAATCTTAAAAGGAATAATATCTTCTTTTGTACCCTCTGCAACAACTTCTGCTTTTGTTTTACCATTTAACAAAGCTTCAGTTTGAGCTAAAAAGTTTGAAGTTAATTTGTCTTGATGGTCTTGGTTGCCGTGTAAGGATTTGGTAAATCCAATAAAGTCGGCTGGAATTAACTTCGTACCTTGATGTATTAATTGAAAAAAAGCATGCTGCGAATTCGTTCCAGGCTCTCCCCATATTAAGGTTCCTGTTTCATAATCAATAGGATTGCCGTTTCTATCAATACTTTTACCATTACTTTCCATAATACCTTGTTGCAGGTATGTTGCAAATTGATTTAAATACTGAGAGTAGCCAATAACTGCCTCACTTTCTGCCTTAAAGAAATTGTTATACCAAATACTAATAAGCGCTAAAACTACCGGAATATTACTCGAAAATTCTTCGTTTTTGAAATGCTCATCCATTTTGTTGGCACCTATCAAAAGATTATCAAAGTTATTATAACCAACAGCTAAACTAATAGATAAACCAACGGCACTCCATAATGAAAAACGACCACCAACCCAGTCCCACATCGGGAAAATGTTCTTAGGGTTAATACCAAAATTCTTTACAGACTCTATATTTGTTGAAACTGCAACAAAGTGTTTCGCTATATCAGATTCACTAGCATGTTTTAAAAACCATGCCTTTAAAGTGTTAGCATTCGATAAGGTTTCTTGTGTTGTAAACGTTTTGGATACCACAACAAACAATGTAGTTTCAGGGTTTAGCTTTTTAATGACTTCATTTACATGATCCCCATCCACATTACTCACAAAATGTGTAGTTAATTGGTTTTTGTAAAATTGTAAGGCTTCAACCACCATAGCGGGACCAAGATCTGAACCACCAATACCAATATTCACAATATCTGTAAACGCTTTACCTGTATAGCCTTTTAAATTGCCCGATACCACCTCATTGGTGAAGGCTTCAATTTTTCGTTTTACCTTATAAACTTCGGGCATAACATTCTCGCCATCAACCTTAACGCTGTAAGATTCAGGTGCTCTTAATGCGGTATGCAATACTGCTCTTCCTTCTGTTTTGTTTATAATTTCACCAGAAAACTGACTTTCAATTGCATCTTTTAGCTTCACATCTTCAGCTAATTCAAGCAAATATTTAAAGGTTTCTTCTGTGATTCTGTTCTTGGAAAAATCCACATAAAAATCATCCCATTTAATGGTGAATTTATTTGCTCTATCGCCATCTTTTGCAAACAAATCTTTCATATGAAGATCTTTGACATCATTAAAATGTGCATCTAGTTTTTTCCAAGATGGGGTTGTGGTTGGGTTTATATTTGGTAAAGCCATGAATTAATGGTTAAAGGATATTAAATTATTATTTTGTTTTATAATTTGTTCTGGTTGGTTTTGTTCTTCAAAAACATCTTCCAAGAAATGAATATTATCTAATTTGGTTTTTATAGGTTGTATAAAGTCTAAATATTTCACTTTTAATGAATCTGAAATAGGCTTAGCTTCTGGTAGTTTTTGCTTGAATGGGTCTACTTGTTTCCCGTTTTTCCAAAAACGATAACACACGTGCGGGCCACCAGTATTTCCAGTCATTCCTACCCATCCAATTACATCGCCTTGTTTCACGAATTCGCCCACTTTAGCCTTACGCTTTCTCATGTGAAGGTATTGGGTTTCGTAAGTAGCATTATGTCTAATTTTTACATAATTACCATTACCGCCTTTTCTTCTAGACTCTGTTACTGTGCCATTTGCAGTTGCCATGATAGGCGTTCCTATAGGTGCTGCAAAATCGGTTCCTTTATGTGGCCGTAATTTAAACCCGTATACGGCAATGCGTCTTTTTAAATTATAGCGGGAAGAAATTCTACTGAATTTAACGGGTGCTTTCAAAAATGCGCGACGCAGATTTTTAGCGTCTTCACTAAAATAATCTATAATTCCTTTAGTGGAATCGGTTACAAACTCAAAAGCATAAAATGGCTCTTTATTATGCTCAAAATAGGCTGCTTTAACGTCGTGTACACCAACATATATACTGTCATCTATATACTTGTCGGTGTAAATAACTTTAAAACGATCGCCTTTTTGAAGTCGTCTAAAATCTATGGTCCATGCATAAATTTCATCGGCCATTTTATAGGCTAACCTTGGGCTTAACCCTTGCTCTTCTAAAGTTTCAGAAATATTACTGTTTATTATTCCAGTAGCTGTTTTTTCAACATACGTTACAGGCTTTCTACTGGTATAAGCATGAATAGAATCTTGAAAATTTATCACTACATAGTCTACCAAATTGGGTTGATAAATAAAACACCTAGGTGTTTGCAAAGAATCTTTAGAGCATAAAAGCGTATAAGGCTTGCCTACTTGTAGTCTTCGAATGTCAAAGGTGTCTTTTGCTTTTTCAGCAATGTGAAATATCTTTGGATAACCAACATTATTTCGTTCTAGTATCTCACCAAAACTATCACCACGCTTAATAGTATCTCGTTTTACAATGTAATCTTCTATATTAAAACCAAATTCTATAATTTCTTCTGGTTCCTCAATTACTTCAACTAGCTCTTCTACCGCTGGTTTTTCATCTTCCTTACACCCATAGGCACAAAGTACTATTAGTAAAATTACTAAACATCTGTTCCCCAATCTGCTATTTCTTTGTCGGTCCATAAATCTGGAAAAAATATTCTTTTTTGATATTTTGGGTGCATGTATTTTACCCACTCACTTCCTCCTGTTGCTTCGGCAGTTTTCCCACCAATATTTAAATAATGATTAGCAGTATTATAATGCGCCATAACCCATTTAATATTTACCGTATAATCATAATGTCTCATCGCTTCAATCAGATCTTTATTAGAACGACCTTCTTTGGGCAATGACTTATATTTACTCCACAAATTGTTGTGTTGATAAAACTTTGTAAATCTAATAAATTCTTCCTTATAACGCTTCTCAAAAGCGGTAAGAGTATAAGTTTTTTTACCAGTTTTATAATCTTTACCTGCAGCTTGCCAATATAAGTGCTCAAAAGCATGCTCGTATGTAGAATTTCTATCAATGGTGTCTCTAAAGCGTTTATCAATTAAATTAATTAATTCTGTAGATGCGAATTCAATTTTCCGATATTGTGCACTTTGAAATCCACTTGCTGGAGTTAACGTAGTTCTAAACTTATTATATTGCTCCACATCCATACCATCTTTCATGATACTAAACGAAGAGGTAAGCACATCAAAATAACGACTTATGCGCATTATTTTAATTGTAAAAGTTTCAGTGTTAATAGTAGCGCTTTCGGCTATTTGAGCCATTTCAGAAAGCACCATTTTAAATAACAATTCGGTTACCTGATGATACATAATAAATACATTCTCATCTGGAAAAACTGTACGTTGTACCTGTAAATTTAAAAGTGCATCGGTTTGAATATAATCCCAGTAGTTTATGGGTTTACTATGCAATAACCCTTCCAAATGTACCTCTACATCTTGGTCTATAGCTTTGTACTTGTCTTTAAGTTGGTCCGTTATTTTAGAGTCCAAAATATCTTAATTATTAACAACTATTTTAAATGGATGTTTTAAGCCTTTAAAAGCTTCTAAGTCTGCTCGTAAAGAGCCTACCGCCAAATCTGCCTTGATACGTAAAGGTACTTTATTTTTGTCTTTTGACACCCAAAGCGTTAAACTTTCTTCTTCTTTAAAAACACGACCAGCCATTACATAAGGCCTAAATTTTAACGACTCTATCTCGCCAAAATCCGTATCAATAATTTCCTCACCAAGGTATTTAAGTTTAAAACCGTAGTTTTCTTCATCAAAAAACATGTCAACTCGCACCTCATCTCCAACTTTTAAAGTCTTTGTTTCTAAGTTATTACGCAAATAATAAAACGTTGAAACCATGTCTTGAATATTCGGCGGCGTATCAAAAACTTTTAACGTGTTATGTTTTTTGTTATTAACATGGGCCTTATTATTCTTTTGGTCAAAATCTATTTCAATATCTTTAGTATGACCACCTTCATCAATATTTCTAATAAACTTATAAGGCATAATAGTTTTTTTATCAAAATAGCTTTCATACCTATCCTTAACCTTAAAAAACCATTTAATCATACCTGTAGTCCAGCCTTTGCCAACCACATGAAAAACATCTTTATTATCTAACTGCGTTTCTTTTACGGTAAGTGTTGCATTACCAGCCTTAAGCCAGTTGCTATAACTCATTTTAAATTTAAACCATTCGCCAGTATCAAACGCCGATTCTTTTTGAGCAAAAGCCGTTTGCATTGAAACTATAGCGATACATATAAGTAGTATTCTTTTCATTCTCTTGGGGTAATTGTTTTGTAACTCAATTGCGCCACAAATATTGTATTACACAAGAAATTACAATTACTGTTCCAAAAATATAAATTTTATTGGTTTAGCAGCGGTTAAGCCCGTTATAGTTAGGCTACATTAACAAATATTAACTATTTATCGATTTAAGGGCGTTACCGCAAGGGTCGGGCTTTTCGTTATTAGTTTTGGCTCGATGCATGCCTCGCCAAAAGCTAGCCACTACAATCCCTAACGCAAAAAACCTGCTCATTTTTTAAAGCAGGTTTTTTTTATCATGGTATTTATAAAGTTCTACAGCGTACCTCTTTTAGCTTGTTCGCGCTCAATAGATTCAAAAAGTGCTTTAAAATTTCCTGCCCCAAAACCTCGGGCACCCATACGTTGAATTATTTCAAAAAATAACGTTGGCCTGTCTTCCACAGGTTTTGTGAAAATTTGAAGTAAGTAACCTTCCTCATCAGCATCAATCATAATGCCTAATTTTTTTAATTCTTCAATGTTTTCGCGCAATTCATGGCTATGTTCTTCTAACCTCCCTGGAACAGCACGATAATATTCTTCTGGCGGAATCGATAAAAACTCTACGCCTCTAGCCCTTAACTGGCTAACGGTACTAATAATATCATCTGTTGCCACAGCAATGTGTTGTACACCTGCGCCTTCGTAAAAATCCAGGTATTCTTCAATCTGGGAGCGTTTTTTACCTTTTGCTGGCTCGTTTATTGGGAATTTTATGCGGCCGTTACCATTACTCATCACTTTACTCATAAGTGCCGAATATTCGGTATGGATTTGCTTATCATCAAACGATAAAAAGTTTTCAAAACCCATAACATCTTCGTACCATTTTACCCATGTATTCATTTGGCCCCAACCAACATTACCAACCATATGGTCTATAAATTTTAAACCAACAGGCGTTGGATTGTAATCGGATTTCCATGCTTCAAAACCGGGTAAAAACGTTCCATTGTAATTTTTACGCTCTACAAACATATGCACCGTTTCGCCGTAGGTATAAATACCGGCTCTTACTACCTCGCCATGTTCGTCTTTTTCAACAACAGGTTCCATATAAGATTTGGCCCCTCTGCTAGTCGTTTCTTGGTATGCTTTTTTGGCGTCATCAACCCAAAGTGCAATTACTTTTACACCGTCGCCATGCTTAACAATATGGTCGTTTATGGGTGACTTACTTGTTAATGGTGTAGTTAAAACCAATTTTATTTTATCCTGTGTTAACACATAACTTACTTGTTCTTTCGAGCCTGTTTCTAAGCCTTTATAAGCGTAGGATTGAAACCCAAATGCCGTTTTGTAAAAATGCGCCGATTGTTTAGCATTACCTACGTAGAATTCTACATAATCTGTTCCTAAAAGTGGCAAAAAATCTTGTGCCCCTTCGAATATTTTTTCTAAACCGTAGTTTACTGATTTTATGTCTTTACTCATTTTCTTAAAGTTTAATTGTTTATGAGTTTAAATAGTTTATTTGAAAAGTTAAAACTTACCTATTATGCCTAGCCCTGATTGCAGTGGCATCCTTTTTTGATTTTTCTTCAAAAAAGATATAACGGAAAGCAGGTAATAGCTTCTTTTAAAAAAATTACTCCAACCACGATTTATGGTAACTGTCATCGCTTATTTTCATGGCTTCTTCAGTTACTTTTAGTGGTTTAAACGTATCTACCATAACCGCTAGTTCATCGGTTTTTGTTTTACCAATACTACGCTCTGTAGCTCCAGGATGTGGCCCGTGCGGTATGCCCGCAGGGTGCAGTGATATGTGACCTGCGGCAACATCGTTTCGACTCATAAAATCGCCGTCAACGTAATACAACACCTCATCACTATCTATATTGCTATGGTTATAAGGCGCTGGTATGGATAGCGGATGGTAATCATACAGTCGTGGCACAAAACTACACACCACAAAAGCATCGGTCTCAAAAGTTTGATGCACTGGTGGTGGCTGATGAATACGACCTGTAATAGGTTCAAAATCATGAATAGAAAATGCGTAGGGGTAATTGAAACCATCGTAGCCAACCACATCAAACGGATGGGAAGCGTAAACCATTTCTATAATATCATCTTGTTTTTTGACTTTTATTAAAAAGTCGCCACTCTCGTTATTTGTTTCCAACTCATGAGGCCTGCGAATATCGCGTTCGCAAAATGGCGAATGTTCTAACAATTGCCCAAACCAATTGCGATATCGCTTTGGCGTGTAAATTGGTCTGCGAGACTCTACAATAAACAGTCTGTTGTCTTCAGTATCAAAATCTATTTTGTAAATAATCCCTCTTGGGACTAACAAGTAGTCACCATATTTAAAATCTAGATTTCCTAACATAGTGCGGAGCTTACCAGTGCCTTTATGAATAAAGATAAGCTCGTCGGCATCGGTATTTTTATAAAAATAGTCTTTAGTTGATTGCTTTGGTGCAGCTAAAATAATGGCACAGTCGCTATTAATTAATACTGTTTTTCTACTCTCTAAAAAATCGTTTTCTGGTTTTACCTCAAACCCTTTTAAGCGATACGACTTTATATTATTGGCTTTCGCAATTTTAGGCGCTACACTGTATTGCTTTTTTATTTCTTTGACTTGAGTTGGCCTTTGCTCGTGATAGCTATTTGTATACATTCCATCAAAACCGATAGTACCAAAAAGTTGTTCGTAGTACAAACTCCCATCTGATTTTCTAAACTGTGTATGACGTTTAGCCGGAATATTCCCTAATTTATGATAAAAAGGCATATTTTAAAATTTATTAAATGATTAATAAGTACAGTCCTAAATCAATTTTAGGACGTTAAGTGGCTCGTATTTATAAAGATACAAAAAGTATGCTCATTCAGGATTCCTCTTGATGAGATAGTGAAGATGAATTAATAAGTCTTTCCAATAAAGATTCATAACTACACAAATATCGCAATAATTTTTGACAAAATATGATTCATGCGATTCGTGAGATATTTGCACGATTATATAAAAGCCTAATTAACAATTAAAACCAATAACCAATATTAAAAAACCAAGTGCCGTCTTTTCGCTCTGGCGAGTAACTGTATTTAGCTTGTACAGGGCCTAAAAAAGTTTCAATAGCATAACCTAAGGCATAGCCCCTGTAATCTGGCAACGTAAACCATTCACCAGTATCAAAAATATTATCATCAATATTAGCCCAATTGCCTTCAAGAGTGATGTGATGCTTTTTAAAGATTTCATAATCTGCAACTAAAGATGCCTTAACATAGCTGTTTCCCGTTAATGAAATAAAATCGTAACCTAAAAATGGAATAAAATTGTTTATTAAATTATTGCCGTATCCACCCAAAGCAAAATCTAGAGTTCTTCTTGATTTATCGCCTAATTTAAATCCGCCACTGGTTTTTAAATTAATGGCTAATTTATCGGTAACTCCAAAGGCGTAACCCATATCGGCTTTGGCAATAGAAAAATTATCAAAATCTTCAACAAATTTAGATGCGTATAGATAAATATTGAGTGTTCCGTTAAAATACACGCCTTTTCTAGGGAAATATTTTTCGTCGTAAGTATCTAATTTTAGGTTTCCCACAAGACTTAAATAGTCTGTTTTTTCAAACAGAAATTCACCTGTAGAATTATTATTAAATAGGGTTTCTGAATTAATTTCTAAACGCTTATGTTCAGCTCCAATACTCAACGAAAAATCCCGTCTAAACAAGGTTTGCAAATAAAACTGATTGGTTTGGTCTCTTAATTTGACATCAATTTTATTTAAGCCATTATTAGTAATTTGGTCTTCATCTAACACCAATTGGGCACTAATATTTTTATGAAATTGATTGTATCTAGATTTTAACCCAATACTCCAATAAAACCCTTTATCAATTAAATATTCGAAATTATAGCGTACGTTATCACCCAAGATAAGGTCTAAAGAACCCACGTCGTTTTTAAATAATAACTGCTTTTTTGTTAAGTTCACTAGGGCTGCACTCTTGTACAGATCGTCATAGTGTAATCCGAATTTCAAATAAGTATTTATTTTAGATTCTCTTACCGTGGCAATAAAATCGTAACCAACGTTTTCATCATTTTCCTTTAGCTGGTATTGAAAGGAGTTAAAATTATTAGTCGCCACTAAATTATCGATACCCTTATTAAAATCTTTATAGCTTATTTTTTCGTTGCTTTTTAATTTAAGCTTACCTAAAATGTAGGCTCGTGTGTAATTGTTGTTCCCTAATATCTTAGTATCATTAATGATTAGGCTATCTAACGGTTTAAAGTTTACTTGCTGATTTACATTAGGGATTCCGGTTGCTAAATTTCTTAAAACATTCGCTTTTGATAACGCAGCAATTTCACCTGATTTTATTATACTATTTCCTTCATCGAATGAAATGACATTAAAATCTTCGATATTTGGTTTAATATAGATATCGGTTTTTTTAACCTTCAACTTCATATCGTTAATGGTTCTGAAGTTATTTATTTGAAGTAATACGTCTGGAGCAGACGTTAGTTCATCGCGAGGTGCCAATCCATCTTGTACATCAACACCAATAATGATATCCATTCCTTTAGCCCTTAATTCATCTATGGGGTAATTGTTCACAACTCCCCCATCTATTAAAATGTCATTATTAATATTTACTGGCTGAAAAAGCGATGGCAATGCGCCACTTGCCATTATGGCTTGGGTTAAATTTCCTTTTTCCAGCATCACTTGTTTCCCGCTTTCAACATTTGTGGCTATACAGAAGAACGGAATAGGCAATTGACTAAAATCTTCCGTTTTATTGACGTGAACTAGTAATTTCAAAAGCAAACTATAGGTGTTATGCCCGCGAGAAAGTGCCGATGGTAATTTAATTCTAAAATCATTAAATGGTAATTTTACAGCATACTTTTCCATGTTCGCACGTTCACCAATAGGAGATGAAGAACGTGGCAATTCGTCGTTTATAATCTTATCAAAATCAATTTGGTGAAAAATAGAATCGAGTTGCTCGCCAGAATACCCTGAAGCATACAACGCGCCAATTATAGAACCCATACTAGTTCCTGCAACATAATCTATTTTTACACCTAAACTATCTATCACTTTTAAAACTCCAATATGTGCCAACCCTTTTGCGCCACCACCACTTAATACTAAACCAACTTTTGGTTTAGTATTGTTTAAAGTATCATTTTGCGCTTTTGCGGAAAGTGAAACGAGCAAACAAATGGTTAATATGAAGATTTTTATTTTCAAATTTTTTTTAATTGAAATGACTCTTTTGCGACGATACGATTGAAAGTTTGTTACTTTTCATGATAATAATTATACACTTTTTCAGCGCGCGATACGCCAACAACAGCTTCTAACTCGTCTAATTTGGCATTGGCCACACGTTTAGCAGACTTAAAATGTCTTAGTAATTCTACCACGGTTTTTTCGCCCACTCCAGGAATGGTTTCCAATTCTGTGTTTAACGCAGTTTTACTACGCTTATTTCTGTGATGCTCTATTCCGAAACGATGTGCTTCGTTTCGTAGCTGTTGAATAATTTTTAGGGTTTCGCTTTTTTTATCTAAATATAAGGGAATTGGATCGTTTGGGTAAAATAATTCTTCTAAACGTTTTGCAATTCCGATAATGGCAATTTTTCCTCTTAATTCTAGGGCATCTAAACTTTTTAAAGCTGATGATAGTTGTCCTTTCCCTCCGTCAATAATTATAAGCTGCGGCAAGGGTTGGTTTTCTTCAACCAAACGTTTGTATCTGCGATATACCACTTCTTCCATTGAGGCAAAATCGTCTGGACCTTCAACGGTTTTTATATTAAAATGGCGGTAATCTTTTTTACTTGGCTTTCCGTTTTTAAAAACCACACACGCCGCCACAGGGTGTGTGCCTTGAATGTTAGAATTATCGAAACACTCAATATGCCGTGGCTCTTCCGAAAGTCTTAAATCGGCTTTCATTTGTGCCATAATTCTATTGGCATGCCTATCTGGATCTACAATTTTATCTTGTTTAAATCGCTCCATGCGGTAATATTTAGCATTGCGGAGTGATAAATCTAAAATGTGTTTTTTATCGCCTAACTTCGGCACGGTGACTTTTACTTCTTCGCCTAAATCGACTTTAAAAGGCACGTATATTTCTTTAGAATTGGAATTGAAACGTTGACGAATTTCGGTAATGGCCAGCTCCAACAATTCCTTATCGGTTTCATCTAATTTCTTTTTTATCTCTAGCGTATGCGAACGAATTATTGAACCATATGATAACTGCAGAAAATTAACGTAACCATAACTTTCGTCGCTCATAATAGAAAACACATCTACATTGCTAATTTTAGGGTTTACTATGGTAGATTTAGCTTGGTAATTTTCTAATACCTCTACTTTTTCTTTTATTTTTTGGGCCTCTTCAAATTGCATATTGGCCGCATAATCTTTCATTTGCTTTTTAAACTGCTGCAGCGAATCTTTAAAATTGCCTTTTAAAATTTCTTTTATAGCCTTAATGTTTTCGTTGTATTCTGCCTCGGTTTCTAGACCTTCACACGGTCCTTTACAATTCCCCAAATGGTATTCTAAACAAACTTTATACTTGCCTGCTTCTACTTTTTCTTGAGATAAATTAAAGTTACAAGTACGCAGACTATACAAACCTCTTATTAAATCAAGCAAGGTGTGTACTGTTTTTCCGCTGGTATAAGGCCCAAAATATTCGCCACTGCCCTTAAAAACGCGTCGAGTAGAAAATACTCTGGGGAAACGTTCTTTTTTTATGCAAATCCATGGATATGATTTGTCGTCTTTTAGCAATACATTGTAACGAGGTTTGTGTTTTTTAATGAGGTTATTTTCTAATAATAACGCATCGGTTTCAGTCTCTACTACAATGTGTTTTATGTTGGCAATTTTTTTAACTAAGACCCGCGTTTTACCATTTTCGTGCGTTTTAGTAAAGTAAGAACTTACCCGTTTTTTTAAGTTTTTTGCTTTCCCAACGTATATTATAGTCCCTTCTTTATCGTAATATTGATAAACTCCGGGTTGGTTTGGTAGCGTTTTTAATTGTATCTCTAAATCGGGGGTATCCATTACGGTAAAGGTAATTATTTTAATACTTTTTTTAAGTGAATTTACCCGTGATTTAATATTTTGAAAATTAAATTGATTTTTGTTTTTTGAAAGGATTAATTATCTACATTGCGCCTCTTTTTAAAAAAGGTAAGGTGTTATATAAATAACAAAAAGAACGCTTTAAAACTGTTGTTGACGCATGGGTGCGTTAGGGATTGTAGTGGTTAGCTTTTGGTGAGGCGCGCATCGAGCCAAAACTATTAACGAAAAGCCCGACCCTTGTGGTAACCTGCCTGCCGGCAGACAGGCGCCCGAAAAAATAAAGATAAAAAAGTGAGTAAAAAAATTCTTGGACGAACAGATATTGTAGATTTTCCGAAATTGGGATTGTTTAATATTGACGTGAAAATGGATACAGGTGCCTATACCTCGACCATACATTGCTCTGAAATTATTGAAAAAGACAATACATTGCTTTGTATTTTTAATAGTGAAGTGCATAAAAATTTTGGTAAAACGGAGATTGTTTTTGACACGTTTTGGCGAACTGACGTAAAAAGCAGTAATGGTTTTAAGGAAAATAGGTATAAAGTGAAAAGTGAAGTAGTATTTTTTGGTAAAACGTACAAGATTAACTTAACTTTAAGCACTAGAGACGCTATGAAATTTCCTGTTTTAATTGGGAGGCAATTTTTAAGACAAAAATTTATGGTTGATGTAGATTTGGAAAACGTTTCTTTTAACGCTAATCGCACAAAGCAAATATGAATATAGTAATACTATCGAGAAATTCGAATTTATACTCTACCGACCGTTTGGTAGAAGAAGGAGTAAAAAGAGGTCATAAAGTTGAAGTTATTGACCCATTAAAGTGCGACATAATTATAGAAAAGGAAAAGCCAACTATTTATTACAAAGATAGATATTTAGACTATGTGGATGCTATTATACCTAGAATTGGAGCTTCGGTAACATTTTATGGTTGTGCGGTGGTTAGACAGTTTGAGATGATGGGGGTTTTTACCATTGTAACATCTGACGCGATACAACGCTCCAGAGATAAATTACGAAGCTTACAACGCTTAAGTAAAGCAGGTATTGGCATGCCTAAAACGGTTTTTACAAACTATTCTAGAGATGTTGAAGAGGTGATTGAGCATGTTGGCGGAACACCCGTAATTATTAAACTTTTAGAAGGGACACAAGGTTTGGGGGTAGTTTTAGCTGAAACTAAAAATGCCGCAGAATCTGTTTTGGAAGCTTTTAATGGTTTACAAGCTAGAGTGATAGTTCAAGAATTTATAAAAGAAGCAGGTGGTGCCGATTTACGTGCTTTGGTGGTAGACGGACAAGTGGTTGGCGCTATGAAACGCCAAGGAAAAGAAGGTGAGTTTCGTTCTAATTTGCACCGTGGTGGTTCTGCAAATATTATTAAACTGAATCATGATGAATTGAAATTAGCCATGAATGCATCTCGAGCTCTAAAACTTCCGGTTTGTGGTGTAGATATGTTGCAATCTTCAAGAGGACCATTGCTTTTAGAGGTTAACTCTACTCCTGGTTTGGAAGGTATTGAAGCGGCTACAGGACGCAATATTGCTAAGGCGGTTATAACTTTTATAGAAAAAAGCACACGATAAATGATACAGGTAAATGATAGCGTTTTGCATATTTTAGGAGAAACGGTAAACCTTGGCGAAAGCAAAGAGGTTAATTTTGATGTGGCTAATTTACACACCTCATCGCCAGTAAATATTCCCGTTATTATTGAGCGTTCCGCAAAACCCGGACCTACCGTTTTATTTACTGCAGGCATACATGGTGATGAAGTTAACGGTGTTGAAATAGTTAGACAACTTATAGCTAAAGGTATCAATAGACCTAAAATTGGCACAATTATTTGTATGCCAGTAATCAATATTTTTGGGTTTATAAACTTAAAGCGGGAGTTTCCTGATGGGCGCGATTTAAACCGTGTATTTCCAGGAAGCCCTAATGGCTCTCTGGCGGGTAGAGTTGCCCATAAATTGATTCATGAAATTATTCCACACGTTGATTTGATAATCGATTTTCATACAGGAGGCTCGGGTAGATTTAACGCGCCACAATTACGCTTCATAAAAGAAAATAGAGAACTTAACAGTTTAGCGAAAGTGTTTGGTGCGCCATTTGTTTTGTACTCAAAAAATGTGAATAAATCGTTTAGAACTACTTGTTATAAACTTGGTAAACCTTTATTACTTTTTGAAGGCGGAAAATCGTTTCATATTGATGATGTAGTCACCAATTCTGGAGTAAACGGCTCTAAACGTGTTTTGAAACATTTAGGGATGTTAAAATCAAATTTCAAAGCTTCGAATCCTAAAAAAGAATGCATTTTTATAAATGACAGCAAATGGCAACGCGCCAAATATTCTGGTATGTTTAGAGCTTCTATAACCATTGGCTCTTTAATTAAAAAACATGATGTTTTGGGAAATATTACAGACCCTTATGGCAAGTTTAACTACGTGGTTAAAGCCTCGAATGCTGGCTATATTATTAATGTAAATGAATCGCCTATTGTGTATCAAGGTGATGCTTTATTTCATATTACTACAAAACTAAAAAGGTAG
The DNA here is from genome assembly GCF_030344935.1 of Algibacter luteus. Lineage (NCBI taxonomy): Bacteria > Pseudomonadati > Bacteroidota > Flavobacteriia > Flavobacteriales > Flavobacteriaceae > Algibacter > Algibacter luteus. The sequence goes on along the minus strand of NZ_CP128313.1, from coordinate 598,840 downwards.
TTTATGACCAAAAATGAACTGCGAAAAAAATACAAGCTTTTACGAAAGGGTTTAACTGAAAATCAAATAGAAGCCCTTAGTTTAGCTATTTCTAACCAGCTTCTTAAATTGCCTATTTGGGAGTATTCGTTCTATCATATTTTTTTAAGCATTGAAGAACTTAAGGAAGTTAATACCGATTTTATATTGAATATTCTTGCTGGCAAAGACAAAAATATTCTCATTTCTAAAAGCCATATGGAAACCGGAACAATGACGCATTATCTTTTAACTGATAATACCGTTATTAGAAAAGGCAGATATAACATTCCTGAACCCGTTGATGGTATAGAGATTAAAGAGGATCAAATGGACGTGGTTTTTATTCCTCTTTTAGCTTTTGATAAACAAGGAAATCGCGTGGGCTACGGCAAAGGGTTTTATGATAAATTTTTAGCTAACTGTAAACCCGAAACTATAAAAATTGGTCTATCTTTTTTTGAAGCGGAAGATGAAATTACTGATGTTTTTGATGGTGATATTGGGTTAGATTATTGTGTAACGCCACAACGTATTTTTAAATTTTAATTTTCTTCCTTTTTCCCAAACGCTTTTTTATTAAAAACGATTAGCATAATGAATCCTGTGCTTATCGCCATATCTGCAATATTAAAAACAGGATCGAAAAAACTAAAGCGTTTCCCTGCGTAAATCGGGAACCAATCGGGGAAATCGATTTCAAATAAAGGAAAATGCAGCATATCTACCACTTTACCATGCAGCAAGCTATCGTAACCTCCAGCTTCAGGTAAAAATTGAGCAACTTGATTATAGCTATCATCAAACAACACACCATATAAGACTGAATCTATTATATTACCTAAAGCACCTGAAAATATTAATGCAATGGCGATAATTAAGATTTTAGGACTATGTTTTTTAGTGGCATCGTATAACCAGTAACCTATACCAAAAATAGCTACTATTCTAAATGAAGTCAGAATTACTTTTGCAGTTCTATCTGATATAAAAGATACAAAATCGCTAATTTTTGTGCCCCATGCCATACCATCATTTTCAACAAAAATTATCTCAAACCAACTAAAAACATCCACACTTTCTTGAAGCACAAAGTGCGTTTTTATATAGATTTTACTTATTTGGTCGATAAGTAGTATGACGATGATAAGGATTATGGATTTTTTTAATGACATTTAAGAGAATGCTTCATTTAATAATAGATCCTGCCTTTGCAGGTTTGATAAATAAAAAACGTCTCAATATCTTGAGACGTTTCAAATATATAATTTAAAATAAAATTATTGCATGTTTTTAGCTTCAATACTTAATGTAGCGTGAGGCACTAATTTTAATCGTTCTTTGTTTATTAACTTACCTGTAACACGGCAAACGCCATAGGTTTTGTTTTCAATTCTAATTAAAGCATTTTTTAAATCGCGAATAAACTTTTCTTGACGAATAGCTAACTGCGAGTTCGACTCTTTGCTCATCACTTCGCTACCTTCATCAAAAGCCTTAAATGTAGGCGACGTATCATCCGTACCATTGTTGTGGTCGTTCATGTAGGCACTTTTTATCAACTCTAAATCGTGTTGTGCTTTGTCAATTTTTTCTTGTATTAGCCCTTTAAACTCTGCTAAATCTTTGTCTGAGTATCTTACGGTATTGTGATCCATAATCTTAATGTTTTTGGATAAATAGCTTGGTATTTACATCGTCAAAAGCAATTTCTATACCATCTTCCAATTTATCTATAATTTCAAGTTCGTTCGTTAATGTTTCAGATTTGATGTAAGTTATATTGGCATCAACCGCATTTACAACTTGTTCATCTTTTTGAAGGAGTACATCTATTCTATCTGTGACTTCAAAACCAGAATCTTTACGTAAATTCTGTATTCTATTTATCAGTTCTCTGGCTATTCCTTCTTTTCTTAATTCGTCTGTGATTGTTACATCTAAAGCCACTGTTAAAGCTCCTTCGTTTGCAACTAACCATCCCTCAATATCTTGTGATGTTATCTCTACATCTGTAAGCTCTAAGGTAATGGTTTTTTCGTTCACTTGGACGTCTAAATTACCATTTTGCTCGAATTTTCTAATGTCTTCCGCTGTAAAGTTATTAACGACTTGCGCAATGGCTTTCATATCTTTTCCGAACCGCGGACCAAGTACTTTAAAGTTCGGTTTTATTTGCTTTACTAAAATATCTGAAGCATCTTCTAAAACCTCTAGCTCTTTTACGTTCACCTCAGATTTTATCAGTTCCGCAACGGCTAATATTTCATTTTTTTGTGATTCACTTTGAATAGGAATCATTATTTTTTGTAGCGGCTGTCTTACTTTTATTTTCTCTTTAGCTCTTAACGATAAAACTAACGAAGATATTGTTTGTGCGCTTTCCATCTTATTTTCCAGCGACTTATCAACAAATGATTCATCAGAAACAGGGAAATTGGCAAGGTGTACACTTTCAAAAGATTCTTTTTTAGATGCTACATTTAAATCTAAATACAGGCGATCCATAAAAAATGGAGCAATAGGAGCACCTAATTTAGCAATCGTTTCCATACAGGTATAAAGCGTTTGGTATGCCGAAATTTTATCTTGTTGGTAATCACCCTTCCAAAAACGCCTTCTACTTAAACGCACATACCAGTTACTTAAATAATCTTGTGTAAAATCTGATATCGCTCTTGCAGCTTTTGTTGGCTCGTAATCTGCGTAATAGGCATCTACCTTCTTTATTAGCGTATGTAATTCAGAAAGAATCCATCGGTCTATCTCCGGTCTTTCATTTAAAGGCACATCGACTTCACTATAATTAAACCCATCTAAATTAGCATATAATTGAAAAAACGAATAAGTATTATAAAGCGTTCCAAAAAACTTGCGTTTTACTTCTTCTACGCCATCCAAATCGAATTTTAAATTATCCCAAGGATTCGCATTGCTAATCATGTACCAACGGGTGGCATCGGCACCATAATTTCCAAGAGTTTCAAAAGGATCTACAGCATTACCTAATCGTTTGGACATTTTTTGTCCGTTTTTATCTAACACCAATCCGTTAGATACTACATTTTTGTAAGCTACAGAATCGAAAACCATGGTTCCAATAGCGTGAAGTGTGTAAAACCATCCACGAGTTTGATCGACACCTTCTGCAATAAAATCTGCCGGAAAAGTTGTTCCTTTATCAATTAAGTCTTTGTTTTCAAAAGGGTAATGCCACTGGGCATACGGCATGGAACCTGAATCGAACCAAACATCTATTAAATCGCTTTCGCGGAACATTTTTTGTCCTGAAGGCGAAACTAAAATGATCTCATCAACTATATTTTTATGTAAATCGATTTTAGCGTAGTTTTCCTCAGAATTGTTTCCAACTTCGAAATCTTCAAAAATATCTTTAGCTAAAACACCTGCGGAAACTGCTTTTTGCATTTCAGCTTTCAATTCTTCAACAGATCCAATACAAATTTCTTCTTTACCATCTTCAGTTCTCCATATTGGCAACGGAATTCCCCAATAACGCGAACGCGATAAATTCCAATCGTTCGCATTTGCTAACCAGTTTCCAAAACGACCTGTACCGGTTGCTTTTGGTTTCCAATTAATAGTTTCGTTGAGTTCGAACATCCTGTCCTTTACGTCGGTTATTTTAATAAACCAGGAATCTAAAGGATAATAAAGAATTGGTTTATCTGTTCGCCAACAATTTGGGTAACTGTGTTTATATTTTTCAACCTTAAAGGCTTTATTTTCTTCTTTTAATTTAATGGCAATCTCAACATCTACTGAACGCTCTGGGGCTTCACCATCGTTATAATATTCGTTCTTTACATACTTACCGGCATATTCACCCATTTCTGGACGAAATTTACCTTGTAAATCTACAAGCGGCACTAGGTTTCCGTTTTCATCTTTTACCAACATTGGTGGCACCTCTGGTTTTGCTTGTTTTGCTACTAAAGCATCATCGGCTCCAAACGTAGGTGCGGTGTGTACAATTCCTGTTCCATCTTCGGTGGTAACAAAATCTCCTGAAATTACTCTAAACGCATGTTCAGGGTTGTCGTTTGGAAGTGCGTACTTTAATAATTGCTCGTATTTTATTCCAACTAAATCTTTCCCTTTACATTCGGTTGCAATGAGATATGGAATTTTTTTGTTTTCTTTTGAATAACTCTTTAGGTCTTCTACATCTTCTGTCTGCACGTATTTCCCAGTAAATTGTTTACCAACTAAGTTTTTAGCAAGTATAACATGTATCGGTTCAAAAGTATATTGATTATAAGTGGCAACCACAACATAATCGATTTTAGAACCTACTGTTAAGGCTGTATTACTTGGCAATGTCCAAGGTGTGGTAGTCCACGCAAGAAAATGTAAATGATCGAATTTTTTTAGAAACTCTGGCAAGGTATTTTCAGTAGCTTTAAACTGAGCAACAACAGTGGTATCTGTAACATCTTGATAGGTTCCAGGTTGATTTAACTCATGTGAACTTAGTCCTGTTCCTGCTTTAGGTGAATAAGGCTGAATGGTATAGCCTTTATACATTAAACTTTTATTGTAAATCTCCTTTAATAGCCACCAAACCGATTCCATATACTTTGGGTCGTAAGTAATATATGGGTCGTCCATATCCACCCAATAACCCATTTTTTGAGTCAGGTCGTTCCATACATCGGTGTAACGCATGACTGCTTTTCTACAAGCTGCGTTATAATCTTCAACCGAAATAGTTTTACCTATGTCTTCTTTAGTAATACCGAGTTCTTTTTCAACACCTAACTCAATAGGTAAACCGTGGGTGTCCCAACCTGCTTTTCGCTTAACTTGGTACCCTTTCATGGTTTTGTAACGTGGAAAAATATCTTTAATAGCGCGCGCTAAAACATGATGTACCCCCGGAAGCCCATTTGCGGAAGGTGGCCCTTCAAAAAATACAAACGATTTTTTACCTTCTCTAGTAGATACACTTTTTTCAAAAATGTTGTTTTCTTCCCAATATTCTAATATCTCTTTAGAAACATTTGGTAAGTCAAGTCCTTTATATTCAGGAAATTTAGCGCTCATTTACTCGTAAATCTTTTAAGTTCGCGAATTTAAGGAATTATACTTAAAACATTAATTTAAAATCAAAAAAAAGACCACTCAAAAAAGTAGTCTTTTAGAATTTTATACTTTTAAAGAAGCCTAATTTACAATAACCTTCTTAGTAAGCACTTCATTAGCCTCAGTTCTCATACAAACTACATAAGCTCCTGTTGATATATTACTAAATTGAATTCCGTTTTTTAATTGTTCTGTTGATACATTTAACAATTCTAATACCGTTTGACCGCGCATGTTTACTAAAGATAATTTACTAACTGTACTATTTAGCTTTTTAACAAACAACGTATTGGTTGCGTTTTGAAAATAAATGTTACTGTCTTCAACTACCGATTCATCAATTCCTAAAACTTGACCTTCTTTCTGGAATACAATTTCGAATCTTTTATTAAAGACTCCTTGCGCTGAAGTGAAACTGTACCCAGATTTTTCAGTTAAATCGAAATATACGCCTGCTAAATTATCTTTTAAATAAATGGCCTGTGTTTCATCTATATTTTCTAATTCGGTTATTTTTATGTTGAATGAATTATCACCAGAAGACTTAAAATTTAAAGGTATTGTTTTATCACTCGTTATCGGGCTATAAGCCATAATATTCATGTTTTTACCTTCTAAACTTAAATTTAAATCGTTGTTACTGGAATCTGCACTTAATGCTTCGTACCCATAATCATACCCGTCGGTAGTACTTTCGCTAAAACCTAAAAGTAGTTCACGTCGCGTTTTAGGTCCTTTGATCGAATTTAATTCCAATCGCATTCTTTGCATCAAATCAATTTTATCTTTTTTGTTTGTTTTACTTTCTGATTTGGTTTTACTATTAGCGTCTTTTGAAAATACTGAACCGTTAAGGTAAGTACCATCGGCATCCGTTTCTTTTATAAAAACACGCTGACTATTATTAAACTCTACTTGTCCATCGGCTACAATTTCGGTAATAAAACCTTGGCCAACTGACAAGTATCTTGTTGGGACTATGGTTCCGTCTTGTGAACCATTATGATCGCCATAAAAACCAACAAACTGATAAGCTCGGGTAGATCCTGTTTTATTTACTTGGGCATAACCGCCTTCGTATTCGCTTAAATTATGTGAATTTCCACCCCATTGTTGCCATAATTGTAATGTACCGTCTATAACACCTGCATTATCATCTATAAACTTATGGATATCTATAGCTGAAGGATAAGGATTTCCAAAAAGAAATTCGGTTTTTGATGCATTGGCAACAGATCCTGGGCCACCTTTATCCAAAACATCTATTAAAATAGTACCATTGTTAGGTTTACCTTCAAAAATGTATTGTTGTTCTGAATCTCCTATACCGGTTCCTTTTTGCGTATAACCTACACCAGGAATTAAAGGATCGCTTGGGCTTAAAAATTCCCAATGCCAATACGTTAAGCCATTTATATAAGTATATAACCAATACGTACTAATGTTGCCATTAGCTGTGTAGTTCGAGGTGAATAGAATATTATTTTTCGCCTCATCTTTAAGCATATTTAAAGTGTAGCTTGAATTATTTGTATTATTAGTTGCCGCATTGTTATCAGTTAAACTTGTTGCACCTAGCGCGCCTACAGGCGACCCCCAGTAGTTGTATCTAAACGGGCTTGATGTCCCTTCTTGACGTCTTAAAATTTTCCCTGTTGCCGAAGTTACTAAATCACTTGTAACGGTTTGCACTAGTTGCGAATCGTCTTCTAAATCTAGCGTCCCGTTTAATTCTAAATACCAATCATTCTCCACGAAACGATCACTATGTACCGTTAGTGTGTTACCCGAATCTATAATTAAGCCTAAGGATCCGAAATCATGACAAGCTGTAACATCATTCGCTATTTTTAAAATACTCCAATTTTTGTTTGTGGATGTGTTTTCAATATCCCAAACATCGCCATGTAACCAAGTAGACTCCGATGTCCATGACCCATCATTTGCTGTTACATAAGGCATAGGTGCCGTTTGGTCTTGAACTGTAGTTATATTTCGTAGGGTCAATGGTTTATTGCTTAAAGAACCATCTAAGGTCACACCAGTTTTTATATCGGTCATTGGGTAATACCCTATTAAATGACTCCAAAGTATCGTATTACCGGAAGCAGTATCTTTTACATCTTTTGGTACTATTTTACCAGCAACATTCCCAGAGTTATCTTGAATTTCTTGATATACTATTTGCTGAATTTGACTATCTGTTAATGCCACATCAAACACACGCACTTCATCAATACTACCACTAAAATGTTGGATAGAACTCCCTGATCTTGATAAACGTCCAACTTCAAATTTTCCATTCCACAAATTTGAATCGGCTTCTATAGTTTCACCAATCCAGGAACCATTAGTTACCGTTGAAACTATTTCTCCATCTATATAAAGTGTTTGGGTCCCAGTAACTCCTGAAAAAGTTCCAGTCACATGATGCCATTCGTTATAATTAACTGTAATATTATCTCCTAAAACATTTGATAACCCTGAATTCGTCCTTATACTAAAGGTAGGGCGTGTGCCCGTTTTTATATACAATCGGCATGACGTGTCTTCTCCTAAAATCGTTCGTGCCGATGAGCCCGCAGATTCAAATTTTACCCAAGCCATTACAGTTACTTCTTCTAATCCTTGAAGCAAGGATTCTCCTGTTAAATAATCATCAACGCCATCAAAATCTAAAGTGGCTGATGAAGGTGGATTACCATCAAATAGATCTCTATAATCTAAATCTCCTCCTGATGCCAAATCACCGTCAACGTCCGGTAATACAGATAAATCTGTAGGGTCTTCTATATCTTCATTAATATCTAAAGAAGCATCGTTTACTCCATTGGTTTCAAATACATCATCTAAACCGTCGCCATCGGTATCAGTTCCAGAAGTCACGTTGGCCATTCCATTTTCTTGAATGTCTGGTATACTATCAGAATCAGAATCTGTATCTCTGTAATCTGGAATTCCATCGGTATCTGTATCTACTGGAACAATACCAGTAGGGTAATTATCATCAACGCCATAAATGTTATAAGTGTAAGCTGGCCCTAAGTAACCAGTTGTTGTTTGCCCTTCTACGTTATCCGGGATACCATCATTATCAGAATCAATATCTAAATAATCTGCGATTCCATCACCATCGGTATCTTCACAATCAGGTAATACATATAATTGAACTTTATCAATAAAATTACCAGAAGTTGTTCCTCCTCCTGAAGCTACGGCAATAGCAGTAAATGTTAATCTGGTGGTTGTTTGACCAGCAGGCACGGTGTAAGTTCCTGAGTGTACAGTCCATGAGGCATCTCCTGCAGAACTGTAATCTCCTTGACTTGTTAATGTACCACTTGGGTCGCCAATTAGTAACCTTACTATATCCTCGCCAGAACTACCAGCATAACTGGTTCTCTTTCTATGTGCAAACGACCACTGTAAAACGTCACCTGGGGTTGTAGTAATATCTTGATATAAACCATCGTTGGTTGTTGCATTAACCTCTCCCCATTGTGATCCTGAATAGGCTCGCCCTCCAAGATCACTTGCTGCGCCTTGGGTGTTATGCCATACTTCTAAATGGTTATTAGCCGTATCAGAACTTAACCAATGTGGTATATTGCTTGCATCTCCTTTCCAAATCCCAGTACTTGCAACAACATCTGTTGGTCCTCCATCTAAACCAGCAGTTATATCTAAATCTTCGAAATCTGAATTTAATAATGGGGCCTTACCTAAATCTGTACATTCAATACTATCTAAAATACCATCATTATCTTCGTCTAAATCATCTACGACCACCACTTTAAATGATGTGAAGTTTCTTCGCCCACAATTATCTGTTACAATAACTCGTATTAAACATTTATCTGGCCCTGTTATCGTTGGGTTTGGTGTATAATTTGGGGTTGCAGACGTAGGGTCATCAAAAGTTCCTCCACAAGAATCAATCCATTGAAAAGTAAAAGGAGGTGCGATACCAGAAACTTCTGCGACCATAGCATAAGATTCCTGAGTGTATAATAATGAGGCTACTGGATCTATTTTTAATTTCGGCCTTCTTTCAATACCAGCTTGTAATAAAAAATTACCATATACTCTGGCAGCTGCTACGTTTTCTGCTTCGGTTCCTCCAGCGATACTATGTGACCCTTCATACATTACCATCCCATTAGAGTTGTCTCCAAATGCTCTACCATAAGCTAAAGCGGTTGCTGGTCCTGTTGGGTATGTTCCATCTATAACATCAGGGTGATCGTCGTCTGTAAGTGCTAGTACTGTTGAGTCTCTCCAACCATCTACGTCTGGTAAATATATTTGCTCTGAACCGTTTTGTAACGCACCATCCATGGTTCCTAAAAATTGCATTAATGGATCTCCAGCAGTTTCAGAACCGTTAAAAACACCTGTTTGTATATTATAACTGTAAGGTGGTGTACCATTATCATGATCTCCCCATGGAATTAAACCATTGTTAGACAATAAATTTAAATCGGGATTGCCATCATTATCGGTATCAACCAATCCTTCCATGGCACTCACAGCGTGACAAGCTGACCAAAAATAACCGCCGTTTTCAATAAAATCTATTAAAGTATTTACTGTAGATGCGCTCCAATTTTGAGGATCTGCGTGAGGCATAGTATACATATCGTCACAAAGTGTCAAATCATCTGGATCTCCAATTCTACCAAAAGTAATTGGAACATTGGCACGATCATAAAATGCATCTTGAACTTTATTACCATTTTGAGTATCTAAAACCGCCCTTGGAAAACTAGAAATATAATCGTAATAAAGCGATTCAAATTCTGGTAAATTTTTATCAACTACTAACCCAGGATAATCAGTCATCCATTGGTTAATAATAGGTTCTGCAATTCCCATATACTCAACAGGGATTACAAAAGGGCCACCTTTATAATCTTTACCATTAACGGTTATGTCTACTTGATCTACTTTGGCATTAGCATCTACCCAGGATTTGGTGTGATTAACTACCCAATAAATAGGAATTAAATTATTAATTGCCAATTCATATACTAACCCGAAAGGAATTAATCCGCTGTTATAGGTTTGAGTAGAAACTCCCATATCTATTATGGCAGACCCAGCCTCAAATGTTCTTTTAGCCGATACTTTAACCGAAGCCGTATTATTATTAGAAACACCATCAGACTGTGATGATGAGGTTATACTAGCCACATTAATAAAAGCTCCACTTAATCTTACAAGGGCATCAATTGTTAAAGTTGCTGAATTGCCATTGTTTAAAGCGCCAACATCCCAAACACCCGAGATATTATTATAAGTACCTTGTGAAGCCACATGACTCACCCAGTCTACACTAAAGGGTAATTGATCTAAAACATTAATGCCTGATGCATCAACAGGACCATTATTGGTTACAGTAATGGTATATTGAATAATGTCATTTTCAGAAGGAAAAGGATCATTAACTGTTTTCGTAATGGCTAAATCTGCTCCTAATACTTGAAAATCAGCATTATCTGTATTATTACTTGTGTCTCCGTCTTGCATGATCGAAGACCCTGAAGCTGTATTAGTAATAACCAAACCACCAGTACCAGAATTTACAGTACAAGTAATCGTTAAGGTTTTTGAAGTTAGCGCGTTTATGGTTCCAGCATCCCAAATTCCTGTTGCAGAATCGTAAGTTGTTCCGCTTGATGCACTGTCATCACCCACATAGGTAACATGCTCGGGTAATAGATCTGTGATAATAGATTTAAAGGCATTTGTTGTCACACTATTATTAGTAGCCTGTATGGTATAAGTAACTGTATCTCCAACGGCCTTTGTAGGTGCATCTACATTTTTGGTAATTTGTAAATCTGCGCTTCCTACGCCGATATCAACACTATCTGAGTTATTATCGGTTATAGAATCATCTTCAATGACACTTAATACGCTGGCGGTATTAGTAACTAAAGTACCATTTGCAGTTACATTTACCGTTGCATCAATAGTTAAAGTAGCCGAATTCCCTACATCTAAATCGTTTACAAACCATTGTCCAGTGCCACTATTGTAAGGGGTTCCTTGAGTAATGGTTGAAGATTGATACGTTAATGTCGCAGGTAATATATCTTGAATGGTAATATCGTTTGCTTTTAGTGGCCCATTATTGGTAACCACAATGGTGTAAGTAATGGTATTTCCAACCGCGGGGTTGGTATTATTTACAGTTTTTGTAACTTCTAAATCGGCACCATTCACGAATAAATCTACTGAAGATTCATTATCCAAGGCATCATTATCATATTGGTCAAAACTAACCAATGCAAAATCGTTAGTGATGGTTTGAGCTGCTGTACCGGCATCAACTGTAGCCAGAATTTTTATTTGTCCTTGTGAACCACTTGTAAGGTTACCAATATTCCAATCGCCAGTAACGCTATTATATGCGCCTCCACTATCATCTGACACATAAGTTAAACCACTTGGTAATAAATCGTTTACAATTATGGAATTAGCGAAAGATGGTCCATTGTTTTTAACTTTTAACGTAAATTCTACGGTCTGACCTTCATCAGGTGTATTATCATTTACCGTTTTAGTTAACTCTAAATTTGCTGAATTAACTACGACATCAATATTTGAAGAATTATTCGTGCTTATTGGGTCCGTTTGATCGGACGCTAAAATAGAAACTACACTATTAATGTTATTCCCTGAAGTACCCGCTCCTACAGTAACATTTATAGTCAATTCTCTTGTAGTACCTGAAGTCAATGTACCAATGGTCCAAACTCCTGTGCCCGAGTTATAACTTCCTGCACTCGCAGTGCTTGAAACATAACTATAGCCAGCAGGAATGACGCTTTCTACAGCAACATTTGTAGCTGAATTAGGTCCGTTGTTTTTAACTTTAATGGTAAACGTTATGGTTTGACCCTCATCAGGTGTATTATCGTTAACGCTAAACTGATTTATTAATAGGTCTGCACTCTGAGCACCAATAGAGGCCACAGAAAAACATAAAAACAATAAATATGTTAATACGCGTAATTTTTTATTCATACTAAGCAGGCTTTAATAGTTTGGGAACTATTAATAAACTCTTTAAAACTTAATTAGCATTAGTTCTATTTATACTTGATGTCTATTAAATCTTTAAAGTTTTATTTTTCTTAATTAACTCATTAACAAATATATATAAATATATCGATAAAATACTTTTTTTTTCGACGAAATGCATAACATTAATTTATTATTATCTTTTTGGTAAGCACTTCATTAGCCTCTGTTCTCATACAAACCACATAAGCACCTGTGGCAATATTACTGAATGGAATTCCGTTTTTTAATTGTTCTGTTGATACATTTAACAATTCTAATACTATTTGACCGCGCATGTTTACTAACGATAATTTACTAACCGCACTATTTAGCTTTTTAACAAATAACGTATTGGTTGTATTTTGATAATAGATGTAATTTTCTGAAACCATCGATTCTTCAATACTTAAGCTTTGTTGCTCACTTTGGAAAACAATCTCAAATCTATTATTAAAGATGCCTTGTTCCGATGAAAAACTATAGGCTGCATCTTGTGTTAAATCAAAATATACTCCTGTTAAGTTATCTTTGATATAAATCTCTTGACTCTCGTCAAGGTTTTCCGTATCTGTGATTCTAATTTCAAAACTATTATCTCCTGATGATTTAAAGTTTAGTGGCACCACCTTATCGGTGGTTATGGGACCGTAAGCTTGAATATTCATATTCTGACCTTCTAAGACTAAATTTAAATCGTTACTGCTAGTTTCGGTGTTTTTGGCATCAAAACCATAATCAAAACTATCTGTAGTAAAATCACTAAATCCTAATAAAAGTTCTCTTCTTGTTTCTGTACCTTTTACAGAGTTAAATTCTAAACGTATCCTTTGCATAGGATTTTCCTCTTCGGCAGTTTTAGAAGCCGTCTCTGTTTTTTCTCCTTTACCGTTTGTGGTTTTTGAAAACGCCGACCCATTATCATAGGTGCCATCCGCATCCGATTCTTTAATAAATACACGCTGGCTATTGTTAAACTCTACTTGCCCATCGGCGACAATTTCCGCAATAAAACCTTGCCCTACAGGCAGGTATCGCGTTGGTACTATACAACCATCTTGCGAACCCGTATTGTCTCCATAAAACCCTACAAACTGATAGGCTCTTATTGACCCTGTTTTATTCACTTGGGCATAACCGCCTTCGTATTCGCTTAAGTTGTGCGAATCACCTCCCCATTGTTGCCACAATTGCAAGTAGCCATCTATGACGCCTACATTATCATCTATAAATTGATGCACGTCAATTGCTGATGGGTATGGGTTAGCTAATAAATATTCTGTTTTGGAATGGTTGGCTACCGATCCTGGGCCTCCAACATCTGCTACATCTATTAAAATGGTGCCATTATTAGGTTTGCCTTCAAAAATATACTGTTGTTCTGAATCTCCTAGTCCTGTACCTTTTTGAGTATACCCAACTCCAGGTGTTAATGGATCGTTTGGATTTAGAAACTTCCAATCCCAATAAGTTTTCCCATTTTTAAAGGTATATAACCAATAAGTACTTATATTACCATTAGCGGTGTAGTTTGAGGTAAATAACATATTGTTTTCTCTTTCATCTTTAAGCATATTTAAAGAGAAACTAGAATTATTAGTGTTGTTAGTTACTGCGTTATTATCTGTTAAACTTGTGGCCCCTAAAGCTCCCACAGGCGACCCCCAATAATTGTATCTAAACGGACTTGATGTACCTTCTTGTCGTCTTAAAATTTTACCTGTTGCGGAGGTTACTAAATCGCTATTTACAGTTTGAATTAATTGAGAATCATTCTTTAAATCTAAAGTTCCATCTAATTGCAAATACCACGAATTGTTTATTTCGTTATCGTTATTTACCGTTAATTCCTTATCGTTATCAATTAATAAACCGATACCCTTGTGTGAATTAGAAGTTGTTACATTATCATGTAAGTGAACAATACACCAAGCCTCTGGTGATTGCGATGGTATAGCAAAATTTGGTAAATTTTCAATATCCCAAACATCACCGTGCAACCAGGTGCTTTCTTCAGTCCAATCTCCATCAGATGAAGTTTCAAAAGGCATTGGAGCTGTTTGTTCTAATATACTGGAAATATTATATAGTTTTAATTCATTATCATTATTTGATAAATCAGCAGTGGTGTTAGTTTTTATATTCGTAAACGGGTAGTAAGCTATGAGATTACTCCAAGGAATTTTAGCATTGGTATTAATATCAACAATATCTTTTGGAATGACGCTTCCATGAACAAATCCTGCATTATTTTCAATTTCTTGATAAACCATACGTTGTATTTGGTCATCGGTAAGCGCTACATCAAAAATTCTAACTTCATCCATCCATCCTTCAAAATTATACTCAAAACTATTTGTGCCACTAACTATTCCAAGGCGAAGTGGTTCTGAATTATTTGATAATGTACCTGGTAACGACAACCAACTAGACGATGCAAAACCATTTCTAAATACTTTTGCTTGAACATCTGGCCCGTTTTGTCTGACTTTAACCGCTATATGTGTCCAATCACTTCGACTAGATTTCCAACCTGAAGCCACTCCTAAAAACGACGAATTATCATAAAAAACTTTCCCTTGTAATGAATAATGGGTTGGATTATTAGCTGGCGACCAATTTTTTATAGTAATCTCAAAAACATCTTTCTGTCCCATGACAAAAACATCATCATTAGTACCTAAAGTTGGGCCATTGTATTTTACCCAAAGCGATACGGTATATTCACTTAAGCCGTTAATTACAGAATTAACTTCGGCATAATCATCTATACCATCAAAATCTAAGGCGGCTGAAGCTGGTGGGTTAATGTTAAATAAATCTCTATAATCTAAATCGCCTCCTGATAATAAATCACCATCGCCATCGGGTAATACTGATAAATCTGTAGGATCATCTATTTCATCATTGACATCATTTGGGTCATTCAAATTAGAACCTTCAAAAAGATTATCCAATCCATCACTATCTATATCTGTAAATGATACAATAAGATCTGCCATTCCGTTTTCTTCAATATCCAGAAGTCCATCGTTATCTGAATCTAAATCCCTAAAATCAGGAATACCGTCGCCATCTGTATCTTCTAAAGCTAAGCCCAAGCCAAAATTATCATCAATCCCATTTTGGTCTACATCTGTAATTCCAGAACCTGCACCACTAGGTGCTATATAACCTATAGTTGATTGGGCTTCAATATTATCTGGAATACCATCATTATCACTATCTAAATCAAGGTAGTCATCTACACCATCACCATCAGAATCCTCACAATTAGGCAATACGTATAATTGAACTTTATCTACAAAATTTCCAGAAGTAGTTCCTCCACCTGAAGCCACTGCGATAGCCGTAAATGTTAATCTTGTTGTGGTCTGACCAGCTGGCACAGTATAGGTTCCTGAGTGTTCAGTCCAAGAGGCATCTCCTGCAGAACTAAAATCACCCTGACTTGTTAGCGTACCACTTGGATTTCCTATAAGTAATCGTACGATGTCTTCACCTGCACTTCCGGCATATCCCGTTCTTTTTCTGTGCGCGAAAGACCAGTTTAATACATCTCCGGGTGTTGTTGTAATATCTTGATATAATCCGTCATTTGTTGTGGCATTAACTTCTGCCCATTGTGTACCAGAAAATGCCAAACCTCCAGAATCATTTCCGGCAGTTTGAGAATTATGCCAAATTTCTAAATGGTTGTTAGTAGCATCTGAACTTAACCAGTGTGGTATATTACTCGCATCTCCTTTCCAGATTCCACTTGTAGCAACAACATCCGATGGTCCTCCATCTAAACCTGTAGTTATATCTATATCTTCAAAATCTGAGTTGAGTAAAGGCGCTTTCCCTAAATCTGAACATTCGTCAGTATCCAAAATACCATCATTATCATCATCTAAATCACAGGAATCATTTATACCATCTCCATCCGAATCTAAACCAGATGGATCTGTACATGGTGAAAAAAACCCGAAGTTCTTTTCACATTTTACCTCATCAACATGATTAAATGAAACTGCATGTAAATTGCCAGTAGATAAGGAAGAACTGGCTGGTAACGTTGTTTGGTCAATTTGGACGATATATGAAGCAGGAGTTATACCATCATAATTTATTTCAAGTAGTGAAGCTTGCGACCCTATTTTTTCGTAAGATTGTGTTTTTCGTTCTGCACTTGGTCCTGCAAAATGACCAAAAAGAAGTGCCAAATTATTCCCTGATGACCAACCTGGTCTATTTACTACAGATTGAATTAATGGTGATACGTCCGGAGTCGGATAAATGTTTAATTCATCCCAATTAGGCATATTGTGCCAATCAACAATATTTGAGGCATCCCATCTATTTGATATATTATTATCAGTATCAATAAACTCTGCGGCATCATCACTATCTTCAATACTAATTTCATAACTTAACGAACCCGTTTGGTCATCCTTAGATAGAAATTTTACTGTGGCTGAATTTATTACTGCACCTTGAGGAATAGTAACATTTCTAAACCTTAAGCCAATATAAGGATCTCCAATTTTAAATTTTAGCTCATTGCCGTCAAGCACCACTTTATTATTTCCTTCTTGCTGTGCATCATCCACACCTCTATCTATGCGCTTAGAAAACACAAGGCCAGTTGCAACTGCTGGAATTATACTGAAATTGTAATTTCCACTAGCATCGGATATAGTGGTCTGGATAATGCTATCAGCACCATCTATTACACCATTAGCGTTAGTGTCTTCGTATAAATTTAGAGTAATATTAGATTCTAAAGGTTCACCAGCATCATGAGTTCCGTTAAAATTATAATCATTAAATACATTACCGTAAATCGTATTAGATCCGCTAACAACTGGATCCGTACAATTTGGAGATACATTAATACTACATCCTCCGCCAAGAGTTGTTGTTATATTGAAAGGTCCATTTTCTAATTCCCAATTTGAAATATCCATGATTTCAGCTAATAAAGAGTCTGCTGTTCCTTCAAATGGATCTGTAGGACAAATAAATGAACCATTATCTATTTCACCAAAATAAACAGCATGAACACCATCTGTTAACCCTGGTGGTAAAGCAGTACTATTAGAGCCTGAAGCATTAGACCAACCACCATCACCGCCATCCATGTGTATAGCATTTAAGAAAATTGGACTCGCATCAGTACCTTGATACACTAATATTTGATCTCCTGAGGCAGCTAGCTGAAAGTTGCTATCGTCGGTAATAGTTCCGTTATCTGCAGTAAAAGGATTTTCTAAATCTAAAACATCTATAACCGTGCCAGCCGACAAGCTAGAGGTCGCTGTCCATGTTAGTACACCTTCGCCAGCTCTAAATGTGCCTAGAGTACTGTTCCATCCACGATCGGTAAAATTTATTTGAGTTCCAGCAGTAACATCTGTTAATAGCACAAATACAAATTGATCTGGATTATCTGTTTTGAATCCAGTTAATGCTACATCTCCTGCAGAAAGCGTTGTTTGAGAATACGTGTTTATTCCGCACAACATCGAAAGGAAAAGAAAACTGAATATTAGTTTTAGTTTCATAAAATAATAGATTTGAGGGTACTATTAGAAACAAACATATGAAATAATTACCATACATCTAAGAAATTATACAGTTTATCGATGAAATGCACGAAATTATTTATTTATTTACGAATAATACTTACAATTTTAATTTAGAATCAAAAAAAAAAGACCACTTAAAAAAGTAGTCTTTTAGAATTTTATATTTAAAGCTATCTAATTTACAATAACCTTCTTTGTAAGTACTTCATTAGCCTCCGTTCTCATACATACTACATAGGCTCCAGTTGCAATATTACTGAATGGTATACCGTTTTGTAATTGT
Organism: Algibacter luteus; assembly: GCF_030344935.1. Taxonomy (NCBI): domain Bacteria; kingdom Pseudomonadati; phylum Bacteroidota; class Flavobacteriia; order Flavobacteriales; family Flavobacteriaceae; genus Algibacter; species Algibacter luteus. Next base: position 580,792 of record NZ_CP128313.1, on the reverse strand, counting down.
TCTGTTGATACATCTAACAATTCTAATACCGTTTGTCCACGCATGTTTATCAATGATAATTTGCTTACCGCACTGTTTAGCTTTTTAACAAACAAGGTATTGGTTGTATTTTGATAATAGATGTAGTTTTCTGTAACTGCTGACTCTTCTGTACTTAAGCTTTGTTGCTCACTTTGGAATACAATCTCAAACCTATCATTAAAGATACCTTGTGCTGATGAAAAACTATAAGCTGTATCTTGTCTTAAATCAAAATACGCACCTGTTAAATTATCTCGTAAATAAATCTCCTGACTCTCGTCCAGATTGTCCTTCTCTGTAATTCTTATTTCAAAACTATTTTCGCCCGAAGATTTAAAGTTTAGTGGCACTACCTTATCGGCTGTTATGGGACCGTAAGCTTGAATGTTCATGTTCTTACCTTCTAAATCTAAATTTAAATCGTTATTTCGAGTCTCCGTGTTTATCGCATCATAGCCATAATCAAAAGCATCGGTGGTTTGAGAACTAAACCCTAACAGTAACTCATGTCTGGTCTCTGGACCGGTTACCGAGTTAAACTCTAATCGCATCCTTTGCATTGGCTCCTCCTCTTCTGGAGTTTTGGAAGCTGTCTCTGTTTTTGCACCTTTGCCTTTACCTGTTTTTGAAAATGCTGAACCATTGCTATATGAACCATCGGCATCTGATTCTTTAATAAATACTCGTTGGCTATTATTAAACTCTACCTGTCCATCGGCTACCACCTCGGCTATAAAGCCTTGGCCTACCGGAAGGTATCTCGTGGGTACTATACAGCCATCTTGATTGCCATTATTTGCCCCATAAAAACTTACAAACTGATACGCGCGTATCGATCCTGTTTTATTCACTTGGGCATAACCACCTTCGTATTCGCTTAAGTTATGTGAGGAACCTCCCCATTGTTGCCATAACTGTAAGTAACCATCTATAACCCCTACGTTGTCATCTATAAACTTATGCACGTCTATGGCTGATGGATATGGGTTTCCTAATAGGTATTCTGTTTTAGAATGGTTAGCTACCGAACCTGGACCGCCTACATCTTCTACATCTAGTAATATGGTTCCATTATTTGGTTTGCCTTCAAATATGTATTGTTGTTCTGAAGCTGCCGTTCCTGTGCCTTTCTGGGTGTATCCCACTCCTGGACTTAACGGTGTGCTTGTTGATATTTGCGACCAATCCCAATAGGTTCTTCCGTTTATAAACGTATACAACCAATAGGTGCTTATATTACCACTACCTGTGTAGCTGGATGTGAATATACATCCTGAGCCTGTATCATCTTTTAACATACCCAAATTGAAATTTGTGTTGTTGGCATTGTGGGTTGTTGCATTATTATCACTTAAACTAGTTGCTGCTGGTGCACCTACTGGAGATGACCAATAGTTATACCAGTAAGGACTTGCCGTTCCTTCCTGTCGTCGCAATATTTTACCATCTGCAGAGGTTACCAAATCACTTGTGGTGGTTTGTATTAACTGAGAATCGTCCATTAAATCTATGGTCCCGTTTAATTCTAAATACAAACTATTACTTATTAAGTTATCGCCATTTACCGTAAGGGTGTTGCCACTATCTATAACAAGCCCTCTATGGTTATGTGAACTCGATGTACTTACATTACTTGATATTTGAACAATACTCCAATCTTTATTACTTGATGTACTCTCTATATCCCAAACATCGCCATGTAACCATGTGCTCTCACTGGTCCAACTCCCATCATTTGATGAAACATATGGCATGGGTGCCGTTTGCTCTTGGGCAGATAAAATGTTGTACAGCGCCAGGGTTTTGTTTTGTCCTGACATATCATTAGTCGTGCTATTCTTGATATCTGTCATTGGATAATAAGCCAACAAACTACTCCATGGTACGGTGGCTAGTGTCGTAAAATCTTTAATGTCCTTTGGTATTATTTTTCCACGTATATTCCCTGAGTTATTCTCAATCTCTTGATAAACCATCTGTTCGATTTGATCTGAACTTAAGGCGCTATCAAATACGCGAACTTCATCGATATTCCCTTGAAAATACTGAATAGGTGTACTTCTTGACATACGTCCAACTTCAAACTTACCATTCCATAAACTCGCATCGGCTTCTATGGTTTGACCAATCCATGACGCGTTAGTAACCGTAGAAGTTAATTCGCCATCAATATATAAGGATTGGGTTCCTGTGGCTCCCGAAAAAATTCCGGTAACATGATGCCACTCATTATAATTTACTCCAGTGGTACCTCCTATTACATTTGATAACCCTGAATTTGTCCTGATACTGAAGGTCGGACGATTTCCTGTCTTTATATACAATCGGCATGAGTTATCTTCTCCTAAAATTGTTCGTGCTGATGAACCCGCTGATTCAAAGTTTATCCATGCCATAACAGTCACTTCACTTAAACCTTGCATTAGCGCATCACCCATTAAATAATCGTCCGTCCCATCAAAATCTATCGTCGCAGATGACGGGGGGTTGACATTAAACAAATCGCGGTAATCTAAATCGCCGCCAGAAGCTAAATCACCATCCGCATCTGGAAGTATTGATAAATCTGAAGGGTTGTCTATATCATCATTTGGATCATTGGGGTCGAAAGGATTTGACCCTTCAAACAGTAAATCAAGACCGTCATTATCAGCATCGGAAAAAAGAATAATAGCATTAGCCATACCATTTTCTTCTATATCTGGAATGCCATCATTATCTGTATCTAAATCCAAGAAATCGGGATAAAAATCAAAATCGGTAAATACCACATCCAACCCTGTACCATAGGCTAAGTCTATTCCTGTGTTTCCTACAGTCCCTGATGGAGGCAGATATCCAACCGTATATTGTGCTTCTACATTATCTGGAATACCATCGTTATCACTATCTATATCTAAATGATTATAAACACCATCATTATCAAAATCTTCACCAGTAACAATAGTTAAATTATTCGAATTAAAATCTAAAAACTCACATTGCGTAAACGACATCATAAATTGTCGAGTATAAGCTGTAGTTGAAGTTTTAATAGCCTGCATACGCATGGTAAACGAATTTCCAATAAATTGATAATAAGCTCTTAACCATGGTAACGTAGAAAACCCATTAACGGTTACATCATCGGATGTCATTTCAATATTGTTTGAACCCAAATCGGTTACTGTTAAATCTGAAGGATTATCTATACCATAAGCAGCCGGATTATAGTAAATAACAGACTCTAACAAGTTTGATGTACCATCACAATCCCATGTAATTCCATTTACTCTAAAAATATTAGTTGAAGGTGTTGTAGTTCCAGCATTTACAATAGTAAATTTAAACGTAGCTCCTGGGGTACCTGTACCAGAAAAAGTTAGTGTCGTTTGTAAATAATCTGCAATACCTGTTGTATCATCATCTATATTGGCAATGGTGGTGTTGGTTAATTCGGTTATTTCCATCAAAACGTCGTAACCTGCAACCGTATTACCAAATCTATAAACTGCGCCAACAGTACCTACAGCTCCTGAGCTTGCCCCAGCATCATAATATCCATTTCTGAAATTTAATGGAGGTAAAGTACACTCAAACCTATCTTCACCTAAATTTTCAACTGAGTCTGGTATCCCATCACCATCATCATCATAATCCAAATAATCTGGAACTCCATCTTGATCTAAATCGGGTAGACTGTTACAACTTGCATCGCCTCCTGTAACATCAAAATAAATGGTTTGTCCGGTGGTATTAGCTCCAGTACCTGTATCATTAACAACCTCGGTACCATCAACCTTTACTCTTACTCTACCATTATCCCAACCATCGTTTGCGGCATCATATATTTTTATGTAATAATTGGTTCCATTAGGAACACAACCTAAATCGTATTTAACGCTGTATTTATCTGTAGAACCAGATTGTGTCGTTTGATAACATTGTGTGTCATCACAAAGCGTTAGTAATAAATCATTCGCAGTATTATAAAGCTCTACTTTATGCTCATAAGACTCTTTTTTCCATTTAACAATAAGTTTTAATGGAGAATTTTGAGCGATAACATTAATGGATACTAGTAATCCAATAAGTAGACTAATGTGTATTTTTTGTTTCATAATTAATAGATTTGGGGGAATCAAAATTAACTATATTTCAAGTAGTTTGTTTTTTTCGTTATTATTCAAATTTTTCTAAGTTGAATAAATTGAAAAAATCGATTAAATACAAAGAATTACGTTTATTGTACTCCCCTGTATTTTAGACCCTTTCAACCTTATCAAGTCACTTTTTATGTATACTTTTTAAAAATTTATTTTAATACTTTGATTTTGAACTAAACTTGAGGGAAGAATATTTCGATGTTTAAAACTTTTCTAATAACATAGAATTAAAACATTAGACAATATTAGTGTAAAATTCTTAATAATACTAATTAAAATCAGATTAAATACATATTAATCCGATTAAATGTATTTTTTAATAGTAAAATACACATGGTTTTATTTCATTTTATTTAACAATAATTTTTTTCGTAATCAACTCATTAGCCTCCGTTCTCATACATACTACATAGGCTCCGGTGGCTATATTATTGAATTGTAATCCGTTTTGTAATTGTTCTGTTGGTACATCTAACAATTCTAATACCGTTTGTCCACGCATGTTTATCAATGCTAATTTGCTTACCGCACTGTTTAGCTTTTTAACATACAACGTATTGGTTGTATTTTGATAATAGATGTAGTTTTCTGTTACTGCTGACTCTTCAGTACTCAAGCTTTGTTGCTCACTTTGGAATACAATCTCAAATCTATCATTAAAGATACCTTGTGCTGATGAAAAACTATAAGCTGTATCTTGTCTTAAATCAAAATACGCACCTGTTAAATTATCTCGTAAATAAATCTCCTGACTCTCGTCCAGATTGTCCTTCTCTGTAATTCTTATTTCAAAACTATTTTCGCCCGAAGATTTAAAGTTTAGTGGCACTACCTTATCGGCTGTTATGGGACCGTAAGCTTGAATGTTCATGTTCTTACCTTCTAAATCTAAATTTAAATCGTTATTTCGAGTCTCCGTGTTTATCGCATCATAGCCATAATCAAAAGCATCGGTGGTTTGAGAACTAAACCCTAACAGTAACTCATGTCTGGTCTCTGGACCGGTTACCGAGTTAAACTCTAATCGCATCCTTTGCATTGGCTCCTCCTCTTCTGGAGTTTTGGAAGCTGTCTCTGTTTTTGCACCTTTGCCTTTACCTGTTTTTGAAAATGCTGAACCATTGCTATATGAACCATCGGCATCTGATTCTTTAATAAATACTCGTTGGCTATTATTAAACTCTACCTGTCCATCGGCTACCACCTCGGCTATAAAGCCTTGGCCTACCGGAAGGTATCTCGTGGGTACTATACAGCCATCTTGATTGCCATTATTTGCCCCATAAAAACTTACAAACTGATACGCGCGTATCGATCCTGTTTTATTCACTTGGGCATAACCACCTTCGTATTCGCTTAAGTTATGTGAGGAACCTCCCCATTGTTGCCATAACTGTAAGTAACCATCTATAACCCCTACGTTGTCATCTATAAACTTATGCACGTCTATGGCTGATGGATATGGGTTACCCAATAGGTATTCTGTTTTAGAATGATTGGCTACCGAACCTGGACCGCCTACATCTTCTACATCTAGCAATATGGTTCCATTATTGGGTTTACCTTCAAATATGTATTGTTGCTCTGAAGCTGCCGTTCCTGTACCTTTCTGGGTGTATCCCACTCCTGGACTTAACGGTGTGCTTGTTGATATTTGCGACCAATCCCAGTATGTTCTTCCGTTTATAAACGTATACAACCAATAGGTGCTTATATTACCACTACCTGTGTAGCTGGATGTGAATATACATCCTGAGCCTGTATCATCTTTTAACATACCCAAATTGAAATTTGTGTTGTTGGCATTGTGAGTTGTTGCATTGTTATCACTTAAACTAGTTGCTGCTGGTGCACCTACTGGAGATGACCAATAGTTATACCAGTAAGGACTTGCCGTTCCTTCCTGTCGTCGCAATATTTTACCATCTGCAGAGGTTACCAAATCACTTGTGGTGGTTTGTATTAACTGAGAATCGTCCATTAAATCTATGGTCCCGTTTAATTCTAAATACAAACTATTACTTATTAAGTTATCGCCATTTACCGTAAGGGTGTTGCCACTATCTATAACAAGCCCTCTATGGTTATGTGAACTCGATGTACTTACATTACTTGATATTTGAACAATACTCCAATCTTTATTACTTGATGTACTCTCTATATCCCAAACATCGCCATGTAACCATGTGCTCTCACTGGTCCAACTCCCATCGTTTGATGAAACATAAGGCATGGGTGCCGTTTGCGCTTGGGCAGATAAAATGTTGTACAGCGCTAGTGTTTTGTTTTGTCCTGACATATCATTAGTCGTGCTATTCTTGATATCTGTCATTGGATAATAAGCCAACAAACTACTCCATGGTACGGTGGCTAGTGTCGTAAAATCTTTAATGTCCTTTGGTATTATTTTTCCACGTATATTCCCTGAGTTATTCTCAATCTCTTGATAAACCATCTGTTCGATTTGATCTGAACTTAAGGCGCTATCAAATACGCGAACTTCATCGATATTCCCTTGAAAATACTGAATAGGTGTACTTCTTGACATACGTCCAACTTCAAACTTACCATTCCATAAACTCGCATCGGCTTCTATGGTTTGACCAATCCATGACGCGTTAGTAACCGTAGAAGTTAATTCGCCATCAATATATAAGGATTGGGTTCCTGTGGCTCCCGAAAAAGTTCCGGTAACATGATGCCACTCATTATAATTTACTCCAGTGGTACCTCCTATTACATTTGATAAACCTGAATTTGTCCTGATACTGAAGGTCGGACGATTTCCTGTCTTTATATACAATCGGCATGAGTTATCTTCTCCTAAAATTGTTCGTGCTGATGAACCCGCTGATTCAAAGTTTATCCATGCCATAACAGTCACTTCACTTAAACCTTGCATTAGCGCATCACCCATTAAATAATCGTCCGTCCCATCAAAATCTATCGTCGCAGATGACGGGGGGTTGACATTAAACAAATCGCGGTAATCTAAATCGCCGCCCGTGGATAAATCACCATCCGCATCTGGAAGTATTGATAAATCTGAAGGGTTTTCAACATCTTCATTAATATCCCACGAGGTATCAAGAACACCATTGGTTTCAAAGACATTATCTAAACCATCAGAATCTGCATCAACAGATAATACCGCATTTGCCATTCCATTTTCTTGTATATCTGGAAGGCCATCATTATCACTATCTAAATCCAAGAAATCTGGATAAAAATCAAAATCGGTAAATACCACGTCTAATCCTGCGCCGTAATCTAAATCAATTCCTTCAGTTGAGACAGGGCCTCCAGGAGCTATATAACCTATTGTATATTGCGCTTCCACATTATCTGGGATTCCATCATCATCACTATCTAAATCTAAATGATTAAAAACACCATCACCATCAAAATCTTCACCTGTAACAATATTTAATGAATTTGCATTAAAATCTAAAAACTGACATTGTGTAAACGACATCCCAAATTGTCTTGTACGAGAGCTTGTAGAAGTCTTAAGCGCCTGCATTCGCATAGTAAACGAATTACCAATAAACTGATAATAAGCTCTAAGAACTCTCAAAGTTGAAAAGCCAGGGCCTTCTTGCAAACCTGAAGCACTTATTTGAATATCTCCAGCTCCTAAATCGAGAACCTCAAGAGATGTTGGATTTTCAGTTCCGTATGCTGCTGCATCATTATAAACTACAGATTCTCTTAAGCTACCGCCTCCATCACAATCCCAAGTTATCCCATTAATTCTAAATATGTCTGTTGAAGGAATTGTTGTACCAGAATTTACAATAGTAAATTTAAAAGTAACTCCTGGTGTTCCTACTCCCGAGAAAGTAAGTTCAGTTTGTAAATACTCAGGATTACCGGTGGTATCATTATCTATATTAGCGATAGTGGTATTCGACATTTCCATAATCTCCATGAGAACATCATGTCCTGCTATGGTATTACCAAATCTATATACCGCACCCACAGTTCCAACAGAACCTGAACTTGCCCCAGCATCATAATATCCATTTTCAAAATCTAAAGAGGGTAATGTACATTCAAATCTATTTTCACCCAAATTTTCTATGGCATCTGTAATACCATCGCCATCATCATCATAATCTAACTTATCGATAACTCCATCTTCATCGGTGTCTATTTGTGCATTACAGGTTGCATCGCCACCAGCCACATTAAAATAAATAGTATCTCCAGTAGAATCATCAGCCCCACTTCCATCATCATTTATAACTTCTATACCTGCTACAACCACTGACACATAACTTCCGCTACCTTGCCAGCCGTCATCGGCAAAATCATATAATTTAATGTAATAATTGTTACCGTTGGCAACACATCCTAAATCGTATTTTGAGCCATAAGCATCTGTTACACCAGATTGTGACGCTTGATAACATTGGTTATCATCGCAAATAGTTGTAATTAAATCGTTGGCTGTATCGTAGACCTCAACTTTGTTCTCAAAAGAATTTTCAGGCCATACAACGGTTATCTGAACATCAGAACTTTGTGCAATAGTAAAACTGCACATGAAAAAGATAAAAAATAGACTACAGAGTAGATTTTTTTTCATGGTTTATAGATTTGGGCATTTCAAAATTAACTGACTCACAGTTCTTTACATATTTAATTCGATAAAAATTAAAAAATACTCTATCAAATACACATAATCGATGAATGGTTGCTATTCAACTGATTTGAATCGTTTCATTGATATAAACAGCGCCATAGTACTGAAATTAAGTTGAGGGAAGGTTATTTCAGTGTGAGAACCCAATTTGAATTTTTCGATTAAAATAAGGGTCAATATTAGAAAAAAAAATCGATAAAAACTAATATATATCAGATAAAATGCATATTTTTTACGATGAATTGCACTTTATCGGTTTCGAAATCAAAAATAAAATTAAACGATTAAACCTATTAAATCTTCAATTTTAGAAATTAATTGAATTTTTATAACCGTGTTTTTTAGAGAAATTTTATTGTATTTAGACACAAAAATGGTTGAAAACCCCAGTTTTTCAGCTTCTAAAATACGTTGTTCTACACGTTGAACCGGCCTAATTTCACCTGATAATCCCACCTCGGCAGCGTAACAAAAATCTTTAGGAAGGGCAACATCTTCGTTTGAAGATAAAATTGAAGCCACAACCGCCAAATCTATAGCCGGATCATCAACAGATATGCCTCCGGTAATATTTAAAAAGACATCTTTTGCACCTAAACGAAAACCAGCCCGCTTTTCTAAAACAGCCAGCAACATGTTAAGTCGTTTTGCATTAAATCCAGTCGCACTCCGCTGTGGCGTACCATAAACAGCGGTACTTACAAGGGCTTGTACTTCAATCATTAATGGTCGCATCCCTTCTAAAGTAGCAGCTATGGCATTACCAGATAGTTCTTCATCTTTTTTTGAAATTAATATTTCAGAAGGATTTGAAACTTCTCGCAATCCAGAACCTTGCATTTCATAAATACCTAATTCATTTGTTGAGCCAAAACGATTTTTATGTGCTCTTAAAATTCGGAAAACATGATTTCTATCACCCTCAAATTGTAATACGGTATCTACCATATGTTCTAATATTTTTGGGCCTGCAATATTACCATCTTTTGTAATGTGCCCAATCAACAACACGGGTGTTGCAGTTTCTTTTGCAAATTTTATCAGCTCAGTAGTACATTCTTTTATTTGAGAAATACTTCCTGAAGACGATTCAATATAATCGCTATGTAAGGTCTGGATAGAATCAATAATAACAATATCGGGCTCTAAAGCCTGTATTTGTTTGAATATATTCTGAGTTTTGGTTTCAGTTAAAATATAACAGTTGTTATTTTCTGGATTAATACGTTCTGCACGCATTTTTATCTGTTTTTGGCTTTCTTCACCAGAAACATAAAGCGTTTTGTAAGGTAGTTTTAATGAAATTTGAAGCAGCAAAGTACTTTTTCCAATTCCGGGTTCACCTCCCAATAACGTTAAAGAACCTGGTACAATTCCACCGCCTAAAACGCGATTAAATTCTGCGTCAAAAGTATCTAATCGAGGTTCTTTAGAGGTATCGATTTCATCAATTCGAAGAGGAATTGATGCTTTTTTTACTTTAGAAGTAGGTGATTTCCAATCGCTTTTTTCTGGTTTCTGAATCAGTTCTTCAACAATGGTATTCCACTCTTTGCAGGCATTGCATTGTCCTTGCCATTTAGCATATTGCGAACCGCAATTTTGGCAGAAAAAAGTAGTTTTGATTTTAGCCATTATTAATATCCAAAATCTTCTTTAATTAATTCTGCTTTTTCGAGCATCATATCTTTAGTAAGTCCAGCAACTTCTTCAAGTGTGTAAGCAGACTGATATGTTCTCATGGCCTTTTTTGGTTCCCCATTTTCTTCATAAAATCTTGCAATATAATATGCCCCTAAAAGTGTTTCGGGGTATGCCTTTCGTGCTAATTTGCCAAGAGCTTCGTAATATTCGTAATATTCGTTTTTTTCTATTGCAGCAGAAATAGCTTTAAAATCGTTTATTAGGATTTTTTTATCGATACCAAATAAATTGGATATTGCCTGATACTTTTCTTCTAAATAGAGCACAGGCGAGATTTCTAATTCCAGAATAACTTCTTTATATTCCTTTTTTGAAATTGGTTGAAAAACCTGAAAAATACGCTCAATAGCGCTTGGTATAGCATGTGCTGGAACAGAGTAATGCGATGGCCCGTTGAAACTTTTAAAATAATATTCTAATTGGTCATTCTCTATTGCTGAAAGATCTGAATTAAGAGCTTCAGTCATTTGCGTTATCGATTTATTATCGTTAGAAGTATTTGCTAAATAATAAAATGTTTTAGATGGAATTTTATTTAAGACCTCTGGCAAATAATCTATCATATTAGGAGCTAGTTCTGGGCTTATTGATATATAAGCTTGAAATAACGCATTAGGTTTTAATAAGTAATAATTTATAAAATTCGCAGTTTCTCCATGACCTACAGCTATTCTAAAATTACCTGCTCGATATGTTTTTTCCACATATGGCATTAATTCCATACCAATAAACTCGAAAAATGCCGCTCCTGTCTCTATTGGTAACGAATTTTGTTCAGAATACAAACAATCATCAAATCGATTATCTATTTGATTTACTCCAACAACTATAGCTTCTGGCATATCATCCCAATACGAGTAATAATCAACATTTCCAGCAACAATTTCAAACATATAATCGCCATCTAAAACTATAAATATAGGATAAGTTTTATCTTCATTAGCGGCATAACCCCTAGGCAATTGAATTTTAATTTGTCGCTCCTCGCCTAGTTTTGAAGATTGAATAGTTTCATATTTAACTTGAGCCTTTGTAATATTCAAAGCCAATAAACAAAGTATAAAAAGAATTGCAGATTTTTTCATTATGAAAATAATTGAGAAATTTTAGTGGCAAGGTAAGAAATTAAGATAGAGTTTAAAAGCAAAGATTTTTATGCTTCTAAGCCCCTTTAAACTGTTTTTTTTCTATTGAAAATAGGTAAATAGATTAATGAAAGTCCTCCAAAAACTATAATTAGTAAGGTTTGCGAAGACCAAACAATCCAACCAAAAGCACGACTAGGGTCCTCAGGAATAAAAAATAACGATGTAAAAACTAACACGACAGCCTCTGGATAAGAGCCAATACCTCCATTTGTTGCAGCAATACTAAAACTGGCTGCTATAAATCCTATTAAAACAGCGGCAAATGGAATGTCATTCATTTCTGCTAATGAAAAAGTGGTAACGTAAAACATGAGCACATACATGGTCCAGATAAAGAGCGTGTGAAAAATAAATGCCCATTTCTTTTTCATTTTAAAAATACTTAAAGCACCCTCAACTAAACCTGCAACGAAATGCTTAATTTTTAGGGCAATTTTAGAGTTACTTCTATTGATAAATCTTAAAAAGAAAAGAATTAAAATGAATACCGCTAGTAAAGCTATACCTATTTTGAAAGGGTCGAATTTTTCAACTAAAAAACCATAGATAAAATCAAATTGAAGAAAAAGTGTAACGACAATAATACCTAACATGACAAGCATATCGGCAATACGCTCTGCTACAATAGTTCCAAATCCTTTTTCAAAAGGTACATCCTCGTAATTTGTTAGTATGGAAGCCCTTGCAACTTCTCCTGCCCTAGGAATCGTATAATTTATTAAATAGGTTGCAAAAACAGCCATAATACTATTCCCTAATTTAATTTCATACCCCATTGGCTCCAGCTGAAACTGCCAACGATAAGCTCTAGATAAATGGCTTAATAAGCCAAAAAACATCCCTAGTAAAATATAGGTGTAATCTGCCTTCTTGAAATATTCTAAAAGTTCTTTAATTGAAATTTGCGACAGAGAATACCAAACTAAAAAAACTCCCAGTAATAATGGGAGCGTAATTTTTAAAGTATTTTTAAGTTTTTTATTCAAAGCCTATTTTAATAAGTTAGTGGCTTCATCAGGGAAAACTAAAGATGGTTTAAAATTTTTAGCCAGTTCAATATCCATAAACGCATAGGTGATAAGAATTAAAGTATCTCCCACAGATACTTTTCTTGCTGCGGCACCATTTAAAGTGATTTCTCCTGTTTTACGGGGTCCTGGAATACAATAGGTTTCTAATCGTTCTCCATTATCATTATTTACAATCTGAACTTTTTCACCTTGTATTATATTGGCAGCATCCATTAAGTCCTCATCAATAGTTATACTACCAATGTAATTGAGTTCTGCACCCGTGCATTTAACTCTATGTATTTTAGATTTTACTACTTGAATTTGCATGTGGCAAAGATAATTAATTTAAAGCGATATTATCAATTAGTCTAATATCATCGGCATATACGGCAATAAACGCTCTATATGCCTTTTTGTTTGATTTTCGTTTAACCGGTTTTAAGGTTTTAACATCGGCAATAATGAAATATTCCAATTGCAATAATTCATGTTTAGCAAACTGTCTTTCAACCCATTCCGAAACTTTACTAGCACTTTTTGTGCCAAATTTTTCCTTGGCAGTTTTTAAAGTTTTGTAAATAAAAGGTGCTGCGTCTTTATATTCGGGCTTTAACCTTGTATTTCTGGAACTCATGGCTAAACCATTAGTTTCTCTATGAATTTTGCAACCAACAATTGTTACAGGAATATGATATTTTTCAACTAGCTTTTTGATAATAGTCAGTTGCTGAAAATCTTTCTCTCCAAAATAAGCTTTGTGTGGTTTTACAATCTCAAAAAAGCGTTTTACTATGGTGCCTACACCATCAAAATGGCCTTTTCTGAATCTGCCTTCCATTTCAAACTCTAATCCATCAAAATCAAATTCCTGTGAAACGGTCTTTCCTTCGTAAATATCCTTCACAGTAGGTGCATATACTAAAATTTTACTTGCGCTAACCGTTTGCAAAAGTGATACATCTGCATCTAAGGTCCGAGGGTATTTTACTAAATCGTTTTTATTATCAAATTGGGTTGGGTTAACAAAAATACTAACTACAACTATATCATTTTCATTCAAGGCTTTTTTAACCAATTGTAAATGACCTTGGTGCAAAGCGCCCATGGTAGGAACCATTCCAATAGTTAGCTTTTTAGCTTTAAAGGCTTCAATAGCCTTAATTATTCCTTGTTTGTCTTTGTAAACTTCCAACTTTTAATAAAAAATTAACGCGTGCAAACTTAAGATTTTACAACCAATTAGCATAAAATTTTGTACTTTTGCGTGTTTTTTATTTCGAAATTTTAAATAAAGTGTACCCTTCAATTAGGCAAGACTAGTTTTAATTTCTAAAAAACAAATCATTAATTGCTATTGCATTAGTGTTATTTTAAGTCAACAAAAACAAACATATGAAAGATAAGAGGGTATTATATGTATCATCTGAAGTAGTTCCTTATTTACCTGAAACCGAAATTTCTTCTATGTCGTTCGAAGCACCAAGATTGGTGAATCAACAAGGCGGTCAAATTAGAATTTTTATGCCCCGATACGGCAACATTAACGAAAGAAGACATCAATTACACGAAGTTATAAGGTTATCTGGTATCAATTTAGTTATAAATGATTTAGATATGCCTCTTATTATCAAAGTGGCTTCCATCCCAAAAGAACGTATTCAAGTTTATTTTATTGATAATGACGAATATTTTAAAAGAAAAGCAACCTTGACTGATGAAGATGGGAAATTGTTTTCTGATAACGATGAGCGCGCTATCTTTTTTGCAAAAGGCGTAATTGAAACCGTTAAAAAATTAAACTGGGCACCAGATATTATTCACGTGCATGGTTGGTTGGCATCACTACTTCCTATTTATTTAAAGGAATACTACAAGGATGAACCTTTATTTAATGAAAGTAAAATTGTAACATCTATATACAATCAAAGTTTTGAAGACACGTTAAATAAAGACATGTTTAATAAAATTAGATTCGATAACATAAATGAAGATGCTATTAAATCTCTCGAAGAGCCTTCATATAGTAATTTAATGAAAATAGCGATAGATTACTCCGATGCTCTAATTATTGGGTCTGAAGATATTCCTGAAGATTTAAACTCCTATTTACAGGCCACAGATAAGCCTATTTTAGAATACAAAAGTAAAGATGAATTTGGTGAAGCTTACACAACATTTTTTAATGAAACCGTTTTAAGTTAATACATTTGAATTCATTACATATTTTATGAAAAAGACATTGAAAGCCCTTAAATTTCCCAGCGTTTTTCTACTCATGTTATCTACGTTTATTGCTTGCGATAAAGATTTTAGTGTTATAGAAAGTGATGTACTTGGTATTGATAATGCCAATTTTTATATAGATTCGTTAGTTTTACCTATTAATGCATATAATAAAAAACTAGATACGGTTCAAATTAATAATTTACCATCAAACTTACTTGGTGTTTTTAACGATTTAGAATTTGGAAAAACTAACGCTAGTATAATAACACAGATTACGCCAGCCTCTTACAGTGAAGATTTTGATATCAATCCGATTATAGACTCTGTTGTAATAAACATGCCATATTTTAGTACTATAACTGGTACAAATGCTGAAAATACTGATGCCGCTGATTATAAAATAGATTCGTTATATGGGAATATTGATGCAACATTTAAATTAAAAATTTATCAGAACAATTATTACTTAAGAGATTACGATCCATCAGACGTCGATTTTGGTACCCAAAAATATTATTCAAGAACCGAAAATCTTGCAGACCCGACTCATAATTATACCTCTAATGGCAATCAAGAAATTGATTTTGACAATCATTTAGGAGAATTAATTTACCAGAATGACGAATTTAAGCATAGCTCGGACTATATTGAATTATGGAATGTTACGGAAACAGATACCACTATAACTTATAACGCGCCGGCATTACGAATTTTGTTTGATAGTAATAATACAAACGATGCTGATGCTATTGCCTTTTGGCAACAAACCATAGTAGACAAGCATGATGACGCTGTTTTAAGTAATGCCAACAATTTTAAGAATTATTTTAGAGGCTTATACTTTAAAACAGAAGCCATTGGTGACGATGGAAGTATGGCATTAATGAATTTATTTGCATCGGATGCAAATATAACAATCTATTATACTAAAGGTGAAGAAACAGATAGAATTCAAGATGAATACGTTTTAAATTTTTCTGGAAATGTATTGAACACTTATGTAAACGCTTTTAATGTAACTTTAGAAGACGGCGATAAGGACAATGGTGATGAAACGTTATATCTTAAAGGATTAGAAGGCTCAATGGCGGTAGTTGATTTATTTCCAACCGATGAAGATTTGCAGGATTTTAAAGATCAATTTCGAGATTCAGAAGGAAATCAAACAAAGTTCATTAACGAAGCCCATTTAGTAATTTACGAAGATGAAACTAAAGTGATAAACACAGAAGATGCTTATGGAGATGTTTACCATAAATTCGATCGTATCTATGCATATGATATCAAAAACAACACAACCACTCTAGATTACCAAATTGACCCTTTTGAAGATAATGATCCTATTGTATCTAAAATATTTAGTTTAAGTCAGAGAAGCACACAAGGCAAGTATAAAATTCGAATTACCGAACATTTAAATAATATTATACAAAACGATTCTACAAATTATAAACTTGGTTTAGTATTATCAAATAATGTAAATGTCACTGCAACTTCTGAAATATTAAATAGTACAGATGATGTAACAGCAATTCCAAGCATGTCGACAATAACACCAAGAGGGACTATTTTGCATGGTAGCAATGCTATTGATGTAGATAAAAGACTAGAATTAAAAGTGTTTTTTACAGCTTCTAAATAAAATTAGTTGCTCAAAATAAACCACTTTAATTTTTTGGAGTGAGTTTTATCGTATAAATCAAATAGTTCATATAATAATTGACTCATGTTAGTATATATTTTTCATATTTGTTTTAAGTTTTAATAACCCCAAAATCAAATAAAAAAATTATGTGTGGAATTGTTGGATATTTAGGACCAAGGGATGCATACCCAATTATTATCGAAGGACTTAAGAGACTTGAATATAGAGGTTATGATAGTGCTGGAATTGCCTTGTTTGATGGAACAGATTTAAAAGTTTCTAAAACTAAAGGTAAAGTTGCAGATTTAGAAGATCGTGCTGATAAAGAAATAACAAAACATGGAAACGTTGGCATTGGCCATACACGTTGGGCAACTCATGGTGTACCTAATGATATTAATTCTCACCCACATCTTTCAAACTCTGGTGATTTAGTAATAATCCATAATGGAATTATTGAGAACTACGAATCTCTAAAGCAAGAGTTAATTAAAAGAGGATATACTTTTCAATCTGACACAGATACCGAAGTTTTAATCAATTTAATTGAAGACGTTAAAAAACAAGAAAACGTTAAACTTGGTAAAGCAGTACAAATAGCCCTTAATCAAGTGATAGGAGCCTATGCTATTGCTGTTTTCGACAAAAATAAACCTGAAGAAGTTGTTGTTGCTCGATTAGGAAGCCCATTGGCTATTGGAATTGGTGAAAATGAAGATGAGTTTTTTATTGCAAGTGATGCTTCGCCTTTTTTAGAATACACTAAAAACGCGATTTATCTTGAAGATGAAGAAATGGCTGTTATAAGATTTCATAAAGGTGTAAAAGTTAGAAAAATTAAAGATGATTCCTTAGTAGATACTTATGTTCAAGAACTACAATTAAATTTAGAACAAATTGAAAAGGGTGGTTACGATCATTTTATGCTTAAAGAAATTCATGAGCAACCTAAGGCCATAACAGATACTTACCGAGGTAGATTATTAAGAAATGAAGCCATTATTAAAATGGCAGGTGTTGAAGATAACATGAAAAAGTTTCTTAATGCCAATCGTATCATTATCGTTGCATGTGGTACCTCATGGCATGCTGGCTTAGTAGCCGAATATATATTTGAAGATTTAGCAAGAATCCCAGTTGAAGTTGAGTACGCCTCAGAATTCAGATACAGAAACCCTGTTATTAGAGAAAATGATGTACTTATTGCAATCTCCCAATCAGGTGAAACTGCAGATACTTTAGCTGCTATAAAACTAGCCAAATCGAAAGGCGCATTTGTTTTTGGCGTATGTAACGTTGTTGGTTCTTCTATCGCTAGAGAATCTGATGCTGGTGCATATACCCATGCCGGACCAGAAATTGGGGTTGCATCAACAAAAGCTTTCACAACTCAAATAACGGTGTTAACATTAATCGCATTACGATTAGCACGAGCTAAAGGAACAATTTCAAGTTCAGATTTCAGAACCCATCTATTAGAATTAGAAATGATTCCTAAAAAGGTAGAAAAGGCGCTTCAATCTGATGATAATATAAAAGCCATAGCCAGTGTATACAAAGATGTTAGTAATTTTCTTTACTTAGGAAGAGGATATAATTTCCCAGTGGCACTTGAAGGTGCTCTCAAATTAAAAGAGATTTCATATATTCATGCTGAAGGATATCCGGCTGCCGAAATGAAACATGGGCCAATAGCATTAATAGATGAAAATATGCCTATAGTTGTTATTGCGACTAAAAAAGGCCATTATGAAAAAGTGGTAAGTAATATTCAAGAAATAAAGTCTAGAAAAGGAAAAATTATTGGGATTGTTACAGAAGGAGATGTTCAAGTAAAAGCACTTGCAGACCACGTCATTGAAGTTCCAGAAACTTTAGAATCCCTTTCACCATTACTTACAACCATTCCATTACAATTATTGTCATACCATATTGCAGTAATGCTTGAAAAAAATGTAGATCAACCAAGAAATCTAGCAAAATCTGTAACTGTAGAATAAATTACGATTCTAATACATTAATTTTCAATTCCCATGTTCAGTCAAAAACATGGGAATTGCTATTTTTAGACCTTTTTTTTAAGTATTTGATAAAAAAATAACAGTTTTTTTGTTAAAATATACTATGCGTGCATAATTTTTTATATTTTAGACCGCTTGCATAATATAAGTTTTTTATGTTATCTTGTTTTAACTAAAACCTAATTTACTAAATGAAGACAATTCTCCCCTTTTTAATGCTATTGTTTTGTGGCTTATCATACTCGCAAACAACAATATCTGGTTCAGTACAAGACGATAATGGACAACCCATTCCTGGTGCTAACATTATTATTGCAGGAACATCCACTGGAACAGTGACAGATTTTGATGGAAATTTTTCATTAAACACCAATCTAACACCACCTTTTGAGCTACAAGCAAGTAGTGTTGGTTTTGAAACTGTTGTTGAAGCCGTTACTTCAAACAATCAAAAAATTAACTTTATCTTAAAAGAAGGAACTTCTTTAGATGAAGTTGTTATTTCTGCATCAAGAACTCCAGAGCGAATTTTTGAATCGCCTGTAACGGTAGAACGCCTCGGGCTAAAAGAAATAAGAAACACGGCTTCTGCCGATTTTTACGATGGTTTAGAAAATTTAAAAGGTGTAGATGTAAACACTAATAGTTTAACTTTTAAATCTGTAAACACGAGAGGATTCGCCACATTTGCTAATAACCGATTTATGCAGTTAGTAGATGGAATGGACAATTCAACACCCGCATTAAACTTTCCAATTGGTAACCTGGTTGGTATGACGGAAACCGATGTACTAAGCGTCGAATTACTTCCTGGAGCATCATCTGCTTTATATGGTGCAAATGCCTTTAATGGTATTTTATTTATGCGAAGCAAAAACCCATTTGATCACCAAGGTATTAGTGGTTCTATTAAAAGAGGAATTACGTCTCAAGAAGCTGCTGGAGACAATGACTATACCGACTTAAGTTTTAGAGCTGCTTATAAGTTTAGTAATAAAATTGCTGCAAAAATTAATTTTGGTTACCTAAAAGGTACCGATTGGGCAGCCACAAGTGAAGTTGATAAAATAAATCCTTCAAATACTAGGGCAAATCTAGACTATGATGGTATCAATGTTTATGGTGATGAGGTATCTGCTAACATTAGAACTGAGGCGCCTGATGCTGTAAAAGGTATTATTCCAGATGTTGTAGTAAGTAGAACAGGATATAATGAAAGAGATTTAACTAATTACAATGCTGAAAGCATAAAATCAGACTGGGGGTTATTCTATCGCCCATGGGAAGATGATTTTGAAATTCAATATGTTGGAAAAGTAGGTACCGGCTCAACCATTTATCAAGGAACAAACCGATATAATATTTCGAATTTCTTTCAACAACAACATAAACTAGAATTCAAAAATGATAATTTCTTTTTAAGAGGTTATGTAGTAACTGATAAAGCTGGAGATTCTTATGATATGGTATTTACCGGTATTAATATCAATAGAGCTTGGAAAGGTGACACGCAATGGTTTGAAGAATATATTGGAACTTATGCAGCTGCAACACTTGGTGGAGCTACAGAAGCACAATCTCATGCAGCCGCTAGAGCTCAAGCAGAGTCTGGTCGTTATTTACCAGGTTCTCCAGAATACCAATCGGCATTTAACAGAAGTATCAACGACCCTGACTTAAGTACTGGGTCTAAATTCCAAGATGCATCTAAATATTATCACTCTGATGCAAACTACAATTTCAGTCATTTAATAGATTTTGCTGAAATTCAAGTTGGTGGATCTTACAGAAGATATAGTTTAAATTCATCTGGAACAATTTATACAGATCTAGATGGCACTATTGACTATTCAGAGTTTGGTATATATACCCAAATTCAAAAGAACTTAGAATTAAGTGATGCTTTAGATTTAAAATTAACAGGTTCTATCCGTTATGATAAATCAGAATTCTTTGATGGTTTCGTATCACCTAGAATATCAGCGGGTTTAACAGTTAATAGAAATCATAATATAAGAGCTTCTGTTCAAACAGGTTTTAGAAACCCTACAACACAAGATTTATTCATTGGATTAGATGCAGGTAGAGCGATATTGGTTGGTTCTGCTCCAGATAACCTTGATCGCTATGTCAGAACATTTGACATTAGTGATGAAGGGCAAAATTCAGGTCAGCCATCATCAGTAACTCAAACGGGACGTGTATCTTATGAAAACTCTTATACTTTTAGTTCTGTTGAGAGATATCTCAGATCTAATGATGCTAATGATTTGGTTGTTTCTAATCCAGATATAATAAAACCAGAACAGGTATCCTCAGCGGAAATTGGATATCGTGGAAAATTCAGTAATTTAATTGTTGATTTTAGTGCATACTACAATAAATACACAGACTTTATTTCACAAGAAGTTGTAAGATCACCTTTTTATGGAACTGTTGGTAGTGCATTAGCTGTAGAAGCCATTGACAATGATGATTATCAAGCTTGGAGTACATACACAAACTCAAAAGCCGATGTTAATTCTTATGGTGCATCCATTGGTTTATCAACGAAAGTCTTTGGTGATTTCGATTTAAGTGGAAGTTATACGTATGCAAAACTTGATTTTGATAGAGTTAAATATCCAGACTTTACTACAAACTTTAATACACCAGAACACAAGTTTAAAGCTTCTTTTGGTAATACGGATTTGTTTGAAAATTTCGGATTTAATATAGCATACAGATATAGTGATGATTATTTCTGGGAAGCAACCTTTGGTAATGGTCTTGTTCCAGAATACCACGTGGTTGATGCTCAGATAAACCTGAGAGTCCCAAGTTTTAAATCTACATTCAAGGCCGGAGCTACTAACCTTTTAGGAGATGAATACTTTACTGCTTTTGGTACCGGATTCATTGGCTCAATGTACTATGTGTCTTGGACTATTAATAACCTATAAAATGAAATTAAACATGAAAAACATAAAATATTTATCGCTATTATTTGGTCTTATTGCTTTTATAGGCTGTAACGAACCAGAAGATGTACTTAAAGACACAAATATTGAACCCGAAAAAGTTGTAGAATTACCAGCGCTGGTTTCTGGTTCTGCAGATTTTTCAACTTACGTTTCAGTCGGAAATTCTTTAACTGCCGGATTTACCGACAATGCCTTATTCAAAGCCTCTCAGGGAAATTCATTTCCAAATATTTTAGCTCAAAAATTTGAAATGTTAGGTGGCGGAAGTTTTAGCCAACCTTTAATGAACGACAATTTTGGTGGATTAATAGTAGGAGGTAATATAATTATTAACCCCGTAACAGGCGAACAACTTTTCAAACCAAGATTAGTGACTACGGGCGGCGCTCCTAAAGACTTATCAGATGTTATTGGACCAATTACACCTACAACAGATTTTGCATTAAATAATCCTACAGGTCCGTTTAATAATATGGGCGTTCCTGGTGCTAGAAGTTTTCATATGATTGCTCCTGGTTATGGAAATATTGCAAATTTTCCTGCGGCTGCAAACCCTTATTTTGTAAGGATGACAGGCGCAACACCAAATGCAAGCATGTTAGAATTAGCCATGGCTCAATCACCAACATTCTTTACACTTTGGGCTGGAAATAATGATGTATTAGGATATGCTACTTCAGGTGGCGATGGTTCAAGCCCTATTTCTGATAAACCAACTTTCGACTTTGCGATTTCTACTTTAATAACAACTTTAACATCTGGAGGAGCAAAAGGTGTAGTTGCTAATATTCCTTATGTAACGGATATTCCTCATTTTACTACAGTGGCTTATAACTCTTTAGATCCAAATGATGAAGACACAGGCGAAGAATTTAAAGCTCAAGTCCCACTATTGAATACTGTTTATGGTGCCATAAATCAAGTATTTGCGGTATTAGACCCTTCTCGTACCATAGTATTCTCTGAAACAGAAGCCAGTGGCGTTGTTATTTATGACGAAACATTAGCCGATTTATCTGCTCAAATTACTGGCGCTTTGGGAGCTAGTCCTGCATTCCCTGTCTTTGTACAATCTCTTGGATTACCGGCGGAAGCTGCCCCGTTAGTTGCCTTATTATTAGGAAATGCTTACGGTCAAGCAAGACAAGCTAACGAAAATGATTTAATAGTATTATCTAGTGCATCAGTTATAGGCGAAGTGAATAATTTTTCATATCAAGCACTTTTGAATTATGGTTTATCACCTGCGTTGGCAGCTCAGTTTTCAGTGGAAGGAATCACGTTACCTTTAATTGACAAATGGGTTTTATTACCTAGCGAACAAGCTGAAATTAAAGCGGCAACCGATGAATTTAATGCAACTATTGAAGCTGCTGCAAATAGTGCTGGATTAGCGTTTGTTGATGCTAATGCATTATTAACAGAATTGGCAACAACTGGAATTGCTTCTGACAATTTCATTCTAACCGCTAACCTGGTAACAGGTGGTGCTTTTTCTTTAGACGGAGTTCATTTAACCTCTAGAGGGTATGCCATGGCTGCCAATGAATTTATGAAAGCTATTGATGCTACTTATGGTTCTAATTTTGAAGCTTCAGGTAATTTAGTTGACGTTGGAACTTATCCAACAAACTTTTCACCATTATTACAATAAAATAATAATAAAAATTATATTCTAAAAACACCTTCAAATTGAAGGTGTTTTTTTATTTAAAAAAGCTTTGTAAACAACTTTTATTTTAAATTAAAAAATATATCTTTGCAGCGCGAAAACAAAACATGGTTTTTGCATAATTAAATCGCATAATATTAAACACATAAGTAATGTCTAAAGTTACAGGTAAAGTTGCACAAATAGTAGGACCGGTTATTGATGTTGAATTCGCTGCTGGCTCAGAACTTCCAAAAATTTACGATTCATTAGAAATTAAAAGACCAGATGGTTCTATTTTAGTACTAGAAGTACAATCTCATATTGGAGAAGATACTGTTCGTACTATTGCGATGGACTCTTCAGATGGTTTAAGTAGAGGAACTGAAGTTACTGCAACTGGTGCTCCTATACAAATGCCAATTGGTGATGATGTTTACGGACGTTTATTTAATGTGATTGGTGATGCTATTGATGGTCTTGGAGATTTACCTAAAGCAGGAGATGCTGGGTTACCAATACACCGTCAAGCTCCTAAATTTGAAGATTTATCAACTTCTACTGAAGTTTTATTTACAGGTATTAAAGTAATCGACTTAATTGAGCCTTATGCTAAAGGTGGTAAAATTGGTTTATTTGGTGGTGCTGGTGTAGGTAAAACAGTATTAATTCAAGAGTTGATTAACAATATTGCAAAAGGTCACGGTGGTTTATCAGTATTTGCTGGTGTAGGTGAAAGAACTCGTGAAGGAAATGACCTTTTAAGAGAGATGTTAGAATCTGGAATTATCCGTTATGGTGATGATTTTATGCACTCTATGGAAGATGGCGGATGGGATTTATCAAAAGTAGATAAATCTAAAATGAAAGAATCAAAAGCAACGTTTGTATTCGGACAAATGAATGAGCCTCCTGGAGCTCGTGCTCGTGTAGCATTATCAGGATTAACTATTGCTGAGTATTTCCGTGATGGTGCTGGTGAAGGACAAGGGAAAGACGTACTTTTCTTCGTAGATAACATCTTCCGTTTTACACAAGCTGGTTCTGAGGTATCTGCATTACTTGGTCGTATGCCTTCTGCGGTAGGTTACCAACCAACTTTAGCAACAGAGATGGGTGCGATGCAAGAGCGTATTACTTCAACAAAAAGAGGTTCTATTACATCTGTACAAGCGGTTTACGTACCTGCGGATGATTTAACAGACCCTGCGCCTGCTACAACCTTTGCTCACTTAGATGCAACAACAGTACTTTCAAGAAAAATTGCAGAGCTAGGTATTTATCCTGCGGTAGATCCTTTAGATTCTACTTCAAGAATTTTAACTGCTGATATTTTGGGTGCAGACCACTACGATTGTGCACAAAGAGTAAAAGAGTTATTACAACGTTATAAAGAATTACAAGATATTATTGCCATCTTAGGTATGGAAGAATTATCTGAAGAAGATAAAATGGCTGTTGGTAGAGCAAGACGTGTACAACGTTTCTTATCTCAACCTTTCCACGTAGCTGAGCAATTTACTGGGATTCCTGGTGTATTAGTTGATATTAAGGAAACTATTAAAGGATTTAACATGATTATGGATGGTGAATTAGATCACTTACCAGAAGCAGCGTTTAACCTTAAAGGTACCATTGAAGAAGCTATTGAAGCTGGAGAGAAAATGTTAGCTGAGGCGTAATTCAATTGATTATTATCAATTGACAATAATCAATTTTCAATTATAAAAATTATGTATTTAGAAATTGTATCACCTGAAGCAACTTTATTTAGCGGAGAAGTAACTAGTGTTGCTGTTCCTGGTGTAAATGGAGACTTTGAAATGTTAAACAATCACGCACCAATAGTATCTATACTTAAGGAAGGCTTTGTGAAAATTTTAGGTGATATTGAATTAAACGAAGAGGTTCAAGATAAATTTACTAAAGGTGATAATGGTAGAACATTATTAAAAATAAATTCTGGAACTCTTGAAATGAAAGATAATAAGATTATTGTTCTAGCTGATTAAGTTTCAGTTTTAAAATATTTAAAAAAAACGCGAAGTAATTACTTCGCGTTTTTTTATGCTATTTTTTTATGGATTCTAATTCAATCTTTAATTCTTGAAACATATTCATGATACTGCTTAACTTCAGTTCATCGGCATCATATTCTTGGGTGTTGATGCAGCAGGTAAACTCCCATAGCTCAATAACATCCTCAATTTTAACATCAAATGGTTGATACATTTTATTATCAGAATGCAACTCCAAACTGTTTTTCTCTTCTATTTTATTATAAACACGCTTGTATACCAAACCATCACTTTTTGTTAAAACAACATAGGTTCTACCATTTTTTACATCGTTTACATTATCAACAAACTTCGCTACAATAAAGGAGCCATCTTTAACAGGAAGCATAGAATCGCCACTTATAGGAAATGCTCTGTGCGTACCTGTTGGTAAAAAAGGGAGTTTTATTTTTTGAAGCTGCTCAATATATTCAGGATCTGCATACCCTTGTAAATAACCTGCCGATGCTTTTGCGGGTATAATTTCTATTAAATCTTCATTAGCTTCATTAACTGTAATAGGAAACAATACACGCTTATTCCCTACTTCTATAAACGAGGTGTCTTTAGCGCCCCGTAAATCGTTTTTCACTAAAATATCTATAGGAATATCAAAGTAACTAGAAAGCTCTATTAAACGGTCTATTGGTGGTTCTGAACGCCCTTCTTCATACGACCCAACCATCGAGCGTGTCCACTTTAATTCTTCAGCAAAACGCTCTTGCGAAAACTTCTTAAGACTTCGTAAGTGTTTTATGTTAGATTGGATATGCTTCATTATAAAAATAAATTTTAACATTATTTGCTACAAATATAAGCAACAAAAACTACAAATAGTAGCTAATTTTGTTAATCCTATGTATTTAAATTGTCACACCTATTATAGTTTGCGTTACGGCACCATTGCCCCAAGGCAATTACTTGCTATAGCCTCTGCAAATGGGGCTAATACATTAGCATTAACCGACATTAATAACACATCGGCCAGTTTAGATTTTGTGCGACTTTCTGAAAAATATGAAATTAAACCTGTAGTTGGTGTCGATTTTAGAAATGGTGCACAGCAACAATTTGTGTTATTAGCAAAAAACAACAACGGGTTTCAAAACATCAACAGCTATCTGTCTACATTTTTACACGATAGTCATTTAAAAATCCCTGAAAAAGCACCTCAGCTTGATGACACTTTTGTTATTTATCCGTATAAAAATCAAAACGATTATACACTTAAAGACAACGAGTTTTTAGGCATTAAACCTAAAGACCTCAACGCTCTTAAATTTTCAAAATGGAATAAATTACAACATAAACTGGTGGTTTTAAAAACGGTTTCTTTTCAAAATAAAAAAGGATTTAACACCCACCGATTATTGCGTGCTATTGATAACAACACCTTATTAAGTAAACTTTCTAAAACAGAAGAAGGCGACCCCAACGATATGATGTTGCCATATAATGAGTTATGTGAAACCTATGAAGAATTTCCGCAACTTATTAAAAACACACAATCTGTTTTAGAAAATTGCCAAATTGAATTCGATTTTTCGCAAGAAGTACCTAACAACCAAAAATCGTATACCGAAAATGAAGATTCAGATTATACGCTACTTAAAAAATTAACTTACGAAGGCTTACCGTATCGCTATAAAAACCCTGATGATGTGATTTATAATCGCATTAAAAAAGAACTTGAAATTATTAAAGAAAAAGGGTTTGTATCGTACTTTCTTATTAATTGGCGCATTTTAGAATATGCCCGAAGCAAGGGCTATTTCTACGTTGGTCGTGGTAGTGGCGCCAATAGTATTGTGGCTTATTTACTTCGCATTACCGATGTAGACCCCATAGAGCTCGATTTGTATTTTGAACGTTTTATAAATCTGTATCGTAAAAATCCACCCGATTTTGATATTGATTTTTCGTGGACAGACCGCGACGATATTACCAAATTTATTTTCAAAACCTTTAAAAACACCGCACTATTAACGGTTTACAACACCTTTAAGTTTAGAGCTTCAGTGCGCGAATTAGGAAAAGTTTTTGGATTACCTAAATCTGAAATGGATATACTTACTCGAGGTAAATATCAAATCAATCAGCTTGATAAATTATCGCAATTGGTTATTAAATACAGCGAATACATTCAAGGGTTTCCAAACTATTTAGGTATTCATTCTAGCGGTATTATTATTTCAGAAAAACCCATTCATTTTTACACAGCCACTTTTTTGCCCCCAAAAAACTTTCCTACCACACATTTTGATATGGTTGTTGCCGAAGATATCGGGTTGTATAAATTCGATATCTTAAGCCAACGTGGGTTAGGAAAAATTAAAGATACCGTTGAGATTATAGCCTATAATCATCCTAAAAAAAAGCCAGTTGATATTCACGATATTAAACGATTTAAAGCAGACGAAAACATTAAACACCTGCTGCGAAATGCCAAAGCTATTGGTTGCTTTTATGTAGAGTCTCCCGCCATGCGTATGCTACTTAAAAAACTACGCGTTGATACATATTTAGGTTTGGTGGCAGCCAGTTCTATTATTCGTCCTGGTGTTGCAAAATCTGGAATGATGCGCGAGTATATTTTACGCTACCGTTATCCTGAACGCATTAAAGAAGCGCACCCTGTTTTATTAAAAATTATGCCCGAAACATATGGCGTTATGGTGTATCAAGAAGATGTTATTAAAGTTGCGCATATTTTTGGCGGATTAACTTTAGGTGAAGCCGATAAACTACGTAGAGGGATGTCGGGCAAGTTTCGATCGCGCGACGAATTTTTACAAGTAAAGCAACTCTTTTTTGATAATTGCAAACAAAAAGGAGAGCCCGAAACAATAACCGAAGATGTATGGCGCCAAATTGAAAGCTTTGCTGGCTATGCCTTTGCAAAAGGACACTCCGCCTCTTATGCTGTAGAAAGCTACCAAAGTCTGTTTTTAAAAGCCTATTATCCTTTGGAGTATATGGTCGCTACCATTAATAATTTTGGTGGTTTTTATAGAACCGAACTTTATGTACAAGAAGCCAGAATGCATGGTGGTATTATTGAAGCACCATGTATAAACCACAGCTTCAATATGGCTATTATTAAAGGAAAAACCATTTATTTAGGTTTTATGTTCTTGCATGCTTTAGAAGCAAAAACCATTGCTAAAATTATTGAAGAACGCAGAGGTAACGGCCTTTTTAAAAGTCTAGATGATTTTATTGAACGCGTCCCTATTTCTATAGAACAAATTTCAATACTCCTAAAAATTAATGCATTTAGGTTTACAGAAATTAATAAACGAGAATTGCTTTGGGAAGCACATCTTAAAATTAGCAAAACAGTTATTCAAGAGCATGTAATAACCTTGTTTAAAACCGAGCGTATAAATTACAAAACACCAAGATTATCTAGCACCGATTTAGAAAACGCTTTTGATGAAATGGAGTTGTTAGGTTTTCCATTATGCAATCCGTTTCATTTATTGCAAACCCCAACATCAAACCCCATGCGAGCAGAACATTTAATCCATTTGCAAAATAAAACCATTACTATTGAAGGCTATTTGGTAGCCACAAAAAACACCCGAACTTCCAACGGAAAAAGCATGCACTTTGGTACGTTTTTAGACTACGATGGTAATTTTATTGATACCGTTCACTTTCCGCCTGTGGCAGCAAAATACCCGTTTCGCGGAAAAGGTATTTACAGCATTACAGGAAAAATAATGGTAGAATTTGATTGTGTGACTATTGAAGTTTCGGCTATGGAACGTTCTGCGATTATTGAAGACCCGCGTTATGCTGTAAACTCTTTAAACAGCACTTTTCAGAATAAAAAAAGTTTTGCAGACCATAAAGCAAATCAACTGTCTCCTATGTCTCCAAAAATAATGAGGCGTACTCCAGAAACATTGTAATAGATTTTAAGATATGAGTTACGAGCGTTCTATTGTTCATATGGATTTAGACACCTTTTTTGTGTCCTGCGAGCGTTTGCTTGATAGCCGCCTTAATGGAAAACCGGTGCTTATTGGCGGTACTTCTGATAGAGGTGTTGTAGCCTCGTGTAGTTATGAAGCACGACGCTTTGGTATACATTCTGCAATGCCTATGCGTTTAGCAAAACAGCTGTGTCCGGAAGCGATAATACTTAGAGGTAATTCTGGTGTTTATACCAAGTTTTCGCAAAATGTTACCGAAGTTATTAAAGAAGCTGTACCCTTATATGAAAAAACATCGGTTGATGAATTTTACATAGACCTTACCGGTATGGATAAGTTTTTTGGTTGCCATAAACTGGCTTCAGAATTACGCCAACGTATTATAAAAGAAACTGGTTTACCCATTTCGTTTGGGTTGTCTGTTAACAAAACCGTTTCAAAAATAGCCACTGGCGAAGCAAAACCTAATAACGAAATACGTATTCTTTCGGGCACTGAAAAACCTTTTTTAGCACCACTTTCCGTAAAAAAAATACCTATGGTTGGCAATGTTACTTACAAAGCCTTGTGCGATTTAGGTGTAAAACGCATTAAAACCGTGCAAGAAATGCCCATGGAACTCATGCATCGTGTACTTGGTCAAAATGGTTTAAGCATTTGGAAAAAGGCAAACGGCATCGATAATAGTCCTGTGGTTCAATACCACGAACGCAAATCTATTTCAACAGAGCGTACCTTTAATAAAGACACTACCGATGTTGCCAAATTAAAAGGCATTATTATAGCTATGGCCGAAAATTTAGCCTACCAATTGCGTCGAGGTAACAAATTAACCGCTTGTGTTACCTTTAAAATTAGATATTCTGATTTTCAAACGTATACACAACAACAACGCATTCCGTATAGCGCTATGGATCATACCATTATTCCTGTGGTATTAGATTTATACAGAAAACTGTACAACCGTCGTTTATTGGTACGACTTATTGGTGTGAAATTTAGCCATTTGGTTGAAGGCGGACATCAAATTAATTTATTTGAAGACAATGAAAAACAACTGCACTTAAGTGAAGCTATAGATAAAATGCGCGAACGTTATGGCGATAGGGCAGTAATAAATGCGGCAGGAATGGAAGCCAAAAGCATTAGTAGATGGAATCCTTTTACAGGCGAACCGCCGCCACTTTTGGCGAATAGGAGGCAGTAACTTTCTATTTTTAAAGTTTTAACAAGATCACTTCCCATAGTTGATTATTAGATGTGTAATTTTTTAAAACTTCAAAACCAACCGCTTTATGCGCATTGGAAGACCGTGTATTTTTAGTATCAACTTCTGTAATAATAGCATCAAAATCATCTTTTAGCTGGTTTGCCATATAATAATACAACCCCCTAAAAACCCCATGGCCTCTAAAGTTTTTATCTACACATATTTGCCCCATTGCTATATAGTTTTTATACAAGTCTTTTTCTTGTAATACCTCATCAATTTCATGGAACATAGGTGCTAACAAAGGAATGTCATTTTTAAAATCTTGCAGCATCGATAGAGCATATCCAACAACTTCACCTTCGTGTTTGACAATACAATGTGCACAAGCATCATTCATTTTTTTGAGCATCTCAAAACTATGCTTTAAAGTAACAAATCCTTCTTCCAGCCTTTCTTTAGTCGATAAAACAGTTCTTAAGTTTCGTTCTTGAAGTTTTACAATTTGATGCAACTCTTCATCAGTTGCAGCTCGAGAGTATATTATGTTCATTTTTACCATAATTTAAATGATAAATAACAGGCAAAGTATTGAAATTAAAAAGACAATGATATTAACTAGAAAATTTTAGTGTTTTTTATAATGGTATTCCCAACGCGCTTATATTTAACCAACTTTCCATTAGCACAAAATGTATATAATCCTTTTGATTTTTGCTCTGAAACTGTTAGTAGTAAAACTTCCTCCAGAGTACAGTTGTTATCTTTTGCTACTTTCTTTTTAATATGATTAATTGTAGCACGACCTTTTTTTAATTGTTGTTGTATTTTTTGATCTAACTTAGGCTCAACAAAATCATCAGTTAATTTACATTCTGAACTTTTACTAACTTGCGATTGTACTTCAACGGGCAAATTATTTACAGCAGGAGCTTCAGCATCAATATACTCCCAAGTAAAATCGGCTTTTAATAATACACGTCTACCGTCTTCAGTTTTTACAATGTGGTTGTTTTGTGCAAAACTAATTGCTGATATTAAGAATAATAGAATGAAGAAATACGTTTTCATATTAAAAAGTAAAGTGACGTCAGAATCAAAAATACAATTTTAATCCTCTACATACTCTAAAATATCTGCTGGCTGACAATCCAATGCTTTGCAGATAGCCTCTAACGTTGAAAACCGAACCGCCTTAGCTTTTCCAGATTTTAAGATAGAAAGGTTAGCCGTTGTTATACCAATAATTTCAGCTAGTTCTTTGCTTTTCATTTGCCGCTTAGCAAGCATGACATCAAGATTTACGATTATTGACATACTTAAATGGTTAATTCGTTTTCTTTTTCAGTGTCTTTAGCGCGTTTAAAAATTTCAGCAAGAATAAAAAATGCTAAACCTACTGGAATTAAAAAGGTAAACTCCGCTTTGAGCTCGTTAAAAAAGTTAAAAGTAGATTTACCAATTGCCGCCAAAAGAAATCTTAAAATCAAAACATTAACAGTATACCAAATAAAGATATTTCCAATCTTTTTAAAATATTTAATATTCTTATCGCTGAAATAGTTTCCATTTTCGATTTCTTTAAGAATAGATAAAAAATAAGAAAACCCATAAAGAAGATAGCCCCTCCAAAAAAACAACCCAGCACTAATGGCGTAATAACTCCATTGAATCGCGTTTTTTGAAGTAAACCAAGACTCTTTCTTATTTGCCGTTTTTGCCCAATTTTGAAATTCTTTAAATTGATTAAAATCAAATTCTCTCATATCATTGAGCAACACCGAAACTGAGGCTAATAATATGCCCCAAGTGATAATGATTAATATGTTGGTATTGTCTTTCATTTGTATAAATTTTATCGTTTTTAATAGATCAGATGTAATTCGCCATTAAACATCTCTTTAGCATCAAGAATTACTCAGACCCCTATCATTATTATATAGTTAGGTCATTCTCAGATTGGATTTCGATACCACATTTAAAAACAAACGCAATAATAAATATTATTCCAGCCATAAATAAATACTCTTGTATAGGCCAATGCAATCGAGTAACAGCATCTTTACTTATTAGCCAAGTGTTATAAATATTTGCTACGAAGGCTACAACACCTATACTAAAGGCAACATGGCTAATTTTAGATATGAGGTTAGCAACGTTTAAGCTAAATGGTTTATTCAAGTTAATTTTTAAAAATATTCTAACCACTAAATAAAAGAGATATGCCTTTATCATTGATATTAAAATAATAAGTATTACAAAAACACTATAGTGGCTCTTAGAAAAATTAAATAGTTCTATGAAGTCCAACCCTTGATATAAATCTGTTGAAACCACGTTGTTCACAACTAAGCTAACTAAAAACACTATTAACATTGCTCCAGATTTAATACATAAACCAATAAAAATGATCCAAGATAAAACCTTCATTGTTTTTAAGATTTGTTTTGTTTTCATAATAAATTATCGTTTAACAATAACAAATATACAAAAATTATCGAAAAACAATAATTTATTAATAAAAAAATAAATTAGTCTACAAGCCATAATAACTATATTTACTAAAATTATTTTTTAACTATGACAGATACCTTCACTACGATTGCAAGATTTCAATATTCAAGTGAAGCACAAATTATAAAAGGGCGATTAGAGGCTGAAGGAATTCAAGTTTTTCTTTCAGATAATTTAACTATTGATACCGATCCGTTGGTTAGCAATGCCATTGGTGGTGTGAAACTTAAAGTTTTGACACATCAAGCTTCAGAAGCACAAGACATTTTAAAATCCATAGAAAAATATTCTGTTGATGATGACGGTAATACTATTATTTGCCCAAATTGTAATAGCGAAAAAATAGAACTATTTTCAACTATAAAAAATGCTAAATCATTTTTTGCATTTGTTTTTGCGCTTGTTTTAAACGTCTTTGTAAATGTACTTCCACTTTACGAGAAACACAGATACAAATGTGAAGATTGTAATGCTGAATTTGATATGGGTAAACACTGAATATAAAAATATCCTAATTATAAACTGAATACACAGATTGATACGCTTTCTTTAACTTCTTTATTACACGTTCAATTTCTTCCTCATTTAAATGCCCAAAGCCAAAACGAATGGCGCAGGTATTTTTATCTTGATATAATGATGTATTTGGAATAAATAAATCTTCCTTTTCGGCTGCTTCGGCTAATTTTACTAATGAAATTTCAGATTGAAATTGCAACCAAAGAGCTAAACCACCAGATGGTGTTTTCCAGCTTAAAATATCCTTAAAATTACTTTCTAAACACTTACATAAATAATCGCGCCGTTGCTTATAAGTGATAATGTTTTTTTTCATAAGACGATATATTTCACCTTCAGAAATTAACTCAGTAAGCATTTGTTCTTGAATAACATCACCTTGCTTATCTAATAGTTGTAGATAATTTTTAGCTTCAGAAATCAAATTTTCTGGTGCCACAACAAAACCTGTTTGAAAACTTGGAAATAATGACTGACCAAATTTTCCTAGATAAATAACTACTCCGCTAGCATCGGCTGTTGCCATTGGTAATATGGCAGATCCTTCAAACTGAAAATCGTAATCGTAATCGTCTTCAATAATAGCAAATTGATAGGCTTTTGCTAATTCTAACAATTGCAATCGTCTTTCTGCTCGTAACGTCGTAGTTGTTGGATATTGCCTATGTGCACAAACATACACACAGCGAATACTTCCTTTAACAAAATGAGTTTTTATATAATTTACATCTATGCCATCGGCATCAATAGGAATGGTTTTTATCGTTGCCCCTGCTTGTTGAAAAATCATATTAGAGGCATAATTACTTAAACTTCCCACTAAAACCACATCATTTTGTTTTATTAAAAGCCTTGAAACAATGTACAAACTCATTTCGGTACTTCTTGTACTAATTAAATTCTCAGGTTTTATATGAAATCCTCTGGTGGCGTTTAAGTAATTACAAAGTTGAATCTCAAATAAAGAATAACTGGATTGATTAGGCTGGTTCCATTTATTAATTAATGTTTTTCGTTTCATAACGGCACTATACCATCTAGAAAATTGATAAACAGGATGCAGTCGTAAATCTGGACTACCATCATTAATACTATGCTTAGCTTCTGTTATTTGCGAAGTTGAAGCCAAATTAAAGGAAGGTTGAAATGGAAACCCTGTTATTTTTGAATATTGATAAACAGCATCTAACTTCTGTGTGCCAGCTTTTATAGTTGCAGTTGTTTGCTCTGGCACTAATACGAACGTACCCTTATTTGGTATAATTTCTACCCAACCTTGTGAGGCAAGCTCATCGTAAACAGCAACTACAGTATTTCTATGAATTTTTAAAATCTGACTTAAAACTCGCGTTCCTGGTAAAACCGAACCTTTAGAAATATAACCACGTTGAATAGCATTTATAATTTGTTGAGCAATTTGTAGATATACAGGTTGTATGTTCGATTTATCAAAATCTACTAATTGTTTAAGAAGCACACCAACCGGACTATTCATTGTTTTAAAACTGGACTATTAAACTCGTCCGGAAAGTTACGACTTTTGCAGCGTTTTAAACAAGCTCATATTATGAAAAGAAAATTATCTATTATTTCGTTAATATTTTTATTCACATTAACTGCTCAAGCACAAGTAGAACCTATAAAAACAGATTCTTTACAAGAAATTATTATTACTTCAACTAGAATAAATTTGCCTTTTAAAGAAAATTCTAGAACGATTGATATTATAACTTCGGAAGATATAAAAAATAGTGCTTCTACAAATGTTGCCGACTTATTACAACAAGTTGCTGGAGTTGATATTCGTCGTCGTGGAACAGCTGGAAGTCAAGCTGATTTATATATTAGAGGTGGTAGTTTCGACCAAACATTACTACTTATTGACGGTATAAAAATGGACGATGCTCAAACCGGGCACCACACCATGAATGCCGCATTACCGCTTGAAGTTATCGAACGCATTGAAATTATTAAAGGGCCTGCTGCTCGTGTTTTTGGACAAAATGCATTTAGTGGCGCCATTAATATTGTTACTAAAAAAGAATTAAGCAACTCTATATCGGTTAAAGCAGAAACAGGATCTTTTGGACAATTAAACGGAGGCGTAACCATCGGTTCGAGCTTAGAAAATTCATCACATATTGTGCATGTTGATAAAATGTCTTCCGCAGGTTATCGTCATAACACCGATTTCGACAACAGTAATTATTTTGTGAAAAGTGTATTTAATAAAAATAAAAAAGCTGTTGAAATGATTGCCACGTTCCAAGAGCGCAAGTTTGGTGCCAACGGTTTTTATGCCAGAGCAAGTGCCACCGAACAATATGAAGAAACTCAAAACAGTTTGATTGGGTTTTCTACACAATTTAACACCGAAAAACTAACCATCGCACCGCGTATTTACTGGAAAAGAAACCAAGATAAATATGTATACCTTAGAAACGACCCAACGGTTTACAGAAATTTGCATATTACTAATAAAATTGGTGCAGAAGTGAATGCCAACTATAAATCGAAAGCAGGAACTACTGGGTTTGGTATCGATATGTCTAAAATTTATATTAGAAGTAATAATCTAGGAGACCGAAATAGATTTATGACGACGCTTTTTTTAGAACATGAGTTTAAGGCATTTAATGATAATCTAGATATTACTCCTGGTGTTGCAGTTACCTATTTTTCAGATTTCGATTTTTATGCATTTCCTGGAATTGATATTGGTTTAAAAATTACCGACCAGTTAAAAGCTTACGGAAATATTGGTTACACGTATAGAATACCAACTTATACCGATTTGTATTATAACGATTCAAGTACCATTGGAAACCCAGATTTAGAAGTAGAAGAAGCTTTTGCTCAAGAAATTGGAATTAAATTTTTCTCACCAAAGTTTACAGGTTCATTAGCATTATTTAATAGAGATGCTCAAAATTTGATTGATTATATTCGCCCAAACACCACAGAAACCATCTATACAGCTACAAATATTGCAGAAGTAAATACTAAAGGATTTGAAGTTGATGTGGCTTATCATTTTAAATGGAGTGGTTTCAACCAAACACTGGCTGTAGGATATAATTTTTTAGATGATGACATTTTAGATCAGAATAAAGACTTATCTCGATATTCATTAAATACACTAAAGCATCAATTTACCACGCGTTTAAGTACACAATTATTTAAAAATGTAAGTCAGAATATAATTTATAAACATGCTGAACGTACTACTGGAGACAGCTATAATGTTTGGGATGCATCCTTAGCACTTCAATTAAAACAAATTGAATTCACTATAACAGCAAGTAATATCTTTGATGCCGATTATATTGAAGCCGGATTTGTACCAATGCCACCAAGCAATGTGCTTTTTGGATTGCGATATAATTTTAATTAACCAAAAAATACATAATAAATTTAGATTTGCTAACGTTTTCATAACTTTGCACATCTAAATTTATTAAGTGTTGTCATTAAACTTACAAGACATTCCTCGCGTTAAAACGTTAACTAAAGAGGAATTTATAAAGCACTATTTTAAGCCGCAAAAACCTGTGGTTATAGAACGTTTTATTGAAGATTGGCCAGCTTATACCAAATGGAATTTAGATTACATGAAAGCAGTAGGCGGCGATATTATTGTCCCACTTTATGATGACAGACCCGTTGACTATAAAGATGGTTTTAATGAACCCCATGCTAAAATGAAACTTGGTGAGTATATCGACTTACTAAAAAGAGAACCAACCAAATTCCGTATTTTTTTATGGAATGCGCTTAAAGAAATTCCGCAACTACAGCAAGATTTCACATTTCCTGATTTTGGTTTGCGCCTTATGAAAGGTATCCCGATGCTGTTTTTTGGAGGAAAAGACTCCCATACCTTTATGCACTACGACATAGATTTAGCAAATATTTTCCATTTTCATTTTGAAGGCAAAAAACAGGTTATATTATTTGACCAAAATCAAAATGATTATTTATATAAAATACCCCATTCTTTAATAACCAGAGAAGATATCGATTTTAATAACCCTGATTTTGAAAAATGGCCAATGCTAAAAAAAGCAAAAGGCTTTAAAACCGAGCTCAATCATGGTGAAGTTTTGTATATGCCAGAAGGCTATTGGCACTATATGCGTTACGTTACCCCAGGATTTTCGATGAGTTTACGGGCCATTGCTAGAAACCCTAAAAATTTTAGTAAAGCTGTTTATAATGTTTTCGTCATGCGAAATATAGATAACGTTATGCGACGGATACAAGGGCAAAAATGGATAGATTGGAAAAACGAGCAAGCTATTGTAAAGACTAACAAACAATTATAAATAAAGTTTGATATTGAAAAACTTGTAATATATTTGCCCACTTAAATTTAAAACTCAAATCATGAAAAATTTAATTTTATTAATAATCTTGTTAAGCGTTTCGCTTATTAACGCCCAAGCCTATATAGGAAAAGGCGACAACAAATTTCAAGTTGGTGCCAACCTACAAGAAAACGGATCTGGTATAAATGTTAGTTACGACTTTGGTATTGGAGAAAATATTTCAATAGGTATATCTTCAACATATCTTTTAGGTATTAACGATATTCTAAAAAATAACGCTAATGAAGATTTAAATGCCGATTTTGATAACCGTTTTGATGTTAGAGCAAGATTTAATGCCAATTTAGGAAATGTAATTAATGTTGATCCAAATTTTGATCTTTATCCAGGTTTAAGCCTAGGGCTTAAAAATTTTGGTGGTCATTTAGGAGCGCGTTACTTTTTTACAGAAGGTTTTGGTATTTACACAGAATTAAATGTGCCATTCGCAAAATATAAAACTGAAAATTTAACTGCAGCCGAAACTTTACACAATCAATTTACAATTAATTTTGGCGCAAGTTTTAACTTGTAAAAAAAACATACGAGAATTTATAAAACGGGTTAAATTTAGCATTTAATCCGTTTTTTTATGTCGTTACCCGAAAAGTTCCTTAGCCTTTTCATATACTAAGTGCGTTTCCCAGCCTCTATATAGCAGATAATCGATTAATTTTTGCTTTTTTTTGTATTTGTTAGTTTCTGTGATGGAATTCGCTCTTTTTTCGGCTAAAACATTGAAAACCTCGTTGTACTCCGTAATATCTATTTCAGCAAGTGCTTGATTTATATTAACTTTGCTTATGTCTTTTTTCTTTAATTCATGAGTTAATCGACGTATACCCCACTTCTTAATTTTAAACTTACCGCTTACAAATGTTTTGGCGAAACGTTCTTCATTTAGAAAGTTATGCTCCAAAAGGTGGACTATAATAATATCGATAGCTTCGGGTATCATATTCATAGACACTAACTTTTGTCTTACTTCTTGATGACAACGTTCTTGATACGCACAATAATGCTCTAGTTTTCTAGTGGCTTCTTGTACCGTATATGTTTTTTTTGTTTGCATTGGCATCAAAAATAACAATGTTAGATAAACAAAGCGTTTAAAATATTAGAAAAAACCAAATCCGCTATACAAAGCCTTGCTTGGTGTAGTTTTTAACTTAACGATTATGAAAAAGATTATTTATTTATTTACACTGCTTTTAGTTTTCAATTTTGGTTATGGACAAACCACATTAGCAAAAGAGGATATAGCGATTATTGGAGTTAATACAGATAACGAAGATTTCACATTCTTATTAAGAACCGATATAACAGCAGGTACAACAATATATTTCTCCGATAACGAAGTAAATGCAGCAGGAACAGGACTAAATGACGATAATGAAGGGGTAGTATTATTTACTGCATTAACTGCTTACAATTGCGGAACAGTTTTAAGTTTTGTAGCCAACAGCTCTGAATTTACTGTGATTGATAATACTTTTCAATTAGCCAATAATAGTGGTGAGGTTGTATTAGCTTTTCAAGGCTATAACCCTGTTACTCTAGAATGGACAACATTTCTTCATGCTAATACAGATCCAGCAATTAATTTACCTGCAGGTTTTACTGCGGCAGATATTGTCGATGGTACTTTTGACAACAGAGAATATAATGGAAATAGATCAAATCCAAGTTGGGCCGAATTAAATAATATTACAAACTATCATCAGTCTAATAATTATGCTAGTGTCACCTTAAACACAACTGCATTTTCTTGCTCACCTTGCCCAACAACAACAACTTGGACGGGTACATGGTCAAATGGATTGCCAAATGATTTAACAAAAAATGTTGTGATTAATAGTAATTACAATACTACAACTGGTGATATTATGGCATGTATTTTAACTGTAGATGCCGGTGCAACCCTAACAATTGGTAATAATTCTTTTGCAGAAGTTGAACATGATGTAACAAATAATGGAACTATAGTAGTTGAAACTCAAGGTAATTTTGTCCAAAATGATGATGCTGGAATTTTTACAAATAACGGCACATCTATAGTTAATAAACAAACAGCATCGAAAGCAGATTGGTTTTATTATACCTATTGGAGTTCTCCTGTAACTGGCGAGACTATTGGAAGTGTTTTTCCAGATGTAGATGGAGATCGACGTTTTTGGTTCAATGCAGCAAATTTTGTTGATACGGATGGCGATGACATTGATGATAATGGTGATGATTGGCAACCTGCCTATGCTGCAGATGCCATGATTCCTGGTGTTGGTTATGCAGCAACCGAAAGTAGATTCTTCTTTGGTGGTTCAGGAACAGCTAGTTTTGAAGGACAATTTAATACAGGAGATATTGATGTAAGCATAACTCTTAATGGTGCTAATCCAGGAATTAATTGGAATTTTATTGGAAACCCATATCCTTCAGCAGTTGACTTTGATGCTTTTCATGCTGCTAACGCAACGGTAGTTGATGGTGCAGCCTATTTCTGGTCGCAATTCACCCCACATGCCGAATCAAATCCTGGTAACGAACAAAGTAACTTTAGTAAAAATGATTATGCCACATATACAGTTGGATCTGGCGGTGTTGCAGGAGCTAGCGGTGTTACACCAACGCAATATATCCCTTCTGCACAAGGCTTTTTTATTCCAGCTTTAACCACAGGTACTGCCACATTTACTAATGCTATGCGTATGGCAGATGGCACAAGTAATTCCTTATTTTTCAAAGGTTCAAACAAATCAAAATCTAGTAATATTGCTAATAGGCTTTGGCTTAACTTAACTACAGAAAATGGTGTTTTTGGTCAAATATTATTAGCATATGTTGAAGGAGCAACTAATGGAAATGATGGTTTATCATATGATGCACCAAAACTGGTAAGTGAAGATTATGCTGCTATTTTGTATTCAAAAATGGATGCTAGTCCTATGAAGTATGTCATCCAAGGAAAAGATATCAATAGACTTAATGAAGATGAAATTATCAAACTTGGATTTAGCTCAACTATTGAAGATAATACAGCATACAAATTATCCATTGCGCAATTTGAAGGTGATTTTTTATCTAGCAACCCTATTTATATCAAAGATAATTTTCTAAATGAGCTTCATGATTTATCTACTTCTGATTATACTTTTAACTCTGAAGATGGTACTTTTAATGACCGCTTTGAAATCGTATTTAGTAATAAGGTACTTTCAACCAATGAGTTTGACATAGAGCCTAATAGCTTAAGAATTTTAGAAATTGATGACAACCATGTTCAGTTTACAACGTCTAGCCCAATTAAAACAATTAAAATATTTGATTTATTAGGAAGACAATTATACGAACTTAATGGAAATAGTAATCAAGAAACATATAATCTTTCTAGCTTAGATAATACCATTTTTATAGCCAAAGCTGAACTTTTAAATGGTGCTACTATTACTAAAAAAGCAATTAAAAAATAATCGAATATTTTTCAATAAGTAACTAAAGCTCTAACATATAGTTAGGGCTTTTTTATATGCTGTATTTTAAAGATAAAATCAAGTTTCTTCCAGCAGCAGCAATACCAGAAGAATACGTTTTGTAACGCTGGTCGGTAATATTTTCTAAACTTGCCATTATTGAAATGGATTTATTTACCTGATATTGTGTTCGAAAGTTTAAAGTATACCAAGAAGGGCTGTAGGGATTTCCATTGGTGTCAAGTGCATAAATATAATCTTTCTCTATTTCTGATGGTGCCAGTTGATTGTATGATAAGGAACCATTATAGTTAGCAAATAAATCAAATTTTAGATTATTTGAAGACCAAATAAGATGAGAATTTCCAAAATTTGGAGCCACATGTCTTATCGGTACTTCAATATTACCTTCAACCTCTGTTCCACCAATAATAGAATATTGTGATGTGAATTTTAAGTGATTACTAATAGCCAATTTCACACCTATTTCGTAGCCATAAATCCATGCTTTTGAAGCATTTTGTATAGCCTGTACATTACTTAACTCGCCATCATAAATAATCTGCGATTCGCCATTTAAAGTAAAATCTCGTCTTACTAAAGCATTGTCTAAATACGTGTAGTATGTACTCATATCAAATACCAGCA
Source organism: Algibacter luteus (assembly GCF_030344935.1). Lineage (NCBI taxonomy): Bacteria > Pseudomonadati > Bacteroidota > Flavobacteriia > Flavobacteriales > Flavobacteriaceae > Algibacter > Algibacter luteus. Next base: position 538,884 of record NZ_CP128313.1, on the reverse strand, counting down.
AATCATTAAAGTTTAGTTTCAAACCAATTTCACCACCATAGGCATATTCTGGTCTTAAATGCTCATTTGGCACCACAACCGATCCAGGTTCAGAATCAAATACCTTACCAACATCGTCTATATTTGGTGCTCGGAAAGCAGAAGAAGCGTTTAATTTCCATTGTAAGGTTTGATTTGGCGACCAACTGATACCCGCTGTTCCGGTTAAGGCTTCCGACTCATTTCTCGAAGTATCAAAAGGCAAATTCAAATACATATTATTTTCAGTAAAATCGGCTTCAGAACCTACATAGTTAAATCTTAAACCAGACTGAAAAACGAACTTCGGATTTGGCTTGTATTTTATACTAGAATAAATTGCAGCAGATTGCCAACTTGCTCCATTTGGATATCTGGAAACTGTTTTAGTTGCTGTATTATTTACAACATCTTCCTCAGCACCAATGGATTTCACAATATTAAAAACATATTCAGCACCATAAAAAAACTGTGTTTTAGGTGATATTCTTTTCTCTAAATCTAAATTGAATGAATAAGCATCAACGGCTTCTTCTCGAACATTTCGGGTTGAAGATTGAAAATCTCTATCATATCTGCTTTCTTGAAAATTTTGATAGGCTAAAGTTGCTTTTATCTTATCGTATAAATTTGATTTACTACTTAATTTGGTGACTTGAAAGTTAGACATAAACCAATTTTGAGGACCATAGCTCCATTCTGCAGAACGCAAAGTCTCCCCTTTATAACGAATTAATCGATCGTATCTGGGAATATCTGAAGTTGTGGTATAATATAATCCGAAATCGAAACTTAAATCTTCATACGGTTCAAAATGTACCTTTTGCATTAAATTGAGTTGATCGTATCCAGTATATTTTTGAACCAAAGGATTATCGTTACTAATAATAACATCGCCAGTAGTTGTAGCCAGTGCAAACTCGGGTCGTAAATAATCGTCTGGACCATGGCTTCCCATGCGTAAATCATCAAAACTATTATAACTAACACTTGTGGCTAGAGCCCATTTTTCATACCCTAAATTAAAATCGAAATGTCCCGTTTTTTCTTGACTTGCCGATGCGTATCTAACTTGAGAATTACCACTAAATAATAATGATTTTGTGTAAGAAAGTTGTGGTTTTTTGGTATAAAAACTCATTACACCACCAATGGCGTCGCTCCCGTATATAACAGAACCTGCTCCTAAAGTTACCTCTGTATTTTCAATTGAAAACGGATCAATAGATATTACATTTTGCAAATTCCCGCCTCTAAAAATGGCATTATTCATTCTTACGCCATCAACAGTTATTAAGAGTCTGTTAGTAGAAAACCCTCTAATCATAGGGCTGCCACCACCTAATTGGCTTTTTTGAATATAAACCTGCCCAGAATTTTCTAATAAATCTGCACTTGTTTGAGGGTTTGCAAATTGAATTTGATCTGCATCGATACTTAATATTTTCTGAGGAATATCTTTTTTGTTTTGCCTAAACTTTGATGCCGAAATTACAATCTGTTCTAACCCTTGTGTATTAGATTCTAAATAGACCTTATTTGTCTTTATTTGTTGCTTGGTTAAAGATTTTAGTACATGCGATAAATGCTTGAAATAAATAATTTCCACATCGGAGAATTCACTCAAATCGGCTTCCCCTCTAAAGTTAGAGATGGTACTTTTGGATTTGTCTACATTGTAAATTGCTACTCCAAAAATGGGCTCCTTAGTATCATTATTGAGAACTTTTATATTTTGAGCACGAGATAAAGAAGAGACAAGTATAAAGAAGAAAATAATAATACGGAACTTCATAGTTTTAACTAAACACTTGATTTAATACCTGCAAAGATTTAGGGGTTTTAAAACTCCCCAAATGTAGTTCAAAATAAAGCAAAATCATACTTAAAAAAAACTGTCTTTGTTTTGCATTTATTTTTATACTAGGTAAAGCATCAAATGTTGTGCCTAAAAGCATTTTTAGAAGTATTATATTTTCTCCAGATATAGAATATTTATTACTAGGTTTATTTTCAAATTTTCCTTCTTGTAAATTAAAAAAAGACCATTCTATGTGGGTAGTATCTGGATAAAAGCCCAAATATTTTGTGAGTTTTAAAAGAAATAATAAATGGAAATTTGCGTATTCTGATTGTGAATCAAGCCATAACAAGGTGTTTTCTAAATAACTAAATAAATTGTCGTTTTGCTCCTCTTCTTGCAACGTATTTGATAAAACTTCAGATAAAAACATTACGATAGCACTTTTTAAAACATTACTGTGCACACTAGAATATATAAAATTTAATCGAGACTCTTTTATGGTTTGCAACGACCTGTTGTTTTTTTGGTCAAACTCTAATTGTAATTGTGATAGTAACTGAAAATGTGCTGTTTTAGAACCACCTTTTTTACTTTTTAAAACGCCTCTAAGTAAAAAACTAACAATGCCAATTTTTTGGGTATAACACTTAACAATTAAGTCGTTATCTCTATATCTTAATTTTGAAAGTACAATGGCATTTGTAGTGATAAGCATTATCTAACAACCATTAATTTTAAGACTTTAGTTTCGAAAGTATCTAAATCTGATAGCATAACCAAGTAAACCCCTGAGGCTACAATATTATTGGCTAAGTTTTTCCCATTCCAATAAGCTGTTCCGCCATCAATTTCCAAATTATATCCTCGATGTCTTAAGTTAATTCGAGATTGCGCTTCTGCAACCAAATTACCTTCTATATCTGTAATTTTTATATTTATATTTTCTGAAATATCTTTAATTTTAATCTTATCATCTAAAATATTAAACCCAGGTCTAACCGGATTTGGGTAAGCATATGCACTGGCTAAATCGTCTGTAGTACTTGAACCTCCAGATTTAAAAGAAAGCAACCCTTTACTTGTAGCAATATAAACCACCCCGTTTGCCTGATCCAAAGACACATCGCTTATACTGTTTGATGGCAAAGGCGAATTATCTTTTGTGAAATGATATATTGTATTTTGCCCATCAGAAGAGAGGTAAAATAAACCAGAATCAGAAGTTCCAATCCATTTATTATTTGAGCCATCAACTTCAATATCGGTTACATACTGCTCAAAAAGAAGTTCTTTTGCAATACCATCTTCTTCAATAATAATCTCATCTACAGTAATGTTATCATTGGTGAAAAAACTTGAGGTGTTGTATAAAACTCTTAGGCCTCTAAAGGTTCCAATCCACAATTGATTTCTATTATCAAGCGCAACTGCAGTGGCTAACTCTGTGGGCATATTTTCTTCATTTTTACTAATATTTTTGATTAAAGGATTGTTTCCATTCTCGTTAAAACCGATTACTCCATATTTATATGAAGCAATCCATTTTGTTTGATCGTTACCTATAACAATATCTGCATAACCTAAATTTCCCCCCGTAAAACCATCTACAATAACATCGGTAAAATCATAAGATCGCCATTGATTGTTTGCTGGATTATACGATTTTAAAGGCTCGTCAATAAGTGTGCTTAACGTCCATAATACACCATTGTCATCAAACAAGGGATTTAAAACCCTTACACTTACGATACTTGGGTTACTAGGAACAACTAAAGATTCTAATCCGCTATTATTTTGATCGTATAACATGGTTGGCACGTTTTCGTTTAACTCCACAAGCCCATTATGGAATGAACTGATAAACACTTGATCTCTGTTCTGCGGATTTATGGCTACTCCGTTTAAATCTCTAGCTTGAAAAGCATCTTGATTTGACACGTTAACCCAACTTTCATCTCTTAAATGACTTACCCCTCTTAATCTTGAGAAAGGCACATAAAACAGACTATAGCCACCAAACGTTACCCAAACACCATTGGTCTCTGATTCAATTGAAAAAGGGGTGTTAAAAAGAGGCCCTTCTGGATGAATCTCTTCAAAACTCAATCCCTCATTAATGTTTGTTTTCAAAATTCCAAAATCAAAGGTCCCAATAAATATATTCTCTAAATTAACTGTTGCACAAGTAAATCGTGTTGGGAATTCTGTACTCACAGGTACCTGATTAATCACATTAAAATTCGCGTCATATACAAATACTTCATTTATGGTAGTAACCACTAAATTTGAATTTACAGCTCTTAAATCTAGCGGTAAATTCGGGTATGTGAATAATTCAATTACAGAATTGCCAACTACTTGATAGATTTTACGATTATTATTTATGGCAAATAAGTTGTTATCAATAGCTTCAATGGATTGCCAGTTTCCAGAACTAACAGACTCCCAATTTTGAAAATCGATTAAATTAGTACTTGCCACTGGGGCTCTTTTTATACCGTTCCCTCCCAAACAGGAAGCATAAATATAATCTTCAAAAACAGTGGTTTGCGTAATTGGTATTTGGCCGCCTCCATTACCTATAAAGTAAGTATCTCCAAACTCGAGTCTTTGCAAATCAAAAGCCGAAATTCCATAATTGGTTGACAAATAGATGAGGTTGTCGTTAGCACTAATATGATTTATTTTTTTATCTGATGGTGAAATTGTAGGTTTATCAATAATATCAACTACCGTTAAGATCTCTGAATCGTTATCAAATACAATTTCTAGTAGTCCGTTTTCATAACCAATAACTAATAATTCATAGGCCTCACTGTAATAAATAGTTGAAATACTTTCTCCAGAAATACCATTTACAGTTGTAATTTCATCTATTTCATTTGTTTGGGTATCTAGTTTAAAAATGGCATTATCTGCCGCCGCATAAATGGTATTAGTCCCTTGAGAAACATCCTTAATTTCATTATAAGAATAATGCCCTTCCCAAAGTGCCGAATAATCTTGTGAAAAGTGAAATAATGGGAAAAGAAAAAAGACAACTACTAGTAAACTCCTAAACATAAGTGTTTTTTGAATGGTCAAATATATTTATAACTAACGAGTTTTACTTAAAAATAATATATTTTAAACAAAAAAAGCTTCCATAAAATCTGGAAGCTTTTTAATTTATATTTAAATGCCTTTAAACAATTCCTTGTGCCAACATCGCATCGGCTACTTTTACGAAACCTGCAATGTTTGCTCCCTTTACGTAATCAATATAACCATCGTCATCTTTTCCATATTCTAAACAAGACTTATGAATATCAGACATGATATCTTTTAACTTGTTATCTACTTCTTCTCTAGTCCATTTATATCTCAATGAGTTTTGAGTCATTTCTAAACCTGAAGTAGCTACTCCGCCTGCATTTGAAGCTTTTCCTGGTGCAAATAATATTTTTGCTTTGTGGAACGCTGCAATAGCTTCTTTGGTTGATGGCATATTTGCACCTTCACTGACACATATACATCCATTTTTTAATAATGTATTAGCGTCTTCTTCATGTAATTCATTTTGTGTTGCACATGGTAGAGCAACTTCACATTTTACACCCCAAGGTGTTTTTCCTTTATGAAATTCAGCATCAGGGTATTTATCTAAATACTCACTTATTCTTCCTCTTTTCTCATTTTTCAATTGCATTACAAATGCTAATTTCTCTTTATCAATTCCTTCTGAATCATAAATATAGCCTCCAGAATCAGAAAGTGTTAGCACCTTGCCTCCAAGTTGCAAGACTTTTTCGGCTGCATACTGTGCTACATTACCAGAACCAGATATAACCACATTTTTACCCTTAAAGCTATCTCCTTTAGTTTCTAGCATTTTTTCGGCAAAATAGACATTTCCATAACCTGTGGCTTCTGGTCTTATTAAAGATCCACCCCAAGACATGCCTTTTCCTGTTAAAACACCTGTAAATTCGTTTCTTAATTTTTTGTACATCCCGAATAAAAATCCTATTTCTCTGGTTCCTACACCAATGTCGCCTGCTGGAATATCGGTATTAGGGCCTATATATCTAAATAATTCGCTCATAAATGCATGGCAAAATCGCATAATTTCATTATCAGACTTTCCTTTTGGGTCAAAATCGCTTCCCCCTTTTCCACCTCCCATAGGCAGTGTAGTTAAAGCATTTTTAAACACTTGTTCAAAAGCTAAAAATTTTAAAATACTTGCATTAACAGTAGGATGAAAACGTAAACCACCTTTGTAAGGACCTATAGCAGAGTTCATTTGAATTCGATACCCTCTATTTACTTGAATTTCACCACTATCATCAACCCATGAAACTCTAAAAGATATTAATCGTTCTGGTTCAACCATTCTAAGTAGTATGTTCTTGCCATAATAAATATCATGTTCTACAATGTAAGGAATTACAGTTTCTGCTACTTCCTCCACAGCCTGTAAGAACTCAGGCTCATGACTGTTTCGCGATGTAACCATAGCCAAAAATGATTCAATGTTTTGTTTCATATATACAATTATTGTACTGTTATTTATTAAATAAGTAATTTATCGGTACAAATATACATTATCTTCAAAAAGATATGTGATTTTTTTTGAATTTCGCAATAAATATTTTTCGAATATTTTCGTTGTATTGATTAATGTTTGTTTGTTTTCCTAGTTTTTATATATTTGCTCTTAATCATGCCCTCAAAAAATAAACCTTTTATGCTTAACTTAAAACATTTAGCTTCTGGTTTTTGCTTGTTTCTGCTAGTTCAAACTGCAAGTGCTCAACTAGGATTTTCTCACGAAATTGGCGTTATTGCTGGGCCTCTTCAATTTAGATCGGACTACGGAGTACGTGGCGACGAAGAAACCAATTTTGGTAATTCAGGCTTTGGAGTTGGAATTATTCATTATATAAATTTCGCTTACAGGGCAGACTGTAATTGCTATACTACCGATACTTTTTTTAACGACCACTTTAAACTAAGAAACGAAGTTTCCTATAACAAAACCAATTTAGAACATTTGGGCAAATGGGTTGACCCAAGTAGAACAACTATTGAGGCTAATCAGCTAAGAGGCCATAAAGGGGTAGCTAAGAACTTAGATATTGGTACTCAATTGGAATTTTTTCCATTAAGTATTCGTGATTTTCAAGGATTTGCATACAGCTTTGCTCCTTTTGTGAGTATTGGGGTGCATTATACCTCGTTTACACCAGAAGTAAGCACAACGTATGCTAATCCAAACCCAGATGCTGTGGGAGATGTTACAGACCCTAGTAACTTTTATACAGCTTGGGAGCCAGGATCGGTTGACGCATCACCTGGCAGCACATGGTCTGTTGTTTCAAGTGTAGGTGTAAGATACAAACTCACTAAGCTTTCCGACCTCATGTTAGATATGAGATGGCAATATTATTTTCATGATCGTATAGATGGGTTAGACCATCAATTAAGCTTTAACAAATACAATGATTGGTTGGTATGGCTTAACTTCGGTTACATTTATTATCTGGACTAATTTAAGGCTTGCTTTAAATCGGCAATCAAATCTTCTATATCTTCAATTCCAACACTTAGTCGTATTAAAGAATCTACAACGCCTGTTTTTTCGCGTTCTTCTTTTGGTATACTAGCATGTGTCATACTCGCCGGATGACCCGAAAGTGACTCTACACCACCTAAAGATTCAGCCAAAGTAAATACCTTTAGCTTTTCAACTATTTTTATGGCTTCTTTGTAATTGTTCCCTTTTGTTGTAAAAGAAATCATCCCACCAAAATCGTTCATTTGGCTTTTAGCTATATCATGATTAGGGTGGTTTTCAAAACCTGGCCAGTATACATTTTCTATTTTAGGGTGACTCGCTAAAAATAAAGCTACAGCTTTTCCATTTTCGCAATGACGTTGCATTCTAACATGTAATGTTTTAATACCTCGCAACACTAAAAAACTATCTTGAGGCCCGCAAATTGCTCCACTCGCGTTTTGAATAAAGTAAAGTTTATCAGCCAATGCTTTGTCTTTAACAACAAGCGCTCCCATAACTACATCGCTATGACCACCGAGATATTTGGTTGCAGAATGCATAACGATATCTGCACCTAAATTTAATGGTTGTTGTAAGTATGGCGTAGCAAACGTATTATCTACAGCCAATAAAATATTATTGTTTTTAGCTATCGTTGAAACCGCCTTAATATCTATAATATTCATCATGGGATTAGTTGGCGTTTCTACCCAAATAAGTTTTGTATTTTTGTTAACAAAGGCTTCAATATTAGATGCATTCTGCATACCTATAAAATGAAACTTTATTCCAAAATCTTGAAATATTTTAGTAAACAATCTAAACGAGCCCCCATACAAATCGTTGGTAGACACAACTTCGTCTCCAGGTTTTAATAATTTGATTATCGCATCAATTGCTGCTAAACCAGAGCCAAATGCTAAACCGTAAGTTCCGTTTTCAATACTGGCTAGTGCGTTTTCTAGTGCGTTTCTGGTAGGATTATGAGTTCTTGAGTATTCATAACCTTTATGGCCTCCTGGAGTTGTTTGAGCATATGTTGAGGTTTGATAAATAGGTGGCATAACCGCGCCATAAGCAGCATCATGCTCCTGTCCTCCGTGAATTACTTTAGTATTGAATTTCATAAAAATATATCTTTTGTACAAATGTAACTTTTAATTCGGTGTATTCAAATGCAATAATTATCTTTAGTCTAGGTTTAAATTTTTCATATGAATCACTCTAAAATCACTGTGCTAATTTGGTGTTTTTTAATACTCTTTAGTTGCAAAGAAGAACAAAAAATCACATTTACCGACGTAAACATTTCTTCTGAAAACAATTCAATTGTCGTTGTTAATATTCCTGAAGCTATTGGAAACTCAACAATTGCAGATCGAATAAATTCTGAAATTGAACAAACTATCATTTCTGAATTACACATAGGAAATCGCGATGATATCACATCAAAAACCATAAAAGAAAGCATATTAAACTTTAACAATGAGTATCAATCTTTTGTGAAAAACTTTCCTGAATCTGAATCTATATGGGAAGCGCAAATTGATGGTGAGGTTATGTATCAATCTTCAGAAGTTATCAGTATTGCCTTAACCACATTTATTAATACTGGTGGCGCCACTGGCATTTTAAATATAACTTTTTTGAATTTTGAATCGGAATCTGGAAAGCGTCTTGAAAACAATCAACTAATAAATAACCTTAAAGCTTTTAAAACTCTAGCCGTACCCTATTTTAATGATGCCATTGCAGACCAAGATGTGCCATTAGATGCTATACAATTTAAATTACCTGCAAATATAGGCTATAGTGAAGATGGTCTAGTATTATTGTATAATATTCAAGACCTTTCACCGTATTTAAATGACATATTGGAATTTGCTATCCCGTTCGAGGTTGTTCAAGATATTTTAGTATATAACAGTCTTTAAAAATCGATTCTTATCATAAAAGTTGAATATTAAAAATACATCATATGAAGAAAGTTTATTATCTAAAAACGTGTAATACTTGCCTTAGAATTTTAAAGGAATTGAATTTATCATCAGATTTTATTTTACAAGACATTAAATCAGATGAGATAACAGTCAAGCAGGTTGATGAAATGAAAGAACTAGCAGGAAGTTATGAATCACTTTTTAGTAAACGAGCGAAACTTTACAAGGAAATGGATTTGAAAAACCAAAATTTAACAGAGCGCGATTACAAGCAATACATCCTTGAACATTATACATTTTTAAGCAGACCTGTCATAATTGTCAACGATAAAATTTTTGTTGGTAATTCTAAAAAAACGGTTGAGGCTGCTAAGGCTTATTTAAATTCATAGAATTAGGTATGATTTTATTAATGATTTGAGAAAATCAATAAATATGTAACAAATGATTACTTTTACAATTACAAACATATCATCCTTCCTTAATTAATCCTTACTAAAACATAGATATTATTCAGCAATTCAATGAAATTAAAAATACTAAGAGCAGATGTTGTTAAAGTTATTGCCTAATAACTTTAATTTTGGCCTATTTTATGTTATCACTGATAAAAAACATATAAGAAGTTGATAATCGACGTTTTATGTAAAAAAATACAAATACTTTCCATGTAAGTCAATTCCGTTAGTATTTTGGTTAAAACCCTCAAATCTGATAGTTAGGTATTTCATCTAATAAAGTAGTTGTAATTGCAGATATATCGTACCTTTATTCTATATTTTTCTCTCTCTAAGTCGTGAATAAATAGCTAATTTCAAGCTTTTTGTTATGACGACCTTATTGAAATATATCTTAAAAATTGTTCAAAATTCGCTCTTAATTTTATCTGCGTTTTGTTGCTTTGAAGTTTCTGCTCACGGAGATTTACTTAAACGAATTCATATCGCTACAGAACAAATTAAAGCTCACCCAGACAGTGCCAATCTTTATTTTCAACGGGCGAAACTATATTACCAACATAATGAACTGAATAATAGCTTAAAGGATCTTAAAAATTCTAAAAAATTAGGATTTAAAAGTATTGAATACGATTTTTTAATTGCAAAAAACCATTTTAAATTAAATCACTTAAGTGCAAGCAAAAGGCATATCAAAAAAATTTTGAAGAGCCAACCAGAAAATGTAAAAGCATTTAAATTACTTGGGCAAATACATTTAAAAAAGGGTGATTTTAAAAAATCGGCGGAGTCCTTTGAGTATGTCATATTATATTCAGATAGAGTATTTCCAGTGAACTATATAGAAACCTCAGAAGCTTGGTATGCTTTAAAAACAGAAAAAGGAATAGAAAGTGCCAAGTCTATATTATTAAAAGGTATAGCAGTTTTTAATGATAATATTGTGCTTTACAATAAACTTATCTCGATTTATGAAGAAGTTGGCGATTTTTCTTCTGCTATTAAATATCAAAATATAATCCTCAACTTAAGTAATAGAAAAGAACAAGGCTATTTGAAATTGGCCAATTTACAAATACTAGAAAAGAGCTATACTGAAGCTAGAAACTCCCTAGAACTCGCTAAAATTTATTATTCAAATCTTCCAAATAGGATAAAAACAACCAATTATATGAAAAGTTTTTTGGATGAATTAGAATTAAAATTGAATGAGATTAAATTTATAAATGACAAAATAAAGTAAATATGAAACAGAATTACAAATTTTTATTAACATTAAGTCTTAGTTTATTAATTGGTTTCACTTCACTTGGTCAGACGATTACGAGGGGTCCTTATCTTCAAAAAGGAACAACTACAAGTGTAATAGTAAAATGGCGCACTAGTACTAATATTGCGTCAATAATTGAATATGGAAACGATTCGAATTATAGTTTAACTATCAGTGAATCCACTCCTAAAACAGAACATGAACTTGAAATTACAGGATTAAATCCTAACACGAAATATTTCTATAGAATTGGCACTAATGGTTCTTTATTAAGTGGTGCTGCAGATATTTTCTTTAAAACACATCCTACTATTGGAAATTCAAACCCATATACCTTTTGGATACTTGGTCATACTGGTGAAGGTGGTGTTAACAATCCAAATGCTGTAGCTGTTCGTGATGCTTATTATTCTTATATAGGCTCAAATGATACAGATGGTATTATATTAAATGGTGATAACGGAGGTGTTCAAGGAGAAGATTCAGATTATCAAGCGAAAATTTTTGATATGTTTGATGATAAACTAAAAAATACTGTTGTTTGGTCTTGTTTAGGAAACCAAGAAGGTAACGCTGCTAGTTCATCTACTCAAACAGGACCTTATTATGATATATTTACATTTCCCACAGCTGGTGAATCTGGAGGAATTAGTTCTGGTACAGAGTCTTATTATTCTTTTGATTATGGAAACATACATTTTATTGTATTAAATTCTTTTGATGAAAGTAGAGCAGTTGGTAGTACTATGTACAACTGGGCTCAAAATGATATTCAAAACACAACTCAAAAATGGACTGTAGCCATTTGGCATCATCCACCGTATTCTAAAGGTTATCACACCTCTGAAGGTCTGCAAAGTAATGGTGATCCTGCTGAAATCGAATTAATTGAAATGAGGCAAAATTTTCTTCCAATGCTGGAAAATAATGGTATTGATTTAGTGATTTCTGGGCATAGTGAAAGCTATGAAAGGTCCTTTTTGATTAATGGCCATTACGGAGAATCAAATTCTTTTAATTCATCGGTTCATACAATTGGTAGCACTGGTTATGGTGATGGAAAAAGTGATGGCGATGGAGCCTATAGTAAATCATCTTATGGTTACAATGCCGGTAAAGGAGCTGTATATGTAGTTACCTCTACAGCTTCAAGAAAGGTACCTAATTCTGCCTTAGATCATAACGCAATGTACTATTCAGTGAGTCAATTAGGGTCATGTATTCTTGAAATAGAAGGCAATGATTTAACTATGAAGTTTTTAAGAGATAACGGTAATATTGACGATTATTTTACTTTACAAAAAGGGCCAGATTGCCCTACCTGCCCTACCTGTGATGATGGTATTATGAATGGTGATGAAACTGGAATTGATTGTGGAGGTCCTGATTGTTCAGATTGCCCTACATGTGATGATGGTATTATGAATGGTGATGAAACTGGGGTGGATTGCGGAGGACCAGATTGCGCGGAGTGCCCACCTACCTGTGATGATGGTATTATGAATGGCGATGAAACTGGGGTGGATTGTGGTGGTCCAGATTGCATCCCTTGCCCAACCTGTGACGATGGTATAATGAATGGTGATGAAACTGGTATAGATTGTGGTGGTCCTGATTGTGCCGATTGTCCTCCCACCTGTGATGATGGCATCAAAAATGGAAACGAAACAGGAATAGATTGTGGTGGTCCTGATTGTGTTGAATGTTGTACAGACACTACAATAAACATAACTTTCGATAAATATCCTGAAGAAACCTCATGGAATATTACAGATGAACAAGGAAATATAGTCGCCAGTGGCGGACCATATGTAAATCAACCTGATAATTCTAGTTTAAGTATTTCAAATTGTTTGCCTGATGCCTGCTATGAATTCAAGATAATCGATTCCTATGGTGATGGCTTGTTTAATTCATCTGGCGTAAATGGTAGTTATACTTTTACCGTAGATGGAGAAGTTTTAGCTAGTGGTGGTAATTTCGGTTTTAACGAAACTACACCATTCTGTATCTCCAATCCTACATGTGTTGATGGTATTATGAATGGGGATGAAACTGGTGTAGACTGTGGAGGTTCTAATTGTGCACCATGTCTTCCTACCTGTGAGGATGGTATTATGAATGGGGATGAAACCGGTATTGATTGTGGTGGTCCTGATTGTACAGACTGTCCTACCTGTGATGACGGTGTAATGAATGGTGACGAAACTGGTGTAGATTGTGGAGGTCCTGATTGTGTAGAGTGCCCACCTACATGTGATGATGGTGTAATGAATGGCGATGAAACTGGTGTAGATTGTGGTGGTCCTGATTGCGATCCTTGTCCTACTTGTGATGACGGTGTAATGAATGGTAATGAAACTGGTGTAGATTGTGGCGGTCCTGATTGTGCCGAATGCCCACCTACATGTAATGATGGAATAATGAATGGTGATGAAACTGGTGTAGATTGCGGAGGTCCTGATTGTTCTCCTTGCCCTACTTGTATTAATGTAGACATCACGATTAATTTCGATATATATCCTGAAGAAACTTCATGGAATATTACAGATACTCAAGGAAATATTATTGTTAGCGGCGGACCTTATGGAAATCAACCTGATGCCTCAACACTAATCATTACAGAGTGTCTTCCAGTTTCATGTTATAACTTTACAATGTTGGATTCTTATGGAGATGGCTTATTTAATTCCTCTGGAACAAACGGAAGTTATTCTTTTGCTGTAGATGGAATAGTTATTGCCAGCGGTGGTAATTTCGGTTCAAGTGAAACCACACCTTTCTGCATCTCCAATCCTACCTGTGTTGATGGTATTATGAATGGGGATGAAACTGGTGTAGACTGTGGAGGTTCTAATTGTGCACCATGTCTTCCTACCTGTGAGGATGGTATTAAGAATGGGGATGAAACCGGTATTGATTGTGGTGGTCCTGATTGTCCTGACTGCCCTACCTGTGATGATGGCATTATGAATGGAAATGAAACTGGTGTAGATTGTGGAGGACCCGATTGTGCAGAGTGCCCACCTACCTGTGATGATGGTGAAATGAATGGGGATGAAACTGGGGTAGATTGTGGAGGTCCTGATTGCGATCCTTGTCCTACTTGCGATGATGGTATTATGAATGGTGATGAAACTGGGGTAGATTGTGGAGGTCCTGATTGTGCAGAATGCCCACCTACATGTAATGATGGAATAATGAATGGCGATGAAACTGGGGTAGACTGTGGTGGTCCTGATTGCGATCCTTGTCCTACATGTATTAATGTAGACATCACGATTAATTTCGATATATATCCTGAAGAAACTTCTTGGAATATTACAGATACTCAAGGAAATATTATTGCTAGTGGAGGGCCTTATGGAAACCAACCAGATGCCTCAACAATTACAATAACTGAGTGTCTCCCTGTTTCATGTTATAACTTTACAATGTTAGATTCTTATGGCGATGGCTTATTTAATTCTTCTGGAACAAACGGAAGTTATTCTTTTGCTGTAGATGGTATAGTTATGGCTAGCGGTGGTAATTTTGGATTAAGTGAAACGACACCTTTCTGTATCTCCAATCCTACCTGTGTTGATGGCATTATGAATGGTGATGAAACTGGGGTAGATTGTGGAGGATCCAACTGTGCACCATGTATTCCTACCTGTGAGGATGGTGTTATGAATGGTGATGAAACCGGTATTGATTGCGGTGGTCCAGATTGTCCTGACTGCCCTACCTGTGATGATGGCATTATGAATGGTGATGAAACTGGTATAGATTGTGGAGGATTGTATTGCGTGGAATGCCCACCTACATGTGAAGATGGTGTAATGAATGGTGATGAAACTGGTATAGATTGTGGAGGTCCTGATTGCGATCCTTGTCCTACCTGTATAAATGTCGACATCACTATCAATTTCGATATTTATCCCGAAGAAACCTCATGGAACATAACTGATATTGAAGGAAATATTATTGTTAGCGGCGGACCTTATGGAAACCAACCTGATAGTTCAACCCTTCATATTACAGAGTGTCTCCCGCCTTCATGCTATAATTTCACAATTTTCGATTCTTATGGAGACGGACTGTTTAACACAACAGGACCAAACGGAAGCTATAACTTAACAGTTAATGGTAATGTTATAAACAGCGGTGGTAATTTCACTTTCTTTGAAACTACTAATTTCTGTACCAGCGCTTCTAATAACGCTGCTGTTAAATCTAGAAATGAAGAGTTGTTGGATGTAAATAAATTAGATTTAGAAAAGATCATTATAACTCCAAATCCATTCAATGATAACGTTAAAATAAAATTGCCATTAAACTATAATGATAGCGAGTTTAGCATCAAGATTTTTGACTTAAATGGAAGACTAGTTTTAAATAATAATTATGTGTCAACAAGCGGTCAAATTAATGTGAAAGGTTTAGACAAATTAGAACAAGCAACTTATTTGTTTAAAATCACAAACACTAAATCTGGGACAACTACTTATAGAATTCTAGTCTCAACAAATTAATATAATAATGTAATATTTAATAAAAGCACTTACTTCTCAATAAGTGCTTTTTTTAATTTAACAATGACTCAAAGAAATCAACCAAGTATCATTTCTATCAAGTTACAAGCACTTAATTAATTAATTTTTACATCACAAAAACCTTACATTATATCGGTATAATAAATCATTTTATCGAATTCAAAAAGATTTTTAGTTAGTGTTGTAATTAATTGACTACCTTAATACTGCTATTAATCAACTAAAAACCAACTAATTAATAACTCCCTATTTTTTTATATTATGATAAATACATTAATCTTTGAAAGTATTTATGGATTAAATTTTTATCATTAATTTTTTAATTTCTCCTAACAGTATATTGATTATTGCAAGATTTAAATAAAAACTTGCCCATATTCTGCTCAGCTTCTCCAATTCCTCTTATAGGTATGTTTTGGTATTTTTTCTAATTAACCAAACATAATTATGAAGACTGTCAACACTTCTCAGCTGCTCCCCTTATTCTTTTTAAAATTTAAAACCTGTTTACTTATTTTACTATTGAGTTTATTGAGTTCTACAGTATGGTCACAAACTGTTTGGACCGACAAGGGTGATTACCAACCCAGCGAAACAGCTTACGCAACAGGGAGCGGTTGGTTACCTGGTGAAACAATTGTACTAAATGTTCACGAGGAACCCGTTGTTCATGCTGATGTAATAACCAACACTACCGCTGATGCCAATGGTGAATTTGTAAATGTGGTAATTTACAATTTCGACCCTACTGATTTAGGCGCTAGCTTCACTTTAACTGCGACCGGCCAAACTTCTGGAAATGTAGCTACAGCATTTTTTACTGATGCGGGTGGAGATTATGACGACATGGATTTTGAAGCTGGCGACCCAGATTTGTATCCTAGAGTTACATATGCTCAAGTTTCAGGTTCGCTCCCAGTTGGAAATGCCAATTCAGCAAGTCCTGGGTTTCCAATCCCTGGCGCAGACCATGGGACTTCAGTAGAATCATTACAACCTAGTAACCTCGGATTAGGACAAGTTGTTCCATTTTTACTTGAATTCGGAATGGACCCAGGAAGTACTTGCGCTAATGATTGTATGACATTTGTAGCTTCTTGGAGAACAAAAACCACAGCTAACTCAAACTTTGGGTTCGATGAGTCACTAGGCGTTATAGCTGCTTTTGTCGATTCAGGAGATCCATTTCATAATGATACTGGAACTACGGCAACAGTTGTCAGTTTTTCATGGGTATTTGATGGCGTTAATGAGATTATTGGGACTATAAAAGTCTGTGGAATAGACCCAGGAGACGACTTAGTTGTAGAAATGTGGTTAGTGCTTGATGATGCATTACCAGGAGGTAGTTTAAGTGGAAATATTCAAACTGCACTTGAAGATGCAGAAACCTCAGGTACAGGTACGGGGTCTTGTGCTCCTGGATCCTCAATTAGTACGGGTAACCAAACAGTTCCTCTAAATCAAGTTGGAAAATTTAAAACTGAAGATGTAGATATAGCTATATCCAAAGTAGATAATGCAGACCCGGTACCGTATAATACCGATTACACATACACCATAACGGTTTCAAACTTAAGTGCAACCACTGTAGCCAATTCAGTAGTTATCACAGATATATTGGATTCTAATACCACTTATATTTCTCATGTTGTTAATGATACTGAAGGTTTTATTACAACATGTTCCGAATCTGGTGGCACTTTAACATGTGATGCCGGGTTTTTGAATCCTGGAGAAACATTTACAATTGATGTTACAGTCCAAGCAACCGGAACTACAGCCAATTCTGGAGTGGCTTATGAAGGGGTACCGTGTAATGGAAGTGAAGATTTGTGTAATTCGGTGAGTATTACTACAATTACTGATGACACTAATTCTTCTAATGATTCTGACAATGAACCTACAGGAGTCATTTGCACGCTTAGTAGTTCTACAACTCAAGTAGATGTCTTATGTTTTGAAGATAGTTCTGGTTCAATAGATTTAACTTTAGCAAATGGAACAGCTCCTTATACATATGCATGGACAGGACCTAGCGGTTTTACTGAAACAACAGAAGACCTATCAGGAATTGCAGCTGGAACATATAATGTAACAGTAACGGACGCCAACGGATGTACCACAAATACTAGTGCAACAATTACTGAACCTGAGGCTTTAGCCTGCAGTGTCATTCAAGACAGTGCCGTAACCATCAATGGAGCCAGTGATGGGGTCGCTACAGTTACACCCACAGGAGGCGTAGCGCCTTACTCCTATGCCTGGGATATCAGTGGGGAAACTACCGCTACGGCTACCGCTCTTGCCGTAGGACTACATACTGTAACAGTAACCGATGCCAACAACTGTACTACAACCTGTCAAGTCACTATTACCGAACCAGATGCTTTAACTTGCAGTGTTCTTCAAGATTCTGCCGTTGTTTGTAATGGGGAAAGTAATGGCGCAGCTACAGTGACACCTTCAGGAGGTGTAGCACCTTATACTTATGCTTGGGATATCAGTGGCGAAACTACTGCTACGGCTACCGCTTTAAGTGCTACAACACATACCGTAACAGTAACCGATGCTAATGGTGCAACAACCACCTGTCAAGTCACCATCACTGAACCTGAGGTCCTAACTGCTGAAACTAATGCTTCATGTAGTACAGGAGCTTCACCTAATATCGATTTAACCGTTTCAGGAGGAACTGCTCCTTATGATTATTTATGGAGCAATGGTAGTACTGCAGAAGATTTGTTTTTTGTTACTTCAGGTTCCTATAGTGTTACTATAACAGATAATAATGGCTGTATCGCTACCAGTAGTATAGAAATTGGTATTACATTAAATAATAGCATAAACAGTCTAACAAATATTTCTTGCTTTGGAGCGACGGATGGTGCTGTAGATATAGAAACAATTGGAGGTGTTATTCCTTATAATTACACTTGGGATAACGGCGCTACTACTGAAGATTTAACTGGAATTGGACCAGGAATTTACACATTAACTATAACAGATGCCCTTAATTGTGTGGCTACTGCTCAAGTCACTATCACTGAACCTGAGGCTTTAGCCTGCAGTGTCATTCAAGACAGTGCCGTAACCATCAATGGAGCCAGCGATGGGGTCGCTACAGTTACACCCACAGGAGGCGTAGCGCCTTACACCTATGCCTGGGATATCAGTGGGGAAACTACCGCTACGGCTACCGCTCTTGCCGTAGGACTACATACTGTAACAGTAACCGATGCCAACAACTGTACTACAACCTGTCAAGTCACTATTACCGAACCAGATGCTTTAACTTGCAGTGTTCTTCAAGATTCTGCTGTTGTTTGTAATGGGGAAAGTAATGGCGCAGCTACAGTGACACCTTCAGGAGGTGTAGCACCTTATACTTATGCTTGGGATATCAGTGGCGAAACTACTGCTACGGCTACCGCTTTAAGTGCTACAACACATACTGTAACGGTAACCGATGCTAATGGTGCAACAACCACCTGTCAAGTCACTATCACTGAACCTGAGGCTTTAGCCTGCAGTGTCATTCAAGACAGTGCCGTAACCATCAATGGAGCCAGCGATGGGGTCGCTACAGTCACACCCACAGGAGGCGTAGCGCCTTACACCTATGCCTGGGATATCAGTGGGGAAACTACCGCTACGGCTACCGCTCTTGCCGTAGGACTACATACTGTAACAGTAACCGATGCCAACAACTGTACTACAACCTGTCAAGTCACTATTACCGAACCAGATGCTTTAACTTGCAGTGTTCTTCAAGATTCTGCTGTTGTTTGTAATGGGGAAAGTAATGGCGCAGCTACAGTGACACCTTCAGGAGGTGTAGCACCTTATACTTATGCTTGGGATATCAGTGGCGAAACTACTGCTACGGCTACCGTTTTAAGTGCTACAACACATACCGTAACGGTAACCGATGCTAATGGTGCAACAACCACCTGTCAAGTCACTATCACTGAACCTGAGGCTTTAGCCTGCAGTGTCATTCAAGACAGTGCCGTAACCATCAATGGAGCCAGCGATGGGGTCGCTACAGTTACACCCACAGGAGGCGTAGCGCCTTACACCTATGCCTGGGATATCAGTGGGGAAACTACCGCTACGGCTACCGCTCTTGCCGTAGGACTACATACTGTAATAGTAACCGATGCCAACAACTGTACTACAACCTGTCAAGTCACTATTACCGAACCAGATGCTTTAACTTGCAGTGTTCTTCAAGATTCTGCTGTTGTTTGTAATGGGGAAAGTAATGGCGCAGCTACAGTGACACCTTCAGGAGGTGTAGCACCTTATACTTATGCTTGGGATATCAGCGGCGAAACTACTGCTACGGCTACCGTTTTAAGTGCTACAACACATACCGTAACGGTAACCGATGCTAATGGTGCAACAACCACCTGTCAAGTCACTATCACTGAACCTGAGGCTTTAGCCTGCAGTGTCATTCAAGACAGTGCCGTAACCATCAATGGAGCCAGTGATGGGGTCGCTACAGTTACACCCACAGGAGGCGTAGCACCTTACACCTATGCCTGGGATATCAGTGGGGAAACTACCGCTACGGCTACCGCTCTTGCCGTAGGACTACATACTGTAACAGTAACCGATGCCAACAACTGTACTACAACCTGTCAAGTCACTATTACCGAACCAGATGCTTTAACTTGCAGTGTTCTTCAAGATTCTGCTGTTGTTTGTAATGGGGAAAGTAATGGCGCAGCTACAGTGACACCTTCAGGAGGTGTAGCACCTTATACTTATGCTTGGGATATCAGTGGCGAAACTACTGCTACGGCTACCGCTTTAAGTGCTACAACACATACTGTAACGGTAACCGATGCTAATGGTGCAACAACCACCTGTCAAGTCACTATCACTGAACCTGAGGCTTTAGCCTGCAGTGTCATTCAAGACAGTGCCGTAACCATCAATGGAGCCAGCGATGGGGTCGCTACAGTGACACCCACAGGAGGCGTAGCGCCTTACACCTATGCCTGGGATATCAGTGGGGAAACTACCGCTACGGCTACCGCTCTTGCCGTAGGACTACATACTGTAACAGTAACCGATGCCAACAACTGTACTACAACCTGTCAAGTCACTATTACCGAACCAGATGCTTTAACTTGCAGTGTTCTTCAAGATTCTGCTGTTGTTTGTAATGGGGAAAGTAATGGCGCAGCTACAGTGACACCTTCAGGAGGTGTAGCACCTTATACTTATGCTTGGGATATCAGTGGCGAAACTACTGCTACGGCTACCGTTTTAAGTGCTACAACACATACTGTAACGGTAACCGATGCTAATGGTGCAACAACCACCTGTCAAGTCACTATCACTGAACCTGAGGCTTTAGCCTGCAGTGTCATTCAAGACAGTGCCGTAACCATCAATGGAGCCAGCGATGGGGTCGCTACAGTTACACCCACAGGAGGCGTAGCACCTTATACCTATGCCTGGGATATCAGTGGGGAAACTACCGCTACGGCTACCGCTCTTGCCGTAGGACTACATACTGTAACAGTAACCGATGCCAACAACTGTACTACAACCTGTCAAGTCACTATTACCGAACCAGATGCTTTAACTTGCAGTGTTCTTCAAGATTCTGCTGTTGTTTGTAATGGGGAAAGTAATGGCGCAGCTACAGTGACACCTTCAGGAGGTGTAGCACCTTATACTTATGCTTGGGATATCAGCGGCGAAACTACTGCTACGGCTACCGTTTTAAGTGCTACAACACATACCGTAACGGTAACCGATGCTAATGGTGCAACAACCACCTGTCAAGTCACTATCACTGAACCTGAGGCTTTAGCCTGCAGTGTCATTCAAGACAGTGCCGTAACCATCAATGGAGCCAGCGATGGGGTCGCTACAGTTACACCCACAGGAGGCGTAGCGCCTTACACCTATGCCTGGGATATCAGTGGGGAAACTACCGCTACGGCTACCGCTCTTGCCGTAGGACTACATACTGTAACAGTAACCGATGCCAACAACTGTACTACAACCTGTCAAGTCACTATTACCGAACCAGATGCTTTAACTTGCAGTGTTCTTCAAGATTCTGCTGTTGTTTGTAATGGGGAAAGTAATGGCGCAGCTACAGTGACACCTTCAGGAGGTGTAGCACCTTATACTTATGCTTGGGATATCAGTGGCGAAACTACTGCTACGGCTACCGCTTTAAGTGCTACAACACATACTGTAACGGTAACCGATGCTAATGGTGCAACAACCACCTGTCAAGTCACTATCACTGAACCTGAGGCTTTAGCCTGCAGTGTCATTCAAGACAGTGCCGTAACCATCAATGGAGCCAGCGATGGGGTCGCTACAGTGACACCCACAGGAGGCGTAGCGCCTTACACCTATGCCTGGGATATCAGTGGGGAAACTACCGCTACGGCTACCGCTCTTGCCGTAGGACTACATACTGTAACAGTAACCGATGCCAACAACTGTACTACAACCTGTCAAGTCACTATTACCGAACCAGATGCTTTAACTTGCAGTGTTCTTCAAGATTCTGCTGTTGTTTGTAATGGGGAAAGTAATGGCGCAGCTACAGTGACACCTTCAGGAGGTGTAGCACCTTATACTTATGCTTGGGATATCAGCGGCGAAACTACTGCTACGGCTACCGTTTTAAGTGCTACAACACATACCGTAACGGTAACCGATGCTAATGGTGCAACAACCACCTGTCAAGTCACTATCACTGAACCTGAGGCTTTAGCCTGCAGTGTCATTCAAGACAGTGCCGTAACCATCAATGGAGCCAGTGATGGGGTCGCTACAGTTACACCCACAGGAGGCGTAGCACCTTACACCTATGCCTGGGATATCAGTGGGGAAACTACCGCTACGGCTACCGCTCTTGCCGTAGGACTACATACTGTAATAGTAACCGATGCCAACAACTGTACTACAACCTGTCAAGTCACTATTACCGAACCAGATGCTTTAACTTGCAGTGTTCTTCAAGATTCTGCTGTTGTTTGTAATGGGGAAAGTAATGGCGCAGCTACAGTGACACCTTCAGGAGGTGTAGCACCTTATACTTATGCTTGGGATATCAGCGGCGAAACTACTGCTACGGCTACCGTTTTAAGTGCTACAACACATACCGTAACGGTAACCGATGCTAATGGTGCAACAACCACCTGTCAAGTCACTATCACTGAACCTGAGGCTTTAGCCTGCAGTGTCATTCAAGACAGTGCCGTAACCATCAATGGAGCCAGCGATGGGGTCGCTACAGTGACACCCACAGGAGGCGTAGCACCTTATACCTATGCCTGGGATATCAGTGGGGAAACTACCGCTACGGCTACCGCTCTTGCCGTAGGACTACATACTGTAACAGTAACCGATGCCAACAACTGTACTACAACCTGTCAAGTCACTATTACCGAACCAGATGCTTTAACTTGCAGTGTTCTTCAAGATTCTGCTGTTGTTTGTAATGGGGAAAGTAATGGCGCAGCTACAGTGACACCTTCAGGAGGTGTAGCACCTTATACTTATGCTTGGGATATCAGCGGCGAAACTACTGCTACGGCTACCGTTTTAAGTGCTACAACACATACTGTAACGGTAACCGATGCTAATGGTGCAACAACCACCTGTCAAGTCACTATCACTGAACCTGAGGCTTTAGCCTGCAGTGTCATTCAAGACAGTGCCGTAACCATCAATGGAGCCAGTGATGGGGTCGCTACAGTTACACCCACAGGAGGCGTAGCACCTTACACCTATGCCTGGGATATCAGTGGGGAAACTACCGCTACGGCTACCGCTCTTGCCGTAGGACTACATACCGTAACAGTAACCGATGCCAACAACTGTACTACAACATGTCAAGTCACTATTACAGAACCAGATGCTTTAACTTGCAGTGTTCTTCAAGATTCTGCTGTTGTTTGTAATGGGGAAAGTAATGGCGCAGCTACAGTGACACCTTCAGGAGGTGTAGCACCTTATACTTATGCTTGGGATATCAGTGGCGAAACTACTGCTACGGCTACCGCTTTAAGTGCTACAACACATACTGTAACGGTAACCGATGCTAATGGTGCAACAACCACCTGTCAAGTCACTATCACTGAACCTGAGGCTTTAGCCTGCAGTGTCATTCAAGACAGTGCCGTAACCATCAATGGAGCCAGTGATGGGGTCGCTACAGTCACACCCACAGGAGGCGTAGCGCCTTACACCTATGCCTGGGATATCAGTGGGGAAACTACCGCTACGGCTACCGCTCTTGCCGTAGGACTACATACTGTAACAGTAACCGATGCCAACAACTGTACTACAACCTGTCAAGTCACTATTACCGAACCAGATGCTTTAACTTGCAGTGTTCTTCAAGATTCTGCTGTTGTTTGTAATGGGGAAAGTAATGGCGCAGCTACAGTGACACCTTCAGGAGGTGTAGCACCTTATACTTATGCTTGGGATATCAGCGGCGAAACTACTGCTACGGCTACCGTTTTAAGTGCTACAACACATACTGTAACGGTAACCGATGCTAATGGTGCAACAACCACCTGTCAAGTCACTATCACTGAACCTGAGGCTTTAGCCTGCAGTGTCATTCAAGACAGTGCCGTAACCATCAATGGAGCCAGTGATGGGGTCGCTACAGTTACACCCACAGGAGGCGTAGCACCTTACACCTATGCCTGGGATATCAGTGGGGAAACTACCGCTACGGCTACCGCTCTTGCCGTAGGACTACATACTGTAATAGTAACCGATGCCAACAACTGTACTACAACCTGTCAAGTCACTATTACCGAACCAGATGCTTTAACTTGCAGTGTTCTTCAAGATTCTGCTGTTGTTTGTAATGGGGAAAGTAATGGCGCAGCTACAGTGACACCTTCAGGAGGTGTAGCACCTTATACTTATGCTTGGGATATCAGCGGCGAAACTACTGCTACGGCTACCGCTTTAAGTGCTACAACACATACTGTAACGGTAACCGATGCTAATGGTGCAACAACCACCTGTCAAGTCACTATCACTGAACCTGAGGCTTTAGCCTGCAGTGTCATTCAAGACAGTGCCGTAACCATCAATGGAGCCAGCGATGGGGTCGCTACAGTTACACCCACAGGAGGCGTAGCACCTTATACCTATGCCTGGGATATCAGTGGGGAAACTACCGCTACGGCTACCGCTCTTGCCGTAGGACTACATACTGTAATAGTAACCGATGCCAACAACTGTACTACAACCTGTCAAGTCACTATTACCGAACCAGATGCTTTAACTTGCAGTGTTCTTCAAGATTCTGCTGTTGTTTGTAATGGGGAAAGTAATGGCGCAGCTACAGTGACACCTTCAGGAGGTGTAGCACCTTATACTTATGCTTGGGATATCAGCGGCGAAACTACTGCTACGGCTACCGTTTTAAGTGCTACAACACATACCGTAACGGTAACCGATGCTAATGGTGCAACAACCACCTGTCAAGTCACTATCACTGAACCTGAGGCTTTAGCCTGCAGTGTCATTCAAGACAGTGCCGTAACCATCAATGGAGCCAGTGATGGGGTCGCTACAGTTACACCCACAGGAGGCGTAGCACCTTACACCTATGCCTGGGATATCAGTGGGGAAACTACCGCTACGGCTACCGCTCTTGCCGTAGGACTACATACTGTAACAGTAACCGATGCCAACAACTGTACTACAACCTGTCAAGTCACTATTACCGAACCAGATGCTTTAACTTGCAGTGTTCTTCAAGATTCTGCTGTTGTTTGTAATGGGGAAAGTAATGGCGCAGCTACAGTGACACCTTCAGGAGGTGTAGCACCTTATACTTATGCTTGGGATATCAGTGGCGAAACTACTGCTACGGCTACCGCTTTAAGTGCTACAACACATACTGTAACGGTAACCGATGCTAATGGTGCAACAACCACCTGTCAAGTCACTATCACTGAACCTGAGGCTTTAGCCTGCAGTGTCATTCAAGACAGTGCCGTAACCATCAATGGAGCCAGCGATGGGGTCGCTACAGTGACACCCACAGGAGGCGTAGCGCCTTACACCTATGCCTGGGATATCAGTGGGGAAACTACCGCTACGGCTACCGCTCTTGCCGTAGGACTACATACTGTAACAGTAACCGATGCCAACAACTGTACTACAACCTGTCAAGTCACTATTACCGAACCAGATGCTTTAACTTGCAGTGTTCTTCAAGATTCTGCTGTTGTTTGTAATGGGGAAAGTAATGGCGCAGCTACAGTGACACCTTCAGGAGGTGTAGCACCTTATACTTATGCTTGGGATATCAGTGGCGAAACTACTGCTACGGCTACCGTTTTAAGTGCTACAACACATACTGTAACGGTAACCGATGCTAATGGTGCAACAACCACCTGTCAAGTCACTATCACTGAACCTGAGGCTTTAGCCTGCAGTGTCATTCAAGACAGTGCCGTAACCATCAATGGAGCCAGCGATGGGGTCGCTACAGTTACACCCACAGGAGGCGTAGCACCTTATACCTATGCCTGGGATATCAGTGGGGAAACTACCGCTACGGCTACCGCTCTTGCCGTAGGACTACATACTGTAACAGTAACCGATGCCAACAACTGTACTACAACCTGTCAAGTCACTATTACCGAACCAGATGCTTTAACTTGCAGTGTTCTTCAAGATTCTGCTGTTGTTTGTAATGGGGAAAGTAATGGCGCAGCTACAGTGACACCTTCAGGAGGTGTAGCACCTTATACTTATGCTTGGGATATCAGCGGCGAAACTACTGCTACGGCTACCGTTTTAAGTGCTACAACACATACCGTAACGGTAACCGATGCTAATGGTGCAACAACCACCTGTCAAGTCACTATCACTGAACCTGAGGCTTTAGCCTGCAGTGTCATTCAAGACAGTGCCGTAACCATCAATGGAGCCAGCGATGGGGTCGCTACAGTGACACCCACAGGAGGCGTAGCACCTTATACCTATGCCTGGGATATCAGTGGGGAAACTACCGCTACGGCTACCGCTCTTGCCGTAGGACTACATACTGTAACAGTAACCGATGCCAACAACTGTACTACAACCTGTCAAGTCACTATTACCGAACCAGATGCTTTAACTTGCAGTGTTCTTCAAGATTCTGCTGTTGTTTGTAATGGGGAAAGTAATGGCGCAGCTACAGTGACACCTTCAGGAGGTGTAGCACCTTATACTTATGCTTGGGATATCAGCGGCGAAACTACTGCTACGGCTACCGTTTTAAGTGCTACAACACATACTGTAACGGTAACCGATGCTAATGGTGCAACAACCACCTGTCAAGTCACTATCACTGAACCTGAGGCTTTAGCCTGCAGTGTCATTCAAGACAGTGCCGTAACCATCAATGGAGCCAGTGATGGGGTCGCTACAGTTACACCCACAGGAGGCGTAGCACCTTACACCTATGCCTGGGATATCAGTGGGGAAACTACCGCTACGGCTACCGCTCTTGCCGTAGGACTACATACCGTAACAGTAACCGATGCCAACAACTGTACTACAACATGTCAAGTCACTATTACAGAACCAGATGCAACTTGTACAGATGTAGTTATATCAATAGAATTCGATAATTATCCGGAGGAAACTTCTTGGTCTATTACAGACTCTGATGGAAATATTTTATACAACGGCGGACCCTATAGAAACCAACCAGATGGATCTACCCTTATCATTTCGGAATGTCTTCCTACAGGATGCTATGAATTTACAATATTTGATAGCTATGGTGACGGTTTATATTATTCTGGTGGTAATGGAAGTTATAGTTTAATCGTAGGTGGTGTTGAAGTTGCTAATGGTGGATATTTCAATTTTAGTGAAACAACACCCTTCTGTACGTCTGGTGGAAACAATCCAACTTGTAGTGATGGTGTAATGAATGGACAAGAGACAGGTGTTGATTGTGGAGGACCTGACTGCGACCCTTGCATTGTTCCTCCTACTTGCGATGATGGGATTATGAATGGAAACGAGACTGGAGTTGATTGCGGTGGAACTGATTGTACGCCTTGTAATACTGATTGTACCGACGTGGCTATTTCAATAGAATTTGATAATTATCCAGAAGAAACTTCTTGGTCTATTACAGACTCTGATGGAAATATTTTATACAACGGCGGACCCTATAGAAACCAACCAGATGGATCTACCCTTATCATTTCGAAATGTCTTCCTGCAGGATGCTATGAATTTACGATATTTGACAGCTATGGTGACGGTTTATATTATTCTGGTGGTAATGGAAGTTATAGTTTAACCGTAGGTGGTGTTGAAGTTGCTAATGGTGGGTATTTCAATTTTAGTGAAACAACACCCTTCTGTACCTCTGGTGGAAACAATCCAACTTGTAGTGACGGTGTAATGAATGGACAAGAGACAGGTGTTGATTGTGGAGGAACTGACTGCGACCCTTGCAATGTTCCTCCTACTTGCGATGATGGGATTATGAACGGAAACGAGACTGGAGTTGATTGCGGTGGACCTGATTGTACTCCTTGTAATGCTCCTCCAACATGTGATGATGGAGTTATGAATGGACAAGAGACTGGAGTTGATTGCGGTGGACCTGATTGTGCACCTTGTAATACTGATTGTACTGACGTGGTTATTTCAATAGAATTTGATAATTATCCGGAAGAAACTTCTTGGTCTATAATGGATTCCGGAGGAAATATCGTCTACAGTGGAGGAACTTACGGAAACCAACCAGATCAATCTACCCTTAACATTTCGGAATGTCTTCCTGCAGGATGCTATGAATTTACAATATTTGATAGCTATGGTGACGGTTTATATTATTCTGGTGGTAATGGAAGTTATAGTTTAACCGTAGGTGGTGTTGAAGTTGCTAATGGTGGGTATTTCAATTTTAGTGAAACAACACCCTTCTGTACCTCTGGTGGAAACAATCCAACTTGTAGTGACGGTGTAATGAATGGACAAGAGACAGGTGTTGATTGTGGAGGACCTGACTGCGACCCTTGCAATGTTCCTCCTACCTGCGATGATGGGATTATGAACGGAAACGAGACTGGAGTTGATTGCGGTGGACCTGATTGTACGCCTTGTAATACTGATTGTACCGACGTGGTTATTTCAATAGAATTCGATATTTATCCAGAGGAAACATCATGGAATATTACAAATCCACAAGGAAGTATTGTAGCTAGTGGAGGTCCTTATGGAAACCAACCTGATAATTCAACTCTTACTGTAATAGAGTGCCTTCCTAATTCTTGTTATGATTTCAATATTTTTGATTCTTACGGAGATGGATTATATTATTCAGGTGGAAATGGCAGCTATAGCTTAACTGTTAATGGAAACGTAATAATGACTGGAGGTAATTTCAATTATATTGAAACCACTATTTTCTGTACTAGCAGTCCTATTAATAATCCTATTCAATCTAGAAATGAAGAATTATTAAATACTAATTCCTTAGATCTTAAAGAAATTACTTTTACTCCAAATCCATTTAATGATATTGTTAGTATCATTCTACCATTAGACTTAAATAATAC
This sequence comes from Algibacter luteus, assembly GCF_030344935.1. Classification (NCBI taxonomy): domain Bacteria; kingdom Pseudomonadati; phylum Bacteroidota; class Flavobacteriia; order Flavobacteriales; family Flavobacteriaceae; genus Algibacter; species Algibacter luteus. The sequence goes on along the minus strand of NZ_CP128313.1, from coordinate 509,716 downwards.
TGAATTTAACATTAAAGTATTTGATTTGAATGGAAGGCTTGTAATGGATAGAAGTTATTTATCAACTAATAGTCAAATAAGTATAACAGATTTAGATCAGTTAGAACAGGCGACATACTTGTTTAAAATCACAAATATGAAATCTGGAGCTACTAATCATAAACTATTAATTGCAAGGCAATAGATTAAATTGAAGGCTGAATATAGAACTATTCAGCCTTTTTTTATTTATTGCAGACCTTATTCTCTAAAAAAACAGAAACAAAAAAGCACTTACATAAATGTAAGTGCTTTTTTTTGCTCCCCCTCTTGGGCTCGAACCAAGGACCCTTTGATTAACAGTCAAATGCTCTAACCAACTGAGCTAAGGAGGAGTGTTAGTTTTCGCCTAAGCGAGCGCAAATATATATATCTTTTTACTTACTGCAAACATTTTTTTGAAAATTTTTATCCAAAAATAGCTTTATAAATATCATTGCCGTTTGCAAACAATACTAAAGCAATTAAGATAAAGAAACCTACCATTTGTGCGTACTCCATAAATTTATCTCCAGGCTTTCTTCCAGAGACCATTTCATATAATAAAAACATGACATGACCCCCATCTAATGCTGGGATAGGCAATAAATTTAAAACGCCTAACATAATAGATAAAAACGCTGTTAAATACCAAAAAGCTTGCCAGTTCCAAACTGGAGGAAACATATTGCCAATTGCAGCAAAACCACCTATTTGAGTAGCTCCTTTTTTAGTGAAAATGTATTTAAACTGCGCCAAATAGTCTTTTACTTCCCAATAGCCGTTACTTATACCTGCAGAAACACTCTCAGCAAAACCATAATCCTTCTGATTAAACTTAATAAATTCTAAATCACTTGGTCTTGCATAAATACCAATTATTTTATCTTCATTAGGTTTTATACGTAACTCTTCTGGCTGATTATTGCGTTCTATTTTTACTAATAACTCATCTGAATCGCTGTTTTTTATTTGATAAGTTAAATCTGCATAATATTCAACAGGATTACCATTTATCGCTACAATTTTATCAGTCGGTTGTAAACCTGCAATTTCTGCTGGAGAATCTGGGGTAATAGAATCTAGTTCAAAAGGATAACGAGGTGTTAAGGCGGGTAAATCACCAGCTTCAAAAAGTTGTGTTCCAATATCTTCAGGAATCTTAATATCTTCAACACTTCCGTCTGAATGCTCTACTTTAATATTATTGACATCCCTAAACATGATATATTTATTAATATCGATGGTTAAATCCTCAAAAGGTTCCCCATTTATAGAAATAACTCGATCACCTTGCTGAAAACCATAGTTTTCTAGGGTTTTGGCAACACTATAACCGTACTTTATATCATCTTTAGTTGAATATTTGGTTCCCCAAACAAATAGCATCATAATGAATAAAAAGAAGGCCAGTAAGAAATTTACAGTTACTCCACCAAGCATGATTATTAAGCGTTGCCATGCAGGTTTAGATCTAAACTCCCACGGTTGTGGTTCTTGGGCCATTTGTTCGGTATCCATGCTCTCATCAATCATACCCGAAATTTTAACATAGCCACCTAAAGGTAACCAGCCAATACCGTAAACAGTTTCACCAATTTTCTTTTTAAATAAAGAAAACTTCACATCGAAAAATAAATAGAATTTTTCAACGCGTGTTTTAAAAATTTTAGCTGGTATAAAATGTCCTAACTCGTGCAGAACTACCAATATAGAAAGACTCAAAAGTAATTGAGCTCCTTTTATTAAAAATACAGACATGTATTACAATTTTTTTTTAACCGCACAAAAGTAAGCTTTTAAACCAAGTTTAAAAAGTCATTCGCCGAAAGGCTTGTGTTTTAACAATAATTTATGCTGGTTTTGAGCGCTTTCAAAATTAAAATCGTCGTATTTTTGTAACTGCTTTTAATGTTAATGAGTTAAAAATGCTATCATTTTTTAAGGATTACAAGATTTTCGCAATTGTTTTTGGTATTATATCAATCATTATTGTTTCAATTATTTATAATACGTTAAACGTTTACAGACCGCTTCCTATTTACCAACCAGCTATGGTTAGTACAGAATTGGTTGACAGCACCATTCAACATCAAAAAAAATATCATAAAATAGCAGATTTTGCTCTTATTAATCAAGATGGCAAAACAATTACCCAAAATAATTATAAAGATAAAATTTACGTAGCTGACTTCTTTTTTACAACATGCCAAACCATTTGTCCAATAATGACAAATCATATGGTTGAAATTCAAAAAGAAATTTTAAATGACGACGAAGTTATGCTACTATCACATTCTGTTACTCCAGAAATTGACACCGTTGCACAACTAAAACGATACGCCATTGAAAAAGGGGTTATAGACCGCAAATGGAATTTAGTTACAGGCAATAAAAAAGATATTTACAAATTGGCGCGTAAAAGTTATTTAGCTGTAAAAGATAATGGTGATGGTGGCCCATTTGATATGATACATACCGAAAACTTTATGCTAATTGACAAAATACGTCAAATAAGAGGGTTTTATGATGGCACCAATTCTGAAGAAATAGAACGACTACTTAATGATATCGCTATTTTAAAAGAAGAATACAAAAACTAATTAATTGGATATAAAAAAAGCCCTTTCAAAAAGGGCTTTTTTGTGTTTTAAAGTTTATTTTATTTGAAACGTCTTTTGTTGTTCCAAACTAATGAACTAGCGTTACTAAATTGTTTCGTTTTAGTTCCAACTTTACTTTCTGTTGCAATACTATTACTTGTTTTCATATTTTTAAATTTTACGTTCTTTAAAAGTTAAAATGTAGTTTACCTAATCACTTTTTATCATTATCAACATGATTGTTATGGCGCATTACATTATGCAATTAATTCTGGTGCAAAGATAAGCCTCACTTCAACTTGCTGAAAACAACAGATTTAGCATATTTATATGCTATATTAACATAAAAGTCTTCAAAAATGCTTTTAGCCTGCAAAATGACACAATTAGTAACATATTGCGATAGGAATTTTTGTCAAAACGTTTCATTTGTTAGATAAGACTAACGGCATACAGAAGCCCGATCAATTATTTATATTTAAAACTTTTATACTTCTAAACTTTTACATTACTTTTGCTTCTTTAAAATCAATCTAAATAAGCTTGAAGACAACTTTAGCACATTTAAAACGAGGTGAAAGCGCTGTAATTACTGATGTTTCATCATCTGATATCCCTTTAAAACTTTTAGAAATGGGTTGTTTACCTGGAAATACAGTTGTTCTTGTTCAAGTAGCTCCGTTTCAAGACCCTATGTATCTAAATATTAACGGATCGCATTTAGCCATAAGAAAAGAAACCGCCTCTCTTATTTTAATTGAAAAAGTAGCACATGAGTAAACAAATTAATGTGGCACTTATTGGGAACCCAAATACTGGGAAAACCTCAGTTTTTAATGCTTTAACAGGGTTAAACCAAAAGGTTGGAAATTATCCAGGAATTACGGTCGAAAAAAAACAAGGTATTTGCAAACTACCACGTGGTGTTAAAGCACATATTATTGATTTACCTGGAACTTACAGCTTAAACGCTTCTTCTCTTGATGAAAATGTAGTAATCGAGCTACTTCTGAATAAAAATGATAAAGATTTTCCTGATATAGCTGTTGTTGTTACCGATGTTGAAAATTTAAAACGAAATCTGTTACTTTTTACCCAGATTAAAGATTTAGAGATTCCTACAATTTTGGTTATTAATATGGCCGACCGAATGCTTTACAAAGGTATTTCCTTGGATATTGATTATTTGGAAGATAAACTTAATACCAAAATTGCACTTATTAGTACTCGAAAAAATGAGGGCATTGAAAACTTAAAACAACTTATTACAAATTATAAAGAGGTTTCTATAGAACCTTGTATTGATACTACAGAAATAGACAAAGACTATTTTGAAAATTTAAAAAAAGCCTTTCCTAATCAATTATTATACAAACTCTGGTTGGTAATTACTCAAGATGTCAATTTTGGAAAAACCGATAGAAATAAAATTGATGCAGTAGCTAATTTTAAAACTAAAACGAAAGCCGATTTAAAGCGTTTACAACAAAAAGAAACCATAAAGCGCTACCAATTTATTAATGAAGCTCTGGATAAAGGGCAAACGATAGATTTAAGTCAAGCGAAAGACTTACGTATAAAACTTGATAGAATTTTAACCCATAAAGTTTGGGGGTATTTAATTTTTGGAATTATTCTGCTTACTATTTTTCAAGCCATTTACGACTGGTCAAGTATTCCAATGGATTTTATTGATGGGTTGTTTGCCAATTTAAGCGAATGGACTAAAAACCAATTACCATCTGGTGCTTTTACAAGTTTGTTGTCGGAAGGCATTATTCCAGGATTGGGTGGCATCGTCATTTTTATTCCACAAATCGCCTTTTTATTTCTATTTATTGCCGTGTTGGAAGAAAGTGGTTATATGAGTCGCGTTGTGTTCTTAATGGACCGAATTATGCGCCGTTTCGGGCTTAGTGGTAAAAGTGTTGTACCACTAATTTCGGGTACTGCATGTGCTATTCCAGCCATTATGGCAACCAGAAATATTGAAAGTTGGAAAGAGCGTTTAATTACTATTTTAGTAACGCCTTTTACCACTTGTTCTGCACGTTTACCTGTTTATTTAATTATCATAGCCTTGGTTATTCCAGAAGGCCGCATTTTTGGATTGGGTTATCAGGCCCTAACCTTAATGTTACTCTATCTTATAGGTTTTGGAACCGCTATTCTTTCGGCTTATATTTTAAATAAAATATTAAAAATTAGAAGTAAAACGTTTTTTGTAGTCGAAATGCCAAACTACAAACTACCACTTTTTAAAAATGTTGCGCTTACAGTTATCGAAAAAACTAAATCCTTTGTTTTTGGAGCAGGTAAAATAATTTTAGCCATTTCAATCATTTTGTGGTTTTTGGCGTCTTACGGTCCTGGAGAACAATTTAACAACGCCGACGAAATTATAAAAACGGAATACGCGTCTCAAAATTTAACTGATGATGATTTACAACAAAAAATAGCATCTCATAAGTTAGAGCATTCGTTTATTGGGATTACTGGTAGAGCCATAGAACCTGCAATACGTCCTTTAGGTTACGATTGGAAAATAGGTATTGCCATAGTGAGCAGTTTTGCAGCTCGTGAAGTGTTTGTTGGTACTCTTGCCACCATTTACAGTGTTGGAAATGATGATGAAGCTACCATAAAAAACAGAATGGCAGCCGAAGTAAACCCCGTTTTAGGTGGGCCACTATTTACCTTTGCTTCTGGTATTTCATTAATGCTGTTTTATGCTTTTGCAATGCAATGTATGAGTACGCTAGCCATTGTAAAAAAAGAAACTAATAGTTGGAAATGGCCAATTTTACAACTCGTTATTATGTCCGCTTTCGCATATATTGTGGCCTTAATTGCGTTTCAACTATTGAAATGAAACTAGTTTAAACTCGACTACTTTATTATGAATGAGATTATTCAAAACATATTAGTCTTTACAGCAATAGCATTAGCTATAGCATTTCTAGTTAAAAAATTCTTCTTAAAAAAACCGAAGTCTAAAAAAATTTGTGGAAATGACGATGGTTGCGGTTGTCATTAAATCAAATTGATACCTTATAACTTAAATTAGTTACAGATTTTATTCGTAACTAATTTTTTTTAGTTACTTTTGAAAAATATTTAAGCTTACTTAAATATTGTTTAAAGCAATTAAAAATGTCTATAGCCATAGAAAATTTTGTAAAAGCCATTTACAAAAACGGAAAACGAGATAATAATGATACCAAACCAGGTAACATAGCAAAAAAACTTGGCATTTCTAACGCAGCAGCCACAGATATGGCACAGAAATTAGCCTCAAAAGATTTACTGCATTACGAAAAATATCAAGCTTTAAAACTAACAGATAAAGGCAATAAAATGGCTTTAAATGTGGTGCGAAAGCATCGTTTATGGGAAAGTTTATTATTTAAATTGTTTGATATGTCTTTACACGATATTCATCGAGAAGCTGAATTATTAGAACATCAAACTTCAGATTTATTGGCAAACAAAATAAGTGAATATCTGGGGAACCCTAAGTTCGACCCGCACGGAGACCCGATTCCAAATGCTAACGGTGAAATAACAACCACTGATACCTCAATAGCGCTTTCTCAGACCAGTGAAGGGAAAAAATACATGATTTCTAGATTAATGAGCGACGATAAAGAGTTTTTTGAATTTTGCGCGCAACACGGATTGAAATTCGGGAACACACTATTTGTTTCAAAGCAATTCAACAAAAATAAAATGACACAAATTTTAATAAACAATAATACCATTTTACTCAACGAAGACTTTACTTCAATAATATATGTCAATGAAAGCAATTAAATACACTCTTTTTTCACTTAGTTTATCATTTTCTTTTTTAACTTTTTCTCAAGAAGATGACAGACTTTCTCAACCCTTAGTTACCGACCGACCAGATGCTACAGAAGCATCATCAACTGTAGGGAAAGGCACTTTACAGTTTGAAACAGGCGGATTGTATGAATCCTACGAAGCAGGAAACATAAAATCTGAGAACTACACTTTTAATACGATGCTGATTCGATACGGAGTTCTAGAAAACTTAGAATTACGATTAGGTTGGGATTTTGTTGAAGGCACTAATAAAATAAACAATAATAAACTGGATAATGTAACGAGCGGTTTATCCCCATTGCTTTTAGGGATGAAAATCGACATTGCAGAAGAAAATGGCTGCATGCCCGAAATAGCATTAATAGGACATGTGTTTCCTGTTTTTAGCGCATCTGCCGATTACAGACCCGAATATACGAGCATTGATTTTAGATTATCATTATCTCATACACTTAGTGAAAAATCAAGTTTAGGGTACAATATAGGTGCCGAATGGGGAAATGATTCTCCAGAAGCTTCAGCTATTTATACACTTGCTTATGGTTATAGTATTAATGATAAATTTGGTATGTACGCAGAACTTTACGGCGATTTACCAGAAGACAATAAAGCAAACCACTATTGGGATGCCGGATTCACCTATTTAGTTTCAAACGATTTACAATTTGATACCTATTTAGGAACAAGCATTACGGAAGGACAAGATATTTTATTCGGACTTGGGTTGAGTTATCGTGTTAAGCCAACAAACAAATTAAAATAAATTCGATATGAAAAAAATACTTATCATACTTCTTCTTTCTACTGTTTGCATGAGCTGTAAAGAAGAAAAAAAGACAAACGATAAACTAAATATAGTTACAACCACCACCATGATTACCGATTTAGTTAAAAATATTGGTGGCGACCACATTAATTTACAAGGATTAATGGGTAGCGGTGTCGATCCGCATTTATATAAAGCTAGTGAAGGCGATGTTACCAAATTATCAAACGCCGACATTATTTTTTACAACGGGTTGCACTTAGAAGGCAAACTAGTTGAGGTTTTCGAGAAAATGAAAAACAAAAAAACCATTGCTATTTCTGATGCTTTAGACAAATCAACTTTAATCGGTTCAGAATATTTTGCTTCTAACTACGACCCGCATATATGGTTTGATATAAACTATTGGAAAAAAGCTACAGAATTTGTGGTAAAAACACTTTCAGAAGCTATACCTGAGCAAAAAACAACCTTCGAAACCAACGGAAATGTCTATATCGAAAAATTAAATACGCTTAAAAATAAATTAGAGCAAACCATAAGTAGTCTTCCAAAAGAGCAGCGTATTTTGGTAACGGCGCATGATGCGTTTAATTATTTCGGTAAAGCTTTCGATTTTGAGGTAGTAGGCCTACAAGGACTTTCAACTGCAACCGAAGCCGGCGTAAAAGACGTTCAAAAATTATCAGCCTTCATCATTGAAAATAAAGTTAAAGCTATATTTGTAGAGAGCTCGGTACCAAAACGCACCATTGAAGCGCTTCAAGCAGCAGTAAAATCTAAAGGGCACGAAGTTACCATTGGCGGCACATTATATTCCGATGCGTTGGGCGATGCTGGAACCATTGAAGGCACATATATAGGCATGTTCAAGTATAATGTGAACACTATTGTAAATGCACTAAAATAAAATGTTAATTTGAAGCTATTTCCTGCTATTCGCTGTATCTTTTTTTCGTGCCTCAAAAAAGGATGCCGCTTCTATCAGGGCTAAATTATCAGCCAAAAGTAGTTTAAAGCATGTAATTACAGATTAGTTTGCAAGAACATATACATAAGAAATGAGAAAAAATAACAAAAAGTCAACACCCAAATCAATTCGTAGAATTGAACGTCAAGGCGCAGAATAGATGAAGAAAAGCTCCGAGAACAGGAGAACGAAGTTCGACGCGGAGTTTTCAAATCGGTTTTTATTCCGATAAAATCGGGATAAAAAATTCCTCGGCTTGAACTTGATTTTTTGGTTCGTTTTGTATCAAGACAAAATGAACACATAAATAAATAAGAGATGGAACAAAAAATAGCCGTAAAAGTAGACGATTTAACAGTAGCCTATAACTACAAACCCGTGCTTTGGGATATCGATTTAGAAATCCCCGAAGGCGTTCTTATGGCTATTGTGGGGCCCAACGGTGCTGGTAAATCTACGCTTATAAAATCTATTTTAGGTATTTTAAAACCTATAGCAGGCAGCGTTAGTATTTACGATAAACCCTATGATAAACAGCGATCTCTCGTAGCTTACGTACCCCAAAAAGGCAGTGTAGATTGGGATTTTCCAACAACGGCTTTAGATGTCGTGATGATGGGCACTTACGGCAGTTTGGGCTGGATAAAACGTCCAGGACAAAAAGAAAAAAAGGCAGCATTAGAAGCTTTAGAAAAAGTAGGTATGCTTCCTTTTAAAAACCGTCAAATTAGTCAGCTTTCAGGCGGGCAACAACAACGAATATTTTTAGCAAGAGCCTTAGTGCAAAACGCTTCCATCTATTTTATGGATGAACCCTTCCAAGGAGTTGATGCCACTACTGAGATTGCCATCATAAACATCCTTAAAGAATTACGGAAAGCTGGAAAAACTGTTATAGTAGTACACCACGATTTACAAACCGTACCAGAATATTTCGATTGGGTAACCTTTTTAAATGTCAAAAAGATTGCCACGGGTCCGGTAAAAGATATTTTTAATGATGATAACCTTACTAAAACCTATGGTATTAATTATAAAGTGAGTATTCAAGAGTAAAATAAGTTTACAGTCGCAGTCGCAGTAAACAGTTCTTACTCTAATTTAAAAAATAGATCAAGAAAAGTAAATAAATGAAAGTCAAGTCTCAATTCAATTCGTAGAATTGAACGTCAAGGCGCAGAATAGATGCAGAAAAGCTCCGAGAACAGGAGATCGCAGTTCGACGCGGAGTTTTTAAATCGGTTTTTATCCTGATAAATTCGGGATAAAAAATTCCTCGGCTTGAGCTTGATTTTTTGGTTCGTTTTGCATCAAGGCAAAATGAACAAAGTGAACAATAAATTCTGAAGATAAGTTTAGAATAACAAAATAAAACTATTGTGAAATCAGGAAGAGATTCCTGCCTTCGCAGGAATTATGGACATAACAGAATACATAAAACTGGTCTTTACAGACTATACCTTAAGAACCATAACCATGGGAACCGCCATTCTTGGTGCAGTTACAGGTATGCTAGGCAGTTTTGCTGTATTACGTAAACAAAGTTTACTAGGTGATGCTATTTCTCATGCAGCCTTACCCGGAATTGCCATTGCTTTTTTAATTACGGGAACCAAAGACACTAATGTGTTATTGTTGGGAGCTTTAATAAGTGGACTTTTAGGCACGTTTTGGATTCGAGGTATAATTAGTAAAACACATTTAAAATCTGATACCGCCTTAGGGCTAATATTGTCTTTGTTTTTCGGATTCGGTATGTTGTTGCTAACATTCATCCAAAAACAACCTAATGCCAACCAAGCAGGACTCGATAAATATCTTTTTGGTCAAGCAGCAACTTTAGTTGAAAGTGATGTCTGGTTAATGGCCATAGTAACGGGTATTTGCCTTTTTGTTTTATTACTTTTCTGGAAAGAATTTAAAATTTTATTGTTCGATGCCGATTATACCAAAACTCTAGGTTTCAATACTAATTTTATTGATGTATTAATAACCTCCTTTATCGTATTAGCCATTGTACTCGGCCTTCAAACGGTTGGCGTGGTATTAATGAGTGCTATGTTGCTTGCGCCGGCGGCTGCGGCAAGACAATGGACAGACAGCCTAGGAATAATGGTATTTCTTGCTGCTGTTTTTGGTGCTTTTTCAGGTGTATTTGGTACAGCAATAAGTGCCACTCAAAATAACCTTTCAACAGGACCTGTAATCGTTATTGTTGCAGGAGTTTTTGTGCTTGTTTCTTTCGTATTTTCACCAAGTCGAGGATTGCTTTTTAAGCAAATTCGATTTATTAAAAACCGTAGAGATTTACAGCTTCATAACACCTTAGCTTTTATGTTCAGAATTGCTGAAACCCATGAAAATATTTCACACCCACATGCTATTAAAATATTAAACAACTTTCAGGGTTTTACCAAAGGGACGCTTCAAAAATTGGTACGTAAAAATTATGTGAAATTAGACGGGAGCATGTGGAGCTTGACCGAAGAAGGTTTTAAAATTGCATCAAATTTGTACAACCAACAATCCGATAACAATGAGTAATGCACAATTAGAAATACAGGTTATTGCTAGTTTAGTTGCTATTGCATGTGCCATTCCAGGTACGTTTTTAGTTCTTCGAAAAATGGCCATGATTAGTGACGCCATTAGTCATTCTATCTTGCCTGGTATCGTTATTGGATTTTTTATAACACAAGATTTAAACTCCCCATTATTAATATTACTTGCAGCAATAACTGGTATTATTACTGTGGTTTTGGTAGAATATATTCAAAAAACAGGGTTAGTAAAAGAAGACACCGCTATTGGATTAGTATTTCCTGTACTCTTTAGTATTGGTGTAATTATGATTGCTAAAAATGCTAACGACGTCCATTTGGATGTAGATGCGGTTTTATTGGGTGAGCTCGCATTTGCGCCATTCGACAGACTCGTTATTTCTGGAGCCGATGTTGGCCCAAAATCCCTGTGGATTATTGGAAGTATTTTAATTATTACCTTCGGGCTATTAATCGCATTTTTTAAAGAACTAAAAGTAAGCACTTTTGATGCTGGGTTATCTGCTTCATTAGGTTTTTCACCTGCGGTTATTCATTACGGATTGATGACGGTTTCTTCGGTTACAACTGTTGGGGCTTTTGATGCGGTAGGCGCCATATTAGTCGTTGCTTTAATGATTGCTCCAGCAGCAACAGCCTATTTATTGACAAACAATTTAAAGCGCATGCTCTTATATGCCATCTGTTTTGGTGTATTTAGTGCCATTTCAGGATATTGGTTAGCACATGTTTTGGATGCCTCAATTTCAGGATCGATAACCACAATGCTCGGTTTACTGTTTTTTATGGTTTACTTATTTGCGCCTAACAAAGGTGTTATTGCTGTTATGTATCGAGAAAAGCAACAACGTACTGAAGTATCATTATTAACGTTTTTGTTACACCTTAAAAACCATATTGAAGAAAGTGAGCGCCATGTTAATCACCTCAACGAACATATCAATTGGCAAAAAGTGCGTTCTAAAACAGTTTTAGATTTGGCTTTAAAAAACAATATGATTCAGTTTGATAAAAACATAGTTTCATTAACCGAAAAAGGTGATGAATTTACATCAAAAGCTATCGACTATATCATTACTAACAAAGATGCTCAAATTGAGCACATGAAAGATGATTTCTTTTTGTTTAGAGGTTAAACTATGGCACAACACAACGAACTCGGTAAAAAAGGCGAACAACTGGCAGTAGATTTTCTTATGAAAAACAATTATGATATCGTTGAACGCAACTACAGGTTTGATAAAGCTGAAGTGGATATTATTGCCCAAAAAGAAGGTGTTCTAGCTATTATTGAAGTTAAAACACGTTCTACTTCCGATTTTGGAGATCCGCAAGATTTTGTTAAACCCAAACAAATTCAACGCTTAGTAAAAGCTGTTGATGAATATGTAACCGTAAACGATTTAGATGTGGAGGTACGTTTTGATATTATCGCCATTGTAAAAGAAGGTAAAGGCTTTAATATTGAGCATCTAAAAAATGCGTTTTACCATTTTTAGTTTTATTCTTCTTCGCCTTGAATATACTTTACCAAAGATTTAAAGTCTGATGGCTTTTCGAGAATTCTTTTATCCTTATCTAATATAAAATACGTTGGTGTTGAAGTTACACCATAGGCGTCACCGATTTCGTTATCCCATTTACCTTCACCGTAAACATGAATAAAATCAGGAAAATCATAAGTTAGATTTTTCCAACTGTAAGGCTCATCTTCTAAACCAACAGCAACTACTTTTACCTTGCCTTTTTCCAAAGTATTTACAAAATCTCTTAATTGAGGTATTTCTTCTAAACAGTGCGAACAACCACTACTCCAAAATACTAATATGTAATTTTCGGCAACATTTAATTGGGTTAATTTCTTAGTAACAAGCTTTCCTTTTTCTTTGACTTCAACATCAAAATCTGACGCTATATTACCTTTTGAAAGATTTTTATATAAAATTAATGCATGTAAAAGATCTTGATCATTTAAAGACACTGCAACATTCATTAAATAATTTTCTGCTATATAATTTGAAATAGATTCAAATCCTAAATCAGACATTTGCTGCCATAAATCAAACAACAAGATGCGCTGTACTTCTTTTGGAGCTGTCTTCATATGGCGATAAACCACATCGATATTCCTTTTGTAATTTTCAAGTTCATCTTTAGAATTTGCAGACATTCCAAATACATAATTCAACATTTTTTCTTCAAGAAAGTTAGAGCTCTGTAAGATTTTATTATTAAAATCTACATGGTCAAAATAATGCTTTTCTAAGTTTTTAATATAAGTTTTAACATCTTCAACCTTTGATGGAATATAGGGCCTGTTCGCTTTAATAAAATCTAAAGCCATAGTGCCTTTTGCAGCTTTCTCAAAACTTTCTTGTGTTTCTTTCTGAGTTTTAAAAATAGCCTTTAACGCTAGGGTATCTTTACTTGCTTTTCCATAGTAATTCCCTATGCTTTGAGTTACCATAGACATGCTATTGGTATAAGAAGATAATAATTTATTAACCGTAGATTTCTTGAATTCCACACCAGTTTCTGACATAAACGTGAGTTCAATGTCTTCCTTCCCGTTGTACATAATATCAAAATTATAATCTTCTTGAGGAACTGCATACACCAATCGATACATACCTTTAGTAGCCGTAGAATCTAATTTGAACTCAAAACTACCATCTTCTTTTATTTCTGCATTGGATATATAATCTGAAATAGTTGGGTTAACCTTATAAAGAAGTGCAAAATTAAAATCTTCTGCGGGATAAAAAACACCTTTAATACTGTGTTGTGCAAGTAACATACTTGGTATTAAAAAGGCTATAAAAAGTAATCGTTTCATGTATTTTAGATATTCCTTATTTTAAAATCAATAATCAAGCCACAATAGGTTGTAAAACCTCTAACGCTTTTTTTACAGATTTAATATTCTCGAAAGTTAGCATTAATCGTAAACCACTTCGGGTTTGTTTTTCTTTCATTTTACACGCGTTAGGATGAGTTTGTACAAACTGTAACACTTTAGTAAAATTATGACTTTGGTAAAAACTACTCTGTTGGTCGTTAATAAAATAACCTATTAACTTACCTTTTTTCATGATGATTTTTTCAAATCCAATTTTAGTAGCTAACCACTTTATTTGGACACTGTTTAACAAATCGGTCACTTGTTTGGGTAATTCTCCAAAACGGTCTATCAATTCCTTTTCAAAGGTAATCAAATCAGCTTCAGTTTTTAAGTTGTTTAATTGGGTATAAAGGTTCAGTCTTTCAGCAATATTATTAACATAGCTATCTGGAAACAACAATTCAAAATCTGTGTCTATCGTCACATCTTTTACATAAACTTTCTCAGAGTTATCATCATTATACAAGTCTTTAAACTCGTTCTCTTTCAACTCATCAATCGCTTCATTTAATATTTTCTGATAGGTATCAAATCCTATTTCATTTATAAACCCACTTTGTTCACCACCCAGTAAATCGCCAGCCCCTCTAATTTCTAGATCTTTCATGGCAATGTTGAACCCGCTACCTAATTCGGTAAATTGCTCTAAGGCGGTGATACGTTTTCTAGCATCATCCGTCATTGCTGAATATTCTGGAGTAATGAAATAACAAAATGCCTTTTTGTTGCTACGTCCTACTCGTCCGCGCATTTGGTGCAAATCGCTAAGCCCAAAATTATTCGCGTTATTTATAAAAATGGTGTTGGCGTTTGGCACATCTAAACCACTTTCTACAATGGTAGTGCTTACTAAAACATCAAACTCACCATCCATAAACGAAAGCATGAGTCGTTCTAATTTTTTACCTTCCATTCGCCCATGACCAATACCAATTTTAGCATCAGGCACTAGGCGTTGTAACATGCCTGCTACCTCTTTTATATTCTCGATTCTGTTATGAATGAAGAATATTTGTCCACCACGTTGAATTTCGTAACTAATAGCATCACGAATAGTTTCTTCGCTAAAACGAATAACATGACTTTCGATAGGGTATCGATTTGGAGGGGGTGTTGTAATAACCGATAAATCTCTCGCAGCCATTAAACTAAACTGAAGCGTTCTAGGTATTGGTGTTGCGGTTAAGGTTAGTACATCAACGTTATCTTTTAAGGTTTTTAGCTTTTCTTTTACAGCAACTCCAAATTTTTGTTCCTCATCGACAATAAGTAAGCCTAAATCTTTAAACTTTACGTTTTTATTTACGAGTTGATGGGTACCAATGATAATATCAACTTTACCTTGATCTAGAGCTTCTAAGGTTTCTCGTTTTTCTTTCGCGGTTCTAAATCGGTTTAGATAATCAACGGTTAAAGGGAAGTCTTTTAAGCGGTCTTTAAAGGTCCTTGAGTGTTGATATGCTAAAATAGTAGTTGGCACCAATACAGCTACTTGTTTACCATTATCTACCGCTTTAAATGCTGCACGAATTGCAACTTCTGTTTTTCCGAAACCTACATCGCCACAAATAAGTCTATCCATGGGGCGCTCACTTTCCATATCGGCTTTAATATCGGCCGTTGCAGTACTTTGATCGGGGGTGTCTTCATAAATAAAAGAAGCTTCCAGTTCGTGTTGCATGTAACTATCGGGATTGTATTGATAGCCTTTTTCGGTTTTACGTTTTGCGTAGAGTTTTATTAAGTTGAAAGCGACGTGTTTTACACGGGCTTTTGTTTTTTGTTTTAAGGTTTTCCAAGCATTACTCCCTAATTTGTAAATTTTAGGTGGTTTGCCATCTTTACCATTAAATTTAGTGATTTTATGAAGCGAGTGAATACTTAAATACAATACATCGCGCTCGCCATAAATAAGTTTTATGGCTTCTTGCTTTTTACCTTCTACATCTATTTTTTGAAGTCCGCCAAAACGCCCAATACCATGATCTATGTGCGTTACATAATCGCCAATATCTAAATTGGTGAGCTCTTTTAAAGTTATGGCCTGTTTTTTAGCATATCCGTTTTTTAAATGAAACTTATGGTAGCGCTCAAAAATTTGATGATCGGTATAACAGGCTATTTTATTATCATGGTCTATAAAACCCTGGTGTAATGATAAAATTATAGTTTGATATGCTTTAACATCGAGATGAGAATCGTCAAAAATATCATGAAACCGTTTAGCTTGCTGTTCGCTAACACAAGCTATATAATTAGTATAACCGTTCTCGGAATTAGCATTTAAATTTTCAATTAATAAATTAAATTGCTTGTTAAATGCGGGTTGTGGTGTGGTGTTAAATTCTATATGTTGAGAAGTCTCGACGGAGCCTGTGCTTGGCACAGCAGAAGTACTCGACATGATAGCAGAACTTCCAAATTCAACAATAGAGAAATCAAGTAATTGCTTTTTTAGTAATGCGGCATCACAAAATAATTCGTGAGGTTCGGCATGTTTTATATCTTCTGAAAGGGTTTTAAAGGCTTCTTCGGCTTTTGCATAAAAATCGTCGATTCGAGAAAAAAGTAAATCGGCATTTTTTATACACACTATTGTTTTTTGAGCGATGTATTTTAAGAAACTTTGCCTGCTTTCTTGCAATAATTTATTGGCAACATTGGGTATGATGTTGATTTTTTTTATTTGCTCGATGGACAGTTGTGTTTCTACATCGAATGTACGGATACTATCAACCTCATCGCCAAAAAATTCGATACGATAAGGCTCGTCGTGCGAGAATGAAAATACATCTACAATACCACCACGCACTGAAAACTCTCCAGGTTCGGTTACAAAATCGACACGTTTAAATTGATAATCAAAAAGGACTTCGTTTACAAAATCGATTGATAACTTATCGTTTACACCAACTTTTAGAGTATGTCGTTCCAGTTCTTTTCGTGTTACCACCTGCTCGAAAAGTGCATCGGGATAAGTAACAATAATTGCTGGTTTTTTTTGTGAGTTGATGCGGTTTAAAACTTCAGCGCGTAATAATACATTGGCATTATCAGTTTCTTCAATTTCGTATGGCCTTCTGTAGCTTCCTGGGTAGAAAAGTACATCTTTATCGCTTAAAAGTTGTTCTAAATCGTTAAGGTAATGCGCTGCCTCTTCTTTGTCGTTAAACACTAATAAAAAAGGCTTTTGAACCTCTTTAAAAACAGCAGCAATAACAAAGGATAATGAAGATCCTACGAGGCCTTTTAAATGTGTTTTTGCTTGGGTTTGGGCAATAGCATTTTGCAGATTTTGCTTTTGCAAAGTCTGTAAATAGGTTTGAGAGATAAGGGTTTTACTCACCTAATTTTGTTTTACGAATGCAAATATAAGGTTTAGGTTTATTTAAATGTGAGTTAATTATAATTTCGCAATTTTTTATGTAGCTAAAAAAGTGTTGTGCACACGCGTTAGGGATTGTAGTGGAAAGCCCACAGCGAAGGAACGAAGCGAGGACTTGTAGCGGAAAGCCCGACCCTTGTGGTAACGCCCAAAAAATTAAAATTTCGGTTTAAAATCTTAAAAAAAATATGTACGTTTGCAGCACTAAAAAGAAGTATATATGTCGTTTTCAGATTTATTTGACAGTGGGTTTAAAAAGCGTAATGAAAGTCATTTTGCTGCAATTGTTCGTGTGGCTATGGCAGATGGTGTAATTACAGATGATGAGAAAAAGTTTTTGGATAGATTAGCAACTAATTTAAATATTAGTGCTGAGGATTATAAACTCATTTTAAAAAATTACCAATCGCACCCTATAAACCCGCCAGCATCTTACGATTTAAGGTTAGAGCGTTTGTATGATTTGGTGCGTATGATTCATGTTGACACGATTAAAGGCGATGCTGAAATGATGCTTTTAAAGAAAATAGGCGTTGGTCTTGGTTTTCATGCGGTAAACGTAAAGTATATTGTAGATAAAGCTTTAACTCTAGTTAGTAACGGTGTAGATTTAGACACGTTTGTACAGGAAATAAAGAATATGAATAGGTAAATTCTATTATATAAGAATAAAAAATGCGAACCATTGGGTTCGCATTTTTTTTAGCTTTAAAATTAAATAAAGAGGAGTTGGCAGCCTTCTTGATCTGCTCTACTATAAAAATCTCCAATAGTTAGAATTCCATCTAATTCATCAATTAAATCTTCTTCTTTTAAATGGAACATATCTACAGCCAATTTACATGCCCATAGTTTACACCCAGAATCTGAAAGAATTTCTAAAAATTCGCCAATAGGTGGCATATCTAGTTTTTCCATTTCTTTTTTCATCATTTTGGTTGCCAATGCTTCCACTCCTGGTAAACCGCCTAACATAGTTGGAATATGCATTCCTGGGTTACCAACGGTAGCCACGTGTAAATGTTCTAATTTTTTCTTTTGAATAGCTTCTAAACCAAAGAAAGTAAAAAATATTTCGGATTCTATGCCTTCCATTCTTGCTCCATTTGCCATTACAAATGCTGCATAAGCATTTTCAATGGTAGCTTTGGATAATATAAAAAGCATTTTTTTGACTTTTGTGCCCATAATTTCTTGTGTTTGATGTGTTAGTTAACTTAAATACAGCTTTTTGGCTTAGGGATTCCTGCAATAAGTGTTGATTTTTTTAATGGCCCTCCAGGGAAAAGTTCATAAAACTCTTTTATGTTTATAACGCCACTTTTTTTAATGCCACGAATAGATAATGGCTCATCTTTATGATGCTTGTCTTGCAAGTACTCTATTACTTCCCAGTGTTTTTCGGTCATTACCACATTACACTCACCTGCTATACATTCACAGACTTCGCGGTCCCATTGTTTAAAGTCTACTAAGTAGCCTTCTTCGTTTACATCGATTTCTCTATTTGCGATTACTTTTTTCATTATTTCTAAAATTTATAAGGTTATTAACTAGTTATCTGCTTTTATATCGAATTTTTTTCCTTTAAAACTCATGTTTCTACCAACAAATGGTATTGGTATACCCTTTAACAACATGTTCCAATAAATCCACCTGAAAGCTAATTTTCCCCAATGGTTAAATACACTTTCTTTTAATAATTTTAGGGGGCCTATTTTTGCAAATGGAAATGTGCCATGAACTGGTTCTTGGTCATAATTAAAGTCAATCAATAGCGCTTTATTATTACCTGTTTCTATAAAACAATTGGCGTGACCATCAAACTCTTGTTTTAGTTTAAAGCCTTTAGTATGTAAGATAATATTATCTGTTAATGTTTCTGCTTGAAAGTGTGCTACAGAACCCGCTTTAGAAGCTGGTAAATTTGTGGCATCACCGATTACAAAAATATTTTCATGAGCTTTAGATTGTAAGGTATGTTTATGTGTTGGAATAAAATTTAAATCATCTCCCAAACCTGATCGTTCTATTACTTCATCACCCATATTGGTAGGTACAGTTACTAACAAATCAAAAGGAATTTCTCTGTCCACATAATCCACAATGGCTTTCTTATCATTATCAACCTCCATTATTGCAAAATCGGTCTCTATCTTTATTTGCTTTTCCTTCAACAAATAATTTAGGGCTTTGGTGCAAGTTGGTTTTGTAAATGCACCATCTAAAGGCGTTACATAAGTAATATCTACCTTATCTCGCATGCCCTTATTTTTGAAGTAAGAATCAGCTAAAAATGCAAATTCCAATGGTGCAACAGGACATTTAATAGGCATTTCGGTGATATGAACTACTAATTTTCCACCTTTCCATTCGCGCAATTTGTTTCGTAAAGCCAAAGCGCCTTCGTACGTGTAAAAATCAAAGATATCCTTCTTCCACAATGGCCCTAATAAACCATCCGTTTCGTCTGGTGCAATTTTAGAACCCGTTGCAACTATGAGAATATCATAGCTTAAAGTTTCGTCTTCTAGTGCTACTTTATTTTCTTCAGGGAGAATTTTATCTATTTTTTTTTGAATGTAATAAACACCTTTCGGAATAAATTTTTTGCCCTCTTTTTTTACTTGATCTTCTGTATAGGTATCGAAAGGAAGAAATAAAAATCCTGGTTGATAATAATGCGTTTTATACTGATCCACAATGGTGATTTTCCAATCCTTTTTAGGAAGTTTGGAAACCAAATGATTTGCCATCATAGTTCCGGAAGTACCTGCACCTAAAATAACTAAATTTTTCATTGATTTTGGTTTTTAGGAATACCATCTAAACTGATTTATTCCTGTTTTAATTCGGAGTAAAATTAAACATTGTGTTAGACTTAAATCATGACGAAAGTCATATAAACCCTTGTGTAACAAAGGTTACACAAGGATAAACAAATTTCAATTAGCTTCACTCGACCAAATTTAACACGCTTGAAAAGACATTTATTATTATAAACCTAACTATTAATTAGGAAGAATTTATTTTTTTGAAAAACCAACCAATTGTGACAAAAGTCATAGGTCAGTGTGTAATCAGAAATTAACTTCGTAGACGCATTACAAACCATAAGAATTCTATCCGTATTTCTTTTCGAATTCTTTTAAATATTTCAGTTATGAAAACTTTTTTTTTACGTTCGTTATTTTTACTTTTTTCTGTTTCGGTTTTATCACAAGCAGGTCATATTATGCAAGGTGTTGGCGCTGTAAACATGTCTATGGGTGGAGCTTCAACGGCTCAACCTCTTGATATTTCAGGCGCATTACAATGGAACCCTGCTTCTATTTCAACTTTTGACGATAAGATTATTAAATTTGATCTAGGATTATTCTTTTCTTCTCCTGAATTATTCTCTACAGTTCCTGAATTTGATTCTAGTGGGCAACCCACTGGAAACTTCTTTAGCGGTAACACAAAAGATGATAGAGGGGTTTCGCCTATGCCTGCCTTAGCAATGGTTTGGGGAAAGGAAGACAGTAAGCATACTTTTGGTGCCTCTGCTTTTGGAATTAGTGGGTTTGGTGTTACATTCCCAGAAAGTATGTCGAATCCTATAAATATGCCTCAACCTAATGGTTTTGGGCATATTGAATCGGATTATATTTTGTTACAAATTGGATTTTCTTGGGCTTATGAATTGTCAGATAAATTCTCAATTGGTGTACAACCGACTTTTAATTATTCTACATTAGAACTAGCCCCCAACCCAACTGCAAACCCTAATGGTTCAGGTTATCCATCAACAGATAAAGCTACAGCCACAGGATTTGGAGCACAATTTGGACTGTTCTATGATTCTGGTTCAGGATTTAAAGCAGGTGCATCCTATAAAACCACACAAAAATTTAGTGAATTTGAATTTGATAATACGTATTTGGATAATTCTACAGCAAAAAATAAATTTCAAATGGATTATCCTGCCATCTTATCATTTGGTTTAGGGTATACTAATGATCTGCTTGATTTAGCCTTGGATTATAGATTGGTGGATTATGAAAACACCGATGGTTTCTCAGAAACTGGATGGACACCAACAGCTTCTGTAGCAGGCTTTGGTTGGGAAAACATTTCCATTGTATCAGCTGGTATTCAATACAAAGGTGTTGATAAATTACCATTGCGATTAGGCTATACGTATAGCTCTAATCCAATTCCTGAAGAGGTAGCTTTTTTTAACATTCCTGCAACCGCAATTATTAAAAACGCCTTCCAATTAGGGTTTAGCTATGAAGCCAATGAAAGTTGGACATTTGATACCGTATTTCATTATGGTACTAGTGGTGATGCTACCGAAGGTCAAGTTTTAAACCCTATGTTTATCAGTGCTAGTAATCCGCTAGGGGCTATCCCCAACAGTGAGATATCTTACGACATGACTACATCGATGATTCAATTTGGTGTGAGATATAAATTTTTGAACTCACAAAAAGATTAAAAAGTACTTTAGACGATAAAGTAAGAGTTATTATAAAAAATGCGAACCTTGAGTTCGCATTTTTTTATTGATGTAATTTTAATTGAATACGCTTTCTCGGAATATCTACCTCTAATACCTTAACGATTATTTGTTGATGCAAACTCACATGCTCATTCACATCTTTTACAAAACTATCCGATAAGTTTGAAACATGAATTAATCCACTTTCCTTAATCCCAACATCTACAAAACATCCAAAATTAGTTATGTTATTAACGATTCCTGGGAGTAATTGCCCTACTCTTAAATCGTTAATGGTTTTTATATTTTGATTGAAAGTGAACACTTTAGCTTGTTCTCGGATGTCTAAACCTGGTTTTTCAAGTTCTTTGATGATATCTTCAAGGGTTAGCAAACCCACTGATTCTGTAAAATAACACTTTAAATCAATTTTTTTAAGTAACTCTGAATTCCCTATTAAATCTTGAACCGATTTGCCCAAATCTTTGGCCATTTTAGTAACTATAGAGTAACTTTCTGGATGTACTGCTGAATCATCTAATTGGTTTTTAGCGTCCTTAATTCTTAAAAAAGCAGCGCCTTGCTCAAACGCTTTGTCACCTAATCGCGGTACTTTTTTAATGTCGTTTCTTGAGGTAAACACACCTTTTTCATTTCTGTAATTGAAAATGTTATCGGCTAGTTTTGGACCAATTCCAGACACGTAACTTAATAAACTTTTACTTGCGGTATTGATGTTGACGCCTACGGCATTCACACAATTTTCAACCACCACATCCAATTGTTTTTGCAATTTTGTTTGGTCTACATCATGCTGATATTGCCCCACACCAATAGATTTAGCATCAATTTTTACCAATTCTGCTAATGGGTCTTGCAAACGCCGCCCAATAGACACTGAACCACGAACCGTAACATCATAATTTGGAAACTCTTCACGAGCTATTTTTGAAGCTGAATAAATACTGGCACCAGCTTCACTAACCACAAAAACTTGCACATCGTTTTTAAAATGTACTTTTCTTATTAAAGCTTCAGTTTCTCTAGATGCTGTACCGTTACCTATGGCAATGGCTTCAATTTTATAAGCATCACAAAGTGAACTTATTTTTTTCATAGCCCCAATACTATCACTTTTAGGTGGATGCGGGTATATGGTTTCGTTGTATTTTAATTGGCCTTGAGCATTTAAACACACTACTTTACAGCCTGTTCTAAATCCTGGATCTATGGCTAATACGCGTTTTTCGCCTAAGGGCGACCCTAATAACAATTGCTTTAAGTTTTTAGCAAATACACTAATGGCAGATTCATCGGCTTTATCTTTAGCTATTTGTAAGGCTTCGTTGCTTAAAGATGGTAATAATAAGCGTTTATATGCATCTTTTATGGCAAGTTGAATCTGTACAGCACATGCATTATTACTTTTGATAATACGCCTTTCTATATTATCGATTGCACGATCATCATCAATGGCTATTTTTACTCGAATAAAGCCTTCTTTTTCGGCTCTTAAAATCGCTAACAAGCGGTGTGATGGGATACGACTTAAATTTTCTTCCCAATCAAAATAATCTCTAAATTTTTGAGCGTTTTCATCATCCACATTTATTTTTATCACTTTCGTGGAAATCATAGCGAAACGCTCTAATTGGCGACGGATGTTATTCCGAATATCACTGCGTTCATTAATCCATTCAGCAATAATATGTCTTGCGCCTTCTAGTGCATCATCAGCGGATTTTACATCGCCTTTTATATATTTATAAGCCATAGATTCTACATCATTCGCATTCTGACTCATGATGATTTTAGCCAATGGTTCTAATCCATTTTGTCTTGCCTTTTCAGCTTTAGTTTTTCGGCTTTTTTTGTAGGGTAAGTATAAATCTTCAAGTGCGGTTAAATCTTGAGTAGCTTCTATTTTCTGTTTTAATTCTGAAGTTAAAACCTCCTGCTCTTCTAAAGCTTTTAAAATGGCGATTTTACGTTTTTCTAAAGCTTCAAATTGCTCTTTGAATTTTACAATTTCACCTATTTGAACCTCATCCAAATTACCTGTGCGCTCTTTTCTGTAACGGGATATAAAAGGGATGGTGCAATCTTCATTGAGTAATTCAATGGTGTTTTTTACAGATTGTTCTGGGAGTTTTGTTTGTGAGATTATAAAGTTTAACATATTGCTAATTTAAAAAGACCTGTTAGGTTTTAAAAACCTGACAGGTCTGGCATGAATTTTTATTAGCCTTAACAGAATCAAATGATCGACTTTGGTTAAGCGACTTTCTTAATTAAATCATAGCAAGGACATTTTTTACAACGCTTGTTCTCGCCTTTCTTAAATTTTTTACAGCAACTACTTTTTACTTTTTCAGGAAGATCAATTCCTAATTTTCGTAATTTTTTAATTGCTTTCTTTTGCTTCTTTTTTTTGCCCACAGAGAATTGTATTCAATACTGAGGCAAAAATAAGTTATTTTTATTGAATCTAAATAAGCTTAATTGTTAAAATTATTCAGGTGATTTTGTAGCAGCTGTAGTTACTGTTAAATTTTCAATATCTCTATCAAATAAATACAACCCGCCTTTATCATCGCCAATCATATTTATTTTGTCAAGAATAGTTCTGGCAACCGCTTCTTCTTCTATTTGTTCAGCCACATACCACTGTAAAAAATTATGAGTTGCATAGTCTTTTTCTTGAAGACTAATATGCACCAATTCATTGATACTTTGAGACACAAACACTTCGTGCTCAAACAATTTTTCAAACATCTCTTTAAAAGACTTAAAGGTTACATTAGGCGCTTTTAATTGAGATATTTTAGCATGACCGCCACGTTCGTTTACAAATTTTACAAGTTTCAACATGTGTTCGCGCTCTTCATCAGATTGCGCGTACATAAAATTTGAAACCCCTTCTAGCCCTTTTACTTCTGCCCAACAGGCCATGGCAAGATAAATTTGTGAAGATTCTGCCTCGACTCTAATTTGAGTATTTAAAGCATCTTCTATAGTTTTTGATAACATAATTTCTGGTTTTATGTAAAGTTAGCTAATCTGTAAACCATTTCCAACACTGGCATCATCAGGATTTACAAAAACCAACTTACCTTCAGGAGTTTCAGTCATTAAAATCATGCCTTGGCTTTCTACACCTCTTAACGCTCTTGGAGCTAAATTGACAAGCACTGTAACACGTTTCCCGATTACATCTTCAGCTGTAAAACTTTCTGCAATACCCGACACAATAGTGCGTGTATCAATACCAGTATCAACCTTCAACTTTAATAGTTTTTTAGTTTTAGGCATTTTTTCAGCTTCCAGAATGGTTCCAACACGAATATCCAATTTCGTGAAATCATCAAAAGCAATGGTGTCTTTTTGTGGTTCTACCGTTTTATTTGCGGCTTCATTCGCTTTTTTACTGGCTTCTAATTTATCCAGTTGTTTTTGAATGGTATCATCTTCAATTTTAGAAAATAACAATTCTGCTTTTCCTATTTGGTGTCC
Source organism: Algibacter luteus (assembly GCF_030344935.1). Classification (NCBI taxonomy): domain Bacteria; kingdom Pseudomonadati; phylum Bacteroidota; class Flavobacteriia; order Flavobacteriales; family Flavobacteriaceae; genus Algibacter; species Algibacter luteus. The sequence continues at coordinate 484,666 of NZ_CP128313.1, read as the reverse complement.
TGCAGGAAGTAATTCTTTTTTGGTGCTTACTTCATTCCAAGACGTTTCAAGCGCGCTTGAAGTAATATTTAGAATGTTCTTTAATTTTTCTGAAGTAAAAGGCAAAAACGGTTCGCTTAAAGTCGCTAATGCCGAAGCAATTTGAAGTGCTACATACATGATTGTTTTAGTCCTAGCTTCATCTTCTTTTATCACTTTCCAAGGTTCGGCGTCGGCTAAGTATTTGTTACCAAGTCGAGCCAAATTCATTAATTCCTGCCCTGCCTCTCTAAAACGGTACCGCTCAATTGAGCTTGCAATAACATCTGGGTATGCCTTTACGCTGGCCAAAGTTTCTTCATCAACTTCATTAAATTCAGCAGGTTCTGGAACAATGCCCTCGTAATATTTATTGGTTAAAACTACTACGCGATTGATAAAATTCCCGAAAATAGCCACCAATTCATTGTTATTTCTGGCTTGAAAATCTTTCCAAGTAAAATCGTTATCCTTAGTTTCTGGCGCATTCGCATTTAATGCATAGCGCAATACGTCTTGCTGTCCTGGGAAATCTTCTAAATATTCTGGTAACCAAACGGCCCAGTTTTTTGAAGTTGATAATTTATTGCCTTCTAAATTTAAAAACTCGTTTGCTGGCACATTATCTGGTAAAATATAACTGCCTTCCGCTTTTAACATAGCTGGAAAAATAATACAATGAAACACGATATTATCTTTACCAATAAAATGAACCAATTTGGTGTCTTTATCCTTCCAATAAGGCTCCCAATCTTTTCCTTCGCGTGCAGCCCATTCTTTAGTCGACGAGATGTAACCAATTGGCGCATCAAACCATACGTAAAGCACTTTACCTTCGCCACCTTCTGCTGGCACAGGAATTCCCCAATCTAAATCGCGTGTTACGGCTCTAGGGCGCAAACCATCATCAATCCAAGATTTACATTGACCGTAAACATTAGGTTTCCAGTCTTTTTTATGACCTTCTAAAATCCATTCTTTTAAAAAAGATTCGTGTTTATCTAAAGGTAGAAACCAGTGTTTTGTTTGTTTTAAGGTTGGCACATTGCCCGTTAATGCCGATTTAGGGTTAATTAAATCGGTGGCATTTAAACTGGTTCCGCAGTTTTCACATTGATCGCCATAAGCATCTTCGTTACCGCATTTTGGGCATCTTCCTGTTACAAATCGGTCCGCCAAAAATTGGTTCGCGTCCTCATCATACAATTGCTCTGTAGTTTCTTCAATAAATTCACCTTTTTCATTAAGCGTTTTAAAGAACTCTGAAGCTGTTTCATGATGAATAGGCGCAGTGGTACGAGAATAATTATCATATGTGATGCCAAAATCTTCAAACGATTTTTTAATAATCGCATGGTATTTATCAACCACATCTTGAGGTGAAACCCCTTCGTTTTTTGCCTTAATGGTAATTGGAACACCATGTTCATCACTTCCGCCAATAAACGCTACATCGTTACCTGTTAAACGCAAATAGCGCGCATAAATATCGGCAGGCACGTAGACACCAGCTAAATGCCCAATATGAATTGGACCGTTGGTGTATGGTAATGCGGTTGTAATGGTATATCTTTTTGGTTTGTTCATTTCTGTTGTCTTAATGTCTGGTCGAGCGCAGTCGAGACCATACTTTTACTCAATTTCTAACAAACCTCTCGACTGCGCTCGAGTGGACATGCATTATCGAAGTTATTTTGAAGCCGTAAAAGTACACATTTTGAGTACGATTTAGAAACGAGAGTTTACAATTTTTAAACATACATTTTATAATAAAGTTTAAATAATTTAAATTCGAGAAGTGAGTAGTTACACACGTTTTAATTTTATGATTAATTATTAAATTTAAACGTGTGAAAAAAAATGTACTTTTACATTATGTCTAAAAACCTGTTCATACTTAGCTTGTTATGTCTTCTTTTCTTCCTAAGAATTGAAAATATGAATTCGCAAAATGCAGTTGAAACAAAACATCACCATACTTTGAAACAACCACCATACTTAAAACCAGGAGATACAGTTGCCATTGTTGCTCCTTCAGGAATTTTAAAAAATCGAGTAGAAGAAATTCAACGAGCTCAAACCTTATTAAAAAGTTGGGGGTTACATTCAGTGGTTGGGAAACATGTTTTTAATGTAGATAATCATTTTGCAGGCACTGATAATGAGCGTTGCGAAGACCTACAAAAAGCGTTAGACGACCCAAAAATAAAGGCCATTTGGTGTGCTAGAGGCGGATACGGAACCGTCAGAATTTTAGACAAGCTAGATTTTTCTATATTCAAACAAAACCCAAAATGGTTGATTGGATATTCTGATATTACAGCGCTTCACAACCAAATTCATAACGAGGGTGTAGAGAGTTTGCATGCCATTATGTGTGTGAGTTTAGATGCCGATGCAACCGAAATTGAAGCTAGTGTAACCTCTTTTAAAGATGCTATTTTTGGCAAACCATTGAGTTACACCATTGAGGGTTCAACTTATAACAAGACAGGCAAAACTACAGGACAATTGGTTGGAGGAAATCTCACCTTACTGCATACCATGCTAGGATCGGATACAAGTATTGATGTTTCTGGTAAAATTTTGTTCATTGAAGAAATAGGCGAATACAAATACCATATAGACCGGATGTTACAAAGTTTAAAACGTGCTGGTTATTTTGATAGTTGTAAAGGTGTAATAGTTGGTGATATTTCAAAATTAAGAACCAACACCACACTTTGGGGTACATCAATAGAACAATTAATTTTAGATGCCCTTTTGGAATACAGCTTCCCTATAGCCTTCAACATGCCTGCTGGTCATGAAAATGACAACCGAGCTTTAATTATGGGACGCACAATTCAATTGAATGTTGCGAAAAACAAAACAACTATTGTCTTTGAATAATCCTTCTAACTAGCTATAAATCTTATAATTGACGAGTCAGTCGTCGAATTAATCTGTTTTTTACAGACAACAAACTGAATTGAACGGTTTTAAAGGGGAAATCAACTAATATTTTTAATGATTGAAGATATAAGTGATAATCTTGTAGTTCATATTAATTCATTAAAAAATCCCTAACATGAAAAAACTACAATTTTTATTCGCAGCAATGATGCTTTTGGCTTCAGTAGATGTAAAAGCTGATGACACCATTAATTCAAGTTTAAACTTAAACAATCCAGATGTTCGAAAATGTCTTTTAGAGGCTACAAAAACGGAGGGATGGAAAGTTTCATCAGTATATACAGATGCAGAAAACAAGATAGTTTATGTCTTTAAAAAAGATAATGAAACTAAAATCTACAAGAGTAAATAAGAACTTTTACTTTAAAAAAAAACCAGCTTTACATTTTTGTTTAGCTGGTTTTTTTTTTGTGAATTATTTTAATCTTGGAAAGATTAAAACCCACGTTCCTTTTGCAATTGCTCGTAAGCAGCTTGCACTTGCCTAAACTTTTCTTCAGCGCCTTTTTGGTGTTCTTTCCCTAAATGAATCACCTTATCTGGGTGGTATTTTTTGGCCATTTTACGGTATGCTTTTTTAATTTCGTCATCGGTAGCGCTTTTATCAACCTCTAAAACTTTATAAGCATTGTCGCTACTGTTATAAAACATGGCTTTTATACTTTCGTAATCTTTAGAACTGATGCCTAAATAACCTGAAATTGTGTAAATCTGTTTTTCTTCGTCGCTTGTAACTGTACCATCAGCCTTGGCAATACCGAACAAGAAATGCATTAATTGTAGACGTGATGGATGATCCATCATTTGTCGAATTTGCAAACAAACGGGTCTTACCGAAACATTTTGCTTCCGTATATTTTTAAATAACTTAAAGGCATGATTTGCACGTTCTTTACCATACATGTTTAAGAATTGCTGACGCACAAAATCTAACTCGCTTTGATCTTGCTTACCATCTGCTTTGATAACTACCGAAGCTAAAATGAGTAAACTCACTTCAAAATCGCCCGATTGTGTTTGTGGGCGTTGTCTGGGTTGGGTTCTGTAGGTTGTTCTGCCTCTTCTAGTTTGTTGCCCCTGACCTAAAAACGGATTATCCTTACCATTTGCCATAGCATCGATAACACTACCTATTGCTAAACCTATTATTGCACCAATAGGACCACCAAACGACCAACCAATTGACGCACCTATCCATTTTGAAAAACCCATGTAATTATTTTATTTTAAATACGACCAAATATACCATTGTTAGTTGAATTTTTTATGCTTTTGTTACAGTTGAAATGCGTTAAGGATAGAACGGTATGTTTGAGCTCTCCCGATTAAAATCGGGAAGCGAGTAGTGATAGCCTGACCTTATAACGCCAAAAGCGTTTTAAGGGAACGCCCAATAAATTATTACAAAGGATTTGATTAACTTTGCACATTATTAATATGAAGAATTAAAATTAAAAAATATGTATCCAGCAGAATTAGTAAAACCAATGCGTGAAGATTTAACAAAAGTTGGTTTTGAAGAATTACATACTGCCGAAGCTGTTGAAACTGCTTTAGCAAAAGAAGGGACTACTTTAGTGGTTGTAAACTCGGTTTGTGGTTGTGCCGCAGCCAATGCCCGCCCAGGTGCTAGAATGAGTTTGCAAAATGCTAAAAAACCAGACAACATTGTAACGGTTTTTGCAGGTGTTGATAAAGATGCGGTTGATGCGGCTCGTGCCCACATGGTGCCTTTTCCTCCTAGTTCACCAAGTATGGCGTTATTTAAAAATGGCGAATTGGTGCACATGTTAGAGCGTCACCATATTGAAGGTAGACCAGCAGAATTAATTGCTGAAAACCTTGTTGATGCTTATAACGAGCATTGTTAAGAAGCTTTTAAAAAATAAGAAACCACGTTAATAGCGTGGTTTTTTTATGCGTTTACGCAACCTTTTCTATTTAATTTCATCTTATGGAAAAAAATAATTCGATGATACGAAACCAGTTTTTTAGTCCGTTTTTAGCTGTGATTTGTTTGAGCTTTTTAGCTTTTCAATGTGATGATGACATGACGCAAGAAGATGATAGCGCCCAATTAGAAGTTTTAAGATTAGAAATTGAAAATTTGGCTAAAACGTCAATATGTAACGAAGCTACCGAGTGCAAGTATATTGGCTTTGGCAGCAAACCTTGTGGTGGACCATCAGGCTATCTAATTTATTCGACTTCTATTGATACTGAAAAATTAGAAGGTTTAGTTTCAAATTACAATAAAATAAATGCAGAGTACAACTCAAAATGGGGTATTATTTCAGATTGTAGTATTGTAAACCCACCAACTAGTATAATTTGCGAAAATAACATCTGCGTTGCTGTGTACTAAAACATAGATTATTTATTTTTGGGGCATGATAAAAATCTTGTCTTATCCATTATCGGTTATTTACAATATTATTTTTGGGTTAACACTTGTTGTGTTCCACCCCATACAATGGTTTTGTTTTAATGCACTAGGTCCGAGAGCTCACGAAAAAAGTGTATTTGCGTTGCAATTTTGTTTAATGCGATGTGCAAATATTTTAGGCACACGGTTTTCTTTAAATAACCCGCATCAAATAGATACCAACCGACCGTTAATTATTGTTGCAAATCATCAAAGTTTGCACGATATATACCCGCTAACTTGGTATATGAGAAAACATCATCCTAAATTTATTAGCAAAATAGAATTAGGTAGAGGCATACCAAGCGTATCTTATAATTTACGTCATGGTGGAGCTGCATTAATCGATAGAAAAAACCCGAGACAATCGTTACCAGCACTCATGAAATTTGGTGAGTATATTGAAAAAAACAATTATGCTGCCGTTATTTTTCCTGAAGGCACGCGAAGTAAAGACGGTACGCCTAAACCATTTCAAACTAAAGGCTTAGATATTTTATTTAAAAAGATACCTTCAGCATTGGTTGTTCCTGTTTCTATAAACAACTCCTGGAAAATGTTACGTTATGGAAAGTTTCCAATGGGATTGGGCAATCATCTAACTTTTACCGTGCATAAACCTCTAGAATTAGCTACCTTTGTTAATAAGCAAGAACTTATTGCGCAGATTGAAACAACAATTAAAGCAGGTATTAACCATTAAAATAAGAGTGAAATGTCTTTAAAAAATAAAAGATTAGAGGTGATGAAGTTTTTGGAAAAAGACGTAGATGCCTTAATGGAGAAATATTTAATTCCGATTGACAGCATTTGGCAACCAACAGACTTTTTGCCGAATTCTGAATCTACGGATGGTGCTTTTTTTGAGGAAATTAAAGAAATTAGAGAGTTGGCTAAAGAATTACCTTATGATTTTTGGGTAGTTTTAGTTGGCGATATGATTACCGAAGAAGCCTTACCAACCTACGAATCTTGGTTAATGGATGTTGAAGGTGTAGACCAAGTTGAAAATGGCGGAAACGGATGGGGTAAATGGGTACGCCAATGGACTGCTGAAGAAAACAGACATGGCGATGTGCTTAACAAATACCTTTACCTTTCTGGTCGCGTAAATATGAAAGAAATTGAAAAAACCACACAGCATTTAATTGCCGATGGTTTTGATATTGGAACAGATAGAGACCCATATAAAAACTTTTGTTACACGAGTTTCCAAGAATTAGCCACTTATGTGTCGCACAATCGTGTTGCAAAACTGGCAAAAGATAAAGGGAACAAGCGATTGTCTAAAATGTGTAAAATTATTTCGGGCGATGAAATGCGCCACCATCATGCGTATTCTGAGTTTGTAGAACGTATTTTTAAAGTAGATCCTAGCCAAATGATGATGGCTTTTCATTATATGATGAAGCAAAAAATTACAATGCCAGCTCATTTTTTAAGAGAATCTGGAAATAAAATAGGCACTGCTTTTGAAGAGTTTTCAAATACTGCACAGCGTATTGGGGTTTACACCTCGACAGACTATGTTGATATTTTACAAAAATTGATAGACCGCTGGGAAATTGATAAGATCACTAATCTTACGGATGAAGCTGAAAAGGCAAGAGATTATTTAATGAAATTGCCTGCGAGAATGTATCGTTTATCTGAACGTATGAAAATTCCAGAAAACTCATTTCAATTTAAATGGGTAGAGCCCGCTATTACAAAGTAAAAGTAACTTCATTATTAATTGATTAATTACAATAACAAAAGGTTTAGGCCGATTTCTAGTTCAGAAAATAGCGAAACTGACGCTAGTACTGTTTTTGTATACAAACAATCGGGTAACATTGTTACGGCTTCCTATTCAAGTAAAAATATCGTGTCAGGTCATTTAATAGGATTGGTGAGTGCCAATGGCTCTATTAACATGCGGTATCATCAAGTGAATAAAAATGGTGAATTAATGACTGGAATTTGTACCTCAACGCCAGAAATACATACCAACGGAAAATTAACTTTGCATGAAGAATGGCAATGGACTTCTGGTAACAAATCTAAAGGCACATCTAAACTTCAAGAACTTTAAGGTTTATGCATTCAGAAGACATAATAAATAAGACTATAGCATTTGTAAAACATACCTTGGCAGATGCCGAAGGTGGGCACGATTGGTTTCATATTGAGCGGGTTTATAAAAACAGTCTTTTAATTAGTAAAACCGAAACTGTAGATCCTTTAGTAGTGGCTTTAGGCGCCTTATTACATGATATTGCAGATAGTAAATTTCATAATGGCGACGAAACTCTTGGCCCCAAAATAGCCCGTGAATTTTTATTTAAACACAATGTAGATTCAAAAATAATAGAGCATGTTATTCAAATTATTGAAAACATTTCTTTTAAATCGAGTTTATCTGGGAAAAATACATTCAAATCGTGCGAATTGGATGTTGTGCAAGATGCAGATAGATTGGATGCTATTGGTGCCATAGGTATTGCTCGTTGTTTTAATTATGGAGGTTTCAAAAACAGAGCACTTTACAATCCTGATATTAAACCCAACCCGAATATGACTAAGGAAGCATACAAAGCTTCAAACGCCCCATCTATCAATCATTTTTATGAAAAATTGCTGCTTTTAAAAGATAAGATGAACACCAAAACAGGGAAACAAATCGCTGAAGAAAGACATAACTATATGTTAGGTTTCCTAGACCAGTTTTATGGCGAATGGGAGGGCAAGAGGTAAATGCTTTACGTTTAATTCTCTAATGCCACTTGTAACGCTGTAATTTTATACTCCAAAATAGAAAGTTCTTCGGCATTTTCAATAATTTCTTCAACAGTTAAGTCGTCTTTACTGTTTATATAATTCATAATACCTTGTCTCTTATAGGAATAGTATTTTAAAGCTTCATTGATTTTATGTATCATACCTATTAATATTATTGTATAATAAGCTTAATTTCTTTTCTATAGTTAGAGGCACTTTTACCCGTAATGTCATTAAATACCTTATTGAAATGTGAGAAATTGTTAAATCCGCATTCGTAACAAACATCAGCAATACTCATTTCGCTTTCTTCAGATAATAATTTAGTAGCATGCACAACACGATATTCATTAACGACTTGCGTAAATGTTTTATTCGTGGCTTTTTTAAAGAATCTGCAAAACGCAGGAACTGTCATGTTTACTTTATCTGCCATTTCATCTAAAGCAATATGGTGATGGAAATTTTCACGTATGTATTTAAAAACCACACCTATTTTAGCACTGTCCTGTGCTTCGGGTTCAAAAGCTATTCCGTCGGCATTTAATAATGTATAGTCATCAGTTTTTGCTAAATAATCTAAGATTTCAAGAAATTTCAAGATACGTTTTAAACCATCGCACTCTAAAAGCTTCTCAATTTTTCGTCCAATCTTCTTTTTAGTATCAATTTTAAAACGAATGCCCTTTTTTGCACGCTCAAAAAGCGCCACTATATTGGCCATTTCTGGTATATTAAAAAACTCTTCTCCTAAAAAATCAGATTTAAATTGTACAATCGTTTCTGTGCCATTGGCTGTAAGCCTATCGGAAAACCCATTATGCGGCAAATTCGCACCAATTAAAATCAATTGACTGTTATTAAAATAAGATAAGTGATTTCCAATATGAGTCTTTCCTTGGCCTTTATTTACATAAACCAGCTCTAATTCAGGATGAAAGTGCCAATAGGCATTATTCTTGTCAACATTATCACCATGTTGCTTTACTAACAAGGAACTTCCAAAACTCGGGGTAAGTTTTTCAAAAGTAGGTTTCTTTTTAATCATGAGGGTACATATTTAATAACAAATTTAGTATTTATTATGCACACATTATATATTCTTTTACCCTAAATGTATGCTATATTAACTTTACACACCCTTAACAAATAATTAATAGATAATTTAGCATACAAATTAGTCAAAATTGATGTTTTCGGGGGCTTCCATCTAATATATCTTTGTACCGTTGAACGTTATAAAACCCAAATTATGAAAAACGTAATTAAAAACACAAAAAAAGGAATTCTAATGGTTGCCCTAATGGCTACGGTTAGCTCATTCGCTACAAACACTGATGCTTCTATTAAAACAGGCGTTAAAAAAACGGCTTTAGTATTAAAAAATGTAAAACAAGGTAATATTCTTTCTATTATAGATAGCAACGGGATCATTTTATATAAAGAAGCTATCGCAATTAATGGTGATTATAAAAAAGCTTTTGATTTAACTGAGTTACCAGATGGTGATTATGTTTTCGAACTTGAAAAAGATTTAGAAATTAAAACCATTCCATTTTCAATTGCATCTGATGTGGTTAGCATGAATGCTAAAAATGAAGTGTCGTACTTTAAACCTTTTGTAAAACAGATTAATGATTTAGTTTATGTATCTAAACTTAATTTATCTCAAGAAGATACTAAGATTAACATTTTTGAAAACATTGAAGGAACATACACATTAGTGCATTCTGAAAAATTTGAAAATGAAAAGACGATACACAAAGCTTTTAAATTGAATAAAGGAAATTATAAAATTGAAATAAACTCGATTAATACCGAGTATACAACATTCATTAATAATTAGTTTAATGTCTTATTTAGTTTAGTTTAGTTGGTAAAAGTGGGCTGTGGTGGCCCACTTTTCTTTTCTACAATCTTCAAAATTTTATTCGCACACATTGATGTAGTGCTTTTTTTGTCTTCCAGGTTTTTGGTATCGATTTCTTGAAAATGGTAAATATATACCCTATTAACTTACTTCTATTTTATATTAATTTAACCCAAAGTTAATGTAAAAATAACAGATAATTTAGCACATAAATTAGTCAATATCAATGTTTTACACATCGTAAAACTAACATACCTTTGAAGTGTTGAACGTTATAAAACCCAAATTATGAAAAACACAATTAAAAACACAAAAAAAGGAATCTTAATGGTAACAATGTTTGCTACCTTGTTAAGTTTCGCAAATGATGGATCATTATTTAACATTACTAATGATGCAAAAAGAACCTACCTTACTTTAGAATCTGTAAAGCAAGGTAACCTATTATCTGTAAAAGATATAAACGGTATTATATTATACAAAGAGTACATCCAAAAAACAGGAACTTACACAAAAGGTTTTGATTTAACGGCTTTACCGGATGGTGAATATGTTTTTGAACTTGACAAAGATTTAGAAATAAACACTATACCTTTTAAAGTCGATTCAAATGTGGTTGTTTTTAATAAAGAAAACGAAAAAACAATCTACAAGCCTGTGGTAAGAGTTAAGAGTGGTTTAGTTTATGTAACAAAACTTAATTTAAACGAAACACCTTTAAAAATTAGTATTTATTTTCAAAACGAAAGTGGATCAGAGTTAATGTATAAAGAAATCATTACAGAAACCACTTCTAAAACTATTAGCAAAATCTTTAAGCTTGAAGGCTTGAAAAAAGGATCTTACAAAATGATATTTAATTCTGAAGGTAGACAATTTGTTGAATACATTAACTAATTTCTAATTGCCCTATTTTAGAATATGTTGAGAAAAGTGAGCTGTAATGGCTCACTTTTTTTTAGAATAATTTTAACTGCCCGTTTTTACAAGGCTGATGCAAATTACAATTCAGTTTTTGTGGTGCTTTATCTTTAAAGTATTTAAGTTTAGCCAGTTTTACCAGATTATTAATTTGTTCGGCTATTTTACCTTCACCTCGCATGCGTGCACCAAATCTTGAATCGTTTAAAACACCTCCATGGCAACTTTCTATTTGATGTAATACCTTATCTGCCCTATCGGGCATTGTTTTTTTAACCCAATCGGTAAAAATTTCACCAATAGCGCCATTAAGTCTCACTATGGTATGACCAATAGATAAGGCTCCAGCTTCTGAAACCGCTTTGGCCATTGGTAATATTTCATGACTGTTTATAGACGGGATAATAGGCGCCAACATCACATTAACCGGAATTCTATTTGTGCTTAAAACCTGTATGGTTTCTAATCGTTTTTTACTGGTTGTTGTTCTAGGCTCTAAAATACGTCGTGTATTTTCAGAAAGTGAGGTTACCGAGATGTTTACACTCACCAATTGATCTTGAGCCAAGACTTTTAAAAGATCCAAATCTCTTAAAACTAAAGCGTTTTTGGTTATAATCCCAACAGGATGCTTGCACTTTAAAAACACTTCTAAACAGGCTCTTGTTATTTTATAAATTTTTTCGGCTGGTTGGTAACAATCCGTGTTCCCAGACATGACTATAGGTTGTGCTTTCCAGTTTTTACTTTTTAATTTGGCTTCTAATAATTTTGGGGCGTCTTTTTTAACCAAAATACGTCGTTCAAAATCTAAACCAGGACTGTAACCCCAAAACTCGTGCGTGTTTCGGGCGTAGCAATAAATACAACCGTGTTCGCAACCTTGGTAAGCATTCATGGAATACCCCATACCAACATCAGGACTTTGTACTTTATTGACTATGGTTTTAGGAAACACCTCCAGATATTTCGTTTTATTTGTATCGGGAGTTTCGCCTTCCTTATGGCAATATTCTAGGAAGTCGTAACGCATCTCGTGACTAAGTTCAAAAAACCGATTAGGCAGATTAAGTTGCGCACCGCGACCTTTTATGGTAGATTTTGGGTTCATGCTGTAAAATTAAAGAGTAGTATGATTTAAGTAGCTCTTTAAAATTAGCAATTATATAAACCCAAAACTGTTAAAATAAAAAAGGGTTATTAACAAACTAGCAGGAGTATTATTGTTTTATCAATTTCAAGATTGAAGTTCTATCTTGTTCGCTCACCAATTTTAAAATATAAATGCCAATTGGTAATGATTCTGAAAAATATTCAAAATCGGAAACCTCAGTGGACTTGTAAATGACTTTACCTAATAAGTTATATAATTCTATATCTTGAATTTGAGATTTAGTATCAATATTTACCTTGTCTTTGAAAGGATTGGGATATATTTTGATGTTTTCAATTTCTAATTTTTTTTTACTCAAGGTCGTACCATCACCAGTAAATAGCTGATCAAAATGAGCAGTTGCTGTCCCAGGATCTTGAAGATATACGCCAGCTTTCCAATAGCTTGGGAATGTCCAATATGAAACATCTACATTTACTTTTTCAACCCCTTCAAAATCAATAATCATATTCCCACTTACTAGTCGGATATCGACGTTAAAGTATCCACCAGGATCAGCTCCTAAATCGATATGCATATTATTATTCCCTGTAATATCAGTCTTATAAACCGCCCAAATATGGTTGTTTGGAGTCTTGTTATTATGCTTATAAATTCTTAGTAATGGTTTATTTGGCCCGCTTCCAGCATTGGCGTCATCATGAATTTGTAATATGGTTACTTGATAGTTATCAGGTGTTTGTGAAACAATATCTATGGTAGCATGTAATGAACGATCTGCTGAATTAAGATTCCAGTTAATTTCATCCCTTAGTTCTGTACGCTGGCTATCACCAGTTTGATTAAAAAGAATTTTATCGGTATCGACTACATGAAACCAAGTGCCGTGTGTATAGCCACTATTTAATGCTGAATTTGTTGCAGCAGTATTGCTCCCTGGAGCTTGCAATTTGCAATGAGATAAAAAAGCTTGAAATTTTGGTATATCTGAAGGTGCCTGAGCACACACTTCTGAAATGCTTAGCATCACACTAAAAATCAAACCTATTTTTAAACTTGATTTAAGCGTAAAAAATCTGAAATAACTTTTAGATATAATTGATTGTAATAAATTGAAATTCATCATTTTAGAAGTGGTATAAGTGTTGTTAAATAATTGGTTTACCAATTTATGAAAATAAATTAACAATCTATTAAATTTGTTTGAATATCATCCCACAAGTTTCAATATTTCGTTACTTAATCACGTCATATGAACATCATAAGAATTAAACGACTTACAAACAACCCTACTCCCCCGGGAAATCAGCTTTTCGTTTCTGTAAAAATGCGGTAGTGCCTTCTTCAAAATCTGCGGTGCCAAAGCATTTACCAAATTCTTTAATTTCAATATCAAAACCGTTCACACCGTCTTTATAGTTCGCATTAATGGCTTTTATGGCGCCACTAATAGCTACTGTAGAGTTTCGTAAAATTTTAGAAGCTATTTTTTCGCATAGTGGTAGTATTTCTTCTTGTGTGGTGACATGGTTTACGAGTCCGTAGCTTAAGGCTTGGTTTGCGTCTATCATGCCTGCGGTCATAATCATTTCCATGGCGCGCCCTTTGCCTACTAATTGCGGTAATCGCTGTGTTCCTCCATACCCCGGAATAACACCTAACGACACTTCTGGCAAGCCTAATTTAGCATTGTCGCTAGCTACTCTAAAATGGCATGCCATGGCTAATTCGAGTCCACCACCAAGGGCAAACCCATTGACAGCGGCAATAACTGGTGTGGATAAATTTTCAACATAATCGAATAAAATATTTTGCCCGCTTGCGGCAAGTTTGGTCCCCTCGCTAACATCATAATCGGCAAATTCGCTTATATCGGCACCAGCAACAAAAGCTTTTTCGCCACTGCCGGTTACAATAATGATTTTAGTGTCTTTATCTTCTTGCGCCGCTTTAAAGGCTTCGTGCAATTCTTCAATAGTTTCTCTGTTAAGTGCGTTTAATTTATTAGGGCGATTGATGGTTATTGTTCTGATACCACCGTTTTCTTCGGTTAGGATATTATTGTATTTCATGATTTTGGTTCTTTATAAAATCCCTATCTGCATAGGAATGGTTACTCTTTAGGGAATGTCACTTTAAATGTTGTGCCTTTATTTTTTTCTGATACAAAAGACACCGAGCCTTTATAGGTATCTACAATATTTTTTACCATGGCTAAGCCAAGACCCATACCACTTGTTTTGGTCGTGAATTTGGGCTCGAAAACCTTATGCTTGTTCTCTTCGGCAACTCCCAATCCATTATCGGCTACGGTTATTAGCACATCGCCATTGTTTTGCGACACGTGAATTACAATTTTTGGCGTTTTATCTTCAGGAATTGCCTGAATAGCATTTTTAACCAAGTTGGTAACCACACGAATGAGTTGTGTTCTATCAAATTTAGCAATTATTTCATCTGAATCCGTACTAAAAATAATATAATCTTCGTTAAAAATATCGAGCGCCAATTTTACAATTTTAACCACATTAAGGGTTTCATTTTGTTGTGCTGGCATTTTAGCAAAGTTTGAAAATGCCGAGGCTATAGAACTCATAGTGTCTATTTGCTGAATTAAGGTTTTACTATATTCATCTAGTTTTTGATGGATGTTTTCATCTTCGGGATTAAACTTCCGTTGGAAATTCTGCACCGTTAAACGCATCGGCGTTAGTGGATTTTTAATTTCATGCGCTACTTGTTTTGCCATTTCTCTCCATGCTTGTTCGCGCTCACTTTTTGCCAATTGCACCGCACTTTCCTCAAGCTCGTCTATCATACTATTATAAGAGTTTACCAAAGTTGAGATTTCTTCAGAAGTATCATCAACATCAATACGTTCGTTACGTTTTTCAAGTCTTGTTGTGTTTATTTTATCACTAATAGTTTTTAATGATTTGGTAATGTATTTTGATAATAAAAAGGCAATGCCAACGGCTGTTAAAAGCACCAACATAAAGGCAAACCCTAATCGTTGTAAGAACTCTTGAAGTTCTTTGGAAAGAAAATCGTCTTTTTCTAAATACGGGATATTTAAAATAGCGATGGCCTTAGATCTATTATCTGTAATGTAGGTGTAAGAGGACTGGAAAGTTTCGCCATTTTCTTTATGCTTATCTACATAACGGTGTTGTGCAATTTCTGAAGCGTTATTAAATTCTATATTTTGAGTTAAAGCATTCATAACTTCCGCTGTAAGGCATTTAGCAACGTTATTATCTTGCAATCCTGCTTTTGAGGTGATGAGCAAATCCCCTTCTAAATTGTATAAGTTAATTTGAAGTTTATGAATGTCGGCAACGTTGTAAATTTCTTCTTTAAATATAAGAGGGATGTTTTCTGTTTTAACTTCCCAAGTATTTTGGCGACCATTTAAAACACGCTTTAAATGTGTTTGAATGTTTTCTTCTTTGCGCTCTAAACGCTCTTTATGGTAGTCTTCACTCTGCTCCTTGTATTGGTAAATGGCTACTGCCGAAATAAGCACTGATGCTAATAATACTAGCAAAATCATGGCTAGAAAGATGCGAGTGCGTAAGGAGAGTTTCTTTAATTTCATGTATTCATTATGATTCAATAAATATAACAATAATCAAACCAAACAGCCTAAGGCTCATATAAAAACTCTAAGATAACTTTTGTATGGTCATATATAGAAAAATATAGATTATCTACAAACACCGCAGCAATAACTTTAATCGAAATCAATTAAGTATTGTTTTTCCATTATTATACAAGATTTAATCATAACTCATTCTAATAAATATTAAATAATTAAAGAAAATTCGACAAAACGCATTTACATTAACGTATTTCGTCGATTAAATTTGTCTTATGTCGGATATTTTTCTTTATTGTAGAGTCTAAGTACAATAAAATGAAAAAACTACTACTTATTCTCCTTTTATCTTCAAGTCTTCTTGTAAGCTCTCAAGAAACCCTTGAAATTATGGGAACAATTGTGAACAGTCAAAACACGCCCGTAAGTTCCGCTTCAGTCAGCATTCCTGCTGCGTTTTTAAGAACCACAACCGATCAAGAAGGTCAATTCAATTTATCACTAGAAAATGTTAATTATAAAATTGATGATATCATTAAAATATCAAGTACAGCCACTGATGAGACCATTAATATGACCATTGGGGACTATATGGAATTAAACAAAAAACAAATAGTTTTAAACGAGGGAACCCTAACTGATAAAAGGAATAATGAAAAAAATACTTCAACTAATGAAGAACAAATTGAGTATTCTGAAGCGAAAAAGACGTTGCTAACTTTAAACAAAGTAAAAAAAGGAGACAAAATTTCAATAAAAAATTATCGCGGACAAACATTTTTTAATGAACGTGTAGTGACAGAAAATCTTCTTAGTAAAGAATTTGATTTAAATTATTTAAGAGATGGTAGTTATTATTTTGAAATTGAAAAGGATGTACAAATTGACATCATACCATTTAATATAAGCTTCGAAAAAGGTATTATTTACTTAAAAAATAAAGAAAACACACTTTTTAAACCACATGTTAAATTTGAAAATGAGTCTGTAAAACTGACGCAATTGTCTCCAAATAAAGAGCCCGTAACAGTGAATATTTATGGTGATTACCATAATACTTATGAGTTAATATACACTGAGACAATTAGAGATGAACAAGATATTAAACGTCTTTACAAACTAGAAAAAGGAAATTTCAAAATTGTGATTAAGTCCAACAATAAGGAATACGCTACATTAATTAATAATTATGATTAGTTAAAAGGTATACAAGTTTAAACCTGTTTTGTAGCAATTCGCTATTTTGTATTTAGTTTTGCAATTCTGCATTCACAAATACTATTTTTCTAAAACCATACAGCGCAAAACTTCTCAAGCTTCAGGATTTTTATTACGGATATTTTTATACACTTTATACCCAAGCATAATAAGCACTCCAAGAATAACAAGCCCAATAATACCCCAAACCCAGTTGATGGCATTTTGTAAAATAACCAAAAATACAACAGCGAAAAGGATAAATGTGGCGCCTTCGTTCCAGATACGCATATAACTGGAGGTTTTTTTGACCACATTGTTTTGTAATTGGTTGAAATATTGATGAGTTTTAAAGTGATAGATATACAGTAAAAACACAAAAGCAAGTTTTACATGCATCCATGGTTGTTGCAGCCAATATGGTTGTAAAACAAGCAACCAAATCGCGAAAAGTGTAGCTAAAATGGCCGATGGCCAGGTAATAATAAACCACAAACGTTTGGCCATGAGTTTAAGTTGCTCACCCAAAATTTCTTTATCAGGCGAGGGTTTTTGAGACGCTTCAATTTGATATACAAACAAGCGCGGAATATAAAATAAGCCCGCAAACCATGTGATTACAAAAATGAGATGAAAAGCTTTGATATATTGGTAATATTCCATTTTAGCCGGCTATTTCTGGTTTTTTCACCCAATTGTTTACCCAATTGGATAGGAGATCTACAAACTCTTGATCGTCGTTTAAACACGGAATGGTTGTAAATGTTTTACCGCCAACTTCATGAAATATTTCTTCGCCTTCCATAGCAATTTCTTCTAACGTTTCAAGACAATCGCTTACGAAAGCTGGTGTTACAATAGCCATGTTTTTTATGCCTTGTTTACCTAAACGCTCAATGGTTCTATCGGTATATGGTTGCAACCAAGGATCGAATCCTAATCGAGATTGGAAAGATGTGGAATAAGTGCCTTCTTGTAATTGTAATTTTTCGGCAACCAATCTAGTAACTTCTAAACATTGATGCCTATAGCAAAACTCGTGCGCTTTACTAGGTGTTACACAACAGCTCCCATCTATTTTACAATGCGATTTGGTAACGTCGCTTTTTCGAATATGACGTTCTGGAACGCCGTGATAAGAAAATAATAAATGCTCGTAGTTTTTACCTTCTAAATGTCCTTTTATGGAGTTTGAAAGTACTTCGATATAATCTGGTTTGTTATAAAACGCGGGAACCGATTCTATTTTTAATTTAGGAAAAAATTCTTGTCGTAACTCTTCGGCTAACACTGTAATAGTTTCGGTTGTTGCCATGGCAAACTGTGGATATAGCGGAAAGAGCAACACCTCTTCTACACCTTTATCTACTAACTCTTGAAGCCCTTTTTTAATGGTCATACTACCATAACGCATGGCTAAAGCTACAGGTTGCTCAACCTGTTGTTGTATTTTATTTTGAAGACGTTCTGAAAGTACAATGAGTGGCGAGCCTTCGTCCCACCAGATTTTTTTATAAGCTGCAGCCGATTGTTTTGGGCGTGTGTTTAAAATGATGCCCTTTACAAGTGCAGTTCTGGCTACTAATGGAATATCGATAACACGCTCGTCCATTAAAAACTCGCCTAAATATTTTTTGACATCTTTTGGGTCTGGACTGTCTGGAGAGCCCAGATTCACAAGTAGAATTCCTTTTTTCATCTGTTAATTTTCAATTTTTTTAAGATGAGATGCAATTCGCCTTGTCACAATTTGGTAAGTTTCCATGCTGCTGTTATGGCTCATTTCATTTCTTTTTTATAGCCTTGCAAAAATACGATAGATATTGCAATCTTAAAATCTTGTAAAACATATTCTTCAAGATTTATTGGCTTTAGCGGTTTATTTTAAGCTTTTTGGTTGTTGATATAATTCCGGACGCACTTCATTATAATCACAATCTTGAAAGATGCCACACGACACATTTGTTCTTGCTAGAGATTTCCCTTGGATATTTTTAGATAAGGCTTCTATTTCTGGGGTTAAATATTTCATTTCTGTATTAATTTATCAATTTAGTAATTACACGTTACAATTCCTTAGATTAGTTAAGCGACATCACATATTTTTTGGGCGTAGTACCATACTTCTTTTTAAAAGCAGCTATAAAATGACTCGATGTGCTATAACCTACTTTTAGTCCAACTTCGTTAACATTATCATTACCTGCTTCTAAAAGTTTTCTGGCCAACTCCATTTTATAATCGAATAAAAAACTAAAAACCGAATCGCCATAAATTTGTTTAAAACCTTCTTTCAGTTTTTTTAAGCTTAACCCTATTTCGTCTGCTAACTCCTGAAGGCTTGGTGGTTCTGCCATTCTTGAAATGATAATATCTTTGGCTTTTCTAATCTTAATAACATTGGTTTCATCCACTAAAAACGGACATTGCTCAACATCAGCCTCTTCGCTTCTATTAAAATATAAACTTAAAAGCTCGTAGGCTTTTCCTTTAAAATAAAGTTGCTTTATAGATGCATTTAAGTTATAGTTAATGAGCTGATTAAGCACAATGGCCATTGATGGTGAAATGGCACCATCTTTATAATACTTTTTATCCTTATTATCTTCACTTAAAAACGTGATATAATCGGCCTCTTGCGAAAATAAACCATGGAATTTTTTTATAGAAATAATGATGGTAACAATCCAAGAGTTAGACTCTACTTGAAGGTCTATTGGTAATTCGCGTTGCGGATTATAAAGCAGTAACGAGTTTTCTTCATGAATATCTAAGGTATATCGCCCTTGATTGAAAACAAATTTACTAGACCCTTTGATACAGAAATGAAATTGTAAAAAACTGCTATCTATTTCTTTTGCAACACTTTGTGCAATATTTTCATCGTTCTTAAAAGCCAGAATTAAAAATCCGTCTTCAATTTTTGTTTCTTCAAAAGAACTTTTAGCGACACTTTTTACCTGTTTATAATCTGAATTCATTTGTATTTATTTAGATTGGTTCTAAATAAAATCATTAAAACCTATTGAATACACTACAAAAATATGATATTTATCATGTTTTTTATCAATTTGATGTTAAAAAACCACAAACGACACTAAAAGTTCTTCTAGCGTTACTTTTTCTTATTGCAACCACATATTTTTGCTTGACAATTTCAGGTATAGCAATGCATAAGTATAATATTAGTAAAAGCAGTTCCTTTTACGCTATTGGTTTAAGTTATAAAAAAGCCGATGCAGATATAAGAGGGCGATTTAGTTTGGATGATGAATCTAAACTGGCATTGCTTAATCAAGCTAAAGATAATGATATTGAAAGCTTGGTGGTTACTTCTACCTGTAATCGCACCGAAATTTACGGTTTTGCTCAACATCCATTTCAACTTATTCAACTCCTTTGTGAAAACACACGAGGCACAGTTGAAGAATTTCAAAAAGTGGCTTACGTTTTTAAAAACAAAGATGCAATTTCGCATATGTTTCGCGTAGGATCTGGATTAGACAGTCAAATTCTTGGCGATTTTGAAATTATCAGTCAGCTTAAAACCAGTGCTAAACTTTCTAGAAAATTTGGCTTACTGAATCATTTTTCAGAGCGACTTGTTAATGCTGTAATTCAAGCCAGTAAGCGTATTAAAACAGAAACCAATATTTCTTCTGGTGCAACTTCGGTTTCTTTTGCTTCCGTTCAATATATCTTAAATACAATTGAAGATGTTTCTAATAAGAATATTTTACTCTTCGGAACAGGTAAAATAGGTAGAAATACATGTGAAAATTTGGTAAAACATACCAAAAACGAGCACATTACCTTAATTAACAGAACAAAAGACAAGGCAGAACAAATTGCAGGTAAATTTAATTTACTGGTTAAGGATTATGCCAATTTACAAGAAGAAATCACATCTTCAGATATTTTGATTGTAGCAACTGGCGCACAGCGACCAACAATTGACAAGCACATTATTCAAAGCAATAAACCGCTTTTAATTTTAGACTTATCTATTCCTAAAAATGTTGATGCTAATGTTGAAGAATTGGAACATGTATCGCTAATTCATCTAGATTATTTGTCGAAAATTACCGATCAAACTTTAGAAGCTCGTAAGGCTCATATTCCTTCAGCCGAAGCTATTATAGAAGAAATAAAAGGCGAATTTAATGGCTGGTTAGAGACAAGAAAATTTGCGCCTACCATAAAAGCTTTAAAACATAAACTATCAGATTTTGCTACTGCAGAACTAGATTCTCAACGTAAAAAAATTGACGATTTTAACGAGGAACAAGCCGAATTAATTAGCAAAAACATCATTCAAAAAATAACAAATCACTTTGCACATCATCTTAAAGATGACAATATTTCAACCGACGAAAGTCTTGAATTGATTAAAAAAGTGTTTCAGTTAGAACCTTCAACAAAAAATGTCTAAAACCATAAGAATTGGTACGCGCGATAGTGAATTAGCACTATGGCAAGCCAACATTGTAAAAAAATTACTCGAAGAGGCTGGTCATCAAACCGAATTAGTACCTGTAAAATCTACTGGTGATTTGGTTCTAGATAAACCACTCTACGAATTAGGCATCACAGGCATTTTTACCAGAACTTTAGATATCGCCATGTTAAATCATGATATTGATATTGCAGTACATTCTTTAAAAGATGTGCCTACAGTTTTACCAAATGGTATTGTCCAAGCTGCGGTTTTGAAACGTGGTAATGTAAACGACACACTGGTTTTTAAAGATAACGAAGAGTTTTTAGGAGCAAAAGAAGCGGTAATTGCTACGGGAAGTTTACGCAGGCGCGCACAATGGTTAAACCGTTTCCCCACACATACCATAACGGACTTACGCGGTAATGTTAATTCACGCTTGCAAAAACTAAAAGACAATAACTGGAACGGAGCCATATTTGCTGCTGCAGGTATTGGTCGTATAGGTTTAAGACCCGAAGAGGCAATTAATTTAGATTGGATGATTCCAGCTCCTGCGCAAGGTGCTATAATGATTACTGCTCTGGAAGAAGATGAATTTGTTAAAACAGCTTGTGCCGAATTAAACCATGAAGAAACTGAAATTTGCACAACCATTGAGCGCGAATTTTTAAATAAATTAGAAGGCGGTTGTACCGCGCCTATTGGTGCTTTAGCTTACATTAAAGATGAAGAAATAAACTTTAAAGGTGTTTTACTTAGTCCAGATGGCACCAAAAAAATAGATGTGACTCGAGTTAAAAAACTAGGCGAGCATCATGATATGGCGCAATATTGTGCCGATTTTATAATCGAGCGCGGAGGAAAACGCTTGATGGATAAAATCAAGAATTCAGATAGAAAAACCAATGTGTTTTCTACTAAAAAGTTAACCGAAGATCAGCGCTTATTATTTCATGAAAAGGTGATTGCTGAAAGTAGCGATTTTATTAAAATCAATATTAACAGAATTCATCCGCGTTTCTTAAAAAACGAAATTCAGAACGTTATTATAACGAGTAAAAATGCAGTTGAATCCTTAACCACAAATTATTCGGCATCAGAATTACAATTTAAAAATATATACTGTGTTGGTAGACGTACAAAGCGCCTTATTGAAAATAAAATAGGTAAAGTTAAGCATGCTGAAAAGAACGCCAAAAAACTAGCTGAGTATTTAGTTGAATACATGGAAGGTACTGAAGCTACCTATTTTTGCAGCGACTTAAGATTAGACGATTTACCAACTATTTTATCTGAAAATCATATAAAAGTAACTGAAGTTGAAGCTTATAGTACGAAATATGATGGCGTTAAAATAGACGATTCAGTGGAAGGTGTTATGTTCTACAGTCCATCAACAGTAGAAAGTTTTGTAAAAAGTAACCATGATGAAGTCATTGCCTTTTGTATTGGCGAAACAACTGCTAAAGAAGCAAAAAAGCACTTTAACGATGTGCGCGTTGCCAAAGTGCCAACTGTAGAAAGTGTTATTGAGTTGGTTAATGAGTATTATATTTAATAGCCTTTCGCCATTAGCTATTAGCTCATGGCACTACTGTTAAGAATAAAAAATGCTAAAAGCTAAAGACAGATAGTCTACAGCTGGATAAAATGAGAGATTTTAGAAAACTTGATATTTGGAAAAACGGAATTGAGCTTGTAAAGCAAGTATATCAATTATCAAAAAAATTTCCCTCTGAAGAAAAATTTGGTTTAAGGAGTCAAATAACAAGAGCATCGATTTCAGTTCCGTCTAATATTGCAGAAGGATGCAGTAGAAATAGCGAAGTAGAATTTAAACGGTTTCTCGAAATTGCAATAGGTTCGCTTTTTGAAGTAGAAACCCAATTAATTATTGCTCAAGAATTAAAATTTATAGAAGAAAAAGAACTCGAAACTATTTTCACTTTAATTCAATTAGAAGCAAGAATGATAAATAGTTTAATTAACAAAATTAAAAACAGTTAATGTCTTTTAGCAAACAGCTAGGAGCCAAAAGCCAAAAGCTAAATATGAAGAACGATTTATTCTTAAGAGCGTTAAAAGGCGAAACCGTAGACCGTCCTCCAGTTTGGATGATGCGTCAAGCTGGTCGTTACCTTCCAGAATTCATGGAAATAAAAGCGAAATACGACTTTTTTACGCGTTGTCAAACTCCTGAATTGGCGAGTGAAATTACGGTGCAGCCAATTCGCAGATATGGTATGGATGCCGCTATTTTGTTTAGTGATATATTGGTTATTCCGCAAGCCATGAATATTGAGGTGCAAATGAAACCCAATTTTGGTCCATATTTGCCAAACCCAATTCGTTCCCAAAAAGATGTTGATAATGTTATTGTTCCAGATGTTACTCAAGCATTAGATTACGTTTATCAAGCCATAAAAGCTACCAAAGAAAAACTTAACGACGAGATTCCGTTGATAGGTTTCGCAGGTTCTCCATGGACTATTTTATGCTATTGCGTACAAGGACAAGGCAGTAAAAATTTCGATAAAGCCAAAGAATTTTGTTTTACAAATCCTGTTGCGGCGCATCAATTATTACAAAAAATAACAGACACTACTATAGCTTATCTTAAGGAGAAAGTGAAAGCAGGATGTAACGCAGTGCAAGTTTTTGATTCTTGGGGAGGCATGCTCTCACCGGTAGATTATCAAGAATTTTCATGGCAATATATTCAACAAATTATCGATGCATTAAAAGACGATGCTCCAGTAATCGCATTTGGAAAAGGCTGTTGGTTTGCACTGGGCGAAATGGCAAAATCTGGTGCTTCGGCGTTAGGTGTAGATTGGACATGTTCTGCAAGAAACGCGCGTTATTTAACCGGTGGAAACATTACGCTACAAGGTAATTTCGACCCTACACGTTTATTTTCACCACCTTCAGAAATCAAAAAAATGGTACACCAAATGATTAACGAGTTTGGTAAAGATAAATACATAGTAAACCTTGGTCATGGTATTTTACCTAACATTCCGTTAGATCATGCTAAGGCATTTATTGATGCTGTAAAAGAATATAAGAGCCCCTCTTAATCTCCCCGAAGGGAAGAAACTCTTACTCAATTGAATAATTTGTAAAAAAAATTAAATTGGGAACGAAAGTTAAATAATAAACACGAATCTAATCCCCTCTCCTTATGGAGAGGGCTAGGGAGACGCTTCTATGATAAAAAACATCATTTCAGGTATAAAAGCATACTTCGGTGCTTTCAGCTTAGTTTCAAAACTCAAACTTTGGAAATATTTTGCTATTCCTATGCTCATCAGTTTTGTAACTGCCATTGCCGTTTTTGGTTCAGCTTACGCATTATCAGATAATATCGGGAATTTCATTGCTAAAATCTGGATTTGGGATTGGGGCAAAGAAACCTTTTCTTCTATTAGCAATGTTATAGGTGGATTAATCATAATTGTAATCGGTTTAATCCTTTTCAAACACATCATAATGGCATTATCTGCACCTTTTATGAGTCCCGTATCCGAAAAAATAGAAGCTCATTTTACAGGCAATGTTCCGCATACCCATAGAAACACATCTTTTATGCAACAACTCTGGCGTGGTATTAAAATAAATGGCAGAAACCTCATTATGGAATTGCTTTTAACCATTCCTATCTTGTTATTAAAATTTATTCCGGTAGTCAATATATTTTCAACCATATTGTTGTTTTTGATTCAAGCCTATTATGCTGGTTTCGGTAATATAGATTACACTTTAGAACGCCATTTTCAATATAAAGAGAGCCTACAATTTGTGCGTAATCATCGTGGTTTAGCCATAGGTAATGGCATAGTTTTTATTCTTTTTTTATTAATTCCTGTAATAGGGGTTATTTTAGTGTTACCGTTATCGGTTACCGCAGCATCAATCAAAACGGTTGAAGCCCTTCAAATTAAAAAAAACTCTGTTAATGCAGCTTAATTTTGATTCATACTGCATATCTCCTATTCAACCTAAAGACGGATGGAAAATTTGCAATTTTGTTGTTGCTAATGAAGACCGATTAAAACGCTACTTTCCTAAAACTTTAGAACAAAATCTAACTCCCGATTTAGCAAATATATTTGTAGCTAAAAAAGTAAAACAATTTGAAAATAAGGGTGAGTTTCTATTCACGTTAAAAACAAACGATTCCGATCAACTGGTGGGATTAATTTATATAAAAAAACTAAATTGGACCAAAAAGGAGGGTGAATTTGCTTACTGTATTGGGTACGAATATGAAGGTAAAGGCATCACTACCAAAGCCATAAAAATATTATCAAATCACGCTTTTGATACTTTAAATTTAAAAACACTTCAAATTATAGTTCACCCAAGCAATAAACCAAGCATTAAAGTAGCGGAAAACTGTAACTTCACCTGGATAAAAACATTAGAAAAAGAACATACCCCTCCAGGAGAGAAGCCTTTAGATATGGAATTATATGAATTGTATAATGAAATGGAGTAACCAATGAAAGATAAGTTCTATCAATACATACAGGATCTGCAAAATACAATAACTTCTAAGCTAGAAGCTGTAGATGGTAAAGCCAAATTTGAAGAAGACATTTGGAAACGACCAGAAGGTGGCGGCGGGCGCACTCGCGTTATTGAAAATGGTCAGGTTTTTGAAAAAGGTGGCGTCAATATTTCTGGAGTTCATGGTAAATTACCGAAATCGATGCAGGCTTATTTTAATGTTGGCGATGTCGATTTTTTCGCATGCGGACTAAGTTTAGTTTTGCATCCAGAAAATCCAATGGTGCCAACAGTTCATGCCAACTGGCGCTATTTTGAAATGTATAATGACGCCGGAGATATTATAGATAGTTGGTTTGGTGGCGGGCAAGATTTAACGCCTTATTATTTGTTTGAAGAAGACGCGATTCACTTTCATAAAACCTGTAAAACAGCATGTGATAAGCATAACATGGAGTTTTATCAAACGTATAAAAAACGTTGCGATGAATATTTTTACAACGCTCACAGAAATGAAGGCAGAGGCATTGGTGGTTTATTTTTCGATTATTGCAAAGCTTCAGAACAGATGTCTATGGAAAATTGGTATAACTTTGTAACCGAAGTTGGAGATAGTTTCCTTGATGCTTATGCTCCTATTGTTGAAAAGCGTAAAAATTTACCATACACCAAAACACAACGTAGTTGGCAAGAAATTCGTCGCGGACGCTACGTAGAATTTAATTTAGTACACGATAAAGGCACGCTTTTCGGACTTAAAACGAACGGGCGAATTGAAAGTATTTTAATGAGTTTACCACCGCATGTACAATGGGTGTATGACCATCATCCAGAGGCTGGAAGTGACGAAGAAAAATTAATTAACGTTCTAAAAAATCCCGTTGATTGGGTTTAATAAAAACTAAATGTCAGGTTGAGCGCAGTCGAAACCTATCAAAATAAAAAACCATGTTCCCACTTAGAAGAAACCGAAGATTAAGAACCAACGAAGCCATTCGTAGTTTGGTTCGAGAAACCATAATAACACCAAACGATTTTTTAGTGCCACTTTTTATTGTTGAAGGTAAAGGTGTTAAGGATGAAATTCCATCGATGCCAAATTACTACCGTTACAGTCTAGATTTACTGGAAAATGAAGTGAGGGAACTTTGGAAATTGGGCTTAAAATCGGTATTGCTTTTTGTAAAAGTACCCGATAATTTGAAAGATAATAAAGGTACCGAAGCCTTGAACCCAAACGGATTAATGCAACGTGCTATTAAAACTGTTAAAAATGCATGTCCAGATATGTTGGTGATGACTGATGTGGCACTAGACCCCTATTCTGCTTACGGGCACGATGGTATTATTGAAAACGGACAAATAATCAACGATGAAACTGCCGAAGTATTAGCAGAAATGAGTATTTCTCATGCGCAAGCTGGTGCCGATTTTGTTGCGCCTAGTGATATGATGGACGGACGCATCCTTACCATCCGTGAAGCCCTAGAAGATGAAGGCTTCATCAACACCGGAATTATGAGTTATTCTGCAAAATATGCCTCGGCATTTTACGGTCCGTTTCGTGATGCTCTGGATTCTGCCCCTGTGGATTTAATTGATATTCCGAAGGACAAAAAAACCTATCAAATGGATTACGCCAACCGTTTTGAAGCGATTCGAGAAACCGAAATGGATATAGACGAAGGTGCAGATATTGTTATGGTAAAACCAGGTTTGTGCTATTTAGATATTGTGCGTGAAATAAAAAACGAAGTTGATGTTCCTGTTGCGGTTTACCAAGTTTCTGGTGAATATGCGATGCTAAAAGCAGCCGCTGAAAAAGGTTGGTTAGAACACGACGCTGTTATGATGGAACAAGTAACTGCCATAAAAAGAGCAGGAGCCGATATCATTGCTTCATATTTTGCTAAAGATGTTGTGAAATTGATTTCGTAACTTTCATTTATCAATGATATGCTTTGTTTTAACCTGCCTAATTCAAACCGAAGATATTGGTCTTTTTGAGATTTTAAGTGCTTTTATTTAAGTAAACACAAATTACTGCTGCTATTTTAAACTGCCACAAAAGATTAATACCATTTCTCGTTTGAAATTAGTATTTTCGAGTTTTAAAACATGTTATGGGATTACTACTATTTTACGCTTTTATTTCCGTTTTTTTTTCATTTTTATGCTCAATTTTAGAGGCTGTACTTTTAAGTGTTACACCTACTTTTATTAACGTAAAAAAGCAAGAAGGCAAAGAATATGCATCCAATTTAGAAGCTTTAAAAAAAGATGTAGATAGACCTTTAATTGCAATTCTTACATTAAATACTATTGCACACACCGTAGGCGCTATATTGGTTGGTGTACAAGCCAAAGTGGCTTATGTAGAAAGCTACGGCGCCCAAACTAGTACGATTTTAGGAATTAAATTTACTGAAGATTTAATGGTTGGTGTGGTTTCGTCTGTGATGACGGTTTTGATTTTAGTCGCTTCAGAAATAGTTCCGAAAACTATTGGCGCAACGTATTGGAAAAAGCTTGCCAACTTTACTTCAAAAGCTTTAAATGTATTGATTTTCCCTCTAAAATGGACAGGGCTTTTATGGTTGCTTCAACTTACTACAAAACTTATTGGCGGTAAAGGGCACGGGAGTGTATTAAGTCGTGAAGGGTTTTTAGTCATGGCAGACATGGCTCATGAAGAAGGTGTTTTTCAAGAAAATGAAAGTAAAATTATAAAAAACTTACTCACCTTTAAAGAGGTTTTTGCAAAAGATGTGATGACACCTAGAACGGTTATGAAAGCTGAAAATCAAAATACTACAGTTGAAGATTTTTTTAAATGGAATTTAAACATTCGATTTTCAAGAATTCCAATATATAAAGATGACCCCGATAATATTGTTGGACTGGTATTAAAAGATGAAATTTTTAAAGAAATGGCTCTAGATAATAATAAGAAAAAATTATCTGAGCTTAAACGCGATATTATTATAGTTAATAGAGATCTACCCATTCCAACTCTTTTTGAAAAATTAGTGGAAAGCCGAAACCATATGGCTTTAGTAGTTGATGAATACGGTAGTGTAAGTGGATTAGTAACTATGGAAGATGTTATTGAAACTTTACTTGGTTTGGAAATTATGGATGAAAGTGATAACGTTTCAGACCTTCAACTTTTAGCAAGAAAAAGCTGGAAAACACGCGCCAAAAAATTAGGTATTATTGATGATGAAGAATAATACATCGTGTTAATGGAAACTTGTATCATTAATACTCCTTTAGGTTTTACCAAAATTATTGGTGATGCAGATGGTATTTCTTCTGTAACTGTTCTGAATTCAGAAGAAAAAATAACAGATATAATTCCTGATAACTTAGAAGATTGTGTCATACAACTCAACGAATATTTTGAAGGTAATCGCAAAAAATTCATTTTAAAATTAAATCCACAAGGCACCGATTTCCAAAAAAAAGTATGGAACGAACTAGAACAAATTCCTTTTGGCAAAACAACGTCTTATCTAAAACTATCAAAGCAATTGGGCGATGTTAAAGCCATACGAGCTGTGGCCAATGCCAATGGAAAAAACCCTATTTGGATTATTATTCCATGTCATCGTGTTATTGGTAGCGACGGTAGTCTTACCGGATATGCCGGCGGGTTGCATCGCAAGCAGTGGTTATTAGAGCATGAAAGCCCTTATAAGCAACAAACACTTTTTTAAATGTACAGAACATTATCGCATATTGCTAAACGCTTTTTTTCTGAAGCTCAAATTTATAAATATGGGTTTAATTTGTCTCCTATGTATAAAAGATCAACAGGTAAAATCGTTGAAGTATCGCAAGATCTGCATCATGTAAAAGTTAAAATTCCAATAAGCTATAAAAATAGAAATTATGTAGGGTCAATTTTTGGTGGGAGCTTATTCTCAGCAACCGATCCAATGTACATGATTCAATTATTAAACATTTTAGGAGACAATTATGTAGTTTGGGATAAAGAAGCCACGATTAAGTACAAAAAACCAGCGAAAGAAGACGTATTTTGCGATTTTACTTTTTCTGCAGATGAAATTGAAACTATAAAAATAGAGGTAAAACAACATGGAAAGTTTAATATCGTAAAAGAAACGAATATTATAAATAAACGTACGCAAGTTATTGCAGAACTAACCAAAACTATTTATGTTGCCAATAAAAGTTATTACAGAGAAAGACGTCAACAGAAAGCACACACTAATTAAATTTCTACAATACAGTATATTAATTTTATTATCTTTAGTTTCTACTTTAAACTAAACGAATGAAATTCTTAAAAAAGCTCCTAAAGTGGTTAGTCATTTTAATCGGGCTACTAGTCATTGGCCTATACCTTACCGATACAGATTATCTTATAAAGGCCGTAAGAACCATCTATCTAAAAGGCTATACAACCGCATTTTTAGAAGATTACAAATCTTTTGATAATCGAGTTATTGAAAATGGCACACCTCAACCATGGCCAAATCATAAAAACTACAATTCGGCTACAGAGACCAAACGATTGGACTCTATTAATACAGCCAATGGAACTATTGCCTATGTTATTATAAAACAAGATAGTATTTGGTTTGAAAATTATTATGACGAGTTTAATGAAAACTCTCAAACTAATTCCTTTTCTATGGCTAAGAGTTACGTTTCTGGGCTTATGGGGAAAGCGATAATGGAAGGCCATATTAAAAGTTTAGACCAACCTGTTAGTGATTTTATACCTGAATTTAGCGAAGGATTAGCGGCAAAAATGGTTGTAGGTCACTTATCAAGTATGGCTTCTGGTACCACTTGGGACGAGCGTTATTACTCACCTTTTTCGATAGTAACACGTGCATATTTTGATGATGATTTAGAAAAAGTGATGTTAGGACTTAAAGTTTCTGAAGAACCAGGACAACGCTTTAAATACTCTAGTGGCGATACCCAAATGCTTGCCATGGTTATAGAACGAGCAACTGGCAAAAAGTTATATGATTATTTATCTGAAAGTTTCTGGAAACCGTTAGGTTCAGTAAACCCAACTCTTTGGCAGGTAGATAGTGAGGATCACGATTTGGTAAAAGCTTATTGTTGTATAGCAAGTAATGCTAAAGATTTTGCGCGTTTTGGCAAACTATATAAAGACCATGGCAAATGGAATGGACAGCAAATTTTAGATTCTACTTTCGTTGCTAATTCTTTGAAACCAGTTTATGAAGGCGGCGATGTCTACGGCTATGGTTGGTGGCTAAAATCTATTGGAACCAAAGACTTTTTTATGATGCGCGGGCACTTAGGTCAATATGTAATTGTTGAACCAAATGATAATATTATTATTGTTAGATTAGGACATTCAAAAGGAAATAATAAAAAAGTTGGTCAATTTACTCAAGATATCAGTTTATATATAGAAGAAGCTTATAACATGCTGAACATCACATTATAAAACATATATTTTACCAAAAAGATTATTTGAAATAATAATATTTCAGGCTTTTTATTAAATTTCTATAAATTCAATAAAACTTGTCTTATATATCAGGATTAAAGAAAGTAAATACTTACTTTAGTGTTTTGCTTTTATTTGAGAATTATGATAAATAAACTCAACCTAGAACACATTTTATTTTTAGATATTGAAACTGTCCCAGAAGTTCAACATTTTTCTGATTTAGATCAAACCAAACAAGTACTTTGGGAACACAAATCGAAGTATCAACGGAAAGACGATTTTACTGCTGAAGAATTTTACGATCGCGCAGGAATATGGGCAGAATTTGGTAAAATTATTTGTATATCCGTTGGGTATTTTACGTTTCAAGGTGATTTAAGAACGTTTAGAGTTACTTCTTTTTACGGCGACGAAATTACCATTCTAAAAGATTTTAAAAACTTACTCATTTCTCATTTTAGTGAAACAAAGCATCTGCTCTGTGCCCACAATGGAAAAGAATTTGATTTCCCTTACATCGCAAGACGCATGATAATTCATAACATAGAATTACCTTATAAACTCAATTTATTTGGAAAAAAACCATGGGAAGTACCTCATTTAGATACTTTAGAACTCTGGAAATTTGGTGATTTTAAAACCTATACATCTTTAAAACTACTTACCAATGTTTTAGGTATTCCATCACCTAAGGATGATATTGATGGCAGCGAGGTTTATCGTGTCTATTACGAAGAAAAAGAAATTGACCGAATTATTACCTATTGCGAAAAAGACACGGTTGCTGTAGCTCAAATTTTTCTGCGTTTAAGAGGTGATTCCATTTTAATGCATGATGAAATTAAACATATATAAAAGGTCCGAAAATAATTTCCGGACCTTTTAATTGATTTAATTATTTGAGTTAGTCTTTAATAAATCGTTTCATCATTTTGTCAGCACCTTCGGTTACTTCAATAAAATACATACCTTCTTCTAATTGGTCTACAATTATTTCTTTTGAAGTTTTACCTGTAATTACAATTTGTCCCAGTGCATTAATAATTCTAAAGGACATGGTTCCTCCTTTAGATGTTTTAATGTTTAATATGTCTCCTTTAACGGGGTTTGGGTAAACTTTAAGAACATTATTAACTATCACATTTTCTGTTACATCAAGAACTTTTTTAGGTTCGTTAGTTTTAAATAATGCAGCATTACCACCTCTTCCTGTAATTACTACCTGATCAATGTAAATTTGATCATTATTTCCTGAAGCATCACAAATCAGCCTAAATTGAGCATTACTTGAAAGATTAAATTGAGAAGCGCTAAGAGTTACTATAAAATTATCAAATGCATTATTTACAAAATCAGTTCCTCTAGCCCACGTTTGGACGGTTACAAAACCTGAACCATCATTATATTGTAACCAAAAATCTTCACCTACTTCCATACTCTGTGAATAGAAATAAAAATTAAATTCGACCTCATTAAATGTCGAGAGATTAAAACTAGGAGAGGTCATAGATGAAGCAGTACCAGAATTATCTCTTATACGAATTGAGTATGAATTTTCGTAAGAACGTGCGGCATCTGCTCTTCTCGCACAATCACTACCACCATCAATCCAACCATCCCATCCAGTTTCAAAATAACCTTCGTGTATTATGACATCTGTTGGAACATTAACTACACTCACTGTTCTTGTAACTTCAATTGCTGCATTTCCCGATGTATCATTTACATTATAGGTGACTATGTAAGTCCCCTCTGCATTCGTGTTAACTGTATCACCCCCGATAACAATACTGGCCGTAATATCGCCATCTAAATCATCAGTAGCGGTTGCTCCTTGTTCAGTGTAAACATCGCCGACATTTAAATCGATTGACGAAGCACCGTTTAAGGTAATTACTGGTGCTGTGGTGTCTGGAATGACATTAACTGTTCTTACCACCTGTGTTGCTGAATTTCCTGCGGCGTCATTAACATCATAAGTTACTAAATACGTGCCTGCGGTGTTAGTATCCACAACATCGCCTGCTATAACAATACTGGCGGTAATATCACCATCTAAATCATCGGTGGCTGTGGCTCCTTGTTCGATGTAATTTGCACCAACATTTAAATCGATTGTCGAAGCTCCGTTTAAGGTAATTACTGGTGCTGTGGTGTCTGGAATGACATTAACTGTTCTTACCACCTGTGTGGCTGGGTTTCCTGCAGCGTCACTAACATCGTAAGTTACTAAATAGGTTCCTGCGGTGTTGGTATCTACAACATCGCCTGCTATTACAATACTGGACGTAATATCGCCATCTAAATCATCTGTGGCTGTAGCACCTTGTTCGGTGTAATTTGCACCGACATTTAAATCGATAGTAGATGAACCGTTTAAGGTAATTACTGGTGCTGTGGTGTCTGGAATCACATTAACTGTTCTTACCACTTGTGTGGCTGGGTTTCCTGCAGCGTCACTTACGTCGTAAGTTACTAAATAGGTTCCTGCGGTGTTGGTATCTACAACATCGCCTGCTATTACAATACTGGACGTAATATCGCCATCTAAATCATCTGTGGCTGTGGCTCCTTGTTCGGTGTAATTTGCACCGACATTTAAATCGATAGTAGATGAACCGTTTAAGGTAATTACTGGTGCTGTGGTGTCTGGAATGACATTAACTGTTCTTACCACTTGTGTGGCTGGGTTTCCTGCAGCGTCACTTACATCGTAAGTTACTAAATAGGTTCCTGCGGTGTTGGTATCTACAACATCGCCTGCTATTACAATACTGGACGTAATATCGCCATCTAAATCATCGGTGGCTGTAGCACCTTGTTCGGTGTAATTTGCACCGACATTTAAATCGATTGTCGAAGCTCCGTTTAAGGTAATTACTGGTGCCGTGGTATCTGGAATTGCATTAACTGTTCTTACCACTTGTGTGGCTGGGTTTCCTGCGGCATCACTAACATCGTAAGTTACTAAATAGGTTCCTGCCGTATTGGTATCTACAACATCGCCCCCGATAACAATACTGGCTGTTATATCGCCATCTAAATCATCAGTGGCTGTGGCTCCTTGTTCGGTGTAATTTGCACCGACATTTAAATCGATAGTAGATGCACCGTTTAAGGTAATTACTGGTGCTGTGGTGTCTGGAGTCACATTAACTGTTCTTACCTCCTGTGTGGCTGGGTTTCCTGCAGCGTCACTTACGTCGTAAGTTACTAAATACGTACCTGCCGTGTTGGTATCTACAACATCGCCTGCTATAACAATACTGGCCGTAATATCGCCATCTAAATCATCGGTGGCCGTGGCACCTTGTTCGGTGTAAATAGCACCGACATTTAAATCGATAGTCGAAGCTCCGTTTATGGTAATTACTGGTGCTGTGGTGTCATCTTCAACAGTTGTTAGATTAACGTCATCAATAGCAACATCTGCCCTCCAAGTATCTCCGGTTAACCTATTAAATCTTAATTGCACACTCTGTCCAACATAACTATTCAAATCAATATTAACTAATAACCATAAATCTCCTTGATTCACAGTTTGGCTCCAAAGACTTACCCATGAAGCTCCATCATCAACACTTATTTCTAAATCAATACTTCCCATATCAGCAACCCCAAACATGTGGTATTGAAAACTGAAACTAGCTGCACTAGCACTTGATAGATCAAAGCAAGGTGAATTTATAATCGCTCTCTTACTCGGGTATCCTGTATTATTCCCTGACGCTTCAACATAGATGTAACTGCTTCCCTCATTTGCGGCAGATGGCCCTGTATTGTTAGAAGGAGTATTATTTGAGATTACCAACCAATCTAAATCATCACCTGAAGCCTGTGACCATAATCCAATTGAACCTTCAAATCCTTCGGCATAAGGAAATGTATCAATCCCACCTGAACATCCGCTCGAAGGCACCACAACATTTACTGTTCTTGTAACCTCTGTGGCTGAATTACCTGCTGCATCATTTACGTTATAAGTCACCACATAGCTTCCAATAACATTGGTGTCAACGGTATCTCCTCCTACAATAATGTTTGCAGAAATATCACCATCAACATTATCCAAGGC
Source organism: Algibacter luteus (assembly GCF_030344935.1). Classification (NCBI taxonomy): domain Bacteria; kingdom Pseudomonadati; phylum Bacteroidota; class Flavobacteriia; order Flavobacteriales; family Flavobacteriaceae; genus Algibacter; species Algibacter luteus. Next base: position 449,316 of record NZ_CP128313.1, on the reverse strand, counting down.
TGTTGCCCCCAAATCAGTATAAGTAGCGCCTTGATTCACATCAACATTGGTTCCTCCATTCAAAGTAATAACAGGTGCTGTTGTATCAGGACCCGCAGCTTCGATTACAACTGTATAATCTTCAACCTCACCGTACTGAAAAGTTTGACAAGACGTTGGGATTGCATTGTATTGCATAGATACTCTCATTCTAGTAGAATTCTCTACTGCTGAAGTTGGCACTGTAAAATTTCCAGTAACTGATGTTGCATTTGTAGGAGCTTGTGAAAACACTTGTTCACCTGAATCATCAAAATCTCCATCTTTATTAAAGTCAATCCAAACGGAATAAGCCTCGGTATATACTGAACCTGTCCAGGTTGGCGTAATAGTTATTGCATATTGTGAGCTTTTAGTTAAGGTCGTTTGAATTCCTGTGAAATCTGAATAAAACTGACCCGCAGAACTATTATCAATGGTGTTAAGTTGTACTCTACTAATGTACTCATCATTAACATTAGTACTTGCAGAACTACAATAATTTACTTGAACATCTAGGGTTGTAAAATTAATTGAAGCTGAATAAGCAGAACTACTTGTTCCACAATTTGAACGTACTTGAACTTCATAATCGGTTAGCGTTGCAAGCCCTGTAAGAGTTAAAGTTGGCGCTGTTAACCCTAAAACATCTGTCCAGTTGGCATCACCAATAATTCGATATCTTAAATCGTAAGTTGCAGAGGGAATATTATCCCAAGAAATAGTTGCTTCTGTAGTGGATATATTGCTGCTGGTTACATTTACAGGTACTGATAATGCACAAGGTGTTTGAATACTAATAACTTTAAAGTCATCAAAAGTAAATCCATCAAAAGTTGTGGTTAAATCATCTTCTCTGTTAGAAGCATCCGTTTTTAATCTAAATCGCAACTGCACATTACTTTGCCCAAATAGGAAACTGTTTTCAGAAGGATTAATATAAATTTCTTCCATCACCCATTTATCCATGGTGTCACCATCATAAACAATGTCGCCATTAGTTGATTGATGTGTTCTAAACGCTGTTGTATTTTTATTTAAATGATAATTGGTAGTAGAGGTAGAAGTTGGCTTATTGTAATTTCCACATAATGCATCCCAAGTACTTCCGCCGTTGGTACTAGCTTCTAACTGCACAAGATCATAATTCCTTTCTAAATCCCACTTCGCATAAAATTGAATCAAAGCTTGAGATGTACCCGAAAAATCTAATGCTGTATTTAATGTAATCGTACTACTTAAATTGTTGCTATATGCTCCCGAAGGCGAATCTGTTATAGCGCTAGAACCAGAATAAGCATCGGTTGTGACACCCCAACTACCCGAAGTGGTCCAATTTGTTATTCCTGTAACATCAGGATTGTCCTCAAAAAGTAAACTCGATTGATAGTATTTAATATAGTTTGCTTGATAAAGCACAAAATCATTATTACTTAAAGTCACTTGAAATTCAATTTCATCATTTGGTTGAATTCCCGCATCTAAAGTATAAGGAATACTCAAGTTTCTTTGTTCAAGTTTAGTCCAACCCGATTGTACGGTTGGTGATGTTATTGAAGTGATGTTTGAAGAAACCGGCGTAACAGTTAAGGTGATATCATCATAGGTTTTGCCTAAATATTCAACCCCAAAAGAAAGATTTCCAGAAGTTGATGTGATGGCACTCGAATTTAAATCATGAAGTTTAGCGAATTTTCCAGAGTATAAAACTGAAAGGAAATTCATTCTCATAGCTCTTACTGCAATTGGAGTAATTAAAGAAGGAGTAGGCCAAAAATCATCTCCATTTTCAGGCGCAAAAGCTAAAACATCTTTACCAGAACCAGCATTTGTTTGGCCTCCAGAAGAAACTGATGGTCCACCAAGCATCCAGTCATTAGCATCACCATTTGCCTCATAAAGTGTATTAGGCGCAGAACCGTATATATAACGATTGTACTGGGTTAAATCATGACAAATTTTGGCATATTCATCTTCTCTTCCAGAATCTGCGGCAGAAACACTACCGTTATACGAAGAGGTAACTATAGAGTTTAATCCACCATGATGGTTAACAGCCACTTTAATATCGTGATTCAACACAAAATCTTGAAGAATTTGAGTTTCTGGCTCCGATCCTGCAGAGGGTCCTCTGTATGTGTTACTGCTAGTTGTTGGAGACGATCCAGAATTATCCCATCCCCAATAATAATTGAAGTTTCTATTTAAATCAACACCTCTTACGTTGTTGGAGGTAGCCGTAGTTCCATTATCAGCAACGCCGGGTCTCAAGTTTTTACGTTGTAAACCTCCACCTCCTGGTGCGATGACTTCGTTCCAAAGTAAACCGTCAGGATTCACAATTGGTATGAAATAAATTTCTTGATTATCAACAACATTTTTTATAAACGGATCGATGTTATAATTTTCTAGAATATACCACATAAAGTACATCACATTCATAAGGCTATTAACTTCTCTGGCATGGGTCATACCTGTAATTAAAGTTTCAGGTTCCGAGCTTTCATCAATATCAGGATTATCTGAAATTCTAACATAATAAACTGTTTGTCCAGACCAAGTGGTTCCTCCTGTTGAGTTACCATGAGTTGTTTGTCCAGTTGGAGAAGCGTCAGATTTTACAGATATTAAATTTGGATATAAGCTGCGCATCAAATCTAACTGTGCCAAAGTTTCACTGACTGTTAAACAGCCTCCCATACTTCCCAATTGAAAATTTGAAGGTACAGGCCAATTAATTTCACTACATTCATCGTGCTGCGTCGGATTACCAACTAACACGTTCTGTAAACTTAAACTCTTTTGATAGTTGCCTGTCTTACCTTTTTGTTTTGTTTGGGTTTTAAGACTACTTAAAGTCGATTTTGCTTTAGGTAACTCTATAGCATTTCTTTGGCTGTAATAGGTCGTTAAATCATCAATTACTACTGTGTATTGAACACCACTTTTTCGCAATTCCTCCAATTCAGCAGATCCTAGTTCTAGCTCTAAATTATTCCCGATAAATCTAGGTCCACAGGTTAAATCTATACCTGCTTGTTTAATTTTTTTGATTACAGTTTGAGAAGGGTTTGAAATTGAGATTCTTTTTGGTGATAAATTTTGTTGTGAAAATACAAACGTAAAACTTAACAATACAAGGAGAGTGAAAATGTTCTTTTTCATGAAAATTGGGTGGTTAAAAAATTAAAATATGTGTTGAATTTAAATGAAATTATTCTAAAAATTAAAGAATCTTCGATTGATTTTTAGATAGTTATCCATTTTACGGGTTTACCATAACAGACCTGAAGAAATCACCTACACATAGTATTAATCTTACACAAAATACCACGTTTAAGCAACTTTCTATTTAGTATATTTGAACCTACAAATTAACCTGTTATAAAGAATGAAATCAATTTTAAAAGTCAATAATCTCAACATAGCTTTTGGAAATAATGAAGTCATTCATAATATCTCTTATCACTTAAATAAAAACGAAATTTTAGGAATAGTTGGAGAGTCTGGTTCTGGGAAATCGGTTTCGTCTTTAGCCATTTTGGGTTTATTACCCAAAAAGATTTCTAAAATAACAAATGGCTCTATTGTTTATAACGGAGACGATTTAACGCAATTAAATTCAAAAGCATTTCAAAAAATTAGAGGTCTTAAAATTGCCATGATTTTTCAAGAACCTATGAGTTCACTCAATCCGTCGATGGCTTGTGGGGATCAAGTTGAAGAAATATTGTTGCAACATTCAAATTTATCAAAAAAACAAGTTAAGGAAGAAACATTAACGCTATTCGAAAAAGTAAAACTACCACAACCAGAACGTGTTTTTAATGCTTATCCTCATGAAATTTCAGGTGGACAAAAACAACGGGTTATGATTGCCATGGCCATTGCTTGTAAACCAGATATTTTAATTGCAGATGAACCCACCACGGCTTTAGATGTTACTGTGCAAAAAGATATTATAAACCTTCTTAAAGACCTGCAAGCCCAAACAAAAATGAGTATTATTTTCATAACACACGATTTGGCCCTAATTTCAGAAATTGCACATCGTGTTCTTGTTATGTATAAAGGCGAAATTGTAGAACAAGGTGAAGTAGAAACGATTTTTAAGAACCCAGAGCACAACTATACTAAGGCTTTAATAAATTCTCGACCCACATTAAATTCGCGATTAAAAATTTTACCAACCATTCAAGATTTTTTAAATGATAGTATTTCAGATGAAATTATAACTCCTGCAGAACGTCAAAAACATCATAAAAAACTGTACAGTAAACCGCCTTTGTTGGAAGTTATTAATGTTGAAAAAGAATATCTTACAAAGTCAGGTTGGTTTACAAAACCTCAACATTTTAAAGCTGTAAATAATGTGAGTTTTAAATTGTACGAAGGCGAAACATTAGGTTTAGTTGGAGAATCCGGTTGCGGGAAATCGACCCTAGGAAATGCGATTTTACAATTAGATAAAGCCACTGCAGGTTCTATTTTATATAAAGGTACAGATATAACTAAACTTTCAAAAAAAGAAACGAGAGTGCTTAGAAAGGAGATTCAGATTATTTTTCAAGACCCTTATTCCTCACTAAACCCTCGAATTCCTGTTGGTGAATCGATTTTGGAACCCATGAAAGTTCATAACCTTTACAATTCTGATGTTGAAAGAAAAGCTCAAGTTATTGAAATATTGAATAAGGTAGGATTATCTGAAGACTATTATAACCGCTATCCGCATGAGTTCTCTGGAGGACAGCGTCAGCGTATAGGCATTGCAAGAACTATTGCGTTGCAACCTAAATTGATAGTTTGTGATGAATCGGTTTCTGCTCTAGATATTTCAGTTCAAGCTCAAGTATTAAACTTGCTTAATACACTGAAAATTGATTTTGGATTTACCTATATCTTCATTTCACACGACTTGGCAGTAGTAAAATATATGTCTGACCAATTGCTTGTTATGAATCAAGGTAAAATAGAAGAATTAGGAGACGCCGATATTATTTATAGCGATCCGAAAAAAGAGTATACAAAAAAATTAATTCATGCTATTCCCAAAGGGTTATAGCATGAATAACTTCTTTGTAAGATAAACCAAGCTCTTCAAGAATTTTAAATTTTCTTTTAAAGTTTCTTTGAATTTGCTTTCGTTATCAGTAGGTAGTTCAGGTAGATTTGTTGCAATATTCATAGGTTGTTAAGATTAAGGTAGATTTGGGGCAATCTATAATTATTTGGTTTCTTTGGGGACTGCTAATATAACACACATTTTCAATTTGTTCGTTTAAAAACATATAAAATCGACAAAATGCATAATTATTTAACATTTTGTCGATTTTTCTTTCGATAAATGTGCTTTTGAACTTAAACTTGCATCTCTGGAATATCTCCTTCAACAATTAAATTTCCTGCCGTAGCCTTTTTTATTTCATCCACAGAAACACCTGGTGCGCGTTCCAAAAGTTTGAAACCATTGTTTGTAACTTCAACAACTGCTAAATTGGTGACTATGCGTTTTACACAGCCTACACCAGTTAATGGCAGTGTGCACTTTTTAAGTAATTTAGATTCACCGCGCTTATTGGTGTGCATCATAGCTACTATTATATTTTCGGCACTGGCCACCAAATCCATAGCACCACCCATACCTTTAACCATTTTACCAGGTATTTTCCAATTCGCTATATCTCCGTTTTCTGCAACTTCCATAGCACCTAAAATAGTGAGGTCAACATGCTTTCCACGTATCATAGAAAAACTCATTGCCGAATCAAAAAAACTGGCTCCAGGTAAAGTCGTTATCGTCTGTTTACCAGCATTAATAACATCAGCATCTTCTTCCCCTTCAAAAGGAAATGGGCCCATACCTAATACGCCGTTTTCACTTTGAAATTCAACCTCAATATCTTCTCTAACATAATTAGCTACCAATGTAGGGATGCCAATGCCTAGATTTACATAATACCCATCTTGTACTTCTTTTGCTATTCGTTTAGCTATACCGTTTTTGTCTAACATTTTTATTGATATAAAGTTGAACTTTTAACTTATTTTTGGTCTCACAGTTCGTTGCTCAATGCGCTTTTCATATACTTCACCCTGAAAAATACGTTGAACAAATATTCCTGGAATATGAATTTGATTAGGGTCCAAAGTACCTAGTGGAACCAATTCTTCAACCTCAGCTACCGTTATTTTTGCAGCCCCACACATATTAGGATTGAAATTTCTTGCCGTTCCTTTAAAAATTAGATTACCTGCCGCATCACCTTTCCAAGCTTTTACAAATGCGAAATCTGCTTTAAACGCATGTTCTAAAACATACATTTTCCCATCAAACTCTCGTGTTTCTTTACCTTCAGCTACTTCAGTGCCATACCCGGCAGGTGTATATATTGCTGGAAACCCAGATTGGGCAGCCCTACAGCGTTCTGCCAAGGTGCCTTGTGGTATTAACTCGACATCCAATTCACCTGAAAGCATTTGGCGTTCAAACTCTTCATTTTCCCCAACGTAAGATGAAATCATTTTTTTGATTTGCTTTTTTTGAAGCAATAGTCCCAATCCGAAATCGTCTACCCCAGCGTTGTTAGAGATACAAGTTAAACCGCTTACCCCTAATTTTACTAATTCAGCTATTGCATTTTCAGGAATTCCGCTAAGGCCGAAACCCCCAAACATAAAAGTCATGTTGTTGGAAACTCCATTTAAAGCTTCTTGAACGTTGGCTACTTTCTTATTAATCATTATTATTCAGTTTTTACTGTATAAATTTACGAATAATTGAATGATAAGTCTAAATTTCTGATAAATAAAAAACCGCTCTTTTCAGAACGGTTTTAATCAATTTAATGAATTCTTAAATATTTTATCCGAAGTCTAAATCTTCAGGTGTTTCTTCATCTGAATCTTCTTCAGTTGTATCTGAATTATGGTTCGCACAATCTACATTTATCGTTAAATTTTCTGGTGCTTCAAATTCTTCTTTGGAGATATTCAAATCCTGATCAGCATAACAATTTTTCATATAAATACCCCATATAGGTAAGGCCATAGCAGCTCCCTGTCCGTAAGTTATGGTTTTAAAATGTGCTGCTCGATCTTCGGCTCCTACCCAAACACCAGTAACTAAATTGGGTACCATACCCATAAACCAACCATCACTTTGGTTTTGGGTGGTTCCTGTTTTTCCTGCTATAGGATTTGTAAGTTCGTATGGATATCCTGTGATCACCTCTTTATATTCGGTTACATTTTTAGCCCAATTGTGTCTTAATCTAGCTCCAGAACCAACCTGCGTTACGCCTTCCATAAGCTTAACCGCCACATAGGCAGTTTCTTCACTCAAAACATCACGCGTTTCAGGTTTGAATTGATATAAAATGGTTCCGTTTTTATCTTCAATGCTAGTTACCATAACAGGTTTTGTATAAACTCCTTGATTTGCAAATGCTGAATAAGCACCTACCATTTCGTATACGCTAATATCTGGCGTTCCAAGTGCTATAGATGGCACCGGAAGCATTTCAGATTCTATACCCAATTTATTAGCTAAATTAACAACGGTTTGAGGACCTACTTTATCAATCAATTGTGCTGTTACCGTGTTTACAGAATTTGCCAAGGCATTTTTTAAAGTTCTAGTTCCACCGTAATTGTGTCCAGAATTTTTAGGACACCACTCTTCTGGGTTTCCATATTTATTGGCTTCGATACAATACGGTACATCTGGAAATTCATCGCATGGCGAATAGTGCAATTGATCTATTGCAGCTGTATATACAAATGGTTTAAATGTTGAACCAATTTGCCGCTTACCTTGTTTCACCATATCATATTGAAAATGCCTATAATTTATACCGCCAACCCAAGCTTTTACATGACCAGTTTGTGGATTCATAGACATCATCCCTGTTCTTAAAAATGACTTATAATAACGCATAGAATCAATTGGTTTCATAAGCGTATCTACCTCTGAAGCTTTACCATCTTTCCAAGTAAAAACACTCATTTTTGTTGGCTTTTGAAAAGATTCTATGATTTCCTTATTCGATTTTTTTAAATCGTATTTCATTTTTCTCCATCGTTCTGATTGTTTCATTCCTCTATTAAGCAATGCATCAATTTCTTCTAGCTCTAAATCTAAAAAAGGAGCTGTTGGGTTTCTTTTTGGTGTATTTTGAACAAAGAATTCTGCTTGTAACCTTGGCATATGTTGTTGAACCGCATCTTCAGCATGTTTTTGCATTCGGGAATCAATCGTGGTATAAATTTTTAAACCATCGTTGTATAAATTCCATTTAGTGCCGTCAGGTTTTGGATTATTCTTAATCCAATCTTTCATGAATCCATCTAAATAACCTCTAAAATAAGTTGCAATACCTTCGCGGTGCGATTCTGGTGAATAATCTAAATCTAACTCCGTTTGTTGCAACGAATCTTTAACTTTTTCTGAAATGTATCCGTATTTTTCCAGCTGATATAATACTACATTTCGTCTATTTTTTACACCAACAGGATTTCTTCTAGGGTTATATAAAGATGAGTTTTTAAACATCCCTACTAACATTGCAGATTCTTTTAAGTCTAACTGTTTAGGTTCTTTATTGAAATAGATTCTGGATGCACTACGAATACCATCGGCATTATTCCCAAAATCATAAATGTTGAAATACTGAGCTATAATTTCTTCTTTGGTGTATTGACGTTCTAGACGAATAGCGATAATCCACTCCTTAGCTTTTTGAAGTACACGTTTTACAATATTTGTTGACCCTTCACCATGAAATAATTGTTTAGCGAGTTGTTGCGAAATGGTACTCGCTCCACCACCGCTTCCTAATGTTATAAATGCTCTTAAAGTCCCTCTGCCATCGATTCCTGAATGCTCATGAAAACGCGCATCTTCAGTAGCTATTAATGCATCAACTAGGTTTTGAGGTAATTCGCTATAACTTACCGGTGTTCTGTTATCATTAAAATAAAATTTACCTAAAGTTTGACCGTCTGAAGAAATAATTTCAGTAGCTAAATTAGTTCTAGGATTCTCCAGCTGTGTATGGTCTGGCATTTCACCGAACGCGCCCCAAGAAGCTAATAAAAATATTAATAGAACAGCTAATATGCCACCTATAAATACCATCCAAAACCAACGGATATATTTTGAAAAATCTTGTACTCCTTTTGTCTCTTTTTTTGTTTTTGCCATGTCGTTCTAATTAAAAAACACTTCGATTTCTCTCTGTGTGACAAGTTTTATTTTGTGATAGGATTTTCAATTCTAAAGCCAATATCTGTAACACCTTCTAGCTCTTCAACGCCATTTACTTTACCATTTTCTCTCATGGCATGCTGTATGTTAACAATATATTCTCCTGCTTCTGAAAAAACAACCTTTTCCTTATACCACAATTTATTTTCTTTAATATCCATGTAACCTTCACCTAAAAGCTTGCCACTAGGTTCTGCCATTTTATATTCTAAAGTGTCTTTTATTGTTTTTCCGTGCGGAAATACCATTTCAACAATTAAAAATAAGTTGTTGTATTTATAGGCATTGGTATTTCTAAGATTAACAAAAAGATTATACGCCTTAGTTGAGTCTGGTGGGTTTATTTTGAAACTTACAATAGAATCTTTATGCCACGCATTTGGAACAGATTTATAATTATCATAAACACTGTTAGAATCGCATGACACTACGATAAAAGAAAACATTAATAAAAATAACAAGAATCTATTTTGCAGCATTTTTACTGTTTTGTGGTTTTCTTTTATTGTTTTTTCTAGGTTTTTGTTGGTTAGGCTTATTATTGGATGGCGCCTGGTCTTTTGGACCTGTTTTCTTTCTCCCTTGATTACCTTTCCTTCTATTATTTCTACGTTTTTTATTGCCTTTTGGACCATCAAAACGTGTTAAACTATCTTGACCTACAACGTTTTCAAATTCGGTTTTAGTGTCTTCCACCACATCTGACGCGTATTCTTCGAGGCTAGCTACTTTTTTCTTTTGTTTATTTAATTCAATAATTTCATTGGCCTGCTCGGTAGTAATTTTGTGCCAATTCATCCATTCACCTTCATAGGCATACCACATATGTCCTTTAAAAATATCTGTTTTTTGGCAAACCGCAGTTCCTTTTTCTGTGTAAAGTTTGGTGTCTGTTTTTGGAAAGTCTTTCAGGGCATCTAAATACGTGTCTAACTCGTAATTTAAACAACATTTTAGTTTACCACATTGTCCTGCTAGTTTTTGCGGATTTAGTGATAATTGCTGATAACGAGCAGCCGAAGTGCTTACCGACCTAAAATCTGTTAACCATGTAGAACAACATAGTTCTCGACCACAAGAACCAATACCACCAAGTCTTGCAGCTTCTTGACGAAACCCAACTTGTTTCATTTCAATACGTGTTCTAAATTCTCGAGCAAAAACTTTAATTAATTCACGAAAGTCTACGCGCTCTTCGGCCGTATAATAAAATGTAGCTTTACTAGCATCGCCTTGAAATTCGATATCAGAAATTTTCATTTGAAGTTTCAAATCGATTGCAAACTGACGTGCTCGAACCTTCATAGGCTCTTCTTTATCGCGTGCTGCTGACCAAATATCGATATCTTTCTGACTTGCTTTTCGGTAAATTTTTAAGGCTTCTTCAACATTTTCTGGGATATTTTTACGCTTCATTTGTACGCGCACCAATTCCCCCGTAAGGGTTACCATTCCAATATCATGACCCGCTTTAGCTTGTGTTGCCACAATATCGCCAATACTTAAAGTTAAATTCTCTGTGTTGTGGTAGTACTCTTTTCTACCGTTTTTATAACGAACCTCAACCCAATTAAATGGTTTTTCGCCGTTAGGAAGAGACATGTTTGCTAACCAATCAAAAACGGTTAACTTATTGCAACTATCTGTACCACAAGTACCATTATTTTTGCAGCCTTTAGGTGAGCCGTCTTTAGTTGAGCAACTTGCGCAAGCCATATTTTTATATATTGATTCCGATTAGAATTAAAAATCTATCGGAAGATGGTTCATAATTATTTTGAATCTTGCCTTTACCGTAAAGACTTGATAATGAAAATTTAAGAAATGATTTTTGAAATGAATTTTCTAAAAAATCTGGTTCTTGGACGTAAATATAAGATTATTCTAAGAGACTATAAAGCAAAGCATTTTTTAATTAAACTCAACTTCATAATTAAGCTTATTTGAGGTTGTTTTTAGCTGCTTTTTAGACTTAAAGATATTAGAAAACAGGAGTTTACTCCATCCTATTTTTTTGCTAAATTCGTTAAAACTCTCTTCTTTCCAATTAAAGCCTTCTTTCCAGAAACTTGTTGGCGACACGTAGCAAAATGTGTAATCGAATATAAAACTAGCTTCGTTATTGTTACTTAATTTAGATATAGAATTTGGTGCTAATAAGGTAATATTATTAGTTTTACAATTATCTGTAATTACTTTTATGATTCTAGTATAATCTTCTTCTAAGCTTGAAATATCAAAATCATTATACGCTGTATTTCCTATTTTTTGAATAGGACGTATTTGGAGGATATCGAAGCTTTTGCCATTAAAATGATTAAAAAATTCTTCTAATTCGTGAAAATTATCTTTATTGAATGTATAGTTAATTCGAACTTTAAAATCATAAAATTGTTTTAGCTTTTTGAATGCATTGAAAGCGGCATGAAACTTTTCATAATCTGCTTTTCCCATGAAATTCTCGTAACTTTCTTTGGTTACGCCATGAAGCGAAATGGTAAACTCATTTAAGCCTGCTTTTAAAAGGGCTTCTATTTTTTCTTCGGTCAGTAAATTTGCATTTGTAGTCAGGGAGATATATGGCACATTATACTTTTTACCTAATGCAATTAATTCTGGTAGTTTTTTATAAAGGGTTGGCTCTGTACCACAACCGACTTGAAGTTTTAATGCGCGGTTAAAAATGGTTTTAGCTACGCGATCAATTTCTTCTTCGTTAAATTGACCTTTTAACTTTTTTACATACTCTTCATCTGTAAAATAACACATTTTACAACGCAGATTACAAGCCAAAACTGGGTCTAAATTAACCGCTAAATAACGCCTGTTTAATATGTGCAAAAGATATAACCCTAGAAATTTAATCCTGTGGTTTTTTATCTTTCGATTGAGTTGTAAAAGTTTGTATATGTTCATAAATGATTTTACTAAGGTATCAAAATAATTGGCAAAAATATAGCATTGCGCAATGACTAGGTTACCTGTCTTTTGTTTTAGTTTTAAACATCTTTTACCGAAATAATTTTAACAGGACAAGCCTTTGCTGCATTATCGCAAGCTTCAAAAATTAAATGATCGTTAGATTTTAATGTGTAAAAACCTTTTTTTTCTGAGGCATGCAACAATACAGTTTTACCGTCTTTTTTAGACATTTGAAACTGACTTGGTGCCAACTCCACGCAGTAGTTACAGCCAATACACTTATTTCGTTGCAATGTAATAACTACCATTAAGCTTCTACTTTATTTTCAACGATTTTATAGAGTTTATCGGACTGACGAATTCTAAAAGGTAGTTTTATGGTTACTAAATCGCCTTTTAAGCCTTCAGTTAGTTTTTTATCGTTCACTAAAAATTCTTCTATAACAAATTCTTTTGCTCCTGTAGTTGGCCCTGTAATAAGAACGGTATCTCCAACTTTAATATTATAGGCTTCAATTTTAAATTCGCCTACATGAGCTTTTGGGAAATAGTGCATACCCTTACCTATATACACTTTCTTTTGTGTGGCATGAGATCCTGAGCCTTTACTCCACTCTCCTAGTTTCTGTCCTAAATAATAACCACTCCAAAACCCCCGATTGTAAACCGTTTCTAAACTTTGCATCCAAGTAACAACCTCTTCTTTGCTATAGGTACCTTTCTCTAAACTATCAATAGCTTCACGATAGCATTTTATAACCTTAGCCACATATTCAGGGGCTCTTCCGCGACCTTCAATTTTTAATACTTTTATTCCTGCATCTACAACTTCATCTAAAAAATCGATAGTACATAAATCTTTTGGAGACATGATATACTCATTATCTAGCTCCATTTCGAAACCAGTTTCTTGATCGATAACCGTGTATTTTTTTCTGCAATTTTGCTTACAAGCACCTCTGTTTGCTGAAGAATTTTGGGAATGTAAACTCATATAACATTTACCAGAAACTGCCATACAAAGGGCGCCATGACCGAATATTTCAATTTCAACCAAACGTCCTGAAGGGCCTTTAATTTGTTCCTTTTCTATTTGTTCGGATATCTTTTTTACTTGACGCAAACTAAGTTCACGACTTAGTACCATCGTGTCTGCAAACATGGCATAAAACTTAACCGTTTCAATGTTGGTAACGTTTATTTGCGTTGAAATATGGACTTCCATACCAACCTCTCTTGCCGATGCGATTACAGCCTGATCCATGGCTATAACCGCTGTAATATTAGCATCTTTAGCCTTATTTATCAAAGTTTTTACTACTGATAAGTCATGATCGTAGATAATCGTATTTAAGGTTAAATACGTTCGGACATTTTTTGCTTTACATCGGTTTGAAATCTCTTGTAAGTCATCTAACGTAAAATTTATTGATGCTCTGGCGCGCATGTTTAATTGTTCAACACCAAAATAAACGGAATCGGCACCATTATCTAAAGCGGCTTGAAGTGATTCAAAATTTCCCGCAGGCGCCATTAACTCTATCTTCTGCATAACCTTTACTTATTTTTTATCGACTTTCAAGTTTTCAAAAATATTTCTCAAGTCTTTTTTATAAGGTAAATGGTCTGCGCGCCCTTTTTTAAAAATGTCGTTACTATTGGATTGCCCTTTTCTTAATGCTTTCTGCTCCTCAAATGGTAAAGCGTGTATTTCTTTACAGTTTGTTGAACAGCAATTATTCATTTCTTCTTTACATGCATCACATTGAATAAATAACAAATGGCAAGCATCATTAGCACAATTGGTATGCACATCAAAAGGTTCGCCACATTGATGACATTGTGCAATAACATCGTCGCTAATTTTTTCGGCTCTACGTTCATCAAAAACAAAATTCTTTCCAATAAATTTATTGTCTAGATTGTTTTCATTTACCTGTCTTGTGTATTCAATAATTCCGCCTTCTAGCTGAAACACATTTTTAAATCCTTTATGCTTAAAATAAGCGCTCGCTTTTTCGCAACGAATACCACCAGTGCAATACATTACTAGATTTTTATCTTCTTTATGGTCTTTTAAATCTTCTTCAATAATATCTAGAGATTCTCTAAACGTATCAACATCGGGGGTTACCGCATTCTTAAAATGCCCGATTTCACTTTCGTAATGGTTACGCATATCAACCAATACCGTTTTTTCATCTTCAATAAGTTCATTAAACTTATCCGCATCTACATGAATACCTTTATTAGTCACATCAAAAGTATCATCGTTCAATCCATCGGCAACAATCTTGTGTCGCACTTTAACTTTCAATTTTAAAAACGACATGTTATCCTGCTCTACGGCAATGTTTAATCGAATGCCTTTTAAAAAACTAATGGTATCGAGGTGTTCTTTAAACTCGTTAAAACGGTCTGCTGGCAGTGATAACTGCCCATTTATACCCTCTTTAGCAACATAAATGCGCCCTAACACGTCTAGTTTATCCCAAACGATGAATAGTTGATCTCTAAATTCTTGTGGATTGGCAATTTTGGCGTACTGGTAAAAAGAAAGTGTTAATCGATCTTTGCCAGCTTTCTCGATTAATTCTGCTCTTTCTTTTGCACTTAATTTATTGTACAGTTGCATGCTATACTAATTTTAAGATTAAAGAATATTTTATAAGGTGCAAAAATACACTTTTAAGAAGATGGGACAATAAAATCCACAAAAAAAGCACTTTAGCTTAACTAAAGTGCTAATAATTAGTTCGAGTTAGTCAAATTTCAAACCATTTAGGATAAATTTCATAGCAAATTTTTTCCTCTTTTTTATATAGATGCAAAATGTTGATAAAGGTTGCGCGATAATATTGTATTGTGAAAAAAGTTATAGTATTTTAGCATACAATTTTTTAGAAAAATATAGAAATGAGCAACGAAAAAGAAGCCAAATTAAAAGCACTAAAACTAACATTAGACAAACTTGATAAAGCCTACGGAAAAGGAACCGTAATGAAAATGAGCGACTCTGCAATTGTAGATGTTGATGCTATTCCGTCGGGTTCTTTAGGTTTAGATATCGCTTTAGGCGTGGGTGGTTACCCTCGAGGACGAGTTATAGAAATTTATGGTCCAGAATCTTCTGGTAAAACCACCTTAACTTTGCATGCTATTGCCGAGGCTCAAAAAGCGGGAGGTATTGCTGCATTTATTGATGCAGAACATGCTTTTGATCGTTTTTATGCCGAAAAACTAGGTGTTGATATTGATAATCTAATTATCTCTCAACCTGATAATGGTGAGCAAGCTTTAGAAATTGCCGATAATTTAATTCGTTCTGGTGCAATTGATATTGTGGTTATCGATTCTGTTGCGGCATTAACCCCAAAAAGTGAAATTGAAGGTGAAATGGGCGACTCTAAAATGGGACTTCACGCACGTTTAATGTCTCAAGCCTTAAGAAAACTTACCGCCTCTATAAGTAAAACCAATTGTACCGTAATATTTATTAACCAATTACGAGAAAAAATTGGGGTAATGTTTGGTAATCCAGAAACGACAACAGGTGGTAATGCGTTAAAATTTTATGCTTCTGTTCGATTAGATATTCGTCGTTCAACTCAAATTAAAGAAACCGACGGTAACGTTGCTGGAAATAAAACCAGAGTGAAAGTGGTGAAAAACAAAGTTGCACCACCTTTTAAAATGGCTGAATTTGATATTATGTATGGCGAAGGCGTATCAAAAGTTGGTGAAATATTAGACTTAGCTGTAGAACATGAAATTGTAAAGAAAAGTGGCTCATGGTTTAGTTACGACGAAACCAAACTGGGTCAAGGTAGAGATGCTGTAAAAGCCTTAATAAAAGACAATCCAGAACTTATGGATGAGCTCGAAGCCAAGGTTAGACAAGCTGTCTCAGAAAAATAATTTAAAATCCCGTTAATTCGGGATTTTTTTATTTCTAGATTCTTGGTCATGCTGTTTACCCTCTCCTTTCTAGTCTACAATTAATAGGAAACAGTTTTTCAATCGCAAATAACTTCTTATTTTTTTATAATGTCGCGCAACCTTTTCATATCAATTGCATCTAAATAGTGCAAACATGTATGAAACCCCAATTTATTATTTGTTATGAAAAAATTATTAGTTCTTTGTTTAACTGTTATTTTTAGTGCATCTTGTGATTTAAACGATGACGACGGTACAAGTTATAGTTTTGAAATTTTACCTGTTGAAAGCGTAGACATTCCTGAAGAATTCGAATTAGGCGAAATCTACCCCATTACAGTATCTTATTTCAGGCCTTCAACTTGCCATGCCTTTAAAGAATTTTATTATTTAAAAGAAAATAATGAAAGAACAGTTGCTCCAATAACTTATGTTTTTGATAGTAATAACTGTGAAACCCTAGAAGAGAGCTTAGTTGAATCGACTTTTAACTTTCATGTTACAAGTAATGGCTCTTACATTTTTAAGTTTTGGCAGGGTGAAGATGACAACGGAGAAACACAATATTTAACCATTGAAGTTCCCGTAGTTGAGTAAAAATTAATTAATACATGTTTAAAAATTGAGTTTAAAGCAACTCATAGAAAATTGTAAAATTAATGATACTAAAGCTCAAGGTGAATTATATAAACTCTTTTCGAGTAAATTATTCGCTATTTGCTTAAAGTATTCGCGGAACTATGCCGAAGCCGAAGATAATTTGCAAGACGCATTTTTAACGATTTTTGATAAAATTGAACAGTATAAAAGTAAAGGTTCTTTTGAAGGTTGGATTAAACGCATTACAGTAAATACCGTTTTACAGCGTTACCGAAACGAAAAAGTTTTTGATATAATTAATGAAAATACAGCTGAGAATGTTGAGTTAGATGTTGAAGAAGATACCGTTTCTATCGACTATCTATTAAAAATTATTCAAGAATTACCAGACAGATACAGATTGGTTTTTAACCTTTATGTACTTGATGGTTATTCGCATAAAGACATAGCAGAAATGCTAGAAATAAATATAGGAACCTCAAAATCTAATTTAGCTAGAGCGCGATTAATTTTGAAACAAACTATAGAAGATTATAAAACAACACAACGTTCGCAGACATTATAAATGAGTGATAAAAAACATATAGACAGAATTTTTCAAGAAGGTTTTAAAGATTTTGAAGCTGCACCTAGCGATGCTGTATGGAAAAATATTGAAGCTAAACTTAATGAAAAAAAGAAAAAGCGACGCGTTGTACCTATTTGGTGGCAATATGCTGGTATTGCAGCTGCATTGCTTATTTTATTAACCATTGGCGGGATTTATTTTAATAACTCTGAAGAAGGCTCAACCAATCCTATAGTTGAAACAGAAAATACAATTCCTGAAAACACGATTCTTGGTAATGAAAATATAAACGATACTTCTGAAACCAATCAAGTGGTTTTAGAAAACTCGAAAGAAGAAGAATCAAATAAGACTTCAAACCTAAATGCCGAAGCACCTTTAATTACAGATCAAATTGATGCTTCAAATGAAACTACTGTTGCAGAAACAAATACTTCAACAATAAAAAATCAAAGTAAATCCAAATTGGTTTCTTCTGATAAAACAAGGCTTAAAAACAATCTGAATAATCAGAATACTGATCCTGTAGCAAACGCTTCCGAAGACAAAAATGAGCAAATCAGTCTTCCTAAAAATGTTGATGAGAAGACTTCTGTAGCGAATTTATCAGAAACTGTAAAAGTTGAAAATGTAACAGAAACACTTTTGGTTGACAAAGAAAAAGCTGAAGCTATACTTAATGATGCTTTAAAAGACGATACAAAAATTGCTGATACTAGTTCTGAAATTGAAAATAACGTAACAGTTGATGAAAATTCAGAAAATAACGAACTATCTATCGAAGAAGCTATAAATATTTCAAAAGATATTATTGACGAAGAAAGTAATAATCAAAAAAACAAATGGACTGTTTCACCAAACGCAGCGCCTATTTATTTTAATACGCTTGGAGAAGGCTCATCTATAGACCCACAGTTTAATAACAATTCTAAATCTGGTGAGATTAATATGAGTTATGGAATAGCGGCAAGTTATGCTTTAAATAAAAAACTAAAAATACGCTCTGGTATTAATAGAGTGAACTTAGGCTATAATACTAATGATGTGATTGTATTTCAATCTACCGGTTCAAGATCAAGTAGTAGTGCATTGCAAAATGTTTCTGGAGCTAATAGAAATAGTGACGACGTTTCTTTTATAAGTTCTGAAACATTAAGTAGTTCAAATGCCACCGAATCCATTGCTTCGAGTAATGCGTCAATTAATCAAGCGTTAGGATACATTGAAATTCCTTTAGAAATTCAATACACACTCTCTGATAAGAAGTTTGGTGTAAACGTAATTGGTGGTTTTAGTTCGTTGTTTTTAAATGACAATGAAATTTATTCTCAAGAAGAAAACGGTACTAGAACTTACCTTGGTGAGGCTAGTAACATTAATAAAACAAGTTATAGTGCGAATTTCGGGTTAGGTCTAAACTATAAAGTTTCTAAACGATTCGATTTGAATTTAGAACCTATTTTCAAATATCAATTTAATACGTTTAATAATACTTCTGGTAATTTTTCACCATACTTTATTGGTGTTTATACCGGATTTGCTATAAAGTTCTAGGTTTTTGGTTAGATCTAGATATGAGTTTTATTTAAGCTCGAAACTCATATCAAAAAAGAAGCTGCTCGTCCCCTCGAGCAGTTTTTTTTATGGGTTAAATTGTTGAAGCTGATTTAAAATAATAGTTCTAGCATTTTCATTCAGCGTTTTTGTATTTTCAATGGTTAAGCCTTCAGTAGATAAAAATTTATGAACTTTAACGCGCATTTTTCCCGGACCACCGCTAAAAAACGTGTACGAAAAACGTTTTTTGTTATCTGCAAAAGTTATTGGTACAATAGGAATTTGATGATTTATAGCCAATCTAAAAGCACCATCTTTAAATTCATCGAGTATGATATGTTCTTCTGGTACACCACCTTCAGGAAAAATGCAAATACTTAGTCCAGATTTTAAGCGTCGTTGTGCTCTTAAAAAAACCGCTTGCCTACTTTTAGCAGAGTTTCTGTCCACCAAAATACAAGTACGTTTATAGAAAAACCCGAATAGCGGTATTTTTGCTAATTCTGCCTTACCAACAAACACAAATGGGTTTTTTACAGAAACCAGCATTAACATAATATCTACCATAGATGTATGGTTCGCAATAAACATATAGCTTTTATCTTGCTCTGGTATTTGCTCTCGTTTAATACTATAAACAAAACCCATCCCAATTAAAATAAACTTTGCCCAAAATCTAGCCAATTTAAAAAAGAAAGGATACCACGATTCTTTTGAAATAGAAATTAAAAGAATTGGAAAAAGCACTAGAATCGGTAAGGTTACAAGAATATAAAACCAAATACGATAAAGTAACCAAAAAATGTATTTAAATAAAATCATGAGCCTCAAAAATACATAATTGTATTGAGCTATTTTATTAAATCGTTTACCTTTGCTTTTTTCGTTTAACTTTTAAAGAGATACCTGTTTTTACGGGTAAAATTATGGCAAGAATACTAACAGGGATACAAAGTACAGGCACACCTCACTTAGGAAACATTTTAGGGGCTATTATGCCAGCTATTAAAATGGCCGAAAAATCTGAAAACGATTCGTATTTATTTATAGCAAATTTGCATACGTTAACTCAAATAAAGGACGCAAAAACCTTACGCGAAAACACCTATTCTACGGCAGCAACTTGGTTAGCTTTTGGCTTAGACATAGAAAAAACGGTGTTTTACAGACAGAGTGATATCCCTCAAGTGACCGAGCTTTCTTGGTATTTAAGCTGTTTCTTCCCGTATCAGCGATTAACCTTAGCGCATAGTTTTAAAGATAAAGCAGATAGATTAGAAGATGTTAACTCTGGGTTATTTACATACCCAATGCTTATGGCAGCCGATATTTTATTATATGATGCAGAGATTATTCCTGTTGGAAAAGACCAAGAGCAGCATATAGAAATGACCCGTGATGTGGCATCACGTTTTCACGCTAAAGTAGGCGAGACTTTTGTTTTACCTAAAGCTGAAGTTCAAAAAGACACCAAACTTATTCCTGGAACTGATGGTCAAAAAATGAGTAAGAGTAGAGATAACATCATCAATATTTTTTTAGATGATAAAAAACTACGTAAACAAATCATGTCTATTGAAACCGATAGCACGCCTCTTGAGGCTCCAAAAGATTGGTCAACTTGCAATTGCTTTGCGATTTACAGCTTATTGGCTAATGCATCTCAAATTTCTGAAATGAAAGCCAATTATGAAAATGGCGGATATGGTTACGGGCATGCCAAACAAGCGTTATTTGAATTAATTGTTGAAACTTTTGCTGAACCTAGAGAACGCTACAATTACTACATGAACAACTTAAGTGAAATTGATAAAGCACTCGCTGTTGGTGCTGAAAAAGCAAAATTAGTTGCTGATAGTGTTTTAAATAGAGTTCGCGAGAAAGTTGGATACTAATTACAAAAAAAATATTTTTTTAGTTGTCGTACTCGCATTTCTCTCAAACGGTTTTGCGCAAACAAACTTTGCTCCTAATACTAAAATTTATATTAAAGGTAATTCGGCACTAATTGGAAATAATATTCTAAGTACACACGCTAAATATCCGTTTAATGAAAACGCTATAAACGATTTTATTGAATTACAATATATCGATGTTGATGATGATTCAAATACCTTTTCATCCAGTCAAGCTAATTTGAATATTATTGAAAACGATGCAGAAATTGAATACGCAGCATTATACTGGAGCGCTATTTACAAGTACGATAAAGGCTGGAAGGATGTTGTAAATTTTAAAAGGAAAGGGAAACTCTATAAAAAATATGTTTACGAAGGCAGCGAAAATCGCTCTATGAATGTAAACAATATTTTGTTCAAAACCCCTAATGGTGCCTATCATCCTATTGATGGTAAAATAATTTTTGACGATTTTAATAACGAGGAATCTTTTCCAGATACCAAACCCTATGTTTGTTATGCCGATGTAACTTCGCTTTTAAAAAATAATGCTCAGGTTAATGGGACTTACACGGTTGCCAATATAAAAGCAACTGAAGGTTTTGTAGCAGGCGGTGCCGCAGGTGGTTGGTTACTATATGTGGTTTATAAAACAGATGCTTCAACCCCAAAGTATTTTACTTCCTATAATGGTTTTGTTGACGTCTTTAAAAAACCTGTTGATATTCGGTTTTATGATTTTAAATCGCCAGAAGAGGGGAACATAGAAACATCATTATTAATTGGTGCTTTGGAAGGCGATCAAAAATTTAAATCGGATCATTGTTCATTTTATAACTACCAAAACAATACGTATATCCCTTTGTTTAACAGTCTAAGACCAAAATTCAATTTCTTCAATAGTACAATTTCACTGGATGATACCATTTTTAAAGAACGAAATCCGAATAGCACAAACACATTCGGATTTGATGCTTTAAAATTTAAATTACCTAATGAGAATAATTCTTTAATTTCTCATAACGTATCGGAAGCTACCATACGTTTTAATAGTAAAGCAGACCAATTTTACCTGTTTTTTGTTGCCTTTGAAACTGAAATATCACCAATTTACATGGATGTTACAGAAAACAAAAATTCTATTTTAATTTTAAATAATAGTAATAACGAAATGGTTGATGAAGGTCTTGAGAAAATTAAAAATTTACAATCCATTTCAATTCCATTAGTGGAAAAAGGTTATTATTTAGTGACTAACATTTTTTCGAAAGAGCAAAATGCTAATAATTGGACAGCCTTTTTAAAAAATAAAGGTTACACACCAGAATCTTTTGTGAACCCAGAAAATACCTGGACTTACATTTATTTAAAAACAGACCCTGACCCGAATATTATTTATGAGAAACAGAAAGAACTCTTAAAGCTCAATGATTTTAAAGATATCTGGGTTTTAAAAATTAATATTTAAGTTTTTAAATCACCTCAAACAATTTCCCGGGAAGCGGTCTTATTACGCCTTTCAATTCCATATTTAAAAGTGTTCCTGAAACCTTAAAAATCGGCATATTGCAGTGTAAAGCAATAATATCGAGCTGTTGTTTTTCGTTATCTTTTAAATAATTATAAATAATTTTCTCGGTAGCATCCAACTCAACAAATAATTGCTTTTGTATTACAGGTTGTTTATTATCTTCCAACTCCCAATTCAACATATAAGGGATGTCTAAAGGTGTTGTAAGCATATGCGCTTTTTGGTGTTTTATTAAATTGTTACAACCCATACTCTGGCTATCTGTAATTCTTCCGGGTACTGCAAACACATCTCTGTTATAGGAATTGGCAATATCTGCGGTAACCAAGCTTCCGCCTTTTTCGGCAGATTCTATAACTATAGTCGCTTCACTTATACCTGCAATAATTCTATTTCGTTTTAAAAAGTTCTGTTTATCAAATTTATCGGTGCTCCAAAAATCAGAGAAAAATCCACCGTTTTTCTCCATATCTACCATGTATTTTTTATGCACTTTTGGATAAATTTGATTTAATCCGTGTGCTAAACAAGCTATCGTTTGTAAATTATGTTTCATGGCCGCTTTATGTGCCGTAATATCTGTTCCGTAAGCAAACCCAGAAACTATTATCGGGTTGTATGGCGTTAATTGCTCAATTAAATCTTCACAAAATGCAATGCCATTAGTTGTAATTTTTCTAGTACCTACAATGCTTATGATGTGTTGGTTATTTAAATCAATTTGCCCAGATTCAAACAATAATATCGGGCTATCAATACAGTGTTTTAATTTTTCAGGATAATCGCTGTCTTTAAAATAAGAAACCTTTATGTTGTTGTCCTTTATGAAAACCATTTCCTTTTCGGCCACTTTTAAATGATGGGTTTTAAACAAGTCGCTTATAGTAACGCTACCAATGCCATCAATTTTTAATAGATTATTTTTAGTTTCCTTTAAAACCGCTTCGGCAGAACCACAATGTGAAATGAGTCGTTTTGCAGTAATGTCGCCAATATTATGTACATGTTGCAGCGCTAAAGTGTAAAGCAAATCGTTTTCTGTCATGCTATTCAATTGATTTTGAAGCTGCAATAAAAGAATTTTTGCATTGTTAATAAATAGTTAAGCCCAAATTTTATTAGAAAGCACAATTTTTTAACTTTGTTTTCATGCAATTAGAAACCTACATAAGCGATTTACTGTATAGATATGAGTGTGTTACCATTCCTGAGTTTGGATCATTTTTAACGCAACGCGTATCTGCAACTATTGATGATACCTCAAATACTTTTAATGCACCAAAAAAAGTCATCTCTTTTAATGAGCAAATTCAAAAGAATGACGGGTTGCTTGCAAACTATATTGCCGATGTAGAAAAAATTCCTTTCGAAATTGCCAACAAAAAAATAGCGAAACGTATAAAGATTTTAAAATCTTACCTAACACAAGGAGAAACCCTTACTTTTAAAAATATTGGTGAGATTGTTTTTAATAATGAAGGTAAAATTTTATTTGAGCCTACATATCATCTCAATTACCTAACCGATTCTTTTGGTTTATCTCAATTTGTATCGCCAGATGTTAAACGCGAAGTGTACAAAGAAGAAGTAGAAGCCATCGAAAAAGTGGTTCCTATTGCTATTACGGCAGAAAAACGCAAGTCTAATTCATACTTAAAATACGCTGCAGTTGCGTTAATTGCCTTAACATTGGGTGGTTTTGGTGCTTCAAAATATTATGTCAATCAAATAGAAACTTATAATCAACTAGCACAAGAACAAGCCGCACAAGAGTTAGATACTAAAATTCAACAGGCTACTTTTAATTTAAATCCATTCCCAGCTGTCACTTTAAATGTTACTAAACAAACAGGAAACTACCATATTGTTGCTGGTGCATTTAGGATTGAAGAAAACTGCAATAAACGTGTTAAACAACTAAAAGCAGACGGCTTTAGTGCCAGAAAAATTGGTGCTAACAAATACGGTTTACATCAAGTGGTTTATGCAAGCTACGAGGGCAGACTAGACGCTTTAAAAGCACTACGAGAAATCAAAAAAACGCACAACCGCGATGCTTGGTTGTTGGTTAAAAAGTTAGACTAGTTTAATACGCTTTACCCTTTAAATTATTGCATTAATACGTAACTTTGCCGCATCATAAAAACACGTTATGAAGGCAAAAACACCCGAACAATCAAAAACAACACTTACAGACTTAGTTTTACCCAGTGAAACCAATCCGTTAAACAACTTATTTGGTGGCGAACTCTTAGCACGTATGGATCGTGCAGCAAGTATTGCGGCCAGACGCCATTCCAGACGCATTGTTGTTACCGCATCGGTAAACCATGTAGCATTTAATAGAGCTGTGCCTTTAGGAAGTGTTGTAACTGTTGAAGCTAAGGTATCTCGCGCCTTTAATACCTCCATGGAAATTTTTATTGATGTTTGGATTGAAGATCGCGAATCTGGAGAAAAAACCAAGGCCAACGAAGCTATTTACACCTTTGTAGCTGTAGACGAAACTGGACGGCCAGTACAAGTGCCAGAAGTAACTCCCGAAACCAAAATAGAAATTCAACGATTCAATGCCGCTTTACGTCGCAAGCAACTAAGTTTATTGCTCGCTGGCAAAATAAAACCTAACGATGCTACCGAGTTAAAAGCGTTGTTTGATTAAACCTTTTTTAAAATACAAAGTCTTATAGTAAAACCCAAAATCATATTGCTATGAGAACTTTATTTATTTCATTATCAGTTATCTGTATAATGTCATTCACATCATGTGCTACGCGAGTTGTTGCAAACCCTAGTTCAGTAACCGTTGTAAAAACAGCACCAAAACATTATAAAACAGTTATAGTAAAAGGTAATCGTTACTATTTTTGGAATGGAAAACATTACAGAAAAACACGAAGAGGTTATGTTTTTGTAAAAGTATAATTTCATAAGATTCCTGCTAAAGCAGGAATTTTTTATTCAATGAGATCCTGAAACAAGCTCAGGATTACACTTCGTGTCACATCTTATAAATCCAGCTTGCAGGATTTTCGGTGGCAGTACCTTTTGACAATGTAAAACTTAATATGGTTTCACCGTTTGTTGGGTTTGTAAATACCTCGCCAATAACCTGTTTGGTTTTTACTTTATCACCCTTTTTCACGTAAACTTCAGATAAATTTCTATACAGCGTTAAATAATTTCCGTGCC
The DNA here is from genome assembly GCF_030344935.1 of Algibacter luteus. Lineage (NCBI taxonomy): Bacteria > Pseudomonadati > Bacteroidota > Flavobacteriia > Flavobacteriales > Flavobacteriaceae > Algibacter > Algibacter luteus. Next base: position 423,823 of record NZ_CP128313.1, on the reverse strand, counting down.
TAATCATAACAATGGGGTTAACGTTTCTCATCTTCAAAATCTCACTTACCTCACCATCAAAAACCGCTCTGGCTTTAGCTCCTTTTTCGGTTGCAATACGCACACCGTTACTTTTTATTGTCAACGATCTATCAATAGGATGTGGTTGTGTGCCATAACCTAAGCGCACAAAACCTTTTTCTACTGGCCACGGTAACTTGCCTTTATTCGAAATAAAATTTGAAGCCAACACCTTTTCTTCTGCGGTTAAAGCAAACGATTTTGAGCTTGCGCTATTACCTGCTTTGGTATTCGATCTAGCTATGGCCGCTTTTATAATTCTATCTATTTCTCTATCAATTCTATCGGCCTCTCGTTGCTTTTCTTTTATTTGAGCTGCATATCTTGACAAATTCTTTTGAATAGAATTCATAACAGATTGGTGTTGCTGGCGCTCTGACTCTAAGGATTTTTGAACGACTCTATTTTCAGCTATTAACTTCTTTTTTTCTTCCTGTTGCTTTAACAAACTGGCATTTGTGTCTTGTAGCTCTTGCGTTTTAGCCTTTATAATTTCGCCTTGCTGCTTTTGGTGATCTGAGTATTGCTTGATATACTGCAATCGCTTATAAGCTTGTTTAAAGTTTTCAGAAGACAGCAAAAACATGATTCTACTTTGCTGGTTTTTACTTTTATAAGACTTCACTATCATTGCAGCATAATCTTCCTTAAGCTGCTTTAATTCGTCTCTTAAACTCGTTATTTTGTTTTGATTAGAAGCTATCTCTCGTGTTAACAAATTAGCTTGCTGGTTAGTGACCTTAATTAAATTTGAAAGCACACTAATTTTATAGTTAAAATCTTCAATTAAAGACAATTCAGATTTTGCCTTCGATTTATTGGCATCACGCAATTCATTAATTTTCTGGATTTCTCTGCGCAGCTCTTGTCGGCGTGTTTCTAGCTCTTTTTGTTTATCGTTTTGAGCAAATGATAAACTGGTAGCAAATAAAAATCCGAGTATAAAAACGAGTTTGTATGTAAGCTTCATCACTTTCATTTATAACTCAATTTCTTTAAAACCTGAAGGTATTTTAAACGGGAATCTTAAATTTTCATTTAAAGATACATTTTTCATTTCTAACTCTACAATCATTTCTTCTTGCTCTTCAACCGCAATTACTTTTATAAGTTCTGGTATTATTTGTGCTTCAACATCCTGGTATTTTAAATAATCAATCTGTAAATGTCTAAACTCCTTTGGTTGCGAAATTTGTTGTGATTTCACTTTAAAATTCGACGGACTCAACAAAAAGAAAATTTCGAATAATTCTAACTGTTTTTTGGGTTGTACAACATAGTTTTCAGTATCAGAAGAAGCTTTGTATTCGCCATCTTTCAAGTTATAAATGGTTTCACCTATCAATAAATTTTGGACCTTGCCAAAATCTAATTCTGTTCCTAATAAATTGCTTAAATATTTATAATCACCATCAAAGTAGGTGTTGTCTAGCTTATTATAAAAGCTTACTTTTTCTGGAGTAACCATAGCTCTAATTACAGAGAATGGTGCGTTAATCCATAAAGCTTCGTCTTTTTTAGCTCTAAAATTTACGGAATGTGTTTGAGACTTCCCTTTCTGAGTATACGTAATTTTTAGTTTTGCTTGAAGCGTGCTAAAAGTAGCAGCTTGTTTTGTGTTTGCTTTTATTAATTGTTTGGTAGATAAATTAAAATTAGCCTCACCATTAGTAATGGTTTTTGCAGATTTACAATTTATCAGCAACATGGCTAACAAGCCTATAAAAAGTTTATGGTATGTATGCATTAATTTGGGGATTGTAACTGTTTTGCCTTATCACTAAACGTTTTTGCTTTATCGGTATTGTTTAGCAAAGTATATGCTTTACTTAATTGGTTATAAAAATCGGCTTCCATTTTAGTGTCGTCAATAAGGTAATCTAAACCTGTTTCTAAAACTTCTAAGGCATCTTTAGGTTGGTTTAATTCGTTTAAGGATACACCATTTATCAAGTAAAGTAAGGGTTGAGATGGGAAACTTTCGAGAGCCTTATTACTCTCTACCTTTGCCAAATCAAACTTTTTTAAATCAATATATAACAGTAAGGTGTTTTTTAAAACTTCAAAATTATTAGGCTCTAGTTTTAAGGCTTCTTCAAACTGTTCTAAGGCCTTTTCTTTGTTATTCCTACTTAAATAATATTGCCCTAACTCGATAATGGTTTTACTATTATTGGTATCGCTTACCAAACTTGTAGCTTCAATCAAATCTGCTTCATACTCCGGATTTGCTTTTACAAATTTTACAAAATCTGTAAGTACTTTTAGCTTCGCTTCAGGTTTAATTTGAGTGCTTTTAATAACCACTTTCATAGATTCAATAGATTTTTCAGCATCATTATCATCTAAATAAAATTTATATAAAGCCAAATGTACTAATTGAGAATTGGGGTTTATTTTTAATAACTCCTTTGCGGTTTCAAAAGCCTTTTCTGTTTCGTTATTTTCACTGTAACGCAAAATAAGCGCAAGGTAATTTGACTCTTTATCGGGGTTATTTTCTACGCGTGACTCTAAGTTTTTAATTTGATCTTTTTTACGTCCGGTTGCATCATAAATTCTATTACGTAAAATGTCTCTATTTACCGATACACCAAACTCCGCATCTAAAGCATCCAGAATCTCCAACGCCTTGTCGTACTTTTTGGTTTGCACATAAAGCGATGCCAAATCTTCTTTATAATCTGGGTGAAACCTAACCAGTTGCTGCACTGTTTTGATAGCCTTTTCCTGTTCGTTTTGAGAGGTGTAGAATCCATAAAGCTCATCTAAAAACCATTCGTTATCTGGGTCTTTATCAACTGCCTTTTTTAGGGCGTCTTCAGCGGCACCAAAATTTTTAAGCTTATTATAACTTTTACCCAATTCAAAATACAAAACAGGTACCGTTTTATCAAGTTCTATACATTTTAGAAACGCTTCTGCAGCTCTATCATAATTTTCAATGCCTTTTTGCTTTAAACCCTCGTAAAACAACTCCTGAAACCTGTCTTCATGATCACCTAAATCGTCATCGGGTGTTTTGTTAAAATCCACTTGAGCATAGTTTATCTGCGGAAGCAAAAACATTCCGAAGAAAAAAATGATGATATAGAAATTTCTTTTCATTAATAATAATTTGGGCGCCTGCCTGTCGGCAGTCAGGTTACCTATAGGTCTGGCTATACGCTATATCTTTTTTTAAAGCTTCGCTTTGGTCTATTCAACCAAAAATATTTTGGTTTCGATAGAATCAAAAAAGGATAACGCTTCTATCCCTAGCTCGGGCAGCAAGTTTATATACATAAGTAATAACTTCAAATTGTATTCCAAACTCAAATTTATGAGACACCTGCCTTTACAAGCATTATTCTAAAACAGAATAATCGCCAATACTTATTGCTTTAAATTCGCCGTTATACTTTACATGATTACCAATCATAGCTTGATCTAAATTAGCGTTTTTTATGCTTGTATGGCTTTGTATTAAGCTATTTTTAACGGTTGAGTTTTCAATTAAAGAATCATTACCAACCGAAACAAACGGACCAATAGTTGTGTTTTTAAGCACCACATTTTCGCCAATAAAGCAGGGTTCTATAATTTTCGAATTTTCTAATTTCGCCGAATTTGCCACTAATTGCTCCTCACCATCAGCTTTTAAAAACCCCAACATACGTTGGTTAGTTTCAATAGTAATGTCTTTATTTCCACAATCCATCCATTCATCAACAGTTCCGGTTTTAAAAACTTTTCCATCAGCCATCATGCGTTTTATACCATCGTTAATTTGGTACTCGCCACCATTCATAACGTTTTCGTCTAATATTTCTTGTAGTTTTCCTTTTAAGACAGCAACATCTTTAAAATAGTAAATACCAATAACAGCTTGGTCGCTTACAAAAGTTTTCGGTTTTTCAACCAACTCTACAATTTCTTGGTTCGCATTTAACTTAACAACACCATAGGATTCAGGATTATCTACTTGCTTAGTCCAAATCACGCTATCTGCCGTTGGGTCTAAATCAAACTCTGCTCTTATCAAGGTATCCGCATATGCAATAACTGCTGGCCCTGACAATGACGGTTTAGCGCACATAATAGCATGACCCGTTCCAAGCGGTTTGTCTTGTCTATAAATCGATGCTTTGGCACCTAAACTTTTAGCCAAATCCTCAAGTTTTGAAACCACATCATCATCAAACCACGCTGGGTCGCCTAAAACAAAAGCAATTTCTTCAATTGGTTGTTTTAAAACTTTGGCGATATCTTTAACCAATCGGTGCACAATAGGTTGTCCTGCAACTGGTATTAATGGTTTTGGTACGGTTAAACTGTGTGGTCTAAGGCGAGAACCTCGACCTGCCATTGGTACTATTATTTTCATTTTATAATGCTGATTCGTTTATTTGTTTAATTGTTTTATTTGGTACCTGTGCTACCAAAACCACCTTCACCTCTATCTGTTTCAGATAAAACTTCTACTTCTTCCCATTCCGCTCGTTCGTGTTTTGCGATTACTAATTGGGCAATGCGCTCTCCATTATTAATGATGAATTCATCGTTTGAAAGATTTACCAAAATCACGCCAACTTCACCTCTATAATCCGCATCAATAGTTCCTGGAGCATTAAGCACCGTAATGCCTTTTTTAGCCGCTAAACCACTTCTCGGACGTACTTGGGCTTCTATACCCACTGGAAGCTCCATAAACAAGCCTGTGCCCACAATACTGCGTTCTAATGGTTTCAAAACTCTTGGCTCTGAAATGTTTGCTCTTAAATCCATTCCAGCTGAAGCCAAAGTTTCATAATGCGGTAAATCATGATTGGATTTGTTAATGATTTTAATTTTCATGTTATCTTTTTAATAATTCTTTAATCTGTTTTTTTTCAGATAAATACACTAAGCTCAAAAATACAATTAACATCGCAATTCCTACAAGATAATTACCTCGATATTGATAAAAAGCTAGTATAGAAAAAACTACTGAAACCAGTAAATACAATCCTATTTTTTTAAGGTTATAAGGTATTGGATAGTATTTCCTTCCAAAATAATAAGACAATAACATCATAGAAGCATAAGCTGCTAGGGTTGCAATAGCAGATCCTTTGTAACTTATAATTGGAATTAACCATATATTTAATCCTAAGGTTAATAATGCGCCGAAAACCGATATATAGGCACCAAATTTGGTTCTGTCTGTTATTTTGTACCAAACCGAAAGATTGTGGTAAATACCCAAACAAAAATTTGCGATAAGAATTATTGGCACAATCCACATGGCTTCCCAATAATCTTCACTTCTTACAATAATTGGTTTTAAAATATCCGCAAATACAACAACGGCAAGTAATATAATCGCCCCAATTGCTACAAAAAACTCCAATATTCTAGCATAATTCTTTTGAGGGTTTTCAGCTTTAGCATGACTAAAGAAAAAAGGTTCGATACCCAAACGGTAGGCGGTAGCAAAAAGCGTCATAAACAATGCTAGTTTATAACAAGCTGAATACATTCCTATTTCTGTTTTGGCAATATTTTCAGGTAATAAATAATCTAATAGAATTCTATCAAATGTTTCATTAATGGAAAATGCAATACCTGCTATTAACACAGGTGTCGCGTATTTTATCATATTTTTCCATAAGCCATTGTCAAATTTATATTTGATTTTCGCATAAAATGGAAACATTAACAATAGTGTCATTCCACTCGCTATTAAATTGGCTATGAAAATGTAATTAATTTCAAAGTTTGGAATATATATACTTTCAAAAAGCGCATTATTGGACGCTAAACCCTTCAATGCTAATAAAAAGAATAAGTTTAATCCAATATTTACAACGACATTGAAGATTTTAATAACTGCATATCGCATGGGTTTTTCGTTTGCTCTTAACCATGCAAAGGGTATAATAACTAAGGCATCGAACAATAAAATCCATATGACTAGCTTAATATATTTGACATCGATAGCGATTAAGTTTGAAATCTGATTTTTGAATAAAAACCCGAGCACAAAAAAACCAATTGAAGTAAGTAGTAATGAAATTGCCGCTGTACTGGTTACGCTATTTTTATCGTCTTCTTTGTTAAAAAACCTGAAAAAAGCAGTTTCCATACCGTAGGCCAGAATTACATTGAATAGCACGAAATAGGAGAAAATTACAGAAACTTCGCCGTACTCGGCAACGGAAGAAAGGACACCTTCGGTTGTGTAAAGTGGCACCAATAAAAAGCTTAACATTCTAGGAAGCACCGTTGCTAAACCATAGATGAATGTTTGTTTAAATAAGGATTTGAGTGCGCTCAAAAAAGTTATGTGTTTATCCGGTTAAAAATAAGGCTTTTATAACAAAAAAACCTAACTCGCTAAAGTTAGGTTTATCTATTTATTTGTTAAGATTACTACTGTAACCGGAATGTATTAATTATTCAAAGCTTCGGCACCACCAACAATCTCTAAGATTTCATTGGTAATAGCGGCCTGACGTGCTTTGTTATAGGTTAATTTCAATTGATCTCTTAACTCTGTTGCGTTATCAGTTGCTTTGTGCATTGCAGTCATACGCGCACCGTGCTCAGAAGCAAAAGAATCTCTAATACCTTTATACAATTGCGTTTTTAAAGACTTAGGAATTAATTCTTCAACAATTTCTAATTTTGAAGGCTCAAAAATGTAATCCGCATTGGCGTTTACAGCACCTTCAACAGGAACAATAGGCAAAAATTGTTCAGTCATTACAATTTGAGTAGCTGCGTTTTTAAATTTGTTGTAAACAATTTCAATTTTATCAAAATCACCAGCAACAAACTTTTCCATTAAAAGTTCCGCAATTGCAGCAACATTATCAAACGTTAAATCGTCAAAAATTTCACTTTTATTAGCAATAACTTTATTGGTTTTCTTAAATGCATCATTTGCCTTTTTTCCAATAGCTAAATACGAAACCTCTTGGTTTGCATACGTTTCTGCTGTTAATCTATTAACCTCTTTAATGATGTTAGAATTAAAAGCACCTGCCAAACCTCTATTTGAAGTAATTGGAACAATAAGTACTTTCTTTAATTCGCGTTGTTCAGAAAATGCACTTCCAGAATCTGCATCTAAAGTAGCACTTAAACTTTGTAAAAGCTCAGTTAACTTATCTGCATAAGGTCGCATTGCAGTAATCGCATCTTGTGCCTTCTTTAACTTTGCAGCCGATACCATTTTCATGGCACTGGTAATCTGCATGGTTGAAGATACCGATGTTATTCTGTTACGTATTTCTTTTAAGTTTGCCATTCTTTAATTTATAAAGACTCTTCGACTATAAGCTCAGAGTGACATTAGATTTTTATATTTAAGCTCTATATTTACCTGATAAATCTTTTGCTACAGCTGTTAATGTATCTGTAACCTCATCAGTTAATTTACCTGCTTTTAAAGTATCTAAAATACCTCTGTGTTTCGCGTTTAAGAATTCAATGAAATCTCTTTCGAATTCTTTTACTTTATTTACAGGAACGTCTCTTAATAAGTTTTTAGATCCAGCATAAATTATAGCAACTTGATCTTCAACAGTAAACGGATCGTTTTGAGCTTGCTTTAAGATTTCAACGTTACGTTTACCTTTTTCAATTACATTTAAAGTAACGGCATCTAAATCTGAACCAAACTTCGCGAAAGCTTCTAACTCACGGAATTGTGCTTGATCTAGTTTTAATGTACCTGCTACTTTTTTCATAGACTTAATCTGTGCATTACCACCAACACGCGATACCGAAATACCTACGTTAATTGCTGGACGTACACCAGAGTTAAATAAATCTCCATCTAAGAAAATTTGTCCGTCTGTAATAGAAATTACGTTTGTTGGAATATAAGCAGAAACGTCTCCCGCCTGTGTTTCAATAATTGGTAAAGCCGTTAACGAACCTCCACCTTTCACTAATGGTTTTAGTGAATCTGGTAAATCGTTCATTTCTTTTGCAATATCATCATCATTAATCACTTTTGCAGAACGCTCTAATAATCTCGAGTGTAAGTAGAAAACGTCACCTGGATACGCCTCACGTCCTGGTGGACGACGTAATAATAATGATACCTCACGGTAAGCTACGGCTTGTTTAGATAAATCATCATAGATGATTAAAGCTGGACGACCAGTATCTCTAAAATACTCACCAATTGCAGCACCCGCCATAGGAGCGTATACTTGCATTGGAGCAGGATCGGATGCATTTGCAGCTACAATAGTAGTATAAGCAAGAGCACCTCTTTCTTCTAAGACTTTAGCAATGTTTGCTACTGTAGATGCCTTTTGGCCTATAGCAACATATATACAGAATACAGGCTCGCCTGCATCATAAAATTCTTTTTGATTTAAGATGGTATCAATACAAACTGTTGTTTTACCAGTTTGACGGTCACCAATAACCAACTCACGTTGACCACGACCAACAGGAATCATTGCATCAATAGACTTGATACCGGTTTGTAAAGGTTCTGTAACGGGCTCACGGAAAATAACACCAGGCGCTTTACGCTCTAAAGGCATTTCGTAAGTTTTACCAGAAATTGGTCCTTTACCATCAATTGGGTTACCTAAAGTATCAACAACACGACCAACTATACCTTCACCAACATTAATAGAAGCAATACGTCCTGTACGTTTTACAGTTGACCCTTCACTTACACCTACTGAAGCACCTAGTAATACAATACCAACGTTATCTTCTTCAAGATTCAGTACAATACCTTCTAGTCCGCCTTGAAATTCAACTAACTCACCATATTGTGCGTTAGATAATCCGTATGCACGAACAATACCATCTCCTACAGTTAATACAGTTCCTACTTCATCTAATGAAGCGCTTGCTTCAAAACCTGAAAGTTGTTTTTTTAAGATTGCTGATATTTCAGCTGGTTTTACTTCTGCCATCTTATTATTTATTTAGACCTATAAGGTCTTAGTTTAATGTAAATTCTTGTTTTAAATTATTTAATTGATTTGCAACACTTGCGTTATATTGCATATCTCCAATACGTAAAATGAAACCACCTAAAATGCTTTCATCTATAATATTTTCTACTTCAACATCTTTTCCCGTAAGTTCTTTAGCTTTAGCTAATACCTTCTTTTTTAAATCTGCTGTTAACTCTACTGCCGTGGTTACTGTAGCTAACTGAATTCCTTTAGACTCATCATATAATGCATTGTATTTTAAAGCTACATTGCTTAATAAATCAATTCTATTATTTGCAACCAAAGTATCTATTAAGCTAAGTGTTGATTTATTAGCATTTTTAAACACCTCTAAAAGTGTAGATTTTTTGACTGAAGAAGGAATTACAGGACTTTGAAGTGCTTCGCTTAAATCTTTACTTTGCGCTAAAGTATCAGCAATTAGCTTCATATCCTTATTTACAACCTCGGCTGTTTTAGAATCTATAGCTAAACTTAATAATGCTTTTGCGTAACGTATTGCTGCTCTTGCTCCCGCCATTATAACTTAGTTTAATGATTTTTCACCTAACATAGTTTCAACCAATTTTAATTGCTTGTCTTTGTTAGATAATTCAGTACGTACTACTTTTTCAGCAATTTCAACTGATAAATTAGCTACTTGAGATTTTAATTCTGCAATAGCTGCTTTCTTTTCAGATTCTATACTTGCTTGTGCTTGAGCAATAAGTTTTGCAGCGCTTTCACTAGCTTCAGTTTTAGCGTCTTCGATCATCTTATTTTTCATGTCGCGTGCTTCTTTAAGCATTTCTTCGCGCTCTGCTCTTGCCTCTTTTAATAGCTTTTGGTTATCTGCTTGCAAATTCTCCATTTCTAATTTTGCTTTTTCAGCAGAATCTAATGCATTTTGAATGCCTTCTTCGCGCTTCTCAACAGCATCAAGAATAGGTTTCCAAGCAAATTTTCTTAAAAGTAAAACTAATCCAATGAACAATACTAATTGCCAAAAGAATAACCCTATTGAAAACTCATTAATTAACTTCTCCATTTATATCTATGATTTTAATACATAATAAATTTAAAAAACAGCTTTAACCAACCGTTAAAGCTGTTTTTGCTTTTTTAAGCTGCAAATAAAGCAGCAAATCCAATACCTTCAATAAGTGCAGCTGCGATAAGCATTGCTGTTTGGATTTTTCCAGAAGCTTCTGGTTGACGTGCAATAGCTTCCATTGCTTGTCCACCGATTCTACCAATACCTAATCCAGCACCGATAACAATTAAACCAGCTCCTACAAAATTTAAACCTGTCATAATATATATATTAAAAATTAAACATTCTTTTTTTAGTGGTCGTCATGGTGTTCTTCAACAGCCGACCCGAAATATAAAGCAGATAACATGGTAAAGATATATGCTTGTAATGCGGCTACTAAAAGTTCAAGCAATGATAAAGCGAATGCTAAACCAAATGACAATGAACTTCCTAACCAGTTTTTAAATATGAACATTAAACCAATAATACTCATTAATACAATGTGTCCTGCAGTAATATTTGCATACAAACGAATCATTAAAGAGAATGGTTTAATTATAGTTCCTAGCAACTCAATTGGTGCTAAAATTATTTTCATTGGAACAGGTACACCTGGCATCCAGAAAATGTGCCCCCAGTAATTCTTATTAGCAGTAAAAGTAGTTAGAAAATAAGTTATTAAAGCCAATGCCAATGTAACTGCTATGTTATTCGTAACATTTACTCCTAGTGGAGTAAGCCCTAATAAGTTTATAATCCATACAAAAAAGAACACCGTTAGTAAATATGGCATGTATTTTTTATATTTTTTTACGCCAATATTTGGAATGGCAATATCGTCTCTAATATATAAAATGATAGGCTCTAAAAACCTGCCCATACCTTTAGGTAAACTTCCTGTTTTATATTTTTTAGCCATTCTGCTAAACATGAAAAACATTAATAAACCAACTAAAAATATGGTGAACACGTTTTTAGTTATAGAGAAGTCTAAAGGTTTTTCGTTTGTAGCGTGATGGTGCTCGTCTAAATTAATAGTTCCAGACGCATCAGTTTTATATATTTTTCCGTGAAAAGATTTATAATAATTACCATCCACTTCGGCAACACTTTCACCATGGTGTAATTTTGAAGATGAAAACACTTTTAATCCGTTATCCCATAAAATAACCGGCAAAGGAAATCCGATATATTTATGCTCGCCACTTTCAGTTGTATAAGAAGTTAAACTAAAATCATGCGAATCAAGTAAGTGATGATTAATGTATTCTTTTATTTCAGTTTTTATATCACTTTCTCCTTCTTTAGGTTCTTCTTTTGCGAATACAGACGCTGAAACAAAAAAGAAGAATAGACAAATAGTTTTTAAAGAAATAATATTTTGCATATCACTTATAATAAATAGTGGCTTAAAAATCGGTGCAAAGGTATGTTTTTATCTGAAAAGCAAAAAAGAAAATTTAATAATATTTACTTCGTTCAATTTTAAGGCTTTAAATTGTCTAATCGATTGAGAAATTTGGACAGAATAACACTTTCTGTAATCAAGCAAATAACGTAAGGAATAAAAAAAGTTAAGAACTCTAATCGGGTTAAAACTCCATCAGCTTTATACTGCGGGAAAAAAAGAAAAAAAAAGAATACAAACTTCAGCATACTTGCTGCCATAAAGATAAAACCTAGTTGATCCTTTAGTTTATTACGCAACGCGAAAAGAAGAATTATTACGCCACAAGCTAGAATCACGTTAACCACATAAGAATAAATTAATTGGTTAACGGTAATCGATTCAATAAACAAATTATTAAGAAGCAGGTGTGCAACAAATGCGATTAAAGCAACAAAAACCACAATGAAGCAGTTTGAAACAAGTTTTTTAATAGTCAAGGATTTAGTTTCTTTATTTGTTTAAGTACAGCATACAAAGAAATGGCAACACCAAACAGTGTGCAAACAATTAAAAAAACTTTACCAGAATTTCCGAATTTAACATCGAGCCATTTACCTAATATTACAAAAAGATATATAGTGATGCCCATTTGAATAGTAATTCCAGATAAAGCAGCTATTTGTTTAAGCTGTTTTTTCTGGTTCTCCTTTTCGTTGTTGGATTGCTGCTTGTCCGCCATTATTCATTTCTTTTACAGTACCTTTCATAACGCAGGTAACGTTAAAGGTTGCACCTGGCTCTACAGCTAATTTGCTGGCAACAACCTCACCTTCAATATGTGCAGAAGCTTTTAGTGTTAATGTGCCAGACAATGCCAGTTTACCAGAAAATTTACCTTCAAAATACGCATCTGTACCATTTAATGTGCCTTTAATGAGTCCGGATTTACCAACAACTACTTTTCCTGAAGTTTTTATGTTTCCTTCAATAGTACCGTCTATTCTTAAATCGCCTTGGCTACCAAAGTCTCCAACCAATTTAGTGCCTTGAGCAATTATGTTTTGGTTTGATGTGCCTTCAGTCATTTGTTTTTCCTTTTTGTTTTCTGAGAACATGATTTTGTTAAGTTTAATTATTATCGATATTCAAATACGCATCCAAATTTTTATGAATTTGAATGATTTGATAATTTGTAGATGATACTACAAAATAGGGGGCTTTTATTTTCTTTTGATCTTTTTCAGTTAATAACTGATTAAAGGTTTTTGCTACTTGTGCCGTTTTTAACCCGTGAACTAATACAAACTTGGTTACTGGATTGTAAACATCTACAGATGAGTTCAAATTATAATACTTCACGTTTTTTAAAACTTCGTCTAAAGTTACTTTAAAATTAGCTATTTGTTCTTGCTGCGCCGTATTAAACCGGAATACCACCTTATAATTGTCGGGAATACTATCGGTATCTTGAACAAATTCTTTGTTTTCTAATTTAGGTAAAACATTAGTCTCAATATGTTGTGCTTGTTTACCTTCCGGTGTATTGGCGTAAGTAACAGCCAAATAATTAATAGCTTGTTGGTAAGCTTCATAACCGTGTAAACGCCCAGATGCAGTTGCTTTAAGCAATTCGAATTTAGACACCATGGGTTCGCCATCAAAAGTTTTTATATACTCTTCACTTTTTGCAATAACATCTGCATATTCTTGATTTTCATGCTGAATATATAAGGCTTCGTACAAACTTTCAGGACTATTTTCATCCCGTTCAGTAACCAATTCTGGATTCTTTAAAATGGTTGCATATCTTGAATCTGGATATTTTTGAATAATTTCTACTTTAGCAATTGAAGCTTCATCTTGTTCACCTAATAATTCATATATTTTATACAAGTTATATTTTGAAGGTAATACGAGCCTTTCTTCAGGATTACTATCTAAAAGATTCTGTAATTTATCTTTTGCAAGTTCGTATTCTTTGAACTTCTCTTTGTAAATTAATCCTAGTTGATAATATGCGTAATTGCGTGTTTTTGAAATACTATCAATTTCTTTTTCTTCGGAAGGTATTTTGGAAATGTAAAACTGCGGATCAAAGCGTTCTTCTTCTGAGGCCGTATCCAGCACACTTGTAAGAGTATTGTTATTACTAGTATTTGAAGCGCCTTGACTAGACCATCTCCAATTATCTTCTAATGGTCTATCTCCCCAAAATTTTACAAATTCATTTTTCCCATAAGCCACAGTTGTTGGATTATAAAAATAAAAATTATTGGATTGTGGGGCAGAATTAAAACTGTTTGGTCTAGACCCAATGGTATTTACCGTTGCTAAACCTGTATTTCTCTCGGCAGCTTCTTCTTTTTCTTTCTCTGCTTCGGCTTTCGCTTTTAAATCGCTTACAAAAGTTTCGAAATAGGTTAATTTTTCTTCTTCTGTTAAGTTTACTAAATTTAAGATACTGTCGTTTACCTTCGCAATGGCTTCGTAATAAATAACATCTTCTAAATTATCGCGCTTACGCTTTATTATTCTGTATGGTTTTGAGTTGAGCACTAAATTACTCATAGTACTATCATAATACTCGCCAGCATCAGCATAAACAGAAGCATCAAAATACATGTCGCCTAACGTTTCATAGTTTTTTGCTTTCAGTAATTTGTCTCGACTATCTGTTCTTAACGATTTATTGTAATACGCCACCGCCAAAGAATCTGAGCCATTTTTTAAATGATAAGTTGCCGTGTGGTGATATATTTTGTCTAAAAATGGACGATTTTCCCTGTTTTCTTCGAGTTCAGCTAATAATTCGTTCATTTCTAACTTATTACCGTTTTCAAAATCGAAGTTCTTAACCTTTTCTAGATAAGCCGATATCATATAGATTCTCGGTGTTTTTCTATTGAGTTCTATCACCTTATTGAAGGCAATGTTTGCGCTATCTTTATAACCCAGCTGGTTGTATAACTGGCCTTGAATGAATCGATATCGACCGCGTTCATCATTACTTTTCGTAGCATTTGAAGCGATTTCTAGTTGTGTGATTGCGGTATCAATTATTTTGACGTTTAAATACGCCTGAGCTAATATTGAAGAGGCGTCTGCCAAATCTTGGCCTTCTAAATCTTCTTGTTTAAAAAGTCGTTTTAAATTTTTTATAGCCAGCTCGTTGTTATCTAATCTAATATTTGTTTTTTCGCGCCATACTTTGGCTTGATTTATTTTATCGCTAGCTGGATATTTGTATAGTATGTAGTTGAAAGCTTCAAGTGCTGGTACAAAGCGCTGATCGAAATACCTAGCTTTTCCTAACAGCAAATAGGCTTCATCCATTTGCGGGTTTTTCTCCTTACCATCAATATTCATGCTATGCTTCTGAATGGCTTTTACTGCTTTTTCTTCAGCTTTAGAAAAGTTTTCGTTTTTAGATTGACCAGGAAGCACAACATCTTCAAAAATCTGCATGCGCTCTATGGGTAATATTTCCCAGTAATTGTCAAAATAAGCCTCGTTAAGTGAAGTTTTTCCTTGCTCTAAAGCATTGTAACCATTAAATAACGCATTATATTCGGCGGTAACAGCATGAAAATTTCGATTTATAAATTTATCCTTTTTCCTAGAACAACTTAATGCAACTATGGCTAAGAAAAGAACGAGTAGTATGGTTTTATTGGGTGTTTTCAATGCTTGTTTTTTTTAGACTAAATAACTGTAAACTGCCGTTATTATTATATAGAATGGTAAAAATAAGCATCTTTTTCTATTTACCTAAAAAATGTAATGACTTTTAAATAAAAGGATTAGTTCGCAAAATGAGCTTCAAGTTCTTTTAAAGTGGCCGCACTGGTTTCTAAATCTTTCACAACCTCACCTTTATCTAAAACCACAATGCGCTCGCACACATCGGTTACATGCATTAAATCATGACTAGAAATTAAAACGGTAACACCCTGTTTTTGGGCTAATTCTTTAACAATACTTTTTAATCTTATTTGTGTTGTAGGGTCTAAGTTCGCGAAGGGTTCATCTAGAATAATGACTTCGGGGTTACCAATTAATGCGGCAATAATACCAGCCTTTTTTTGATTTCCTTTACTTAAATCGCGCAAATACTTTTTTTGCCCGATGATTTCGCCATGAAAAAAGTCTTCAAACTTTGCTACAAGAGTATCTACATCGGCTTTATTTTGTCCGCGTAATTCGCCAATAAAATAAAAATATTCTTCTGGAGTTAAATACCCAATTAAAAAGCTCTCATCAATAAATGCCGATGTAAAAGGTTTCCAATCTTCACTTTTATCAACTTGTACGCCATTATTTTTTATGAATCCTGTAGTTGGCTGAATCAAATCTAAAAGCAAACTGAAATAGGTCGTTTTTCCTGCGCCATTATTACCAACCAAACCAAAACTTTGCCCTTTAGGAATATCTAAAGAATCAATTTTCAAAACTTGATTACCGCTGTATTTTTTAGTTAAGTTAGAAGTTGTTATCATGATAATTATTTTAATTATTTTGATTGAATGCGTCAATCATTTTATATTTTGAATCTAAGTATTTCTGAGTAATGAATTTCATTAGTTTTTGATGCAATACAATGCCAATAATTCCTAAAATCATTAAAACTAAGCAAGCTATTTCGAAGCCTACTAAAAAATAGCATGCAGCAAATAAACCCATTGGTAAGAGCAAGAGCGGAATACCAATTAGCCATTGTACAGCGCCAGTTCCTTGATAATTAAAGGCCGCCTTTTGACTTAAATCTATTTTTTTTCTGTTGAAAGAACCACCATATAAAATAACATGTGTATTTACCCCCACGTTATAAATGGCCGCCGCAAAATGTGCTAATAATATTTTCCACCCGAAAAACACGTAAGGAATGCCTAAAACAAACAATATCAAGACGCTAACTGCCATCAACGTGAATTTAGATTTCAAATACTGCTCGTATTTAATGTTTTGACTCATGAGTAGTTTGTAATATCCACTGTCCCAAGCTGGAATAAACTGCCCGAAATTAATAAGGAAGATGCCTGTTGAAAACACGCCAATAAACACAAAAAACCAAGGTAGATTTTGATAGGTTGGTTGCGGATAGAAAAACAAACCATACAATAAGCCAATAGCCAACATCCATACTGAAGATTTTGTGCGTTTGTTTCGCCAAATCAACTTTAAATCAAGCTGCATAAAAGGAGCGATATCTCCAAAGTTTTTTGTCCATTCTAAATTTGAAGCATTAACTTCTTTAATTTTTGTTTTTAGACCAGAATCTAAAAACAGTTTTTGCCTTAAAATTTTAAAGTTGAACAAATAACATAATACCAAAAGTATTATTGGGGCAGTAATTAGAAGTGGTTGATTATATAAAGTGTCAAAGGCGTTTCCAATTATTCTATTAAATGATATAATATTAAAATGATTGAGTGCATAGAAACCTCCTGCGATAACAATTATAGGTAGAAAAGACAGTTCCTTTTCTGAAGAAAAACTTTCTATTATGAAGTTTAAAAAATTAATAATTAAAACCACGACGACTAAAGCTAACATCCAGATAAGTACGTTTACCATGGGATAATCATGATAGATTAATGTGATACCGAACGGGACAATAGCGAATAGAGGCAGAAAATTAAAAAATGAAAATGCCGATTTACCTAAAACATAGTTAACCACCTTACTTCTTTTAACAGGAAGTGTTAATAATGGTTTTACCGACATGACTGGTAATTTTTGGAAGAAAAAACGAAAAACCAAATCAAACAAAATCCAATAGAACAGTAAACTATTCACAATGATTAGAGGATCTTGCTCTGGATACATTTTTTTAAGTCCGGGAAATAATAACACCCCCATTCCTAAAAACATCGCAATAAAATAAAGGCTTAAAAAGCCCATGAATATTTTAATACCCAAACTTTTTCCAAAACTTGCTGATCTAAAAAAAGATTTCCATTCTAGCATTAAAAATCGTTTAATCATATCTTGATGGTTTAAGTTTTACAATAAGTAAGTACTGTTCAGTTACGTATTGTTACATTTTTTTTACAATTTTAAGAAATTAATGTAATTTCTCACGAAATTTAGGGTTAATTAACGCCCTCATGTTTTTCATGTAACTTTCTAATTCGGCCAATTTTTTTACCGTTTCTTTGGTTCCTGCTTCAGTTAATCGATAATATTTACGAATTCTTTTGCCAATTTTTACAATTTCAACTTCCACTAAGTCTTGGTCTTCAAGCTTATGAAGTGCAGGATACAAGGCGCCTTCGGTAAGTTTAAGCTCTCCGTTTGTGATTTCAAATACTCTTTGAGTAATTTCATAGCCATACATCTTGTCATGCTCGTTTAAAAGCTTCAAAAGAATTGTAACTAAACTGCCTTTATATAAATTAGAGTTTTTCATACTACTTCAAATATAATACATAATTTATTTATGCATTTATATATTATATATAGTTTTTTATCGAAAAAACTTACCGTTTATTTAATGGCTTCACTATTTTTGCCTAAAACTATTCTATATGTCATCATTCTATAAACTTTCAGTAAAAAACATAACAAGAGAAACAGCCAAAGCGATAAGTATTTCTTTTAATCTTCCCGAAAATCTTAAAAATACATTTCAATTTAAAGCAGGACAATATATTACCCTCAAAACAGAAATTGAAGGAAATGAAGTGCGTCGTGATTATTCGCTTTGTGTATCTCCAAAAAGTGGCGAATTAAAAGTTGCTGTAAAAGAAGTTAAGGATGGCACATTTTCAGCATTTGCAAATAATACTTTAAAAGTGGGCGACACTATTGAGGTTGCTCCGCCTAAAGGACGTTTCATTTTTGAACCAAACGATTCTAAGACTAAAAATATCGCGCTTTTTGCTGCTGGTAGTGGCATTACACCTATACTAAGCATAATTAAGTGCGCTCTAGAAGAAGAAATACATAGCAAAGTTATTCTAGTTTACGGTAATAAAACCACCGACGACACTATGTTTTTAAACGAATTGTTAGAACTTCAACACGAATATAAAGAGCGATTTTCTATTCAGTTTGTTTTTAGTCAGCAAGATGAAGACGATTCCATTTTTGGACGTATTGAAAAAAGTACGGTTAACTATGTCATGAAAAATAAACACAAGCATATTGAAGTTGATGCCTACTATTTATGCGGACCAGAAGCCATGATTCATACGGTTAAAAATGTTTTAACTGACCATGGATTAGACAAAGACCGCATTCATTTTGAACTGTTTAAAGCTGCTAAAACAGCTGATGTGAAAGAAGAAAAAGTTGCCTCTGGCACCACTAGCATTACCATAACTGTTGATGAAGATACTACCACTTTTGAGATGTCTCAAAAACAAACCATTCTTGAAGCAGCTCTTGATGAAGATTTAGATGCACCGTATTCTTGTCAAGGCGGTATTTGTAGTAGTTGTTTAGCCAGAATTACAGAAGGTGAAGCCACTATGCGACAAAATAATATTTTAACGGAAAGTGAAGTTGCCGAAGGGTTAATTCTTACCTGTCAAGCACACCCAACAACACCCACAATTGTTGTAGATTATGATGATGTTTAACTTTAAACCGTAACTGTTAGATTATAGATTTAATTTTTTGAACTACCTGTTTAGGGCTAATTGTACCAGCCACATTCTTGTAAGCTTCGGGGTATTTATTTCCAAATACAGAAGTTGGAATTAACGGAAACTTTTCTCTATCAGGAAGTAAGGCATAATCTGAAGGTTGATTAAAAGGCATAAAGCCAGAATACGGATGGGTAACACCCCAAATAGTGATTACTTTGACGCCCAACATAGCAGCGATGTGTGCGTTCCCAGAATCCATTGAAAGCATCACATCAACATTAGAAATGATATCCATTTCTTCATCAAGCGATAATTTTCCGGCAAGATTTACGGTATTTTTATTTGTGTTTTCAATTTCATTAAGTACTTCAATTTCTTTAGTTCCTCCACCAAATAATAACACATGATAATCTTTAGTTAGCTCTTGAATGACTTCTTTCATTAAATGTAAAGGGTACATTTTGCCTTCATGAGCAGCGAAAGGCGCTATGGCAATAGGTTTTAATTCAGTATTACCCATAAATTTTTTCAACTTATCATTTAGCTCTATCTTTTTGGGGAATTTCGGTTTATTTAAATCAATTTTATAGCCTAATGCTTCGAACACATCTGCATAACGCTGATGTGTTGTTTTAAGTTTTTCAAATAATTTACCGCTGATTAATTGCTTTTTTTCTTTTCTACCTTTATAAATAGAAATGAATCGTTTACACCTAATAAATTTCTTTAAAATTTTACTTCTAAGCACATTGTGTAAATCGGCAATAACATAAAACTGCTTTTTGTTAAGTGTTCTTGCTAGTTTATACAGACCATACACGCCTTTATGTTTTCCCTTTACATCGGCAATGACCACCTCAACACCAATTAAATCCCTAAAAAAGGGTTTAAAAAAAGCGCGAGTTAAAACGGAGATTTTAAGTTCTGGATGTTGCTCTTTAAGTGCGCGTAATACAGGAACCGTCATAGCCACGTCTCCCATTGCTGAAAGGCGAATAACTAGAATGTTTTTTTGTGGTTCTGACATCTCAACTATGAGGATGAGATTCCTGCTAAAGCAAGAATTTTATTTCTGCGAACGAAGTACTGGGTTTAGCTCGTCGTCATTATACATTTTCATTTGTTTGTACACCTTCATATATTTATCCCCTTTTTCAATATCGCTTAAAAGCGTATCGATTGCAGTTGATAAATCTACACGTTGTTCTAACAATACTTCTAATTTTTTTTGGCAAGCTGCTTTATGTTCCGAAGAAGCGTCATTACGTGTGGCTTCCTCATTCATATGATAAATTTTCAAAGCCAAAATAGATAATCTATCAATGCCCCAAGCTGGACTTTCAGTATTAATAGTTGCATCCTGTTTTGGTGTAATATGACTGTATTTTTCTAAGAAATAACTATCAATATATTCCACCATATCGGTTCTATCCTGGTTTGAAGCATCAATTTGACGCTTTAAAGTTAAGGCGGCTACTGGATCTATTTGTGGGTCTCTAATGATATCTTCATAATGCCACTGAACGGTATCAATCCAACATTTTCTGTACAATAAATGATCAATTAATTGGCTTTCCGGATAGGCATTTTCAAAAGCTTGATCTACGGTGTTTATAATGTGGTATTTTTCAATAACTTCTTGGAAAATTCTATTCGCTTTATCTGTAAACATCTTGTATAAATTTAAAGTACAAAACTACGTAAATTATATAAGAATTTTGAAAGGCCAATAGTTCTATATCATAAAGATTAATTTTCTAAGAGGGTTTCATTAACTTTACTTTTCTAAACTATGTAATCTCGCCATGAATATTCATAACCTTTCACTTCAAAATTCCATTTTAAATCAATTTATTTCAGAAATTCGAGATGTCAATATTCAAAAAGATAGCATGCGATTTCGTAGAAATATTGAACGCATAGGGGAAGTATTAGGTTATGAAATGAGTAAAAGCCTCAGCTTTGACCCTAAAGTAGTTGAAACACCATTAGGAAATTGCAAAATTGACTTACCTCAAAAAGATATTGTTTTATGTTCCATTTTAAGAGCTGGCGTTCCATTACATAATGGCTTATTAAATTATTTTGATGCTGCAGAAAATGCTTTTATATCAGCATATAGACATCATGAAGAAAACCCTGAAAGTTTCGAAATTATTGTTGAGTATTTAGCTTGCCCTGACTTAGAGAACAAAACGTTGATATTAGCAGACCCGATGTTAGCCACGGGAAAATCGATGCACGCTACTTATGAAGCTTTAAAGCCTTTTGGTACACCCAAAGCAGTTCACTTGGTAAGTATTATTGGATCTCAACAAGGCGTCAATTATGTAAATGAAAATTTTGATGACAATACCCATTTATGGATTGCGGCAATTGATAAACGTCTCAATAAATACGGCTATATTATTCCCGGACTTGGAGATGCGGGCGATTTAGCCTTTGGTAAAAAATTACAGCATTAACAACACAAACGGCACAATAATTAGCACCGCCAAAAAGATTTCTTTAAACCATTTTTCTTGAATAATATCAATGTAATTTGCTATAATAATCGCTAAGGGCGCAAATAAAAATAAAAATTCGCTTCCATCCTTATTAGGTACAAATATAACTACAAAAAAACCGATTATAGCAGCTATAATAATGGTTTTAAAGGATACACGAAATGCCTTTTTCTTCTTTTTAATATTATTCGAATAAAAAATTGAAGACCATACCCCAAAACTTAAAAGCACTGTTATAGCTATTAAATATGATATGGAATTATAATTGCTGAAGTCGTAACTTATTTCTGGTGAAAACTTATATATTTCAAAGAACTCATTATACAATATCACGGATAAACTTGCAGTAATAACTAATACGGTTAACACGCCTAAAAAAGGAATGAGCCAATGTCTAATATTATTATCGGTATACAATACAAGTGAAAGTAATATTAGAACAAAAAACAAGATGGCCCAAAAATAAAACAAGGCTGCAATAGAAATCCAAATAGCCGCATCAAATAGCTTTTTCTTTGTATTTGAGGGCGAGCGCAAGCTTATTATTCTTCTTAATCCTAAGAGCACAAATAGGTTAGACCAAATAACATTTGAGTTAATAGTTGTTTGAGTTATAAATAGTAAAAAGAGGCTAAATAACAGAATTTCATAATTGTTTTTATTAGTTAGACTGTTCTTGTTTACAATAAAATTGAGTAGTAAGATGGATGCATATACAACAATAAGCAGAAAAGCTTGTTTTAATAAAAAATCGAAATTAAAGTCTTGATTAACACCATTAATTCTTGCAATTACAAAAGCCAAAAGCGCAATAAAAAAAACAATAATCAAATATATTGATCTAGATTTATTAAAAAAGCTTGTAATCATTAACTGTTTTTGTATTTTTGCTACGTAAATATACTAACTATTAAATGGTTGGTAACTATTAAATAAATTCAAAATGAAAGATTTCTTTTACGCTATACAAGATTTGTTTGTTGATGTTCTTTTTGCTCCATTGGATGCCTTAAGAGCTTTAGAACTTGAAAACTGGTTTTTAGCCAACGGTATTTCTTGGTTATTTACAATAATCGGTTTCGTAGCAATGGTTTATTGGATGAAGCAATTAAAAAGTTTCAACGATAATAACGAGGAAGATAAAAGTATTTCTTCACACTCGTTTTTATAAATCGAAACCAATATCTTTACGATAATACATCTTATCAAAATGTAGTTTTTCTATACTTTGGTAGGATTTTTTTATGGCTTCTTGATACGTATTTCCATATGAAGTGATAGCCATAACCCGTCCACCTGATGTTACAATTTTTCCATCTTTTACTTGTGCGCCCGCGTGAAATGGAATTGAATCTGTAATCGCATTTATACCTGTTATTTCTTTACCTTTTTCATAGGCTTCAGGATAACCACCAGAAACCGTCATTATGGTTGTTGCTGCACGTTCATCAATTTCAATATTAATTTTATTTAGGGTACCACTTGCCATAGCCTGTAAAATTTCAACAAAATCGTTTTTTAATCTTGGTAAAACTACTTCCGTTTCAGGATCACCCATGCGTACGTTATACTCAATTACTTTTGGGTCATCGCCTACTTTTATTAGACCAATAAAAACAAAACCTACATAAGGCAAGTTGTCTTTTTTGAAACCATTAATTGTTGGTTTGACGATTCGCTCTTCAATTTTGTTTAAAAACTCTGGGGTTGCAAAAGGTACTGGAGAAACAGCTCCCATTCCACCAGTATTTAAACCAGTATCGCCTTCACCAATACGCTTGTAATCTTTCGCTGTTGGTAATATTTTATAATTGTCACCATCAGTTAGTACAAAACAACTTAACTCAATACCATCTAAAAACTCTTCAATAACCACTTTTGTACTCGCATCGCCAAATTTAGCATCTACTAGCATGCTTTTTAATTCAGCTTTAGCTTCGTCTAAATCTTTCAAAATCACAACACCTTTACCTGCTGCAAGACCATCTGCTTTTAAAACGTATGGTGGATTTAAAGTTTCTAAAAAATCATAGCCCAAAGCCACGGTTTCTTTTGTAAAACTTTGGTATGCCGCTGTTGGAATGTTATGTCGGAATAAAAATTCTTTCGCAAACTCCTTACTACCTTCTAACTCTGCAGCTTTTTTTTGAGGCCCAATAACCGATACATGTTTTATAGCAGCGTCATTTAAAAAATAATCGTGAACACCTTGCACTAGTGGGTCTTCAGGTCCTACAACAACTAAATCTATATTCTCTTTGAGTACTAATGCTTTAATGGCCGGAAAATCAGTAACTCCAATATTTACATTTGTGGCTACTTCGGCGGTACCAGAATTTCCGGGTGCTACAAATAGTCTATTGCATTTAGAGCTTTGTGCAATTTTCCAAGCAAAAGTGTGTTCTCTACCTCCAGAGCCAAGTATTAAAATGTTCATAGTTTTTTGTTGTTTGCGCAAAAATAAAATTAATGACTCGAATACACGAATATTTTTTATTTACTTTACAAATTATATCCTTTTTACGTGAATTTATTTGATATTTCATTGAAACTAAACGGTTTTCCTATCAAGAAAGCTATTCGCGTATTACAAGACATTCAAAACGTAGACGAAAGTTATTATTCAGAATACATCGCTTCTAAAAAACAAGAGATTCTTAAATATCATTTAAAACATAACTCGTTTTATAAATCGTTTGGAAAACAGGTTGATATTGACAATTGGAAATCGGTTCCAATCATGACAAAAAAAGAATTGCAACAACCATTAAAGTCTCGTCTTTCAAAAGGGTTTAATGAAAATAATACGTACATCAATAAAACTTCAGGGTCATCTGGCGATCCCTTTATTTTTGCGAAAGATAAATTTTGTCATGCTTTAACCTGGGCTGTAATTCAAAATAGATTTGGCTGGTTTCAACTCAATTTTAATAGTTCGAAACAGGCCCGTTTTTATGGAATTCCTTTAGATAAAAAGGGGTATTATAAAGAACGTTTTAAAGATAAATTAAGTGGGAGGTATCGTTTTTCGGTATTTGATTTAAGCGATGACGCTTTTGAAAAACATCTTGAAACATTTAAATCTAAGCCATTTGATTATATCAATGGGTATACAAGTTCCATTGTGCAATTTGCCAAATTTCTAAAGCGAAAAGACATCGTTTTAAAAACTATATGTTCTACATTAAAAGCTGGTGTGGTCACTTCCGAAATGCTATTTGATGTTGATAAAACCCTTTTGGAAACACAGTTAGGAGTGCCTATAATTAACGAATATGGGGCATCAGAATTAGATTTAATTGCCTTTGAAAATCCAAGTGGAAAATGGCAGGTTAATAGCGAAACCTTATATGTTGAAATTCTTGATGATAACAACCATATTTTACCTTATGGTGAAGAAGGGCGGATTGTAATCACTTCACTTTACAACAAAGCGCATCCATTCATTCGGTATGATATTGGCGATATTGGCATCCTTTCAAAAACAAGTTCAATAAAAATGCCTATTCTTGAAAAACTAACAGGGCGTACTAACGATATCGCCATATTACCAAGTGGTAAAAAAGCTGCAGGTTTAACTTTTTACTACATTACAAAAAGTATTATTGAAGAAGATGGCAATGTCAAAGAATTTGTAATCGAGCAATTAAAGCCAAATGAGTTTAAAGTTCTTTATGTGAGTTCTGAAACTCTTTCGGAAGAAAAAATGAAAACTATAATTTCTGAAATGGAAAATTACCTTGAAAAAGGGCTTTTAATTACTTTTGAAAAACAAGATCGACTCGTTCGATCAAAAAGCGGTAAATTGAAACAGTTTACCTCCTATTTAAACCAAAACACATGAATATAACTATAGTTGCAGGTGCAAGACCAAACTTCATGAAAATTGCTCCCATCATTGAAGCTATTCAAAATAAAAAGGAAGAAGGTTTTAACTTAAATTATAGGTTAGTACACACAGGGCAGCATTACGATAAAAATTTAAGCGGCACTTTTTTTGAGGAGTTAAACATACCGTTACCTGATAGTAATTTAGATGTGAAAAGCGGTACTCAAGCTGAACAAACCGCGGCCATAATGATTGGATTTGAAGAAGAATTAAAGCAAAATCCATGCGATTTAGTGATGGTAGTTGGCGATGTTACTTCAACTATGGCGTGTACTATTGTAGCGAAAAAAGCGCATGTAAAAGTGGCTCATGTTGAAGCGGGAATCCGTTCTGGAGATATGCGTATGCCCGAAGAAATAAATAGAATTGTTACCGATAGTTTAACTGATTATTTCTTCACAACTTCAAATTACGCCAATGAGAATTTGGTAAGATTAGGGGTTTCAAAATCGAACATCTTTTTTGTTGGCAATGTTATGATAGACACGCTGCTGAAAAACGAAAAAAGACTGCAAAAACCAGAGCTTTGGGAACAGTTAAACTTGTCTTCAAAAAAATATTTGGTTATGACGCTTCATAGACCAAGCAATGTTGATGAAGAAAAGCAGCTTAAAACACTAATAACCCAAATAGTTACATTAGGAGAAGCATATCCTATTATTTTTCCAGTACACCCAAGAACGCAAAAACTATTAAGTAACTTTAATTTGAATTTTAAAAACCTGCATTATGTGAATCCTTTGGGTTATTTAGAGTTTAATTATTTAGTAAAACAAGCATTTGCGGTAATTACAGATTCTGGAGGTATTACAGAAGAAACCACCGTAATGAATGTACCTTGTATGACCCTTCGCGACAATACAGAGCGTCCTGAAACTTGTGATATTGGCACCAATATTTTAGTGGGAAATGATCCTGAAAAAATTGAAAAAGCCTTCAAAATTTTGTTCTCAGGAACATGGAAACAAGGCGAAATTCCTGAATTATGGGATGGTCATGCTGCCACAAGAATTGTTCATCATTTAGCAACTATGTCAAGTTAATATGAAAGACATTCTGATTATAACGAATTACTTTCCACCTGAAACTGGAGCAGCATCTAACCGTATTTATCATCTAGCCGAAGGACTTCAAAAATACAATTTTGTAGTAACCGTAGTTACACCATTACCCAACTATCCTAAAGGCGAAGTGTTTAAAGCCTATAGAGGGCAATTTAAACACACTTCAACCGAAAATGACATAACTATCCATAGGCTTTGGCTTTATGCTAGTAATTCAAAGAATAAGCTGTTACGCCTATTTGCTATGTTATCGTATAGTTTCAGCCTCATTTGGTTTTTTATGTGGAATAAAATTCCTAAGAAAGTCATCATTCAATCGCCACCGTTATTGGTTGCATTTACGTCCGTGTTTTTTCTTAGATCAAAGAATCGTAAAGTCATACTGAATGTAAGCGATTTATGGCCACTTGCTGGATTAGAACTCGGAGCTTTTAAGAAGAATTTTAGTTACAAACTCTTAGAAAAAATAGAGCGTTTTAACTATAAACACGCCGATTTAATTCTGGGTCAAAGCCAAGAAATTTTAAGTCACGTAAACTCCATTTTCCCTAAAAAAGAAACTTTCTTGTATAGAAATTATCCCGATTTTGATGCCGCATTACCTAACCTACAGACTGATTCTTCTATGAAACTAAAAATGGTTTATGCAGGATTGTTAGGCGTTGCTCAAGGAATTTTAAAACTTTGCCAGGAGCTAGACTATACTAAAGTACAATTTCATATTTATGGAGCAGGGGCAGAACAAATTGCGATACAGGAGCTTATTAAAAAATATCCAGAATTAGATATTATTTATCATGGCGAAATTTCAAGGACTGCATTGCACCAAGAACTAATCAATTATGATTTTACCATAATTCCTTTATTAAATCGGATTTATGGCTCTGTGCCCTCTAAAATATTTGAATATGCCCGATTAGGTATTCCTATGCTATATTTTGGAGGTGGTGAAGGCGAATATCTTATTAAAAAGCATGAATTAGGTTGGGTTGCAGAATCAAGCAATTATAAGGATTTAAATACTGTAATTTCCAAAATAGAGCTTTCTAAGCTAGAGTTAACAAATAGAAAAAAGATTCAACTAACAGCTTTAGAGAATTTTGATTTCAATAATCAATTAATTCAACTTGTTGAGGTTATTTAATAGGCCTTTTCCTCGCCTTTTAAAGCATTAGTAAAAGTTTGGATCATTATCTTAATATCTAGAAGCAAAGACCAGTTTTCAATATAAAATATATCATACTTCACACGATTAATAATGTCTTTATCGGTTTCTATTTCACCTCTAAAGCCACTTATTTGCGCTAATCCAGTAATTCCTGGTTTTACAAAATGACGTACCATAAATTTGTCTACTCTTTGTGCATATAAATTTGTATGGCTTACCATATGAGGTCTTGGGCCAACTACCGACATATCGCCAAACAGCACATTAAAAAACTGTGGTAATTCATCAATACTAGTTTTTCTAATAAATGCTCCTATTTTTGTAATTCTTTGATCTCCTTTAGTGGCCTGATGTAAATGGGCATCTTTATTTGGCGTCATAGACCTAAACTTATAACAATCAAATTCTTTATAATTAAATCCGTTTCTTGATTGTTTAAAAAATACAGGGCCTTTCGATTCCATTCTAATAAGAATTGCCAATATTGGAGTTAACCATGATAGTACAAAAACAATAATAAACAACGACAATAATATATCAAAAAGCCTTTTAACGAACTTATTTACGGGTTCTTGCAAAGGAATGGATCGTAAGGATAAAATAGGTATGTAATCGTAATATTCATATTTAAGTTTCTTCGAGTATATATCTTTATTATCTGGTATAAATTTGAGTTCGCGTAAGTTATTATCAGCAAAATCTATGAGCTTATTTATTTGTCTATTGGATAATTCTGAAACTGAAAAATAGATTTCATCAATATTATTCTCAATAATATAATCGAAACATTTATCCAATGAGAAATTACCATCTTTTACACTAAACTTAGCTTGTAGTTTATACCCAAAATCTAATCTCGTATTAAACGTTTTTATTAATTGTCTCGCCTTTTCATTACTCCCAATTACTATTACATTTCTAGTATTACCATGTAGAACAGTTCTGTATTTCTTCAATAAAAAAGTTGTGAGAAGCTTAAAAACAGAAATTAGAAAGAAGGTGAATATCAAATAATTCCCAAGAGCTAATCTACTTATTATAGGTTGTTTAAAAAACCCAATAAAGGCATATACAAGAATTGAAAAAATAATAATTTGCCGAAACAATAATGGAATAATTTGAATAATTCTTGTGTGTCTTTGCACTTCATAAAAATGATTTTTCACAGATATAATTATCCACATTAAAGAAATATAGAGCAGAAATAAATAAACATTATTCTTTAGGTTTATTTCATAGTTAAAAACTGTTACATTTATAATAACTAAATCAATTAACCCAAATAACGGTTTTATTAAACCAGAATATCGTCCCTTTTTATAATTCACTTATTTCTTTATATGTTTCTTAAAATCTTTATGTGCACTCTTATATAACTCCTCTTTTGATAAGGATTTAAAATAATTGTATGTTAATTTCATTCCTTCTGCTCTACTAATCTTTGGTTCCCAATTTAGTATTTTTTTTGCTAAAGTAATATCTGGCTGTCGTTGCAATGGATCGTCTTGTGGTAATTCTTTATAAATAATTTTTTGTTTTGTTCCAGTAAGTTTTATAACCTCTTCTGCAAATTCTTTTATTGTTATTTCATGAGGATTACCTATGTTTACCGGGTCGGAATAATTGCTTAATAACAATCGGTATATACCTTCTATTTGATCGTCAACATAGCAAAATGAACGTGTTTGAGAACCATCTCCAAAAACTGTTAAATCTTCTCCTCTTAGCGCTTGACCAATAAATGCAGGAATAACTCTGCCGTCATTAAGCCGCATTCTGGGGCCGTAAGTATTAAATATTCGCGCAATTCGAGTTTCTATACCATGAAATCTATGATAGGCCATTGTAATTGATTCTTGAAATCGCTTGGCTTCATCATAAACCCCACGTGGACCAATAGCATTCACATTGCCATAATAATCTTCTGATTGTGGATGTACTAAAGGGTCTCCATAAACTTCAGAAGTAGAAGCTATTAACATGCGAGCATTCTTAGCTTTAGCCAACCCCAAAAGATTATGAGTGCCTAACGCACCAACTTTTAATGTTTGAATTGGTATTTTTAAATAGTCTATAGGGCTTGCAGGTGACGCAAAATGTAAAATATAATGTAGTTTGCCTCGAAGCTCAATAAAGTTTGTCACATCATGCGCTACAAATTCAAAATGCTCTAAACCCATTAAATGTTCAATGTTTTTTTTATCACCAGTGATAAAATTATCCATTGCAACTACATGGTAACCTTCTTTTATAAATCTATCACAAAGATGTGAACCCAAAAAACCTGCGGCGCCTGTGATTAAAACTTTTTTTTTCATTTAAAGATTTAAGCTTTTAAACGTTTTTATAAAGATGGATTAAGCAGGTTAATAGATTATTCATAACAATGAACTAATTCAATTATAATATCGTTATATACATTTTTAATATTAGCGCAATGGATATAATCAAAGGTTGCAATTTGTGCAAAATATTAACTTAAGTACATTTTTTTTAACGTTTCTTCGAACTTAAGACTATTATTCGAATTATTAATAATTGAATTTAATTTTTTATTAGAACCTTTCAATATCTTGATTTCATTCTTTCTAACAAATTCTGGATTAATCATTACCTTGATATTATAGCCGGCTATTTCTTCCATCAAGCTTATTATTTTTTTAATATTTATGGCGTGTCCACTACAAACATTAACTATTTCAGATTTAGAGTTGGATTGCATAAGTTTGGTATAACAGTTAACAACGAAATCTACATTGTTAAATTCTCTATATACGTCTATATTTCCTAATTCTATTATTTGTTTATTATCTTTAAAATGAGAAACTATCTTTGGTACCAAAAAATTACTTTCTTGACCAATGCCAGTATAATTAAATGGTCTCATTATTATGATATCTTGCTTCTCAAAATAAGTCTTGGCCATATTCTCCATAACCAATTTACTATTACCATAATGATTTACAGGTTGCGGACACATATCTTCGTTTAGCTCGCCTTCAATATTCCCATAAACAGCAGCACTGCTTGCAAGTAGTATTTTATTAGGCTTGTATTGAAGTTTTTGGACAGCATCTAATAGATTTAATGTTCCGAATATATTTACATTATATATTTGTTGTTGATTTTTTGATGCTACAAACGAGATTGCAGCTAAATGAATTATATAATCAGGTTTGATATTATTTAAAACTTCGAATAAAGAATTTATGTTTAAAATATCACAAGAAAAATGTTTTTCTTTTTTGGGCCCGCTTAATACAGAGCCATAAACATCATATCCTAAACTTTTTAGATAACTTTCTAAATGTTTACCAGTAAATCCTTCAATTCCTGTTATGAAAACTTTTTCTTTAGAAAGTTCCTCCATTTTGATTTCTTTCAATATCTTTTTTAACCATCATATCACATAATTCTTTAAGAGTTGTTTTTGGTTTCCAATTTAATTCTTCATTTGCTTTTGAAGCATCACCAATTAATAAATCAACCTCAGCTGGACGATAGAATTTCGGGTTAACCTTTATCAGTTCTTTTCCTGTTTTATCATCAAACCCAATTTCATTTTCTTCTTTTCCTTTCCATGAAATATCAATGTCAATTGCTTGAAAAGCTAAATAAACAAAATCTCGCACTGTTTGGGTTTGATTTGTAGCTAATACAAAAGTTCCTGGTTCATCTATTTGAAGCATCTGATACATTCCAACTACATACTCTTTGGCAAAACCCCAATCTCTTTTTGCATCCATATTACCAAGTTCTAATAGTGATTGTTTTCCTAAATGAATTTTTGCTACTGCATCAGTAATTTTTCTAGTCACAAACTCCTTTCCTCTAAGAGGAGATTCATGATTAAATAAAATACCACTTGTGGCAAATAGATTATAAGATTCTTGATAATTTAAAGTTGCCCAATGCGCAAATACTTTTGCTACGCCATAAGGACTTCTTGGGTGAAAAGGCGTTTCTTCATTTTGAGGAATCGCATGAACTTTACCAAACATTTCAGAAGTGGAGGCTTGATAAAATTTTATTTTTGGATTAATTGTTCTAATGGCTTCCAATAAGTTCATCGCCCCAACACCAGTTATTTGAGCTGTAGCAATTGGTTGCGTAAATGATACGCCTACAAAACTTTGTGCTGCTAAATTATAAATTTCATCTGGTTCGATTTCTGAGATAATTCTATACGCACTAGACAAATCAATTAAATCATATTCCAATAAAGTTAAATTAGGGTTTTTATCAACTCCTAATTCTTCTATTCGCCAAAAATTAGTGGAACTTGTTCTTCTATATGTTCCATAAACTTTATACCCTTTTTCCAATAAAAGTTCAGCTAAATATGCTGCATCTTGACCTGTAATTCCTGTTATTATTGCTTTTTTCATTTTATTGGTTTTCTTTCCAATTGTTATACAATGTTTCTACTGTTTCTTTAAATTCATTTTCAAATCGTTCAATACTAAACCGATCTGTATTTTTTCTAATCGTTTTTTTGTCAAATAAAGCCTCATTCATTTCAAAATAATCAATTGCTTCCAAAAGAGAATTTACGTTTTGTTTGTTAAAAAACACCCCTGTTACCTCGTCCGAAATCTTATTTTTACTTGGAAAGACCCCATTAATCGTTTCAAGAGCCCCTCCCTTGCCAAATGCAATAACCGGAATACCACAGGCTTGAGCTTCAATTGGTGCTATACCAAAATCTTCTTCAGCTGCAAAGATAAATGCTCTAGATTGTTTTATCAACTTTTGCATCTCATCTTTTTCAACATACCCCATTAATTCTATATTTGGCTTCGCTAATTTTTTTATTTTTTTAAAATCTGGTCCTTCTCCAACAACAACTAATTTTTTTCCTGATTTGGAAAACGTTTCAACAATCAAATCAATTTTTTTGTAAGGAACCATTCTTGAACAAGTTATGTAATAGTCCTTTGTTTCATCTGTGAGTGTAAATGAATTCGTGTCAACTGGAGGGTATATAACAATAGCTTCTTTATTATATATTTTTTTTACTCTCTTAGCTACGTATTTAGAAATAGCAATATAATGATTTGGCCTATTGGCTGTTGAATAATCCCATTGCCTTAATTTAAACAAGAAATACCTAGCAAAAAAACCTTTTATTCCTCGATCTAATTTTGCTTCTTTGATATACTGTGAATACAAATCCCAGGCATACCTTACCGGTGAATAGACATAAGAAATGTGTAATTGATCTGGTCTTGTTAAAACACCCTTTGCAACAGAAGATGAAGATGAAACTATTAATTCGTATTCTGAAAAATCTAATTGTTCAATGGCAAGTGGAAATAAAGGGAGGTAACTTCTATATTTTTTTTTTCCAAAGGGTAATTTTTGAATAAACGAATTTTTTGTTTGTTTTCCTTTTAAAATTATATCTCTGTTTTTTTGCGATAAATCATCTATCAAAGAAAAGTGATCGAAATCATCCCAAATGTTGTTAAAACTTTCAACACATCGTTCTGCACCTCCATATACAGTATACCAATCATGTACTAAAGCTTTTTTCATATTAATTCTTTTATTATCGATTCTAATTCAGTGGTTGCTGTATCCCAACTAAAACGTTTTGAGTTTTCAAGTCCTAATTTTTTAAGTTGCTCTATTTTATTTTTATTATTAATTACTTCTTCTATTTTATTTCTCATACTTTCAACAGAATAAGGGTCGAAATATTCAACAGATTGTTCATAAACTTCAGGCAAAGACGTAGCATTAGATACGATACAAGCGCTCCCACAGGCTTGAGCTTCTAGAGGCGGAATGCCAAAGCCTTCAAAAACTGACGCATAAATAAATATCTCAGCGGTATTATAAGCATCAATTAGCTCTTCATCTGTTAAATACCCTGTAAATATAATATTCTCATTAAGTTGTTTATCATCTATACCAATATTAGAAAATGTTTTGTTTTTCGCGCCTACAATTTTAAGTTTATAATCTGAATCTATACCGTTAAAAGCTTTTATAATTCGTTTTAAGTTCTTTCGAGGATCTATAGAAGACACGGTTAATATAATCTTTTCTTTTTTTAATCCTTTATTCACAAATTGTAATGATGGTGCCGGATAAATAACATCAATTTTATTTTCAGAAATTTTATAGGTTTCAATGATGTCAGACTTTACATAATTACTATCTGTAACTATTCGTCTGGAGTTCTTAATGCTTTTAGGAATTAATAGATTGTATGATTTTTGAAATGCAAAAGAGAACCATTCCGGATGATGTTTAAAAGCCAAGTCATAAAGAAATATTAATTTATTCTTATAAAATACTGGGCCTATTCCAACAAAATTAATAAGCAACGGATTCCCGTTTTTTTTCAGATAAAGCGGTAAATCTATTTGTTCCCACAACTGTCCTTTAAGTTTTCCAGTAAAAACTATATTAAAGTCTCCGTCCAAATGATTAAGGATTTCATCATTAGGCGCAACGAAAATAACTTTTTTATTGCCTATTTGATTTTGAATCCTATTACAAATTTCAAAAGCAACACGTTGTACTCCGGTTAGCCTTTGTGTCAAAAATCTTGCGTTAATTACTATCATAAGATTTTTTTAGAATAAATAAGAGTAAAAAAATGAACCATATGAACTCAAGAAAATATTTTCTGCTAAAGAAAAGAATATTATGATTAATTAAAAAACAAAAGTACATATAATTAACCCATTTAAACGTTTTCTTAGTTTTATAAAAACTAATCTCAAAATGTGAAAAAATGTATCATTAAGCTTCTTTAAACATTTTGAAAACAAAGCACTTATTTAATCTTTCATTAACTGGGATAAAAATTGGAAACAATTGCTAACATTATTAGTTACTTATTTTTTTATTAAATAAGGTAGAGTAAGCCATTAAACAATTAAAACTTATAAACAAAACTATTCCTGTGTTTCTGACTAAAAAATTCTCCGTAAAAAACGACGAGTAAAATAAGATTAAAATATTAAAGTACTCATTGTTTTTGTATACTATAGCAATTCCTAAAAAATATATAAAGGAAAATAAAATTAAGATTAAGCCAATTACCCCAAAAGAAAGAATATAATCAAGATACTGATTATGAGTGTTGTAATTCTTGTTATTGAAGGCACTAGTGTTAAATTTTTTATAACAATTATTGAGTTCTTGTTGCACATCACCTGGTCCGTAACCCATAATTGGAGTTTCCTTAATTAGAGAAAAAGAGCAATTATATATAGCCATTCGTAAATTAAATGAATTATAGTATTCCTCCTTTGGATAAATATGTTTAGTCTTTATAATTTCATTTACTCTATCTTTAATTGGTGAGAAATAAGCAATAGTTACAAAACCGAATAACGACAAGGCAATTACCATGATTACTTTTACTTTACTTTTTATTTCTTGAAAAGCCAGCAAAATTCCAACAAGCAAAACAGATAGAATAACTCCCTTTGAACTCGCTATCACAATACCCATTATAAATAATAAACACAAAAAAATATTCAGCCATTGATATTTAAATCTATTATAAAAAAGCAATAATAATGCTATTGCCATTATTAACGAAAAGTAAATAGTATGCTCTCCAATGATAGGTGTTAATTCAATAGTCTCTCTAAGTTTGATATTAATAGAATATTCGTTTCGCTGATTAAAAATATTATTTATTCTAAAAAGAATATAAATAACTGTAATAACCATAGAAATGGCAGATGCCATTATAAATACTTTATTAAAATTTTTAAATTGAAGTGTCGATTTAAATGGTTTTAATATAAACACCGTAATTGGTAAAACAAAAAAAGACAATGTTTTTCCAGCATACCTAAATCCTACATCCAAATTTTCTGTCCAAAAAAGTGATATTAAATACAATAAAAAAGGCAATATACAAAACAAAACTACTTTATTTATCTGTAGTTTACCATTGTTGTTTCCCGATTTTTCGTAATAAATTAAACTTAAAAAAGATCCTATAAAGAAAACAGTAATAGCAACACTTACCATAAACAACGACATAAGTGGTAAAAGTGCTAATATATAAATGTATTTCTCTTTGAAAAATCTCAAACTCATTTTATGATTTTTTCTTTATATTTCATGGCATAAGGTATAGCCAAAAACACCCAAATGAATAGCATTATAAAAGAAGGAAATGCATTAAATGAAATTAAAGTAGCAATAACTCCTCCTGTAATAATATCGTTTTTATTTTTAATTGCTACAATTAAAGTTTTACTTAAAAAAACTATAAAAAATAGAAATCCAACTATACCATACTCAGACCACACTTCTAAATACACATTATTTGTAATACCTCTTCTGTTTCTCCTTGCAATAAAATTATCAAACCATTTAGAAGGATTTTTTACAATTTTTTTATAATCATTATATCTATCATAGTGAAGCGCATAGTTATAGGGTCCAACTCCTATTATTGGATTATCAATGCCTTGTTTGAACGCAATTCTTCCTGTTAAATATCTATCTACTTTAGAAAAATTTCCTTCAGTAAGGTAACTAACTGGTTGAAAAATTTTTGCTTTTATAAATTTTTGATAATACTCTGTTTGAGCGAAAAACAAAAATCCGGCTAAAATTAAAGGGTAAATAATTAAAATTTTTCCTGTAAATAATTTCTTTCTATAAATATAAATTAAAAAAATGGCTCCGCTTACTATTGAAATCGTAGACATAGTAGTGATAATTGTAAATAATAAAAACCATCCTACTTTTGTTTTCCCTTTAAAAAAAGCAACTGCAGAGGATAATATTAAAAAAAGACCAAAGAAGTTTCCTTCTTTAAATGTGCCACATCTTATGATTCCAAATAAATTTTGTGGAGATGGCTCCATGCCAAATAATTTTACATAAGGAAAATCAAATGCAGAAAAAATAAACAAATACCAAGAATACCAAGCCGCTATTAAAGCACCCTTAACCCAGTATTTTAATACATTTTCATTTTTTGATATGAAATATAAACTAGCAAAAAATGCTATTATATTTAATTGTATATAACAAAATCTTAAAAAACTGTCCCCGAATGCACTTATTCTGAATGGAACTTCCTTTAAAGGATATTCATATTTCCATAAACTGTTTATTGTAAATGAAAATAGTGTCCAAAGCAAAAACAAGACTAATGTTTTACTATTTACAACAAAATACAAATATTCTTTAGGTAAATACCCAACAAACATATAGAGAACAATTATTATCATTAATAATAATTCTGATCCTTTTAAAGGAAATCCTATATTTATTGTAAGCGCTTGAGTGAAAGGCAAAAAAAACAAAAATAAGCAAAAAAACGTAGTGAATTTAACTTTCATTATTATGTTTTAAATAGACTTTAATACTCCTAAATATCTTCTCTTATTATACTTTAAAATTCAATTAATGGGTTGTATTTTGTAACAAAATCAAGCCTTATTAATTGTTCCTTTCTTCTTTCAACAAATTCGTCATGATTTTTTAAAATATCAGATATTACATTAACAGTGCTTTCCCATGTCTTACAAACTGTACCTATATCCAGTCCTAAAAAATCATAATAAAAATTTACCCTTCTAGTATACTCAACTAAATCATGGCACATAAATACGATAGGTCGATTTAATAGTAGAAAATCAAAAAAAACACTTGAATAATCAGTTATCAATACATCAGTGAATTTAAGCAAAGGATATGGATCCGAATAAGGGTAAACTAAAACGTTTTTAAACTCCTTTGTAATATCTTTTAATAGATTAAAATCTAAAAAATGAGCCTTTATAACGAAAATGCTTTTGTTGTTTTTGCAATACTCATTCATTTTACCTAAATCCAAACCTGAATCTTTAATTACATCCAAAATCGTTTTATTAAATAGTTTTCGTTGCGTTGGTAACCACGAAATTATACCATTGTAATTTTTTCTAAGCTCTAATAGCTTATCTGCTTCTGGAAAATAGTTTTTATTTAGATTGTATGAGTCTTTAAAGCAAAGAGTTCTAGGCTGTTGAGATAATACGATATTGTCTTTAATCTTATTGTCTCTAAATGATTTAGAAAATGGCTCAATATAATTATCCTTTGCCTTTGCACATGGTGCCAATAAAACATCACATTTCATATAATATGCATATGGCAGCCATTTAGAAATAAAAAGCTTAGTTTTTCCAGAAAGACTATTGTCGTTCCAATCGCCTCCATATCCAATCTTTCTTAAAGGCATACCGTGCCAAAACTGAATAATTGTTGCCCCCCCGATTAACGGACCATTAATATCTTGTAATTGATGAGAGAGATATGCTTTTTGCGCTCTTAATGCAGTATAAAACCCTTTAATAGAATAAAGAAATTCGGCAGGAAGCCCTTTTAACTTTAATTCTTTCACTAAATTTCTGTTTTTTGTAATCCAAACCAGGTTTAAATCATTCCTTTCTTTACTATAATACTCTATATAATAATACTTAGAATTATCAGCAAAATGATTACCTAAAGAAGAGCCTATTACAGCTAAGTTTTTTTTCTTTGGGAAGAATATGGAAAGATAATAAATAGGGAACCCTATGCCTATATTAATTACTGTTAATAAACCCTGTAAAATCCTCCTCATCTTATTAAATAGCTTTTTTATTTATAAATCGTTGTTGTTTTAAAAACTTTCTAACTCCTATATATCTAATTCCTAAGACAATAAATTGAGTGAAAATTAGCAATAATACCATTAAATAAATTGAAAGGAACGTAGAAATAAAGAACAAAATAATTACGTGAATTATACAAGCAATAACCACACTATAATTGGCATATTTTTCAAAACCAAAAGCGCCAAGTAATGGGTAGCCTATAAAAGTGGCAGGAACAATAATTAACGATAAAAAGCAGAAGTATTTTAATAATATCGCACTTTCTTCATATCCTTCTCCAAATACAAAATAAACTATTTCACTTGAAAAATAAATTGTGATTAAGCTAACAAAACAATTAAAGACTATAGCCGACAAAAAAACCTTTTTAAAAAGATTTAGATCTTTTTTTTGAACCATATAAGGGTAAATCGCGTCGGACAATGGGCTATAAATTACTGTCATTGCAGTAAATAACCTTTCTGCTACGCCGAATATACCTGCATAAAATTCTCCTAGAACTAGTCCAACAATAAAATTGTTACTAGATGTATATAAAGCAACTGATGCTCGAGAAAAGAAATATTGTGAGCTACCTTTTAATTGTTCAATAATATTATTCCATTTTGTAAAATAAAAAGTAACTCCAAATTCTTTATAAGCAAAAATTAATGATAGAATGCCCGCAATTACAAACCCAATAGAATATAGTAATGGTACATAAATGAAATCTTCTATGTTTTTTATAAATACAAAAATTAAAAGAGTAAACAATGACTTTGAAACCAAGTTAACTATAGTAATATATTTCATTTTTTCCATCCCTTGAAACAGCCATGTAGGTGTTAGAACTTGGCCTAATACAATCCCGAAACCCATAAAATATGCAGCCTTATTAGTTGCTAAAACCGGAACATAAGTCGTCAATATCAATAAAATTAATAGAGAAATTATTAGTAACCCAACTTTCGCTAATAGAATACTGCTGAAAATAGTATTTACCTTGGAAATATTTCTTCTAAACAATGATATTTCTTTCGTAGCTGACAAATTAAAACCATAATCACAAACTACTGATAGCAACTGCATTATTGAATAGACCATTGCCACAACTCCATAATTAGAAACTCCAAGAACTCTGGTTAAGTAAGGCAATGTCACAAATGGTAAAATAAGATTAACTCCTTGTAGTGTCGAAAGTGCTAAAAAATTTTTTACTAATGCGTGCTTAAAATAAGAAAGTTTCATGTAATTAATTAACTAATTATTTTCAAAATTTCTATCCCTATGTTAAAAATTTACTTCTTTGCTCTTAAGTTTTTTAATGTTTCATTTATTAGGGTAGATGATGTACCCTTTGTATAAGGGAAGTAAATAATTTTAACACCAACAGCTTCAAACTTTTCATCTAATTCTTTCCATTTATCACTCTCAAACCAATCATCTCCCACAAACATTACATCAAATTTAAGACGCTCCCACATTTTATATTTATCCATATCGTTTTGAGGGACAACTGCATCAACATGTCTAATATTCCTGACTATTTCCATGCGTTCCTGATGTCCTATAACTGCCTTTTTGTTTTTATAAGCAACCAACTCATCAGAAGTTACTCCTACTATTAATTTATCACATAAGCCTTTTGCATTTTTAATTAAATTTAAATGCCCAATATGAAATAAATCGTATACTCCAGAAGTATACCCAACTATTGTTTTTTCGTCTCCTCTTTTATACATAATTAACTTTTTTTACCACTTCCACTGTTTGTCAAAGTAGTTTCTTTTAAATAATTCTATATTAATGAACATCCAGAGAATTTGTCCAGCCCTAGGTTCCGTTTTGCTTTTTTTAATTAAGTCGTAAACCACTCCTTTTTTCAACCACTCGGCATTTGGTAAAAGTTCAGTGGCTAGAGATTCCAAGTTTTCAAACCATTCTGTTAACGGCACAGGGAATCCTATTTTTTTGCGTTCTATAATTTCTTTGGGTAAGTATTTATAGGATACTTTTCTAAGTAAGTATTTTGGAGTATCTAAGGTTTCACTATACTTACTAGAGTTCATTGATCTTGCTTCATTTTTAGCATCATTACTTATCCATCGTAATTTTAAATCATAAGGAATATTACTATACGAAAATTCGATTAAGTTATGATCTAAAAAAGGTACTCTAGCTTCTACAGAGGTCTGCATTGTTGTCATGTCTACACGCTGCAATAAACCTTTTACGTGATATTTATGAAAGAATTTAAATATACTCTCTTCATTCGATCTATTGCTGAAATCAGCCCTCAACTTAATATCAAATTCTTCCCTATAGTTTTTTGGTGTATTAATTAATTCATCTCTCATGGATCTTGGTACGTAATCATATTTTGAGATAAAATAATCGTAAAAAGGAACTTTCGAGCCTTCATTTTTATAGTCAAAAGGAGCTCTGTAAATTCTACCATATCCACCCATTAATTCATCTGCCCCTTCCCCTGATAACACTACTGTTATTTTTTCTTTTAACTTGCTAGACATTACAGCTAATGGGATTTCATTAGGGACGCCTAATGGTGCGTCTTTAAAATTAATAAGACGTTCCCAATTAGACATATAGTCCTCTTTTCGCATTAAGATTTCATGATGATTTGTTTTGTATTTTTCGGCAATAACCTCTGAATACTCAAACTCATTTATTTCCTCAAACCCAATAGTATAGGTGTTAACTTCTTCCTTCTTATTTAAAGCAGTGATCGCGGTAATTAAACTAGAATCTACACCGCCACTTAAGTAGGTGCCTAATGGAACATCTGCAATAAGTCTATATTTAATGGCTTTATTAATTTCCTCATCTAATCCATTAAGTATTTCCTCTTCATTATACTCCTTGGACATATTAAACACTTCTGGTATATCCCAATATTTAATCTCGTCAATTGATAGCTCTTTGTCAATGCGTAAATAAGTGCCTGGATTTACTTGAAAAACATCTTTAAAAAATGTATAAGGGGTTCTTATATATCTGTTTGCTAAATATTCATCTACTGCCTCATCATTAAATTGAGCATCAACTAAACCACTTGATAGTATCGCTTTAATTTCTGATGAAAAAACTAAATGCTCTCCATCATTATAAAAATAAAGAGGTTTTATTCCCATTCTATCTCTAACCAATAATAAGGTTTTGGTTTCAGAATTATACAATGCCATGGCAAACATCCCGTTCGCTTGATTTAGAAACCAATCTATTCCTTTTTCTTGAACTGCGGCAATGATAACTTCTGTGTCAGAATTTGTTTTAAATTCATAATTTAGTTGCGATTTGATTTCAAGAAAATTATAAATCTCCCCATTAAAGACAATATGCCAAGAATTATTATTTGAATGCATAGGTTGATTAGAAACCTCTCTTGTGTCTATAATACTTAATCGTCTATGACCAAGCGTCAGGTTATTATCTTTATAATAACCTCCAGCGTCTGGCCCTCTATGCCTAATTGAAGTATTCATTTTCAGAATTCTTTCTTCAATATTTGAAATATTTTTTTTTGAGTATATTCCTGTTATTCCACACATTTAAAAATTGAATTTTTTTATAATAAAACGCTATTTTTAGGTCTAGCTGCAAAAGTACGATAATTCTTTGCCTTAGCAAGTTTTACTTTATTTGATAAATTGTTTTCTTTTATTATTTCCTCAGCAAAATCAAACCAGGTCATAACTTTTTCATCACAAAAATGTTTTACACCATATTCGATAGATTTATTAAGTATAAAATCTATTATATATTTTGCCAAATTTATTGTATTTGTTGGACATCCTATTTGCTCTGTTGTAATAGTTAACTCCTTTTCCGTTTTAGCTTTCTTTAAAATGGTCCTATAGAAGTTATTGCCGTATTTTTTACTATATAACCAGGAGGTTCTTATAATAAAATAGTTTTTCAAAATTTGTTGAATATATTGTTCTCCTAAAAGTTTAGATTTTCCATATTCGTTGATTGGATTTGGTAAATCTTTAATCGTATAAGACCCTATTTTATTTCCATCAAAGACATAATCTGTTGAAATATGAATCAATACAACATTATTATCTTCACAAGTTTGGGTCAAATACTTTACACCTTCAGCATTAATAAGATATGCTATTTCAGGCGTTTTTTCGGCTTGTTCCACATTGGTATAAGCTGCACAATTTATACAATAATCGAAGCTTCTTTTACTGAAAAAAGATTTAATATCATCTTTTTTTTTAATATCTAATTCTTGCTTTGTAACAAAAATAAATTCTAAACCCAGATCATTTATTTGATATAACTCTTTAATGGTTTTTCCTAATTGACCATTGGCACCCGTAACTAAAACTTTCTTTATCATCTGAATAGGTTTTCAAACGTTTCTAAGTTTTTGTCTTTTTCAGACACGATTATTTTTTCTTCAGGAAAATTCCAGTCAATATTTAACGTTTTATCATTGAAAATGATTCCAGATTCTGAATTCTTATCATAAAAATTATCACATTTATATGAAAAAATGGAGTTGTCTTCTAATACTATAAATCCGTGAGCAAAGCCTCTAGGAACATAAAGTTGAACTTTATTCAAACCATCTAATGTTATTGAAAAATGTTTTCCGAATGTTAGCGAATCTTTTCTTAAATCTACACATACATCTAAAACTTTCCCTTTTATAACTTGAACTAGTTTTGCTTGTGCAGCCTCTCCTTCTTGAAAATGTAGCCCTCTAAGTACACCCTTTGAAGACTTCGATAAGTTGTCTTGAACAAAATGCGTTCTAATTCCTGTTTCTTTTGAAAAAACTTGCTCATTAAAGGTTTCTAAAAAGTAACCTCTGTCATCTTTGAAAACTTTAGGCGTAATTACAAAGCAGCCTTCTAAATATGTTTCTTCAACTTTCATTTTATATTAGACTATTTGTTGAAGATAATCTCCATAACCACTTTTAAGTAACGGTAGAGCTAATTTTAATAATTGAGCTTTATTTATATAACCCATTTTATAAGCCACCTCCTCAATACAACCAATTTTTTGGCCTTGACGTTCCTCAATAACTTGAACAAACTGAGAAGCCTGCATTAATGAGGTAAACGTGCCGGTATCTAACCAAGCCGTTCCTTTATCTAAAATTTGAACATTAAGCTTGTCTTTATTCAAGTATGCCTTATTTACATCTGTGATTTCCAATTCACCACGCTTACTTGGTTTTATTGCTTTGGCTATTTCAACTACAGTGTTATCATAAAAATAAATACCTGGAACAGCAAAATTAGATTTTGGTTTTTCAGGCTTTTCTTCAATTGAAATGGCTTTATTGTTTTGGTCGAATTCGACCACACCATAGCGTTGCGGATCTTGAACATGATAAGCAAAAATAACACCTCCTTTAGGGTCTATATTATTTTGCAATGTAATATCTAAACCAGAACCATAAAAAATATTGTCTCCTAAAAT
Organism: Algibacter luteus; assembly: GCF_030344935.1. Classification (NCBI taxonomy): domain Bacteria; kingdom Pseudomonadati; phylum Bacteroidota; class Flavobacteriia; order Flavobacteriales; family Flavobacteriaceae; genus Algibacter; species Algibacter luteus. The sequence goes on along the minus strand of NZ_CP128313.1, from coordinate 380,105 downwards.
TAATGCGACACTATCTTTCCCTATGAAAGATTCACCAATAATAAAAGCATCGGCTAAACCTTTTGGTTCCTCTTGAACAGCATATTCAAACTTACAGCCATATTCATTCCCATCGCCAAAAAGTGCTTTAAAATTAAGTAAATCTTTTGAAGTTGAAATAATTAATATCTCTGTTATGCCTGCGGACATAAGTGTCGTTAACGGATAATAAATCATGGGCTTATCATAAACGGGCATAAGCTGTTTACTTACTACTTTCGTAAGCGGATACAGCCTTGTTCCTGAGCCTCCAGCTAATATAATTCCCTTCATGATTTAGTTGCAATATTGTTTTTTATAGTATGATTGATATGCTCCACTCGTTACATTGTTAAGCCATATTTGATTATTTAAATACCAATAGATTGTTTCTTTTAGACCTTCTTCAAAAGTTACCGATGGAGTCCAACCTAATTCATTCTTTATCTTTGATGCATCAATCGCATATCTTAAATCATGTCCTGGGCGATCTTTAACAAATGTTATCAATTTTTCTGATATCCCTTTTTTTCTACCTAAAGCGACATCCATTTGTTGACAAAGTAATTGAACTAAATCAATGTTTTTCCATTCGTTTAAACCTCCGATATTGTATGTGTTTCCCTGTTTTCCTTTATGAAACACTAAATCTATTGCTATGGCATGATCTTTTACATATAGCCAATCTCTAGTATAATTACCATCTCCATACACTGGTAATTCCTTGTTATTTATTATATTATTAATAAATAAAGGAATTAATTTTTCTGGAAATTGATTTTGACCGTAATTGTTAGAACAATTTGTAATCACATATGGCAGGCCATAAGTTTCGCCATAAGCTCTTACAAAATGATCTGAACTTGCCTTTGAGGCTGAGTATGGAGAATTCGGATTATAGGCGGTAGTCTCAGTAAATAAACCCGTCTCTCCTAATGTGCCGTAAACTTCATCAGTGCTTACGTGATAAAATAGTTTGTTTATAAAATTACCTTTCCAATTTTTCTTTGCAGCATTTAAAAGATTAATTGTTCCAATTATATTAGTTTTAACAAATAATAAAGGGTCCTCTATAGACCTATCAACATGAGATTCTGCGGCCAAATGAATTATGCTCTCAAACCTATAAGTTTTAAAAAGCGCGTTTAAAGTACTTTCATCAATTATGTCTGCTTTTATAAAGGTATAATTAGGTTTGCCTTCAATATCCTTTAAATTTTCTAAATTTCCCGCATAAGTTAAAGAATCTAAATTAAAAATATGATAATGAGGGTATTTTTCTACAAAAAGCCTTACGACATGTGATCCTATAAAACCTGCTCCTCCTGTTATCAAAATAGAATTCATTAATACTTTTTTAACTTTTTATCTTCCTCGGATAAAAACTGACCAAAACCAATTAACAGGAAGCCAATAAATGTTAGTATAAAAAACAATATTGGTAAGACAAACGTTTTTCGGTCTGTCCATTCAGAAATGTCGTAACCCGCATCAGGAAAATCTGATATAACACTGACAATATCATTATTCACCACAAGATCCTTTTCAATATTTCTTCTCTGTGCTTCTAGTCCTGAAATCTTTTCTATAAGTTCTGATTCATTGACTAACAAATCACTTTTTTGTTGTCCGTTAGCCATAAAAAAATTAGTTCCAGAACCGGCTTGAGCCTCCTTTTTAGATTCCCGTTCTCTGATCATTAAATATACGTCTACCAATGAATCTATTTTTCTTTGTTCTTCTTGTATTGAAATATCTTGGGTTTTAAAATTCTTCAGAGTTACATTTTTTAAATTAATTAAATAATCATTATCCGTAATTGCTTTGACTAATTTACCTCGCAGTTTTCGGTATACAAAACGGTCCGTTGATGCTACCCCTATTTTATGACGTTTGAAACTATAATAATTTATAGACGCAGTAAATTCTTTATATGTATACTCAGCTCTCGCTACGGAATCCAATCCATTTTTGAAATTAACAAACATTTTAATTTTATCATTCTCGTCAATGTCTGGTTCTATATAAAATCCTTTTAATTTAGCGGCATCTGCAACAGGTATTTCTAGTTTTCTTGCTAATTCTGTTGAATCTTTATCTACATATGCCAATTGATGCAAGTACTGCATGTTTTCATATACTTGATGTGAAGCATTATAATTAGTCTCAATAAATACATTGGCGCCATATATTTCCCCACTTAATTTATCTAAGAAATACCCTGAAATTAAACCTAAAAAAATTGCTAAAGCATACCATTTCAATCGTTTAAAAACGTGGATTAAAAACAATAAAATTATTCTATATATTCCTTTAAAAATAGATGAAACAAAATCAAATAAACGTTGAAATAAATTACCAATTATTTTAAACAACTGCCCTAAGTCGACTTCTTCTCTTTGTGGTTGTTCTTGTAAATTTTTGCTCATGATATTAATTAAATATTTGTTCTAAAATAGTTCTTGTTATTAAATATGTCGGTTTCACGCCCGAAGTTCCCAAGCCACCCGATGCCAATGTTGCTCCCGTTTTTAAAGGATTATCACTAGCATAATATGCGTATCTTACTTTAACATCTGGTTTTATACTTCCACGAACTTTTGAAGCCGCTTGGATTGCTTTTTGATAATGTGCACCTTCCATTTCCAAGCCTATAACCTGCCATGTGGAATTATAAAAGAATTTTAATATGTCCTTATTCTGTAAAGAGGTTCCTAGAACTGTTATCATTGATCCTTTACATATATTTATTCCATGACCTTCTAAAACTTCCTTTTTTAATTCATTTTCAAAAGGATAATTGTCGGCAGTCCCTTCAAAAATATGAGCTGAAGGAATCATAATATCTCCTTTATCACCTTCTAAAATACCCGCTTTCCCCATAATAGATATCGACTCTACATTAAGATGGTGTTTCTTTCCTTTTTGTTTATAAGGTTTTAGTAACTCATCTATGGTTTCGTAAGCTTGCTCTCCAAAAGCATAATCCATGACTAATATAACAGGTTTATTTTGTTTTATACTAGTCTGAGAAATTTTAATATCCATTTTAGAAATGTCCAATTTAGTCGTATCAAATATTTGAACATCTATATTCGTCCCAGAAGTATCTTCTATATAAATCATGCCTTTTTGCAACGCTTCTTTTGTTACTTTATTGCGCAATAATTTATTTTCATTTTTACTTAAAGATTGATAGACCGCAAAAATGTCTTGTTTATATGAATTAGGCTTTAGCGCATTATAAGCGTACAGCGTATTCATAACACTATGCATGTTAGCACTAATGATATGAATTGGTCTTTCTAATAAATCATTTTTAAAAAGTGTGTCTTTGATTTCGTCAGCCCAAATTTCCCCATGGATATGATGCCCAATTCGTTCTCTTAAAACAGGGCTAAATGTAATTGTGCGTTTGTTATTATTTATTAATTCTTCTATGGCCAGTTTACCCAACCAATAAACTATATGTAGTAACCTTTCAGGTTGTGAAGGTTTAGCAAACGCCTTATAAACCGTACTTAACTCATTAAACGTTCTCCCTAAAATATTAGCTGTATGAGTAATAGCTACCTCTCTTTCTTCTTGAGTAAGCTTCTTTTTAGATAAAACTGCCTTTTCTAGTTTAATCCAATCTCTGGTGGTTGATCCATGCTCGTCAATTAATACACGTTTACTTATTTTGTGCGATTCAATAAAAAGAAAAGTGAGGTGAGTGAGAATATCATAAATTTCAGATCGCCCTCTTGTGATTTCGATATTCATTTGTTCGTTATCAATCCTATAACAGTTTCGACGACGTTTCTCTGGAATTATAGGTTTGAAGTGCGATTCTGAATAGCCTTCATCACTTGTTAAGTTAATAAACGTGCATTCTTCTATACCTTGTGGCAATCTATCTATAACATAAATTAAGCCTTCTAGTTCTGCTTTTTCATCTCCAATTGAACCGTAAATTTCTGGTCTTAAAAGTAATAATGCATTTCGTAGTGTTTCACCAGAAATACCCATTGGTTTGTAGAAACCTCTATTAAATAAATGGCGCATAGTAACGTACATTCTTTCAATAGCGTTTGAGCTTTCTTGAGCTCTAGTTCTTTCATGATGCTTTTTACGACTCATAGTTTGGTTTGGTTGTGGCAAATATACTACTATTTTGATTTAATTTAACCGAAGTAAATCGAGGAAAACAATAATGTGATTTTAGTGGTCTAACTTATTTATTTAGGTACCATTGATAAAGTTTTTCAACCCCTTCTTCTATTTCTATTTTATATTGCCAGCCCATGTTATTTATTTTTGATACATCTGTTAGTTTCCTTGGTGTACCATCGGGTTTATCGTGATTAAATACTAACTCGCCTTTATACCCTACAGTATCTTTAATTATTTCAGCAAGTCTTTTAATAGAAATATCTTTTCCTGTGCCAATGTTTATGTGTGTATTAAGTATTTCTCCATTTTCTTCAGAATAAGTGTCTTTAAAATCACAGTTTTCCATTAAAAAAACACATGCCTCACCCATCTCTTCACTCCATAAAAACTCTCTTTTTGGTTTACCTGTCCCCCAAATTTCAACGCTAGTTTCTGTAACCCCAAAAGGTAATAAGTATGTTTTGGCTTCTTTAATAGAATCAACGTTCAGGTCTTTTAACACCTCATCATATTTCGATTCAGATAATAATTTAGCCAAATGAATTTTTCTAATTAATGCAGGTAGCACATGCGATGTTTCTAAATCAAAATTATCGTTAGGACCATAAAGATTAGTTGGCATAACAGAAATGAAATTTGTGCCATATTGTAAATTATAGCTCTCGCACATTTTAATCCCTGCAATTTTTGCAATCGCATAAGGTTCATTGGTATACTCAAGTGGCCCTGTTAACAAACTATTCTCTTTCATAGGCTGAGACGCGTTTTTAGGGTAAATACAGGTGCTCCCTAAAAACAATAATTTTTTAACGTTATTTAAATAACATTGGTGAATAACATTGTTCTGTACCATTAAATTCTCATAAATAAAATCAGCTCTATACTTATTATTGGCAAGTATTCCGCCAACCTTAGCAGCTGCTAGTACAACATATTCAGGTTTTTCTTTTTTAAAAAATTTAATGACGTCTTCCTGAATGAGCAAATCTAATTCCTTATGAGTTCTAGTTATTAAATTAGTATATCCTTTACTTTTTAGGTTTTTAAGAATAGTTGATCCTACAAGACCTTTATGACCAGCAACATATATTTTTGAATTTTTTTTCATTTCTTAATTAATTTAATATTACCCTTTTACTAGAAACAATAATCTTTTAAGACTTTGTATTTATATTAGATCAACAAAAACGTTCAACAATTTTCCTGTCATTAGACAATCTAGGTAATTTATTCTGCCCACCCAATTTCCCGACGGATTTCATATACTCTTGAAAACCTCCAGTTTTTACTTTTGTAATCTTGAGTGGCTGCAACACTTTACCTTCAATTAGATCGAAATAATAAGAGTTTTGTTCTTGAAGTGACTCGTCTATTTTTTTCGCTAAAGCCGATAGGTTGTCCGGTTCATTTTCAAATTCTATAAACCATTCGTGATATGGCAACCCCTCATTAGGATTAATTTGAGGCGCCACAGTAAATTCTGAAACTCTAATATTTGTATTTGCCGTTGCTTCTTGAATGGCTTGCTCTACCTCTTTACCTATTACGTGCTCACCAAATGCCGAAATAAAATGTTTTATCCGTCCTGATACTATAACACGATATGGTTTTGTTGATGTAAACTCTACAGTATCTCCAATATTATAAGCCCATAAACCTGCATTAGTTGAGATAATCATGACATAATTTACACCAAGCTCAACATCTTTAATAGTGATACGTTTTGGGTTCTCTTCAAAAAATTCATCTGCTTTAATAAACTCGTAAAAAATACCCGAATTTAACTGAAGTAGCATCCCTTTTTCATCCTGTTTATCTTGGAAAGCAAAAAACCCTTCACTTGCAGGATACAATTCTATGCTATCAACTTTTCTGCCTATTAGATTTTCAAATTTAGCCCTGTAAGGTTCGTAATTTACACCTCCAAATATAAATAAGTTGAAGTTTTTAAATACATCACCTACTTTTTTTCCTGTTTTCTGTTGAATTTTTTCAAAATACATTTGAACCCAAGAAGGGATTCCAGAAATAACTGTCATGTTTTCGGGTAAAGTTTCTTCAACTATTTTATCAACCTTTGTTTCCCAATCTTCAATACAGTTAGTCTCCCAAGAAGGCAACCTGTTTTTTTGCAAATATTTAGGCACATAATGGGCTACTATACCTGATAAACGCCCTAGCTGAATGCCGTTTTGCTCTTTTAAAATAGGACTTCCTTGTAAAAAAATCATTTTCCCATCTACAAATTTGGCGTTTCCAGTTTCATGAATGTACATTAAAATAGCGTTTCTTGCTGCTTCAATATGCGATGGCATACTCTCTTTTGTGATTGGAATATATTTCGATCCTGAGGTTGTACCGGATGTTTTGGCAAAATAAATTGGTTTTCCTTTCCAAAGAATATCTTCTTCACCGGCAACTACTCTTTCAACATAAGGTTTTAAGTCTTCGTAATCTCTTATTGGAACACGTTTTACAAAATCTTCATGATTATTAATACTTACAAAATCATGGTCCTTTCCAAACTGAGTTTTTGTAGCCTCAGAAATTAAATCTTGAAATACTTGTCGCTGGTTTTCAATTGGATGCGTTGCCCATTTTTGGATTTTTTTATAAATACGTTTTGCAAAAGGTTTTGCCAATGCAGACTTTAATGAAATCATATCTATTTAAAATCTATAAAATTAGTTGGGTTAATGGGATAACCATCATTCCAAAGTTCAAAATGCAAATGTGGTCCTGTTGAAAGTTCGCCAGTATCTCCTGCCGTTGCAATTACTTCTCCTGCTTTAACTAAATCACCCTGACTTTTTGTTAAGGATGCATTATGCTTGTAAACTGAAATTAAACCATAACTATGCTCTAGAATGATTACGTATCCTGTACTAGCGGTCCATTCTGCAAAAACCACAATGCCATCGGCAGTTGCTTTTATTGGTGTATCTTTTGCTAATACAATATCTACTGCATAGTGCTTTTCTTTTGCATTATATGGCTCGCTTATCGTACCGCTAACTGGTGGGAACAAAACAAAATTAGTGGCTGAGGTTGCTGATTCAAACAAGTTATATTTATCCTCTTTATTTACTTTTTCACGAAGGAGTGAATCCTCGGCAATTGGCGTTAAATCTACTTCGCTAGCTTCTAGTTTTACAGCCTGAACAATAGAGTCTTTATTAAAGTCTATCGCATTTAAATCGCCTGTTAACACTTTTTTAATAGACTCGTAATATCGATCGTTCATAGCTATAACACGTTGCAAAGAATCCGTTTTATAACTTAATTCCGTAGCTTTCTTTTTTAGGGCTGTAGAAGAATATCCAGGGATATATTCTCTTAGCGGCGTAAATGCTATAAGCAAGTAAGTTAATGTGATAAAAAAAATAGCAACCAAAGAGCTCATCACAAAGACATTGAGTCGCGTTAATTTAAACGACAAACGTTCTTCAAAAGTATTTTCGTTAAGTATCATCAATCGATACTTATCGAGTAATTTTCGCTTTATCTTTTTGGGTTTCTTTTTCTTGTTTGCCATGTTGAAACAAAAATAAATAGAATTTATTTAATATTATTGGTTTTAACCAAGAGTGTTTTTTATTCTCTTAGGCTATGTTCTGATATATAGAATATGCTAAAGTTATGCATAAAACGATTTTATTTAACTTTAATTATTAACTTTGCTTTTTAAAATCATTATTATGAATTTACTTATGATACCCTTAGCTATCGGGCCTTGGCAAATAGCATTAATAGTTGTGGTTGTTTTACTGTTATTTGGAGGTAAAAAAATACCAGAATTGATGCGTGGATTGGGCAGTGGAATTAAAGAATTTAAAGACGCTAGCAAAGAAGAAGAAACTTCAGAAGATAAAAAAGATTAAACTAAATTTTCCTGATAGAAAAAAACCAGCTCATTGAGCTGGTTTTCTTTTTATAATGTCTTCTTTATCTATTCAATTTTTGCTGATTTAATTATAGCTTCAAGTTCCAGCATATAATTTCGTTTTTCAACCGATGGTGCAAAGGCAAAACCTTCAATAACTACCCAACGCTTGTTTATTTTATCTTCAATGGCATAATTTATAAAAGGCCCTCCCATAAACGCATTTTTAACATCCCAAATACCTTTAGTTTCTAGGGTTGGTTTATTATCAATAATGGTTTCTCCATGAAAAGGTGTATACGCATTTTCGGTAATAAGATAGGAGCCTTCCACGGGGCCTTCAATATGTTCTTTACCAATAGAATCTCTAATTTTTATAATTTGATTTACAACACTGTCATTTCTTGTAATCGCATCATATGGCAATTCATATATCATCAAATTATTTGTTCCAGTGGTTATATCTTTTCTAATCCAGAAGAAATTATCTGTTTCTTTGGCAATGCGATAAATAGATGCAAACTGAATGGTTAACCCTAGTTTTTCCTTAATGGCAGTAAAACTATGAGGTGATTTAGACATTTGCCTGAGTCTTTCGGCTAATTCTTCATTTCTAAAAGTGTCTATAATTTTGTCTTCATTTGCCTTTAAAACTTCGATAATTTCTTCTTTGGTTTTTCCAAAAACCGTAATTACTTTCTGAGGTTTGGCATATACATCTTCGGCAATGTTCATACCCGCTTCTTTATTGGTTTCAATTTTTAGAACCGTTCTGTTTTTAGTAACAAAACCAGAAAAAACAGCTGGTGGAATTTGACTAATAGTAAATGTTGGCTCGTCTTGTGGTAAACCGTAAATTGGTTTTGCCAAAACATTTCTTATCGCGTCTCCAACACGTCCATCCCATAGCTCATTTTCGGCAACAACCGAAACGTTATTGATGGCACCAGAGGCGTCCGGAAGAAATTTTTCGTTACTTGATTTTTTATCTCCACAAGAAGTGAAAAGGGTAACTGTAAATACTAAATAAAGAAGATTTCGCATAATATTTTTTAAATTTTAAAGCGTTTTAACCTTTAGATATTTTAAGTTTCATACCTGGTTTTAATTTACTACCACTAATACCGTTCCAATCTTTAATGTTTTGGATAGAAACTCCAGGAAATTTTTGAGAAATACTCCAAAGCGAATCTCCGCTTTGTACAATATAGGTTACTACTTCTCCTGCTATAGGTTTTGGTTTTGTTGTCGATTTTGTAGAAACTGGCTTGTTTACAACTGGCTTTCTTGGATAAATAGTTAATCTTTGACCGATACTTAAATTGTTACTTCTTAGTCCGTTCCATCTTTTAATATCGCTCACTCTAACCGAATACATTCTAGAAATTTTCCCCAAATAATCACCAGATTTTACTCTATAAGTAACTTTATCGTTCGCATTAAAAAACTGCGGTAAAGGCTTTTCCCGTTTATCAAATTCCGCTTTGGCATAAGCATAAATTTGTTCCTCGTTATTTACAAACTCTCCTATCACATCAATTGGTAATCTGAGGGTGTAATTTTCGTCTTTAACAAAAGGAATAATATCTAATTTATATGACGGGTTTAAAAACTGAAGCTTCTCAATGGGCGTTCCAGTTAGTTCTGAAACTTGGTCGAGTGTTATCATCTGTTTAACTCTAACCGTATCTGTTTCAAAATAAGCCAATTCTGGTTTGTATTTCTTAAACCCATGCTCTTCGGCATATTCAAAAATGTACATATGCGCTAAAAAGGCTGGTAAATAACCTGCTGTTTCACGAGGAAGGTTATGCCTAATATTCCAATAATTTTGATAACCTCCAGAGCGACGAATCGCTTTTGAAACATTTCCTGGTCCAGAATTGTATGCTGCCAAAGCCAAATCCCAATCGCCAAATATTTTATATAATCGCGCCAAATATTTTGCAGCTGCTTCGGTAGATTTTATAGGGTCGCTTCGCTCATCAACATAACTGCTTACATCTAATCCGTACATTTTACCCGTACTAAACATAAACTGCCAAATACCTGTTGCACCAACTCTAGATTTTGCTCGTGGCTTTAAAGCAGACTCCACAATGGCTAAATATTTTACTTCTAAAGGGATGTCATAAAGATCTAATTCCCTTTCGAACATTGGGAAATAAAAGGCACTTAAAGTGATGAGTTTTTGAATGGAGTTACGCCTATTTTTTAAATATCCTTTTATGACACTTTCTAAAGAAGGATTGTATTCTACATTAAAGGGTGTTCTAGCATCAAGCTCTTTTAGGCGCTCCTTGAGTACATCGGTTGGTAATTCTGGATAATCAACAGATTTATAATCTAGATTTTGCACCGAATTATAAATGGTATCAAATAAATTATTGCTATAGAGTTCTTCGTACCACTTGTCATCAAGTTGGGCAGCAAACTCATTATCTTTTAAATTAGTTATTGATGTGCTGTCAACCTCTGCTTCAATTACTTTATTAACAACTGGGTTGTCTTGAATTTCAGCGTTTTTTACTGGAACATTTTGGACCAGAATAGTGTCTTTGATTTTATTGCTTGAAGGAATAGAATCTAGGGCTTGCGAAAAGCAAATCCCTGTATTTATGAAGCATACTATTATAAAAAATCGAAAAGCCATAATATCTATTCCGTTGATGAATGATGTTATGGCTAAATTCGTATTTTTAAAGGTAATTTGAAAACTTATTTCAAATTATTCTAGAATGGCTGCAATTCCAGGAAGTGTTTTTCCTTCTAAACTTTCTAACATAGCACCACCTCCGGTACTTACGTAACTTACTTTATCTTCAAAACCAAATTGCTTAACGGCAGCAACAGAATCACCTCCTCCAACTAATGAAAAGGCTCCTTTTTTAGTAGCTTCAGCAATAGAATTTCCAAGTTCAATGGTGCCATTGGCAAATTTTTCCATTTCAAAAACACCTAAAGGACCATTCCATAATATGGTTTTAGATTGCATTACCACATCGTGAAACAAAGCAATAGATTTTGGTCCAGCATCAACACCTTCCCATCCGTCTGGAATTTCATTTATATCTACAGTTTGCGTATTGGCATCGTTACTAAAAGCATCGGCAGCAACCGTATCAACAGGAATATGAACTTGTACATTTTTAGCTTTTGCTTGCTTTAAAATTTCTAAAGCCAAAGGCATTTTATCGTCTTCACAAATAGAATTTCCTATTTTTCCGCCTTGTGCTTTTACAAACGTAAATGCCATACCACCTCCAATAATCAAGTGGTCTACTTTATCTAATATATTTTCAATAATAGTGATTTTTGAAGATACTTTAGCACCACCAAGAATAGCTAAAACAGGTTTTTCGCCCGTTTTCATTACTTTATTAATGCTTTCAATTTCTTGAGCTAATAAATTTCCGAAGCACTTTTTGCCTTCAAAAAATTGAGCAACAATAGTTGTAGAGGCATGTGCTCTATGCGCTGTGCCAAAGGCATCGTTTACGTATATATCTCCTAATTTTGATAATTTTTCGGCAAACCCAACATCGCCTGCAGTTTCTTCTTTGTAGAAACGTAAGTTTTCTAATAATAAAATTTGTCCTGGTTCTAAACTAGCAGCGGCAGCTTCAACTTCGTCGCCAATACAATCGTTCACCGTTTTTACCTCAACGCCTAAAATATCTTCCACTTTATTGGCAATATGTTTTAATGAAAACTCATCTTGAAATCCTTTTGGTCGACCTAAATGAGACATTAAAATACAGCTTCCGCCATCTTCTAAAATTTTAATAATAGTAGGTTTTGCAGATACAATTCTTGTAGCATCTGTAACTTCAAATTTTTCATTTAAAGGCACGTTAAAATCTACTCGGATTAATGCTTTTTTATTTTCGAAATTAAAATCGTTAAGCGTTTTCATTTATATATATGTTTTTGTTTCTTAGTATTTTGAACAACAAATGTAACTAAATATAGAAGGATAAAAAATGACTTTTTTCACGAAAACGATATAGCTTGAAAGAAATATTTAATTTTCTTGAAAAACGCGATTTTGCGTTAGGGATTGAGGTATTGTTGAAGCTCTCCCGATTTTTTTATCGGGAAGCAACTACCGAAAGCCCGACCCTTGCGGTAACGCCCTAATAATAATTTATATCTCATTTACTGTGTTTTTGGTGCTTTGCATCTAATAAAATTGATTTACTTTTGTTTTATGCTTTTTGAAGACATTTTAGGTCAAGACCACATAAAAAAACACCTTACGCAAAGTGTAGATAATGGTAGAATACCGCATGCTCAACTATTTGTTGGCAATGAAGGTTCTGGCACTTTACCTTTGGCTTTGGCTTATGCACAATATATTTTATGTGCGAATTCTGGCGGTGAAAATAATACAGGAAATCAAGCTTGTAACTTGAAGTTTCAAAATTTTTCGCACCCAGATTTGCATTTTGCTTTCCCTGTGACTACTAGCGATAAAGTGAAAAGCAAACCGGTTTCTAGTTTTTATCTTGAAGAATGGCGCCAACTTTTAAAAGAACAACCTTATGGTAACTTATTTGATTGGTACAAATTGCTTGGGGTTGATAATAAACAGGGGCAAATTGGGGTTGATGAGGCTTACGAAATTGTAAAATCGCTTTCGCTGAAAGCTTACGAAGGCGGTTATAAAGTGATGCTGATTTGGATGGCAGAAAAAATGAATACGGCCTGCGCCAATAAACTGCTAAAACTAATAGAAGAACCGCCTAATAAAACGATATTTTTGTTAATCGCTGAAGATGAAGAATCGATTATTAGCACGATTAGATCGCGTTGCCAGATTTTACATTTTCCGCCTTTAGCTGAAGATGTGATTAAAAATGCGCTAGTAAAACAGTATAATATTGAAATGGGTGTTGCAACAAAAATTGCACATCAATCTAACGGAAATTATAACAAGGCTTGCGATTTGGTTTATCAAGATTCTGAAGATACCCAGTTTGAAACTTGGTTTGTTTTCTGGATTAGAAGCGCTTTTAAAGCCAAGGGTAATAAAGCTGCAATTCACGATTTAATTTCTTGGAGTGAAGATATTGCAAAAACAGGAAGAGAAACCCAAAAACAATTTCTTAATTTTTGTTTAGATTTTTTTCGTCAGGCATTGCTATTGAATTATAATGCTACCGACTTAGTTTACCTTGAACCACAAACTGAAAAATTTAAACTTGAAAATTTTGCGCCTTTCATCCATGGCAATAACATTATGGATATAAGCAACGAATTGCAAGATGCTATCTATCATATTGAGCGTAACGGGAATTCTAAAATTATATTGACAGATTTGTCGATTAAATTAACACGACTACTTCATAAAAAAGCAGACTAATGAGTGCTGCTCCTGTAACATGGTTTGTTATTATTAACCCAACTTCGGGCAATGGTTTGAGCCGGAAAAAATGGCCAAACATTAAAGCGTTGCTTGAAAAATATGAATTTAACTTTCAATTTGAATTTACAAGATACCCGAAACACAGTACTGAACTTTTACATCAAGCTTTAATACAAAACATAAAGCATTTTATTTGTGTTGGTGGTGATGGGACTTTACATAATATGGTAAATGCTATTATGACTCAAAATCTCATACCAACAGCAGAGATTAAAGTTGGAGTTATTCCTATTGGAACTGGCAACGATTGGGTAAAAACACATAACATACCTAAAGATTTTGAAAGCTGCATTCAAATTATAAAAAATGGCCAATTGAAGACCCAAGATGTTGGTGAAATTGTAATTAGGAACAACTCAAATAAACCCATTTTTTTTATTAATCTAGCCGGTATTGGTTTTGACGGATTTGTTGTTAGTAAAGTTCATAAATTTAAACACCTTGGAGCTATTGCTTATTTATACGGAACTATAATAAGTTTATTTAGGTTTAAAAATTTTAAGGCTAAAGTTGCTTCCAAATCTGAAACGATTTCTGGAAAAACTTTAATGATTCTTATTGGTTTGTGCCAGTATTCTGGTGGTGGCATGCAACTCACTGAAAGTGCAAATCCGTTTGATGGTTTATTAGATATTTCGGTCGCTAAGAATTTAAGAAAGTTAGAAATTGTGAGTAATCTTCCTAAATTATTTAATGGAAATGTTACCAGACACCACAAAGTGAAAACGTTCAAAACAGAAGGTTTAACTGTCGAAATTGATCAAATGAAGGAGCCATTAATACAAGCTGATGGAGAACTTGTGGGTTCTGGTAGTTTTGAAGTCATAATTATACCAAAAGCGTTTTCTTTTTACACGTAAATGGTATAATTACACCTCTTGTTTTAAATTTTTAAAAAACAATTGAGAAATTGGAATAAACATTAAACCGCAAAACATAATAATTAAAAACGCCTTTTGTAAACCAAACGCGTGCGATAAATAACCAATTAAAGGTGGTCCAATAAACATACCCACAATAGAGTATGTTCCTACTATTGAAATAGCCATTCCTGGAGAATATTTTTGAGATTTACCTGCCAACATATAAGTCATTGGGAAAATAGGAGAAACACCTATACCTACCAAACAAAAACCTATTAATGCAGTCCAGAAGTTAGGAAACAACACCGCAGATAAAATACCTGTTGTAATTAAAATACTGCTGAATATATACATTTTTGGCATTCCGATTCTATCCAATAATCGATCTATAAAAAACCTTGAAAGCGCCATACAAATCATAAACAATAAATATCCATATGTGAAGACTTCTTCTTTAACCACTTCTTTAAAATAAATTCCGCTCCAATCAAACATACCACCCTCACAAATGGAAGCGAAAAAAATGAGCATTCCTAAGTATAAAATAAAGGTGTCTGGCTTGCCAAAAATTAGTTTGTTTCCTGTAACAGACTTATCATTAGTAAGTAAATTCTGATACATTACTATAGAGCCTAAAATGGTAATTACTGCTATTATTGAAAGATGCGTTCCCATAGAAACCTCAGCTTTTACCATTAGAGTAGAAAACAATACACCAAAAACACCACCGATGCTCCATAAACCATGAAATGAGCCAATTATCTTTTTATGATATGTCTTTTGAAGCGTTATAGATTGGGCGTTCATTGCAATGTTTAATACGCGCATAAAAATTGAAAATGAAGCTAATAATACCATTAATAAGAATGTCGTGTTTACGTAAGATATGCCTATTAACGATAAGGCAAAAAAGATAAATGCAATTACCAACGGGTCTCGACTATCAAATTTAGAAACTAACCAACCTGAAGCAACGGTTCCTATTAAAGCACTAATGGGCATGACCAATAAAATGGTTCCTAATTGCGCATCATTAAGCCCAAAATTGTCTTTTATAGTAGGAATTCTCGATGCCCAAGTAGCAAAACACAATCCAGATAAAAAGAAATAGGTGTTTAAGGCAATGCGTTGAAGCTTTTTAGTTTCCATGAATTCATTTAAGCTGTAAAAATAACACTATTTTATTCCTTAAAAGACACAAAAAAGCTGGCTAATTAGCCAGCTTTTAAATTCTAAATTGTTTTGTTTTTACTTTTTATAACTAGCGTTTAAAGCATCTGATATCGTCTGTGTTAAATCGCTTGCTTCGTTTCCGTACATCACCGTGGCTGCCGCGTCACTTGTTCCCAGAATGTAGTCGTAGCCATTAGTTTTTCCGTAATCTTTTACAAAATCTTTAACATGAACAATCACCGAATCTATTTCTGTTTGAAAAGATTGATTTAATTGCTGTTGTTCCATTTGCATTTGTTGTTGCAACTGTTGTTGTTTTTGTTGCAAACCTAACATCAACTCTTCAGCTTTCTTTCTATTACTTCTAGCTAATCTTTGCGCTTCGGCTTGTCCTTTTTGTGCTTCAGCCTGAAATGCTTGACTTATACTATCGGCTCTTTTTCCAAAAGCTTCTTGCTTAACTTGAAAATTGGCTTCAACATCTTTTTTCTCTTGGAAATCGTTAATTACTGTTCCGTTATCTATAAAACCAATTTTATTTGGTTTTTGACAAGACGCTAAAACTAACATTGTTAAAGCGACATAAACTACGTTTTTCATTTTTTTATATTTAATAATTAATCTATGGTGTTCAAAATATATAATCCGCACAAATGTAATAAAGTATGGTAAATACAAAACTTAATTTTGACTGAATTTAACTTATAACAAACATTTATTAAGTATTTTTTTTAAATAAGAATTATCTATTAAAAATAAACTCAAATAAAGCGTTCTAAAGCGCTTTTAGAAATCTAGCTAGTATTTGTACGTTTTAGTTAAAGAAAAAAGACTAGACTTTCTAAGAATTGATTTTAGCTGTTTTTGATGACATAAATTAATGAAGAAGCCTCTTTGCTACTTATTGCTTTAAAATTAGACAGCAATCCTACCCATATTCCCTTAATAGGATTCATGGCTCCAGATTTATATTTTTCTGAAAGCATGCTCACATAAAATGAATCAAACCACATGGGTTTAACTTTTACAACTTTAAAATTAAAATTGGAAACTAGTTTTGAAACAGAATCTTTATTAAAATGCCAAAGGTGTCGAGGCACATCGTAAGCAGCCCAAAATTCTTTATAAAATTTGGCGTCATAACTTTTATAATTTGGAACCGCAATAATTAAAGTACCGTTTGGTTTTAAAAGTTTTTTAAAAACCGCCATATGATCTTCTAAGTTTGGTAAATGCTCTAGCACATGCCAAAGTGTAATCACATCAAAACTGGAAGCTTGAAATTTTAAAAGTTGCTCGATTTCAAAAACAGCATTGTTTGTTTTTTTATTAGCAATTTCTCGAGCTTGTACATTAGGTTCTATTCCTGAGACTTGCCATTTGTTTTTTAATGCCGTTTGCAAAAAATCTCCTGTTCCGCATCCAACATCTAATAGTGTTTTGCTTTCAGATGAAAAAGAATTAATTAAGTTCAATTTCTTTTTAAGGGATAAACTTCTAACCAAATGATACACTTTTTCAAATAGATTTCTTTTGGAATCTGTATGCGAAATATAGTCTTCACTTTTGTAATATTCAGATAATTTATCAGAAGATGGTTGTGGTTTGGTTTCAAGAAATCCGTATTCTGAATTCTCAACTAATTCGAATTTCTCTCCTGAAACGGAGTGATCTTTTATTATTAAATGAATATGATTTGTGTGTTGTTTTGTCACGAATTTTAAATAGAAGTTAGCTTTAAAAAAGATCTTTATACTAGGTTTAAGTTTATAAAAATAAAGTGTTCCACGTGGAACGTTTCAAAATTATCTTCCCATATAAACCAATAAAACAGAAATATCGTTAGGAGAAACACCACTAATTCTTGATGCTTGAGAAACAGTTGTTGGTTGTATTTTTTTTAATTTTTCACGCGCTTCATAACTCATCGATTTTATTTGAGAGTAATCAAAGTTAGCTGGAATTTTTACATACTCCAATCTTGATAATTTATCTGCATTATTTTTTTCTTTGGCGATATAACCAGAATATTTTACTTGAATTTCGGTCTGCTCTATTACCTCTCTATCTAGATTGTTTTCTTGAATATATGCTTCAACACTTTGAACTTTTCTAACATCATCCATTTCAATATTAGGTCTAGAAAACACTTTAAAAAGTTTTCCCGATTGATTAACTGGTGCCGAATTTTTAGATTCTAAAATCGGATTAATCTCTTCTGGTTTTACACTTTGAGTTTCAAAAAAACTTACGAATTTTTCAGCCGCTTCGTGTTTTTCTTCCATGCGCTTCAAACGCTTTTCTGAGGCTAAACCTAACTCATAGCCTTTAGGTGTAAGTCTTAAATCTGCATTATCTTGACGAAGCAAAGTTCTGTATTCAGCTCTAGATGTAAACATGCGATAAGGCTCTTCTGTACCTTTCGTAATTAAATCGTCTATTAATACTCCAATATAAGCTTCGTCTCTTTTTAAAGTAAACGCTTCTTTTTCCTGAACTTTTAAACTCGCATTTATTCCAGCCATTAAACCTTGCGACGCGGCTTCTTCGTAACCAGTGGTTCCATTAATCTGACCTGCAAAATACAAGCCCTCTACAAGTTTAGTTTCAAGAGTATGTTTTAATTGAGTAGGTGGAAAATAATCATATTCAATGGCATAACCTGGTCTGAAAAACTTCACATTCTCAAAACCAACTACCGAACGTAAAGCTTTAAACTGAACATCTTCTGGCAAAGACGTTGAAAAGCCATTTACATATACTTCGCATGTATTCCAGCCTTCCGGTTCAATAAATAATTGATGTCTATCCTTATCAGCAAAACGATTTATTTTGTCTTCTATAGAAGGACAATATCGAGGACCCAAACTTTTTATTCTTCCATTAAACATAGGTGATCTATCAAAACCTTCACGTAATAAATCATGCACTTGTTCACTTGTGTAAGTCATATAACAAGACCGCTGATTTACTAATGGTTTTGTAATATCTAAATAGGAAAATTTCTCAGGGTTTTCATCCCCAGGTTGTTCCGTCATTTTTGTAAAATCGAGAGATCTACCATCAACACGAGGAGGTGTTCCCGTTTTCATTCTTCCCGATTCAAAACCTAATTGAACTAACTGCTCTGTAATTCCAGTTGCTGCTTTTTCTCCAGCTCGTCCTCCACCAAAATTTTTATCACCTATATGAATTAATCCATTCAAAAAAGTACCGTTAGTTAGTACAACAGATTTTCCTTTTATTTCAACTCCTAAAGATGTTTTAATACCAACCACTTTATGATTCTCAACCAACAACCCAGAAACCATTTCTTGATAGAAATCAAGATTAGGCGTACCTTCTAATAGTAACCTCCAATCTTCAGCAAAACGCATTCTGTCACTCTGAACTCTCGGACTCCACATAGCGGGTCCTTTAGATTTGTTTAGCATTTTAAATTGAATTGCTGAAGAATCAGAAACAATTCCACTGTAACCACCAAGAGCATCAATTTCACGCACAATTTGCCCTTTAGCAATGCCACCCATAGCAGGATTACAAGACATTTGTGCAATGTTTTGTAAGTTCATGGTAACTAGCAACGTTTTGCTTCCCATATTTGCAGCAGCAGCAGCAGCTTCACTTCCTGCGTGTCCTGCGCCAACAACTATAACATCATAAAGCTCGTTAAACATAATTCTATAATTCAATTTGCATGTTCCACGTGGAACATGTCGCTAATTTAAGTTTGCAAATATACGTTGAAATCTTTAATTATTAATACGTTGCGCCAGGTAGAAATTTTCTTTGTTACGCATGGTTTTAGCCTCTTCAGCTGTTTTGTCTTTGTAGCCACAATAATGTAATATACCATGAATGATAACCCGATGTAGTTCTTCAATAAAATTAACACCGAAATCTTTAGCGTTTTCCTTCACCCGTTCAACAGAAATAAAAACATCGCCCTGTATTATTTTTCCTATAGAGTAATCAAAACTAATAATATCTGTTAACGTATCATGCTTTAGAAATTCTACATTTAATTTGTGAAGATAGTCATCATCACAAAACACATAATTGACTTCTTCTAATTTAAATCCTTCAGCAGAAATGGTTTCTATTACCCATTTGATAACTTCCTCTTCTGATTCCAAAATAAAATCGGTTTCGTAATTGAAATTAATCATTAGCGTTTTTAAAATACTCTTGAACTTTCTTTTTATAAACTTGCTGCAAAGGTAAAGCTTGACGATTTAAAATTTCAGTAGTTTGAAAATATTGTTTGGCTTTGGGGATCTGATTGGTAGAAGAACCGTCAAATTGCTTTCTATTTGTTTCTGATTCGCGTTTATTATCTTCTCCTTGTTGAAAGGTTGCATTTTCTAATTTTAATAATTGATGCTTCAATTCCATCATTTTTTGAAGCACTTGATTTGTAAAACCATTATTTAGTAAATCCAATTCAATATCCTCCATTTTACGAACTAGCGCATCCCCATTACCACCTAAACCTTCTTTTTCTATTTTATCCTGTAAAGCCTGTCGTAATTGCTGTTGTTGTTGATAAATTTGAAACAATAGCTCATTTTCTTCTTCACTATTACCTTCGCCTTCGCCTCCTGATTGTTTTCCATTCTCACCTTTCTCTTTTCCTTTTTCCTTTCCGTCTTTACCAGATTTTCCATCTTTGCCTTTTTCGTCTTCTTTTTCACCTTCTCCCTCTTTTTCACCTTCACCTTCATTAGGCTTTCCCTTCTTGCCTTTTTTCATACCCTCCTCCATCATTTTATTAAGTTCTTCTTGATTCATAATAATGTCCGGTAATTGCATATCCCCATCACCTCCTTTACCAGCCGACATACTCATACTTTCCTGCATACTATCAAGCATATTACTTAAAAAATCTGCCAAATTATTTGCTGCAGTAACCGTAAATTGTTGATTAGATATACCTTGATACAATTGGCTTTCGGCTAACAAACTCAATGCCTTATCCATGTTATAATACACTTCCGTAATTTCCTTATTAACGTGTTCTGAAAGTTTTGGTTGACGTAAAGACAATGCAAATAAACTATCATCGATGTGTTGAAAATGCTCCCGTAAATTACTCTGCTTTTTCAGGTAACCAGCATATTTATTATGATTAATCTCTACGCTTTTAAAACGCTCCATTAACGCTTCCTGATCAAAAGAAAATAACACTAAATTGTCAAGTATTTGACGTAGCATATCCATGTCTTCTTGTATCTGCTCTCCTCCACTAGCTTGCATCATGCTTTGCATTTGCTGACTCATTTGCTTCATCTTTTGAGCTGCCTTCTTCTGACTCTTTTGGGCGTTTTTTGTATTCTGATTTTCTTGAGTATTTTCAGGTGTTTGGTTTTCTTCAGAGTTTTGTTGCTCCTCTTTCTTCTGTAATTCTTCCGAAGCTTTTTGCTGTTCCTTTTTTACTTCATTTTCATCCAACTTATCTCTAGGGATATCTATTGGCTTTTTTAAATCTTCACTTTCTTGCTCTAATTCTTCTAATTGCTTTACAAGGTCTTCAAATTGTTTATTTAAATCGTCTTGTTTTTCTTTGGTGTTTTCTTCCTCATTCTCACGCGACAGTTTTTCTTGTTCGTCTGCTAACTTATCTAAATCGTCTCCTAGTTTTTCTAATTTCTTTTCAACGTAAAAGCGCTTCGTAAGTTCTAATAACTGTTCTAAACTTCGCTTCTTATTTTTATTCTGTTTTGCTAAATCGTCGAGTTTTTTTACCAACTCTTCATTATTTATCTTTTCTTGTAACTTCTTAATCTCATCCAAAAGTTTTTCGTCCTTCTTTAATTGCTCCTCATTATCTTTTAAACGCTCTTTTAAATCTTCTTTAAACTGATCTTGCTCTGGATTTTCTTTTTGAAACTCCTCCAAATTATTCTTCAATTTTTTATTGAAGTTTTTCATCATTTCATCTTGCTGTTGTTGGCGCTTAAAAAATGATTCTAGCTTCTTTTTATCATTAAAATTTAAACTGGTTTTCTCTTTCTGAGTCTTGGTAAGTTCTTGCAATTGTTTGTCTTGTTCATCAAACTTTTTCAAAGACTTATTTAAATCTTTAATTGTTTCGCTTTGCTCTTCTAACTTCTTCTCGGCTTCTTCACTTTCAGTACGCTTTCTATAAGTAAAAACGCTACTATTGGTGCTTTTGTAGTTGTTAACTCTATCATTATCAGTAATTTGAAAAAATAATTCATATGAAACCCCAGCTTCTATATCTAATTGATTTGGAAATGCACTAATAAAATCTGCTATATTAGAATTCGATAATGGTATGCCTTCATACTTCTTTTCCTTTGGCTTATCAGAAGGATAATAAACCATTTGCAACTTGCTAAACCCATAATCGTCGCTTACTTGTCCGTAAAAATATAGCGTTTGTAAATCCAAACTATCACGCTTTACTTTTAGATCAATTTCTGGATATTCATCTTTAATAACATCAATGCTAAAAGATAAATTTTCGTAATCTTTAAGATTTTTATTGCTTGTACTTAAGGTGTAATCAAAATTAGAAAATAGTTGCTTTGTTGCTTCAAAAATATTTCGTTTTTGTGATTTAAAGCCCATAGTATCTTTGGCATAAAGAAACACCTGATCTGTTGATTTAGTTTGAAGTTGCCACCTCACAAGAGTGCCTTCAGGAACAATGGCATTTCCTGTACTCTTTAAAACCTCATCTTTCTTTTTTGTATAACTGGGGTAATCTAATACCATGTTGAAGCTCAATAAAGAAGGGGTTTCAACAACATTAATTGTGTAAGGTTTAGATATGACTTCGTTTGCCAACAACTGAAAGGTTATGGCTTCTTTAGGCTGCGTAAACACATATTCAAACTCACCAGCGCTTTCTTGTTGTAAAAAATAAGTTTCATTATTATAGCTTATTTGAGCACTTTCAGGGATTATTTCGCCTGCTGTTTTCACAATAAGTTTAAAATCTTTATTCTCAATGGCATCTAAATTTTCATTTACCACAAAAAACTGAAACGGTGCCGGTGGTTCGTAAGCTGTTTTATAATGAACAACTCGTTTATAGCTATCGCTAAACCAGTTAAAATTTCCTGTAGCAAAAGTTAGAAGCAAGATAACTACCGGAATTGCAGCATATTTTAAGTACCCTAAATTCTTTTTAAAATTAATAGCGAGTTTAAAAGGGACAGGTTTTAACTCTAAAGACTTCTGCTCTATACTGGCTAAAAGTAATTCGGATTCTGATAGTGTTTGATGTAATTGAAGTACATTTAATAATTTATCGTTCACTTCAGGAAAATGCTGCCCAATTATTTTTGAAGCCGCATGATAGTCTATCCCTTTTTGAAGCTTAAATAACTTTGCTAACGGAATGAAAATAAACTTTACAAGCAAGCCAAATTCTACTCCAATAAATAGCCAAAATAATACCGTTCTAGAGGTTGTGTTTAGCCATAAAACATGCTCAATAAATACGGTAAATAGAAAATATAGCAAACCAATAGCGAAAAATAAAATAGCGCCTTTAAGCAACTCATTAGTGTAATAGCGCCTAATAAATGCTTCTAATTTGGTTTGTATGTGCTCGAAATCACTCAACTTGCCTTATTTAACTTACTAAACTACAATTTTATTTTGTACTTCAATTTACTAACTTTACTAAAACTTCGTTAATACGTTGTTCATCATTAAAATCTAAATGAAAGATTTAAAATACTTAGCCGCTTATACGATTCCTTTGGTTACTTTTTTTGCTATACATTTCCAAGGGGTGTTTTCATATTTAACGCCTTTTTACGGTTTTATTATAATTCCTATTTTAGAACTGATATTTCCCATAGACAACAAAAATTTGGGTCCGGAAGAAGTGGAATCCCGAACAAACAAAATACTATTTGATTGGTTGCTATACCTTAATCTGCCTATTGTGTTTGGCTTGTTAATTTTTGCATTAGTGACTGTAACAACGAACTCTCTTGAGAGTTATGAATTTGTTGGATTAATAATTTCAATGGGTATTGTTTTAGGTGTAAACGGAATTAATGTAGCGCACGAACTTGGGCACAGACAAACCACAAACGAGCGTTTTTTAGGCAAAGCCTTATTGCTACCAGCTTTGTATATGCATTTTTATATTGAGCACAATTACGGGCATCATTTACATGCTGCGACTAAAGAAGACCCCGCAACTGCCAGGTATAACCAAAGCGTGTATTCGTATTGGGTAACCTCAATTTTTAGGCAGTACATAAGTGCTTGGAAAATCCAGAAAAAACTTCTCGTTAATAATAACTTAAGTGTCTTGTCTTTTAAAAATGATATGTTATGGTATCTTATTCTTCAGTTATTATATCTTGGTATAATTGCCTTTGTTTTTGGCCTTACAGGGTTCCTTTTTGCATTGTTTTCCGGTATCGTTGGGTTTGTATTGCTTGAAACTGTTAATTATATAGAACATTACGGATTGCTTAGAGCTAAAACTAAATCGGGCAGATACGAGCGTGTAAAAGCCATTCATTCGTGGAATTCAAACCATATAATTGGAAGAATCATTCTATATGAATTAACCCGCCATAGCGATCATCATTATAAATCTTCTAAAAAGTATCAGATTTTAGAATGCCACGAAGAAAGTCCACAAATGCCTTACGGCTATCCAACCTCGATGGTTTTGTCTTTAGTGCCGCCTTTATGGTTTAAAATCATGAACAAACGTATACCTGAAGGAATGAATTTCTAAAAATTATTAAATCTTCTGGGTTAGAACTTCCCTCTTCTTTCTTAATATTTATCTTTGCAGTCATAACTAACAAAACATGACTAAAAATGTTCGCGTGCGATTTGCACCAAGCCCAACAGGACCACTACATATTGGTGGTGTAAGAACTGCATTGTTCAACTATTTATTTGCTAAAAAAAATAACGGCACTTTTGTGTTAAGGGTTGAAGATACCGACCAAAATCGCTATGTTGAAGGTGCAGAACAATATATAATTGACAGTTTAAATTGGTGCAACATTCCGTTTGATGAAGGCCCAAGAAAGAACGAAAAATTTGGACCCTACAGACAAAGTGAACGCAAACATTTATACAAACAATACGCCGATGAACTGATTGCTTCTGGAAATGCGTATTATGCTTTTGATACTGCCGAAACCCTCGATTTTCATAGAAAAGACCACGAAGCAAAAGGCAAAACCTTTATTTACAATTGGCATAATCGATTAAAATTATCGAATTCTCTTTCGCTTAGCGCGGAAGAAACTCAGACTAAACTAGAAGCTGGTGAAGACTATGTGATTCGATTTAAAAGTCCGCAAGACGAAACATTACACCTAACAGATATTATTCGTGGCGACATTAAAATTGATACCAATATTCTAGATGATAAAGTATTATTTAAAAGTGATGGTATGCCAACGTATCATTTGGCAAATATTGTAGACGATCATTTAATGGAAATCACTCACGTTATTCGTGGAGAAGAATGGTTGCCATCATTAGCATTGCACTATCAGTTATATAAAGCATTTGGATGGGAAACACCTGAATTTGCACATTTGCCATTAATTTTAAAACCAACAGGAAAAGGTAAATTAAGCAAGCGAGATGGCGATAAATTAGGCTTTCCTGTATTTCCTTTAAAATGGACAGATCCAAAATCAGGCGATGTTTCTAGAGGATATAAAGAAGATGGTTATTTCCCTGAAGCTATGGTTAATTTCTTAGCTTTTTTAGGTTGGAACCCTGGAACCGAACAAGAAATTTTTAATTTAGATGCACTGATAAATGCTTTTGAATTAGAGCGTGTAAACAAATCTGGCGCACGATTTGATCCTGATAAAATCAAATGGTTTAACCATCATTATATGCAAGAGCAATCGAATGAGGTATTAGCCGAATCTTTTAAATCTCAACACAGTGAACTTGCTGAAATTGATGTCAACTACATCGCAATGGCTATTGGTTTAGTAAAAGAACGCGCTACATTTATAAGCGATTATTGGGATTTAACCCATTACTTTTTTGTTGCACCACCTGAATACGACGAGAAAGCTTCGAAAAAAGCGTTTAAGGACGATACAAAACCATTAATGACTCAACTTATTGAAATTATTGATGGAATTGACGATTTTAGCGTTGTTAACCTTCAAACTAAAATAAAAGGCTGGATAACCTCAAACGACATTGGTTTTGGAAAAGTTATGATGCCTCTTCGTTTAGCATTGGTGGGAGCTCTACAAGGTCCTGATGTGTTTGATATCATGTTTATGATTGGTAAAAATGAAAGTATCAAACGCATTGAAAAGGTAATTAACAAACTGTAATTTTAGGCTCCAAAAGTCTTATTAAATACAGACACTTACCATTTTTCATTCTAAATTACACAGCAAAATCATAAAAATATTTTGCTGTTTCATCTATTAATCGTAATATTGCAATAAACAAATTAAAGAAAACATGGGATTAGCTAAAACAGAAATGTTTACCGACCTGCAAAACGAAATCGCTCTTTTTGCAAAGGTGTTTGGACATCCTGCCCGAGTGTCCATTTTACAGCACTTATTTAAAATTAACACTTGTGTATGTGGCGATTTGGTGGAGGAAATTGGACTAGCACAACCAACTATTTCTCAACATCTCAAAGAACTTAAACACTTAGGTTTAATTAAGGGTAATGTTGAAGGCACAAGTGTTTGCTACTGCATAGACCAAGATAATTGGAAGGCCATGAAAAAAGTTATGACCGAATTTCTGAATCAAGATCTGACTAAAAAACAAGACTGCTGCTAAAAAAATTTAAATTTATTAATCGCAATAAACATATAACATTATGAAACTTTCACAAGTAAAATTAATTTTAGAAGAACTGAATAACATTGCTTTTAAATTACCTAACGGAGACTTAGTTCCAAAGCATTTTCACGTTACCGAAGTTGGTAAAATTACTAAACATTTTATTGATTGTGGTGGTACAATTAGAAACGAGGAGGTTGTAAACTTTCAACTTTGGAATGCCAATGATTACGACCATAGATTGCATCCTGAAAAACTATTAAACATTATAAAACTTTCTGAAAAACAACTTAATATTGGTGATTTAGAGGTTGAAGTTGAATATCAAGGAGAAACAATTGGAAAATTTGGACTTGATTTTGATGGGAAAGATTTCCTATTAACCTCAAAACAAACAGATTGTTTAGCTAAAGATAACTGTGGTATTCCTGCTGAAAAAGTAAAAGTGAGAATGTCTGATTTGAATGATGAACCTTGTTGCACACCAGACGGAAACTGCTGTTAAATTATACTTTAAACAAATAAATAACTCCAACTTAATCAACCATGTATTCGGAAATTGAAAAATTAATCCAAACGTTACAACCTGATACCATTTCAGAATCGCGTAAAACCATATTACAACCTTTAATAGATTTTGTTCAACAGAAAACAAACAACAATCAAGAGATAAGAATCAACTTTATTTGTACACACAATTCTAGAAGAAGTCACTTGTCTCAAGCATGGGGGCAAACAATGGCTAATTATTTTAATATTAAACAAGTGTTTTGTTATTCTGGCGGAACAGAAGCCACAGCGCTTTTTCCTATGGCTGCAGAAACCCTAAAAAAATCAGGGTTTCTGATTAAAACCATCTCTGAAGGTAGCAACCCGGTTTACAGTATAAAATATTCTGAAAATGTGCATCCAATTATTGGGTTTTCAAAAAAATTAGATGACGATTTTAATCCTAAATCTGAATTTGCAGCAATTATGACTTGTGATTCTGCCAATGAGGCCTGCCCTTTTGTTCCTGGAGCTGAAAAACGTATACCAATTACTTTTGAAGACCCTAAAGCATTTGATAACACACCGCTTCAAGCAGAAAAATACAATGAGCGTAGTCTTCAAATAGCTACGGAATTATTTTATGTTTTTTCTCAAATTAAATCCTAACAAATGGCAACAAAAAAATTAAGTTTTTTAGACAGAAATCTAACCTTATGGATTTTTGTAGCCATGGCCGTTGGTGTTGTATTGGGTTACTTTATACCATCGTTTCCTAACATTATCAATTCATTTAACAGCGGAACCACCAATATTCCCATTGCTATCGGATTAATTTTAATGATGTATCCGCCCTTAGCAAAAGTTAATTATGCGCTTTTGCCTAAAGTGTTTCGCAATGTTAAAATCCTGTCCATTTCTCTAATTTTAAACTGGATAATTGGCCCCGTTTTAATGTTTTTATTAGCCATTACCTTTTTACGTGATTATCCAGAATATATGGTTGGACTCATTTTAATTGGTCTTGCCCGATGTATTGCCATGGTTTTAGTTTGGAATGATTTGGCCGAAGGTAGCAGTGAATATGGCGCAGGACTCGTTGCGCTAAACAGCCTTTTTCAAGTTTTTGCTTATAGCTTTTATGCATGGATTTTTATTACTGTTCTGCCTCCATATTTCGGATTTGAAGGCGCAATAGTAGATATTTCCATTGCAACCATAGCAGAAAGTGTGGCTATTTATTTAGGTATTCCTTTCCTTTTGGGGATTTTAAGTCGCGTTATACTAGTGAAATTAAAAGGCGAAGAATGGTATAGCAAAAAATTCATTCCAACTATTTCTCCATTAACCTTAATCGCTTTATTATTTACTATTGTAGTGATGTTTTCACTTAAAGGCGAGTTAATTGTAGAAATCCCTATGGATGTATTAATTATAGCAGTACCGCTACTCATTTATTTTACTCTAATGTTTATTATTGGGTTCTTCTTTACCAAAGCTTCTGGCGCCACCTATGATAAAACCGCTTCTGTAGCATTTACTGCAGCTGGAAACAACTTTGAGTTGGCTATAGCTGTTGCTATTGCCGTTTTCGGATTAAATTCAGGACAAGCTTTTGCAGGTGTTATAGGACCATTAGTGGAAGTCCCAGCATTGATTTTATTAGTAAGAGTCTCGTTTTGGCTACGGAAAAAATATTTTCGAAAACCAGAATTAACCAGTTAGAAAAAAGCTGTAGCGCCTAATACCAACATGGTCTGGTTTCCTTTAAAACGAGCATCGCCACCGGTGGTGTCTAAATTTTCACTCTCTAGTTTGCTCAAAATATTAGTAAACCCATAGATATATTGTGCTTTCAACTTAAAATTGCTAACACCTAATGAGGCACCAATAGCGCCATTAAAATTAAACTGAGAAATATTGGTAATATCTTGAGCGGTTAAATTACTGTAATTGTTTATGTAATACCCTTCTTGGTTTCTATCTTTAAATTCTAGCTTTCCGTTGTATTGCAACATGGGACCAACATCAATAGTAAAATAATGCGGTATCACTTTTACATGCAACAACATAGCTACCTGTGCTGCAAACATTTTATATTCAATAAATTCTTCTTCAGAACTAATTAAAGCAGGTCTGCCTGAAATTTCAATTGTGCTTTCAGAAAGTTGCATGCCAAAACTTACGTTATACCACCTTACAGGAATATCTACGGTGGCGCTTATTCCACCTACGAATCCGTTCGCCTCTTTCGTTTTAAAATTATCAGTAACAATATTAAATTTAGTAAGGCCACCGGTTATTCCAAATCCATTGGTAATTGGGTATTTTCCCTTTTGGGAATAACTTTTTGTAACAAAACATATAGCTAAAGCTACTAATAAGAAAAGTTTATTAATTTTCATTCTGTTTCAGGGTTAAATGCCCAAATATAGCGTAAATTAGTAAACCTATTTGTTAACCATTAAATTATTAGTCATGAACTTCGTTTTACTTCCATTCATTATCTTGGGCTTAGTTATATTAATTTCGTCCTTTTTTATAGTTAAACAACAAACCGCAGCCATAATAGAACGCTTTGGTAGGTTTCAAAGTATCCGTCAATCTGGATTACAATTAAAAATTCCATTAGTAGATAAAGTGGCAGGCAAACTAAGTTTAAAAATTCAGCAATTAGATGTAATAATAGAAACCAAAACGCTTGATGATGTGTTTGTACGCTTAAAAGTTTCGGTACAGTATAAGGTTATAAAATTGAAGGTTTACGATGCCTTTTATAAACTAGACTATCCGCACGAACAAATTACAAGTTATGTATTTGATGTAGTTCGAGCTGAAGTACCTAAAATGAAACTTGATGATGTATTTGTGAAAAAAGATGACATTGCATTAGCTGTAAAAGCCGAATTAAATGATGCGATGTTAGATTACGGTTTTGATATCATTAAAACCTTAGTTACGGATATTGATCCAGATTCTCAGGTGAAACAGGCCATGAACCGAATTAATGCTTCTGAACGTGAAAAAATAGCAGCACAATTTGAAGGAGATGCGGCTCGTATTTTAATAGTTGAAAAAGCAAAAGCTGAAGCGGAAAGTAAGCGTTTACAAGGACAAGGTATTGCAGACCAACGTCGTGAAATTGCACGTGGATTAGAAGAGTCGGTAGAGGTTTTAAACCGTGTTGGTATTAATAGTCAAGAAGCCTCTGCATTAATTGTTGTAACACAACATTA
Organism: Algibacter luteus; assembly: GCF_030344935.1. Taxonomy (NCBI): domain Bacteria; kingdom Pseudomonadati; phylum Bacteroidota; class Flavobacteriia; order Flavobacteriales; family Flavobacteriaceae; genus Algibacter; species Algibacter luteus. Next base: position 350,066 of record NZ_CP128313.1, on the reverse strand, counting down.
TGATACCTTACAATCTCTAGGTGAAGAGACCAATAGCAACCTTATTTTACTTCCTAACGCACCACAAGCAGGAAGCAATATGCTAAACGACATGGTAGCGAGTTTTGCCGCAAGTAACCAAATTGGTGAAGCCATGAAAGCTGCTAAGAAAAAGAAAGAGTAATTAAATTAAAACATAGGCACACCCAAACCTTCAATTGTAAAATTTGAAGGTTTTTTATTTTCTGTTTTTACCATAACTCTGAATTAACTCTTTTAAAGTTTCTCTGTAATCTTCAAGAGATTTCATATCCATCGAACTATTTTCGTTGCCGTGTGGTAATGTACTTCTAGTTTCATCAAGATATTTTAGAAGTTCAGGATAGTCCTGTTCGATTTCTAGAGTTAAGGCAGAAATTTCACTAAGCACGTTTGTTTTTAGCTTTTCCATAATCCTTAAATTACTAATTTTTAAACAAAAACTATCTTAAAGAATTACTAAAATTATTTAAACGGATGGCGTTCCTCCCAGGTTTGTATTGGGTTCATATACTTCACGATACCCTTTAAAAGTGTATTGGCTATAAAGTTATTGGTGTGATTTAAATACACATGCATGGTGTGTGGTTTGGCTCCTATAGAGCTTTTTATTTCCATGGCTGTTCTTGCAAAAACTATGGTTTTAAATCCGTTATCAATTCCAAAAGAAGCCATATTAAAAAGCATGTTTAAGTACATTTGATATTGGTGCTGAAGCGCTTTATTATAACCTAAAAAATAGGTTTCTAAGATTTCATTATTTAAAATCAGCGTGTAAAAACCTACCAATTGATCTTTTGAAAAAACTCCAAAAACTCTAAATTTATCTTTTAAATGCGTTTTTAATTCATAAAAATGATTTGCATTTAACTTGAACGAATTAACCCGAGCATTATCTGATACGTTTTCATATAAATCAAAAATGATATCCTCATGTGCTTTCAAAAAGGTTTCATCCAACTCTTTAAAAGTAAGATTCGTGGCTTTTTTTCTAGCCGTTTTATAGCGTCGTTTGTACTTTTTGTTGAAGGCAGAAATATAATCTTCCGTACTTCTCCATGACTTAGGAATATTGAAAATCATATTGGGTTGTACTTGAATCTTATAAAGATTATTGGTTTCAAAGAAGTCTAAACTTTCATGAATGCTGTCAGTCTCAAAATAATCTTTAAACACAATAATGCGTACTTTTTTATTGAATTTCAGTTTAATTTCTTCAATCAAAGCATTCAGAGCTTTTTCTATTTGGTATAAATAATCGGATTGTGAAATGGCATGGTCAATAAAGTAAATTCCGTGCTGCCCAGTATGCATCAAATTCCCAACTACCAAAGCGTTTCCTTTAACTATTTTAGAAATCATTTGTTTAGCAAACTGCTTTAAACCATTGGTATTACTTTTTCTAAAAATATCATCAGCATACATTTGCACACGCTGAATGATAGCAATACCAACTAATTTCTGGTTATTAAAAACACCTACGTAATATGCCGTTATATTTGTTGGAAAAGACTTTTCTAGTCCTTCTAAAAAACTAGATTTTAAAAAAATATCGTTAGTAGGTAGCTTATCCCAAGATTCGGGAAGTTGGCTAACACTATTATATATTTTGAATTGTATCAATAGAAAAATAAAAGACCGAAAATTAAACATCTTCAGTCTTTAAATATGTTAAAACATTACAAAATTTTAAAGCCCACAAAGGATGGCGCCCATTACAGCTAATGTAACAATCCAATAACCAGCATTTATAAAAATGTATTTTGCGCTTTTTCGTTCAAATAAGGCATTCGTCCCGATGATTGGTAGGGCTACAAAAATTCCAGCAAGTGTGCCGTGAAAAGCACCATGCTTAAACGTTCGATAAGCCGTTCCGTAATCAGCCATAAAAGCTTCAAATGAAGGTAAAGCGCCTGTTGGATCTCCTCCAACCATTCCTAAGGCTCCCCATTGGTGATTGGTCATTTGCATAAGTTGTACTGCTAGTAAAAGTGCGAAAACAAACGCTAATCCGAATATTTTAGCCATGTTTCCTCCTTTAATTTTTTCTTCAGTCATACCTGAAGCTTTCATCCAAGCATTTCCAAATACTTTTGGGTTGTACCATATAAATCCTACGACTAGGGCTGCAATGGCAGCAATAGGTATTGCAATGGGGTTAATTGGCATTTCCATAATTGATGTGTTTTAGTTAGTGCACTAAATGTACAAAAAAACTATGATTTTACAGATTTATGGGTTCTGCCTCTTAATATAAACTTGATTAAAGTTGTTTAGCCTCGGCAACGAGAAGCTCATTTTTATCCTCTAGAGCTTTGGCAATGAAATTATTAATTGCTTCATTTTTTTCTAAACCATTTTCTAACAACACACCAAGCGTAATCATGGTAATGATTCGAGTTCCAGATTTTTTAACCGCAGTGTTAAATAATGGCTCAACATCTTCATAAGTTACATTTTTTGCCAGCTCCTTAATTTCTGCTTTTACCTTTGCTTGCTTGTCTTCAGGCAATCTGTCGTACTTTTTACCATACGATTTAATCTGCTCAATGGCGGGTCGGATATTTTGATGTGGTTGCTTTTGTTGATTTTGATTTGAGTTTTGTTTGGGTTTAACCTTGGCCCAAGTATCACGTAAACCAACTGTTTTATTAAATACTAACTTTTCTGCAGATGAGTCATGGTCAACATTAAAATAACCTACACGTTGAAACTGAAATCTATCACCAATTTTAGCATCTTTTAAACTAGGTTCAACATAAGCTTCTACAATTTTTAAAGAATTAGGGTTTAAAAACTCCATAAAATCTTTGTCTTGATAACTGTCTGGTGCTTCATCTAGAAATAAACGATCATACTCTCTCACTTCAGCCTTTATAGCATGTGCTATAGATACCCAATGTAAGGTGCCTTTTACTTTTTTAGAAGTGTCTTCAGAGTAGGTGCAATGAATTTCTGTGATGTTGCCTTCAGCATCTTTTACAACACTTTCGGCTTTTATGATGTACGCATTTTTTAGTCGGACTTCACCTCCAAGTTTCAATCTAAAATATTTATTCCCTGCTTCTTCTTTAAAATCTTCTTTTTCAATATAAAGCTCTCGTGAAAAAGGTACTTTTCTAAAGCCAGCACTTTCATCTTCTTGATTATTTTCAGCATCCATCCATTCCACTTTGCCTTCAGGATAGTTGGTTATAACCACCTTCACAGGATCTAATACCGCCATAACACGTGGCGCTGTTTTGTTTAAATCTTCGCGAATACAGAACTCTAATAGTGATACATCAATAACATTATCTCGTTTAGCAACACCTACGGTTTCAACAAATTTTCTTAGTGAATTTGGTGTATACCCTCTTCGGCGCAAGCCAGAAATTGTTGGCATTCTGGGGTCGTCCCAACCTTTTACAATACCATCTTCTACTAGTTTAAGTAACTTACGCTTACTCATAATGGTATAGCTTAAGTTTAAACGTGCAAATTCTCGCTGTTTTGGTCTTAGTTTGCTTGAGTCTACTATTTGGTCTAGAAACCAATCGTAAAGCTCTCTATGAGGCTTAAACTCAAGTGAACATAAAGAATGTGAAACTTGCTCTATATAATCACTTTCACCATGAGTCCAATCATACATAGGGTAAATACACCATTTATCATCGGTTCTGTGATGATGTTTCTTTAAAATACGATACATTATAGGGTCGCGCATCAACATATTAGTGTGCTGCATGTCTATTTTTGCTCGTAAAATATGCTCGCCTTCGTCAAATTCACCCGCTTTCATTCTTTCGAATAAATCTAGGTTTTCCTCAATGCTTCTATTTCTAAAAGGGCCATCGACACCAGGTTGTGTTGGGGTTCCTTTTTGTTCTGCCATTGCTTCGCTAGATTGTGAGTCTACATAGGCCTTTCCTTCCTTTATTAAGTAAACTGCCCAATCATATAACTGTTGGAAATAATCAGATGAATACAGTTCCTTATCCCATTTATATCCTAACCAAGCTACATCTTCCTTTATGGCATCAACATATTCTTGTTCTTCTTTAGCCGGATTGGTATCGTCAAATCGAAGATTTACAGGCGCATTATAGCTTTCGCCCAAACCAAAACTTATACCTATAGCTTTGGTATGCCCAATATGCAAATACCCATTAGGCTCTGGTGGAAAACGAAATCGTAAATCGTTTTTATCCATGCCATTTGCCAAATCTTCTTCTATAATTTGCTCTATAAAATTGAGCGATTTTCTTTCTTCAGACATAAAAAATAAAACTGTTAGGAATTAGCTCAACAAAAACCAACCCATTACACAAAAATATTGTGCAAAATTAGGTAATTTTGATGACTTAAATTGTTTGACAATGGGAATTATTAAAGTTGAAAACATTCGCGTATTCGCTTATCATGGTTGTTTAAAAGAGGAAACCAAAATAGGCAGCGACTATCGTGTAGATTTGGAAGTTAAAGCCGATTTACAAACTTCTGCTGTTACAGATAAACTCAATGATACTGTGGATTACGTGTTTCTGAATAGAATCATAAAAGAAGAAATGAATATAGCCTCGCATCTTCTTGAAACCGTTGCTAAACGTATATTAAATAGAATTTTTAATGAAGATAAACTTGTAAAAAAAGCCACGGTTTGGGTTAGTAAATTAAATCCGCCAATAGGAGGGGATGTTGAAAAGGTGACCATTAAAATGACCGATAAGCGTAAAAAGTGATTTTAACTATTGAAACATCGCAATTTTTTTTACATTTGCAGCAGATTTTTGCCAGCAGGTGAGAATGCAAAATTCAGGAGGTTTTTAAATAACATTCTGAAAAATAAAAGATAATGGCGTCGTGGCCGAGTGGCTAGGCAGAGGTCTGCAAAACCTTGTACAGCGGTTCGAATCCGCTCGACGCCTCTAAAACCTTCAACTTATGTTGAGGGTTTTTTTATTTAATTTATTGATCACTGAAAATACTTTGAAATAAAAAGGCTTATTCAGGAAGCGCTTCTTTAATTGGATTAATTTTTTCTAACTTCTCCTTATTTTTCTCGTATGTCTCAGGAAAAACACCTTGAATTAATAACAAAACACCAAAACCAAGTATAACTAAAGCAATTACCTTCTTGGTTTTAAAAATTAGACGAGGGGTTAGTTTAGCTTTCAACCTTTTCGCAATGACTATTTTAAATAAATCTGAAACAAAATAGGCCACTAACATAGAGGATATAAAAACAATATCACCATGTTTCGATGTTGTTAAGGAATCGCCAATTACAATAAAACCCAACCAACCAAGCAACACGCCTATATTTATAAAATTGAGTAAAAATCCTTTAATAAAAAGTTTTCCGTAATCTTTTTGGATTTCAACTTTATGGTATTCTTTAACGATTGAACGGAAAGATTTTGATGTTTTCATAAATGAAATAATACCGTAAACTATAAGTAAGGCACCGCCAAATATCAGGAAACTAGGGTCATTTCCTATTTTACCTCTTAACGTATTTGTACTGTAAAAGGCAATTACTATGAAAATGATATCAGCAAGAATAACGCCTAAATCGAATATTAAAGCGCTTCTAAACCCTTTGGTTGCGCTCGTTTCTAAAAGCACAAAAAATACAGGGCCTATCGTAAAAGCCAATATTATTCCAAATGGAATTGCTGTTAAAATATCATCAATCATAAAAACGTGAAGCTTTACACAAAGTAAAGAAATATTTTAGAACAATAAGTTTAGTCATAGCAAGAATATAAGCAATATCCTAACAAAAAAAGAGTGTGGATTTTCTCCACACTCTTTTCCTATTTTAAGTTAGTCAATTAATATCTCATTATTTTTTTACTAATTTTAAAGTACTTGTTCCAGTATCCGTTTGAATTTGAGCAAAATACAATCCTGAATTTAAGCGAGAACCATCTATTACTGCCTCTCTATTTCTTGGAGATAAGTTAAAAACTTGCTCTCCCAATAAATTAAACACTGTAATAGACAGCATATTTTGTTGTTCAGATACTATGTTCCAATTATTTTGAGTTGGATTTGGAAATGCACTCACCTGATTTACAAAATCTAAATCATCAACACTTAAAGAACAAGAATTACCAACCACATATGAAAAGTATTTTGTAACCGCTAATCCACCAGCAAAAGCAAACTTACACGCGTAACTAATGGTTGCTCCAGGCGTTTGACCGGTAATGGTATGTGTGAAAATTTTCCCAGACACGTTAGTCATTTGGGTTTCTGCAAATGGCGTTTGTCTCCATAAATAGGCTATAACTCCGTCTTTATTATCAAGTAATTCAAAAGTAAAAGTAACATCAGTGCCAGAAGTTGTAAACTCGTAATTGTATCCAATATCAAAAGCACCTTGCTGCGCGTCAGAAGCAACTCCAGAACATTCCGTATTGGAGTCTGCCGCAGTAGTAGCTTGTAACACAATAGGATTATTTACCGCTGTATTTCCAATTAAATCACTTGCCGTAATACTAAATGTATATAACGTATTAGGGCTTAAAGCGGTAATAGTTAAAGACTCTTCAACATCAGAAGTTGCAGTCGTGTTTTTTGATCCTGTATCATAAGAAGCATTGTAAACAATAGTACCAGAATTATCTGTTCCATTCAATATCAATTCAACAGAAGTTGAGGTAATGTTGCCTATAGTAGCTGTAAAATTTGTTGGAGCTTCAGAATCGGTGCCTCCACTACAATCTGAACCTACTACATAACTTATATATTCTGTAACAGCCAACCCACCTGGAAACTCAAATTTACAAGCGTAACTAAGCGTTGTTCCATTGGATAATCCGCTTAAAGTTTTGGTGAATTTATTGGTTGAAACAAAATCCATTTGCGATTCAGTAAAAGGTGTTTCTTGCCATAAATAGGCATTACCTGAAGACTTATCGGTATCTAACATTTCAAAAGTAACAATAACAGTGCTTCCAATAGTTTCGAATGTGCTTTTATAACCTGTTGAAAATGAGCCTTGAATAGCTGTTGTACCAGCTTCAGTACACATCTTAACTTCATCGACTGAGATATTAATAATTTGAGATATACTTTCACCAGCAGCATCGTCTATAGCTTTAGCTGTAATTTGATGTGCTCCTACGCTAGCATTATTCCATACATAACTATAAGGTTCGGTTGTATCTTCTCCTATTTTTGTAGCGCCGTCATAAAACTCAACAATACTAATTGTTCCATCTAAATCTGAAGCAGAAGCCGTAATGGGTATAGCTTCTCCTTCTTTAAACGTTGAACCATTCGCAGGAGCTGTAATAGAAACTGTAGGGTTTGTGTTGCCTGTTTGAGTTACAATTACTAAAACAGTATCTGTAGATGAATGTGTTCCATCATCAACAGTTAATTTTACTTTGTAAATACCTTCTTCTAAATTGGAGATATTTGGAGATTCCATTGTATTGCTAGAAAAGACAATAGTTGAAGGTCCGTAAACTTGTTCCCAATTATAATTTAACGTTGGTGTATCTGCATCGGTGCTTAAAGAAGCATCTAAACTAGCGGTTGTAGCTGGTAATAATACTGAAACATTTTCACCTGCATTGGCTACTGGAGGGTTATATGATAACGGACTATTATAAGCAAAAGTCATTTTTCCTAAGTTGAATTCTCCGTTTGTCACAACTAATCTTATCACATGTTCCCCTTCATTTAACTCCAAATTACTTACTGCTTTATTAGTCCATGCATCCCAGTCGCCAGTATTTGTCACTGTAATATCTGGACTTATTTTATTCCCATCTATTTCGAAGTAAAAAGGTCCGCCACCACTAGTATTACCAGAAGCATATCTAAAACTTAAATCATAATTCCCTGCGGTTTGAACATCAATTGTGTACTCTAACCACTCTCCTGCGGCTATGAAACCAATTGTAGCACCTTCTGTAGTGTCTGAAAAAGCATCTACGTATTCCGAAGTTCTAAAATCACCTTCGTTATTTATTGACACGTCTACATAGGCAATATTCTGCCCTATACCACCTTCAAAAACATCAAAATGTCCTGCTTCAATAATTCCAGGAATACTTATTGGGGTTCCAGAATAGGGTAGTTGCTCACCAACTTGTACAGTTACAATATTGGTAACATTAAAGCTAGTGCCCACATAAACCTTCGCGTACATTCCGTGAATACCTAGTGTTAAATTTGTAGCTTTAAATTCATAAGGCGCTGTAGTATCTTCACCTAATAATGTTGAGCCGTCGTAAAACTCAACTTTAGTAATACCTGTTCCTGTAGTGTTCGCAGAAAGATTTACACTTCCGTTGGGATAGGCTTGAGTAAAATCAGACGTTAATATACCAGAAACATTAATGTCTTTACTCGTTGCCATTTGATTTGCTGGAACATCTAAGGTAAAACCATCAGAGAATGTAACAGTAATAGGAGCATCTGAATAGTTATGAGCTACATAGGTTTTATCGCCATTATTATTAAAAACTGCAGCAATTGGATAATCAGCCGTAATTGTTGCATCTAAATTACCTAAGGCATTCATAGCATGTAACCAATGATAGGTTTGTACATCTGAAATTCCAAATTTTAAATTTCTGCTTGGATAAGCGTCATATAATTCAATAGCTTTTGCAGGATCTAAAAATGATAAATATTTCCAAAATGTATCATGCCATAAATTCGGATTGGTATCACTATCACTTAAAATCCCTGTGTAAGTTTTTAATTCGTCCCATATTTTTTGAACATAGGCTAAATTTTGACCCAAATATAACGAACCACCATGCATAGGGTATAATTCTATACCGTAAGATGCTGTTATATCAGAGGTCCAAAAGGTTCCATTATCGTAAGAGTTTCCCCAAACTCTAGACACTAAACTATACTGCTGAGTAGGCTGAAAATTACGTTCGTTCATATCGAACCAATATTCTTCAATTGCCGTTTGTTCGGTGGTATACAAATACACGCCTAAATCTCTTATGTCATTGTTCTCGGTAATCGTTCCCCAATGAATTAAAGACGAGTTAAATTGCATACTTTCAGAAGTAGATTCTTGATCATTTCCTTGTGGAAAAGAAGCAAAACCATTGGCCCAACAGTGTCCTGCATAAGGGCTAAAATTTCTTAAGAATGGAAACTGAGAATCATTCCTATCAGAAGATGCAGCATCACGCACTAGTAAATTAACCATATCTCCCCATTGTGCCGCCCAACCTGGTTGAAACTGTTCCATAAATGCAGCTGCATGTATAAAATAACCCCAATGAAAATGATGGTCGTTAATGTTAGTGTCTTGTCCGTGTCCAGCAGGGTAACCTAACATTGCAGACCATGTATCGTTATAATAAAACAAAAAGGCTTTTTCTCCAGATTGATAAACTAACCAATCTTCTAAACGTTGCTTTATAGTTGCAATCATTTTATCTCTAGCGTCAATATTACCTGTTTGGTCGGCTATTCTGGCTGTTTGAATTAAACGATTCATAACTTGTCCTTCATTATAAGAATCCGTCCAAGTTGCTAAACCATCGTTTTCAATCTGAGCTATTTTTGCATCCAATTCAGAAGGACTAAAGCCTGGGCTATAATTTGCCAAATAAGGCATTGTAGGAAGTATGCCTTTGTATGTGTTTTCAACTGAGAAAGTGTTACCATCTAGTGTCTTAATTTCACCTCTTACCCCATTATAACTATAACCACCTGGAATTGCTGAACTTGTTGCCAAATTATCCCATTGATGTGGTAATAATCCAAGTAAAATATTAGATTCTGTACCTTCTTTAGTTTCTGTAGTTACCGTAAAATCTGTTTGTACAACCCCTGTGTTTGAATTATATGACCAACTTGTAGAAGTATTTGTTGGAAATACGTAAGCAAACTTTTTATATTCGTTTGCTACCGTATTAATATTAGAAGCGCCTTGTGGCAACATGGCCATAGACCAATATGTTTTGCTATTTAATGTTGATGAATATGTGCTTCCTGAGTTTGTCCATGTGCTTCCTGCGGGAGCATAAAATACGAAATCGGCTCCGCTACTTGCGTTTTCAATAATTAATAATTCTGATGAAATTGTTACGTTTCCAGAGTTTACTTTAATTTCTAAAATATCATCATTATCTTTTTCAAAATATAAAAAAGGCATGCCTATCCCTGAGGTCACGTTTAGATTATGCGAACCATCATTCCAATTCATAGTCACCGTCCAATCCGAATAATCTGAAACTGAGGCGTTAGAAGTATTTAAACCAGAAAGACCAACTTCAATAGGGGCAGAGTCACCTATTACTCCAAATGGAATATAGGTTACAATGAGTCCTTGATTAGTTGTTTTCATAGTCATCGGATAGTTAAAAAGATTATCAGCATGATTTTCTTTTACTAATTTAGACCACCAATCGTTTGTTGGTATTGGTTTGCCTACGGCATTCCCACTAACTTGTGGTGTTCCTGAAGGAAATCCGTTTCGACCAGCTGAATCTGTTCCCGGAAAAGAATTAGTATAACTACCACTACCCACATTTGTAGTCTGCGCGTTCATACCTAATGAAGCACCTAAGAGAATAAATAAGAGCCTTTTAAAGATTAATGAGAAAGTTAATTTCATAATAATTATATTTTGAAAGTAAAAAAAAGGGTGTTTTAATAAAACACCCTTAATTGATTAAAAGTTAATAAATTAACCTTATTTCTTAATTAGTTTTACACTACTTGTGCCATTATCAGTGTTTATTTGAGCAAAATATAAACCAGATTTTAAAGATGAAGCATTAATAGTTACTTCGCTAGAATCAGGCGCCAATGTCAATACTTGTTTTCCTAATACGTCTAATACTTTAATAGAATTTATAATTGTAGTATTAACTTTTATATTCCAAACTTCTTGCGATGGATTTGGATATACTTTTACATCTGATACATCAAATTTTTCAGCACTTAATGCAGTTTCGTTATAAAAATACCAGTTATCAAAATACACAGTACCATTTCCATCAACTTTAAACTGATGTACATCTGCTAAATTTTCACCACCTGTAGAGAAAAAGCTCAAAGGAATATCTACGCTTACCCAAGTTTCTGTTGAAATAGGTAACGCATAACCAATTTCTCCAGCACTCTGATCAAGAACGTAAAAGTTTAAAGCTGTAGAATTGGGTGTCCAAAAATCTACATGTAAATGTGTTTGTGCCGTTACATCTTGAGGAACACCACCATCAGTACTTCCTAAATTAGTACCTTGGTAATTTAATCCACCGTACTTTATAACTTCATTTGATGCAATAGTTTCAAACGAGAAAGCAGTTGATTGTCCCCATCCTGGATTAAAATTACTTCCAGCTAAATCTGTATAGGCTTCACTGTAAATAGACATTACCTGATTTGCAGTTGCATCATGCGTAGGTGCAGCAGGTGCAGTTGTAGGCGCAGGTAATGGTCCAGTTGGCGTTCCATCCGGAAGAACAATATTATCAAAATACAAAGTATTGTTTGTAGTTCTATCTTGACCAGTTACATAAGGGGTAACAAAATCAGGAATGATAATTAATCTACTGTAAGTGTTTCCAATTTGTGCAGAAAAATCAAAAGTTAATTCTTCCCATTGATTAACAACGGTATTCGCAACATTAATTTCAATAGCCGGACTTAATCCTTCAAATTTAATGGCTACATTACTTATTGTTGGTTTGTACACCATAATTTTTACTGTAGAATTTGTAGCGTCGAATGTAAATTCTCCATCATCATCGGTCCAACAAAGTGCCCAGTTCTGATCTGTAGTATAGGCGATAAATTCAACAACAGTGGCTGAGGTATTTATTCCACCACTTACAGGATTTGAAATTTCCATGAAACTTGGAGCATTATCTGATGCTGTCCAGCTCCACCCGCTACCAGTTCCTGCAGGTTCAAAATCAATAGTATGTGAGCTTTGAGAGAATCCCAAACTAACAGTTAATAAGGTAAATAATAAAGTAATTTTTTTCATCATAAAATAGTTTTGAATTAATATTTAGTTTTTGTTTTTATAAACTTACCTATAAATAATTGCGAAGTCTAATAAAAAGCCCCTACAAAAATCATACATCTGCAAAAAATAGCTAGTTATTTTAACGAATTCGCAAAACACCAGTAAACACAATGTTTTGAAGACTTTTAAGGTTTTTGTAAAACCTGCTAAATATTACGGTGTTGTGGTAATGTTGTGGTTAAAAAGATTAGTGTATATATTTTTTACAACGTGATTACATTGTTATAAATCAGAATAACAGCTTTTTAACCTTATTTGCGAGTTTTTTAGGTAAGAACTTTGGGTTTTCGTCTTTATCCCATAAGCCCCAATAAGCACCAACATCGCCTTCAGTATCTACTTTCCAAGATTCATCAAAAGAGGAGAAATAAAACATATCTATATTATCTTCTTTTGACCATTCTTGTGCATTAATAAAATACTTCATGGCATTTTCATGTGAAGGTTTGGCTCCTAATAAACCTAAACCTTGACTAGGCCATCCTGTTTCAGTAATAATTACTTTCTTGCCGTTACCAGCCTTAACAGCTCTGGCAAACATATCTTTCATGTAAATTAACGAATACTCTATGCTACAACCTTCCCAGTATGGATAACAATTGGCTAAAACAACATCACTAGCCTCGGTAATCCTAGGGCGTTTTGCAAACTCGTAGTAGGCATCCACATAACCCATAGGAACATTAGGAATGGCTTTCTTAACTTGATACATAAAACCTAAAAGCTCATCTTCAGTTAAATCACCTCTATACATCACTTCGTTACCAACTGCAGCGATATCAACAAAACCTTTATTTGCAAGGTTTATTAACCCTTCGACTTCTTTTTTATTTATTTCGGCATCACTGCCTAACCAAGCGCCGACTAACGTTTTTATTCCGAATTCTTTGGCTATTATTGGAATTAATTCATTACCATCAGTACAAGAAAAAGTACGAACCCATTTGGTATAAGGTTTTATAATTTTCATACGTCTTCTAATCTGCTTCTCAGTTAGTTGGTCGCCAGTTTTTTGTCCTTCTTCGTATGCACTAAAACAGATTCCATGCATGCCACCCTTTATGACTCTATGAAATGTGTTTTTTAGTCCTTTTTCAGTTTTACTTTCAAGGTGCCCCCCTGTTAAAGACATTATTTTATCTGCTCTGTATGACATCTTTTTTCGTTTTAAAAACTTATAATTCTCCTCTACGTTTGATTAATTCTTCTTTTATTTCTCTTGCTCTTTCTTCGTTTAAACTATATTTCCACATAATCCAAATAGCAATTGCGGCAGTTGATGCTGGTATTATGATATCCGCTATCCTTAAACGCAACATAGATTCAGCAGTTTGAGACACCGCCCCTTCATCGAAACCAACTAAGGTTAAAATAGCACCTCCAAGTACCAATGAAATGGCCTGACCTAATTTTACCATCCACCAATAAATAGCACCAAAAGTGCCTTCTTTTCTAGGCATCCCATTTTCTAATTCATCAAGGTCGCAAACATCTGCCGTCATACTCATCATTAATGTAAATAAACCTCCCAAACCAAAGGCCATAAAGGGAATTGGTAAAAACATCAACCACGGGCCTCCTAGACTCACATCTATACTAAACCACGACATGCCAATACTATCCAGAAAAGGGTTTATTGCTTCAAAAATCGAACCTACAAAACTATTTACACCTTGCCCTATTGATGATTGGTTGAACGTTGCATTTAACTCATTATCAAATCCCCACCATTTTAAACAATAACCTATAATAGAAATCACTGTAGAAATAATAAAGGCACGTCGCTTTCCCCATTTGTCTGATATCCGAGAAATAATAGGAATAACTGCAAAGGCCGTTACTAAAGCGGTAAATGAGGCAAACCAAGCAGGCCATGTTCCGGCATTACCATAGTCCCCGTTATAAATATAGAAAACAATAATAAAAAAGCTAAACGAAGCCACCATTTGAAAACCATTAAACACTAAAAATGTAGCGCCACATAATTTCATGAATGGCTTGTTTTGAAACACATCTTTAATACCTTGAAATAAATCTTTAAAACTGGATGATAAGGTTCTTAAACTTATTTTTTTTCTGTTCTCCATTTTACCGGCATCTATACCTTTGCAAAATAAGGCAGGTAAAATTCCAAGAACAGCACATCCTATACCCACCAAAATCGACAATTTACGTACACCTGTACCTTGTAATTTTTCGTTTGTAACTTTTAGCAAATCATCACCAGATAAACCTAATTCGCCAATAGCCATTAAAGTTTCATCGCTTATAGGGAAAACTGTTGGATCTGCAATTACCACCCAAAACCAAGGTACAAGCATCCAAGCAATTTGGCCTACTGTGTTGGCAAAAGCCATTAAACGCGTTCGTTCGTTATAGTCTGAAGTCATTTCATACCCTAATCCAACTAAGGGAGTAGCATACATGGTATTTCCAACTAGAAATAATAATGACATTAATAAAAAATACCAGAAATTGAACATGACTGAATTGTCTTCACTCATTTGAAATAAAAGCGCAAACAATATTCCACTTAAAATAGCACCAACGAAAATATACGGTCTGCGGCGCCCCCATCTAGACTTCGTATTATCAGAAATAAAGCCCATGATAGGATCGGTAAGGGCATCGAATATTCTTGGTAATCCTCCTAATAAACCTGCTAAGAATGGATCCATTCCAAAAGCAGTTACCAAAAAGAACATGAATACAGCTAAAGCTCCGGGTAATAAATTTAGCACGAGGTGCCCAGATCCGAACGCCATTTTTTGACCAATTGGCACTTTATCTCTTAATGGGGTTACAGTATGATTCATATTATTTTGGTTTAGTTAGTTTAGTAATAGCTTATGTTAATTAGGAATTACAATGGTTTGAATTGCCTTTGCATCTATTGCAAAATCTAAGGTGTTTTCATGTAAAGATAAGTTTATTGTTTTTGGAGTTTCTGTTTCATTAAATAATACCACGACTATAGATCCATCAGGGTTTTTTGCAGCAGTAGCCATAAGTGACTCATCAGAGTTGTTGTGCATAATTACTTTAGCGCCAGGTCGAATATATTTACTAAAATGAGCCATCGTGTAGTATAATGGCGTGAAATAAACCTCATCGTTATCTGGGTCTACAATTACAGGCGCAACACACCAGTTTTCAAACCAATTTGGACCACCTTGTCTGTCTAAAACCATATTCCAATCTACCCATCCATCAACCCAGTTATTCAGACAACCAATAATATCTCTAGCATAGCGATTTACAGGCGCATATTTAGGGTGCAAGTATTTCTTTTCGGGTTCTCTCCAATCATAACCCCAATCTGTTGCTTCTTTTTTCCAATACCAAGCATCATCTTTCCAAACTGGTACTTGGGAATCTATACATCCCTCAGTTTCTATTAAGTACTTATCTGGCGCCTTATTATGTGCGTACTGTAAGGCTTCAGGAAAATAATCATAAGTACTCTCATACCAATGTATGGCTGTGCCATCAAAATATTTTGAAGACGCTTCATCTCTATACATCTCATCAACCCATTCTTTTAAACCTTCTCTATTTTGATCGTAGCCCAAAATAATTTTATCGCCATAACCATCAGCTTCTAGTTTCGGGCCTAAATGAAACTCTACAAAATCTGTCATTTCTTTTGGTGAAAAATGCATGCTTTCCCAATTATTTCCATTTCCATGTGGTTCGTTTTCAACAGTGAAGCCCCAAATATCAATACCTTCAGCTTTATAAGCCTCAATATATTTTGAAAAGAATAGTGCCCAAGTATCGTAATATTCAGGAAGTAATTTACCACCAACCCATTTGTTATTATCTTTCATCCAAGGTGCAGCTGTCCAGGGTGAAGCGAATATGTTAAAACCATCTTCTGAAACAGCTAAAGCATCTTTAATCATCGGAATTAAATCATCTTTATCTTCTTCTATTGTGAAGTGTTCCAAATTTTTATCGCCTTCAAAAGGTGTATAAGAATAGTTCGTTAATGAAAAATCACAAGAATTCATGTGTGTTCTTGTTAATGAGTAACGTGCACCATCTTTTGCGAAATACGCTTTTAGAATAGTGTCTCTATTCTTTTTACTTAATTTATTTAATAAATAGGCCGATGACTCGGTGAAGGCTCCACCAAATCCAGAAATGGTTTGTAAAGTTTCTTCAGGTTTAAGGGTTATATTAACCAGACTATCACCTGCTTTAAACTCCGTAATCTTAGTTAAACTATTACCACTTGCCGATGTTTCAAATACTTCAAAATTCATCTTTTCTTCTTTCTTGTTACAGCTTGAAATTAACAATGCAACGATGCATACCCATGCGTAATTAAATATTCTCATTTCTTTATTCTTTTAACTGTGTGTATTTGGCTTTTATAATACTAAAAGCTTCCTTTTTGTTTCTATCTATATCTACGATGCCCCAAAATTCTTCGTTGGGAGACCCGTCGTATGGCACACCGCTACTATTTGGCGCCCAACCGCCTATATCTTGTTGGTCTGGATTTCCTGCTTTCCACCAGCCATCGGTAAATGAAAACATGGCAACACCAGAACAAACATCTTTATTTTGAAAAATCTCATCTAAAATATTGGCATTGGCAGCGGCTTGTGCCTTTTCATTAACACCTTTCTCAAAACCATAATCAGAAATGGTCATGTAACTATCTCCTCCTGCTTCCGAAAGATACATAGGTTTAGAACTGATAGCTTTCCATTGCGGAAAAATAGTTCCTGGTTTATCCCATCGGTACACATTCATTCCCCAAACGTCAATGTTAGGGCAGGAGGCAAGCACTTGTTTATCTGGCAACTCGCCATGTGCAGTGGTTACCAAATGATTTTGGTCGTTTTGATGAATCCGTTCTGCCGCATTATTTAAAGCTTGATACCAATTGTTCATATCGCCTTCAAACCATTCTGGATGGTAGTTATACTCATTACCCAATTCCCACATTAAGATAGATGGGTGGTTTTTATAGGTGTTGACGTAATCAATAAAAGAGCCGGATTTAATATCAAAAACACCACCTTGATCGTAACCAAATCCTATTATTAATTTAATGCCTGAAGCATCAATTTCATCTAAAACTGCTTTATCATCAATTGGCGCGTACACTCTTATGGTGTTAATACCAGCTTCAAGCATCAATTCTAAATCTTGAGTAAGTGTATCGAAATTTCTTTGAGTACTGCCTTTTGGAACTGGATGATAACAAATACCTTTAATGAAGTAAGGCTCATTGTTTACATAAATTATACGTTCTGATTGAGATACAAAAGGAGTGTTTTTGTTCGTCTTACAAGACAAACAGAAACAAAGAACTAGACATGTAAAAACAAATTTTGCCATATGTGTTAATTGATTATTCGTGCATTAATAATTTATTTTCATCTGGAACTAAAACATCTTTCATTAAGGCTTTTTTGTCTCCATTATAAGTTTTATTAATAGAATTTCCATCTCTTTTTAAACCTTTAAAAACACCTTTGTCCACTAAATCCCAAAGTGCATATTTTGCTTTTCCTTCAATAGTAAATAACCCGAAGTAATTTTCAGATCCTTGCGGGTTTTTGGCATCTTTCCAAGATTCGTCAAATGCTTCAAAATAAAAACAAGACATGTTTTCTTTATTCGTCCATTCTCGCATATGTTTATAATACAAGGCTTCTTTATACTCGTCAGTAGCCTTAGTTCCATTAGCTCCGAAAAGACTACCTGAAAAACTTGCCCAACCTGTTTCTCCAATATGAATTGATTTTTTTACCCCAAGGCTTTTTACATAATTAAAAACACTATCGTATTGCGAAATTGCATATTCTTTAGCCTTTAACATGACGAAGTCTATATTCTCCATATCCGACAAATCATTACCTCCCTCTACACCCCAAAAAACTGGGTTGTGGTGCGTATCGTGCATCGGGTAGGTGTGCATAGAAATATAATCAACAGCTTTTATTAATTTTTCTAAATCTTTTACATGGTACTCGCTGCCACCGCCGCCCCAAGATGCAAAGTTATCAGAGCTCGTTATCCATAAATCTTTAGGCAATTCACCCTGACTTTTTAGTTCTTGTAGGTGGTTTACCCATTTTAAAATAACCCCAGGCTTTACAAAATAACTTGTTGCCCAATGTACCATAGCTTCATTACCAACAGCAATTATTTTTACAATATCTGGGTACTGTTTTGCTAAGGACACTGCCGTTGCTATTTCAACTGCATTTCTTTCGCTTTCTTGATTATGGTCTGGTGCACCATGCCCGCGATAAAATGCGTTTTTACAATCAATCCAAGCGCCCAACATAACATACATTTCAAAGTTAGAATCTTCTTTTTTTAACTGAGATATCGCTTTTAGAACATTTGCTGCCTGTTCGAAATGTACATTATAAGTTCTGAGTATTTTAATACCCATAGCAGACAATATTTTCATATCTTCTTTTATCTGCTCTACCGTTGGCTGAATATCGCGTGTATTCTGTCTATAACCACCATATGAAATGGCTAGGTAATTTGGATTTCCTAAAATATCGGTTGCAGATAATTGCTTTTCGGTTTTTGGTATTTTATTACATCCAAACATCATAATTACTATTGAAAATATTATATACTTATTAAGACTGGTCATTACTTAGTCCTTATTAATCGAAACAATAATCTGTTTTACTTCTCCTTTTCGTTTGAAAATTGAATTTGAAGTTTCTAAATCAAGCTGCAATTCATTTGATTCTATTTGCCTGCCATCATTAAAAACAACTTTTAATCCGTGTTCATTCGAAAGTTTATAAACTACTGGAACTTTACAATATGTAAAGCATAAAGAACCAGCTTCAACATCTATTTCTTGTTCTTCTTTATTCACATTTGTGAAACGGAAAACCGATGGTTTCTTTAAAAACTCACTTGTTTGTAATAATCTAGCATTGAAAACAATTTTTCCGTTTTCAACAAACACACCTAATTCTCCAAACCTACTTAAAACATCTTCTTTAACTTGCCCAGTCATTCCTGGTTGTTGTGCACCTTTTGTTCCTGGTGTATGTGAATATGGGTCGGTTGGAAATGCGCCATATAATTCTGGTGATTTATGAACACCAATACCTGCGTTGATTTCGTAATAATGATCGAACAATTTACCAATTACAACATTACTTTCATTATTCTTTATGGCTAACAAGCAATTTTCTTGTACAGCAAGTAATAATTTAGAAACCATATGCCAATAGATTGAACCTAAGCCCTCGTAACCAAAGAATGTTCCTGAACGTCCTGTAAATGATTTGTGATCGAAAATGTCTTCATAAATTTGAAGCAAGAGTTCTTCATCTTGTTCTATTAACGAAGCGTAATTAGTTCCAAGATTTTTTAAGGCCTCTTTGAGACTATTCGCGTTATTGAAGTTACCATTAAAATGGAAATTGCCTTTTACATCTTGTTCTATAATTTGTCTGTTACCATCTGCAACCAGTTGTTTCAATAAAGCAGACTGTTGCACTTTATTTGAAGGAATGTTATTCTTCTTATCGAACTTTGGCAAATCTTTATTTGGGTATAAGATATAGCTATATTGATCGTCTCTAAACAAAGCGCTACTTTTTAACCCGTCTAGCAAACTTAAAGCCTGAGTAGGAGAGAGGTAGCCAGAACTTAAAACCGCCACTTGGCCTTCTAACATTTCTGATAAATATGAAATCGAAACCTCATTATCGTTTTCAACAGTCATTAAATTATAGGCATGATACAAGTTATCATCACGCTTATTGGCATCTATACTGTGTTCTAAATAAGCTTTGGTAACTTTTATAAAGATTGAAACATCTTCAATTTTTAATGTTGATTTCGCACTTGAAAACCCATGTGCGTATATCGTTTCTCGATACTCACTTCCCGCTTTTCCTAAACCATCAAGAACTGTTTTTCTGTCTCTATCTAAAATTTTTCCCGATAAAATATTTGAGTTTTCTTGAAGTGTGTCAACAACTTCATTGAAGAAAACTGCTAATTCTTGAGAAATTTCAACTTGATTCGTTTCTGAGTTTTCAACAAGATTTTCAAAGAAGTTTAAAAATCTATATAGATAATACAGTGTAACCATTGATACACCGTTACCAACTAACGCATTATTAGCATCGTTCCATTCCGGACGTTGAGTATTTAACCAAATACCACCTTCAGGAATAAAGTTAGACACTTTTGCCAATACGGTTGCTAACAGTTTTTCAATTAAATTTACTCTGTAAATATTCTGGTTTGCATCGTTTAATAATGCACCATCTGCACCTAAAAGGGCTCTTTTTTCATCAATCTCACGATTCAGTTCGTAATCAAAATCGATAGTGTCTTTTGGGTTTTTTAAAGTATCCTGATAGCTTTTTATTTTATAAGGCACATTAGCATAAACAAAAATGTTTTCTGCAAAACGCTTACTTAAATCACCTGGGTAGTGGTCTTCAATAAACTCTAAGAATTTTAATAGATAGATAATTTGATGATCGCCCCAGTACCCAATATAAGACCAAGGGTCGTGCTCTTCAATAACTTCCCAATCAAAACCGCCTTTTGTAACACGGTATGGGTTGTAACCTTCAAAGGTAGATGCGTTTAAAAACTTATGAATCATCCCTTCAATAAATTCCGGGTAAGAATGTGCTAATGCCTCCCAGTTTTGGAAAATATCTCGCCAATTACCTTCGTAGTCTAGTATTTTAGAACCATCAATTTCATTTCTAGTATTTATAGAAAACTTATTCCAAGGTCTACTCGGGTCTCCATGTCTTCTACTAAATTTAAGTGGTAAATATTCAAAACATAAACGTTTAAAATCTTTATCACTGTCATTTTCTGCAATGTCTTTTAAATGGTTTAAAGAGAATATTTCTGGCAAATTACTAAGTGCTTCTTTTTTATTTGAAAAAACCGTCTTGTTTGCCTTTGATAAATAAGTTGTAAAATCGCCTTTTTCAATTTGATAATCGTTATCAAAAATACCACCTCGCATGATATTGAAAAGTGTATTGGCAAAATGTCTTGTATTTATTAATTGATCTTCTGTAAGTTGTAAACCATCTGCCGAAGCGGTTAATTCTACTAAGTTTTTGGTTCCGGCATCAACATCACTTTCAACAACTTGCTTTAAGTTGTTTTCGGTTTTAATTAATTCTGAAATCTGAACAACATCTGAAATAGACTGATTTACATTGGCAACAAACATCCAATTTTCCTCTGACTTTGATTCCAATGTGATATCTGCACAAATGAAGTAAGCACCTTTTTCTGCTTTTATATCAACTTCTTCTTGAATAGCTTCACCTCTTCTAAAATTATTAAGTTGTAAAGAGGATACTAAATAAGTTGGATTGTTTAATCCGTGAGACCAAACAATATTAGATTTTAATGCTTCACTGGGTTCTGCTTTATCAACAATTACAGCGCTTAAGGCAAAAATACCTACGCCAACTTCTTTTTGTAATTCACTTCTTTTATAAGCATCAACAAGATTACTCCTGCTATTTTGTAAATCTGAGCTAACGTTGTTTGGAACAATGTTTTGTAACCCATCTAAAACTTTAATATGAAGCGCGCTATCAGTATTATTTATAAGCGTCGATTTTTTTACAAAACCAAATTTGTTACTTGAATTCCACTCGTATCTAAAAGTTAATCCTAGATCTAAATTACTTTCTTCAAAAACAACTTTATTCCCATACACATTCTTATACAAATTAGTCTGGGTATTATAAAGTCCTGTTTGACGAATCGAAAATGGTTCCCAGATTAAAGTCTTACCGTTTTTCTTTATCTGAAAAATAGATTTGCTTCCAGTAATATCCGCAAGCTCCGTAAGTTTATCATCTGTGTAATAAGGAAACAATGCATATTCTGCATTTTTTCTTCCTGCGGTTAATCCGCCATTACTTGATATGAACATCCAGTGATTAGAATCACTAACTATGCTCATGAAAAATGGACGCATTTTATCACTATTCGAGATCTTGAAAAAAGTTTCTCCGTTAAGATTTACAATTTCAGATTCAATCTTTTTGTCTTCAAACGAAACGAGTTTATCGTTTTTCATGTAAATGGTATTAGTCATTAAATAATAATTAACAAGACACTCAAATCAGCCTTTTATTTTAATCTGTTATAGTTGAAAAAGGTCGGTTAAAAGCGTTTCACCGACCTTTTTATAATTACTTTATATGTTGTTATTGATATACTCTTACGTAATCAATTTCCATGGTATCTTCCGTAAACGCAGGATCTATATCACCTCCTAAGGTTCCTCCCATTGCGATATTTAGAATAAAGAAAAATTCTTTATCATAGAAAGGTAAATCAGCATTGTTTCCGATATTTACAACTGGTACATTATCAACTAAAATAATAAGCTCTTCTGCCGACCACTCTAGTGTGTATAAATGAAACTCTGTTGACGTATCAGATACCGCTAATGTTTCACCGTAGCTCGCATTTGCATTAGTGCCTGTATCAAACCAATGGAATGTTCCTAATGATGTATTTTTATCTGCACCTGTTTGCTCCATAATATCAATTTCGCCACATACAGGCCATCCAACATCTGGGAAATTAGCGCCTAACATCCATATAGCAGGCCATGTTCCTTGAGCAGCTGGTAGTTTTGCTTTAACCTCAACACGACCATATTTAAACTCATATAAATCAATGGATTTTAATCTCGCAGACGTATAATCGCTACCATCTTTTTTAGCAGTAATTTTTAAGGTCCCTTCTGAAACGCTAACATTAGACGCATCACTTGTGTAAGTTTGTACTTCTTGGTTACCCCAACCACCAGCACCTAAATCATAGGTCCAGTTAGCAGCATTTGGTGCACCATCCGTATCAAATTCATCAGACCAAACTAAGTTATTATAAGCCGATTCAAATTCTGCTTCACCTTCTGTTGGTTTACTTGATGTAAACACTTGATACCATGCAAAGCCATTACCCGCTTGAATTATTCTTACTTGTAGCATGTCCTCTGTTACAGATATAATATCGTAAGTGCTTGCACCTACATACCAACCCATAAATCCACCATCTGAAATTTCAAATGCGGTTCCTCTGTAAGGTGCTTCTTTATAAGAACCTTCTGTTGCTGCTTTAGATGTAGATGGTAAAAACGATACATTTTTAACACCAAACATAGTTGTAGCTACTGTTTCATCATGACAAGTATCACCCGCAACTCCTAATTCTGATGCATAAGTACCAGGAATAAAAGCTGGACCAACAGTTTGTTCGAAAGTTAAACCATTAGCAGTTCGCGTAAACACAAACTCATTTTGATACATACAGTATTTTTCTTCATCCCATGGTCCAATAGCATTCCACCAAGCTTCGTATGCAAACTCGCCATTTCCATAATCATCTTCTACAGGACCTAAGCCTACATGCAATGGAATATTTGCAGCCCAATACCACGTTTTAGAATCGCCAACTAACTCACCAGCTAATAAATTTTCAGCTTCAGGATCGGCAAACGAACTAAATACTTCTACTTCCATAGAAGCACTAGAAACAACACCACCTGTACCTACAGCATTAACAACTACCGTAAAAGTATTCACACCTGTAACAGTAAATCTGTGAGCCATTTGTCCTGAAGGTGCAACGCCAGTTTTTCCATCACCAAAATTAAATTGATATGTGATCTCATCATTTGCTGTAGCAGAAAAATTAACAATTCCACTTCCATCTCCATAAGGATTAGCTGCATCAGCACCCACAATTTCTGCAGATATTGTAACATTTGATGGCGCAATAATATCGCCTATCGAGGCATCATCTTCTTGACAACTAGTAAACACCAGCGCCAAAGAAAAAATCATTACTATATAATATTTTATATTTTTCATATTCTATGTTTTTGAGTCTTTAAATTAGTTTATATCAATATCATCTACATAGATGGTATAATTTGCAGAACCATCTCCTTGAGTTCCGTTATCAATAATCATAACAAGGTTATACCAATCAATTCCCATATCGATACCACTAAAATCGAATGTTAGTGTTTCCCATCCATTAGCAACTGTTGATGTTGCTATAATTTCTGCTGTTCCTGTAACATCTGGCCATGGCACTGCGTCTTCAAATTTAAACAGCAAGTTTAGACCTGCTCTAGGCGACCATACTTTTGCGGTAACTGTAGTTCCTCCAGAAAAATCGAAAGGCATAGGAACCGTAATTTTTGATCCTGCCCATGGCTGTCCTGCACCTTTTACAACTTGTAAAACACTTCCTGAAGTATTACCATTTGTATCTGGGTTTGAAACAACCGATGTTCCACCGCCATCAAATGCATCTAAAGAGAATGCTGGTTCAAAATCTAATTCAGGACTAGTAGAAATATCATCTACATAAATTGTATAATTTGCAGAACCATCTCCTTGAGTTCCGTTATCCATAATTAGTACCATATTATACCAGTCGATACCCATATCGATACCTGTAAAATCAAATGACAAAGTTTCCCAGCCATTAGCAACTGTTGTTGTTGCAATAATTTCTGCTGTTCCTGTAACATCCGGCCATGGCACTGCATCTTCAAATTTCATAAGAAGATTTAATCCAGCTCTTGGCGACCATACTTTTGCGGTAACTGTAGTTCCTCCAGAAAAATCGAAAGGAGTTGGTATCGTAATTTTAGATCCTGCCCATGGTTGTCCAGACCCCTTAACAAGTTCTAAAACACTTGAAGAAGTGTTACCATTTGTATCTGGGTTAGCAACGACTGTAGTCGCTCCACCGTCGAATGCATCTAGAGAAAATTCAGTTTCAAAAGTTAACGGTGTAACCCCGCCTGAAGTTACTTCGCCTTGTTTATAAAAATAAATATTATCAATAAATACAGTTCCAGCTGCCCAAGGTGTTCCCACAAATTTTAATTGAAAAATTTCAGAAACTGTTAATCCTTGATCTGTATATGCTGAAATTGGAATTTCAATACTTGTCCAAGCGTTTGCATTTAAATTAGTTGTTACCGGAGCCTCAGTAACTGTTCCTGAAGAATTATTAATTAACGAAGTTTCAATTGCAGTAACTTCATCAGCGGTCCAAACATCAAGGTGTAAATATTCCATATTTGAAACATCAACTGTTACACCATCTGCTAGTGCAATACCTTGGTAGCTTAAATTAATGTATTGAAGCATTTCATCTCCAGCTAAATTAAACATAGCCCAACTACTTCCTTGGCTACCTTGAGCCCAATCTGGGAAATAATTTGTGTCTGGCACATTATCATAAGCGCTACTAAAAATAGAAATAACATCTTCTGCTGCTCTATTTCTAGGCATTGGCGCCGATGCTAACGGTTGTACAATTGCAGTAACTTCAAACTCTTCTGAATATGAAGTAGTTTCTATAGCTGCACCCTTTGCTGTAACCATAATTGTGTACGTTCCTGCATCTTGGTAGACGTGAGAAGCGATTTCACCAATATTGGCTTCAACTACATCTGAACCATCTCCAAAATCTACTTCAAAGAACATTGCAAAGTCAGCTGTAGCTGTCACATTTACTTGTTTTGAAATAGCTAAATCATTTTCAATGGTAACTGCAAGATTTTCTGGAGCTTTAAAGGATACAACAACATTTTGAGCTGCTGTAGCTGATAAGCCATTTAATCCGTATGCTGTAATGGTTGCATCATAAGTACCTTCTTCATAAACATGATCTGCACCTTCACCCGGAGTAATCCCTTCCATTATTTCAGAACCATCTCCAAAATTAATTGAATAACTCACTGCACCTTGTGCTAATGGGGTTATAGTAACCAACCCCGTGTTATCTTGAGTAACACTAACTGCGGCAGAGACATTTGAAGGTGCCACAATAGCATCTACATAGTCTGTGCTTTCATCTTGTGAGCAACTAAAAGCAATTAGCGCTACAAGACATAAACTGAATGTGTGTTTAATAAATTTTTTCATAGTATTTTTTTATTAATAGTTAGGGTTTTGCTCCCAATTACCGTTTGAAAATTGAATTTCTTCAAAAGGAATAGGGAAAACCTCGTGTTTACCTGCAATAAATCCGTCTATTTCAGAACCTCTACCTGTTCTAACTAAATCGAAAAAACGGTGGCCTTCACCAACAAGCTCTACACGTCTTTCATTAGCAATAGCATCAGTAAGAACAGCTCCTGTTGAAGTTATATCATTTGGCGCTCCAAAAGCTCTTTCTCTAACTCTATTTAAATATTGTTGCGCTTTAGTATCGCTGATACCTCCACGGTTATACGCTTCTGCTGCCATTAATAAAACATCGGCAAAACGTATAGCTCTGTAATTATTAGGGTTTGTAAGGTTTTGATCTCCAGTATTTAAATCACCTTGTCTGGCAATATATTTTCTATTAAAATAACCTGTATGTTCATAACCTGTACCAAACGTAGCATTATTTGCAGCTGCCCAAGCTTCAATATCTAAAATGGCAACATCTTTACGTAAATCGCCAGCTTCAAATGCATCAACAACTTCTTGTGTTGGTACATTAAAACTGAAACCCGAATCAAATAAAGGGCCTGTGTAATTTCTGATACCGTTAAATCCAACAGCAACGTTACCCTCACTACATTGTAAACAACCAAATCCTGCACCTTCAGCATCAGTATACTGTACTTCAAAAACAGACTCTATACCGTTTTCTCCATCATTTTCAAAAATAGTGTCATAATCACTTACTAAATCATATGGTCCGTTTAAAATCAAATTATCTAAAACTGTAGCCGCAGGAGCAAATTTATTTTGATATAAATATGCTTTTCCTAAAAGCGCCTGTGCAGAACCTTTAGTTGCTCTTCCAACTTGAGGTGCTGTATAATTTAAATTATTAATAGCGTACAATAAATCTGATTCAATTAATGCGTAAACATCAGCCACTGGAGAGCGCGGTATGCTAGTTTCGTCTCCTAATTGAAATCTTGTTTCTTTTAGAGGAATAGGACCAAACCATTTTACTAATTCAAAATAATAGTAAGCTCTTAAAAAACGCGTTTCACCTAATATAATTTCTTTTCCTTCAAAATCAGCTTTATCCTGAAATTCTAAGATAAAGTTTGCTCTATTAACTCCAGAATACATCCAATCCCATAGACTTTTTAATCCGTCATTTACTGGGGTATGAATCATGTCGTCAATTTGTTGCCAACTAATTACGTCTGTTGCACTTTCGCCACCACATAAAGTGTTATCTGAAGCTATTTCACCTAGAATAACGTTTAAGTAAGATGCTTGCAACAAATCGTATGCGCCAACTAATGCGTTATAATAATCATCTTCAGAATTGAAATAACTTTCTGAATCAATGCTGTATCGTTCAACTTCCTCTAAATAATTGTCACTACAAGAGTATATGCCGAAAGCCAATACGCATACTACTAAACTTGCTAATATTTTATTTATATATATTTTCATCTTTTAAATATTTTATATTGATAAGTTTAAGCCTAAGATAAACTGTCTTGATATTGGGTAGAACCCGTAATCTATACCTCCACCAATGGCGCTACCATTTGTAGCAGCTGGATCGTAACCGTTGTACTTAGTAAACGTAAACGCGTTATTAACAGAAGCATATAAACGGAATTTACTGATACCCAATTTTTCAATAACATCACCTGGTAATGAATACCCTAATTGAATGTTTTGAATTCTTAAGAATGAAGAATCTTCTACATAAAAATCTGAAAACAATTTGTTAGTTGTTGCTCCAACTGTTGCTCTTGGAACAGTATTACTTGACCCTTCACCAGTCCATCTGTTTAAATATAAATTTAAACGGTTTACATTAGGTTGGTCACGCTCATAATTACGAACTGTTTCTTTTCCTAATTCTGCATACATATAAGTTCCAAAATCGAAGTTTTTATAATTAAAACTTAAATTAAGACCCATAATATAATCGGCTTGTGGTTTACCAAGATAAGTTCTATCCGCGATTGTAATTTCACCATCGCCATTAACATCTACGTAACGAATATCTCCAGGTGAAGCTGCAGACCCCAATCCTGTTTGTGATGGATGTGCATTAACTTCTGCTTGATTTTGGAAAATTCCATCTGATTTAAGTCCGTAGAAATAACCAATTGGTTGTCCTACTTCCATTCTTGAAATAGCAGGCTGACCAACACTAAAAGAACCACCTTCTGATATAATATCGTTACTTACTGCCGTAACTTCACCATCAATTTTTGTAGCATTATAACTAATTCCGAAAGAAACATCATCAGAGAAAGAATGTTTGTAATTTAGAAAAAGCTCAAGACCTTTATTTCTTGTTGTACCTGCATTAACTGTTGGTAAACCGGCTCCTGGTGCACTTGCACCTAAGATTCCTGAAACAGGAAAGCCTCCAATTAATAAATCATTTCTATCTTCAACAAAATAATCGGCTACAATCTCTAATTTATTATCAAATAAATTAATATCCAAACCAATATCTAGTTTTTCAGCTGTTTCCCAAGTTGCATCTGCGTTAGGTAATCTACCGTTAGCTGTACCTGTTATTAAAGCACCATCAAAAACATAAGTTGCTTCACCACTTAATAAAGCTCTATATAAATCGTCTCCAACATTATTACCTAATGTTCCATAACTTGCTCTAAGTTTTAACAAGTTTATAGTTTCAGAATCTTTTAAGAAATTTTCTTCTGAAAGTTTCCAACCAGCCGTAGCAGATGAGAAATAATCAATTCTATTTTCAGGAGCGAAATCTGAAGATCCATCACGACGAATCATTGCAGATAATAAATACTTGCTTTTATAATCGTATTGTACTCTTCCAAAAAATGAAGATAACCTTGAATCATAAATATAAGAACCAGTTGTTTTCGCTTCACTTAATCCGTTTGCTAAAGAAATATCAGCAAATTCCCAAGAGTTATTAGGCACATCAAAACCTGTTGCGCTAATATTATCTCCCCAAGCACGCTGTGCACTTGTACCTAATGTGAATGATGTGTTATGATCTTCCGCAAAAACCTTATTATAAGTGGCGAAAGTATCCCAAGTATAAGAATTATTTGCGTTTTTAGATTGGCTTACACTACTTCTATCTGTATTAAATACTTTACCTGAACCGTAATTTACAATTGGGCTAAAAGATTTTCCAGTATCGTTATAAGCTTTTAAACCAACACGAGAAGTGATTTTAAATCCTTCAAATGCTTCATATTCTAATTGAAAAGTACCCTCGATAGAACTACCGTTATATTCATTATACGTATTTGCTATTTGAGATATTGGATTAACCACTTCATTTCCTAAAAATCCAGATGTATCTTGTTGATCTAAGCTGTATGTAGGAGCGTAGTTAAGCGCGTTGAACAATGGTGTACCTAAAGCGTTTTCACCAATACTTCTTCTATTTTGGTTAAAGTAGTTAGCTGAAGTTGTGAACTTTAATTTATCTGAAAGTTCAAAAGTAAGCTTCACTTTAGCATTTGCTCTCTGAAAGTTTGATTTATCACTAGCAACGATACCATCTTGTTCTAAAATAGAACCACCAAAGTAATACGTGCTTTTTTCTCCACCACCAGTTACCGATAAACTGTGATTTGTTATTGGTGCTGTATCAAATAATTCGTTTTGCCAATCTACACCTGTACCTAAACCGCTTACATTAGGAAAAGGCAATGTCTGACCATTTGCCGCGTAGCTTTCGTTAAGAATTAAAGCATACTCTGTAGCGTTTAAATACGGTAACTCACGCGTTGTTTCTTGAACTCCAGTATACCCACTATAACTAATTCTAGCTTTAGAGTTTTTCTTACCGGTTTTAGTAGTCACTAAAACAACACCATTCGCACCCTCAATACCATAAATGGCTGCTTGGGCATCCTTCAGTATCGAGAAGGTTTCAATATCACTTGGGTTAATAGAGTTTAAATCTCCTTTATAACCATCAATAATGATTAAAGGACCATTATCACCATTAGAACTTACACCTCTAATTAATATATTAAATCCTCCACCAGGAGAACCAGAAGGTGCAGTTACCGAAACCCCCGCGGATGTTCCTTGTAATGCCTGTGCTGCATCAATTGGCCTTAACTCTTCTAGAGTTGCTGCGCTTACAATGGATACCGCACCCGTAACGTCTTTCTTTTTCTGTGTACCATAACCAACAACTACAACCTCATCTAATTGAGCTAAATCTTCTCGTAATTGAATAGTTAATTTTTTACTGTCTGTAATTACAATATCTCGTGTTACATAACCTATGTAACTAATAGATATTGTAGATCCTGTCTCTACCCCTGCTAAGACAAAGTTACCATCAAAATCTGTTGTGGTTCCTTTGGAGGTGTTCTTAACAATGATATTCGCCCCAGGAATTGGAAACCCTGTTTCATCCTGAACATTTCCGCTTATCTCTATATTCTGTGCTCCAGAATAAGTTATAAAGAATAAAGCTAAAATTTTAAATAGCGTGTGTCTCATAAATTTGTTAGTTTTTGTTTTAAGTAAATCTAGCTATTGATTTTGAAGTATTAGCATTTTCCACCTCAACAAAAAACATACACCATAAAAAAAACTAAATTATTTTATCAAATTGATAAATTATAGTCTATTTCCTTGTGTTTATGGGGATTGAGCAATTCACCAACAATACAATAAACCATGTTGTGTTGTGGTATTGTATGGGTAATTAACAGGTGTGTTGTAGATTTTAAATTTCTAGAATATAGTCTGTCAAGCTAGATTCGTGGGGTAATTCCATTTTCTTCCTTAATCTGTAGCGTTTAACCTCAACGCTTCTTGAGGAGATATTTAATAATGGTGCTATTTCTTTTGATGATAAATTTAATCGTAAATAAGCACATAAACGTAAATCATTTGAGGTTAGACTAGGGTGAAGCGTTTTAATCTTTTTAAGGAAATCTTTATCTGCATTATTAAAGGCTTCTTGGAACAAATTCCAATCGTCTGTATTATTAAGGTTTCTATCTATGATTTTAATAACACTATTTAAGTTTTTATTCCCTTGTGCTGCTTCCAATTCTTTCTTAATAGTATTTAAAAACTGATTTTTCTTAATTAGATTCATGGTAGAAGCAGCTAATTCTCTGTTTTTATTCTCGATATTTTCTTTGAGTTTTTCATTTTTAAAACGCATCAATTGTTGTTTGTTTTCTAATTCCTTTAACTCAAATTCTCTTGTTGTTTTTAACATTAACCGTTCTCTTTGTTTTCTATAATAGCGTTTATAAATGTTATGCATTAATAACGAGAATAATAATATTGACAAAGCATATACGGCAATTGCTAAATTAGATAAAAACCAAGGTCTGGCAATTTCAAAAGTATAGGTCTCTGTATTGTTAGATACTTGATTACCTACCTTACCCATAACACTAAAGGTATATTTTCCATGCGGTAGGTTTTCAAAATACACACTACCATTCAATGTCCAATCGCTCCATTCATTATAAATACCTTCTAGTTGATATCTGTATTCTGGCCTCTGTGTTTTTAAAAACTCTGAAATACTATAAGAAATGCTTAAATTATTCTCTTGGTTTTTAAATTTTCCTGGATGCTTCAAATTAACTAACCTAATAGTATCATGATGTTTAGATTGACTAATTGAAATTTGGTTGATATTAATCTTATGATCAAAACTGTTAATCATACTTAAATCAAAAATAATATAACCTGTTGTGGTTCCTAAAAGGTGATTCTCGTCAGCAATGTGCACTATGTTTTCAAAACCAACAACATCTTTTCTAACATCTACAGGAAAATGAATAGAGTTTATTTCTTTATCACCGCTCAACTTGGAAGTAGTCAAGTAATTAATTCCATCTGATGAAAAACTCCAAAGTTTGTTGGTAACTTCATCCGAAACCAATTTTCCGGAAGTAAATTTATCAATGTTTATTAATTTACTTAATAAAGAATCTTTTTCGAATTTGTTCTTAGATGTGTCATATTTATATACACCATTTTTACTCGAGTATAATACCTCATTGTTGTGTTTCGTTAAGCTAGAATAGAGGCCTTTTTTAAGCAAACTATCAAGCTTATAAGAAGTAACCGTTTCAAGATCATTGCTAATCTGCAATTTAAACACACCTTTATATTCATGATTTACAAAAACTTGGTTATTATTTAAAAACTCAAAATACCTGCTAGAAATGTTAAAACCTTTAATCTTGTTTCTGAGTTGCCAAGTTCCAGATTTTTTATGTAAAACATGTAAACCCGTATAATTTCCTTGTACCAATAAATTACTTTGATTATCAAAAGATTTAATTTGCCATGTTCCAGGAATATCAGAAATCCATTTTGCTTGATTGTTTTTCACTAAAAACGTACCCATATTATGGCCACAGAAAAGCTCATTGTTAAAAACTTCAATGCACCATATTTGTCCTTGTGTACCTTCTATAAATTTAAAACTATCATTACTATTTAAAGGTTTATAGTACAGGCCTTGATTTGTTCCTAGGTATAAAAAGTTATTGTAAACTGCCGAAGTATAAACACTACCAATTTTTCCATTATTATCATGAAAAATAAGATAAGGCGATTTAATGTTTATACAATTAATGCCGTTATCCAATCCCAGCCAAATATTACTATCAATATCCTCATGAAGCGATAAAACCGTGTTATTACTTAAACCGTCTGATTGATTAATTTTATAATTAATCTCTCCATTTTTTGTTAAATGAATTATACCATCTGAAATAGTACCAAGCACAAAGCTATTGTCGCGTAATTTAATACTACAAAAAACACTTACACTTTTTAATGCACTTCGCGCAGGTATATTCCATGGTGATACACCTTCATCATTTAAAATATAAAATCCGTTGTCTTGGGTAAGGACTAATAATCCTTCGTTTAGACTAAAAACATTAACTATAACATTGTTTTTAATTATTGCGTCTTCAGATACTAAGACATCTTTTCCGTTTTCAATTTTAAATAATCCATTGTTTAGATTCTGAAAATATAAGTTCTCATCAACCTTAAAAAGTCTTGAAAGAACAGTTTTTGAATTTATAATATTGTACGACTGTTTTATTCTATCATAGATTATGATGCGATTTAAAGATTGAAACAATACCCAGTTTTCTAAACTATGAATATTCCAAAACTCTTCATCTACAATAAATTCAATATCTAACTCTTGAGATAGCGAAGTATAATTTAAAACACCAAAATCATCCTTTTTCCAATATCCGAATTGATGAAAACTTCCAGTATAAATTAATGAGTCTACAACTTTTACGCAACGTAGAATAGTTTCGTTAGGAGATGGATATAAATTCCATTTAGCCCCATTATACTCTAATAATCCTTTATTATTAGCAACATAAATATAACGATCATTAGATTGTGAAACGGACCAATTTTGAGAGTCGGCACCATAATCATCTGGATTAAAAATACTAATTGGGGGTCTTTCTTGAGCCTGAATAGACAAAGAAAGCCAGAATACCAGAAAACAAACTAAACAATTAAGAATTTTCAAAACTTACAATTTTGTTTAGGTACTAAGGTACTAAAAATGGGCTATAAAAACACTTATGTATAGTTAGTGTTTGGTTTATTTTGGAAATAGAAGATAGTTTATTCTTTTAATATATTAATTTTCCCACCTAAAACTCTACTTTCATCAATTTGTTCTGGATTACCATAAATATATATATTTCCACCAGCACGCACTTTTGCAACTACTTTTTTACTAGCATTGATATTCGCATTTCCAGCAATCCTTATTGATACCTCTGATGTTTTAGTTTTTAAACCCTTCCCATCGTAATCGCCACCCATGTAGATTGAAACGTCTTGGTTAACAGCAATCCCTGAAGTTATAATATTAGCTCCAGTTACAGCTCTTACATTAACATATTTCGTGTCTATTTTTACATCAATTTTTCCGCCTTCTTGAGCGTTTAAATCGATTTCGAATTGTTTTATAACATCTTTTGAATGAATATAAGCACCTTCATTAGCATCAAGAATATCAAAAGATGTGTAATAAAGTTTCACTTTTGTATTGTTACCATCAAAAGCTTCTTCTAGTTTCATTTTTATTTTTAGTGTGCCATTTTTATTGTTCACTAAAACATCTTCGGTATTTTTTCCAGTGATGATTACTTTGTTTACATCTGCTTTTATAAGCTCCACTTCAATGAGATCGTAAACTTTTAATTCGCTAAATTCTCCAATTTCTTTTTCGATTGGATGTTGAGCAAAACAAGTGATTGATATAAAAAGTACTAGAATATGTGCTAAGGTTTTCATTAAATATATTTTTCAACTACAACGTAAAACTATCAAGAATTATTCCTTTATTTATTTACTTTATGAAAAGATTAAGAATGTTAAACAACTTTTACAGCCGTACCTGTTACAGAAACAAAAAAATAAGAGCCCGCTTCGGTTTCCATATCTAATTGAATTCCAACAATAGCATTGGCTTTTAAATTTATAGCATTTGCTTTTAAATTTTGAAAAGCCTCTTCTTTAGCTTTATTAATAATATCTGATATCATATTCATATTCTTTTCGGTTTTGAATGAAAATGACGTTTTGATATTACTTGAAACTCCTGTAACTATACCTAAATAATTTTCTATTTTATGCCCTTCAATAGAGTTTGTTGTAGTTAGAATCATTGTTATAAAATTTAAATAAGAGTAAAAACAAGTAGTTATTATTACTCTGGTTTACCTAATAAATTAAAATCTAAGTGTTTTTTAACTAAGTCTGTATTTTTAACTTTTACAATAACTTCATCACCTAATTGATATGTCATACCCGATTTTCTGCCAACCATAGCGTATTGGTCTTGATCGAATGCGTAATGGTCGTCTTTCATATCACGAACACTAACCATTCCTTCGCATTTATTTGAAATTATTTCAACATAAATTCCCCAGTCGGTTACTCCGGAAATAACACCAACAAATTCTTCATCTTTATGATCTTCCATAAAACGAATTTGCATATATTTTATAGAATCGCGTTCGGCTTTAGTAGCTAAATTTTCCATATTACTGGAATGCTGGCATTTTTCTTCATAAACCTCTTCATTAACCGATTTTCCACCATCTAAATAATGTTGTAGTAAACGATGTGCCATAACATCGGGATAACGACGAATAGGTGAAGTGAAATGACTATAATAATTAAAAGCTAATCCATAATGGCCAATATTATGGGTTGTGTATTCAGCTTTACTCATACTTCTTATAGTAAGTGTATCTACCAAATTCTGCTCTTTTTTTCCAACAACTTCTTGTAATAAATTATTTAAAGAAGCTGTTGTACTTTTTCGGTCTTTAAAATTAAGTTTATATCCAAAACGACCTACCACATTCTGCAAAGCAGCTAATTTACTATCGTCTGGTTCGTCATGCACACGGTAAACAAACGTTTTTTTAGGCGATTGTTTTCCAATAAATTCTGATACTTTTCTGTTTGCCAACAACATAAATTCTTCAATAAGTTTATTAGCATCTTTACTGGTTTTAAAAAATACACCTTCAGGATTATTATTGTCATCTAAATTGAATTTCACTTCAACCTTATCAAAAGAAATGGCTCCATTTCGCATACGTTGAGCACGCATAATTTTAGCGAGTTCGTCCATTTTTAAAATAGCATCAGCTAGTTTTTGATCGGTTTGATACGCTTCACCAGTTAATGAAACATCTGCAGGAATGGTATTGGTTTTACTCTCAATTACTGCCTGAGCTTCTTCATAAGCATAACGTGCATCACTATAGGTTACCGTTCTTCCAAACCATTCGTTTTTTATTTCTGCTTTGTCATTAATTTGAAATACAGCTGAAAATGTATATTTTTCTTCATGCGGACGTAAAGAACAGGCATTGTTTGATAAAACTTCAGGAAGCATAGGTACAACTCTATCTACCAAATACACCGATGTGGCACGTTCGTAGGCTTCATCATCTAAAACAGTACCTTCTTCTAAATAATGCGACACATCGGCTATATGAATTCCTATTTCGTATAAACCATTATCTAAAACTTCAAACGATAAGGCATCATCAAAATCTTTAGCGTCTTTCGGATCTATAGTAAAAGTTAAATCTTTACGCATATCGCGTCGTTTAGCAATTTCTTCTTTTGTAATAGAAGTATCTAATTGATTTGCATAAGCTTCAACTTCATGAGGAAATTCATGAGGTAAACCGTATTCCGCAAGTATGGCATGAATTTCTGTATTATGATCTCCAGGTTTCCCAAGAACTTGAATGACTCTTCCGTAAGGTGAATCTGCTTTTTCAGGCCAATCTTCAAGTGTTACTAAAACTTTATCGCCATCTTCGGCCTTATTTATTTTATTAATTGGTACAAAAATATCTTTGTACATTTTATTACTATCTGGTACTACAAAAGCAAAATTTTTATTTTCTATAATTTGAATTACACCAACATATTCAGATTTTGCTCGTTTTATAACATTAGTAATTTCACCTTCTAACTTACCACGTTTTCTGCGTTTGTAAGCATAAAATTCTACTTCATCACCATTTAAAGCTCTATTAATATTATTTGAAGCGATAAAAACATCGTCTTCAAAATCTTCGCAAATAACGTAACCGTTTCCTTTTGCAGCTAAATCTAAAATACCTGTATGATATTCTGTATTAATGATAGCTCTAAACTTGCCACGTTCAACTTCTTCTATTTCTTTCTGAACAGCTAGTTTAGCTAGAGTTTTTATAATTTGATTTCGACTACTAGCATCATTTACACCGAGTTTAGCAGCAATTTGTTTATAATTAAAACTTTGATTTCTTTCTTTTTTTAAAATACTTAAGATTGTATTTGTAAGGTTGGAAATTCCTTTATTCTTGGATTTCCCTTTTCTTTTTCTTGTCATTTAATTTTGTAATCATATTTATTCCTTAAGGTTAAGGAAATTTTGTTATTAAATAGCTCAATATTAGGAGAAGAGATTGCTATTTATTTTACAAAGCTACGGTTTTAAATTTTAACCTTTGTTATTTTATTATTAATTGAAGTTATCCACATTATATATTATATAATAATTTTTTTTTAAAATTTAAAAATATAAATGGTGGTTATTATAGTGTGTTAATATGTGGTATAACTTTTTTATCTTTTCTTTTGATATGTGTTTTATATATTCTTGTTGATATGAAATGAACATTTTTAATAGACTTAACTTGTTTAATTTTAAGTACTTTAAGAAATCTATTAACAACTGTTATAAACTCCTATTAACAACTTTTTTTAATAAGAATTTCTACTCACATGACTTATAAGTATACAATTTAGTGCTGATAAATTAACCAAAAATTTACATTAACTAATTTGTGTATGAACTAAATGTTATGGGTTGAAAAATTAATCGATTTATCCTAATTTTTGTTTCACAAAGTAACAAACAGTTATTAACATGTAATGAATATTTGAATGAACATTATTTATAATTAGTACCTTTGTTAAACCTAATATAATATATTAAATAATGACAATTTCAATAGGAAACGATCACGCCGGAACCGAATATAAATTTGCTATACTATCTTTATTAGAATCTAAAGGAATTAAAGTTAATAATTACGGTACAGATACCAATGATAGCGCTGATTATCCAGACTTTGTACACCCTGTTGCTAAAGATGTATCTGAAAATAAAGTTGATTTTGGTATTTTAATTTGTGGTAGTGGTAATGGTGTTGCAATGACTGCAAATAAATATAAAGAAGTAAGAGCAGGTTTATGCTGGAATAAAGAAATTGTAAACTTAACACGATTACATAACAACGCTAATATTTTATGCATCCCGTCGCGTTATACAGCAATACCACAAGCTTTAGAAATGGTTGAAACTTTTTTAAATACAGATTTTGAAGGCGGAAGACACCAAAGAAGAATAGATAAAATTCCTTTATCTTGTTAAATGGGGCACAACCATTCGCATAATCACACACACAACCATAACGACTTAAAAGGCCGCAACCTGCTTATTTCTATTTTATTAAATATAGGGATAACCGTTGCGCAAGTTATAGGTGGTATTTTATCTGGAAGTTTAGCTTTACTAAGTGATGCACTTCACAATTTTAGCGATGTACTTTCGTTGGTGGTAAGTTATGTTGCGAATAGGTTAACTAAGAAGAAAGCCTCTTTTCATAAAACATTTGGTTATAAACGCGCTGAAATTTTAGCTGCATTTATTAATGCTTCTACATTAATTATTGTTGCTGTTTTATTAATTATAGAGGCAATAAATCGTTTTAAAAACCCGCAGGAAATAGAGTCAAATTTAGTTATTTGGCTATCTGTTATAGCTATTTTAGGAAATGGGTTTAGTGTGCTTTTGTTAAAAAAAGATGCTGAAGCTAACATGAATATGAAAAGCGCCTACCTGCATTTATTTACAGATATGATGGCTAGTGTTGCCGTTTTAATTGGCGGTTTGTTAATGAAGTACTACCAAGTTTTTTGGGTGGATAGTGTGCTTACTTTTATTATTGCTTTGTATTTAATATGGATGGGTTACGATTTACTTAAAACGTCTACTAAAGTACTCATGTTGTTTACTCCAGATGCCATTCCAATAAAAAAGATTGTTAATGAAATCAATGCCTTTGAGAGTATTAAAAACGTACACCATGTGCATGTTTGGCAACTAAATGAAGATGAAATTCACTTAGAAGCTCATATCGATTTTAATCAAGATATTACTTTATCTCAATTTGATACCATTCTTCATGAAATTGAAGATTTAGTTTTTAAAAAATACGATATTAATCACGTTAACATTCAACCAGAGTTTGGTAAAGATGATGCTAAAGATGTAATTGTTCAGGATTAAAAAAATGCTAGAAATAAAAATTAAAACCTTTGCTGAATTAAGTACTCAAGAGCTTTACGATTTACTTCAGCTTAGAAGCGAAGTATTTGTGGTTGAACAGGATTGCGTGTATCAAGATTTAGATGGTAAAGATGAAAAAGCGTTGCACGTTTTAGGTTTTAAAAATAAAAAATTAGTGGCATACACACGCGTTTTTAAACCTGGTGATTATTTTGAATTTGCAAGTATCGGTAGAGTAGTAGTTGCTAAAAACGAGAGAGCATTTAAATATGGTTATGATATTATGAACGCTTCTGCCGAAGCGATAAAAACGAATTTTAATGAAACTAAAATTAAAATATCGGCTCAAAAATATTTATCAAATTTCTACCAGAATTTAGGCTATAAACAAATAGGTGAAGACTATTTAGAAGATGGTATTCCGCATATTGCTATGCTACGTAACTAACGTTTTAAAGCAAAATAGCCACGTAAAACTTCACGAGAGTTTAGTATAATTTCATACCAATAACTATCACTTGGTAACAACTCACCATTTAATGTACCATCCCAACTTGAGTCGCTATTTGGTAAAAATTTCAAAAGTTTGCCATTTCGGTTATAAATAGAAATATGATTTACGAGTTTTAATCTATCATAAACTTGCCAAACATCATTAGTACCATCATTATTTGGTGTAAAATATTTTGGAATAAAATAGTCCTCATTATTTATGATTACAATAAAGCTACTTTCATTACTATTACAGGCGGTAGCATTATAAATATAAATGGTTTGTGATGAGGTAATCACATCACCAGGATTTAAAGAGTTTCCTAAACCACCAGAAGCAGTAAAATAGCTACCATTATTTAGTGTTGGTAAGGTATAACTTGTGGCTATAACATTTTCTAGATCATCAACTGGAACAAAATTGCTGCAGGCCGCAGGCGTGTTCACATAATTTGAAAATGTTGTAGGCACCCAATTGGAATGATTTGCATTAGGATTATCGACCACAACACAACTTAAATCTGGGTTTAAATCGAAATTAACAGAGGTGAAATTACTGTTATTTTCGTTTTTAAGATTTAATGAACATAGTTGATTTTGGCTGCAATCGAGCTCTGAAATATTAGGGTTTGAACTTAGGTTTAATTCCGTAAGTTGATTATTAAAACAATATAAAAAAGATAATTGCGAGTTATTAGAAACATTAAGTTGTG
Source organism: Algibacter luteus (assembly GCF_030344935.1). Classification (NCBI taxonomy): domain Bacteria; kingdom Pseudomonadati; phylum Bacteroidota; class Flavobacteriia; order Flavobacteriales; family Flavobacteriaceae; genus Algibacter; species Algibacter luteus. Next base: position 309,959 of record NZ_CP128313.1, on the reverse strand, counting down.
TTAGAAAATTTTGTTCACAACCTAGATATGATAAATTGGTGTTCGCAATGATATTTAGGTTTGTTAATCTATTATTTCCACACTGAAATCTATTTAAATTAAGGCTATTTGAAACATCGAGAGTGGTGATTAGATTTTGTTCGCAAGCCAAAACATTTAAGTTGATATTACTTGATGTATCCAGACTTGTGAGTTGATTATTTTCACAACGCAATGAAATTAACCCAGGATTTTGCGTGACATCTAAGTTTGATAATTGATTATTAAAACACCATAATCGCACCAAGTTTGGCAGGTTAGTAACATCTAAACTTGGTAGTTGATTCGCGCTACAATACAACTCTATTAAATTGGTGTTTTGCGAAACATTTAAACTAGTAAGCTGGTTGTTAGAGCAGTCCAAATTTGTTAAACTTATAAAATCTTCTATCCCAGTTAAATCTGAAATATTTAGGTTAATCACGTCTAAATCTGTAATACCGCTAATGTTTGCAGTCAAGACATTATCGTCTAATACGGTATCATAACCTAAATCGATTAAAGCTTGTTCAAAATTATCGTCTGGCACAAAGGTATTTTGGCTGTAACTGTAATATGTAATAAAACAGAAACTAATAAGAATAAACTTAGTTTTGGAGCACATTGAAGTTTATTTAGCTTCATCACCCACATGGGTGATTAGTATTTCTACACGTCTATCAAATTTTGGATCACCACCTAGTGGAAATTTTCTTCGCATACCTAAATGACGCATTCGTTTTTTATCTATGCCTTTATTTGCAAAATAATCGTAAACATATTTAGCCCTGGCTTCAGATAGGTTTTGTTTTTTTGTTTTCCTGTTTACCGCATCTCTGGTGTTCTGGGTACAACACACATGACCCTGTATTGTGAAATATATATCATCACGCTCTAAAAGCGCTTTAGCAATCGATTCTAATGTTTTTTTAGAATCTGGAGTAACCGAGGCGTAACCTGTTTTGAATAAAATATTTTTAAACAAGATTTTATCACCTTTGGTACTTTCTTTAATTAAATCTACAACTCCTTTTTCTTTAGGTTTTTTTTCTTTTACAACCTCTTTTACTTTGGGCTGTTTAGGTTTTACTATAATTTCAACTTTCCTATTTAGACCTCTAATTTTTAAAAGATTTTCTTCCTCAACAATTTTAATCAGTATTTCACCTTTACCATCAACATTTGTTATAAGTGTTTCGCTTATTTCATTATTAGCAAAAACAGCTTTTATAGCATCGGCGCGTTGCTGCGAAAGAATTAAGTTATAGGTATCCGCACCTCTGTCATCACAAAACCCAAAAATTGAAATCGATTCAATATCAACATCGTTTAACGAAGAAATAAATAGAAGTAAACGATTCTCTTCAGTACTAGGAACCTCGTATTTATCGGTATCAAAATAAACTTCGTGTGTTAATTTGTTTTGCGAAAAACCAAAAACACTACTAAATGAGATTAATATTAATACTACTAATTTATTCATAGAAGGGCACTGAATAGGTGTTAAATATACTATTTTTAATCTAAAATCATGCCAGTTGTCTTTTATCCAAAGGGTTTGCCGGATATAAAGCCTTTTTTATTTTAAATAACCTTGATAGGTTGATGTGTTGCTAAGTATTTCAGTTGCTTTTTTAATTTCAGAATCATGCTCTTCTAAATATTCGTATAATCCTTCTCTATACACGTAGCGTTTTACAATGTCTTGCGTTAACAAATCTATTAAATAGTCTTTATTTTCATCAATAACACTGGTTTTTGAGGCATTTAAATTTGTAATTAATGTGTTATAATCGTTTTCAATATTATCATTCAGTTCTTCTTTTTTAGAAGTTTCAAAGGCTTTTTTAAGGGCTTTTTCTGTTTCTGTTTCAAATGAAAAATTGTTTTCTTTTAAGTAATTCTTAAAATCTAAGAAATCCTTATCAGTCAACTTTAGGTTGTTTATATCATCAATAGTATGATTGTAATAATAGTTGGTAGAAAAGTCGAAAACCAAATCATTATTAACAATAGCAGTTGTAATTGGTGATATTTTATGATTACCAATTTGCACATCAGGAAATACACCGCCACCATCAAAAACTTGTCTTCCGTTTTTAGTTTTAAAGGCGTTGTAATTTTCTTGTTTCACTTTTACCGCTTCGCCTTTTTCATTTCTATTCCAATAATCTAATGCCTGAATACATCTACCAGAAGGTGTATAATATCTAGAAATGGTAATTTTTACTTGGGTACCGTAGGTTAAGGCTTTCGGACGCTGTACTAGGCCTTTTCCAAAACTTCTAGACCCAACAATTACGGCACGATCTAAATCTTGAAGGGCGCCAGAAACAATTTCGCTAGCCGATGCACTACTTCCATCAATTAAAACCACCAACGGAATTTTAGCATCTATAGGGTCGCTTGGTGTTATATAAGTTCGGTTGTATTTTTTAACTTTAGATTTTGTTGTCACTACCAATTGACCTTTCGGTACAAAAAGGTTTACAATTTTTATAGCTTCGTTTACTAGACCACCAGGGTTGCCACGTAAATCTAGAATAATATTTTCTGCACCCTGAGCTTTTAAATCGCGCAGCGCATAATTGGTTTCAGCATGTGCTTTTCTACTAAACTGACTTAAAACAATATATCCTGTTTTATTATTAATCATAGAAAAATGAGGCACTGCTTTAATTTCAACCTCTGCACGTTTTATGGTGGCAGTTTGTGTTTTTCCTTGACGATTGTAAGTTACTTCTATTGAAGAATCTGGTGCACCTTTTAATAATTCACCTGCATTATCATCATAATCTACAATAGAAATATTACCAACTTTTATAATTTCGTCTCCAGCCTTTAAACCCGCCTTATCTGCAGGATAATCTTTATAAGGCTCAATAACGACCAACTTATCTTTTTTGGTTTTTATTCTAGCGCCAATTCCGGTATAATCGCCGGTATTATTAATTCTAGCAGATTCAACATCTTGCTCGTTCATAAAATTGGTGTACGGATCTAGATCGCTTAACATGCTTTTTATAGCCGTATCCATTAAATCTCCCGGGTTGGTTTCATCCACATAATTCATGTTTAATTCCTTAAACAACGTGGTGAAAATTTCAATTTGCTTCGCAATTTCAAAAAAGTCGTTTTTAAACGCTGAGGTTGAAATAAAAACAATACCTGCAAGCAATGGAATTAGTATTTTCTTTTTAAGAATATGTTTCATTTTTTACTTTTTTTAAGCCATTTTTTAATAAGAAATCCTGCAAAAACAAGAATTAAAATAAATGGCCAGATGTGTAATATACCTAAGAAAAATATTGAAATACCATTAAAACCAGATTTTATGGCATTCCACATTTTGGTTCCATAAGAGGTTGTAATGGGTGTTTCTGAAGTTAATTTATAAAATTCTATATCGAGGGTGCTCAACGACACTTTATCTTGAAGATATTTTAAGCGTCCTTGCTTCGCTTCAATTTCTTCTCGAATATTAGAAAGTTCGCGTTCTATTTCAAGCATTTCCTTTACGGTTTTTGCTTTGGTAAGTAATTCTAAATATCGATTTTCTAAAGTTTGTTTTGCTTTTAAACGGGCCTCTAAGTCTATAAATTCTTCAGTAACATCTTTTGCAGAAACTCGTTTAGCGTCAAAAAACGATACGTCTTTGCTTACAGCATCTAAGGTTTTTTGAAAGTTACTAGTAGGTACTCTAACAATTAAATGTCTTGTAATGGTATTGTATGATTTATTTGAATTATCATCTTGAATATACCCATTATTATCTTGTATAGCCTTTTTAATTTGAAGATAAGTTTTGTCTAAATCTTTTGTTTCAAATTTTAAATATGAGGTTTTTATTATTTTTTGCGGTGAAGCCTCCGCTGGGACAGAGACCATACCGTTTATATTTGAGGCTTCCTCAAAAACCATTTCTTGATCGCTATAATCTACAGTATTTGCATATTCAGAAGGCCCTTTAGAGCACATCAAAGGCAACATTAATATTAATAAATAGGAAACAAATTTCATAAGTAGTCGATATTAAGGATTTGTAAGCTTGCTGGAAAACTTATCAAATACCATTTTCATTTTACTTTCAACTTGCACAAAGGTGGGCATGTCCTTGCCAATGTACAAAATCATAAACGCGTGTTGTGTTGTTAAATTGTTAAAAAAGCTCGCTTTATTTAGCCTATAAGCTTCTCTTAACAAACGTTTGATCCTGTTTCTAGCAACCGCTGTTTTAAAATGCCTTTTGCTCACTGAAACGCCCGTTTTAGCTATAACATCATCATCAAAAGTAGTGCCTAAATACACTAAACGCAACGGAAACGCAGAAACCGATTGTCCTTCAGTAAACAATTGGTCTATAAGTTTTTTGCTTTTAAGCTTTTCTTTTTTCGAATAGGTTGCAGTCATAAATAGATTTATGCTTACAAAAATACTAATAACAATTCACACCAAGCGTAACAAGGGGCAACATGACAAAAATCATTTTTAAAACGCTTAAACTAAGGTATATTGGTATGTTACAACGAATTTAAATTAAACGATTATGGGAGATTTAAGTGTTACAAAACTAAATACTAAAAAAGATAGAGCTAATTATATCCATCATTTGATAAATGATATAGAAGCCCTAGACCTCATGATTGAAAAAAACATGATTGAAGAAGGCCCGATTAGAATCGGAGCAGAACAAGAATTTTGTTTAGTTAATAATCAGTTTTTGCCCGAGAGTAATTCGTTAGAGATTTTAGAAGAAATTAACGACGAGCATTTTACAACCGAAATTGGGAATTATAACCTAGAACTAAACTTAGACCCTTTAATTCTAGTAGGAGATTGTTTTTCAAAATTACACAAACAATTAAATAGCTATTTAAAAAAGGCTAAAGATGTTGTGGCTAAGAACGATGGTAAAATTATTCTAACAGGCATTTTACCATCCTTATCAGTTAATAATGTTGGCGAAGATAACATGACCAATGTTGAACGATATTCCGTTTTAAATGATGCCATTAAATCAAGTAGAAGAACCAGTTTCGATATTCATATAAAAGGTGTAGATGAGCTTAATTTATTACACGATTCTGTTATGTTAGAAGGTTGTAATACCAGTTTTCAAATGCATTTGCAGTTTGCTGCTAAAAATTTTGTAGATAATTATAATTGGGCACAAGCCATTGCGGGTCCTATTTTAAGTGTTTGTACAAATTCTCCTTTATTATTTGGAAAAGAATTATGGAGCGAAACTAGAATTGCACTTTTTACACAAAGCATAGATACCAGAGCAAATTCGTATTTATTAAATGACAAACCTTCTAGAGTAAGTTTCGGAACCGATTGGGAACGCGGCTCAATAACCGATATTTTTAAAAATAATATAGCCCGATTTAGGAGTTTTTTAACCACGCATTTTATTCGAAACAGTGTAGATATGCTAAAAAACAACGAAATCCCAAAGTTAAAAGCTTTGCAATTGCATAATGGTACCGTTTACCCTTGGAACAGAGTCTGTTATGGTTTAACCAACGGAAAACCTCATTTACGAATTGAAAACAGATACATTCCTTCTGGACCAACAACTGTTGATGAAATTGCAAACATGATGTTTTGGGTAGGTGTCATGTTAGGAAAACCAAAAGCTTACAATAATATTAGCGATAAATGGGATTTTAAAGATGTAAAAACTAACTTTTTTAGCGCTGCAAGATACGGTATGGCCACCCAGTTTTATTGGAATGGGAAATACATTTCAAGCCATGAACTTATTTTAAACGAACTTTTACCAATGGCATATAAAGGCTTGTATAAAATGGGAATTTCTCCAAAAGATGCCGAGTATTACTTAAAAATTATTAATGATAGAGTTATAGGTTATAACGGATCAGAATGGATGGTTAGAAATTACAGGTACCTTCTAAAAAGCCATAAGCGGTATGAGTCTATGCAAATACTAACAGCAAATATTTATGATAAACAAGAAAAAGGTTTTCCTGTTTCGGTATGGGATATGCTGCATCATCAAAACGAATCAATCTTAAAAACTAAATATGTGGCGAAACATATTTTAAGTTCGGATATATTTTCAGTAGATAAAAAAGACAGTATCGATTTGGTATTGCATATCATGAAATGGAAAAACATTCACCACATGCCTGTTATTAATGGGGATAGAGATCTGTTAGGTTTGATAACTTGGAATGACGTTGAAAGCTATATCGATCAGCGCGATGAAAAACATAATAGTGTCTCAAAATTAATGAAAACCGATTTAATCACTGTTGAGGAATACACACCTTATGAAACGGTTATAAAATTATTAAAAACACATGCAATTGGTTGTTTGCCCGTTGTAAAAAACAAAAAGCTTATTGGTTTAATAACCTCAAACGACTTATTACATGATTGATGTATACAACAAGGCACTAAATAGTAGTTTAAAAATTAACAGAATACTTGGTAAAATAGAAGGTACAAAACCTGGTCCGACGGTTATTTTTTTTGGCGGTATTCATGGTAATGAAACTTCTGGAGTGTTTGCTCTAAAAGATGCTTTAGCAGGAATAAATAACACCTATGTATCTGGCACTATTTACGGTATTGCGGGAAGTTTAACCGCTTTAAAAGCCCATAAACGTTATATTGAAGACGATTTAAATAGGCTTTGGACTAAGCAGCAAATTCAAAACATTATAAGTAAAGCTCATGTAAATGAAGACGAAGCTGAATTAGTTGAGCTCAACACCATTTTAAATGAAATTTTAGAAAAACATAAACCGCCATTTTATTTTGTTGATTTGCACACAACATCCAGTAAAACCTTGCCTTTTATTACAATAAATGATGCCTTAATAAACAGAAAGTTTTCAGAGCAATTTCCAGTACCTATAGTTTTAGGTATAGAAGAGTATTTAAATGGTCCGTTATTGAGTTATATAAATCAATTAGGTTATGTGTCTTTAGGTTTTGAATCTGGGCAACATGACGATTTTGTTGCCATTACCAATAGTATTGCATTTGTGTATTTAACCCTAGTGTATTCAGGTGTTTTAAAACAAGAAGCGGTTATTAATTTTTCAAAATATTACGAGCAATTAAAGCAGCAATCTAATAATACCAAGCAGGTATTTGAAGTGGTGTATTTACATAAAATTCAAAAAAACGAACGCTTTAAAATGCTTAATGGTTTTAAAAGTTTCGAAACTATTAAAAAAGGAACGCTACTAGCCATAAGCAACACTAAAGAAATTGAATCTCGTTACAACGGTAATATTTTTATGCCACTTTACCAACAAAAAGGCGCCGAAGGTTTTTTTATCATTAAACCCATAAAACCGTTTTTTCTAAAATTATCTACCGTATTAAGACGCATAAAAACAGATAGTTTTTTAGCCTTTTTACCTGGAATTTCTTGGGCAAATAAAAACGAAGGCATTTTACAAGTTGATTTGAAAGTTGCACGGTATTTTGCTAAACCATTATTTCATTTATTAGGTTACAGAAACAGGCAAATTACAAGAACTCATATAAGATTAAACAATAGAGAGCGTGTTGCAAAAACTAAAATTTACAGAAAAGCGCCTTGGTATTAATGCTTTAGATTAAAATTTAATAAAACTAACGCTGCCCTTTTTTAAAGCCATAGGTGTTTTGTCCAATAAAATCTTTAGGAAATTTATCATCGCCTTTAAACCCAATTTCAATCTTACCACTGTCTTCTGGAATGTAATTAGTTTTAAAAATATAATCCCATAAGCTTAAACTAATACCGTAATTCACACCATATGTTCCTTTTGGTAATACATAAGCATGGTGGTATAAATGCATCACTGGGTTATTGAAAATATACTTTAATGGTCCCCAAGTTATTTTAATATTTGAATGGTTAAGATGACCAATAGCAATTGTTATAAAGTGAATAATATAAGCTTGTTCTGGTTCAAAACCGCCAATAATCATGACGCCAAAAGTTTTAAGCGGTTTGTATAACACGTTTTCCATCCAATGGTATCTTAAATGTGCTGCAAAACCCATTTCTTTTACGCTGTGGTGAACTTTATGAAATTTCCAAAGAAAACCATACTTATGCAATAATACATGTGTAAACCACTGTACAAAGTCAAGAATTATGAAGAATACCAACAATTGCAACCATGGCGCCCATTCAGAAATATCCATAATTGCAAGACTTTTAGCGGTGACATTAATTTCGCCTAAAAGCAATCCAATAACCTTATAAACTCCACTTATGACAATGGAGAAAATGAAGAAATTGAAATACATATAAAATGCGTCTAACCAAAAATCGCGTCTGAAAATTGATTGATCTTTTCGCCAAGGGAAAGCAATTTCTAATAACCACACGACTATTGAAATTACTGTAAGTCCCCAAAAATAATTGGTATACCATGGCACTTCAAAAATTATCGATTTCCAAGTCCAATTTAATGTGCCTTCAAAGGCATTAATAAATGCGTCTAAATACTTTTCCATTTTTTTTATTGTGTTAATGTTATACTATCACTTTCAAAAGGTAAGTCGTTAAAATAGCTCCATTCTGTCCATGAGCCATCATAATTTGTTACATTTTTGTACCCTAATAGTTGGGTTAGCACAAAGGTTGTATGTGCTGAACGAACGCCACTATGGCAATACAAAATGATAGAATCGTTTTTATTTATTTTACTATATATCTTTTCTAAATCTTTTATTGGTTTAAATTTTTTATTACCACTATAGTTTATAGCTTCTACCCAATCTATATGTATGCTTTTAGGTATTCTTCCTGCCTTGTAAGCACCTTTTTTTTGTTGTTTTCCTGAAAACTCATCTTCATTTCTAGTGTCTAAAATAACCGTATTGTTTTTTAATGCTTCAATGACTTGTTCTTTTGAGGCATAATATCGCATTTTAGGATTTGCCTTTAGTTTAAAAACAGTTGTTTCCACTTTTGGTATTTCTGAATTAACATGACCATTAATTGATTTCCATACTGAAATTCCGCCTAGTAAAAGATTAATATTTTCAAAATCATAATTTTGTAATATCCACCATAACCTTGAAGCTTCACACAATCCGTTATCATCATAAATGACTATGGTGTCTTCCGTTTGAATTCCTAGTTTTCCAAATAAATCTTCTATCTGTTTTTTACCAGCCATAATTCCGGAGTAAGGATATGTTGTGTCTTCGATATCCGTTCTCCAAAGATTTAAAGCGCCTTCAATATGTTCATTTTTATAATGTTCTTTTTTTCTAAAATCAATTATTTTAATATTAGGTTGTTGAATAATTGTTTTTAATTCATTTGCTGATATTAAATATGCCGATTCAAATACTGCTGTTTCATTCTCTTTTTCAGGTTTACATGCTGAATTGATTAACAAGAATACTATGATATTAATCCTCCAATTCATACCAATCGATATCTGTTAAAACCGCGCGCCTTCCTTTTGCTTTTGGTGGATAGTTGGTTACTAAATAATTAACAATAACCTCCTGATTCCTTCCTAAATCCCAAAGATTTTGGGTTTCTTGCATCCATTTAATCGTGGCGTTCCAACGTTCGGCATTCATTCTATTTTGTGTTACTAATTTTGATGAATGACAATTGGTACAGTTATTTACAACCACCATTAATCCTTCTGCATCAATCAAACCCGTTCTAACATGAATGCCATTTTCAATCCTATCTTCGTCCACTTCAACTGGTGCAATTGCAACAGTTTCAGATTTAGACATGAAATCTAAGACATTAGGATTCACCATATATGAAATGATTCCACCTCCTGCAATTACGAACAACACAAACAGCAGCGCCAAAAGACGATGTACTTTTTTAACTTGATTCCTAAAGGCGTCTTCTTTTTTGGTCATTTATGTAACTTTTATCGCTATGCGATGGCAAGCATTATTTAAGTAACCTTTTGGGTTCCATCCTGGTAAAAGCATTGGTTGTGCTTTAGCATTGGTATCTGTTGCTCTGGCCCAAACCTCGTAATAACCAGGTTTCGGAAAATTTATTTTAGCTGTAAAATGTTGCCATGCTAAACGGTTTTCTGGTTTTGCGACATCACATGTTTCCCAAGTAGAACCAAAATCTATGGAATATTCCATTTTAGCAACTTCTAATTCTCCTGCCCATGCATGCCCTCTTATATTTAAAGACTGCCCTTTTTTTATTATTGCCCCAGTTTTAGGGTAAGTAATAATTGATTTTACAGGCATTGACTCGATAATACACATATCTTCATCTTTTACTTTTTCTCCAGGTGCCACAGGTTCGCAAGGCACTCTGTAGGCTGTACCTGTCATTTTTGTGCCATCATGGACTTTATCTCGAATGCTAATTCTATTTATCCACTTTCCAGAAACTGATGCCGGCCATCCACCTGCAACCAAGCGTAAAGGGTATCCATGAATAAGAGGAATGTCTTCTCCATTCATTTTAAATGCTAAAAGCGTTTCATCTTGTATAGCTTTATTCATTGGGCAACCCCTAGAAATAGGTTCTTTGTTAGGATCCATACTAAGGTGTTTATCTATGGCATGATATCCAATATAAACAGCATTACTTTTTATACCAGCATCTTCCAAAACATCGCGTAAGCGCACACCAGTCCATGAAGCACAATGTACAGCACCAACAGTCCATTGGTTTCCTTTTGCTGGTGGATCAAATTCTGCGCGTCCATTACCACCACATTCTAACGTTAATTGATAGGTATGATGCTTAAATTTTGATTTCAATTCAGTCAATGAATATGTTTTTTTATTTTTTACTGATTCTCCATCAATGGTGAGCGTCCATGTTTTTGGGTCGATATCTTCAGGTACCAAGCCATTATTTCTTATAAACATGCATGAATTTGGTGTGATTTTATCATCCAATAAATGCGCTTGTGCTTCAATATTCCATGGTTTATCGTTTAGAACAACCATGTCTTTGTGTTTATTAAAAAGTTTAAAAGGATCGGGTTCTTGCAACGCTAAAGGCGTATAACCATCTAACATTTTAGAACCAAAAACTAGCTCAGTACCTATTAATGCAGCAAACGAGCCTAGTGTACCTTTTTTTACAAAATCTCTTCTTTTCAAAATATTTCTATTATAGGTTTGACTAACCAACTTCCTAAGTTACAACTTCTAAGCTTCTTTATTTGTAACTTATGTTACATACAAAAGGCATAGTTAACGCTAAATTGCACTATTACCTTAAAATTAGCAATGATGAGAATTATTACAAAAAATTTTGAAACTAAGTTTACTGGTTGGTCGTTTATTATGGCCGCCTTAATGTTATGGTTAGGTTGGGCACTATCACCACATCATATTGGTGAATACATTGTAGCTTCGGATTTTGTAGCTATTGGTGAAAATGTTTGGACCTGGATTTGGATGTATCGTATTCACATTTTTGGTTGGGTTACCATGGCAATTGCCTTATTTGCACTGGTGGCGGTAGCGGCCAGAAAGCCATATCGGGTACTTATATTACCAGGTGCTGGCATGATTATTATTGGCACGTTTACCTTAGCTATTGCCAATGCTTATTTTTATAATTTTGGTGCTTGGGGTGTGGGTCAAACAATGGGGAAGTCTGCAGTAGAAATTCAGGCTTTCGTTAATGATATTTTATACACGAATCAATACGTAACATGCTTTATACGTTTTGGACGTGTTTTCTCTGGTGTTGGTTTAGTCTTGTTAGGCTACGGCTTAATAAAATGGCATATTGTAGCTCTATGGTTAGGCTGGTTTACGGTTTTGTTAGGACTTTCGGCAATGGGCATTGTTATGGGTATTCCTGATAATTATGAAATCTACAAGCCATTATTTCATATTAAAGTCATTTGGTTGGTAGCTATGGGAGCTTTAATTCTTTTAAAAGGCATTCATTTACCAAAATCTGAGTCATAATTAATAGTATTATCAATTAGAACTTAACTAATAGCAAAAAAAGCCACTTAATTTCAAATTAAGTGGCTTTTAAATGAATTATAATCTTAATTTTTGTTGTTTTCCTTTTCAATATCAGCCATTAAACCTTCTGGGTCTATTTCCACAGATTTTACAGGTTTAGTTGCTTCAAACGTGTAAGTTGGATAAGCCCAAGCCCAGTCTTTTATGATGGTTGCTGAGGTTGGTTTTTCACCACGCATCATTTGTAATGGGATATAAAATGCTTCAGTAGAGCCATCAGTATAGGTTACTAAAACATCAATAGGCATTGGCATTAATCCTATACGCTCTAAAGTTACCGAGTTGTTTTCAATAGTTTTAACTGCGTAGTCAATAGTATTAGTGGTTTGTGTCCAGTCAATTAAATACCAATCGAGTTCTAAACCAGATGTTTTTTCGGCAATTCTTAAAAAATCTATTGGTTTTGGGTGCTTAAAAGCATACGTTTTAAAATATTGTTTTAATGTTTTTTCTAGATTTTCTTGCCCAATAACATACGCCAATTGTTTCAAGAACACATAACCTTTGTAGTATGCTGAAATTGAATATGAACGATTGTAAACATACCTATCTGAATGTGTAGTTTGCGGTTGTTCTGTACCAGATTTAGCTAAGTATGCATAAACACCGTAAACACGTTTGGAAAGTTCGTTAAAATCTTTATTGAAAATATGACTTTCTGCAAGGGTACAAATGTATTCGGTAAAACCTTCATCCATCCAAGAGTGTTTTGCTTCGTTTGTTGCCAAAATAAATTGGAACCACGAGTGCCCCATTTCATGAGCTGTTACACCAAACAAACCATCAAAACTTCCTTCACCTAAAATAAGTGTGCACATGCCGTATTCCATTCCGCCGTCACCACCTTGAATTACAGAGTATTGATTGTAAGGATATTGCCCCACTTCGTTACTAAAAAACTGCATTAATTCTACAGCTTTTGGCTGCAAATTTTTCCAATTATCAAGTTTGTCTTGAGGCATGGTGCTTTTGTATAAGAAGTGCAATAACGGACCATTTGGTACTTGTTTGGTATCGTGAATATATTCAGGGTCTGCAGCCCATGTAAAATCATGCACATTAGGTGCTACAAAATGCCAAGTTAGTTTGTCAGAATTTGGACGATTTACGGTACCAGTTTCATAACCATGACCAATTTCATTTGGGTTTTGTAGGTAACCTGTTCCGCCAACAACGTAATTTTTATCTATGGTCAATTTCACATCAAAATCTCCCCAAACACCGTGAAATTCACGCCCTATGTATGGGTCTGCATGCCATCCTTCAAAATCATATTCTGCTAATTTCGGGTACCATTGTGCCATTGAAAGTGCCACGCCTTCTTTATTATTTCGTCCAGCTCGACGAATTTGAACAGGAACTTGTCCGTCAAAATCCATATCAAAAGTTACGCTTTCACCTGGTTGAATCGGTTTAGCTAATTCAACCTCTAAAACGGTACCAACAGTTTCGTGATTAATCGATACACCGTTTTGTTTAAGCGAATTAACTTTAATGTATCCTATTTCATTAGGTTTTAGTTTGCTAATGCGATCTTTTACTCTTCCATCTGGGTCTGCAATAGTAAGTGAACGCACATCCATTTCACTTCCAGGTTGAAATGCATTAAAGTATAAATGATAAAACACTTTATTTAATACGTCTGGTGAATTATTAGTGTAAACCAATTTTTGCTTCCCTTTGTATTGATAAGTATTTACATCCATATCAATTTCCATGTTGTAATCTACATGCTGCTGCCAATAAGCGGTAGTTACAGCTGAAGGCGCAGCAGGAGTGGGAGGTGTAGTTGCCGATAGACCTTTTGTACTACTGCAAGAAAACAATAATGAAACTATAAGAATTGATGAAAAAAATCGCGTCATAACTTTAAAAAGATTGAATCTATAGATTGAAAAGTAAAGCATAATCAAGATTGGTATATCCTTGATTATGCTTGAACTAAAAATATATTATTTTGACATTTGTTCTGCTAGAATTAAAGCATTGTAAGCATTTGCCATTTTTGAAGATTTACTTAAATCAGCAAACGGTTTTACGTCTTCAGAATTACCTCCAACAATTACCTTAGTTTTAATTGCTAAACCAGAATCTAAAATTACTTGCTTTACTTGTGCAGCAGTTAATTTGGGGTAGTATGAACGAATTAAAGCGGCTATACCAGCAACGCCAGGAGCTGCCATTGAAGTTCCTCCTTTAGTGTCGTATTCGTTTTCTGGAGTCGTAGAATATACGCTCGCACCTGGAGCAAAAATATCTACATTTTGTTTTCCGTAGTTAGAAAAACCGGCAACCATACTCGAACCGTATTTTGGTGCTAAAGCACCAACTCTTATGTAAGTATCAGTGACTTCAACACCGTTTACATTATCATCTGGATAATTAGGTTCTTTATCTACATTTTTACTGTCGTTTCCGGCAGCATGCACAAAGACCACATCATTTTTCCCAGCATAAGCAATGGCATCGCGCACCCAGTCGCTATGCGGTGAAAAACTCTTACCAAAACTTCCATTAATAACGGTAGCGCCGTTATCAACGGCATATCTTATGGCTAATGCCACATCTTTATCATATTCATCGCCGTTTGGTACCGCTCTTATGCTCATAATTTCAACATTATTGGCTACACCATTTGCACCTTTACCATTGTTACGTTCAGCAGCAATTATTCCTGCTACATGCGTACCGTGGCTCTCAGATTTTTTAACTGGCTTAACATTACCGTTGCCGTAAAATTTTGTAGACATATCATCAGGATCATCTCCAGTAACACGGCCTTTTAATTCTTTGTTTAAGTTATAATTTAATCGGTCGTTTATGCTTTCTAAACCATTTTCAATTTCTGTAATTGCAGTGGCCATAGTATCTAATCCATTACTAAACATGTAGTTTGCAATTTGTTGTGCTTGTGCTAAACTTTCATTTTCAGTTTTAATAGCCACAACCTCTTTTTGAGTGTAATCTTTCTTTCCAAAATGTTTAGTTAAGGCATCATCGGCTGTTTTTACCTGCTGATAAATTTGCTCGTATTGATTTTTTCTTCCTAACCATTTTTGATACTCGGTATCGTAAAGTGCTTTTGCCGCCGCATAATCAGGATTGCTCGTGTCTCCACTCGCTAAAATTCTAACATACTCTAACTGCTCATTATAACCATCGCCTAAAAAATTCCAGCCATGAACATCATCAACATAACCATTATTATCATCATCTTTTCCATTTCCAGGAATTTCGTCTTTATTTGTCCAGATAACATCATCTAGATCTTCGTGATCTATGTCAATTCCAGAATCAATTACAGCCACAATAACTTTTTTACCTTTTCTGTTTTTAATGATGTCTGTATACGCTTTATCTACACTCATTCCAGGAATGGTGTCTTTAACCAAATCTAGATGTCCCCAATTGTTTTTTTCAGCTTCCGTAAGCTCAGAAACTTTTAAAGGAGAGGTATCTATATTTTCAACGGGAGTTGATAAAATTGCCGCGGTTCCGCCACAGCCTGAAATTAAAACTGCTAAAAAAGCAGCCATTGCTATTAATTTAAATTGCTTCATGGGATAATTAGATTTAGTCTTTATTATAAATTAGTAAATATATCTTTTGTAGTAAAAGTGTCTTTGAGTCGGACTCCTTTTTCTGTTTTTTGTACGGTAATAATTTCATTATGAGCATCATGTTCTAAAAATAAGTAGAAATTTTGTTCTGCAGCAAGATTTAGAAAACTTTCTTTTTCATCTAAAGTCAATAATGGCCTTGTATCATAACCCATTACATAGGGAATAGGTAAATGCCCTACTGTTGGCAATAAATCTGCCATAAATGCAATGGTTTTGTCTTGATATTTAATAAGTGGAATCATTTGTTTATCGGTATGTCCGTCGGCATAAAAAATATCAAATCCTAGCTGGGAGTTATTTAACAGTTGATTCTGTGGAAGCGCTGTAAATTTTAGCTGCCCACTCTCTTCCATTGGAAGAATATTTTCTTTTAAAAACGAAGCACGTTCACGTTTGTTAGGCTGTGTTGCCCATTTCCAATGGTCTTTATTACTCCAAAAATGTGCATTTTTAAAAGCAGGCTCATAACCTGAGCGATTTTGATTCCATTGAATACTTCCTCCGCAATGATCAAAATGTAAATGGGTTAAGAACACATCGGTTATATCATCACGATGAAAACCGTAAGATTTAAGGGATTTATCTAGATTAAAATCGCCCCAAAGATGATAGTAGCCATAAAATTTTTCTGATTGTTTATTTCCCATACCGTTATCAATCAAAATCAAGCGATTACTGTCTTCAATAAGCAAACAACGTGTTGCAATATCAATCATGTTATTAGAATCTGCAGGATTGGTACGCTGCCAAATGGTTTTTGGAACAACTCCAAACATCGCACCACCATCTAGCTTTAAATTTCCGGCATTTACAGGGTATAAATTCATAGGAAGGTAAAATTAAGAAAACTATATCACATCCTTAAAATTCTTAAGAATATATTAAGAAATTACTTGTTTTAAACGTTTGCCAAAATCGTAAAGCGCCTTAATTTCTTTTATACTTGCCAATCTTTCTTTTTCAAAAATTAACAAAGCATTTCCGTTAGATTCGACATGATAATAAGGGTTGCTTTCGAAAAAATGGGTGACATCGTCATTAAAAAATTGGGCGATTCTGGTTTCGTTTTCACCTAGAAGATAGAAGCGGTTTGAGAAATCGTCGTGATTTTCAATAGGAATATCTTTAAATCCAGCTAGAGCTGATACTTTCTCGAGAAACCCTTCTTTATCTAATGTAAATTTTGGAATTTTAAAATCTAGCTCAATATGCAACATCGTGCTTCTAACAACTTCTTTGGCTATAAACTCACCTTCTGAAAACTCAATATCAAATAACGAAATCGTCAAATCTTTTTGAATTAATTTATTATAAATATGGTTGATGTGTTTCGTATTAAAAAACGAAAAACTATTTAGGAATGAAACTTCTTTTTTCTTCTTAGGGCTGTATTTTAAGTTGTAGTTTTTTGCCAAGGTTTCCATGGTACTTTGGCGTCTTGTAAGACTGTTTTTAATAATATTCGGAACTGGGAGCAATCGTCTGGACGCAAATGGATGTTTGGTTTCTGTGTCGTGCATATCCAATCCTATCACATCAAAATGACCATCTCTCTTAGCAAATAACTCTTGATAACTATGAATGTTTTCTAATACGGTATCATCAACAAAATCGCATAACGAAAAATCTAGAATAACATCTTTATTTTCTGGAATGGCATCTAAGTGTTTTTTTAATTTATAATAATTTAAAAAACTGCAAAAATGCTTAACACTTACATAGTAGTTGTCTTTTTCACCATGTTCTTTATACATTAAAACATTAGGTTTTAATAAATTCCTGATGAATAATCCAGCACCTAAATGCCTATTTATAAAAACATGAATAATAAAAGTGGTTATAACACCAGCAATAATTCCTGTTATAAGCCCTATTTTTAAGGTAACAATTAGGGTTACAAAAAATATAATAAGCTGCTCTTTACCAATAGAAAACATTTGAGTAACAACTTTTGGCGACGCCAATTTGTAACCTGTATATACTAAAATAGCCATTAATGCCGGTAGTGGTATACGTGTAAGTTGCGTGCTAAAAAATGCTATAAACAACACTAAAAATAAGGCATGAAAAAAGTTTGACGACCTGTTACTACCGCCTTGATTTACGTTAACAGAACTACGTGCTATTACCGTTACCACATTTAAACCACCTAACAAACCACTACCAACAGTTGCCAAACCTAAAGCTTTTAAATCTCTGTTAACGTTCGAGCGTCTTTTTTCTGGGTCTAGTTTATCAACCGCTTTGATACTTAAAAGTGACTCTATGCTGGCAATAAGTGTTAATGCTAATACGTTGCCCCAAAACATAAAACTCCAAATACTACCAAAATTTGGTGTTGGTATGTCTGCAATTATTTTTTGTATGCTTGGTATACCTGAAACCATATATTCTGGCGCTATTGGGTTTGCCTCATGTAAGCCATATTCAAAGTAATAACTAAACCCAATTGAAAGAATAACAATCCACATAGGTGCCGGGATAAGCTGTAAATATTTATTTCTAATTTTTGAGTAAAATAGCATGATGGTTAAACTTAAAATACCTGCAAAAGCAGCAAATATTAACCCTTTATTATCGTAGTGAATGGCATCATTTATTGTAAAAGGAATTTCTAAAAGATAATCTACCGTATCGGCTCGACTAATTTTATGAGCCAGCATGATGTGGAATTGCTTACCTAAAATAATTAAACCAATGGCTGCTAACATACCTTGAATGGCCGAAGACGGAAAAAAATCAGCTAATGCTCCCATTCTAAAAAACCCTAACAATAAAAGTAATACTCCTGAGCACATGATGGCGACATACGCGGTTTCCAATCCTAATGTTGTTATCGCTACTAATAGCACACCAACTAAACCGTTTCCAGGACCTACAATGGTTACATGGCTTCCGCCTAAAATAGAAACAACAATACCGCCTACAACTGCAGCAATAATCCCAGCAATTGGTGGTGCATCACTTGCCATAGCAAGTCCTAAACCTAAAGGTAGTGCGATAAGACTTACCACAAAACCTGAGAATATATTTTTTGGTAATGCATTGAAAAAGGCTTTTATGTTATTTTTTTTCGGACTCATTGCAGAATTAACACATCGGTTGGTAATTCGGTTAAAATATGTTCAATATCATGCGGAAATAACCTATCCCAAAATGTCATTCTTGAAGGTGCATTCATCACTAATAAATCGGCCCTAGTTATTTGTGCATAATGGCCTATAGAATACCCGCGCTTACCAAAAATGGGTTGCAGTTTTATGGTCTTATTTTGAGTATATTCTTTTGGGATATGACTTATTATTTCTTTTACTCTTGTGTTTTCTCTTAGTTTAATTCGTTCTTTGGCTATAGTAGCTCTTCTTAGCGATTTATCATCATCTACTTTTACCGCAATTTCATCTTGTCCAATTTCTTCAACAATGGTTATTTTTTCGGCATTTAGTTGATTTGCTACATAAAATGCTGCGGTAATTGTTTGTTCAGTTTTAGGGTCTTTTAAACCATTTACAACTACATGCTGACACGGTATACGCTCAACAGAGGGTTTTATTAAAAGCAAAACAGAACAATTGGCTTGTCGCGTAATTTTTCTTGCAATAGAGCCTACATAATATTTAACTATTTTTTCTCGTTTAACAGCACCAAGAATTAATAAATCGATCTTTTTTTCTTCAGATATAGATAAGATGACATCTACAGGATTACCTAGTTTAAAAACAACTTCATACTTTAATTGGTCTTTTTCAAAACTTTTTAGAATTGTACTAAGCAATTTGGATTTTTCTTCGGAAGCTTCACCTACATGAATTAAAACTAATTTAGCCTCAAAAAAAACAGAAAGTCTTGCAGCCTCAAAAAGGTTTGCTTTTAAGTTTGGAGAATATGCAACTCCAATTCCAATACTTTTAAAAGGCTTTATAGGCACAGGTTTTACGTTGTTTTAATACAAAAAGTTGAAAGATAACATTTTTTGAAAACAATAAATGATACGTTTTACTTAAATTAGTGGTTTTTAACAAGAAAAGTGCCTATGTTAGAACTCGCAGGAATCATTATTTTAGGAATATTAGCCCAATGGGTAGCTTGGAAATTTAAAATCCCAGCAATTTTACCTTTAATTTTAATTGGGCTTTTAGTAGGCCCTATTGCTGCGGCATATCTAAGCGAAGATGGATCTAAATGGATAGAACCCATTTGGAACGGAAAACAAGGACTTTTTCCAGGCGAAGGCTTGTATTACTTTGTATCTTTAGCCATTAGTGTCATTCTTTTTGAAGGAGGTTTAACGCTAAAACGCTCCGAGGTGAAAAATGTAGGTCCGGTAATTACTAAGTTAATAACTCTTGGTTCTGCTGTAACTTTTTTTGGTGCAGGTATTCTTGCTCACGTTATTTTTGGTTTAAGTTGGGACCTGTCCTTTCTTTTTTCTGGATTAATTATTGTTACCGGACCAACAGTAATTACGCCAATTTTAAGAAACATTCCGCTTAAAAAAGATATCTCAGCAGTTTTAAAATGGGAAGGTATTTTAATAGATCCTATTGGTGCCTTAGTAGCGGTATTGGTTTTTGAGTTTATTAGTGTTGAAGGCGATAGTGGTTTTACCAAAACAGCACTTATCGAGTTTGGTAAAATCATTCTCTTCGGTACTACCTTTGGGTTTACTTTTGCCCATGCATTGGCCTTTGCAATTAATAAAAAACTCATTCCGCATTACTTATTAAATGTAGTGTCTTTATCAACTGTTTTATTGGTTTTTGTTGAATCTGAAGTTTTTGCACACGAGTCTGGTTTACTTGCCGTTGTAGTTATGGGCATGGTTCTAGGTAATAGTAAACTTGAAAACATTAAAGAATTACTTTATTTCAAAGAATCGCTAAGTGTCTTGCTTATTTCCATATTATTTATTTTGCTGGCAGCAAATATCAATATTGAAGATATGATGCTGCTTTATACCTGGAAAACAGGAATTCTTTTCGCTGCGGTTGTATTTATTATAAGACCATTGGCAGTATTTTTAAGTACCATGGGTTCAAAACTAAAAACAAACGAACGTATATTTATTAGTTGGGTAGGCCCAAGAGGTATTGTTGCAGCAGGTATCGCTTCACTTTTTGGCAGTAAGCTGATAAAACAAGGCGTTGAAGGTGCAGAATATATTACACCACTGGTGTTTATGATTGTTTTAGGAACTGTATTACTGAATGCCACAACTGCTAGATTATTTGCTAAATTGGTAGGTGTATTCCTTAAGAAGTCTGAAGGAATTTTAATTATTGGTGCATCAAAAATTTCTAGATTGTTGGGTCATTATCTAGAAGCTAACGGAAGACATGTTGTGCTTATTGATAGCAATGAACAAAACATTAGAAAAGCAAAAGAATTAGGTTTAGAAGCCTTTAGTAATAACATTTACTCTGAAACTTTAACAGATAATATAGAATTGAACGATGTTGGTTATTTAATGGCACTTACCGGAAATCCAGATATTAATAAATACGCTATTAATAAGTTTACTAAACAATTTGGAGAAAATGGCTCATTTAGATTGGTTACTACCGAAGAAATGTTAGATGATACCAATAACCCTAAAGAAGGATTGTTTTCGCACAAAGATGATTTTAATAGACTTATGGAACTAACCAAAAAGCATCCTTCCATTCAGGAAATTGATTTAGAAGACAAAGCGCACTATGAAAAACTAATAAAAATTTCGAATAATGATCCTGATATTATCCCGCTTTTTGTAAAAGATAATGAGGGCGAACTGCACATTATATCTTCGTATAATTTAGAGGTTGATAAAATTGAAGAAGGGAATCAATTGGTTTACTTAGGAAAACCTTTTGATGTTGAAAAAGTTCCAACAGTCGAAATTAATGCATCAAAGGAAGATTAGTTTTTATTTAGTCTTCATTGCTAAATAATAATCTTTAGTCTGTCTATCCAACTTTTCAATTGCATATCTTAAGGTTACCCTTGGCATGGTGTTGGCGTATTTATTTAAAAATGTTTTAAGCCTGTTTTCATCTCTTTTTCCAGCTTCTCTTATCCAGCTACCAACTGCTTTTTGAACATATTCATCTTTGTCATGTATTAAAATTTCAGCAATATTAAACGTGTCTACAGTGTCATTTTTTCTGATGAAAAAGTAAGTGCTAACTATGGCTGTACGTCGTTCCATGGGGTTTTTTGAACTTGCCAAATCATATAAAGGCTTACGGTCTTTGTCGTGCAAGTAGCCACCAATTACATAAGGAGCTGCTCTGTCAACCAAACCCCAATCATCAATCCATTTATGATGATTAATATAGGCATTGTATATGGCTTCTTTTTCTTCTGAAATAGTCTTTTTGTTTCTCGCTTTCCAATCTAAAATGGATACAGCTCCAGTACGATGATTATGATTTTGGTCTTTCAGTAAGTTCACTACTTCAGAAACTGGCATATATTGAAATTCTTTTGCTAAAGAAAATAATTCTCTTTTAGGGATTGCTCCTTTATAATTTTGAGCGATGCTATTTAAAGTTTCAATAAATTCTTTGGCCGTCATTATGCAATTAATTAATACTAGTTGAAAATGTTTAATTAAAAAAGTCAATAATTATGAAACAATGTTATTCCGAAAGCTCTTTAATTTTTTTCAAAGCTTTTGGGAAAGTTTCATTAAAAAAATTCACATATTCATCAGTAGTGTCCATACTAACATGTAACTCTGTTTTTCCATTGTTTTCAATGAGTTCATAAGATTCTTTTGCGTTTTCCCATGCTTTCGATTTTCCATCATAGACTTTTTTTCCTTCTTTTATAAATCCGAGGTGATTAAAAACCATGAGTTTGTTTGGTATTTTCTGATGAATCGTACTAAACATGCCATCACCACTTGGTATTAAAAAATCAATAGCACTACCTTCTTGCCAATCGGTTTTAGCATAAGAGCCTTCACTGAAAACTGACACCCATTTTGGGTAATTTTCATCCGTAAAAAGTGTATTCCAAACTTTTTCTTTGGAAGCATTTATGGTTGTATTGTATTTTAAAGTTTTCATAGTTTGACTATTTAGAACTTACATAGGTTTTAAAATTATTAAGAATAGCTTGCCATCCATTTTTTTGTTGCTCAACAGTGTGAGTGCCTTCTGTCTCGAACGTTTGGCTTATTTCAACTTCATTTCCATGATTTGAAAATATAACTTCAACCGTTCTGCCATCAGCTAGGTTGTAAGCAATTAATTTCATAGGAATTACCTTGGTGTACTTTCCTGAGAAATCGAATCCCATACTGCCATCTTTTGCTTCCATACGATAGTTAAAGTCGCCATCTTTTTGTAAGTTGTTTGTAGCAGCTGGACAACACCAATCATTTGATGCAAAATTCCAGTTGGTAATGTGTTTTGGTTCGGTATAATATTCCCACACTTTTTCTGTTGGTGAAGGAATGGTTGTTTTAACGGTGATTCTATTTTTTTCCATTTGCTAGTTTATTTTTATGATGTAAGTTTGGTTGACTGTTGAATTCCGTTATATATCTTGTTTTTTGATAGCAAACAGCTATTACTAATTTAGTTAATTTTTCTGATTATGCCGATTAATTAATTTGGAACTAACGCATAAAAAAGCCTCCCTTTATTATAAAGAGAGGCTTTAAATGTATTTTATATATGGTTTTAAGCCATAATATGAAGCTCTGAAAATTCTTTAGTAATGGTTAATGTATTGTTACCATTAAGTTTTAATTTTTCAAGAGGTATAATCACATTATCAATTTCAATTTTTGAAATTTTGAATGGTAACCCGTGCAGCTTTAACTTAAAGGTTTTATATGTGGTTACAAACTTACCAGATTTATGCTGCTGTATAATCAATTCGTTTTTCTTACCAGACAATTTAAAATCTCTTAAGCTATATCTTCCTTTAATATAGTCGTAACCATCAGTAGCATCTTCGTAAACTTGAGATGATTCTTTACCCTCTTTATAATAAACATCAAGAATTAATTCATCAATAGTTTTTTCACCAACATATTGTTGAATAGGGTATTTTGGAATAATAGCTCCTTCTTTTATAAATATTGGCATGCTGTCTAAATCGGCATCAACCCATTGTTCAGATCCACCTTTAACCAACTCGTCATTCCAGAAATTGTACCATTTACCAAGTGGGAAATACATACGCCTTCCTTTTTGGTTTGGTGCTGTTATCGGGCAAGCTAGTATTTTTTCACCAAAAATAAACTCATCATTTCTGTAGTGTGTTTGCGGATCGTGTTGATCGTATAATACAAGCGATTTTAAAATTGGAATGCCCTCTTCGGCATATCTCCAAAACGCTGTGTATAAATAAGGCAGTAATTGGTATCTAATTTCAATAAACTTTCTTACTACATCTGTTATAGTGGTTCCAAAAGCCCATGGTTCTTGGTCACCATGATCTCCAGAAGAGTGAGTTCTACAAAATGGGTGAAAAACACCTAACTGAATCCAACGTGCGTATAATTCCCCGTTTGGTTGTTCTGCAAATCCACCAATATCAGATCCTATAAACGAGAATCCAGACATACACATACGTTGTGCTTGTAAATTTGCAATGGTTAAATGATCCCAGGTTGCTACGTTATCACCTGTCCAACTTGATGTGTAACGTTGTGTACCAGAATATGCTGCTCTAGTAATAACGAAAGGTCTTTTCGGGTAAGAGAATTTCTTTAAACCTTGGTAAGTAGCGCGTGCCATCTGCATGCCGTATACGTTGTGCGCTTTTCTGTGGCTACAAGGGTTCCCGTCATAATCGTGTCTTACATCATTAGGGAATGTTTTTCCTGGAACGTCCATAACAGCAGGTTCGTTCATATCATTCCAAACACCTTTTACACCAATATCTTCAACAAGTTCTTGGAATAAATTAGACCACCATTCTCTTACTTCAGGATTTGTATAATCTGGGAAATAACACTCCCCAGGCCATACTTTACCTTTCATATAAGGGCCATCGGCACGCTTACAGAAGTAGTCTTTCTCTAAACCTTCTCTAAACACAGAGTAATCCATGTCTATTTTGATTCCTGGATCAATTATTACAATGGTTTTAAACCCATCATCGGCTAATTCTTTAACCATTCGTTTTGGGTCTGGAAAATACTCTTTACTCCAAGTAAAACATCTAAACCCTTCCATGTAATCGATATCTAAATAAATAGCATCACAAGGAATCTCTAATTCTCTAAATTTTGCAGTAATTTCTTTTACATTAGATTCAGGATAGTAGCTCCATTTACATTGGTGATATCCTAAAGTCCAAAGTGCAGGCATTTCATGTGGTTTACCTGTTAAATCTGTATAGTTTGCAACCACATCAGACATTTCAGGGCCGTAAATAAAATAGTAATTCATTTCGCCACCATGCGCCCAGAAACTTGTTATATTTCTTCGTTCGCTACAAAAATCGAAAAATGAACGAAAGGTATTATCAAAAAATATACCGTAAGACTTTTTGTTGTGTAACGCTGTATAAAATGGAATGGCTTTGTAAATAGGATCGGTTTCTCTACCATAAGCATAAGAATCTGTTACCCAGTTTTCAAATCGTTTTCCTTTTAGGTTATTGTCAACAGGTTTATCGCCTAAACCGTAATAACTTTCACCTGCATGCGATGTTTTAGACATTTTAACAACATCCCCTCCAAACTCATAACTTTCTTCCCAGTGGAAACCAAGCTCGTCTTCACAAATAAGGCTTTTATCCTTAGCATCGTAAATCGATGATCTTAAATCTAACTTTGAAATATGGCAAATCAGTTTTGCAGTTGTAATGATGTAATTATTTTCATCTTCGGTAACTTCAAGGTGATTATAGCCTCTGCTTGCATATTTTGTAATGGCATAAGAAAAATCATTTTCAAAAATACCAGTAGTTGTATATCTAAAACGAAGAACACTATCTCGACGCACCGTAACTTCTAAAACAACACCGTTTTCGGTGGTAAAAGACAGTACATTTAAGTTCTTTTTGTATGCAATTATTTTGGATGGGAATAAGTTCCCTTTGTATTCTAATTCAGTATTTAATATCATAAAACTATAAATCAATAATAATTGACGAAAATAGTAAATTTTGAATACCTTGTTGATTACTTTTTATCAAAAAAACGCTTGAATTAATGCATTAAAGTCAAATATTAACCTAATTAATTATGGATAACTCAGATTGGGATAAATCAACAGAAATTGAAGACTAAATTTAAAACATATAGCATGTTTAAATTCAAGTTTTTTATAGTTAATGTGTTGATTACATAGAAAGTATAGTAGCGTTTTAAAAATTATTTTAAAACGCTACTTCTTGATTTTATTTTTTAGGAATTAAAGGAAAAAATTGTTACTGCTAATGGGGGTAAAACAATTTCTGCTGAATATTCTTTACCATTCCAAGGATCTTTTTTAACGGTTGTTTGCTTTTTGTTTTTTATGCCACTACCTCCAAATTCTTCGGCATCACTATTAAAAATCTCGACGAGTTTTCCTTTTGAAGGCACACCAATTTTATAATTTTTTCTAACTGTTGGTGTTAAGTTACAAACCACAATTACATTTTCTTCTTCTTTATACCCTTTTCTTACATACGAGATTACACAATTCTCGTGATCATCATAACTTATCCATTCAAAACCTTCACCACTAAAACCTTTTTCATATAATGCAGGAGTGTTTTTATAAATCGTATTTAGCGATTTGAAATAGTTTTGCATGTCTTGATGAGGTTTAAACTCTAATAGGTTCCAATCTAAGCTTTCTTCGAAATTCCATTCGTTGTATTGACCAAATTCACCACCCATAAATAGGAGTTTTGTTCCTGGATGTGTAAACATGTAGCCATATAATAAACGAAGATTTGCAAAACGTTGCCATTCATCACCAGGCATTCTTCCTAAGATTGAATTTTTGCCATAAACCACCTCGTCATGCGATAGTGGTAACATAAAATTCTCTGTAAAAGCATATGCTAAACTAAAGGTAATTTCGTTATGATGATATTTTCTATACACCGGATCTTTAGCAAAATACTCTAGGGTATCGTGCATCCAACCCATCATCCATTTCATACCAAAGCCTAAACCACCTACAAATGTTGGTTTAGAAACCATAGGGAACGCCGTAGACTCTTCTGCAATGGTTTGCACATCAGGGAAAGAGGCATATATTTCTTCGTTTAATTCTTTTAAAAAGCTAATAACCGCAAGATTCTCTCTTCCACCGTAAATATTAGGTTCCCACTCGCCATCTTCTCTTGAATAATCTAAAAATAACATAGAAGCAACGGCATCAACACGTAAACCATCTGCGTGGTATTGATCCATCCAAAACACCGCGTTACTTATTAAAAATGAACGCACTTCATTACGTTCGTAATTAAAAATTAAGCTTTTCCAATCTTGATGATATCCTTTTCTTTTATCAGGATGCTCATAAAGATGCGAACCATCAAAAAACCCTAAACCATGTGCGTCTTCGGGAAAATGTGACGGCACCCAATCCAAAATTATTCCTATACCCGCTTGATGTAATTTATCAACGAGATACTTGAATTCTTCTGGGTAACCAAAACGCGATGTTGGTGCAAAATATCCTGTAATTTGGTATCCCCAAGAAGGATCGTAAGGAAATTCCATAATAGGCATAAGTTCCACATGGGTAAAATTCATGTCTTTTACGTAGTTCACTAAGTCGTCTGCCAACTCGAAATAAGACATGAAACGATCTTCTTCAAGATGTTTTTTCCAAGACCCTAAATGCACTTCGTAAACCGAGTATGGCGCATCAATGGCGTTGTGATTTTTACGCGTTTTCATCCAGTCTTTATCCTTCCATTTATAATTATCGTCCCAAACAATTGATGCTGTTCTAGGAGGATGCTCATAACGTCTAGCATAAGGATCTGCTTTTTCGGTTTTTATATCATTATTATGACTTTGAATTTTGTATTTGTAAGCAGTACCTTTAGTTATAAGCGGAATAAACCCTTCCCAAATACCACTAGAATCCCAACGAACATTTAATTGGTGTTCACCTTCCATCCAATAATTAAAATCGCCAATTACAGATACTTGTTTTGCTGTTGGTGCCCATACTGCAAAATATACACCATCAATACCATCAACGGTTACAAGGTGCGAACCGAATTTTTCGTATAGCCTAAAATGCTTGCCTGATTTAAAAAGGTTTATATCAAATTCGGTAAATAAACTGTGAACTTTTACTTGTGCCATAAATTAATGATTTATAATATTAGATATCCCTTTTAGAGGAATTACTGCCCATTGCGGACGAGAATTGAGTTCGTAACCCAATTCGTAAACTGCTTTTTCAAGTAAGCAGTATTTTAATATAAAGATACGTTCTTTATTGTAACCTAAATTTAAATTTGCGTTTTGCGTTTCTGTAACATAAGTGCCTAAAAACAGACCTGTTATATACCTGTATAATATTTCTGAAGCATTAAATAAGGCTTCCTGAGATTCTTTATAATGTGTTTCACTATTGTTAAAAACCGTAGCGTACAAGGCGTAATGAAATGATCTAAACAAGCCAGCAACGTCTTTTAAAGGTGGTTGTTTTACTTTTCTATCGCGTATGGTACTTTCTGGTTCGCCTTCAAAGTCTAGAATATAATAATCGTTATCTTTTACTAATACTTGGCCTAAATGATAATCACCATGAACCCGGATGCGTTCGCCTTTAAGTTTGGTCCAGTCAAAATTCACAAAGCGCTTTCTAATGCTATTTTTTTTGTCAAGAAACTCTTGTGCTAAAGATACGGCTAAACCTTCCAGTTTACCTTGGTTGTTTTCAATAATATTTAACCTATTTTGAAATTGATATAACATTTTATTTTTTAACCACACTTCGTAATCGCCATTGTAATGGGCTGGTGTAAAAGCGGTTTCTTCAAACTCTGAACCCAAAGCAATATGCATTTCTGCAGTACGTTTTGCTAAGGTTTGTACTTGATTAAACAAATTTAGTCCCGCCCAGTCTATAATTTGTGGTGGAATATCTTGAATGGTTAAACGTTGGTATAATTCTGTATTAGGTAAATTATTTATAACTATCTTTTTGTATTCTAGATTAGAAAAAACCCTGTGTAATTCTTTTAGCATATAATCCCACGCATCACCTTCATTGGGTATCATTTCTTGCATCAATCCTATGGTAATGTTGGTGTTTTCTGAGTCAACTAAATTAATACTTCCTAAATAGGCAGGTGTATTTTTAAATTCTTTTTTCTCTGACAAAAAACGACTCATTTCGTAGTCGGGGTTTTTATCTCCAAAAATGCGTCTGAAAAACTTTAATACATATTTATCGTTATAAACCAAAGAGGTATTACTTTGTTCTAGGCCCATAAACCTTGATGATTCATATGAAACATTGTTGAACAAATGACTTTTATGGTATTGCACCTTGGTTGTGTCTTTGGGCTCAGCAGTAATAATACGCTCAAAAACTAATTTTCTAAAGGCT
Organism: Algibacter luteus; assembly: GCF_030344935.1. Lineage (NCBI taxonomy): Bacteria > Pseudomonadati > Bacteroidota > Flavobacteriia > Flavobacteriales > Flavobacteriaceae > Algibacter > Algibacter luteus. Next base: position 280,819 of record NZ_CP128313.1, on the reverse strand, counting down.
TCTAAGTTAACCGCGTCTATGATATGACCTTTTTGATTTTGAATGCTTATAGGAAGAATTCTATCTTTTTGAGCAAAATTTACATCGGTTACAAAAGCAATTGGCAAAAAATAATGCTGATAAAAAGATTCTACAAAATTTACTTCAAGGATAAGTCCAAAATAAACCTCGCCATGTTGCTGAATTCTAAAATATTCGGCTAGTTCTATATATTTTATCTGACTCGATTTTCCACCATACCAGCGTTGTTTTATAATATAGTCTTCTAATACATCTGATAAGAAGGTTTTAACGAACGCTTCATTATCAAGCAAAACCTCCCAGGCCTCATCAGACTTAAAATGGCTATCTATTGATGATATTGAAGCTTCATGCGTCATACAATTACTTGTTAATATTGAAAATATGGAACGGCATTGTAGGATGTAATTCTACATAACACCATTCGGAATTCCAATTATAGCGACTATCTGTAATTAAATCATGCATTTCTAAGTTATGTCCATGGTGCACACCAATGTCGTGTAATGGTACTTGAACTGTGCCTTGTTGGGAGTTTTGAGCATCTAAACTAATAATAATAAACATTTGGCTAGTTCTGTCGTCGTTCCATTTATAAAATGCTATTAAATTGTCGTTATTTATATGACAAAATTTAATGTTATTGGTTTGCTGGAGCGCAGCATTGTTGTGCCTGATATAATTTATTTTTGAAATTATTGTGATTAGCTTGTTTTTAATATTCCAATCGTAATGTGTGATTTGAAATTTTTCAGAATTTAAATACTCTTCTTTTCCTAGTAGCGAGTTAGATAACATATACTCAAAAACGGGCCCATATATACCAATACTCGAACTTAAAGTTGCCGCTAATGCATAACGTTGAATATGCTTAGATTCGTTTGCACCTTGCAAGTGATATGGGTTAATATCTGGTGTATTAGGCCAAAAATTAGGCTGCATGTATTCTTTTAATTCTGATTTTGTAAGCTCTTCAACGTATTCAATAAGTTCATGTTTGTTTTCACGCCATGTAAAATATGTATATGATTGGGTGTAACCTTGTTTTGCCAATTGTTGCATGACTTTTGGTGCTGTAAAGGCTTCAGCTAGAAAGATAACATCTGGATGTTTGGCTTTTACTTGCGTAATTATCCAGTTCCAGAAATAAAACGGTTTGGTATGTGGGTTATCTACTCTAAAAACATTGATACCACAATCTATCCAGTGCATTAAAATATCTAGGCACTCATTCCATAGGTTTTTATAATCTTCACTTTCCCAATAAATAGGAAGAATATCTTGATACTTTTTAGGAGGGTTTTCTGCATATTGAACAGTGCCATCCGGTCTCCATTTAAACCATTCAGGATGAGATTTTACCCAAGGATGATCTGGAGCCGCTTGTAATGCGTAATCCATGGCTATTTCAATATCTTGCTCTTTTGCTCGTTGAACCAGTGCTTTAAAATCATCAAGCGTTCCTAATTGTGGGTGGATATCTTTATGGCCACCATATTGAGAACCCACACCCCAAGTAGAGCCAACGTCTCCTTCTTTAGCTTCTACAGTATTGTTTTTACCTTTTCTATTAACTTCGCCTATTGGATGTATAGGGGGTAAATACAAGACATCAAACCCCATACTTTTAACACGCGGCAGTAATCGTTCGCAGTCTTTAAACGTACCATGAACCCCTGGAGTTTCTGAGGCTGAACGCGGAAAGAACTCATACCAAGTACTAAAACGAGCTCTTTTTCTGTCGACATATACCTGAAATTCTTTTGAGGTATTATCAAGTAATTTTATTGGGTTAGCATAAAAAATATTATATAACCGCTCTGTACAGGCTTCTGTTATAGCCTCGCCATAATCATTTGTACTTTTGAATAATTTATGAAGGTGTTCTAAGTAGACTTTATCGTCTCCGCTAACTTTATTTAAAATAGCATTAATATACTCCGCGCCTTCCAGTAATTCAGAAGCCACATGTTGCCCATCATTTATTTTTCTTATTAAACCATAGCGCCAATTGAGAGCATAATCAACCCACGATTGGACTTTGTAGGTGTAAAAACCTTGTTTTTCAACGGTGAAGGATGCTTGCCATTCATCATTGGAAATTAAAGTCATTCGGGTTTCTCTCCAAGCTCTATCTTTTTCATGTTTGAAAAGAATGGAAGCGCCCAAAACATCATGTCCATCGGCCATAATGTGCGCATCTACTTTTACTATTTCATTTACTATACGTTTTATGTAAAACTCACCACAGTTTACACTAGGCGAGACATAATCAATTACAACTCTTCTTTGGTCTTGCATTTCAATTGGTTATATAAAAAATAAAAAAGATTAGATGTTTATATTATTGTGCCTTTTGGTATTGTAGCTCCTTTTTTAATGACTACTATACCCTGTTTAACCATATAAGTATCTGTTTCAACTTCTTCCAGATGCTTACCTCCATTTATTCTTACATCATCTCCAATACGGCAATTTTTGTCTAGAATGGCATTTTTTATAAAACAGCGTTCACCAATACCCATAAGAATAGGAATACGTTTGTTGTTAATTTCATCTAAAGACTCATAATAATCGCTACCCATCATGTAGGTATTAATAACCGTTGATTCGTCACCAATTCTTGAACGAATACCTATGACTGATTTTTCAATTTTTGCAGCACTAATAATACAGCCTTCAGCAATTACCGTTCTTTCAAGTGCAGTTCCTGCTAGTTTTGTTGTAGGCAACATTCTAGCTCTAGTATAAATACGTTTTTTCTTGTCGTATAAATCGAATTTTGGTATATCATCTGTTAACCCTAGGTTTGCTTCAAAGAACGAATCGATATTTCCGATATCTGTCCAGTACCCTTCGTATTGGTAACTCATTGTTTTATGTTTATCAATGGCTTGTGGAATAATTTCTTTCCCAAAATCGTTTGTATCTGGGTTTTTCATTAATTCCTCTAAAAGCTCACGATTGAAAACATAAATCCCCATTGAAGCTAAATAATGGCGACCTTCTTTTTTCATGTCATCACTAACGTCGGAAGTCCAATCCGGTAATAGACTAGCGTCTGGTTTTTCAATGAAAGATGTAATGACGTTTTTGTCATCAGATTTTAAAATACCAAACTCGGTTGCTTCTTTAGCCGTAACAGGAATGGTAGCTATAGAAATTTTGGCATCATTTTTTTCGTGCTCTTCTATCAGATGTTCATAATCCATTTGATACAATTGATCACCAGAAAGAATTAAGAAATACTCAAAATCATGTCGTAAAAAATGGTGCATACTTTGGCGCACAGCATCAGCAGTTCCTTGAAACCAAGTTTTGTTATGTGGTGTTTGTTCCGCAGCTAAAACATCAACAAAAGCTGAACTAAAAAAACTAAAATGATACGTGTCTTTGATATGACGATTTAATGAGGCTGAATTAAATTGAGTTAAAACAAACATACGCTTGATGTCTGCATTTATACAATTTGAAATAGGAATATCTACTAACCTATATTTACCTGCAATAGGTACAGCAGGTTTTGAGCGTTCTTGAGTAAGTGGGTAAAGTCTGGAGCCTTGACCACCCCCTAGAATTATTGCTAATGCCTTGTTATTTATCATAATTTGGTTGTTTTAGTTTATAGTAATGTTTTGTATAGTTCTTCAACTTGTTTAGCTATGGCTACCCAGTCAAAATAGTCTTCAACACGTTTTCTGCCATTTTTTGCCATGGTTTCTCTTAACGCCTTGTCGTTTATAACCTTGTTAATGCCGTTAGCTAAATCTCGCGAAAATTTATCAGGGTCCACAGCCTCAAAAGGCGCTTCTTTTTGCTGTTCTAAAGGAATTAAAAGACCTGTTTCACCATGCACAACTACTTCTTTTATTCCGCCCACGGCGCTCGCAACAACGGCTGTATTACAAGCCATAGCTTCAATATTTATGATCCCGAAAGGCTCATAAATTGAAGGGCAACAAAACACGTCGGCATGCGAGTATAACTGAATAATTTCTTCTTTAGTTACCATTTTATCAATCCATATCACATTATTTCGCGACTTTTTAACCTCGTTCACTGCGCTCTCCATTTCCTTGCCAATTTCTGGTGTGTCTGGAGCTCCGGCACAAAGCACTATTTGTGTGTCTGGATCTATATATTTTATGGCGTTTACCAAATGAATAATACCTTTTTGGCGCGTTATTCTTCCAACAAAAAGCACATAAGGTTTGTTTTTATCGACCTTATATTCATCTAAAGTTGATGATTCTGAAGTTTGAACATATTGTTGAAGGTTGATACCATTATAAATAACCTTTACCTTATTTTCGTCTACATTAAAATGTTTAATTACATCTTCTTTTGTTTCTTCTGAAACTGCAATTAAGGCATCAGCCATTTCAATGGCTGTTTTTTCAACCCAGGAAGAAGCATCATAACCGCGCCCAAGTTGTTCGCGTTTCCAAGGGCGTAGTGGTTCCAGCGAATGTGTGGTAATTACTAAAGGTGTGCCATAGCATAATTTTGAAACGATTCCCGCAAAGTGTGCATACCAGGTATGGCAGTGTACCACATCTGCATCAACAACATCGGCATTCATGTGAAGCGAGGTGCTAAGTGTTTTAAAAACCGATTTTAATTTATCGTCTGCACCTTTAAATACACCATCTTCAAATGGAAATCCTTTTACACTCAATGAACCTTCATTTGAGTTTTGGTCGCCAAAGCATCTAACTTCTAAATCCATTAATTTAGACAACTCGTCGGCTAAATATTCAACATGTACTCCTGCGCCACCATATACGTATGGAGGAAATTCTCTTGTGTAAAAAAGTGCTTTCATATAAAAATATTGTCAATAAACTATTTTAAAACCCGCTTAAAAAAAAGGAATTTGTTACTATTATTCCACTTTTTTCAATACTTAATTTATAATTTTATGAATACTTTGTTTTACATAGTTTTCATTTATAAAATTAAGCAAAACAGTGTTTAGAAATTGTAAAATTGTTAATAACATTTACGTCTTTTTGTAGATGTTTTCAATCAAATTTTAAAATTAGTTAAACGTGGTATTTAAAGGACTTGCTTTTAATTAACTATCTGAAATAGTTAATGAGATATAAACTTACGAAAATATTTATTAACAATTTGAAGCTGTTTAATTTTTATAGAAAATAATGTAGAAATAGAAATTCGCCAAATTATTAGCAACAAAATGAGATGAAATGCCAATTTTAATTCTGATAATTCAACCAAAATTAAAAATTAATTGAAATTGAATAGCAGATTTTAGATTTATGAGCGAAATTTTCTGAAATTAATCATTCAGCTTTAATACTGCCATAAATGCTTGCTGCGGAATCTCGACATTTCCTACTTGACGCATACGCTTTTTACCCTTTTTCTGCTTTTCAAGAAGCTTACGCTTACGCGAAATATCACCACCATAACATTTAGCAGTAACATCTTTACGAAGTGCTTTTATGGTTTCACGCGAAATAATTTTAGCACCAATAGCCGCTTGGATAGGAATATCGAATTGTTGGCGTGGAATTAACTCTTTAAGTTTTTCGCACATTTTTCGTCCTATAAATTGTGCGTTATCGGCATGTATTAAAGCAGAAAGCGCATCTACAGGTTGTGCATTTAACAAAATATCTAAACGCACTAATTTTGATGGTTTCATGCCAATTGGATGATAATCAAAAGAGGCGTATCCTTTAGATACTGTTTTTAGTCTGTCGTAAAAATCGAAAACTATTTCTGCTAACGGCATTTCAAAAGTAAGCTCAACACGTTCTGGTGTTAAATAGGTTTGATTGGTGATAATACCTCGTTTTTCAATACACAAAGACATCACATTACCAACAAAATCGGCTTTTGTAATGATGGTTGCTTTGATATATGGTTCTTCAACGCGGTTTACAGTTGATGGTTCTGGTAAATCGGATGGGTTGTTAACCACAAAGGCTTCATCTGGATTTTTGTTTGTATAGGCGTGATAAGATACGTTGGGAACGGTTGTTATTACCGTCATATCAAATTCACGTTCTAAACGTTCTTGAATAATTTCCATATGCAACATGCCAAGGAAACCACATCGGAATCCGAAACCTAATGCCGCTGAACTCTCTGGAGAGAACACCAACGACGCATCATTTAACTGCAGCTTTTCCATTGAGGCACGAAGCTCTTCATAATCCTCAGTATCAACAGGGTAAATACCAGCAAAAACCATTGGTTTTACATCCTCGAAACCTTCAACTATATTGGTTGTTGGTTTTGCATAATCGGTAATGGTATCTCCTACCTTTACCTCTTTGGCTGTTTTAATACCTGTAATTAAGTAGCCTACATCTCCTGTTTTTACACTTTGTTTTGCTACTTGAGTTAGTTTTAAAGTTCCAACTTCATCGGCGTAATAATCTTTATTCGTGGCAACAAATTTAATGTGTTGTCCTTTTTTTATTTCACCATTGAATACTCTAAAATAGGTTTCAATGCCTCTGAAAGTGTTATAAACTGAATCGAAAATTAAAGCTTGTAACGGTGCGTCTGGATCACCTTTTGGTGCAGGAACACGTTTTATAATGGCTTCAAGAATATTATCTACTCCAAAACCTGTTTTGCCACTGGCGTGAATAACTTCTTCTGGGTTACAACCTAATAGGTCTACAATATCATCAGTTACCTCTTCTGGGTTGGCACTTGGTAAATCTACTTTATTTAAAACAGGAATAATTTCTAAGTCGTTTTCTAAAGCTAAATATAAATTAGAAATGGTTTGCGCTTGAATACTTTGAGCTGCATCAACAATTAACAATGCACCTTCGCAGGCTGCAATTGATCTAGAAACCTCATATGAAAAATCGACATGACCAGGAGTATCAATAAGGTTCAAAATATATTTTTCACCTTCATATTCATAGTCCATTTGTATGGCGTGCGACTTAATGGTAATACCACGTTCGCGCTCCAAATCCATACTGTCTAGTAACTGGTCTTGCTTTTCTCTAGCGGTTACAGATCCTGTAAAATCTAATAAACGGTCGGCAAGGGTACTTTTACCATGATCAATATGTGCAATGATGCAAAAATTTCTAATATTCTTCATAAGGACATCTCTATAAAAAAGATTTTGCAAATATAGTTGAAATATTCAGCTATTTCGAGAATATTTCAAAAGCTATTAATCTTGCCATTCAGCAATAAAAAGATTCGTGTCTCTTCCGCCACCATTATTTCTATTTGATGAAAATGCTAAATATTTCCCATCGTTTGAAAACACAGGAAAGGCATCAAAAGTTTCACTATGAGTAACGCGCTCTAAGTTTTTACCATCTATATCAATTAGGTATAAATTAAACGGAAAACCGCGTTCAGCTTCGAAATTTGAAGAGAATAATATTTTTTTACCTGAAGGATGAAAAAAGGGACTCCAATTGGCATTTCCTAAATCGGTTAATTGTCTTAAATCGCTTCCATCAGCATTACAAATATACAACTCCATATCGGTTGGTTCTACTAATCCGTCAGCCAATAAATCTTTGTATTCTTTAATTTCTTGTTCCGTTTTTGGTCGAGACGAACGGAAAATGATTTTGGTACCATCTGGCGAAAAGAAAGCGCCACCATCATAACCTAGTTCATCTGTGATTTGTTTTACATCGGTGCCATCAAGATTCATGGTGTATAATTCTAAATCGCCACTTCTAGTTGAGGTGAATACAATTTTATCACCTTTGGGCGATACAGTTGGTTCTGCATCATAACCTTTTTCGTGAGTTAATTGCTTTACGATATTGCCTTCCAAATCCGCAACAAAAATATCGAAGGTATCATAAACAGGCCAAATGTATTTACCATTTTTTCGTAATGGTGTGTCTGGACAATTTTCATCTCCTAAATGTGTTGATGCGTAAATAATATGTTTGTTGTCTGGCAAAAAATAAGAACAAGTTGTACGCCCTTTACCTGTAGATATCATTGGAGGCATGTTGTCTTTAAAAGTTTCGCCAACATTCATTAAAAACATTTGGTCGCAACTTACATTCCAGTTTTTGTTATTAGATTGAAAAACGATTTGTTTGTCGTCAAAACTCCAATAAGCTTCAGCATTATCGCCTCCAAAAGTAATTTGCTTAATGGATTTAAAATGAGTTTCTCCCGGGAAAATTAGCGAGTCGGTTGTTTCTTGAACTTGCACTTGTTTTTCAAGGTTTTCTTTTTTTTCATTTTTACATGCAAAAACTAAAAGTAACAAGGCAACTAAGTAAATCTTATTCATTCTGAAAAATTTATAAGTAATGTTTAAATTTGAACAAAATTAATATTTATAACCATGAAATACTCAATAGCGCTTCTTTTTTTGTTTTTACTGAATTCTTGCAAACAAGAACCTGTTAAAATAGTTTCGATAAAAGATGATGTTACATTTTTATCAGACGATGCTCTAGAAGGCAGACAAACCGGAACCGATGGCGAAAAAGCAGCTGCAGATTATATCGCGAAGCGTTTTGAAAAACTAGGTTTAGAGGCTAAAGGTACAAATGGTTATTATCAAAATTTTACGTTTAAGCCTAAAACCAATCCGCATCAAACAGTAAATTATACGGTGAAAGATGGTGATAGTACCATAACAGGAACAAATGTTTTAGGGTTTTTAAATAACAATGCTGACCATACTATTGTTATTGGTGCGCATTTCGATCATCTGGGTTATGGCGCTGAAGGTTCTCTTCACAGAGGTGAAAAAGCCATTCATAATGGTGCCGATGATAACGCCAGTGGCGTTGCCGTTATGTTAAATTTAGCTGATAAATTAAAAAATAAAAACACGAGCAACAACTACTTGTTTATGGCATTTTCGGGTGAAGAAATGGGCTTGTTAGGTTCTAATTATTTTGTAAAAAACGCAACCATTGACACCCAAAAAATTAATTATATGATTAATATGGATATGGTTGGACGTTTAAAAGCCGACAGTACGCTTGCGGTTTATGGCGTTGGTACATCACCTATTTTAAAACAGACCTTAAACGCACATAATAGCACTTTTAAATTAATTCAGAAAGAATCGGGAATAGGCCCAAGCGATCACACATCGTTTTATAATGCCGATATTCCTGTGTTACACTTTTTTACGGGTCAGCATGAAGATTACCATAAACCAACAGACGATTTTGATAAACTGAATTATGAAGGGATGACAACCATTTCGAATTATATTTTTGAAGTCATTTCAGATTTAGATAACAACGGAAAATTACCGTTTAGAAAAACTAAAAACGAAAGTGAAGAAACACCACGATTTAAAGTTGGCCTAGGTGTTATTCCAGATTATATGTTTGATGGAAAAGGCATGCGTATTGATGGTATTAGTGAAGACAAACCTGCACAAAAAGCAGGGTTACAAAAGGGTGATATTGTCATAAAACTAGGCGATAGTACTGTGACAGATATGATGAGTTATATGAAGGTTCTAGCAACGTTTGAAGCTGGTGATAAAACTAAAGTAACAGTTGATAGAAACGGCAAAGCGGTAGAGGCTACCATTCAATTTTAAAGCTGCCACATGATTAAAACCAAACAGGATTTCATCAATAAAATACACCTGATAATTTCGGTTGTTATCTTGGTTCCAGTGGCTTTTGTTTATGGTTTTAATCCAGATTGGAAATTCGATATTCACTTAAATACTACCGACGAGCACAACTTTTTTAAAGCGATAATGGGTCTGTATTTAGGCTTTTCTGCACTTTGGCTCTTGGGTGTTTTTAAAGAACCATATTTAAAATTAGCCTTAATAAGTAATCTTATTTTTATGCTAGGATTGGGTTTGGGCCGACTTTTAAGTTTGTTACTAGATGGAGCGCCAACATTTGCCTACCTTTTTGGAACTTTTGCTGAACTATTTTTAGGCTTTTATGGGCTTTGGGTGCTTAAAAATCTGAAATTAAATTCCTAAAACTTTAGCATCAACTTTAAAAGTGGCAAAAAAGTCGATGTCATAGAATTCCGAAGTCGTTTCATCTGCTACGGCCGCTATTCTCAGTTTAAAAGCATCTTCTTTCAGATAGTTTTTTAATTCAACATTAATAGTATTTAATTCAAGACTATTAGAGTTGGTATTTTCAATATCAAATAAATTAGCAATTTCTACTTCTTCAACATTTTCAGTGCTTATGTAGATTTGAATGTATTTTAAGAAATTAAAATTCCCTGTTTCTGGAGACGAAATTATAAGCTTCAAACTTTTTAGTTTAATGCTTTCAATACTGTTGGCATTGGTGTTATTATTTTCAAAAGTAGTTTCAGTGTTCGATTCAATGTCCGATGTAAAAAGACTTACCGGCACACCCACAACGGGGACGGGGTTTAATGTATAGCTTGTATCGTAGTCTAAATCAAACTTCGTTAGTTCATCAACAACATCACAGTTTAGAAACGGTAAAATGAACAATATAAGTAAGTAACACTTGGCTTTCATAGAAAATAATTTCGTGTAAATATAAACATTTAAAGGCTAGATTATTAGCCTTTACGTATTTACAACGGTGTGTGACTTAAATAAATTAATAAAACCTGTATTTTTGCAAAAAAAAAGAATTCGTGGTAAAAATAGATAATATAGAACTTCCAGATTTTCCATTGTTGTTAGCACCTATGGAAGATGTAAGCGATCCACCATTTCGTGCATTGTGTAAAGAACAAGGCGCCGATGTGGTGTATACCGAGTTTGTATCTAGCGAAGGCTTGATTCGTAATGCTGCAAAAAGCGTTATGAAGCTTGATATTTATGAAAAAGAAAGACCAGTAGGCATTCAAATTTTTGGAGCCAATCTGGATAGCATGTTGCAGACCATTGATATTGTTGAAAAATCCAATCCAGATATAATCGACATTAATTTTGGGTGTCCGGTAAAAAAAGTAGTGAGTAAAGGTGCCGGAGCGGGCATTTTAAAGGATGTGTGTTTAATGGAAAAACTCACTGCCGAAATGGTAAAACGCACCAACATTCCTGTAACCGTAAAAACCCGTTTGGGCTGGGACCACGATTCCATAAAGATTGTTGAAGTTGCTGAACGGTTGCAAGATGTTGGTTGTAAAGCCATAGCCATTCACGGTCGTACAAGAGCTCAAATGTATAAAGGTAATGCCGATTGGAAACCAATTGCAGCAGTAAAAAACAATCAACGCATGCACATTCCAGTATTTGGAAATGGCGATGTAGATTCCCCAGAAAAAGCGGCCTTAATGCGCGATGAATATGGATTAGATGGTGCTATGATTGGTCGTGCAAGTATTGGTAACCCTTGGTTTTTTAAGCAGGTAAAACACTTTTTTGAAACAGGCGAGCATTTAGCACCTATAAGTTTGGAAGAACGTGTGGAAGCGGCACGCAGACATCTGCAAATGTCTATAGATTGGAAAGGTGAAATACTAGGTGTTTTTGAAACCAGACGCCACTACACCAACTATTTTAAAGGCATTCCGCATTTTAAAGAATACCGGATGAAAATGGTAACTTCAGATCATTCAGAAGATGTTTTTGCGGCCTTCGATGAGGTTCTTGAAAAGTTTGCAGGGTATCAGTTTACCGAGTAGTTTTTTTATTTGGGCAAATGGCAAGCCACCGCGCTATTCGTTACTAGTTTTGGCTCGATGCGCGCCTCGCCAAAAGCTAAACACTACTATCGCTTTTGCTACTATCAGCCAGCAACTATTATAGTTCTAAAGGTTTTAGCATCTAAATAAATGCTTTAAATGTTTTTAACCAAAGACGTTGCAATTCTTGACGATGCAATTTTTGATGCGATGATGCCTAAAACCGAAATGGTTATAAACACAATAAAGAAGTTTTCTAGCTTGATGGTTACGGGGTATGCTAGTGTTGGCGTTATCATTACCCAGCTAAAAGTTTTTTGCAGCGCTATAATAACTAAGGCTAATCCTAAGCCAATAAGCCCGCCAACAACTCCAATTAAACTGCCTTGATAAAAGAAAATTTTACGAATATCTTTTAACGTAGCGCCAATATTAAACAAGGTGTTTAGACTTTGTTTTTTATCTAACACCATCATGATAAGCGAGCCAATAACATTAAAAAAGGCAATAATTAGCACTAAAGTGAAAATGAGGTAAACGGCTAAATTTTCGGTGTTGAGCATTTTATAAAGGGCATCGTTTAGTTGTGCTCGGTTTTTTAAAACAACCTTGTCGCCTAAAATATTTTGTATTTGTGCTTTAGCTTGGGTTTCGTCTACACCGTTTTTTAGTTTAAATTCTATGGCTGAAATTTGATTGGGCTCGTAATTCAACAAATGTTTGGCTAAATCTATAGGCGCAAAAATGTATGAATCGTTTAATGTTTCGTTAATGTAAAACACACCAACACTTAATGTTTTTACGCTATTAAATGCATTCTTGGTACTGGTAATTTGGCCTTTACCAGGTTTTGGCACGTAAACCGTTATTGGTTTGGTGAAATTTAAAAGCCCTAAAGATAAACTGTTGGAAATACCCCAACCGGTAACAATTTGATTGGATTTTTGTTCAAGCCAATTGCCGTGGTCTATAGTCGATTGTATTTCAACAACATCTTGAAAATGTTCGTCTACACCTTTAATTATGGCCAGTGTGTTTTTGTCTTCAGATGAGAGGAAAACACGTTCTTCAATTATTTTTGAAAAACTGGCAACGTCTTCTAAATTTTGGAGTTTGGTAGCTTCATCATCGGTTAGCAAAAACGATTTTCCTTGCGCCGCTTCAGCTTTTAAATCAGGATCTACCTGACTTGTAAATTGAAGTGTAAAATCTTTTAAGCCCGCAAACCCAGAAAGCACAATAAATAACGAAGCAGAGCCTAGAATAACACCAATTATGGCAATATAGGTTATGAAGTTTATAGCATTGTTACTGCTTTTTGATCGCAGGTAACGTTTTGCTATGTATAATGAGAAGCTCAATGATTTACTTAAGATTTTTTTCTTTTATCAAGAATAGTAGGGTCTTTTATTGGGTTTTCTTTTCCCTTTAAAGATTTTTCAATCTGGTCTATATACTCTAATGAATCGTCAATGAAAAACTCTAAATTTGGCATACGTCTTAATTGATGTTTGGTGCGTTGTGCTAATTCATGTCGAATTAACGGCGTGTTAGATTTTATGCCTTCAAGTAGTTCTTTGCCTTTATCGTTGGGGAAGATGCTTAAATATACTTTAGCAACACCTAAATCTACCGTTACTTTTACTTTAGTAACAGAAATTATAATACCACGCATACCGCCTTGTGTTGCAGCACCTTGCAATACTTCAACTAAATCTTGTTGTAAAACAGAACCTATTTTTTTTTGCCTTTGACTTTCTTCTGCGTTGCTCATAATAATTTAACCGTTATGGGTTATGGTGCAAAAATAACGGATATTTAAAGATAATGTTACTTTTAGCTTGCTATTTTCATATCTTGATGATGATTTTCAGGAATTTTAAAATAGAACCCCCTTCTTAGAGGGAATGACAAAATGATTATTTTATGAATAAAATTGAACATATAGGTATAGCTGTTAAAAGCCTTAAAGATTCAAATACGTTATTTTCAAAACTCTTTGGTGAGGCACATTATAAAATAGAAGAAGTGAAAAGTGAAGGCGTAAACACTTCTTTCTTTAAGGTGGGCGAAAATAAAATCGAACTATTGGAAGCCACTAAAAAAGAAAGCCCAATCGCAAAATTTATTGAGAAAAAGGGAGAAGGCATTCATCATATAGCTTTCGATGTGGATGATATAGTTGCTGAAATTGAGCGACTTAAAAAAGAAGGTTTTAAAGTACTTAACGAAACGCCAAAAAAAGGTGCTGATAACAAGTTGGTTGCTTTTTTGCATCCAAAATCATCAAATGGTGTTTTAATAGAATTGTGTCAGGAAATAAAGGATTAATTTTTTCTTGCTAACAATTAAAATAAGTAGTAATATTGCACTCCAATTTCGGTCCTATAACTCAGTTGGTTAGAGTATCTGACTCATAATCAGAAAGTCCCTGGTTCGAGCCCAGGTGGGACCACTTCTAGAAATTGTAAAGCCTTTCAATACTGAAAGGCTTTTTTATTTAATATAATTTATTCAAAATCTTATCGTTATACTTTACACCTAAAATTAAGAGAACCAAACTTAAATTTTCAGTTTACAAGTATTTACATATATTTGTTCTGTAAATTAAAAGTGAGGGATTAATTTTACACAACTTGTTTGTTTAACGTTGTTATTAACAAATGTTTATTGAAAAATGATAGAAAAATGCATTTCATCGATGTTTTTAGTCATTTCATAGACGTTTTTTAGCAGATAATCGTGTAATTATTTTGTGAACTCTCTTTTTTTTATACATTTGTGACCCAATGACAATACAAAATAAAAGAATTATTGCCTCAATCTTATTTGTATTAATAAGTGTTGTATGCATCGCTCAAACTGGGCCCACACCGCCGCCTCCAGGTCCGCCGCCACCAAAAGGATTTCCTATTGATGGAGGGTTGCTATACGGTATGGCATTTGCCTTATTTTATGGGGTTAAAAAGTTACTTGTAAAGCGTAACAACTAAGACAACTTGTTAATCTCAACAAGTTTTGCAACATATTTTCCTAAAACATCAAATTCTAAATTAACCACAGTACCTACTTTAAAAGTATTAAAATTGGTGTGCTCATAAGTAAAAGGAATAATCGCCACACTAAAAGAATCTTCACCAGAGTTTACAACAGTTAAACTAGTTCCATTTACTGTTATTGATCCTTTTTCAATGGTTATATTATTTAAAGTACTGTCATATTTAAAGGTGAAAACCCAACTACCGTTTTCTTGTTTTATGTTTGTGCAAACTGCTGTTTGATCTACATGTCCTTGTACAATGTGCCCGTCAAGTCGGTCGCCAAGTTTCATAGCGCGTTCCAAATTTACTTTATCCTCTACTTTTAAATGATTTAGATTCGTTTTATCTAAAGTTTCTTTTATCGCAGTTACTGTATATTCATCGTTATTTATGGCAACAACGGTAAGGCAAACCCCATTATGAGCAACGCTTTGGTCTATTTTTAGTTCAGGAGTAATTTTACTTTTAATTGATATATGAAGATTATCTAAATCAGGTCTTAAATTCGAAACCACACCAATATCTTCAATAATTCCAGTAAACATTATATTCTTTATTTAATTAGTTAAATTTGCATCAAAATTACAAACAAAAGTTGTCATATATAATGAAGCAAGAAGAAAATATAAAAGTAGGCATATCCATAGGCGACTTAAACGGTATTGGTGGAGAAATCATTTTAAAAACATTTGAAGACTCAAGAGTTTTAGATTTTTGTACGCCAGTAATCTTTGCTTCGGCAAAAACAATGAATTTTTTAAAAACGCATTTCAAATCTGAAATCAATTTTAACAATATTAATAATTTGAGCCAGATAGCTCATAATAAGGTTAATGTTTTCAATTGTTGGAAAGACGAAGTAAAAATCGAATTCGGTAAAGAAGATATGAAAATAGGGGCTTTTGCCATAAAATCTTTAGAGTCTGCAACAAAGGCGTTAAAAGATGGAGAAGTAGATGTATTGGTAACGGCGCCAATTAATAAGCATAATATTCAATCTGAAGCATTTAAATTCCCAGGACATACCGATTATTTAGCACAAGAATTGGAAGGCGAAAGTTTAATGTTTATGATAACAGATACTCTTAGAGTTGGTTTGCTTACAGACCATGTACCTGTAAAAGATGTATCAACTCATATTACATCAGCATTAATCGAACAAAAAATAAACACAGTTTATAATTCGCTGTTAAAAGATTTTAGAATTCAAAGACCTAAAATAGCAATATTGGGCATCAACCCGCATACTGGAGATAATGGTGTTATTGGAAGTGAAGACGATGAAGTTTTAAGACCCACATTGCATAAAATAAAAGAGCAAGGAAAATTAGTTTTTGGTCCTTATGCTGCCGATAGCTTTTTTGGCTCAAACAATTATAAAAATTTTGATGCCATAATTGCTTCATACCACGATCAGGGGTTAATTCCGTTTAAAACATTATCCTTTGGTCAGGGTGTCAATTACACTGCAGGTTTAAATAAAGTAAGGACTTCACCAGATCACGGAACAGCATACGAAATAGCGGGAAAAGGTGTTGCGGACGAAAACTCGTTTAAAGAAGCCGTTTTTAGTGCCATTAGGATTTTTAAAAACAGAACGAGTTATGAACAACTAACCGCAAATCCATTAAAAAAATCTCCTAAAAAAGAGCGTCGTTAAATAGCTGAATATGAGTTGAAACTCTACTGAAAAAAGGGTTAAAAAAACATAATCAAAAAAATGTTGATAACTCATGCTAGGTAAATAAAAATTTATATATTTGCAGGCTCAAAATAGATGTGATTATGAAGCTGTTGAAAGAGTTTACAATTCCATTTGTAGGATTAAAAATAGGGAAACATCATTTTGAGTATGCGATAAAGCAAGCGTTCTTTGAACATTTTGAGTATGAAGATTTTAATGATGTAAATATTAATGTTGATCTAGAGTTTGAAAAAAAGAGCACATTATTAGAATTGCACTTTAAAATTACTGGATGGGTTAATATTAATTGCGATATCACAAACGAACCTTATAACCAAATAATTGAAAATGATTTTGTTTTGGTGGTGAAGTTTGGGGATGAATATAACGATGAGAATATTGATATTCTTATTGTTCCTCATGGCACTTACGAAGTTAATATACAGCAATATATATATGAACTATCAGTGTTAGCTGTACCTATTAAAAGAGTGCATCCAGGAATTGAAGATGGTACATTAAACTCAGAAATACTCGAAAAGTTAGAGGCTTTAAGCCCAAAAGAACAAAAAGAAAACAAAGAGAAAGAAGAGGAAATTGATCCTCGTTGGAATACATTAAAGAAATTATTAACGGATAAATAAACATATAAAATGGCACATCCTAAAAGAAAAATCTCGAAAACAAGAAGAGATAAGAGAAGAACACATTACAAAGCAACTGCGCCACAGATTGCTACATGCCCAACAACAGGTGAACCACATTTATACCATAGAGCTCACTGGCATGAAGGAAAATTATATTACAGAGGTCAAGTATTAATTGATAATTCTGGAGAAGTAGAAAACGTTGCATAAACTATTATGCATGCATATATAAAACGCTCATTTATGAGCGTTTTTTTTATGAAATGCTTTTTCTACTTAACAAAAACGTGTAATTTGTAAATTATTAAGTGAAAATTTAGTAGTTTTCATGAAATTTTGAACGTTTTTGTCCTATTTTAATCAATTTTTGGTCGAATTAACTATAAAAGTATGAGTAAAATCTCAGCGGCAATAACAGCTGTAGGTGCATATGTGCCAGAGTATGTATTAACCAATCAAATTCTTGAAACAATGGTTGATACTAACGACGAATGGATTACCTCTAGAACAGGAATCAAAGAACGTCGTATTTTAAAAGAAGATGGTAAAGGCACTTCTTTCCTAGCCATTAAAGCAGCTCAAGACCTTATTAATAAAAGAGGTATAGACCCAAAAGATATAGAGTTGGTAATTGTTGCAACCGCAACACCAGATATGAAGGCAGCTTCAACAGCTTCTTTTACGGCTTCAGAAATTGGAGCAACGAATGCGTTTTCATTCGATATGGATGCCGCATGCTCTAGTTTCCTTTATGGTATGTCTGTTGCTTCAACCTACATCGAGTCCGGACGTTACAAAAATGTTTTACTTATAGGAGCAGATAAAATGTCGTCTATCATAAATTATAAAGACAGGGCCACTTGTATTATTTTTGGCGATGGTGCTGGTGCCGTTTTGTTCGAGCCTAATGAAGAAGGATTAGGGTTACAAGATGAATATTTAAGAAGTGACGGTACAGGTAGAGAGTTTTTACAAGCAACTTATGGAGGTTCTTCACATGCTTTAACAGCAGAAACTCTTGCACAAGGAGGGCATTACGCGTTTCAAGAAGGGCGAACAGTTTTTAAAAATGCCGTTTTTAATATGGCGGATGCGACAGTTAAAATTTTAGAACGAAATAATCTTACCAAAGATTCTGTAGATTGGTTGGCAGCACATCAAGCTAATAAGCGAATTATTGATGCAACTGCGCAGCGAATAGATTTAGACGAGAAAAAAGTAATGATAAACATTCACAAGTACGGAAACACGACTTCTGCGACGTTACCATTGCTATTACACGATTACGAATCACAACTTAAAAAAGGAGACAATATTATTTTTGCTGCCTTTGGAGGCGGATTCAATTGGGGTGCTATTTATTTAAAATGGGCTTATAATTCAAAAAACTAACCACTAACTAATTAGTATAATTATGGATATCAAAGAGATTCAAAACTTAATTAAGTTTGTTGCCAAATCTGGCGCCAGCGAGGTTAAATTAGAAATGGATGATATTAAAATCACCATTAAAACAGGGTCAGATTCAGATACAACTATTGTGCATCAGGTTCCTGCTCAAATGCCGCAACAAGTCATTGCAGCTCCTGCAGCTGAAACTCCTGCAGCTCCTGCGGCCGCCTCAGAACCTGCGGCTCCTGCAGCTTCAGACGACTCAAAATACATTACAATCAAATCGCCAATCATTGGTACATTTTATAGAAAACCTTCTCCAGATAAACCTTTATTTGTTGAGGTAGGACAAACCATTGCTGAAGGCGATGTATTATGTATTATTGAAGCAATGAAACTTTTCAATGAAATTGAATCTGAAGTTTCAGGGAAAATTGTAAAGATTTTGGTAGACGATTCTTCTCCAGTAGAGTTCGATCAACCATTATTTTTAGTCGATCCATCATAACCTATTAAAGATTCCAATAAACAAATCTCAAAATCCAATATTTGGAATTTGGCGATTGGAATTTGTAATTTTTAATTCAAGAAGTTATGTTTAAAAAAATATTGATTGCCAATAGAGGGGAAATAGCACTTCGTGTTATTAGAACCTGTAAAGAAATGGGTATTAAAACCGTAGCAGTATATTCTACTGTTGACGCAGAAAGCTTACACGTTAAGTTTGCCGACGAAGCGGTTTGTATAGGTCCTGCTCCAAGTAGCGAGTCTTATTTAAAAATGTCTAATATCATATCAGCTGCCGAAATTACTAATGCAGATGCCATTCACCCAGGATACGGATTTTTATCAGAAAACGCTAAATTTTCAAAAATTTGTGAAGAACACGGAATAAAATTTATTGGTGCTTCTCCAGAAATGATAGAGCGTATGGGCGATAAGGCAAACGCCAAAGCCACGATGAAAGCTGCAGGCGTACCATGTGTACCTGGAAGCGAAGGGGTTATTAAAGATTTTGCAGAATGCCAAAAAGTAGCTAAAGAAACCGGTTACCCAGTTATGCTTAAAGCATCTGCTGGTGGCGGTGGAAAAGGCATGCGAGGTGTTTTTAAACCCGAAAAATTAAAAGAAGCTTGGGACTCTGCAAGACAAGAAAGTAAGGCAGCCTTCGGTAATGATGATATGTATATGGAAAAGCTTATCGAAGAGCCAAGACATATCGAAATTCAAATTGTAGGCGATTCTACAGGTAGAGCTTGTCATCTTTCAGAAAGAGATTGCTCAATTCAACGTCGTCATCAAAAATTAACAGAAGAAGTGCCATCGCCTTTTATGACCGATGCACTGCGTAAAAAAATGGGTAAAGCTGCGGTAAAAGCTGCAGAATATATAAAATACGAAGGTGCCGGAACTATAGAGTTTTTAGTAGATAAGCACCGTAATTTCTACTTCATGGAAATGAATACACGTATTCAAGTAGAGCACCCAATTACAGAACAAGTTATCGATTTCGATTTAATTCGCGAGCAAATTCTAGTAGCAGCAGGCGTTCCAATTTCAGGTAAAAATTACGAGCCAAAACTACATTCTATCGAGTGTCGTATTAATGCCGAGGACCCTTACAACGGTTTCCGTCCGTCGCCAGGAGTTATTACAACGTTACATGCTCCAGGAGGGCACGGTGTGCGTTTAGATACGCATGTTTACGCAGGTTATGCCATTCCACCAAACTACGATTCTATGATTGCTAAGTTAATTACAACGGCGCAAACCAGAGAAGAAGCCATCAATAAAATGAAACGTGCTTTAGATGAGTTTGTTATAGAAGGTATAAAAACAACCATACCGTTCCACAGACAACTCATGGATCATCCAGATTATTTAGCTGGTAATTACACCACTAAATTCATGGAAGACTTTGTTATGGAAAAACCAAACAACGACTAAATATTAGAAACTCCGGAAGCAATTTCGGAGTTTTTTTATGGCGTTACCGCAAGGGTCGGGCTTTCCATTACTAGTTTTGGCTCGATGCGCGCCTCGCCAAAAGCTAACCATTACAATCCCTAACGCTGTGCAGAACTTCAATTTAAAATCCTAAATTAGCATCATGAATTGGTCCTACTGGGAAATTAAATCATGGTTATCACAAGTCGATTACTGTATCGTTGGCAGCGGTATAGTTGGTCTTAGTTGCGCACTTCAATTAAAAGCTCAACACCCTAAAGCTAATATCCTTATTCTTGAGAAAGGGGTTTTGCCACAAGGCGCAAGTACAAAAAACGCAGGATTTGCTTGCTTTGGAAGTCTTAGTGAGATATTTGATGATTTAGAAACACATACAGAAGATGAAGTTTATCAACTTATTACAAAACGCATCAACGGACTAAAACTATTAAGAACAACCCTAGGCGACAAAGCAATCGGGTACCAACAATTAGGCGGTTACGAGCTGTTTTTAAATCAAGATAAAGCCTTATTCGATGCTTGTATCTCAAAAAAGGAGGACATTAATAAGTGGCTAAAACCACTTTTTAAAGACTTTGTTTTCAGTATAAAAGACAATATTTTCAACTTCAAAAAAATAAAAAATAATTACATATTCAATCAATTTGAAGGTCAAATAGATACCGGAAAAATGATGGAAGCATTGCTTGAAAAAGTATATTCAAAAGGCATTAAGATATTAAATAATACTAATGTCGAATATTTTTCAGAAGGGAATAATGCCGTAAAAATCAATACCAACCACTTTGAGTTTTCAGCCTCAAAACTTCTTATCGCTACAAATGGTTTTGCATCACAATTAATCGGTCAAGAAGTAAAACCAGCCAGAGCACAAGTTTTAATCACAAAACCTATAAAAGACTTAAAAATAAAAGGCACATTTCATTTAGATAAGGGCTATTACTATTTTAGAAATATAGACAACAGAATATTGTTTGGAGGTGGCAGAAATCTAGATTTTAAAGGCGAAGAAACCACAGTATTTAACACCACAAAAAACATTCAAAATAAATTAGAATCTATTTTACAAACGACTATTTTACCCGATACACCATTCGAAATAGACCACAGATGGACGGGTATTATGGGCATTGGGGAGCAAAAAAAACCTCTAGTAAAACAACTTAGCAATAATGTATTTTGTGGCGTTCGTTTAGGAGGTATGGGAATTGCCATTGGTAGTTTAGTTGGCAAAGAATTGGCAGAATTAGTAACATGAACGTGAAACAAGATTTATATAATCAGTGTTTAGAATTTGTTGAAAACCGCTTACAATCGGTACAAAACACCATAAACGAAATTCAAGAATCTTTACAATCTGAAACAAAAAGTAGCGCAGGAGATAAGCACGAAACTGGGCGTGCTATGTTACAACTAGAACGCGAAAAAGCAGGTAATCAACTAGCAGAAATCGAAAATACAAAACAAATATTATTCAAAGTAAATACTGATAGAAGCACCAATATTGTTGGTTTAGGTAGCATTATTTATACCACAAAAGCCAACTACTATATTGCCATTAGCGCAGGCGAAATTAAAGTGGGAAATGAGAAGTTTTATGCTATTTCTGCAAATACACCAATTGGGCAACTTTTAGCTGGAAAAACCACGGGTTCTGTTATAACCTTTAGAGAGGAATCGTTTAAAATAACTAATGTTATATAGCTTTTATTTTTTGATAGCTAAACAAATTTCAGTTTCTGGTTTAATGGATTTAGGATGTTCAAAAAATATGTGTTCTCCATTTAGTTCAGCTTCAATTAAAAAGTAATACCCTTTGTAATAAGTATTTTTAACGGTCATTTTAAGTTCAGAATCGTTTACAACTTCTAACTGATGTGCATAATAAATCTGATTATTTATTACATTAAACTCTCCGAAAAAAGAAGCTACTAATGGTGTTTTAGGGTGTTTGTATAATTGTTCGGGAGTATCCTTAACAGCAATTTTATTGTTATTTAAAACAATCATTTGGTCTGCATAACCAAGCACATCTTCTTTATCGTGCGTTGCTACTATACAAGTAATATGATTGTCTTTTAAATATTTAAAAACGCTCCTGCGTAGACTTTGCTTTTTAAAATTATCAATATGGCTAAAAGGCTCGTCAAGCAAAATAATTTCAGGTTGTTTTGCTAAAGCTCGTGCTAAAGCTACACGTTGTTTTTGTCCGCCGCTAAGTGTTTTCACTTTGGTTTTGGCAAACTCGGTTAGTTCAACAACTTCTATTAATTCTTGCGTGCGTCGGTGTTTTTCTTCTGGATAAAATCGAGACAAAAACTTACCAATGTTTTCTTCAACCGTAATAAAAGGCATCAAATCGAATTCTTGCGCTACATATTTCATAAAATCGTAGCCAACAACCAAATTAAATTTCGGACCTAAAATCTCATTGTCATTCCAAAAAATATGCCCTTCATCTAAATCATATTCCCCATATAAAACCTTTAGCAAGGTGCTTTTTCCAGATCCACTTTCTCCAATAATGGCAACGTTTTCTCCTTGATTTGCATTAAAGGAAATATGCTTTAAAACAGCAGTTTTTTTATAGGAGAATTTAAGGTTTTTAACGATTAGCATAGGCTAGCAAAAATAGCACGTTGTAAGCATTTAATCGATATTTTAGTCCTTAATTTTTTCATCTAGTTTACTTGGAAGCACTTTAAATCCCATGTTATAAAGTGTAAATCCAAAAACATCAGCATATTGTTCTATGGTTTTACTAACAGGAGTTCCAGCACCATGACCAGCATCCGTTTCAATACGAATTAAAGTTGGGTTATTACCTGATTGTTTGCTTTGTAATTCGGCAGCAAATTTAAAGCTATGTGCAGGTACCACTCTGTCATCATGATCGCCAGTTGTAATTAAAGTGGCGGGATATTCTACTCCAGATTTTACGTTGTGTAATGGTGAATAGCCTTTTAAATATTCAAACATTTCTTTACTGTCTTCGGCAGTTCCGTAATCATAAGCCCAACCTGCGCCTGCTGTAAAGGTGTGATATCGTAACATATCTAAAACACCAACTGCTGGTAAAGCTACTTTGGCTAAATCTGGACGTTGTGTCATGGTCGCACCAACCAGTAAACCACCATTAGAGCCTCCTCTTAAAGCCAAATAATCTGAAGAAGTATATTTTTTATCAATAAGATATTCCGCGGCAGCGATAAAATCGTCAAACACGTTTTGTTTTTTCATTTTAATTCCCGCATCATGCCATGCTTTTCCATATTCGCCACCACCTCGTAAATTGGGTACTGCTAAAATGCCCCCTTGTTCCATCCAAACCGCATTGGTAATACTAAAACTAGGTGTTAAACTAATATTAAAACCACCATAACCATAAAGAATAGTTGGGTTTTTCCCGTTTAACTTTAACCCTTTTTTATAGGTGATAATCATAGGTATTTTTGTCCCATCTTTGGAGTTGTAGAACACCTGATCGCTTACATAATCTTCAGAATTGAAATCTATGGCAGGTTTTCGGTATAACTCAGAAGTGCCTTTTTTAATATCATATTTATAGATATTTCCTGGTGTTTTATAATTGGTGAACGAATAATACAATTCTGTTTCTTCTATTTTTTTTGTTGAAAAACCTCCCGCACTTCCTATTCCTGGCAATTTGACTTTTCTTATTAAATTACCATTATAATCGTATTGTAAAACTTTAGAAACCGCATCTACCATATATTCTGCAAAGAAATATCCACCACCTTTTGATGGCACTAAAACATGTTCGGTTTCAGGTATAAAATCTTCCCAATGTTCTGGAGTAGGGTTTGAAGCATCAACTGTAACAATTTTTTTATTTGGCGCATTTAAATTAGTAACTAAATACAATTTGCTTCCTTGGTTTTCAATAATGTAGGTATCGCTATCGGTATGATTTAAAATCGTAATCAATTTACTATTTGGTTTTGTGAGGTCTTTTATAAAAAGCTTGTTGCCAGTAGTTGATATTCGAGGCGATATAATTAAATATCGATCGTCTTGGGTAACCGTACCATATATATAGCGGTGTTTTTCGCTTTCGGTTGCACCATAAATCAATGCATCATCTTTTTGAGAAGTACCTAATTTATGATAGTAAACTTTGTGTTGGTCTGTTTTAGCAGATAGCTCACTGCCTTTTGGTTTATCGTAACTTGAATAATAAAAGCCTTCATTTTTATACCAAGACATGCCGCTAAATTTTATATTAACAAGCGTATCTTCGATAATCTTTTTGCTTTCCGCATCCATTATCAATATTTTTCTCCAGTCACTTCCACCTTCAGAAATTGAGTAGGCTAATATTTTTCCATTTTTTGAAAAACTTATACCACCAAGTGATACTGTGCCATCTTCTTTAAACGTATTAGGATCTAAAAATACAGTTGCTGTATCTGGGCTTTCACCAGTTTTGTGGCGATAAATGACATATTGGTTTTGCAAGCCGTCATTTTTATAAAAATAGGTATAATCACCTTCTTTAAATGGCGCCCCAACTTTTTCGTAGTTCCAGATTTCGGTTAAACGCTTTTTGAGCTCGTTGCGGTAAGGTATTTGGTCTAGATATCCAAAAGTTGCATTATTTTGTTCTATTACCCACGCTTCTGTTTCTTTACTTCGGTCGTCTTCTAACCAACGGTACGGGTCATTAACGTTGATATCAAAGTAAGTATCTACAGAGTCTACTGTTTTGGTTTTTGGGTAATTCACAGAAATAAGATTGTTTTCTTTTTTAAAATTTTTACAAGCTATTAAAATAAAGGAACTTAAGAGAATGAGAATTATTTTTTTCATGATAGTCAAATTATCATTTTTTCAAAAGTAACGACAGTTTCGTTAACTCGCAAAGAAAAGATATTGTATCCCATTTATGCTCGTGTTAAATTAAAGAAGATTTACGTTTAAATTGGTTATCTTTGAGTATAAACGATTGATAATGAGAGCAAAATTTGTATTATTACTTTTAGTTGTGGTTTTTTTGAGTTGTAGTAAGGATAATGACGAAGACATTGTTATAGTTGACTCTCGAACCATTGAAGAAGTTATTGAAGATTTTAAAAACTTAAATATCCAACCTGGAATTAATGATTTTTCTTTGGAATCGATGAATACCGGGGTGTTTTGGAATTTTAGAGTGATTGCACCAACTGATGCCTCAGAAACTAACAAAAGACCGTTGGTGATGGCACTTCATGGTGCTTCAGGAGGAAGTCCTACGGCCCATCAAAACACTAGTTGTTATGTAGAACCAGGGCTGGAAGAATTGAATGCTTATATTATAAGCCCGAATGCAGGCACAGAACAATGGTATAGTATAAATAACCAGATACAAGTTATTAATCTGTTAGAATTAGCTAAAGCAAATTGGCATGTAGATGCTACTAAGGTATTAGTTACCGGATATAGTAATGGAGGTAACGCGAGTTGGTTGTATACCGATTTTTTTCCTCAATATTTTACTGCAGGTATAGCCATGGCGAGTTCTTATAATACCAGACGATCAGACGGCTCCATTTCTGCAATAGCGGTACCGCTTTATGTTATTCATAGTAATGCAGATGAGCTTTTTCCTGTGGAAATAACACAAGCATTTGTTGAAGACTCACTTAATGCAGGCAGCACTATTGAATTTGTGGTAGTAGACGGATTGTCGCATTATACACCTTGCGATTATGTGTCCTATTTAAAAGAAGGTGTAGCTTGGGTGCAGAATCAAGTTTGGTAGAACCTGAGGTTACTAACGTACTATGCTGAAGTTTCCCTTGTAAATTTTAGAATTTCCTTCTTTATCTTCAATGGTGACGTAAAACCAATAATCTGAAACTGGAAGCACTTCTCCGTTATATGTACCATCCCATTTAGATTCGGGAGAAAGCACAATCAAGAGCTTTCCATATCTATCAAAAATATTCACATCTGACACAGTGTATTTATCAGAATCTAATCCTTTAATACCCCAATGGTCGTTATGCGAATCGTTGTTCGGAGTAAAAAATCTTGGAAACCCTAGTACATAAAATTCACGTTCGGTAATTTCACAATTATTTGAGTTTTGAACGTATAAAGTGTGTTCTCCGGGTTGAACATTATAAAACACATTGGTTTCTTGATACGCACCATTAATATCATTTAAAGCGTAAGTGTTATTAAGGTTATCAGAAGTTAAAACTGTAACAGTTCCGCTATTTACATTAATTTCAATTCCAGTTACACTAGGTGCGAATAAGCGCTCTATATTATAAGTTTTAGTAATTTCACACAGCGTGTTCCTGTCAATCACATTTACCGAAATGGTTTGTGGAAAATAGATGAGTTTGCTATTACTAATCTCGCCGGAACTCCATAAATAATTATAATTATTGGTCTCATTATTTGGTATAGAAGACTCTATAATAATAGGAAAATCATTTTCGCAAAGCTTTAATGTTTCTTCTTGACTGTCAATAGGAGGAAGAGGATTAGTGGTTAAGTTGAATGAACCTGAACCATAGCATATTCCATTTTGCGAAGCATAAAAGTAAAGTAAATTATCTGAAGACTCATAATTTCCGTTTACGGTATTGGATTTTAAAATGGCGTCTTCCAATGAGCTAAAAAATTGTATATCCACGTTATTGGGTAATCCATTTAGCGATCCTATACTTTCTAATTGTGCGTCTAAATCAAATAAAGCCATGTTGGTTTCGCTACATCCTTGTACATCGATTGCGTTAAGATTTTGTCCTGAATTGGCACCCAGTTGTAATTGTCCTAAAACATAACAATCAGAATTCTTTCTGTACACTTTTGCGGTTAAAATTTGGTTTGGGGTGGTGTTATAGTAAAAAACTGGTAAACTATTCTCGTTTAGAATATCGGTAGTAGCATCGTTATCATTTAAATAGAAATAAACCTCGTAATCTGCTGCAAAACCTGTAAATAAATCGGTTATACTTTCTTCTAGATTAAAGGTTGTTAACCCGTCATTTGAGTCATTATCAAAAGTATCACATGTCGTTAAAAAAGTTGGAGAATTAACTGTTGGAGGCGCTGTAAAAGACACATCGGCTTTACCAATTAATAGGGTGTTACATTCATCGTTGGTGGTAATTTTTAAAGTATACGTTCCTGGAGTGTTATCACCTAATGTGTTTACCGTTAATTGATGTGCAGGGGTTGGCGTAGGGAGGTTTACTACAACATTGCCATCACTATAAGACCATTGGTAAATTGCACCTTGAATATCTTCACCTTCAAGTGTATAACTATCACCTAAACAAAGTTCTAAATCGCTACTGGTTACAGAGACCTCTTCATTGGGGTTGACTATGTTTATTTCATTTTCGTAAAAAAAGGATTGAATAAAAGGAGGCAACCCTTGCATCACATAATTATCAGCACCAAAAAAGATGTAATCTTCCTCGAAATCACAGAGTACGCCGTCAAGCTCAGGGTAATTAATAACATCAATGTAATTACTGCCAATAAGATAAGTTTCGGGGATAGTCACATAAATTTTAAGATCTGGCCCAAGTTGCAAAGCACCTCTAAATGCTGGTTGTTCTTGATGAATAATGATACCTGAATTTTTAATGCTAGCGGCTGTCAAATCAAACTGGTATAACTTATATTGTTCGTTATTTATAGTTGATGCATAAAGTTTGTTGGTTTTTGATGAAAACTCAATTCCATAAACTTGAGTATTTCTATCGAACAATGTGATGTTATTCTCAATTACTTCACCCGTATCATTATTGAAATCATAAAGGTAAAGCCCGTTATCACTTCCATTAATTCCTTGATGTGCTGCAACTATTTTTTTTCCATTAGGTGAAGCTTTTAAGTATCCTCTTGATAATCTTGAAGCTGTAAAATTTACTTCGGATATTACAGGTGTTGAGCTAACCCCATTGGCATCGATTTTATAGGCATAAAACTTGTTTCTAACTAATGAAATAACCCAAACTGTATTACAGGTATTTCCATATACTGCTGTAATTTTTTCAGACCAATCAAATCCGTTATCGTCTCCAGACAAATCAACTGAGACACCAGTAACATCACCAAACCCATTATTGAGTGTCATGTCTATGGTATAATAATGATAACCGGTAGGAATTTGAGTAGAGCCAACCGTAAATAGATAGAATAGATGACTTTGAGTAGGATGAGGCACAATTATAGCAGATTGTGTGCTAGATTCATCTCCAAGCAGACCTGTTCCATTCGGCATGATTTGATGGTTTCTCGACCAAACTGTAGAACCATCAGAATAAAATAAAAGATTACCAGAACTATCTGAAATAGAAGCACAACCCTCTAAAGTGTTTAGCTCACCATATTGAACGACGGGTTTAGTAAATCCATCAAATTTTAATCCAACCTTAGAACCAAAGAACCAATTGTTTGCCTCATTTTGTGCCTGAGCTACAAAAGTGGTAAATACAATGCATATGATAACAAGATAGCGCATTAATAATTCGTTTAAGGAGGGAATAGAATCGCCTTAAATATACAAAAAAGCTATTTGATTGTTTTATTTAGTCCTCTTGTTAACATTTCAAAAAAAGAAACTCCTACGTTAAAAACGCAGGAGTTCATTATATAATCTAAGAATTAATAATCTAAACTAAGTTGTTTTCAATTAAGTACTCCGCAATTTGAATCGTATTAGTTGCAGCGCCTTTACGTAAGTTGTCTGCTACAATCCACATGTTTAAAGTGTTAGGTTGTGTTTCATCTCTTCTTATTCTACCAACAAAAACGTCGTCTTTTTCATGAGCGAAAATAGGCATTGGATACGTATTGGTATCGGTGTTATCTTGAACAACAACTCCTGGAGTTTCATGAAGTAATTTACGAACGTCAGCTAAATCAAAATCATTTTCAAACTCCACATTTACAGATTCTGAATGCCCACCAGCAGTAGGAATTCTAACAGCTGTTGCGGAAACAGAGAATGTTCTATCATTCATTATTTTTTGAGGTTCTCTGGCTAATTTCATTTCCTCTTTAGTATACCCATTTTCTTCAAAAACGTCACAATGTGGTAATGCGTTTCTACCAATAGGGTAAGGATAAGCCATTTCGCCTTTAACACCGGCTATTTCGTTTTCTAATTGACGTACAGCCTTTACTCCAGTTCCAGAAACCGATTGGTATGTTGATACCACAACACGTTTCATTTTGTATTTTTTATGAAGCGGGTTTAAAGCCATTACCAATTGAATTGTAGAACAATTTGGGTTAGCAATAATTTTATCATCTTTAGTTAATTCATTGGCGTTTATTTCTGGAACGACTAGTTTTTTTGTTGGGTCCATTCTCCAAGCAGAAGAATTATCAATTACGGTTGTACCAGCTTCTGCAAATTTAGGAGCCCATTCTAACGATGTGCTTCCACCTGCTGAAAACAAGGCAATATGTGGTTTCATAGAAACTGCTGTTTCTAGTCCAACTACTTTATAATCTGTTCGTTTGTATGTTATTATTTTTCCAACAGATCTTTCTGATGCTACAGGAATTAATTCTGTAACAGGAAAATTACGTTCTGCGAGAACTTTTAACATCACTTCACCAACCATTCCTGTGGCGCCAACAACAGCTACTTTCATTTTTCTAACTTTTAATAAATTTTGTGTCGACAAAACTAAGTATTAATTCCATTTTAAAATCTAAAAAAAGCCCTCATTTTTCAAAAACAGGGGCTTTTTAACAACAAATAACAGGTTGTTATTTATTTAACAGATTGTTATTTTTTAAGCAAATCTCTTATCTCAGCGAGTAAATCTTCTTGAGAAGGTCCTGCAGGTTCAGCTGGAGCTTCTTCTACTGGTTTTTTAGTTTTGTTGTATGCCTTAATGATTAAAAACATCACTAAACCTACAATTATTAAATTAACAATAGTGTTAACCCAAGAACCCCACATAATGGCATTTTCTGGTGTAACTACTGCACCGGCAGCATCAACAACAGCTTCGTCAAGTACAACTTTCATCTGCGAGAAATCCATCCCACCTGAAAAGTGACCAACAACTGGCATAACTATGTTACTAACAAATCCGTTAACAACACTTCCTATAGCTCCTGCCATTATTACAGCTACGGCAAATTCCACAACGTTACCCGTCATGATAAAATCTTTAAACTCTTTTAACATTTTAATTTGATTTAATGGTTATATTACTTAGACCAAGATAATTAAAAAAGTCACATAAAGGAAATTATAGACTAAAACAGAAGGTTAACTACCACACTAGAGTTGTCTTTTTTATTCGGTAAATATTCTTTTAACCCGCTGAGATACAGCAGTAATAAGTTCGTATGAAATAGTTTCAGCGGTAATAGCTAGGTTTTCCGCGGTTGTATTTTTGCCAAAAACAATAACTTCATCACCTTCATTACAATCAATATTTGAAACATCTACCATAATCATATCCATACAAACATTTCCAACAATGGGTGCTTTCTGTCCATTTATAGTTACAAACCCTTTGCCTTTTCCATATTGCCTTCCAATGCCATCAGCATGACCAATCGGCAAAGTGGCTGTTTTTAGCACCGTATCACTTTTATAGGCACGATTATAACCTACAGATTCGCCTTTTTTTACTGTATGAATTTGGGAAATAATGGTCTTTAAAGTGCCAATGGGTTTAAAATTTTTATTTTCTTTTTCTGAATTCCCAAAGCCATACAAACCAATGCCACTCCTTACCATATCAAAGTGGGCTTCAGGATAATTTAATATACCAGATGTATTACACATATGAAGCCATGGTTTATAACCGATGCCTTTCTCAAAACTTTTGGCAATCTCTTTGAATGTTAATATTTGACTTATTGTAAAATCTTTTTCATTTAAATCTTCACTAGCCGCTAAATGTGAAAATATTGATTTTGCTTTCACCACTTTGGTGTTTTTCAATTTTGAAACAATTCCATCAGTTTCATTTTGAGAAAACCCTAACCGGTTTAAACCCGTGTTGAATTTAATATGAATAGGATAATTGGTTTGATTTTCCTTGGAAGCCACATCAATAAACTCATTTAAAATTTTAGAACTATAAATACTAGGCTCTAAACAGTGTTCAATAAGTACTTTAAAATTTACAGTTTGCGGATGCAAAACTAAAATGGGTTTAGTAATACCAGCTTCTCTCAGTTCAACACCTTCATTAGTGTAGGCCACAGCAAAATAATCGGCATTTAATTCTTGTAAAAATTGTGCAATTTTATGGGCATCACTTCCATAAGCAAACGCCTTTACAACTGCTAAAAATTTAGTATTAGGTTGTAATTTAGATTTGAGATATTCAAAATTATGCTTCAATGCTTGTAAGTCAATTTCAAGCACCGTTTGTTGTGCTTTAGGCATTGGAGTCTTTTGGCTTATTAATAATTTCTTCGGCTTCATTTACCTTCATATTTCTTACCTTATCACGTAGCATCGCCTTATAATAAGCGGCTCTACTTAATGGCTCGTATTCATTAACCTCACCAAGTAATACTAAGTTGTCATTTTGATTTTTTCTATAACTATATTGCGCTAGATTTCCAGTTCTGGTGCAAACGGCATGAACTTTAGTAACATATTCTGCCGTGGCCATTAAATTGGGCATGGGGCCAAAAGGATTGCCTTTAAAATCCATATCTAAGCCAGCTACAATAACACGCACTCCTTTATTTGCTAAATCGTTACAAACTCGAACAATTTCATCATCAAAAAACTGAGCTTCATCAATACCAACAACATCACACCCATCGGCCAAAATAGGAATGTTAGCGGCTGCAGGTACAGGTGTAGAGCGTATTTCGTTAGCATCATGAGAAACAACCATATCCTCATCATAACGCACGTCTATGGCAGGTTTAAAAATCTCAACTTTCTGTCTTGCGAATTGCGCACGCTTAAGCCTACGGATTAATTCTTCGGTTTTTCCAGAGAACATGGAACCACAGATAACTTCAATCCATCCAAATTGTTCTTTATGATTTACTGTATTTTCAAGAAACATTTCGTAATTTTAACACTAAAAGAAAGCAATTTATCGTTTGTATAAAGGTGACGCAAATTTATTAAAAATCAAAAAGCTAAAGTGCATTAATTAAAAATTTATAAACAATGAAGAAGAAGCTGGAATCTGAACTTGTCAGTATCGCACATAGAATTCTCAAATTGAAAGGGAAAGAAGATGTCATAAAAATGCATGCTGAAGTTACTGCGCTTTACGAAAAACTTTCTGTGCTCAAATTTGCACACGAAAATTTTGAAGGCGACTTGCCTACAATTGGCAACGACTCGTCTTTTTTTGGTATGCTTGACACCGCTTTTAACAACAAAATTAGCGACAATATCGAGGTTGAAGACAAAATATACATAAATCTTGACGATGTTGAAGACGATGCCATAATGGAACCTGTTATGAATAAAATTAAAGACATGGTAGAGTTTATGCCAGATGAAACTGAGCAGATAGAAACCGTATTTGAAGAGGCTATCCCTAAAACCCCTATAAAAAGGCACGACCTAGAAGATATTACTGCTGGATTTGAAGAAACACCAGTTTTCGAGCCTATTACAAAAACCCAAAATGGAGTTTCAAACGGTAAAAAATCTTTAAATGATGCTCTCAAAAATGGTGGTTTTAAAATTGGGCTAAATGATAAAATTGCCTTTATCAAGCACCTTTTTAATGGCGAAACCGAAGATTATAACAGAGTTTTATCGCAACTTAACACCATTACTACCTATAACGAAGCAAAACATTTTATTGAAACTATCGTAAAACCAGATTATAACAATTGGGAAGGAAAAGAAGAATTCGAAGAGCGATTTTTAGAAATTATAGAAGCTAAGTTTAATTAAAACTATGGTGTTACCGCGCAAAAAAAGCGCGGTCGTGCTTTTTGTTCATAGTTTTGGCTCGATGCGCGCCTCGCCAAAAGCTAACCACGGCAATCACTAACACATATGAGTAAATTATTTATCGTTCCAACTCCCATTGGAAATTTAAAGGACATCACCTTTAGAGCCATAGAAGTACTAAAAGAAGTCGATTTAATTTTAGCAGAAGATACCAGAACTTCAGGGAAATTATTAAAGCATTTCGAAATTTCAACGCACATGCAATCGCATCATATGCATAATGAGCATAAAACGGTTGAAAACATCATTCAGAAACTAAAAAGTGGTACTTCGATTGCCCTCATCAGCGATGCAGGAACACCGGCTATTTCAGATCCTGGTTTTTTACTTTCTCGTGCCTGTATAGAAAATGGAATAGATATAGAATGTTTACCAGGAGCAACAGCTTTTGTGCCTGCATTGGTAAATTCTGGCTTACCAAATGATAAGTTTGTTTTTGAAGGCTTTTTACCCGTAAAAAAAGGACGCCAAACCCGACTATTATTATTAGCCGAAGAAACCAGAACCATGATATTTTACGAAAGCCCTCATAAACTGGTAAAAACCTTAGGTCATTTTTGTGAATATTTTGGCGAAGACCGTCTCGTTTCTGTATCACGTGAATTAACCAAGCTTTTCGAAGAAACCATTCGCGGAAGCGCTAAAGAAGTTTTAGAATATTATACAAACAAACCACCAAAAGGTGAGATTGTTGTGGTTGTTGGCGGAAAAAGCAAATAGAATTTAACATAAAATGAATATTACATCTTTCAAGAAAAAGTTAAAAGAAAGTCCCGAACAAATTGAGTTTTCTGAAACCATGAATGTTATAGAAACCAACTACAGTTTTAACCCCACAGCTTTTAAAAATGGGGCTTTAGATAATGCCGTAGGACAAAATTCAGGTTCTTGTCAATTGTTTGCATTCGCAAAAGTACAAGGCTTATCTAAAGAAGAAACATTAGCCTGTTTTGGACAATATTATTTTGATGATGTGTTAAAAGACCCAAACGGTAACGGACATCAAAATATCAGAAATTTTATGAAAACAGGTTTTGAAGGCTTGAGTTTTAAGGGAGAACCATTGGTGGAAAAATAAACAAATCGATATCATATAAAACGCGATTCAGAATCTTACATCACATGCAAGATTTACTCAACCAAATAAAACAATGCACCATTTGTAAATCGCATTTGGCTTTAGGTCCGCGACCTGTAGTTACAGCACATCCTGAAGCTAAAATCGTTATTATAGGACAAGCACCAGGTACAAAAGTACATGCTTCTGGAGTTCCTTGGGACGATGCTAGCGGCAAACAATTGCGTAAATGGCTCAATGTGTCTGAAGAAGATTTTTACGATGAAACCAAGTTCGCCATTATCCCCATGGGTTTTTGCTACCCAGGAAAAGGTAAAACAGGCGATTTACCACCACGACCAGAATGTGCACCACAATGGCATAAACCTTTATTTGATGAACTAAAAAATGTGGAGTTGGTTATTTTAATAGGCATGTATGCTCAAAAGTATTATTTGGAAAAAAATGCTAAAAAAACATTGACTGAAACAGTTGATAATTTTCAAGAATATTTACCTCAATATCTGCCCTTGCCACACCCAAGCCCACGAAATAGGTTTTGGTTGACTAAAAACCCTTGGTTTGAGGTTGAGGTGTTGCCGGTGTTGAGGGAAAGAATCAAAAAAATGATTTAACCAAACATTATTATGTATTGGAATAATAAACACCTTGATGATTCATAAAAGTACCATCCTTTTTATTTAAATCTAATGCTCCACCATTAAAATTTGTTGCTGGTAAACCGAGTTCGTGGTAAATACAAGCTGTAGCGGCAAAGTCCCAAATACTGCCTCCTCCAACTTCTTTTTTTGGGAGCTTTAAAAAACATGCAGGTCCGTTATCTAAAACAAAAATAGCATTCATTACTGCACCTGCTCCTGAGATTTCTTTAATTCCTTTTAATCCCAAGTTAACTTCATATTTGCAAAGTATTTCTTGTATTTCAGTAAACTTAGGTGTATCTCTTAGTTTTTTATCCGTCAAGTAAGTCAAATAGTCATTCGTATTTTTAATGGTCCAAGGCATTCTATTTTTATAAACTCCGTTTCTTTTTATGGCATGGTATAATGTTTCCGTACTCGGATCAAACACAACGCCAATTACAGGTGTTCCATCTTTTGCAATTAAAGCAATAGCAACAGAAAACCCAGGTTGTTTATTAATAAATGCTAGTGTACCATCCAATGGGTCTATGCACCAAAAGAAATCTTTTTCAAATCGGCTGCCATCATCTTCCGTTTCTTCTGATAATAAGCCAATATCAAGCGCTTTACAAGTTGGCTTTAAATGGGATAAAATAACACGTTCACATTCACGATCTACTTTTGTAACTACTTGAGAAGCATAATTAGATCCTGCTACTTTTTTCTCCACAATAATGTTTTCATTTATGTACTTCTGAATAATTTTTCCAGCAGAAAGTGCAGCTTCAATAGCTATATTTGCTAAATGTTGTAAATCCATTACTGTATGTTTTTAATGACTTCAGTAGTTATACGTTCACTATAA
This sequence comes from Algibacter luteus, assembly GCF_030344935.1. Lineage (NCBI taxonomy): Bacteria > Pseudomonadati > Bacteroidota > Flavobacteriia > Flavobacteriales > Flavobacteriaceae > Algibacter > Algibacter luteus. The sequence goes on along the minus strand of NZ_CP128313.1, from coordinate 244,965 downwards.
GTATTAATTTTCCAATGGCTAGGGCTCCAACCTTTTAAAAAGCGATGAAAATCTGCCCAAGCCACACGATATAAAGGGCGCCATTCATTTTCAAGTGCTTCATTTTTTTTACCAAGAGCTTTATGTAAATGTGTAAAGTAGGTGTCTAATAGTTTTGATTCTAAACGTTCGCAATCACTTTCATTAAGGCAACTTCCAACGAAATAGGCTACATCTTTCATACCACATCCACCGCCTACATATTGAAAATCTACTCCTGCAACTTGTCCATTTTCAGAAAAACAGAAGTTCGCCAATTTAGCATCGCCATGAACAAATGTTTTAAAGTTACAGCTATTCAGTTTATTGTTAATGGCTACAGCAGCATTTTTCAATGCTTTATCTTGTAAAACCTCTAGTTCTTGAGGCCTAGTTTCCAAATGCCAATAGGTGCCAACTTCCCAAAGCCCGTTTGGAACTTTACCTAAATAACTTGCATGAAATTGTGCCAACCACTCTAAACAAGTTTCTATATCTTGCCATGTTACGTTTTGTTTTCGTAGTGGGAAACCTGCTTTATCTAAGTCTTCAAGTACTATTAATGTTTCGTCATGTTGACTTTCAATAGCAAAACACTTTGGTAAGCGTGCCATACTATTTTTACTGTGCAGCTCATACCAAGTGGTTTCTACTTCATAAGATTTTAATTTTCTTTGATGACCAATATCTGTATTCCATCCTCGAGGGTGATTATGACGCCTAGGTAATTGCACATGTTTAACAATAACGCTATCTAAAGTAGAATTTTCTAATGAAATACGTATAATTTTACCATAACCACTCCATAATTCCTGAATGACTTCTTTTTCAAATAAAGAAGACGCACCAGTGTTTTGCAGAATAATTGATTTGAAATGCTCGTTCATAGGGTTTCAAAGGTAGGAAAATGTAGTTTTTTAAATGCCTCTATTCTTCAATATGATTTGGTCTAACTTATTTATACTAAACTATATCATTAACCTCAAACAGTTTAAGACATGAATTTTTTATTAAATTCATTAAAAAAAACCTCCCCATTTCTGGAAAGGTTCAAAAAAATTATTCGTGTTTTCGTGGCTAATAAAAAATCTCGATACACCTCAAGAGATTCCTGCTTTCGCAGGAATTAAATATGCTTCCCCTTTTCCCAACCATGTTTGCCTAAGTACTGTTCACCGCTTTCTACAGCACCGTCTTCAATACTTGTTCCCATAGAGTCATTCCATCTGTTTAAATATCCAAACAAAGAAATTACACCCAACATTTCAACAATTTCACCTTCATCCCAGTATTTGTATAATTGTTTTTTAATGTTTTCATCTACGGCATTTGGCACTTGGCTTGCGGCTAAACTAAAATCTAGCGCAGCACGTTCAGCTTCGTTAAAAGCAGGATGTGTTCGGTATTTCCAAATATTATCTAGTTGTTCTTGTTCTGCACCGTAACGCTCTGCCGCACGTATGGCATGTGCCTGACAATATCTGCAGCCCGTAGCATTACTTGACACCCATGCAATCATCCGTTTTAATGCTGATGTGACTCTGCCTTCATTGGCCATAACTGCCTTATTCAAATTAATAAAAGCCTTGCTAATAGCAGGACGACGTTGCATGGTCAATACCGAATTGGGACAAAAACCTAAGGTTTCATTGAAAAACTCAGCGAGTTCCTTGGTTTCTAAATCATGATTGGCAGATAATGGTGTTACTAAAGGCATAGTTGTTTTTTTTGTAGTATTTTTGATACTTATACGAAACATCAGGGCAATTATTCTATCGAGAAATAGTGCCGTTAAAGATGTTTTTGTTTTTCAATTTAATTAAAAAATAATACTACAAGAAACAAAAAATATAACAATGGCAGTAAAGGTTAGTACAAAATGGTTAGGAAATATGAGGTTTGAAAGCACAAATCCGTCAGGGCATAACTTATTTATTGACGCAGGTGAAGAAAATGGAGGTCAAGGCGAAGGTTACCGCCCAAAAGCGTTAATGCTTTCTGGTTTAGCAGGATGTTCTGGGTTAGATGTTGCGGCTTTAATTAAAAAGATGAAGTTAAATGTTGAAGATTTCAATATTGAAATAGAAGCTAATTTAACTGATGAACACCCAAAATATTACGACAAAGTTGCTATGCATTTTTATTTTTACGGAGATGATTTAAATGAAAAAAAATTACAAAGAGCTGTAGATTTATCCATCGAGAAGTATTGTGGTGTTATGGAAATGTTTCGCCAATTTTCAGAATTAAAAATTGAAACGCACTTTCATAAAAAATAAAAAATCTTCCACTAATTAAGCTATTACAACATAATTTATTAATATCACTCTCTCGATGCGTTGGACACTAAAACCTAAACCTGATAAAGAAAAAATTGAAGGCTTGCAAAAAGCGCTTCAAGTTGATTCGATTACAGCAACACTTTTAGTGCAAAGAGGCATTGAAACTTATAAAGATGCTAAATTATTTTTCAGACCAAGTTTAAAAGATTTACACGATCCGTATCTTATGAAAGATATGGATAAAGCTGTTGCGCGTATTGAACAAGCTATAGCTAATAAAGAAAATATTTTAGTTTATGGTGACTATGATGTTGACGGAACCACTGCCGTTGCGTTAATGTCTTCTTATTTAAAAACAAAGCACAACCTCATTTACACATACATTCCTAATAGATATGATGAGGGTTATGGAATTTCTTATAAAGGTATCAACTTCGCGCTGGAACATGAGTTTTCTCTAATTATTGCGCTTGACTGTGGTATTAAATCAGTTGAAAAAATAGCCCATGCCAAAACATTAGGTATTGATTTTATTATTTGCGATCATCACAGACCTGGTGACACAATACCAGATGCTGTGGCAGTATTAGACCCAAAACAAGAAGATTGTGAATATCCTTATAAAGAATTATGCGGTTGCGGTGTTGGCTTTAAATTAATTCAAGCCTTGGCTTTAAAAGAAGGAAAAACTGCCAAAGATTTAACTGAATATTTAGACTTAGTCGCTACTGCTATTGGTGCGGATATTGTTCCAATTGATGGAGAAAATAGAGTGCTAGCTTATTTTGGTTTGAAAGTAATAAACACCAATCCTAGGTCTGGAATAAAAGCCATATTAGATAAGGTTGAAAAAACGAGTTTAACAATTACAGATGTAGTTTTTGTAATAGCCCCAAGAATAAATGCAGCGGGCCGAATGAAGCACGGAAATTACGCTGTTTCTTTATTAACCGAAGAAGAGCCTGATATGGCTGCTAAATATGCGGCAGAAATTAACGACTATAATTTAGACCGACGTGAAACCGATAAACAAATTACCGAAGAGGCTCTAAAACAAATTGAAGAGCACAACGAACAAGACCGTCTTACTACAGTAGTTTACCATAAAGACTGGCATAAAGGTGTGATTGGAATTGTAGCTTCTAGATTAACAGAAACTTATTACAGACCTACATTAGTTTTTACTAAAAGTGGCGAAAAATTAGCTGCATCTGCACGATCGGTAAGAGATTTTGATATTTATAATGCTTTGGAAGCCTGTAGCGAATATATTGAGCAATTTGGAGGTCATAAATATGCCGCAGGATTAACCCTTGAAGAAAAAAATTATGAGGCTTTTAAACAAGCTTTTGAAGCTGAGGTTTCACGCACTATCGATAGAAATTTACTAATACCTGAAATAAAAATTGATGCTAAAATTGATTTAAAAGATATTACACCTAAATTCTACAGAATTTTAAAGCAATTTGCGCCTTTTGGCCCAAACAACATGACACCTGTTTTTATAAGTGAAAATTTAATAGATACAGGTTATGGTAAATGCGTGGGAGAAGATAAAACACATTTAAGACTTACAGCTACACAACCTGAATCTTCAAGTAGAATGGTAGGCATTGGTTTTGGAATGGGTGACAAATTCACAATGATTTCAGAAGGAAAACCGTTTAGAGCTGTTTATTCTATTGATGAAAATGAATGGAGAGGTAATGTGAGTTTACAGTTAAAATTAAGAGATATTAAAAAACAAAAGTAGCGCTGGAGCTAAATTATGGCAAAAACCGATCCCTATGCAGCATTACGAATAAAAGAGTTTAACATTTTTTTATTGGTACGATTTGTTTTAGTTTTTGGTTGGTCTATGCAATTTATTGTTATTGAGTGGCAAGTGTATAGCCTTACTAAAGATCCACTTTCTTTGGGTATTATTGGTCTTATGGAAATTATTCCTGCCTTTACCATGGCGCTTTTTGCGGGCCATATAGTAGATCAAAAAGAAAAGCGCAATTTACTCGCAACGTGTATAGCAGCGTTTTCCTTAATCAGTCTAGGTTTGTTTCTTTTAACTTGGGATGAGGTAGTTGGCGATTGGACTACCAAAACCATTTTATATTCTATTTATGCTTTAGTGTTTTTTGGTGGTTTTTTACGTTCCTTTTTTGGGCCAACCATATTTTCGCTTGTCGCTTTAATTGTACCTAAAAAAATATACCCAAATGCTGCGACATGGAATAGTTCTACTTGGCAAATGGCAAGTGTATTAGGTCCCGCATTTGGAGGCTTTTTTATTAGCTGGATAGGGGTGCATTGGTCGCTTTGCATCATTTTTGGCTTGGTATTACTCTCTTTTTTCATATTGCTTCAAATAAAAAGGAAGCCTATTTTAAATCCCAAAATTGGCGAACCGGTTATTGAAAGCTTGAAAGAAGGCGTTCGTTTTGTATTCAAAACAAAAGCTATTTTAGGCGCGATGACTCTAGATATGATTGCCGTTTTATTTGGTGGAGCTATTGCACTGTTACCAGTTTTTGCACAAGATATTTTAAAAGTAGGAAGCGAAGGCTTTGGTGTACTTAGAGCTGCGCCTGCTGTTGGTGCATTTTTAACAATGTTGGTTACTGCTTATATTCCAATTAGTAAAAATGCAGGAATGAAATTGATTGCTGCTGTTTTTGGATTTGGGGTGTGTATAATTGTTTTTGGCCTGTCGTCTGTATTTTGGATATCACTTCTTGCACTGTTCTTTAGTGGGATGACTGATGGTGTTTCGATGGTTATTCGCCAAACAATACTACAGATAAAAACTCCAGACCATATGCGTGGGCGTGTATCATCGGTAAACTCTATGTTTGTTGGCTCTTCAAATGAATTGGGTGCTTTTGAAAGTGGTGTTACTGCAAAACTTATGGGCACCGTAACTGCTGTTGTTTTTGGTGGTACCATGACGTTAATTACTGCGGTTACTACAGGGTTAGTTTCACCGTCGTTTAGAAAATTAGATTTAACCAAAGATTTAGAAGAACACGAAAAGGAAGATTAATATTCTTTTAATTCCATTTGTTCACCATCAAAAACACCATAAGTATAATACTGAACCCAGTCGCCAAGATTAACATATGTCGACTTTTCATTGAGTTTAATTTTTAAAGGTAAATGCCTGTGCCCGAAGACGAAATAATCACGATGTTTGTCTTCTAATTTGCGTTTACAATATTGAGCCAGCCACTCTTGGTCTTCACCTAAAAATTTAGCATCATCATCGCCTGAAATGAGTTTGTTTTTTACAGAAAAATACTGTGCTATGCGCATGCCAATATCTGGATGCGCCCATTTAAAAACCCATTTAAAAAATGGATTAGTAAATACTTTTTTCATGCGCTTATAGCCTTTGTCTCCAGGGCCTAAACCATCGCCATGACCTATAAAAAAAGTCTTGTCGTTAAATTTGAATTCTTCAGGTTTATGATAAACAGGTATGTTTAGTTCTTCTTCAAAATAACCATTCATCCATAGGTCGTGATTTCCAACAAAGTAATGTATAGGAATACCAGAATCGCTAATTTCTGCAAGTTTGCCTAAAGTTCTGGTAAACCCCTTGGGAACAACGGTTTTATACTCAAACCAAAAATCGAATAAATCGCCTAAAAGGAAAATAGCTGCAGCGTCTTGTTTTATTTCGTCTAACCAAGCTACAAATTTCTTTTCGCGAGGAAAAGAAGCTTCTGTGGTAGGGGCTCCTAAATGGTTATCTGAAGCGAAATATATTTTTTTCCCTTTTGGAATATTCATGAAGTAAATATAAATAAAATAGCCACAAATGCATGAATATTTGTGCTTGAAGCTAATTTGACCTAGAGGCTTGTGTTAGGGATTGCATTGTAAAGCCCACAGCGAGGTACGAAGCGAGGATTTGCAACAGAAAGCCCGACCCTTGTGGGAACCTGCCCGCGGACAGGCAGGCGCCCTAAATATTATCGTATTGAAACCATTCGGCAAACGAACTTTCGGTTTCTTGAAGTTTTAAGGAATGTAAACTGATATGTTTAGGTAAGCGTTTACTTATTTTTTTGGCAAAGTCTAAAACCATCATCTCACTAGTTGGTTGATAATCAACTAGTAACACATTGTGTCCGCGATCTTGTAGTTCTTTAGCTAACTCGACATGCGGTGTGTTTTTGTTGAAAACGGTGGCGTGGTCAAAGACATTGACAATTTCTTCTTTCACAATTTTTTTAAGGTCGCCAAAGTCGATTACCATACCATATTTAACGTTTGTATTGTCAGTTATGGGTTTACCAATTACGGTTACCGAGAGTTTGTAACTGTGTCCGTGAACGTTTTTGCATTTTCCGTCGTAGCCGTATAGTGCATGTCCGGTTTCAAAAGAGAACTGTTTTGTGATGCGAATGTTGTTTCCCATTATCTTCTTTTTCTTTTGTTAACAAAGTATACGATAATTAGCACTAGAGCTAGTACTAGAAATAATCCGTTTCCGCTGACGAACGACATGATATCCATAAGGCTTTATTGTTGGTTTTTATTTTTACTATATCGATACATTAAATATGCTAATGCCACTAGTATAACGAAAGGCAACATAGAACCTATAAAAACGCCTATTTCATAACCTTGGTCTGGGGCGTTTTTTAATTTTTCTTCAATATCAACTTGTTGAATTAAGGCTAAAAATAGATACATAGTTGTTTCTTAATCTAAGATGCAAAGTTAATTGTTTTGTGCTAGCGGTATAAATATTTTTCTGAATTTTATGATTAAAGGAATACCTCGAGCTATAATCCAGAATGTTATGGCTATAAAAATTGCATGAAGCTTATAACCTAAATTATCTAACCACAATAATATAGGTATGAAAATTAAAAAGGTTGAAAATAATAGCACGTTTCTCAAGTACTTCATTTTACCGAGACCTTTGAAAATACCATCGAAAATAAAAGCTAGGGTACAAAGTGGCTGCATGACTAATACAATCCAGAATACATGATAAAAGGCATTTAACACTTCGGGTTCTTTTGTGAAAATACGCCCAATGGGATAATAGAATACGGCTCCTAAAATACCTAAAAAGATGCCAATTAGAATGCCATATTTTATAAGTTTATTACTTAATGTTATCAGTGTTTTAAAGGATTTTGCTCCATATAACTTGCCAGAAATAATATTACCTGCGCTGGCGTAACCATCTACAATAAAAGCACCAAAAAACCACAAATTAATGGCTATGGTATAGGCTGCAATATATTCTGCGCCATAACTTGTGGCAAAGGCACTTGCCAAATAGAGTGTTACGTTTAGCGCTATAGTTCTAACAAATAGATTTAGAATCATTAAAATAAATCGTTTTATTTCAGGATTAAATGGAAAGCTTGGAATTAAAGGGATATCGGTTTTTTTAAGAAGATAAACCGCTGCAAAAATTGCCATTAATAACTGAGCGATAACACTGGCATAAGCAGCGCCTTTAATATGCATTGGATTTAGTACACCCTCAATCCCATAAACCAAAATAACATCTAGAATGATGTTTGACGCTGCCCCAATAATAGCTATTATCATGGGGTAAAAGGTGTTTTGCAACCCGCGAAAAGCACCAAAAACTGCAATTGTAAATAAGGTAAATGGAAACCCTAAAACACGTATTTTGTAATAATCGATACTGTAATCTAATATTAGATTTGAGGCATTGTAAAGCTTAAAAATTTGTCTTGCAAATGGATATGTGCTAAAAATAATAAGAATACTAAGCGATGTAATAATGAAAATGGCTTGCGAAGGCAGATTTTTAATATCGTCTAAATTATTTGCTCCAACATATTGCGAAACTATGGATGAAATGGCGCTTCTGGTTTGTCCTAATACCCAAATAAGCATTGACATAAAAGTGGTAACAATACCCACTGCTGCTAAAGATTCGGTGGCATTTATATCAATATTTCCAACAATAGCGGCGTCGGTTAAGGATAATACGGGTTCTGATACTCCCGCAATTAAAGCTGGAATAGCAAGTTTGTTGATATGTTTTAAACTAATGGTTGCGCTCAAAAGACTAATTCGTAACAGTGAAAAGGATGTTCACTTTGTTTAGGGAAATATATAGGTTCTAGTTTTTTATATCCGCGAAGTTCGTAAAATTTTTGGTTTCGTTTGTTTTGCGAAAAGGTGTCTAACCGAATAGAAGCATAGTTGTTTTCTTTGGAATAATTTTCAGCAAATTGCATAAGTTGTTGCGCATAGCCTTTACCCTGATAATTAGGATGAACAGCTAGCCTATGAATGTAAATATTATTATTGTTAGGTGTTAACCAATTTACTGGAATATATTCTTCGTCCATAAATGTTGAAATAGTTATGCTTCCTATAATTTTATTTTTGAGCTCTAAAACATACAGTTCATCCTCATGTAAATCTTTGGTAAAAGCCAGATTATTGGGATAATATTCGTTCCACTGAAAAATATTTTTAGAAATCATATGAGCGGCACAGGCCTTTGTAATTTCAATTATAGAATCTATATCGTTTATAGTTGCTTTACGAATCATTAAAATGTTTACTTTTGCTTCAAATTTATTGTAAATTTAGCTTTAAAATTTTTGGTATGAATAATATTTTAGTTCCTGTAGGATCATCAAAAAATGCGGTTAGCCATTTGCAGTATGCAGTTGATTTTGCAGAAGCATTTGGAGCAAGACTTTTTATAGTTCAAGTATATAATGTTTATACCAAGGCTGGTACTATGATTAAGGTCGACCAAATTATTGAAAAAGAAAGTAAGGCTTTTTTAGAAGATTTGGTTTCACAAATAGATACCAAAGGTGTTGAGGTAATAGTGAAAACATTAAAAGGAAAACTTATTGACACATTAGAATTGGCATGTAAAGCTGCTGATGTTGATTTGGTTTTAATTGAACCTAGAACAAATTCTATTAAAGATGAAGTGTATTTAGGAAAAACTTCTGGTAAGATTGTGAAGCAAATGGATGTTCCAGCACTTATTGTTCCAGAGGGCTATAAGTTTTCGGCTATCTCAAACATATTAATGGCAGTAAAATCGGCTATAATAAAAAAAGAAGGCGTTTTAAAACCTCTAATAGCCATTAAAGATAAATTTAAGGCAACAACAGATTTGTTATTGGTAAAAACACCATTTCATAAAGAAGGCGACTTTGAATTACATAAAGATTTGAAGACTATAGTGAACAATATTACCACTACCGAAAACCCTACAACTTTCCAAGGGGTATTAGAACATTTTCAATCGCATAACCCAGATATGTTATGTGTTGTAAGACGTAAACGTGGTTTTTTTGCTAAAAAATGGGAAAAAAATACAATTCTTAAAAAAGATTTCTACAGTCGTATTCCTGTATTGGTTTTAAGTGGATTAAAATAAAGTATTGGGGATGTAGCTCAGTTGGCTAGAGCGCTTGACTGGCAGTCAAGAGGTCGTCGGTTCGAGCCCGATCTTCTCCACATCAATAAAAGACTTTCAAGAAATTGAAGGTCTTTTTTTGTTTTAATTTTTGGCTTTCCACTTTTTTCAAAGTTTTTTTGAAGATATTCTTCGCATCAAAAAATTTCTATCTCTCTATTATTGACGGGCTGTAAGCTCGGATTTTTTCAGACTTCCTGTCCTAATTATTTCTTGTTAACAAAACTTTAACAAAACCCACTTTATCATTTCTTCGTAGGTATTGGCACAAGTGAAAAATTATTAATTAAATCTCAAAAATTATGAAAAAATTTAAAAATGTATTAGGAATTGGAATACTGGCACTAGCCGTATTTTTTGTGGTAGCAGCAGATCATATTGATGCACCAGATGTTCAAGGAGGAACAAGCGATATTACTGATTTTTATGCCTTTCAAGGTGAAAACACAGAAAATTTAGTATTTGTTGCCAATGTACAAGGGTTATTAAGTCCGTCTGCAACGGCAACTGCAAGTTTTGACGAAAATGTTTTAATCGAATTTAACATTGATAACACAGGTGATAATGTGGAAGACTTAGTTATCCAAGCTATTGCAAGACAAGGAAAAATGTATTTCTTCGGTCCTTCAGCTCCAACGTCAACAGGAATTAACAGTACTATTTTAACAAACGCTTCGGCTACAGGAGTCGTAGATATTAGTTTGTATGGGTCTTCTGCTATTGTAGCAAGCAATAATGGTATGTCCTTTTTTGCAGGCCCAAGAGACGATCCGTTTTTTATGGACTTCGCACAGTATAGTGCCATTATTGGTGGTAATGCCTCAAGTTTTAACGACCCTGGGAGCGACACCTTTGCTGGAAGTAATGTGATGTCTGTGGTTGTAGAAGTGCCAAAATCAATGATTGGTAGTTCGGGAACCATAAATACATGGGTAGAAACTAAAAGAAAATAAGATTAACCAATTTAAAACAACAATTATGAAAAATATAAAAATATTAACGATGCTATTAGCGGTTTCAATGATTTCTTTTAACTGTTCAAATAATGACGATAACAATGATTTCATGGCATACGAACCAGATTTTTCTGGAACTTATGTACAACAAGATCAAATGGGAAGACCTGCAGTAAACACCGTGTTTGTTTCAGCTTCTAGTAAAGATATGTTTAACATTACACCGCCTTCTCAACAAAACGCCGCTTTTCAAAGCATGTTCGAAGCGAATTTAACTGCGCTAAGTCCTGCTTACGCTAACGAAGGAGACACTAACGCTTTAGGATTAGATGCCGCAACTTTTACGGGTCTTTTAGCAACAGATGTTTTAAATGTTTCCTTAGACGGAAAAACCACTATTTATGATGGGGAAAATGTTTTAACAGGTCGCGCATTAGCCGATGATGTTATTACAGTTGAACTATTATTAATTTTTGGCGGAGAAGATTTTAGTGAAAATCCTGGATTATCAAATGATAATGTAGATGGAAACGATAAACCTTTTTTGACCTCATTTCCATATCTGGCTTCACCATGGTAGAAGCCCTTCATCAGAGTATGTGTAATAAGCGCATACTCTGATATTTTAAACAAAACAATTCAAACTAATCAAAATATTGAATCATGAAAACGAAAAATATACTCCTAATGCTTGGTTTTATTTTCATTTTATCAAGCTGCACAAAAAATTTAGATAAAATAACACATGTAGAAGATTACAATAGTTATTTACAAAATACTGAGAGCGAGATGTTGCGATTGGCTGAGGAAGACTTTAATTTTTGGGAAAAAAAGCTAGAAAAAGAACCTCAACAGTTTCCTTATTTAGCAAAGGCAGCAGCATCTCAATCTCTTTTATTTAATAAAACAGGCAACATTGATGCATTAATTAAAGCAGAACAATATTTAATTGAAGCCAATGAAAAGACCAACTACTCAAAGGTTGGGTATTTAAGAGCTTTAGCCCGAAATTATATTTCACAGCATAAGTTTAAAGAAGCATTTATACAATTAAAGAAAGCTGAAGCTATTGGCGAAACTTTACAAGCAACCCAAAAAATGCTTTTTGATGTGCATTTAGAATTAGGAAATTATGATCTGGCAAAGTCATATTTAGAAACGTTTAGAAACGATACAGATTTCGATTATTTAATTCGATTATCTAAATGGTCAGACTATCGCGGAAATTTAGATGCTACCATAAAATATATGGAGCAAGCCAAAAAGATTGCTGAATCTTCGAATCTTTCCGGAATGAAACAATGGACATATACCAATTTAGCCGATTATTATGGTCATGCTGGTAATATTAAGGCATCGTACGTTCACTATTTAAAAGCTTTAGAATTAAATCCTGATGATGCTTATGCTAAAAAAGGAATTGCTTGGATTGTTTATTCGCATGAGAAAAACCCAGACGAGGCCCTTCGTATTTTGAATATGGCAACAACAACTTACAATGCGCCAGATTATCATTTATTAAAGGCTGAAATAGCCGAATATAAAGGCGATTTAAAAATGATGAATGCGCAGATTGAATTATATCACGAAGCTGTAAAAAATCCATATTATGGCAGTATGTACAATGCGCATAATGCGAAGTTATATGCCGAAGATGAAATTAAAATAGAGCAAGCTTTAAAAGTAGCTAAAACAGAGATTGATAATAGACCTACACCACAATCTTATGATTTATTAGCTTGGACCTATTTTAATCGTGGAGCTATTGATGAAGCTTTAAAGGTTATGGAGAACCACGTGGTTAATAAGACTTATGAGCCTGAAGCTTTATATCATTTAGCTGAAGTTTATAAAGCGGCTGGTCATGTAAAAAAAGCTAAGAAATTAAAACAGGAATTACTAGAAAGCAGTTTTGAATTGGGGCCATTAATGGAAGATAAAATTAAAAATATATAAGTGATTATTGATTTACATTCAATTAGATTTAGGGGATTTATTTGAAGTATTTTGGTGAAGTTTGGTTTGATTGTGAGTGCGTCTGTAATGATTACAGGCGCATTCTTTTTTATTTTAGTTGCTTACGTTCACATAAATCAAATTTCAATTTTGAAGATGTAAACTCTACAATACAGTCTGTCAATCCCAATTTTAAGAAAGTTGAGTCAACATCTATTACTTCAATGTCTTTATTAAACATCCCAAAAACGAATGTTCTTTTCAATTTTAAATAGGCTTCACTTCCAGGTCCAGCAAAATATTCTTGATTAGCATATACAATTTCATAATTATTTATGACCCAAGATTTATGCAAGTTTTCAGATTGCGAAAAATCTCGAACAAATTCAAAGAACAGAATAATGAAAACAATTACAATTGTAACCAAAGTAAGTAATAATCGAATGCCTAAATGTTTTGAATACCAGAAAACAAATCCGACGCACATTATTAAATTTAGAAGTGCAATGGTATACGTGTTCGCTAGGGTAAAACGAAGTTCAGAATTATAAACAAGTAATTCGGCAATCACAATCACAACCAGTATTATGGCTTGAATGTCTTTCGTTTTCTTCTGCATCGACAGTATCTAAATAAATTGAAAAGAGAATTAAATTACGAAGCTGTATCAACCACACCCAAAGTGTAGAGTTGCTCTAACGTTGGCGATTCGCTTCCTCCTGCAGGTTCTAAAGTAATTCCAAATGCTTGAGAAGCATTCGCATTTTCTATAACGAAAATCTTGTTTTCATCGGTATTAAAGTCATCAAGAATACCTAAACTCGTTGGTGTTAGAGGGTTTAAAGTTAACGACCACACTTGATAAACTTTACCTTCTGGTGGTGTTGGTAAACCTTGAACATCTAAATAAATATTATTAGAATTTTTATCCCAATATACTTTAGCATAAGCTTCAGGGTACACTTGTTGACCGTCAAGCGGAACAGAAATAATATTTCTATCCCTAAGTACAGAAATAAGCTCTTTAGCCTTTGTTAAGCTATTATTTGCGTTTTCTATTTGTACTTCTAAGAGTTGCTCGTTAGTTTCGGCAATTTTTATTTTAGATTTTAGTTCGTTATTTTCTGAAGTTGCCCAGAATAAACCGGCAGCCAGAACGATAGATGCAGCCCAACCTGCATAGTTAAACCAATTGGTTTTACCCTTGTTTAAAGGAATGACCTTATTGTCGTTATCGTTAAAATCTAGACTTTCTTTTATAGAATTGAATATGTTTTTTGAACCTTGAGGTGCTGTGGCAGCTGTAAGTTTAATTATTGAAGCTTCTATGTTCTGAACTTCTGTGAGTATTTCGGGATGTTTAAGCATAAGCGCGTAAACCTCTTCATTCTCTTTTTCAGAAAGGGCTCCTGCAACGTATAGTTCTAATATACCAGATTCTATGTATGCTTTTATATCCATTTAAACTTCTAGTAAACTTCTAAGCTCGTTTATACAATTTCTATTTCTTGTTTTAATCGTGCCAATTGGCATTTTTAATGTTTCTGAGGCTTCCTTCTGTGTATATCCCTTAAAATATAACAGTTCAATAACTTCAATACATTTTTTCGCAAGCTTAGAAACAAACGCTTTTATGCCAATAGCATCGGTTTGATTCTCTAAACTATCTTGGTTTTGTAATATATCTACGAAAAAATCGGAGTTGAGGTTTTGTTTTGTATTCTTAAAATTTTTAGAACGTGTTTTATCTATTGCAGCGTTACGTGCAATATTTAAAATCCATGTAAAAAAACGACCCTTTTCAGCAGAATAGGTAGCCGATTTGTGCCATACTTTTACAAACACATCCTGCATAACCTCTTCGGCTATAGCTTCATCTCTCACAATATTATAAATAACCCCATGCATACTTTCGCTATACATATTGTAAAGCGTTTCAAAAGCTTTTTCGTCTTTTTGTTTAAATTGAAGTATTAGGGATTCTAATTGCATGAATTTTATTTAGCAACTCAATGTAGTAATAAAATGTATAGTATAAAAGATGTTAGCTAGAATAGTTTTAGAGCGAGCTCAGGATTTATTTTTCAAAAAAGTAATAATTTCAGTTGAAGCATCTTTTAAATCTTGAGGCAATATGTTTTTGTTCCATGGATGAGAAGCTCCAAAAACATGGTTAGCACCTTTAATTACTTTGAATAAACTATTCGGGTTCCATTTTTTTAAATCATAGGCTTCATCAATAACTACACTAGTATCTGCATCACCATGAATAATTAAATATGGAATTTTTAAATTAGAAACAGCACGTTCAATAGTTAACCGTTCTTCATTAGCTTTATAATCTTCGTAAAACTGGTAAAAATGTGGCATCTGCTGTTTTGTTCGTCCGTTTAGAACGTACTTTACACCATCTTTTTTCCATTGTTCTAAATCTCCTGATGTAGACGTTCTTTTTCCAAATTCTGAAACACCAGCAAGACTTACCACTTTTTTTATTTTAAGATTTTCTTCAGCTTTAATAGTAACAATACCTCCTGCTCTACTATGCCCAATTAAGTTGATATTATTGGTATTAGCTTCGGTTTTGTAACTTTCATTCAAACAAATCCAGTTAATTACCGATTCTAGATCGTCAAGTTCTTTTGTGTAATTATTGTTTCCAAAGGCCTCTAAATCTGGAAAATCAATGGGTTGTTCTGCGGTTCCGCCATTGTGTGAAAAATTAAACTTTATAAAAAAGAATCCAGCTTCAGCAATTAACTTCGCCATTAAATCCCAAGCGCCCCAATCTTTAAAACCTTTATATCCATGACAAAAAATAACAATAGGCTTCATGGTTCCATCATTTTTGAAAAACAAATCGGTTACAATAGGGCGATTATGTTTACCAGAAATTAATATGTTTTTTAAAATAGTCATAACTACAAGATTTCTTTTTCTACAAAATCGATTTTAGGGTTGCAAATTTCTAATATTAGGTTTGTTAATTGGGCTTCAAAGGCTTTAAGCGTATTATCATTAATCAAAGTACCATGACCATTCTTCTCATTAAATTTTATGAATCCAGAACTTAGGTTTTTAAAAGATATAATACCAGCTTCAACAGGAAAGTTTATTTTATTGGCTTTGTTAAGCATGTATACATAAGTTAGTACTTGAAAAGGTTTGCTGTACTTTTTATAGTCGGTAGTGATATCTTCCCAATCTTGCACTGCCACTTGACCTTTTAGAACACTTCCTGTTTTATAATCGATAATTCTAGTGATGCCGTTGTACTCATCAATCCTATCTACTTTTCCTTTAATATTAACAGGAAAATCAAGTTCAGGAATTTCTATTGAAACATTATTTTCTGCTTCAACTTCAATGATTTTAATGGTGTTGCCGGCTTTTAAATCTTGAATTTCTAAATCTAAAAAATTAGAAACAAAACGTTTGGCAATTTCAAAAATAATCAGGTTTTTTCCTTTGGTTATATCACCTTCTTTGTATTCATTTTTAAAATGATAAGTTATGGTTTGCTGTATTTTGGGTTTTAAACTTTTTACATCATCTACAGTTAAAAGCCTTCCTTTAAAAGGTTTGTAAAAATCTTCAAGAGTGTTGTGTACAACAGTTCCAAGTGTGTTTGCAGCAACAGTTTCTTCAACATCATTGTGCTCTTTTATTTTTAAAACTTTCTGATAATAAAAATCAATGGGGTTTCTGATATAATTAGTTAAAGATGAAGGTGAAAATCCTTCATTTGCCAGTACTACAAGTTGTTGCTGTAAAGAATCTGTTTTTGTAATGACATTTAATTGAGTTTCAATAGTTGGAACTTGAGGCGTAATTATTTGATGATTGATATTATGAATAGGCTCTAAATCCAGTTGTGTAATAAATCTACTCTTTTCGCCTCCTGTTAGTACATCGGCTTCAGTATTGTAAAGAATGTATACATTTTTAGCGCGCTGTAAAAGTCGGTAGAAGTGGTACGTATATACCGCATCTTTTTCTTTGTATGTAGGTAAGTTATTTTCTAGTTTAACATCAAACGGAATAAAAGAATTATTACTTTTCCCTGCAGGTAATATGCCTTCATTTACAGAAGAAATAATTACCGTTTCAAAATCTAAAACACGAGATTCTAGCATACCCATAAGCTGTAAACCTTGTAAAGGTTCTCCTTGAAAATCTAGAGTTTCACTGCTTAAAAGTTCTTTGTAAATACTATATAATGTTGAAATATCTTTTATATGTTCGTGTTCGGAATTTAATCTGATGAGTTCATTAAAGAGCTCGTTAAAACGAAAAACATATTCTAAAGTTAATAGGTTCGATTTTTTATTATTATCCAACAAAGATTTGATGCTTAGAATAAGCTTTGAACAATTTTCTAAAGCTAAAACCATAGAGTTTTCCCAATTTGAAAATAATAACTCGATAATGTTACTGCAGGGTTTAGCTATTTTTGTTAAACGATGTTTGTCTAAATAAACTAGGTTGTTCTTATCAATTGTTTCAATAATTTTTGAAGCATAATCTATACCATCAAACAGAAACAGAGGGTTTATAAATTGATGTGATACAATATTAATAACATCCTTGAAGTAAAATGTATTAGTATTGTTTTTGTGTAAATGAAAAAGGTGGTCGAATAACGAAGCCAATGGGATAGATTTTAAAGGAAATCCCATCGTAATATTTAAAGCCTGAATAGTTTCAGGAAGCGAATTAAGGACCGGAATTAATAAATTTTCATCGCCTAAAACTACCGCAGTATTGCTCAAGGAGTCATTGTCTTGTTGAAGCTTTTTTAAAAGTGAACCTACGTATTTAGCCTGACCTATATTTTTAGGAATTCCAATAGCTGATATGTTTTTATCTTTGGTATAGTTTTCGGTATTCCAATTAAAAGGATTGTTTTTAAAGTACTTCCAGTTTTTTAAATGTTGTCTTGCAAATAAGGCTGCATCATGTTTTTGATTATTCATGAATACTTTATCTATATCACAATAAATTTTAGCTAAATCATTTTGTAATAATTCTTGTATAATCGTTTCTTCAGCTGTATTTAAGGCATTAAAGCCAATGAAAACATGTTTCTTATCTGCGTTGTTTTGTATGTAAGCTTCTAGATTATCTACGGCTTCTCGGTAAATTAAACCTTGATATCCAATCTTTTTATTTAAAAGCGAATCTGTAAAATGTGTATAGTAGGCGTGAAGTTTATTCCAAAATAAGATATAGTTTTTGACAAATTCGGTTTGATTTTTTTCTACCGACCAATGTTTTAAGTCTTGAATGGCACTTAAATAATCGAAAATATTTTTATGTGGAATTAAATAACGATCAATTTCGTTAAAATCTTGCAGTAAAATTTGAGACCATTTTGAAAACGTTTCAAAAGAATCGGCACTTTCTTTTTTGGTTAATTGTAAATAGGTATTGTAAAACTCGAATAAAAGCTCTGTATTAGATATAGATTTTAGTTGAGATAATTCTTCTACAAATTCTTCAATACTTAAAATTTGAGGTGCAAATATGGTTTTATTTACAACTTGAGATAATTGATGGTTTAAAAATAATCCAGCTCTTTTACTGGGCAAAACAAAGGTTAGCTCAGATAGGTTTTCGTTATTATTTTTTAATTCTTTTAAAACCTCAAAAATGAATGTTGTCATGCTAGTTAATTTTTATAATTTGATAAAGTTAAAAAGTAACTGTTTGTTTGATTCATTTTTGTTTCGCTGTAAGTTTTATAAAAATAAAAAACGCTTCGGATATCCGAAGCGTTTTTTGTAAACTTATTTATTTAAAATTTTCTTTAGCTTATTTTGCTAAGTTAATTTCAACACGTCTGTTATTAGCTCTACCAGATCTAGTCTTGTTAGTGTCAATTGGTTTTGATTCACCATATCCAAGAGCAGAAAGTCTGAAAGCATCAATTCCGTTTTCAACTAAATATTCTTTTACAGAATTAGCTCTAGAATCAGATAATCTTTGGTTTAATTTTTCGCTACCTACACTATCAGTATGACCTTCTACTGTAAATTTAGCAGTTGGGTATTCTTTAAGAATTCCAATGATATCAGCTAATACAGCTGCAGATTGAGCTTTAATAGTTGATTTTCCAGTATCAAATAAGATAGTTTTAGCATACTCATTTAAAGTTTTTTGAACTGCTTCTGATACTTCAGGACAACCATTGTTAGCAACAGTACCTTTAACATCTGGACAGTTATCATCTTTATCTAATACACCGTCACCGTCTTTATCTGGCCATGGGCAACCATTGTTAGCAGCAGGACCTGCTTCGCTAGGACATTTATCGTCAGCATCAGTAACACCGTCACCGTCAGCATCAGGACAACCAGCTAAAGCTTTTAAACCAGCAACTGTAGGACAGTTATCTTTGTTATCAGCAATTCCGTCACCGTCAGTATCAGGACATCCGTTAAGCTCAGCTAAACCAGCTTCGTTAGGACAATCATCTTTACTATCTTCAATTCCGTCACCGTCAGTATCAGGACATCCGTTGAATGCTTCTAAACCAGCAACATCTGGACAAGCATCATCTTTGTCATATATTCCGTCACCGTCAGTATCAGTTCCACCAAATTTGATAGAGATACCAGCAGTATGTTGGAAATGTGTATCTAAATAATCTTCGAAAGCATGTTTGTAAGCTGTTTGTACAGTTAAACCGATGTTATCACTGAACCAAACATTGAAACCTAAAGTACCATTTAATGTACCAGCTCCAATTTCATCTACCCAAGTGTAACCACCACCAAGTCCTACGAAAGGATCGAAAGTGTGACCTTCAGAGAAGTTATATTTGATTGTACCATCTACACCGTAGTATGACCAATCACTAACATTGTTAGTTACATCAGGATTTGAGCTTTTATCACCCCATTTATCTATTTTGTTTAAAGATCCAGTAAGCCCAAAAGAGAAACCATCGCTTAAGTACTTCGATACAGAGATCGTTGATAATGATGGTAAAATGTTCCAGTGATCAGTTACATTACCGAACTCATCAAAAATAGTTTCACTAAATAAACCACCATCTCCATTTGGGTAGGCATCTACTGCGTTTACTCCAATGGTGATTTGCCATGGATTGTTTTGGTCTTGCGCATTTACGTTGCTATAACCAAGTACAAGCAACATAGCGAACAATAATCTGCTAAGATTTTTCATATTCAAAAGTTTAATTTTTAAGTGTTAATTGTGAACAAAAGTAAGTTGTTAAATGTTATTAACAAAGACAAATATATAAAAAAATAGAAGATTTATGCAGTTCGTCGATAGTTCAGAATGAATTTAGATAATTTTAAGGGCTTGACCTACTTTTATAAAGGCTTGTAAAGCCTTATCTAAGTGTGATTTGGTGTGTGCTGCCGACAGTTGCACACGAATTCTTGCTTTTTCTTTTGGAACTACTGGAAAAAAGAACCCAATAACATAAATTCCTTCCTTTAATAGCATATTTGCCATTGTTTGAGAGAGTTTGGCATCATATAACATAACAGGAACGATTGCAGAGTCTCCATCTATTATATCGAAACCAGCAGTCTTCATACCTTTTTTAAAATAATTAGTATTCCATTCTAAGGTATCTCTAAGCTCGGTGTTATTGGATAACATATCAAATACTTTTATTGATGCTCCAACAATGGCGGGCGCTAATGAATTTGAAAATAAATATGGTCTTGAGCGTTGGCGTAGCATATCGATAATTTCTTTTTTACCAGTAGTATAACCACCCATAGCACCGCCTAAAGCTTTTCCTAATGTACCGGTTATAATGTCTATTCTATTTAAAACGCCTTTTTCTTCAAGAGTACCTCTACCTGTTTTGCCTATAAAACCTGTGGCATGACATTCATCAATCATTACTAAGGCTTCATGTTTTTCAGCTAAATCGCAAATTTTATCTAATGGAGCTACAAGTCCATCCATTGAAAACACACCATCTGTAACAATTATTTTAAATCGAGCATTATTTTTATTGGCTGTAATAAGTTGCTTTTCTAGGTCTGCCATATCATTATTTTGATAGCGATATCTTGCGGCCTTGCATAATCGAACACCATCAATTATGGAAGCATGATTTAATGAATCTGATATAATGGCGTCTTCTGCACCTAACAAAGGTTCAAAAACCCCTCCATTAGCATCAAAAGCTGCAGCATATAATATGGTGTCTTCGGTTTGATAAAAATCTGCGATTTTTTGCTCTAGCGTTTTATGAATATCTTGGGTGCCGCAGATAAATCGAACCGAACTCATTCCAAACCCGTGAGTATCCATGGTATCTTTAGCTGCTTGAATAACTTCTGGATGCGAGGAAAGGCCTAAATAATTATTGGCACAAAAATTTAAAACAGTTTCTCCTGTATTTAAAGTAATTTCTGCACCTTGCGCGGAAGTTATGATGCGTTCTTCCTTATAAAGTCCATTATTTTTTATGTCTTGTAGTTCATCTTGAAGATGATTTTTCAGTTTTCCGTACATTTTATTGCGTTTTATGCAAATTTAAACATCTTTTACTAAAATATCATCATTTATATAAATAAGAATCTTTCTTTTAACCTTAATATTCATGTCTTCTAAAACATCTTGATAAGTTTGAAGCTGCTGTGCATATTTTTTATCTTCTAACCCCGTTTTATAATCTATAATAACGGCTTCATTATTATCATTAATTATAACTCTGTCGGGTCTTAAAATTATCCCGTTACTTGATATAATATCACGCTCATTATATATGGTGTTTTTGGAAGTAAAAAAATCTTGTAATTTTGGATGATTCACAATGGCTTCTACAGTTTCTTTTAAAAAAGAGGCTTGATTTGCTGTTACTGTTGAAGAAGTCACGAAATCGTTAATTACATAGGCTATATCGTCATAGGTATTTACTTTAGCCATAATATTATGGATAAGGTTTCCTTTTTCTATGGCTTCTTGCTGAGAGGTATCCCATAGTAAACCAGATTTAGTAACCACTTTTATATTTCGATCTTCTTTTGCTGTTGAAACAAATTCGCTTTGCGTTTCAGTTTTCTTATTAGTTTCTCTACTTTCTGATGTTTTTTTGTAATCACCAAAGCTATAAGTAGTTTCATTAGTATTCCAAATACCTAAATGTTGCAGGTAACTAATTAATAATCCTGAATATTTCTTGGTATTGGCTTCGCCTTTAGCTGTTATATCTAATGTTGAAATAACATGAAGTTGCTCAATAGCACGTGTTAAGGCAACGTACAAAACATTAATATTATCTAACTCTTGTTCAGATTTGTGTTTGTAGAAGATGCGCAATCCCTCTTCACCATAATGTTCAAAATCTTTATTATAGTTGAGAAGGGCATGAGTAAAACCATTATATTTTTGTTTATCTAACTCAAACCACTCTTGTGGCTCAAAATCCCTGTAAATATCTGTATCAGCATATGGAAAAATAACTACAGGAAACTCTAAACCTTTTGATTTATGAATGGTCATGATTTGCACCGCTTCTTGACCTTGTGGCGAGATAATAGTTAAACTATCTTTTTTCTTATCAAAATAATCTAAAAAAGCAGCAATATCGGATCCTTTCTTCTGTGTGAAATCTAAAACAACATCTAAATAAAATTGCACATAAGCGTTCGATTTTTTTACTAATTTAAATTGCCTAACTATAGTTTCAGCTAAATCGTAAAGCGGTAATTGCAATAATGTATTAGCATCAACAAAAACCTCGTAATTCTCAAAACTTTTTAAAAGCTTTTCAGTTGAAATTTGGATATGATTTACAAAAAATTGATGTTTATCTTCAATATGAAAAAGCGAGGTTAAATAATTAAGAACCTTAATTTTTGTTTCATTGTTTTCTGGCTGAATAAGAAGCAATAGTAAATTATTAATAAAGACAACCTCTGGAGAATTATTAATAAGTAAAGTATCTGAAGATATAATGGCTATCCCATTTGAACTTAAATAATCAGCTATCGCAACACCTTCCTTTTTGCTTCTAACTAAAACACAAATATCTTTTAACTCAAAGCCATTGTTTTTACATGTATTTATCGTGTTTAAAACTGCTTCAGGGAATAGTTCGTTTTTATCATCTTCTTTGTTAATTTCTAAAAATGAAAGTTTTACATAGCCATCATTTGCTATTGTAGTATTTTGATGTGCATTTTCGTAAAGCGTTTTATAGTCATTATTATTGAAAACAAATTGCGACAAATACTTAAAAAAATCATTGTTGAATTTTACTATTTCTTTGAAGCTACGGTAGTTTTCTTCAAGATTTCTTACCTCTTGTTCAACATGAAAAGGCTTGCTTTTTTGTGCAAATAAATCGATAAATTGTTCTGCTTTTCCTCCGCGCCATCTATAAATAGCTTGTTTAGCATCACCAACAAGCATGATGCTTCCTCCATTGTAATCAAGTGCGTTACCTTGCAATGGCATTAAGTTTTCCCATTGCATCTCAGAGGTGTCTTGAAACTCATCTATAAAATAATGTTTAAATTTTTCGCCCAAACGTTCGTAGATAAAGGGTGTAGGTTGATCTTTAATTTCATTACTTATTATAGTGTTAAATTCTGAAATCAACATTTTATTTTGGTCTTCTTTCAAAATATTTAATTCATTATCGATGGCTTTTAAAACAGATATTGGCGATATGTTTTTATAAAACGCATGCAAAAATTTTAAATGAAAAACCGCTTTTTTTGTAAGCTTGAAAGATGAAACCAGTTCTGGTTTTATACCGTCCAATATGATTTTTATATCTTCTGTTCTGGTTTTTTTTGGATACAGGGGTTTCTCTTCTAAATTAGCAATCCAAGCAGTTGAAAAATTTATATCTAGATTACCATCTTTTAATTTCAAAAAATAGTTAGGTAAATACGCATTACTTCCACCTGAAAAATCTGAATGTTCTAAACCAGCTTCCTCAATTAAACTAAGCACACTTTCAGCACTTTTTACAAGTTGTTTTTCTACAACAGTAATTTCAGATCGAAGCTGTTTTTTTAGCAGATTAAAATCTTCTAAAGTCTTATCATTTAATGTGTTAATGTAAGGCGCATCGTTTTCACTAACCAGTAGTTTAGCAATCTTATTAAAATCGTAGGCGATGTCCCAACTTTTGTCATCATCGGCTTTTTCAATGGCAAAATCTACTAATATTTTTGTTAAAACATTATCAGTTCCAGCCTTAGCAATTAAACTATCAACAGCTTCAAAAAGTATAGATTCATAATCTAATTCCACTTCAAAATTTAAAGGCAGTTTTAAATCGTAAGCAAAAGTTCTAATTAACTTATGTGTAAATTTATCAATGGTCGAAATATCAAAAGCAGCATAGTTATGCAGTATGGTATCTAAAATAATTTTTGATTTTTCGTGTATTTCACTGGGTTCGATTCCTGTTTCTTCACAAATGCTTTTAAACATGGAGTTACCTTCCGTTAAAATACCATCATTAGAAAACGTTTTAAGCATTTCAATGATACGATCTTTCATTTCAGCGACGGCTTTATTGGTAAAAGTAATTGCTAAAACACGCTTAAAAAAGTCAGGTTGATTGGAGTTAAATAATACCTTTAAATATTCTTTTACAAGTGTATACGTTTTTCCGCTGCCAGCAGAGGCGTTATATATGATAAAAGGATGCGTTTGCTGCATAAAGAATGATTTGCCTACAAGATAAAAACTATCAATGGTTTCATAACAATTTATTATTTTTTATTGAGCCGTTTTATGCGTAAATTTGGAAGGAATAAAATATTAATAAATAAAAACAAAAAATTATGGCTTTCGAATTACCGAAATTAGGATATGCTTATGATGCTTTAGAACCTCATATTGATGCTAGAACAATGGAAATACATCATACTAAGCATCATGCTGGTTATACGAACAATTTAAATAACGCTATAGCTGGAACAGCTTTAGAAGGAAAATCTATTGAAGATATTCTTGCGAATTTAGATATGAGTAATGCTGCAGTGAGAAATAATGGAGGAGGATTTTATAACCACTCATTATTTTGGAGTGTTATGAACCCTGAAGGTAAAGGGTACCTTTCTGGAGATTTAAAAGATGCTATAGAAGCAGCTTACGGATCAAAAGATGCTTTTGTTGAGGCTTTTAGTAAAGCAGCAGCAACGCGTTTTGGTTCAGGTTGGGCATGGTTATGTGTGCACAAAGGGGGTAAGGTAGAAGTTTGTTCTTCTCCAAATCAAGATAACCCATTAATGCCAGGAGTTGGTTGTGGAGGAACACCAATTTTAGGACTTGACGTATGGGAACATGCGTATTACTTAAACTATCAAAATCGTCGTCCAGATTACATCAAAGCATTTTTTAATGTGCTTAACTGGAACGAAGTTGAAAAACGTTACGCAGAGGCTAAATAAGTTTCAATTACATATTTAAATAAAAAAACGCCCAGAGAACTTTCTGGGCGTTTTTTTATGCTTTAAACTTAACTTTCATAAAAAAAGTGACTTTTTTAAAAAGTACCAGTCACAATTATATAACTAATTAACAAAGTTGTGAAAAACGACAATTCATTCCAAAATCTAACTGATGAGGAACTTGTTGAACAAATTATTAAAACCAATAACGATATTTTATTTGGAGCGCTATATGAAAGATTTTCACATGTAGTCTATAATAAATGTTATGGCTTTACGAAAACTAAGGTTGAAGCGCAAGATTTAGCTCAAGATGTATTTATAAAACTATACCAAAAATTATCTTCTTTTAGCGGTAAATCAAAATTTTCGACTTGGCTTTATGCTTTTACATACAATTTATGTGTGGACTATGTAAACAAAAATGTACTACAAAAAGTGCATAGCGATGATCTAGAACCTGAAGATTTTGAGCATTTACAAATAGAAGTAGAAGACTACTCATTATTTCAGTTAAAAGAAAACACTCTAAAAAAAGCCTTAGAAATAATTGCACCTGAAGATAAAATGATTCTGCTTTTAAAATATCAAGACGATTTTTCAATTAAAAACCTCACGGAAGTTTTAGAAATAAGTGAAAGCGCGGTGAAAATGAGACTTAAAAGAGCAAAAGCAAGAATAATTGAGGCTTATAATTCATTAAGATAATACCTATGGAAAATCCGTTTAAAAAAATAGCCATTCCCCCACAAGATGTGCCAAAGGAATTAAAAAATAAAGTGATGACAGACGTTGCAAGAATGAAGTTGCTTAAAGATATAACAGATTTGTTCTCGAATAATTATACAAACGCTGCAAAAGCTTTTTTTGAAAAAAAGAAAAATAATAACTAACTAAATTAATAATAAAAACAATGGAAACAATTACAAACATTAAGGATCTAACAATAGAATCTTTGAACCAAATGGCAAAAAATATTGCAGAGGTAGCACCAAAAGTAATATTTGCAATTTTAATTCTAATCATTGGCTGGTTAATAACTAAAGTCATTGCATTGGTATTAAAAAGGATGTTGAAATTCGCAAAAGTTGATAAACTAACAGATATAATTAACGATAAAAACCTATTTGGGAATACCGATTTAAAATTCAATGTAACAACAGTAATTGTTGGCTTTGTAAAATGGGTTATGTTTTTAGTCTTTTTAATTATTGCTTCCGATGTAATGAATTGGGAAATCGTATCGGTAGAAATAGGGAATTTATTACGCTATTTACCACGCTTGTTTAGTGCCATTGCTTTGTTTATGGTAGGATTATACATTGCTAACTTTATTAAAAAAGCAATAAGAGGATTGTTCGAATCTTTTGATTTAGCTGGTGATAGAGCAATAAGTAATTTGGTGTTTTATGTAATTATAATAACTATAACTATTACTGCCTTGAATCAAGCGGGAATTGATACAGATATAGTTACTAATAACCTTACAATAATTTTAGGTGCTATTTTATTAACCGTTGCTCTAGGTTTTGGATTTGGTTCTCGAGAAGTAATTAAAAGCTTGTTGTTTTCATTTTACTCAAAGAAAAATTTTGAAGTAGGACAAATAATTTCAATGGATGATATAACAGGTAAAATAGTATCTATAGATAATATTTGTGTAAACGTGCAAGTAAATGAAGATATTATAGTAATTCCTATCAAAGAATTAGTAGATACAAGAGTGACTAAAAAAGGATAATGACTTACAATGAAAAACTTGCAAAAACGATAAACTGTGAACAAGGTAAGTTGATTAAAGCAAGTTTTCAGAGTAACGAAGAGCGATTATTTAAAGCTTAATGTGTAGAATAAATATTTCTCTTGTGGAGAATAATCGCCTCTTTTTGTTTTAATAATAAAAAAGCTAAAATGAAAAACATAATATGTGTTCTAGTGGTTCTATTTTCTATAATGGTATCCGCTCAAAAAAAAGAAAAGATTAAAGGTAATAAGGAAGTAATTGAAGTTTATAATAATTTGGAATCATTCTCCCAGATTGAAATATCAGATCAGTTAGAGGTTTTTTTAATGCAAACTGGTTCTGAAGGTTATAGCTTAAAAACAGATTCTAATTTAATTAATTCTATAAAATTAGAAGTTATTGATAGCATTTTAAAAGTTTACACAACAAGAAATATTGTTTCAAATAAAAAATTGGAACTAAATATAACTTTCCAAAAATTAAATAAAATTAGTCTATCTAATAAAGCTAAGCTTAAAGGTAATAATATGTTTAGGTTAGAGGCATTAGCTATAAATAGTTTGAGTAACTCTGATTTTGAATTAGATATTGTTTCTAATGATGTTTCAATTCGAATGGATGGAAATTCAAATGGTAAACTTAAACTTAATGGCGAAGCATTAACTATGGTTTTAAATGATAATGCGTTTATAAAAGGAAGCGTATCGCTAACTAATTTTAATTTAACAGTAAATAAAAGAGCTGATTTGAATATTGAAGGCAGTTGTGATAATCTCAATTTAATAGCCACAGGATCTTCCGATATAAAGGCTAAAAATTTAAAAGCCACTAATGCTGTTATTAATGGATCGAATACATCTGATATTTATGTGTATTCAAGTAAAAATTTAAATGTTTATGCCAAAGGCAAAACATTCGTTTATGTATATGGAAATCCAGAAATTAAGGTTGAGGGTTTAAATGATAAATCTCAAATAATTAAAAAATAGAACCATGCAATTAAAAACAATTATAGCCGTAATTTTCGCAATAATTATTGTTGTTTTTTCACTTCAAAACGCAGAAGTTATTGATGTTAAATTTCTATTTTGGAAACTAACACTATCTAGAGTTCTAGTTATTTTAGGGAGTTTTTCTATTGGGGTTCTAGTTGGGATATTAGTGTCTATGAAAAAAAATTTAATGCCCAAAAAACAAGAATAATGGCAAAAATATTATCTGTAAGTTTATTATCAATTCCTGAAGTAATTGTAGTAAACGATAATCATAATGATTTTACTGTTGTAACTGAAATTGAATTTCATGATTTGGATATTCAATTCAATATGGAATATTGTTTACATTTATTTGTATACGATATTCATGGTGATGCAGATGCCCCTTTAATAATACCAAATTGGGATGAAAGCAAGGTGTTTCCAATAATTATTGACAGAAAGGATGAATATTTAGGCTTTCAAGTTAAAAATATTATTGCGTTGAAAAAAACACAAACAATCAAAACCCCTATGCGTTTGCAACTTGGTAAATTAGGTGAAACTACTTCACATTTTTCAAAAAAATTGGAGGTTTTTGCTAGTATGGCTCCTGCTATTGGGAGGGCTTCAAAGTGGTCAAATCCATTTGAATCTAGAATAGAATTCTAACCAGAAAATTCAATTTTCAAATTACACCTCTTAGCTTCAGGTTTAAGAGGTTTTTTTATGATATAATTTTTGAAAAGTATATAAAATGAAAAAGGTGAACAGATGTCCACCTTTTTGCCCCAAATCTACCATAAACTTAACCTACTTATGTTATGGTGGTTCAAATATATAACGGCTATTTCTTCTACTAAAATATTTTAGTTAAACGGCTTAAATATTGGCTTAAACGAGATATTGATACTTTATAAGGATAAAGTGCAAACCAATTCTTTTAACTACTGAATCGAAACTAAAAAGCATAAAAAAAGGCGAACAGATGTTCACCTTTTTTTGCCCCAAATCTACCATGAACTTAACCTACTTATGTTATGGTGAGACCAATTTATGTGTAATTTAAATATTTTGACTATTTTTTAGATGAAACGCGTTTTTTTAGGATGAAATACATATTTTATGATATTCTCCACAAAAATTAGCAATTTCGCAATTAGTATGCACGTTCATTATTACCTTCGTAAAAATTAATAAAAGCACGGTTAACAACTCTATTTCCTCCCACTGTAGGATAGTTGCCCGTAAAATACCAATCGCCTAAATGATCCGGACAAGCTTTATGTAAATTCTCAACAGGTTGAAAGATTATTTTCACTTCAGCGTTTATGGTTTCATCACTTAACAAGACTGATATTTTATTAGAAATCTCTTCGTCTGTAAACGGGTCATAAATTTCTTTTACAAAATTCTGTACATATTTATCTTCTAAGTCTGTTTGCGTAACACACTTTTCATAAACATCTTTAACTATATGATATTTACCGGCATCTTTTAGCAATGCTAGGGCAGCTTGAAATGCAACTAAATCTTCCAATCTAGCCATATCAATGCCATAACAATCTGGGTATCGAATTTGAGGTGCCGAAGACACAACAACAATCTTTTTCGGGTTCAAGCGATCAAGCATTTTTAAGATACTCTTCTTTAAAGTGGTACCGCGTACAATACTATCATCAATAATAACGAGGTTATCTGTTGGCTTAATAACGCCATAGGTAACATCATAAACATGTGCCACCAAATCGTCTCTACTACTATCTTCAGTAATAAACGTTCTAAGCTTTACATCTTTTATGGCTATTTTTTCAACTCTAGCACGTTCAGATAAAATTTCAGTAACCTTAGCCGCAGATAATGAGCGTTGACCGTTTAAAATAGCTGCGGTTTTTGTTTTATTAATAAAAGCCTCAGCAGTTTCTATCATACCAAAAAACGAAGTTTCAGCAGTATTAGGGATGTATGAGAATACCGTGTTCTTTGTATCGTTATCAATAGCTTCTAAAACTTTAGGCATAAGTAGTTTTCCTAACATTTTACGCTCTTGATATATTTCGGCATCACTACCTCTAGAAAAATAGATGCGCTCAAACGAACATGATTTTCTTTCTAAAGGCTCTAATATTTTCTTTATTCTAACATCTCCAGATTTTTTAGTTATAATGGCATGTCCTGGAGTAAGTTCTTTTACATCTTCAAATTTTACGTTGAACACTGTTTGAATCACTGGTCTTTCAGAAGCTATAACAACAATTTCATCATCTTTATAATAATATGCCGGACGTATTCCTGCGGGGTCTCTTAATACAAAAGCATCCCCATGGCCAATAAGTCCTGCCATAGCATAACCACCATCCCAATTTTTTGCTGCACGTTTTAGTATTTTGCTAACCTTTAAGCGTTCTGCAATTTGTGGTGAAGCGTTTCTTTTGTTATACCCTTCTTTCTTTAAATCTTTATAAATTTTACTAACTGCATCATCTAAAAAATGACCAATTTTCTCCATTATAGTAATGGTATCGGTATATTCTTTTGGGTGCTGGCCTAATTCAATAAGGTTGCTAAAAAGTTCCTTAACATTAGTCATGTTAAAGTTTCCAGCCATAATTAAGTTTCTGTGCATCCAGTTATTTTGTCTTAAAAATGGATGAACACTTTCTACGCTATTTTTACCAAATGTACCGTAACGTACATGTCCTAATAGAACCTCGCCAATGTATGGGATGTTCTTTTTTTGCGCCGCTACATCTTCTTTGTATTCTGGATGCGCCTCAAACTCTTTATTAACTCTATCGTTAATTTGAGCGAAAATATCCTGAATTGGTTGTTGCGCAACAGAACGCACTCTGCTAATGTATCGTTCTCCGGGTTTAGTATCTAATTTTATACTTGCAAAACCAGCGCCATCTTGTCCACGGTTATGCTGCTTTTCCATCATTAAATACATTTTGTTTACACCGTAAAATGCGCTGCCATATTTTTCTTTATAAAACTCTAGTGGTTTTAAAAGTCTAATCATGGCTATTCCACATTCGTGTTTTAAGGCATCACTCATAACTAAAATTGTTTTCGCTTTCGCGGAAATAAAATTATGTTTAAACTCCCCATTTTAAGGGAATTACAAAAATATTTAAAATAAAAACGCACTCTTGTTTAGAGCGCGCTGGATTATCCTAATTCTATATCAAATTGCGTTAGTTGCTTAAACTGCAACAAACGTTTATGTACTTCTTTACTTGGTAAATTTTGCATTCGCTGGGTGCCAAATTTTTCAACACAAAACGAAGCTAAAGTTGATCCGTAGATAACAGCGTTTTTCATATTTTCAAACGATGTGTCGTCTGTTTTCGCAATATATCCAGCGAATCCACCAGCAAATGTATCTCCAGCCCCTGTTGGGTCAAAAACTTCCTCCAAAGGTAAGGCCGGGGCATAAAAAACATGATCGTTATGGAAAAGTAACGCACCGTGCTCTCCTTTTTTAATGACCACATATTTAGGACCCATTTTGTGAATTTTCCTGGCTGCAACAAGTAAAGAGTATTCACCCGTTAATTGTCTCGCTTCTTCATCATTTATCGTAATAACATCTACACGTTTTATAACATTTAGTAAATCATCTAAAGCACAATCCATCCAAAAATTCATGGTATCTAGGATAACCAATTTTGGTTTAACCGTCATTTGATCTAAAACACTAGATTGGACGAGAGGATGCAAGTTTCCTAACATAACAACCCCGGCATCTTTGTAATTTTCTGGCACTTTTGGATTAAAATCCGCTAAAGTATTTAACTCGGTTACCAAGGTATCTCGAGTATTCATATCATTGTGATAGCGTCCACTCCAAAAGAATGTTTTTCCCTCTTTTACAATTTCAATACCTGAAATGTCAATATTTCTATCTGAAAGTAAATCTAAATATTCTTGTGGAAAATCTCCGCCAACAATCGAAACTGCAGCAGTATCAACATTAAAATAAGAAGCCGCAAGACCTATGAAAGTAGCGGCGCCGCCCAAGATTTTATCGGTTTTGCCGAAAGGCGTTTCTATAGCATCAAATGCTACCGTGCCTACAATGACTAATTTGCTCATAAATGAGGTGTGAAATTAAGGTGCAAATATAAGTCTTTTTATAGATTACGTTGTGTTTATTTTTTCAATTAATTACGTTAGAAAAAAGTTAAATTTAAATGTGACTTTTTAAAAAAGTAGGTGTCTTAATATTGAATGCTATTATTAACAGAAATTGGGGGATGATATTATATTGTCTCCTTTTTTGATTTTTATTATTGCATATTATCAACTATTTTCTACCAAAATCGGCAGGAATTTCTCCCCAAGCTTTGGTTTCCCATTTTACAATTACCGTATTATAAGTATTGTTTTTTAGCCAATGGATAGCTCTATCTACCAAATCGAATACAGGTTTGTTTTTTTCGCTACGTTTTAGTTTGGTATTACATTTTTTATTTTTCACCCAACTTATAGCAGTTTTAGAGTCGGTATATATTATTCTATCGCTATTGTTTTTTTTAAGTAGGGCTAAACCATGAACAATGGCTAAAAACTCACCGATATTGTTAGTGCCTTCTTCAAAAGGGCCTTGAATAAAAAGTTGTTTTTTGGTTTTGGTATCTACACCTCGGTACTCCATTTTACCAGGGTTACCGCTTGAGGCCGCATCAACGGAAATAGAATTATAATTGGGTTGTCCTATTTTTTTAAGTTGAACTTCAGTAAGTTCACTTTTAAAGGATTTGTTTTTACCTATATAATCTTTGTAATTTCCTTTCAGCGCTTTTTTTGCTGCTTCAAAAGTTAAAAACGATTTGTATTGAGCGCCTTCAAAGTTTGTTATTTGAGCTTTACAATCATCCCAAGTTTCAAAAACACCAGTTTTATGGCCCTTCCAAACGGTATAATATTTCTTTTTCTTTTTGCTCATTTACATCATTCTTCTAAAAAAGGAAACCTATTCAAATTTTACTGTTAATCGTGCCCTAATAATAGTTTGCTTACTACTTTAGGAAAGTGTTCCATTTCTAATTCGTGAATTTTTGCAGCAACATCTTCAGGTGAATCTGTTTTTTCAACAATGCATTTAGCTTGAAAAATAATAGCACCTTCATCATAATGTTCATTAACATAATGAATGGTTATCCCTGTTTCAGTTTCATTATTAGCCACCACAGCATTGTGTACATGCATGCCATACATCCCTTTACCTCCATATTTAGGTAATAAAGCAGGGTGCACATTAATCACTTTGTTTGGGAATTCATTTATAATATGATCTGGAAATTTCCATAAAAAACCAGCCAAAATAATAAGATCTGGTTTGGCTGCTCTTAAAATGTTTAACACATCGTCTGTTTCTGAAAGGGCTATTTTGTTGAATGACAGCGCGCTAACTTTAAGCTTTTTAGCTCGCTCCAAAACTTTGGCATGAGGATTGTTACTGAGTACTTGAATAACAGACGCATTATCGCTGTTGTGAAAAAACTTAATTAAATTTTCAGCATTAGTACCACTTCCGGACGCAAAAATTACAATACGTTTCATTTTACAGACTATAGTGTTAAATATTGTTCAAACAAAAAAAAGAATAATTATTAACAATTAGAAGGTAAAAACTAAATACTTAAAAGTAATTTTAGTAAATTACCAACACATTTTTAAAGTAAAAGTGTATTATAAAATAAAGTTTTTTATTTTTGCCAACTAATTAAAACATTTAAATTAAAAGATTATGTCAGACATTGCATCAAGAGTAAAAGCGATTATCGTAGACAAATTAGGAGTAGATGAGAACGAAGTTGTTACTGAAGCTAGCTTCACAAACGATTTAGGAGCAGACTCTTTAGACACTGTAGAATTAATTATGGAATTCGAAAAAGAGTTTGATATCCAAATTCCAGACGATCAGGCTGAAAATATCGCAACAGTAGGTCAAGCTATTTCTTATATAGAAGCTGCAAAATAAGCAAAAAACAAGCAAATACTTTATGGAATTAAAGCGAGTTGTAGTCACAGGATTAGGAGCTTTAACACCAATTGGCAATACCAAAGAAGAATATTGGGAAGGCTTAATTAGTGGAAAAAGTGGGGCTGCGCCTATAACATATTATGATACCGAAAAGTTTAAAACAAAGTTCGCTTGCGAATTGAAAAACTTTAACGTAACAGATTTTATCGACAGAAAAGAAGCGCGAAAAATGGATAAGTTTGCACAATACGCCATGGTGGCGGCAGACGAAGCTATTGCCGATTCTAAATTGGATTTAGATAAAGTTAATAAATTACGTGTTGGTGTTATTTGGGGTGCAGGAATTGGTGGTTTAGAAACCTTTCAGCAAGAAGTTTTGAACTTTGCTGCCGGTGATGGAACCCCGAGATTTAACCCGTTTTTCATTCCTAAAATGATTGCAGACATAGCGCCAGGTAATATCTCTATAAAACATGGTTTTATGGGGCCTAATTACACAACGGTCTCTGCTTGTGCGTCTTCGGCCAATGCTATTTTTGACGCTTTAAACTCTATACGTTTAGGGCATACAGATATAGTTGTTACCGGTGGAAGTGAAGCAGCAGTTACTATTGCTGGTATGGGTGGTTTTAACGCGATGCATGCGCTATCTACTAGAAATGAAAGTCCTGAAACAGCCTCTCGTCCTTTTGACGCTACAAGAGATGGTTTTGTTTTAGGTGAAGGTGCAGGAGCACTTGTTCTAGAAGAATACGAACATGCTAAAGCAAGAGGAGCTAAGATATATGCAGAATGCGTTGGAGGAGGTTTATCTTCTGATGCTCATCATATGACAGCGCCACATCCAGAAGGCATTGGTGTTATTGCGGTAATGAAAAATTGTTTGGAAAATGCAGGCCTTAGGCCGGAAGATGTAGACCATATTAATACACATGGTACTTCTACCCCGCTAGGAGACGTTGCAGAATTAAAAGCAATTTCAGAAGTGTTTGGAAGTCACGCTAAGAACATAAATATTAATTCAACAAAATCAATGACTGGGCACCTTTTAGGTGCAGCAGGAGCTATAGAAGCAATTTCGGTTATATTGGCTATGGAGCATGGTATAGTACCACCAACAATAAACCACACGACTGTAGATGAAAACATTGATCCTGAATTAAATTTAACCTTAAACAAGGCTCAAAAGCGAGACGTAAAAGTAGCAATGAGTAATACATTTGGATTTGGCGGTCATAACGCTTGTGTATTGTTCAAAAAATTAGATTAAATCCCGAATGGATAAAATTCGTAACATACTAAATTCCCGTTTTAAACGTAACGGGAATTTTTTTATGGAATTAACTAAAATCCTTGGGTTTAAACCAAAAAATCTTAAATACTACAAAAGAGCCTTTACACACCGGTCTATGAACATTAGAGACCCTAAAGGCAATGCATTTAATTATGAACGTTTAGAATTTTTAGGTGATGCCATGTTAAGCTCAGTAATTGCATCACATTTATACCTTGAAGTACCGAGTGGCGATGAAGGTTATTTAACCAAAATGCGATCTAAAGTTGTAAGTAGAGAGCATTTAAATGAGCTAGGTAAAGATTTAAAACTTATTGACTTGGTGGAAAGTAAAATCCCTCCAGGACAGTTTGGTGATAATATACACGGTAATATATTTGAAGCTCTAATAGGAGCTATTTTTCTAGATAGAGGGTATAAGTATTGCGAGAAGTTTATTTATAAACGTGTTATTACCCCTTATGTTGATATCGAAACTTTAGAAGGGAAGGTTATAAGCTATAAAAGTTTGCTTATTGAATGGTGTCAAAAAGAAAAAAAGACTTTTGGTTATAATGTTTATGAAGATACTGGAAATGACGATGTACGACATTTTTCAGTAAAATTATCGGTAGACGAAAAAGTTATTGCTAAAGCCAGAGCAACTTCAAAGAAAAAGGCAGAAGAAAAAGCTTCCAAACGTGCCTTTTTTGCTTTCCAAAGCAGAATGTCTAAGATGCTATAATCTTCTTACTTTTCATTAATTTTACTAAAACGTTTTAGTGGTTTTTCTTTGTAAGAATAGCACAATCTTAATATAACTGAACGTTTTTAATACTATATTTACGAAATTTAAAATAAGTTATGGCTGTTCACAAACTTATTCTTGATGATGCTTTTGAGGAGGCATTGTATACTTTAATTGCAATTCATTGCAGACTTGAAGATTATCGTTTAGCATATCTTCTCAATAATCATTTAGGTATAACCCTCGCTAGAAAAGCATCAGATTTAGATTATAACAATGGACAAGTATCTTATTCAATATTTGAATGGGAAGACCAAAAACAATTAGTAACATGGAGTTTGGTTTCTAACATTTGTAAAACCGAAGAATTTCAGAAAACAGATTATAAGTCGTTATTCGACAACCAAGAAAATATAACCAAAACATTTCAATTAGTGCCAGAGTATAAAACTGTAAATTATTTTTTAAAAATAGACAGTGAAATCAGTTTTAGTAAAGAAAAATATATTATCGATAGTATATTAAAATTACCTCAAATTGCTACTGCTTACAGTGTTGATTCTAACACTTTGAAATCTAAAGAGAATTTAATATTTAACTAATGTCAATAAATAAAAAAACCAAAATAGTAGCAACTCTA
Organism: Algibacter luteus; assembly: GCF_030344935.1. Classification (NCBI taxonomy): domain Bacteria; kingdom Pseudomonadati; phylum Bacteroidota; class Flavobacteriia; order Flavobacteriales; family Flavobacteriaceae; genus Algibacter; species Algibacter luteus. Next base: position 208,528 of record NZ_CP128313.1, on the reverse strand, counting down.
GGTCCAGCTACAAGTACGAAAGAAGTTTTAAAAGGCATGCTTGAAGAAGGCGCTAATGTTTTTAGAATAAACTTTTCTCATGCCGACTATAAAGATGTGAAGGAACGTATTCAAATGATTCGTGAGCTAAACGAAGAGTACGGATACACTGCCGCTATACTTGGAGATTTACAAGGGCCAAAACTTCGTGTGGGAGTTATGAAGGAGGAAGTAGTTGTAAACCCAGGAGACGAAATAATTTTTGCAACAGGTGAACGTTTTGAAGGTACTAAAGAACGTGTTTATATGACCTACGAAAGGTTCCCACAGGACGCGAATCCTGGAGAACGTATCCTTTTAGACGATGGAAAATTAATTTTCGAAGTTGTTTCTACAGATAAAAAGAAGGAAGTAAAAGCAAAAGTTATTCAAGGCGGACCATTAAAATCTAAAAAAGGAGTTAATCTTCCTAATACTAATATTTCACAACCTGCTTTAACAGAAAAAGATATAGAAGATGCTATTTTTGCCATCAAACAAGATGTTGATTGGATTGCACTTTCATTTGTGCGTCATGCTGAAGATTTAATGCAATTACGAGATTTAATTGCTAAACATGCAGACCACAAAATTCCTATTATTGCGAAGATTGAAAAGCCCGAAGCAGTAGAAAATATAGATAAAATTGTAGCACATTGTGATGGTTTAATGGTTGCACGTGGCGATTTAGGAGTAGAAGTTCCAGCTGAGGAAGTACCTCTAATTCAAAAGCAATTGGTGTTGCGTGCTAAAAAAGCAAGAATTCCGGTAATTATTGCTACGCAAATGATGGAAACCATGATTTCTAGCTTAACACCAACACGAGCTGAAGTTAACGACGTTGCAAACTCTGTTATGGATGGCGCCGACGCTGTAATGCTCTCTGGAGAAACTTCCGTAGGTCAATATCCTGTGCAAGTTATCAAGCAAATGGCAAATATTTTAAAGAATGTAGAAAATTCTAAGTTAATTCAAGTTCCTCAGTTGCCACCTCATATTCGTACCAATCGATACATCACAAAATCAATATGTTATCATGCCGCAAATATGGCTAATGAAATTAATGCAAAAGCTATATCTACATTAACAAATAGTGGGTATACTGCATTTCAGATTTCAGCTTGGAGACCGTCATGTCATATCTTAGTATTTACTTCAAACAAGCGTATTTTAACACGTTTAAGTTTACTTTGGGGTGTACGTGCCTTTTATTATGATAGGTTCGTAAGTACCGATGAAACCATTGAAGATGTTAATAAAATTGCATGTAAAATGGGCTATTTAGATGTGGGCGATATGCTTATAAGTTTAGCAGCGATGCCAATTCAAGCCAAAGGCATGGTAAACACATTACGTGTAACAGAAATAGAAAGCTGCAGTTTTTAAGATAGTTTTAATTAAAAATATACGTGTAAATTTTATCTCTTAATCATATGAAGTTGATACAGAATAATTTAAAATTAATAGCTGCCTTAGCCATACTTATTTATAGTACAAATACGATGGCACAGTCAACAAGCGTCGTTGTTATTGATAGTACTTCGAAGAAAGAAAGTAGATTGAAATTTGCATGTGGATTTGGATTGAATTTTGTAGGGGCAACAAACATAAGCTTATCTCCAAATTTAATTTATAGAGCAAGTGATAAAATTAACCTAGGCTTTGGATTACAGGGTAGTTATGCAGCTGTAAAAGACTTGCAAAAAACTACTACATTTGGCTTTAATGCCATTAGTATTTATACACCAACAAAAAAATTCAGCATGTTACTAGAGTTAGTTCAACTCAATGTAACTACCAAAATAGAAACTCCAATTGAGGATAAAAATAGTTATTGGGATACCGCACTTTTTGTAGGCGCAGGGATTAATATAACCAATAAATTTACAATTGGAGCAAAGTATAATTTACTCTATAATGAAGACGAAAGTGTTTATACAAGCCCTGTTGTGCCTTTTGTAAATATTATATTCTAGGATAAGCTTTATTACGCTAGTTCATATTTTCATGATTTGTTTTGAGAAATAAGGTATGGGGAACGTCAATATAACCTTAAGCTAAAACTCAAACTTTAGTTGTACACTAACACTTTTTTTAATTTCGGGAGTTTTCTTTTTTTCGTTGTTTAAATTAGATAGTGAAATACCCAACAATCGTACTGAATTACTTAGTCGTTCTTGGAATAATAAATCTTTAGCAGTTTCTAAAATCACACTTTTATCACTTATAAAATAAGGCAATGTTTTACTTCTAGTTTGTAGTGTAAAATCACTATATTTTATTTTTAAGGTTAACGTTTTTCCTGCAACATTACTTTTGTTTAAGCGTCGTGCAACTTCTTCAGCAATATGGTCTAATTTTTCAAGCATAAAAACTTCAGAAGACAAGTTTTCAGAAAATGTGCGTTCAGCAGCTAAACTTTTTCGGGTTCTATCGGGTTTCACTTCACTGTCATGAATACCTCTAACAATGTAATAGTAATAGCGTCCAGATTTTCCAAAATTTTCATCTAAATACTCCAAAGATTTTTGCTTCAAATCTAATCCAGTAAAAATGCCTTTTTGGTACATTTTTTCAGCAGTTACTTTACCAACTCCATAAAATTTTCTAATATCTAATTGTTCTAAAAACGATAATACCTCTTCCGGATTTACCGTTTTTTGTCCGTTTGGTTTATTATAATCACTAGCAACTTTAGCAATAAACTTATTTATAGAAATTCCTGCCGAAGCGGTTAATCCAACTTCATTTAAAATACGTTTTCTTATATCTTTAGCAATTAAAGAGGCACTTGGGTTACCTTTTTTATTTTGGGTTACATCCAAATAGGCCTCATCAAGAGATAAAGGTTCCACCAAATCGGTATAATCATAAAATATTTTTCTAATCTTTTTTGAAATTTCGGTATATCTGTCAAATCGAGGGCGTACAAAAATTAAATCAGGGCACAATTTTGCAGCTAAGGCGCCCGCCATAGCACTTTTTACACCATAAGTTCTGGCCTCGTAACTGGCTGCACTTACCACACCTCGCGTTCCACCACCACCAACAGCAATGGGTTTTCCTTTTAATTCGGGGTTGTCCATTTGTTCAACAGAGGCATAAAACGCATCCATATCTACATGAATAATTTTTCGTATTGGTAAATCGGCAGACATAGCGTAAATTTATGAATTCCTACGCATGCAGGAATCTTATTAACGATAAAAAAAGAATCTCGTTTTTACGGGAATTGCTATGATAGAAATTGAACGTAAATTTTTAGTGCTTTCAACCGATTTTAAAGAAGAAGCATATAAAAAAACAAGAATAATTCAAGGCTTTTTAAACACTCATAAAGAGCGAACGGTGCGGGTGAGATTGATTAATAATGAAGGTGTTTTAACCGTTAAAGGGTTGTCTTCGAAAAACGGATTATCGCGTTTTGAATGGGAGAAACCAATAACAAAAGAAGATGCATTAGAACTTTTAAAATTATGCGAACCCGTTGTAATTGATAAAATTAGATATCTTGTTAAAGCTGGAAATCATATTTTTGAAGTTGATGAGTTTCTAGCAGACAATGCAGGATTAATTATAGCTGAAATTGAACTACAAAATGAAAATGAAACCTTCGAAAAACCGTTATGGCTTGGAAAAGAAGTAACAGGAGATATAAAATATTATAATTCGCAAATAAGTAAACAACCCTATAACACCTGGAATACATGAAAAAAATAATTGTATTACTTTCACTTACAGCAGTTTTGTTCAGTTGTAAAGAAGAAGCCAAAGCATCTGTTGCAGACATAAAAGAACAACCTGAGGAGGAAATAAAAAATATAGTGAGCACCGAAGAAGTGGCTCCAGAAATCATTGAGGAAGTTCCTGAAAAAACCATAAAGCAAATAAAAGAAGAGCTTAAAACTAAAGGCTTTAAAACTTTTGATTATGTAGATGAAAAAACGAAAGACACCTTTTTGATGCAACAATATTTCTTGGTGTTTTTGAAGAAAGGACCAATTAGAGGTCAAAATGAAGAGGAAGCTGCCGAACTTCAAAAATTGCATATGGAACACTTAGCTAAAATGTACGAACTAGGTTATGCTGATATTTCTGGACCTTGTGGAGACGATGGCGATTTAAGAGGCATTACCATTTACAATGTCCCTAATTTAAAAATGGCAGATAGTTTAGCAAATGCCGACCCAATGGTAATAGCTGGTCGATTACAAACTGAAGTTCATCCATGGTGGGCAGCCAAAGGTTTCATGTTAAGATAATGATTAGATTTATAAAGCCCCATTTATCTAAAATCAATGTTATTGTAATTATTGCATTGTTATTGATTCATTTTGTAATTAAAGAAAGCACTCATTTCTTTTCATTACTTTATTATACCGTTCCTTTACCTTTAATAATCTGTGCTGTTATTTTCTTTTCATTTTTTCAAAATAAAAAGATTAGAAGATATAATTTGATACTGGCAAGCTTGCTTTTAGTAGTGTGGTTGTGGAGAAGTTTTAAAATAAATACATCTGAAGTCATTCAAGAAACAGATATTGAAATCGTTTTTTGGAACGCCACCCACAAGAGAGAACTTGAAGATGTTTTTAGTCGCGTTGAAAACATACCTGATATTGTGGTGCTGGTAGAATATCATGCTGAAGAATTAGATGCCGATAAATTAAGATTCCCAAATTATTTCTTTTATTGGCATTCTGTTAGTGAAATTGGTGTCTTTTCAAAAAAACCTATTAACATAAAAAGTGTGCTTGTTGCCAAAGACGATACAGCCATTATAAATTTTGAAACAAATCAATTAAATTTTTATGCAGTTGATGTGGGTTCGAGCTTAAATGTGTTTCGAAAAGAGCAAATAGAGTTTGTTATGAAGGCAATTAAAATCAACGAAAAAGCCATAGTTTTAGGAGATTTTAATTTACCATTAGAGTCAAAATATTTAGAAGATATCAAATTGAATTTTAATAATGTTTTAACTGAAAAAGGAAATGGATTTAGAGAAACTTGGTTTTGGAATTTACCCTTGTTATCAATTGATCATATTTGGGTTTCAAAAGATTTACAAATAGTAAATGCTGAAAAATGGAGTACTTTTAAATCTGATCATAGCATGATCAAAACGGTGATTAGAGATTGAACAAGTTACTTAAATTGTCAAAAGATTTCTGAAAGAATATAATATCATCCTTCAATGTTTAATTGTTGGATGTTTTTTCAATAATATTGTTATCTAAATAATGTAAATAAGTATTTATCATCAATTATAGAACTTCTTTATTAATAGCGGCTATTATTTGTGCTTTTATTCAAAAAATGAATGCACAATTAGGATTTTGTACAGGAAATGCTGGAGATCCAATTTTTACAGAAACGTTTGGAGCTGGAACAACAAATGTGGAATTACCTCCTGGAACAACAACCTATACCTTTGCAAATACGTCTCCTAACGATGGTTTTTATACTGTTTCTAGCAACTCTAATTGGTTTGGTTGGCATAATATTACCGATCATACAAATGGTGATACCAATGGCAGAATGTTAATAGTAAATGCCGATTTTACTGCAGGTGAATTTTACAGAACAGCAATTAGCGGATTATGTGAAAACACAACTTATGAGTTTTCTTCGTGGATGATGAATTTACTTCCTGCATCGGGATGTGGAGGTGTAGGAATTCCAATTAATGTGAAATTCGAAATTTGGGATAACACTGACACTAACCTATTAGCGAGTGGCGATACAGGGGATATTACAGGTACTTCAAGCCCAAACTGGCAACAATACGCATTAGTTTTTCAAACATTACCAAGCCAAACATCTGTTATTTTAAAAATGATAAACAATGGTGTAGGCGGTTGCGGAAACGACTTAGCTTTGGATGATATTGTTTTTAAATCTTGCGGAGATTCTGTTGTTATAGAAGACTCGTCAAGTACAAATGTAACAAGGATTTGTGAAGATGAGGGACCTTTTACTACAACTTTAACTGCAACCCCAGACTTTACTATATTTTCATCACATTTTTATCAATGGCAAGAAAGTCCGGATGGAATTAATTGGGTTGATATTCCAGGAGAAACGAATACGAGTTACACCGCTTCAGCTATTACAACCTCAACCTTTTATAGAGTAAAAGTCGCAGAAGACATAATCAATGTCAATAACGATACGTGTAATTCTACTTCGGAGATTTATGAAATTAGAGTCGTAGAGCTCCCTGAAGCACCTTTGAGTAATGGCGATTTAATAATTTGCGAAAACGATAACACTGCTCTAACGGTTACAACTCCAATAGATATTACTGTAAATTGGTACGATGCTCCTACGGGTGGAAATTTACTTCTAGCAAATAGTAACTCATATAAACCTAATACCACTGGTATCTATTATGCCGAAGCAGTAACTCAAGAAGCAAATTGTTCTTCGGATACAAGAACAACCATGCAAATAGAATATCTTGAAACCCCAGAAGTAACAGATGAAACTATCACCTTTTGTGAAAATACCGACATAAATTTACACGCCAACCCAACAAACCCCTCTGCTGTAACTTCTTATCTTTGGAATACTGGAGCAGATACCGAGAGTATTGAAGTTTCAAATCCTGGTACTTATACCGTTGAAGTTGCTAATAATTCATGTAGCGTAATAAAATCCATAACGCTAACACAAATTGAAAATCCAATAATTGATATCGTAGAATCAGAAGGTACCAGTATTATAATTACCACAACAAATACGGGCAATTTTTTATATTCTCTTGATGGTTTTAACTATCAATCGAATCCTGTGTTTTCAAACATTGAAGGTGGACAATATACCATTTATGTTAAGCATCAAGATTGTAATCAAGTAACCACCACTCAGCACATCCATTTTCATATCCCAAAGTTCTTCACGCCTAATAATGATAACGCTAATGACACGTTCAATTTAAAAGGTATTGAATTTTATAATTCTTCTCAAGTGTCAATTTTCGACCGGTATGGAAAACTATTAAAAATAGCTATTAACTCTGCCTTTTCTTGGGATGGAACATTCAACAATCAGCAACTGCCATCAGGCGATTATTGGTACATTGTAATTGTAGAAAATCAAAAATTTACTGGACATTTCACCTTAAAACGATAATTCGAATTTCATTCAATCGATTAGTTCAGTTTCCAAATTCTTCAACTCTAATAAATTAAAATCGGTGTACTTTAACTAATTTTTAAACATTCCGATATACAATTCGCCTTTATCATTCATAGTAGCTCTAAACATGCCTTGGGTATTAAATTCCATAGCCATATTTCCATTCTTATCAATGGCAACTATCCCTCCTGTGGCACCTTGTTCTCCAATGGATGGTAACTTGTTTTGAATTACTTCTTTTGCTGCCTCTTTAAGACTTAATCCTTTATATTCCATAAGGGCAGAAATATCATAAGCTACCATGCCGCGGATAAAAAATTCGCCCCATCCTGTACTTGAAACTGCACAAGTGTTGTTATTGGCGTAAGTTCCCGCCCCGATAATTGGCGAATCTCCAATGCGACCCCAACGTTTGTTGGTCATACCGCCTGTTGAGGTTCCCGCTGCTAAATTACCATTCTTATCTAATGCGGCACAACCTACGGTTCCGAATTTAGAGTCATTTATATTGTCATTATAAAATGAAGCCACTTTATTTTTATTAAAGTCTTGAACACGCTTTAAAGACTTTAATTTTTGTTCGGTAAAAAAGTAGTTGGGTTCAACAATTTCTAACCCTTGATCTTTTGCAAACGTTTCAGCACCAAACCCAGAAAGCATCACATGTGGTGATTGAACCATTACAGCTCGAGCTAAATTAATTGGGTTTTTAACGGTTTTGGTACCTGCCGAAGCTCCTGCATTTAGGGTCTGTCCATCCATAATGGAAGCATCGTGTTCATTGATGCCTTCGAAAGTTAAAACAGCGCCTTTTCCAGCATTGAAAAGCGGGGAGTCTTCTAATACAGTTATGGTTTTTTGTACCGCATCTAAACTCGTGCCTCCATTTTTCAAAATGTCATGGCCTACGCGAATGGCTTCTTCTAGTTTTTGGCGGTATTCTGCTTCTTTTTCTTCGGATATATTATCGCGCCTAATGCTTCCAGCTCCACCGTGAATAATTATTGAAAATTCAGCTTTTTTAACTTCCTTTTGAATTATTTCAGGACTGCTTTTTGAATCGGTTTTACAAGAAGTAACAATCAAAAATGTAAAAATTAAATAGTAAAATGTTTTCATGAAATATGAATTGAATTGCAGACTAAGTTACAATTTTATAGTTAGTAAATATTAACAAAATCGACTTTTAATTAGTATATTCGCAATTAATTTCAATATAGTTAATAAATCAATAATTTATGAATACAATAGCGACCAATTTCGGTATAGATAAAGCACTTCAAATTTTAGGAATACAAGCGTTAAATAATGGAACTTCTACTGGAGCAAATCAATTTTCTAGCGGAGAAATTATTGAAAGCTATTCTCCTGTTGATGGTCAGCTAATTGGAAAGGTAAAAACAACATCAAAAGCTGATTATGAAAACGTAATGCTAGCTGCGACTTCTGCCTTTAAAATATGGAGGACTACACCTGCGCCACAACGTGGAGAAATTGTACGACAGTTTGGAGAAAAATTAAGAGAAAAGAAAGAAGCTTTAGGTAAATTGGTGTCTTATGAAATGGGTAAAAGCTATCAAGAAGGCCTAGGTGAAGTTCAAGAAATGATAGATATCTGTGATTTTGCTGTAGGTTTATCTAGGCAGCTTCATGGTTTAACAATGCATAGCGAAAGACCGGGACATAGAATGTACGAGCAATATCATCCATTGGGTGTTGTTGGTATCATTTCAGCATTTAATTTTCCAGTAGCAGTTTGGGCTTGGAACACTGCTTTAGCTTGGGTTTGTGGTGATGTTTGTGTTTGGAAACCTTCGGAAAAAACACCTTTATGCGGAGTTGCCTGTCAGAATATCGCGGCCGAAGTTTTTGCAGAAAATAATTTACCTGAAGGGATATCTTGCCTAATAAATGGAGATTATAAAGTGGGTGAGTTTATGACTAAAGATACTCGAGTGCCTTTAATTTCAGCAACCGGTTCTACCCGAATGGGAAAAATTGTGGCGCAAGAAGTGGCAGGACGTTTAGGGAAATCACTTCTAGAATTAGGTGGAAATAATGCCATTATTGTTACACCTGATGCCGATATAAAAATGACAGTAATAGGTGCTGTGTTTGGAGCTGTTGGTACTGCAGGACAACGTTGTACATCAACGCGTCGATTAATTATTCATGAATCTGTTTATGATAAAGTTAAAAATGCCGTTGTTGACGCGTATAAGCAATTGCGTATTGGAAATCCTTTAGATGAAAAAAATCATGTAGGTCCATTAATTGATAAGGATGCCGTAAAAATGTATAAAATGGCCTTAGAAAAAGTGGTTGAAGAAGGCGGAAAAATTGTCGTAGAAGGCGGTGTGCTTTCAGGGGAAGGTTATGAAAGTGGTTGTTATGTAAAACCTGCAATTGCCGAAGCAAAACCAGAATTTAAGATTGTACAGCATGAAACTTTTGCTCCTGTTTTATACCTATTAAAATATGAGGGCGATGTTGAAAATGCTATTGATATTCAGAATAATGTAGCTCAAGGATTAAGTTCAGCTATAATGACGAATAATTTGCGTGATGCTGAACGGTTTTTATCTGTTCAAGGCTCTGATTGTGGAATAGCAAATGTGAATATAGGAACATCTGGTGCCGAAATAGGTGGTGCTTTTGGTGGTGAAAAAGAAACTGGAGGCGGTAGAGAATCTGGTTCTGATGCTTGGAAAATATACATGCGAAGACAAACAAATACTATTAATTATACAACCGAATTGCCTTTAGCACAAGGAATTAAGTTTGATTTGTAAATTTAAGAAAGGAAAGGGTTTAAAGTCATGTTTACGGGGCATGACTTTGAGTATTAGAAACAAAAAAACCTTGACTCTGTTTCGATTTGGAGCACAAGGTTTTATAAATTGATTAATAGCACTGCAAATGTACTACTTTTTCTATAATCTCAAATTGATGAATGTTAAAAAATTGTTAACTTATTAACATTTGTTAACTATATTTTACTTTTCTAAGGATACGTAATGACTCTTTGTAAAGATCATAAACTTCTTTATTATATGCTTTTAAGTATGGCTTAGCTTCATTTAATTTATCTATGGCATTATGGAATAAATTTAAATAACAAATTAAATAGGTGGCAGGTAAATTTTTTAAATCTATTTCTTCTCTTGCGGTTAAAGTTATCCCTTTTTTAAGTTTTTCTAACAGCGTATTATTGATGTTGTAAATATGGTGAAGGTCTTTTTTATCAAATTGAGGTGGTTCAAAGAGTAAACGCGTGTCAATATTATATTGTGCATTATCTTCAAATTTTATAATGGTTTCTTCTAATTGATAATATTTGTTTGAATTTTGTAAACCCAAATTCACATATTCAATAATTTTAAAACTATTGTCATCAATGTCTATAGAGACTTCATCTAGAGCCGAAAAAAACAAACGCACCTGCTCATTTATGAGTTCAATATCTACTCTAGAAAAGAATATTTCATCTTTTATAATTTTTTTCTGACCCGCCCAACACACTACAAAATATTCTTTAAAAACTTTGTATTGGGCATTAAAATCTACTCGTGTGTTCATAAACTCGAAAACACCGTTTAGTGTATGTTCAATATTGTTTTGAGCATGTTTTTCAATGGCTTCAACAATTTTAGAGTTCACATCCTTTATCTCTATATCGAAAACTTTAGGCATACTCATGCTTCCGTCTCTAAAGAAAACCGAACCACCGTAATATTTCCAAATGTTTTTTCTTAGCGACGTGATTTTTGCAGTAGATCGAATAGTAACTAACCCCACAACTTTATCATCTGGTAAATGCGGAAATGGAATGTTTTCATACTGAACAATAGGCGGATTAGTTAAGTATGCATTTATTAAATTCTGAATTTTACTATCATCAAAAAAATCAACCCCAATAATATTGTTGTCTTCATCTTCAACACCAATAACTATATATGAATTATTATCAGGATTGCTATTCGAAAGAGCACAAACGTGTTTTAAAAACTTCGCTTTTCCTTCTTTATGACTAATATCAATTTTACGCTTTTTGTCATAAAAACTATTCTCATCGTTATGAGCCAATAGATGTTTTATAAGTAGGCGTTTGTTAATCATAATTTTCAATTCCGGCGAATGCAAGAATCTATTTTTTGTTTATAATTCCTTTTTTACTGTGACACTATTAGCCTGAGCAGTCGGGAACACCAACAAATCGGCTATATTAACATGAGAGGGTCTAGTTACGGTAAAGTAAATAATTTCGGCAATATCCTTGGCCTGTAAAGCCTTAAAACCTTGATAAAACGTATCTGCTTTGGCATCACCTTTAAATCGTACTTGAGAAAATTCGGTTTCTACTAAGCCTGGGTTTATAGAACTTACTTTAATCCCAAATGGGTTTAAGTCTATACGCATGCCTTCCGTAATTGCTAAAACTGCATGTTTACTAGCGCAATATACGTTGCCTTTAGGGTAAACTTCTTTGCCTGCCGAAGATCCTATGTTAATAATATGTCCAGATTTTCGATCCGTCATTTGTGGAATTACCGCTTTACTAACATATAACAGCCCTTTTACATTAATATCCATCATAGCATCCCAATCGTCTACACTTCCTTCATGTATAGGGTCTAAACCATGCGCATTTCCCGCATTGTTAATTAGAATATCAATAGTATTAAATGGTTTCGGTAAACTCTTTAGAGCTTTAAATGTTTCTGCTTTATTTCGTACATCAAAATTTAAAATATGTACATCGGTTAGACGCTCTAAAGCATTTTGTATGCTATTCAAACGTTCTAATCGTCTTCCACAGAGCACCAAATTAATTCCTTGTTTTGCAAATTCATAAGCAGTGGCTTCACCAATACCACTTGTAGCTCCAGTAATAAGGGCAGTTTTTTTCATTTGTAGTTATGTTATACTGACTATAAAAATAATTAAAAGTGACTATATAGAGGGAAGCATTTCAAATTATAAAAAGAATCATTTAATCAGTAATTAAGATAAACTTATAATAATTATTTGTTAAATACCACAATCATTGATGTTCGTTGGTATTTTTAACCATTTTTTAACACCACTGCACCAATTTTTTTAACATTTTGCAGTCCTTAAAAACAAAGTGTAAATTCAAGCTTTTAATAAGATATAAAATGATGGAAGAAACAGGGACAATTGATATTAAGACCATTAACGAGAAAATTGAAAAGGAAAGTGCTTTTGTTGATTTACTGATGCTGGAAATGAATAAAGTCATTGTAGGCCAAAAACACATGGTAGAGCGTTTGTTAATTGGTTTATTGGGGCAAGGTCACATTTTACTTGAAGGTGTGCCTGGATTAGCAAAAACATTAGCAATTAATACGTTAGCACAAGCTGTAGATGGAAGTTTTAGTAGAATTCAATTTACGCCAGATTTATTACCTGCTGATGTTACTGGGACACTAATTTATAACATGAAAGTCAATGATTTTTCAATAAAAAAAGGTCCTATTTTCGCAAACTTTGTTTTAGCAGATGAGATTAACAGAGCACCTGCAAAAGTGCAATCTGCTTTATTAGAAGCTATGCAAGAAAAACAAGTGACTATTGGCGATGAAACGTTTGTTTTAGATAAGCCATTTTTAGTAATGGCGACCCAGAATCCTGTAGAGCAAGAAGGAACTTATCCTTTACCAGAGGCACAGGTTGACCGTTTTATGCTAAAAACAGTAATCGATTATCCAAAAATAGACGAAGAGCAATTAATCATGCGTGCTAACATGAAAGGTGCTTGGGAAACTGTGAAATCTGTAGTTTCAACAGCTCAAATACTAAATGCCCAAAAGGCTGTTAGAGAAGTGTATATGGATGAGAAAATTGAAAAATATATTTTGGATATCATTTTTGCTACGCGTTATCCAGAAAAATATAGACTTCCGGCTTTAAAACCATTAATTTCCTTCGGAGCATCGCCTCGTGGAAGTATCAATTTAGCAACAGCAGCAAAATGTTATGCATTTATTAAGCGTCGTGGATATGTAATCCCTGAAGATGTGCGTGCCGTAGTTTATGATGTGTTAAGACACAGAATTGGTATTACCTATGAAGCAGAAGCTGAAAATGTAACTTCAGAAGATGTCATCAACAAAATTGTAAACGAGATTGAAGTACCTTAAAATTGACAATTGATAATTGACAGTTGATTATTAAATAAAACTAATCAATAAAAAATATTCAATAGACAATTGAAAAATGGATACTAAAGAATTACTAAAAAAAGTTCGTAAAATTGAGATTAAGACACGCCGTTTGTCTGATCATATTTTTGGAGGTGAATACCATTCTACTTTCAAAGGGCGTGGTATGACTTTTAGTGAAGTGCGACAGTATCAATTTGGCGATGATGTTAGAAATATAGATTGGAATGTAACGGCACGTTATAACGAACCTTTTGTTAAGGTTTTTGAAGAAGAACGCGAGCTTACCATGATGCTTATGGTAGATGTTTCTGGTTCCGAGATGTTTGGAACATCACAGCAATTTAAAAATGAAGTAGTAACAGAAATAGCCGCAACTTTAGCCTTTTCGGCTACTCAAAACAACGATAAAATTGGTCTTATTTTATTTTCAGACCAAGTGGAATTATACATTCCTCCTAAAAAAGGACGTTCTCATGTATTGCGTATTATTCGTGAACTTATTGAGTTTAAACCAGAAAGTAAAAACACCAATTTAGCCGAAGCTTTAAAATTCATGCAAAACGTTATGAAAAAAAAAGCGATTGTTTTTGTACTGTCAGATTTTATTGCCGATGACTATCGCCAAACCATGAAAATCGTTTCAGGAAAGCACGATGTTACAGGTATTAGGATTTATGATAAATATGAAGAAGAAATCCCAAATTTAGGAATGGTACAAATGCAAGATGAAGAAACTGGCGAGCTCATGTTGGTAAATACATCATCAAAAAAAGTGCGTCTTAATTATGGTAAATTTTATCATCAAAAAGTAGAGTATTTTAGAGAAAGCTTTACCAAATCTGGAGCAGGAACTATTGATTGTCGGGTAGATGAGAGTTACGTTAAAAAACTCTTAGGATATTTTAAAAGACGAGGATAAAGAGATTAACCATTTATGAATAACACATTACGATATATGAATAGAATATGTACCATCTTCGGATTACCGTCTTTGGTCATATATTCTATTTTCTTTTTTCTATGTTATTTTTCAGCTTCAGCACAAGTAACTTCTTCTATTGATTCTACATCAATAAAAATTGGAGAACAAATTACGTATCATATTCAGGTAGAAGCAGACACCACAGATTTAGTGGTTTTTCCAGAAGGCCAAACTTTCACGCCTCTTGAAATGATCGAGTCTTATGATATTGATACACTCAAGAAAAAAGACAAATACAACCTAATAAAAAAATACGGCTTAACTCAGTTTGATTCTGGGTCTTACACCATTCCAAGACAAAAAATAATTATTGGCGACATAACTTTTTTCACAGACTCACTTAAAGTTGAAGTTAATAATGTTGAGGTTGATACCACTCAAGGTCTTTACGATATTAAACCGATAATTGCGGTTAATAAAAAAGGAAGTAATTGGTGGAAATATGTATTGCTTACGCTCCTTATTCTGGGTGTTTTAGCGTTTTTATTGTTCTGGTTTATTTGGCGAAAAAAGCCATTAACTGAAGACCAGAAAATCGCCCTTTTACCTCCATACGATAGAGCAAAATTAGCCTTGAAAAAATTAGACGAAAGCTCATATTTAGAAAATCAAAATTTAAAAGATTATTATTCAGAGTTAACATTTATCATTAGGAATTATCTTGATGAAAAAGTATATGATAAAGCTTTAGAAAGCACAACAGATGAACTAATATCTAGACTAAATTTGCTTAAAGAAGCCAATCAAGTTGATTTGAGTAATGAGGATATAAAAAATCTTGAAAGCATTTTAAAACGTGCCGATTTAGTAAAATTCGCAAAATCTGCTCCAGATGTTGAATTGGCTAAAATGGATAGAGAAACTATCGATGTTGAGATTGACCATGTAAAAGAAGCATTGCCAGAACCAACCGAAGAAGAAAAGCTTCTTGATGAAAAATACAGAGAAGAACAAGAACGAAAAAAGAAACGTAAAAAGATTTGGTTAACTGTAGGGATTAGCGTCTTTTTATTGCTCGCTACACTAACAGCATTATCTGTAAAATATGGATTTGATTTTGTAAAAGACACCATTATTGGTCATGATAGTAAGGAGCTTTTAGAAGGCGATTGGGTTCGAAGCGAATACGGATTTCCGCCGATTACCATTTCAACTCCAAAAGTTTTAAAACGAATGGATGCTGGTTTATCTGAAGAATTAGCTGCACAAGTTGATATTACGTTATTTGGATACGGTACGTTAATCGACAAGTTTAATGTTGTTGTAGCCACATCGAAGTATAAAAAATTAGGTGATAACAAAATCGATTTGGAGCAAGTTATTGATGGGAATTTAAAAACTTACGAAGCCGCAGGAGCACAAAATATTATTACCAAAAGAGATAAGTTCGTTACGCCAAACGGAGCCGAAGGCTTAAAAGTATATGGTTCGTTGCAAATGCCAGCGCATCCAGGTTCTGAGAGTTTAGAAAATGGCAAATATGTCATATTGGCTTTTAATGCAGAAAATGTGGTTCAGCAAGTGTCCTTATCTTGGAAAGAAAATGATACTTACGCAGACCAGATGGTGGAACGTATTTTAAATTCAGTAGAACTTAAACCAGCAGAAGAGTAATGTTTGAAGGGATTGAATTTGTAAATAAAGAGTTTTTTTGGTTGCTGTTGGCGCTTCCTCTCGCTATACTTTGGTATTTGTTAAAGCATAATAAACAAACGGCAGAGTTGAAAATTTCGAGCTTAAAAGGTTTTAAAATCACAAATTCTTGGTTGCCAAAACTCAGGCATTTATTATTTGTATTACGTCTATTAGCATTAGCGTTACTTATAACTGCACTTGCAAGACCTCAGTCTGTTGATGTATCTACCAAAACAAAAACTACACGAGGAATCGATATTGTAATGGCTATAGATGTTTCGGCGAGTATGTTGGCTAAAGATTTATCACCAAACAGATTAGAGGCTCTAAAAAAGGTGGCTGCAGAATTTATTAAAGGAAGACCTAACGACAGAATTGGTTTAGTAGAATACGCAGGCGAGAGCTATACAAAAACGCCAATTACTAGCGATAAAGCCATAGTGCTACGTTCGTTAAAAAGTATAAAATATAACACCATTATTGAAGGTGGTACCGCTATTGGTATGGGATTAGCAACTTCTGTTAACAGGTTGAAAGATAGTAAAGCAACAAGCAAGGTCATTATTTTATTAACCGATGGGGTCAATAATTCCGGATTTATAGACCCTAAAATAGCTAGCGAATTGGCGGTAGAATATGGCATAAAAACATACACAATTGGTCTTGGAACTAATGGTATGGCATTGTCGCCAGTGGCTATTTTACCAAACGGTAATTTTCAATACGGCCGAATTCAAGTGGAAATAGATGAAGAATTACTAAAAGAAATTGCTGAAGTTACCGGCGGAAAGTATTTTAGAGCTACCGATAACAAGAAGCTTGAAGAGATTTATGATGAAATAAACAAACTTGAAAAAACAGAAATTGAAGAATTTAAATATTACAATTACGAAGAAAAATATAGACCATTAGTCATTCTAGCAGGATTGTTCTTGCTTATGGAATTACTATTGCGTTATACAATTTTTAGAAGTTTTATATAAAATAAAAGAAGAAGAGTGTTTCAACTTGAAGAAAAAATATGGTTTTGGGGATTAGCAATTATTCCAATAATTCTGCTCCTCTTTTTGGCGCTCCATTTTTGGCGATATAAAACGCAGAAAAAGTTTGCAGAAGCCTCTTTGTTAAAAAGATTGAGCCCTAATAGATCGGTATTTAAATCTGTTTTAAAAGCGCTGGTTTTAAGCTTAGCTTTTCTTTGTTTAATAATTGCGTTAGTAAACCCTAAAATTGGCACAAAACTAGAAACGGTAAAACGAGAAGGTGTCGATATTGTTTTTGCTGTCGATGTTTCCAAAAGTATGTTAGCCGAAGATATTGCGCCAAATCGATTGGAAAAATCGAAGCAATTAGTCACTCAAATCATTAATAATTTAGCAAGTGACCGCGTTGGCATTATTGCTTACGCAGGAAAAGCTTTTCCGCAATTACCAATTACAACAGATTATGCTTCGGCTAAAATGTTTTTACAAAGCATGAATACCGATATGTTGTCTTCACAAGGAACTGCCATTGATGAAGCCATAAAATTGGCAAGAACTTATTTTGATGATGAAGAGCAAACCAATCGGGTATTAATTATCATTTCTGATGGTGAAGACCATAGCGAAGTGGCTGCAACTGTTGCCGAAGAAGCTAGTGAAGAAGGTATTAGAATTTTCACAATTGGAGTTGGCGATGTTAAAGGCGGACCAATTCCAGAAAAACGAAATGGTATAGTTTTAAACTATAAAAAAGATAACCAAGGCGAAACGGTTATTACAAAATTAAACGAAGAAACACTACAAAATATAGCCGCTGAAGCCAACGGCGCTTATATTAATGGTAAAAATACGAACGATGTTGTTGAGAATATTCGTGAAATTTTAAATGCCATGGATAAAACTGAATTTGAAGCCAAAGAATTTGCCGATTTTAAAGATCAATTTCAATGGTTTTTAGGTTTCGGAATTTTCTTATTATTAATTGATGTGTTCTTATTAGAAAGAAAAACAGCATGGTTAAAGAAGTTAAATTTATTTAATGAAAATCTTTAGAAAAATGAAACTCTATTGAAACACAGGCTAGCGGTGAGCAGTCAAGAGATTAATTTATAATTTTTTTAACGAACAAAACAACTAAGGTTTTATAAATTAGAAATAAAAAATGATTCGAAACATAGTACTTTTATTATTAGTGATACCTTTTATTTCTTTCGCTCAGGAAGTAAGTAAAGAACAACTTATGGCTGCAAAAACAGCTAATAATTTTGTTTATGAAGGCAACGAATTATTAGAAGATGAAGATTTCGTTTCAGCAGAAATGGCCTACCGTAAAGCCATTGCTAAACAATATTCAACCGAAGCCGGAGCTTACAACTTAGGGACATCTTATATTAAAAGTGGCAATTTTGACGAAGCATTATACCGTCTAGAACAAGCCACAAAAATTGCAAATTCTAAATCAGAAAAACACAAAGCCTTTCATAATATTGGTAATCTATTAATGGAAAATAAAAAGTGTATGGAAGCTGTTGAAGCCTATAAAAATGCACTAAGAAATAATCCTGCCGATGATGAAACACGATACAATTTAGGTGTTGCTAAAAAATGCGCTGAACAACAACAGGATCAAGACGACCAGAATAAGGACGACAAAAAAGATCAAGAAAAGAAAGACGACAATAAAGAAAATCAAGATAAAGAGAATCAAGAAAATAAAGACCAAGAGGGCGATAATAAAGACGATAAAAAGGAAGAAGGCGACGAAGATAAAAAGGAAGGTGAAGACGAAAAAGATGATGAAGGGAAGCCTAAGGATGAAGAAAAAGATAAAGGTAAAGGTGATGAAGACAAGAAAAAGGAACAGCCAAAGCCGCAACCTGGTCAGTTGTCTCCGCAGCAAATAAAAAACTTGTTAGAAGCTATGAATAATCAGGAACAAAAAGTTCAGGAAAAAATGAATGCTGAAAAACAAAAAGGTGTTAAAATAAAAACTGAAAAAGACTGGTAAATAAACCTTGAAGATAGATTCTGTATTGTCATGCTAACCGCAGTCAAAGCATTTCGATTTAATAATAATGATAATTAAAAAATACATATACATATTAGTAATACTCGTTTCAGCTTCTGCTTGGGCGCAAGTCAATTTTGATGCTAAAGTGAGCAAAAACAAACTTGGTGTTAATGAGCGTCTGCGTATTGATTTTGAAATGAATCAAGATGGAGATAATTTTGTGCCGCCAGATTTTGTAGGATTCACAGTCGTTGGTGGTCCAAATCAATCGGTAAGTAATTCTTGGATTAACGGAAAACGATCGTTTAAAAAAACCTATACATATTTTTTAGCACCTAAAAAGCGTGGTGAATTTACAATTTCGCAGGCTACCATTAGTATAGATGGCGAAACTTATAAAACGACACCGATAAGAATTCAAGTCACCGCTGCGGTAGATATTCCTAAAGACCCGAACGATCCAACTTATTTGGCTTCAGAAAACATTCATCTGGTTGCAGAAATTTCAAAAACAAACCCGTATTTAAACGAAGCCATTACGGTTGTTTATAAGCTTTATGTATCGCCTAAAATTGCAGTTGATAACTGGAATGAATTGGACACGCCTAGATATAACGACTTTTGGAGTCAGAATATAAATACTCAAGGTCAAAAAGTTCAAAATGGAACATACAATGGTGAAGATTATCGCTATTTAGTTTTAAGAAAAACCGTTTTATATCCGCAGAAAACAGGAAAACTTAATATTGAGCCATTAACATTAGATATTTCAATGCGTGTACCATCAAACCGTCGAGATATCTTTGGAAGTCTATTAATGACTCGAATTAACAGAACGGTTTCAGCCGGAAATAAAACCATAAATGTAAAAGCTTTGCCTGAAAAAGGAAAACCTGTAGATTTTACTGGTGCTGTTGGTGATTTCGACTTAAATGTCACAGCCTCTAAAACAGAATTGGATGCTACTGAATCACTTCAAGTTAAGGTAAATGTTGAAGGTAATGGAAATTTAAAATTATTTAAACTTCCTAAAATTTCGCTTCCAAGTTCTTTAGAGGTTTATGAACCCGAACATAGTGAAAACGTAAAAACAAATTTAGCCGGCATGCAAGGTAGTATTACGGATAGTTATACGGTAGTGCCACAGTTTAAAGGTAAATATCCAATTCCAAGCATTTCATTTTCATATTTTGATTTAAAAACAGAATCTTACAAAAGGCTGTCTTCCAACGAAATTGTAATTAATGTTTTAAATGGACCTTCTAATAACGCGTCTTCAAATGAAAGTGCTGTAACTGCTAATAACAAACAAGCGGTCGTTTTAAATAGCGATCAGTTTGCTTTTATAAAAACCAAGACGAATTTTGTGGATGCGAAAACAGAATATTTTTTCAAAACCAAACTGTTTTGGAGTTTATTATTGGTGCCTTTTTTAGCAATTCCGTTGGCTATTTTTATTCGCAAAAAGAAAGTAGCGAGAGATGCCGATGTTTATGGAAACCGTATTAGAAAAGCTGATAGATTAGCACGCAAATACTTAAGTAATGCTAAGAAATCTTTAGGCCAAAAAGAAGCATTTTACATTGCTTTAGAAAAGGCTTTACACAACTATTTAAAGGCTAAACTACACATTGAAACTAGCGATTTAAGTAAAGATAAAATTAATAATTTGTTAGATGATAAGGGTGTTGAAGCAAGTGTCATTAAAGATTTTGAAAGCATTTTAGAACGTTGTGAGTTGGCACGTTATACACCTATAGATATTGTAACCATGCAAGAAGATTATGAGAAGGCAGCAAAAACAATTTCTTTAATAGATAAACAAGCACGTTAACATGAAACGAATATTATATATACTATCTTTTTTGTTATGTTTAAGTGTTTTTGCACAAAATCAAGCTCAGTTTGATAAGGCAAATGCGTTGTATAATGATGGTAAATATGCTGAAGCCATCGATAATTACATGGCTATTCTTGAAACCGGAAAGCATTCTTCAGATTTGTATTTCAATTTAGCAAATGCCCATTATAAACTTAATAATATAGCTCCTAGTATCTATTATTATGAAAAAGCATTATTGCTAAATCCGAATGATGCTGATATCGAGAATAATATAGCCTTTGCAAAAAATATGACTATTGATGCCATAGATGTTGTTCCTGATGCAGGTTTTTCAAAATTGTTAAATACAACGACAAATAAAATGACTTTTGATAATTGGTCTAAACTCGCTGTAGCTTTAGTATTTGTATTCGTCATGTTGTTTTTGGTATATTATTTTGCGTATTCAACTTTAAAAAAGCGGCTCGCATTTATTGGGAGCATTTCTGCATTAATACTCATGTTCATAACATTGGCGTTTGCGTTTCATAAGTATAATCTTGATAAAATAGATAATCCTGCAATTATTTTTGCTCAAGAAAGTAAAGTAAGAAGTAACCCAAACTCCAGAAGCGAAGAATCGTTTAGGTTACATGAAGGCACTAAAGTCCAGGTCGTTGAAGCTTATAATGACTGGAATAAAATTAAACTTTCAGACGGTAAAACAGGCTGGATAATTTCTAAAGACTTAAAACTGTTGAAGGATTTTTAAAAATAATTTAACAATATTATCAGAATCATGTATTATATTTGTGGTTTCAATTTTAATTTATGATTAAAAACATTATTGCAATTTTCTTTTCTGTAATTCTTTTGGCGCTTATAGCGGCACCTGCTATTATTATTGCAATAGACGATTCTGTAGATACTTCTATATTTTACAGTGTTTCAGAAGAAGAAGAAACTACAAAAATTAAATTACAATCTCCAGAAGACCTTTTTGATTCAGAGCGTTTGTTTGAGTTTAATAATTTAGAAACCATTGTGTATTTCTTCAAAAAATACCCCAAACCTCATTTAAATTTAATTTCCCCGCCCCCCGAGTTTCACATATTATAATTTCAGATTTATAGACCATTTCGGTCTTAATTAATTATTTACTTACAGCTTTTGGTATGAAAAATTCCCAAGAGCAATAATTTATTATAATATGTTTAAAACTATTAAGAATGACTTGCCAGCGAGTATAGTCGTATTTTTTGTTGCATTACCATTATGTTTAGGTATTGCATTAGCTAGTGGAGCTCCACTTTTTTCAGGATTAATTGCAGGTATTATTGGCGGAATTATTGTTGGATCATTAAGTGGTTCTAAAATAGGAGTTAGTGGTCCTGCTGCAGGTTTAGCGGCTATTGTATTGGCAGCAATTGCTACATTAGGTAGTTATGAGAATTTTTTAGTTGCCGTTGTTTTAGGTGGGATAATCCAAATAATATTTGGAATTTTAAAAGCGGGAGTTATTGGATATTATTTTCCATCATCAGTTATTAAAGGGATGCTAACAGGTATTGGTATTATCATTATTTTAAAACAGATACCGCATTTTTTAGGGTACGATTCTGATCCTGAAGGGGACTTTGCATTTATTCAAGTTGATGGAGAAAATACATTCTCTGAAATAATCAACACCATTAATCACATCCAACTTGGATCGGCTATTATAGGTATAATTAGTTTAGCAATCTTATTGCTTTGGGATAAGGTATTATCTAAAAAAGGAAAAATATTTCAGTTAGTACAAGGGCCATTGGTTGCTGTGGTAGTTGGTATTATTTTTTACGCATTAACGCAATCGCACGAAACGCTTTCAATTGCCCAATCGCATTTGGTAAGTGTTCCAGTGCCTGAAGATACTGCATCGTTTTTAGGTCAGTTTAGTTTTCCTAATTTCTCGGTGATAACAAACCCAGATGTATGGATCATTGCTTTTACCATTGCACTTGTGGCAAGTTTAGAAACCTTGTTATGTGTTGAAGCGACTGATAAGTTAGACCCACATAAAAACGTAACCCCAACCAATAGAGAGTTATTAGCTCAAGGTACTGGAAACATTATTTCTGGTATGATTGGCGGGTTACCAATTACTCAGGTTATTGTTAGAAGTTCGGCGAATATACAATCTGGTGGGCGTAGTAAAGCCTCTGCCATTATACATGGTTTTTTCCTGTTAACTTCTATCATATTAATCCCTAGATTGCTAAATATGATACCGCTTTCGGTTTTAGCGGCTATATTATTAATTGTTGGTTATAAGCTTGCAAAACCTGCATTATTTAAAAAAATGTATAATTTAGGATGGAAGCAATCCATTCCATTTAACGTCACTGTTCTAGGAATTGTGTTTATTGATTTACTTTACGGTATCGGTCTTGGATTAGCAGTTGGAATTGTTGTAATACTTTTAAAAAGTTATCAAAACTCTCACTTCTTGCATATTGAAGACAAAAGTAACGGCAAACACAGAATTAAAATGACGCTTGCAGAAGAAGTAACATTTTTTAATAAAGGTGCTATTTTAAAAGAGTTAGACAGCTTACCTAGAGATACTTATTTAGAGTTAAATCTATTAAATACGAGATACTTGGATAATGATATTATTGAGATTCTTGAAGATTTTCTTTTTAAAGCTAAAGAGCGAAATATTGATATAAAGCTAGTATCTAAACGTGGTGTTGAAGAAAACCCAGAAAGCTTCATCAGATTCTTCAATGAAAGACCAAAATCAAGTTTAAGTTTAAGCTAAAAAAATTAAAATGAAAAATAAATATAAAATATTAGTGCTTTCAGATGTCAATAATTATACAGAAATCATTCTGAAAAACGCGGTAAGTCTTGCTAAAATGATAGATGGGGAAATCGAGTTATTATGCATCAAAAAACCAGCAGAAATCGTAAAAGAAGATAACCAGTTATCGGCAATGCGAACAATTAATCAAAAACACTTCGCGGTAGATAAAAAAATACAAAAATTGGTAAATTCTTTTTCTAAAGATTATAACATAAATATCAATTATACACTA
Source organism: Algibacter luteus (assembly GCF_030344935.1). Lineage (NCBI taxonomy): Bacteria > Pseudomonadati > Bacteroidota > Flavobacteriia > Flavobacteriales > Flavobacteriaceae > Algibacter > Algibacter luteus. Next base: position 184,669 of record NZ_CP128313.1, on the reverse strand, counting down.
TCTTATGGAAATGTAAAACAAGAGATTAATAAGCATATAAAGAAACACCAGCCTGATGTAGTTGTATTAGGAAAAAGAAAATCTAAATTATTAAAGTTAGTTGGAGATAAGATTACAAAGCATGTTCTGAAAAAACATAAAGGTGCTGTAATGTTGTCTTCATTAGAAAATATTTTAGAGCCTGAGAACAACATTGCATTAGGCATGCTAAACGAAATGGAAGATTCTTTAGAGTTTGCAAAACGTTTAACACAAAAAACTCAGAAGCCAATAAAATCATTTAAATTGGTAAATAAAATAGAGACTGAAAATCATTCGATAAATAATAATAAAGACACTGTTGAGTATGTTTTTGAAGAAAATGAAAATGTAATCAGTAACCTTTCAAATTATCTATTAAAAAGTAATATCAACTTATTATTTGTGAATAGAGAAAAAATAAATAACAAGTGTGAAAAGCATCTTATAAAATCGGGAGACGATAAAGTAGATGTTTCATTACTCTTAACAGCATAATACATTTCAATAATTTAAAAACATTAATTAAAAACAAATAATTCATTATGAAAGCACATACTAGAGAAACACAAGCCACCATGACTCCCGAGAAGTCAATTCGATTTTTAAAAGAAGGGAACTTAAGATTTCAACAAAACCTAAAGGCTAACAGAAATCTATTAGAGCAAGTAAATGATACTAGCGATGGGCAATTCCCTTTTGCTACCATTTTAAGTTGTATAGATTCAAGAGTATCCGCAGAATTGGTATTCGACCAAGGTTTAGGCGATATTTTCAGTGTTCGTATTGCGGGTAACTTTGTAAACGAGGATATTTTAGGAAGCATGGAATTTGCTTGTAAATTGGCGGGCACAAAGCTTATTGTTGTATTAGGGCATACTGCTTGTGGCGCAGTAAAAGGTGCTTGCGACGATGCGAAATTAGGAAACCTTACTAAGCTAATCGAAAAAATAACACCAGCGGTAAAAGCAACGCCAGAACCTAAAGACGCAAGTTTAAGAAACTCTAAGAATTTAGATTTCGTAGATTCTGTTGCAAAAAAGAATGTAGAATTAACTATTGAAAGAATACATCAAGAAAGTCCTGTTCTATCTGAGATGGAAAAAAATGGCGAGATAAAAATTATAGGTGCTATGTATGATATTAATACAGGAGCCGTTGATTTTTACGAATAGCATTTAAATGGTAAACTATATTCTAAACATTAAAGTAAATCTGGTAGCATTAACTATGGTGTTGATGCTGCCAATTTATGCCCAATCTCAAGATAGTAATTTTGGTAATTGGCTTATTTATATTGGTAACAAAAAATTAAACAATAATTGGAATCTACACCACGAAGTTCAATATAGAAATTATAATGCCATTGGCGACTTAGAACAACTGCTTCTAAGAACAGGTTTAGGTTATACATTCAACAATAGTAAAAACAATCTTTTACTGGGTTACGGTTATATACTTTCTGAAAACTATTTAGGCAATACAGATGAAAAAATTTCGGTAAACGAACACCGTATATTCCAACAATTTATTACAAAACAAAATTTTAATAAGTTTTCACTACAACACCGATATCGATTTGAACAACGATTTGTAGAATCGGATTTTAAAATGAGATGGCGTTATTTTTTAGGGCTAAATGTACCTTTTTGTGTAAGTGAAGATCAAACCAGTAAATTGTACTTCTCAGCTTATAATGAAATATTTTTGAATACCAAATCATCAGTTTTCGACAGAAACAGGTTTTATGGTGGCATAGGCTATAACATCAACAAAAACATAAGAGTTGAAGCTGGATATATGAATCAGTTTTTTGAAACCAGTAGTCGAGATCAGTTTAATATCTTAACCTTTGTAAACTTCTAGAAAAGAATTAAGACAGAATTAAAAAGCTAATACTTTGGTAATAGCTTTTTTTTTGCCTCAATAACAATTAACTTAGAAAATTAATATTAAATTTCAGTAATGAAATGCGTTATATCAATCGAGTTTGGAAGAATGGCGAGGTTGTGAACGAAAATATTTCACTTAATAAAACACTAAAATTTATCAAATGAAAAATTTATTCTCGAATATAAAAGGCGATGCTTTTGGTGGAATTACAGCTGGTATTGTTGCATTACCGTTGGCATTAGCATTTGGTGTATCATCTGGGTTAGGTCCAACGGCAGGGCTCTATGGAGCCATTTTTATAAGTTTCTTTGCTGCGCTTTTTGGTGGTACAGCTACTCAAATTTCTGGTCCTACTGCACCAATGACCGCCGTAAGTATGGTGGTAATTGCAGGAATTATAGCTGTAAATGATGGCGATATCACAAAAGCGTTACCCGTAATTTTAACGGTATTCTTATTAGCAGGACTTATGCAAATAGGTTTAGGGATATTAGGTCTAGGTAAATATATAAGGTACATACCCTATCCCGTGGTTTCTGGGTTCATGACAGCCATTGGTGTTATTATTTTATTGACTCAAATTTTACCTTCATTAGGTTATTATCCTAAAGAAGATGCTGCGTTTGTAGAAACTTTTAAACCGCAAGCAGAAGAAGTTATTCTTGAGAATATTTTGAAAGAAGAAGCAGGAGAAGGAATTTTAGTTTTAGAAAATTTTAAAGAAACTATTGATAGAGCTGAAAAAATATCGCAAGCAGATATTTTGAAAGAATCTCAAACTCTGGCGGCAAAGGAAGCTTCAGGAGCATTAGGTGCTATAAAAGCACTTCCAAGAGCGTTACAACATATTAATTGGTTAGAACTTATACTGGCGTTGGGAACGATTATAATTATTTATGGGTTTAAAAGAATCACTAAAGCGGTACCTAGCACATTGGTGGCATTAGTAGTCATGTCTGGAATTGCAGTTGGTTTTGGATTAGAATACAGGCCAATTGAAGAAATTCCAAGTGGGCTACCCATACCCAATTTAGAAATATTTACCAGTTTTAAGTTAGGCAGTATAACTCCTTATATTTTTACAGCACTTACATTGGCATTATTAGGGGCTATTGACTCTTTATTAACCAGTGTAGTTGCAGATAATATGACGAAAACTAAGCACAAACCAAATAAAGAATTAGTGGGTCAAGGTATTGGTAATAGTATTGCTGCTGTTTTTGGCGGTATTCCAGGTGCTGGGGCAACTATTAGAACGGTGGTAAATATCACTTCTGGTGGTAAAACCAAATTATCAGGAATGATAGCAGGTGTTATGCTCTTAATTATACTTTTAGGTCTAGGTCCTATTGCATCACAAATTCCGGCGGCTGTATTAGCCGGTATTTTAATTACCGTTGGTATTGGGGTTATGGATTATAAAGGATTAAAAGCCATACCAAGTTTACCTAGAGATATAAAATTAGGGCCGTTTAAAATGAGTTCGGAAGTTTTAATTATGCTGGTCGTATTATTGCTTTCAACGTTCTGGAATCTTGTTTACGCTGTAGGAATTGGTTTGATAATAGCCTCATTAATGTTTATGAAAAAAATAGGCGATTTAACTGCTGAACGTAGTGATGTTAAACCACTAAAAGAAGAAGCTTGGGCAGATGAAAAAGGCTTTCCAACCAATTTAAAAGAAGAAGTATTCATAAAGCATATTAAAGGGCCATTATTTTTTGGTTCTACTAGCGAATTTCAGCAATTAACAGCACAAATTCCGGATACAGCAAGTACAGTAATTATCAGATTAGGTCGTATGCAATATATGGACCAATCAGGGTTATATGCAATGGAAGACATGCTACAAGATTTAAATAAAAAGAATATAGAAGTCCTTTTTGTTGGATTGCTTAGACAACCTAAATATATGATGGAACGTATTGATATTATTCCAGATTTAATTCCTTATGAACATATTTTCGATTCTTTTAAGGAATGTATCGCTTGGGTAAAAGCAAATGTAAAAGACGTGTATTAAACATAAGGAAATTTATCATTTAGACTAACATAATACCACTCCAAAAGAGTGGTTTTTTTATGCTTCAGTTTCAGGGTTTTCAGCTTCTTCTTTTGGCGTCAATAAATCCGGAAATATCATCGGAAATACGGATTTTACAGGTTCGTAAAAAGCAGAATCCCTCTTCGTATCTTCATCTAAAAAAGGGATCGTATTATTCAGTTTGTCAAATATATTTAAAACCACACTTAAAATTAAAGCAATTTTTAATGCACCAAAAACACCACCGGCCAACTTATTTATAATACCTAAAGCAGCAAAGTCTGCTAATTTAGTAAGTGCTTTTCCAGCAAGACCAATCGCTAAAACAATAACAACAAACGTAATAGCAAAAGCGGTAATATTCACGGTTTTGTCAGACCAATCGGTTTTGTTTTGTAAAAATTCGGCAGCAAAATTACTAAAATGTATGGCGCCGTAAACTCCTGCTAAAAGAGCCACTAACGAGGCAACTTCAACAAAAAGACCTTTCATAAAACCTCTTACTAAACCAAATAAAACTAATGCACCTAAAACAATGTCTATAACTCCCATAATTAATTACAATTTCAACAAATATAAAATAATAGTCACAATATGGTTTATTAACTTTGCAACCTAATAAATATTATGGCAAGAGACGAACAATTAAAAGAACGCTGGGAGCTTTTGGTAAAAAAGCTATCCAACCAATTTGCAGATGGAGAAACTCTCGATCTCGATGCCATTATTTATTTAATCGGTGTACAAGAATTAGGACAGTTAAACCGAACTTTTAAAAAAGACCAAAAGCTAGACCTCATGCACATTGCCATTTGCAAGTTGTTAATGCCGTATGGTTATTACGAACTCGATTTTGTAGATAACGATGGTTGGCCACATTATAAAACCTTAGAGGCCTTACCACATTTAAAAGCGGGCGAGCAAAGTGTTTTAATGAAAGAGGCTATTGTAAGCTATTTTCTAGAAACCGAGTATATCATTTAAAATAATTTGGGCGTTACCACAAGGGTCGGGCTTTTCATTCCAATCTTTTTAATCGTGCCTCATAAAAAGGATTTCCTTTTCAATCCCTAACGCAGTTCACGTAAAAAATAGTAAATTTGCCATCATTTTGTAAAAGGTCATGATAGATAAGATAAACCAACTCATAGCAGAAGCCGAAGCATTTAAAGCCCAATCCAAAGAAGAGGTAGAAGCGTTTCGTATAAAATACTTAGGTAAAAAAGGATTATTAAACGAATTTTTTGCTGAGTTTAAAAATGTGGCAAACGACCAGAAAAAGGAATTTGGTCAAACCATTAATAAACTTAAAAAAACTGCCGAAGATAAAGTTAACGCTTTAAAAGAAGAGCTGGAGAGTAAAGAAGAAGTAATAGGTGTTTACGGCGATTTATCGCGCCCAGGAGAGCCTATTCAAATAGGAGCGCGTCACCCAATTTCAATTGTAAAAAATCAAATAATAGATATCTTTTCTCGCATAGGTTTTAATGTAAGCGAGGGTCCAGAAATAGAAGACGATTGGCATAATTTTACAGCCTTAAACCTTCCGGAGTATCATCCAGCGCGCGATATGCAGGATACCTTTTTTATTCAAACCAATCCAGATATTTTATTACGTACTCACACCAGTTCTGTGCAAGTGCGTTATATGGAAAATAATAAACCACCAATAAGAACCATATCTCCAGGTCGAGTTTACAGAAACGAAGCCATATCAGCACGATCACACTGTTTTTTCCATCAGGTAGAAGGTTTGTATATTGATAAAGACGTGAGTTTTGCAGATTTAAAACAAACGCTTCAACACTTTACCACCGAAATGTTTGGAAAAAGTAAAATTCGTTTGCGTCCGTCTTATTTCCCGTTTACAGAACCAAGTGCAGAAGTAGATGTGTATTGGGGCTTAGAAACCGAAATAGATTACCGCATTACAAAAGGAACAGGATGGTTAGAAATTATGGGATGTGGAATGGTAGACCCTAATGTTTTAGAAAACTGTGGCATAGACTCTAAAGAATTCACAGGTTTTGCCTTTGGTATGGGTATAGACCGAATTGCCATGTTATTACATCAAATAGGTGATATTCGCTTGTTAAGTGAAAATGATGTGCGTTTTTTAGAGCAATTTAAAAGCGCTCTTTAGATTGAAAAAAGACATCCATATACCAAAAGTTGAGGACGTTTATATAGCGGTGGTTAATGAGTATAATGACGTTTATAAAACTCAAGATTGGAACGCATACATAATTAATGATAAGAATGTAGACTTAGTTATGATTCTTATTGTTACCAGCGGTTATTCTGAAAATAAAACAACTTCTGTTTTTAGAAAGAAATTAGACACACTGCCTAAAAAAAGTTATGCCAAAATAGAGCTGATGCAAGAAGAGCTTTTTGCGTTAAATAACACATTTAAAGTGTCTTTTTTTGAAGGAAACACCATGTTTGATAAAACTTACACGTTTAGAAAAAATACGATTAATTTAAAAGCATTACAATCAGTGCCTTTGATGGATGCAAAAGGAGTTTTGGTAAAATAGACTTTGGCAGGATGGCCCGCGTTAGGGATTGAGCAATTGTTGGAGCTCCTCGCAGAGAGCGACTTGTGAAAGCCCGACCCTTTTTGGGTAACCTGCCTGCCGGCAGGCAGGCGCCCAAATTATTCTAATCTAACTTCTCGGTCAATTTTTTAAACACTTTTTTAGGATCTTTATTTTCGTATAAAATCTCATAAACTGCGTTTATAATTGGAATTTGCGCTTTTTTTGCATTTTTTTCATGCAGTAAATGGGCACTTTTAGTGGCATAATACCCTTCGGCAACCATACTCATTTCCATTTGGGCCGATTTTACAGTGTAGCCTTTACCAATCATGTTTCCAAACATACGGTTTCGAGAAAATACCGAGTAACCCGTTACCAATAAATCGCCCAAGTAAGCCGAATTATTGATGTTGCGTTTCATTTTATGGCGTTTTTTAATAAAGCGTTTCATTTCACGAATAGAATTACTCATTAAAACACTTTGAAAGTTGTCGCCATAACCTAAACCGTGCGCAATTCCTGCTGCTATGGCGTAAATGTTTTTAAGCATTACGGCGTATTCAATGCCAATAATATCGTCGCTTATTTTAGTTTTTATATAATCGCTAGACAGATTCTTAGCAATTTGTTTTGCTTTTTCCTGATCGGAACAGGAAATAGTTAAATAAGATAAACGCTCTAGGGCAACCTCTTCGGCATGACAAGGGCCAGCAATTACTGCAATGTTATCAAAAGGAATGTTATAGGCTTCATGAAAATGTTCACCAACTAAAAGCCCTGTTTCAGGCATTATACCTTTTACTGCAGAAACTATAATTTTGTTTGAAATATCTACTGTTAGCTTTTCCAATTCACTGTGCATAAACGCCGAAGGAATTGCAAAAATTAAAACATCGGCATAAGTAGCAATTTCATTAATATCATTACTTAGTTTAAGTTGCTCTAAGTGAAATTCTACAGAACTTAAATAATTAGGATTGTGCTGCTCTCTTAACAAATGCTCTTTGGTATAAACACTACGCATATACCAACCAATTTCATCTAAATTTTCGCAAAGCATTTTTACAATTGCTGTAGCCCAACTTCCTGCGCCAAAAACCGCATATTTTAGAGGTTTATCCATAGATTTAAATCGTTTTCTATTTCAAAAATACATAATTATTTTTCCATTTTAAGAACCGAGGTGCAAAAGAATAAATATCGGCTTCATAAGCGCAAAAACAATGGGAGTCTTGCTAAAAATGAACCACTTGAATAAGTCTTAATAATACCTCTATTTCGTTTTTGGCACGTGTTTTGAAACCTTAGTACTAAGAACCCTAAAATGATATATTATGAAAACGATAAAAATACTTTTAAGTTTTGCATTAACAGCAACCCTTTTTACTTCGTGTTATACTGAAGTCGTGGTAGATGATTTTGCTTATGTTGATGAACCTACAATTTCTTTAAATCAATTATTACGCTCGCACGAGCTTTGGTATGTTGATATTAACAGCACACTTGGTTATGGAGAAACCCCGTTTTTACAAAAAGCATTTACGGTGTCATTTATTAATGGTGTTGTGTATGCTAATAACAATATTGCAGGATTAGGTGCTAATGGTGATGGCTTTGGGATTGATGTTGGTGAGTATAACGCTTATGAAAACATTTTAGATGTGTATCATGATATTGACGGGTTTTCAACTTTTGATGTTTATGAAATAGATTATAATACTATTGAATTGTATAATCCAAACAACGATACCTCGTACTTTTTAGATGGTTACCAAAGAAATAATTTTGACTACGATTTTGTTTTCTACGACAATATTCATTATTTCTTACAAGAATATGAAGCTTGGGAAAAAACGTATACCAGTGAATATGGTGCTATAAATGAGTTTGATAATGAAAATTATTTACAGTTTTTAGCTGGCGGAAACGATTCTACTTTTAGAAGCTCTCAAGATGATACCGGAATAAATGCGAACAACTTATATTGGGATTACACAGGGGTGTATGGCGTAGGAGATGTGTATGGTGATGCCTACTTAAAAACTTTAACATTAGATTATGATTATTTAGGCAATGAATATTTTGAATTGAGCGTTATAAATGACGGAAAGATTGAATTGTTTCATCCGTCATCTGAAACGGTTTATGAATTTGAAGGTAGAGGATATATTCAATATTTAAAATCTGAAAGTGGTACGAAAAAAGAAAAAGTACAATCGGATAAATTGCGTAAGCAAAGAAAAGATAAAGTAGCAAACCCTAGGGAAAATACTCGAAAGGTTTAAAAATAAAAAGTGATTATTCACTAATAATTTTGGTTGGTTATTTAGTTTAGAAACCGTTTAAAGCAACTTGCTTTAGGCGGTTTCTTTTTTTAATCTAATTTTTTTTTGTGACTAAATAGAACTTAGTGTTTCCTATAAGTAAAAGTCTATAGCAAATATTGTAAAATGGGATTATATTCATTTAATAAAAATAGTGGCGTTAAACTGATTGATTTTGACAAAACTGAAGGTATTGCCAATGATTTAGAATTGAACGAGGTTCTCGCCAGAAAACTAGAAGCATCAATCAACGACTTATGTATACAAGTAGAAGAACTAAAGATTAATGTCGTAGAGGATATTGTTTCAGTTTCAGGGTTGGTATGTGATATTGCTACAAAAAATAAGGTGATTTTAATAATAGGAGGAACATTTGGTATATCAACTGTTAACGACCAGATAATTGTAGAAGACCAGGAAACCTTAGCACAATTTCATATGGTTTCAAGTGCGGATAGCTTAGTTGAAAATTAATTCTAAATTTAAATAAGACCCTGAAACAGCTAATGATTCATGGTATGAAGAAAACTTCAAGAGGTTTATTTTATTTCAAAAGATTTTGATTGTGACCAAATAGAAATTATTGTGTCTTAAAAGTATTAACCCTTAAAACAAATTATAAAAATGGGACTATTTTCATTTATAAAAAATGCCGGAGCCAAAGTTTTTGGTATTGGCAAAACTGATGCAGAAGAAACTGCGGTAGCTGTAGCTGAAGCTGCGGCAAAAGAAGTAAAATTAGAAGAGGCTGCCGCAAGAAAACTAGAAGAAACAATTACAGATTTACAACTGAATGTTGAAAATTTACACATATTTATTGATGATGACGCGGCTAAAATTACAGGCTTAGCTTATGATCAAGCAACAAGAGAAAAAGTGGTTTTAGTTGTTGGAAACTCTAATGGAATATCAACTGTAGATGACCAGATGACTGTTGAGCATGAAGAGCCAGCAGCACAATTTCACACCGTAGTAAGAGGTGATACTTTAGGTAAAATTGCAAAAAAACATTATGGTAACGCGATGAAATACCCTGTTATATTCGACGCGAATAAACCAATGCTTACCCATCCAGATAAAATTTATCCTGGGCAAGTATTAAGAATCCCAACTTTAGATTAGAACATGAGAACCTAATTAATAGCTAATTATGTTATGTTCGAAAACCAACTTGAAAGAGTTGGTTTTTTTTTGCCGATTCTTGAATTTAATCAGGTGGATTTGCTGTTACATTTGATTTTACATGCACATCCATTTGCGGGAATGGGATAGTGATGTTGTGTTCAGCAAATTTCTGACTTATCTTTCGGCGTATATCGCTTTTCACCTTACTTATTCGAAATATATTTTGACTAAAAAACAAGACCTGAAAATCTAATGAGGAATTTCCAAAATTGACTAATCGGGCTTCGGTTGATTCTCTGCCTGAAATATCTGGATGTTCAAATGCGCATTCTTCCAAAATTTTTATAACCAAGTCAATGTCGCAGCCGTAAGCAACGCCTACATCAATTCTAAAGCGTGTTTTCATGGTTTGATGGCTCCAGTTTATAACCTTATTAGTTGTAATTAATGAATTGGGAATTATAATGGAAACATCATCGGTATTTAACGCCTTTGATGTTCTTAGTCCTATCGATTGAATCTTAACAATATCCCCATCGATATCTAAAACATCATCTATTTTTATGGATTGTTCTGAAAGTAAAATAATACCTGAAATAATATCGTTAAAGGTTTGTTGTAAGCCTAACCCGATACCAACTAATAATGCTGCAGAACCAGCCAAAAGTACGGTCACTTTAACCCCAATAGTTTCGAGCATAAGCCCAATGGCAATGACCCAAATTACATATTTAATAATTTGAAATAAGGCATAAACACTACCTCGTTGCAAATTTCTAAATCGACGTTTACGAAATAGCGCTTTTTTAATTAACCAGAGCGTTAATTTTGTAAAAAGGAAAATTAGTAAAATAACAACTATAGTGTAAACCTGAATCTTATTTTCACCTATGCTAATGAGCTCAATTTCTAAAAACTCCTTGAGTGTTTCCATGTTTTATTGTATTGCTATATAAAGTATAGCTAATATAATTTAGTTTTGATGAATTTAGTTTCGATTATCGATAAAAATTCATCTCATCTAAATATTCCCAAACGTTTTTTGGAAGCATAGGTTCTACATTTTTACCAGCTTTAATAGCTTTTCGTATAAAAGTTGAAGAAAGTTCCATAATTGGTGCATCGATAGCATGAATTTTTTCGTGACCATCAAATTGAGATGCTTCAATATTTTTGGTAATTCTTGGGTAAACGTAAATATGATGATTTTCGAGAATAACCTGATAATTTTTCCACTTATGGAAACTCTTTAAATTATCCTCGCCCATTATTAACGCAAACTCGTGGTCTGGATGTTTATCTTGCAAATAAGCTAAGGTGTTTACGGTGTAATTTGGTTGTGGTAAGTTAAACTCTATATCGCTAGGTTTTAGTTTCGCGTAATCTTTAGTAGCTAGATAAACCATTTCCAAACGTTGGTAATTGTCCAGAAGGCTATTTTTCTTTTTAAAAGGGTTATGTGGTGTAACTACAAACCATATTTGGTCTAAATCGCTGTATTCTGCCAAATGGTTAGCAATAACCAAATGCCCAATATGAATAGGGTTAAAGGAGCCAAAATACAGTCCGATTTTCATGTTTCCGTTTTAAGAATTTATAAAAGCATCCACTTGCTGCTTTGCTTCTTCTAGGGCTTTTTCTAAATTATCATTAACAATTATGGTATCGAATAAAGGGGCGGTGGCTAATTCTGCAGAAGCTTTTGCAACACGCATATTAATTTTGTCTTCACTTTCAGTTTTACGTTTTTTCAAACGTATTTTCAATTCATCAATACTTGGTGGTTTAACAAAAATAGCTAAGGTTTCTTCAGGGAATTTTCGTTTAATTCGTAAACCTCCAGAAACATCAATATCAAAAATCACGTTTTTACCTAAAGCCCAAATACGTTCTACTTCGGTTTTTAAAGTGCCATAAAAATTGTCGCGATACACTTCTTCCCACTCTAAAAATTCATCGTTTTTTATTTTATTTTTAAAGGCTTTCGCGGTAAGAAAATAATAGTCTTTTCCTTCTATTTCGTTGCCTCGCTTTTCTCTTGAAGTTGCAGAAATTGAGAATTCTAAGTTTAATTCTTCAATACCTAACAAATGTCTAACAATAGTAGTTTTTCCAGAGCCTGATGGTGCCGAAAATACGATGAGTTTACCTTGTTTTTTTTGTTCTTTCACTATTAATACTTATCAGTTTTATTGAATACTTACATTTAGTACTAGTATATAGATTAGAGTACATTCAATAATTGTTCCTTAATTTTTTCTAACTCATCTTTCATTTGAACCACCAATTGTTGCATTGGTGCATAATTACTTTTAGAGCCTATGGTATTTATTTCTCTTCCTATTTCTTGACTAATAAAACCTAATTTTTTTCCGTTAGAATCGTCAGAGTTTATCGATTCAGTAAAGTAATTCAAATGGTTTTTTAAACGCACTTTTTCTTCGGTAATATCAAATTTTTCAATGTAATACACGAGTTCTTGTTCAAATCTGTTTTCATCATATTTTTCTCTTAACTCTTCTACGCCTTTAAGTAAACGTTCTCTAACCCCTTCAACACGTTCAGGATCCATGGCAATTACTTTTTCAAGTATTTCGTCAATAGCAATAATGCGATTGTTGAAATCTTGCTCTAGCACTTTACCTTCATTTAAACGATAGCTATTTAATTCATCAATAGCGTTATTAATTTCACTTTGAATGGCTTTCCATTCGGTTTCATCAATTTCTTCTCTTACGGTATTAAGTGCATCAGGAAAGCGAACAGCCATTTTTAATAAATCCATGTCGTCACCATCAACAACTTGTCTTAATTGTTCAATGTATTGCTTTACTGCAGGGGTGTTAATTTGCGAGGACGTATCTTCAGCTGTGGCTTCAACATAAATTGAAAAATCTATTTTTCCACGTACTAATTTATCGGCAAGAATTTTTCTAATAGCTAATTCTTTTTCACGATAAATGGAAGGCATTCTAGCATTTAAATCTAAATTTTTACTATTTAAAGATTTTAACTCTATTGTTATTTTCTTTGTTGGTAATTGCAAAACAGATTTCCCATAACCTGTCATTGAATATATCATAAATGTGTGTATTAAGTTCGCAAAGGTAGTTAAAACTGTAAGAAACTTAAGTGTTTAACTGTTGCTAAAAATAACATTTTAAACTCAAAAGTTGGATTTTAAAACAGGTAATTCTTTAGAATCCATTAAAAGTAGATGAATTAAAATAAAAGGCTTAAACGAATTTGTTTAAGCCTTTTGTACTCAAGGTGGGAATCGAACCCACACTTCCGAAGAAACTGGATTTTGAATCCAGCGCGTCTACCAATTCCGCCACTTGAGCTAATCGGACAGCAAAAATATAGATTTTTTCGATATTACGTATAAAAATACTAGTCAATATCCTTTTTAGGTTAAAATAAATGTATAAATTTGCACCTCGTTTAAAATAAGGTGTGCTTTTGCACTAAAAAACAACAAGTTAACTATGCCAATTGTAATAACCGAAGCTAAAATTTTTGCATGTACTCAAAGTAGAGTTCTGGGTAAAAAAATTGCTAAAGCTTTTGGTGCTAAATTAGGTAACGTCATCACGTCAACATATAGTGATGGAGAGTTTCAACCGTCTTACGAAGAATCGATAAGAGGGACTCGTATTTTCATTATTGGTTCTACCAATCCAGGACCCGAAAATTTAATGGAAATGTTGTTAATGATTGATGCTGCTAAACGCGCATCGGCAAGACATATTACGGCAGTGCTACCTTATTTCGGATGGGCCAGACAAGATAGAAAAGACAAACCTCGTGTGCCAATTGCTGCTAAGTTAGTAGCAAAAATGCTGGAAGCTGCAGGGGCGACACGAATTATAACAATGGATTTACATGCAGATCAAATTCAAGGGTTTTTTGAAAAACCTGTAGATCATTTATTTGCGTCAACAATCTTTTTGCCATACTTAAAAAGTTTAAACTTAGATAATTTAACCATTGCATCGCCAGATATGGGAGGTTCTAAAAGAGCTTATGCTTATTCAAAAGCATTACAAAGCGATGTAGTTATTTGTTACAAGCAACGTGCTAAAGCGAATATAATTTCGCACATGGAACTTATTGGAAATGTAGAGGGTAAAAATGTGGTGTTGGTAGATGATATGGTTGATACCGCAGGAACGTTAACAAAAGCTGCCGATTTAATGATGGAGCGTGGTGCTTTAAGTGTAAGAGCTATTTGTACACACCCTATATTATCTGGTAAAGCTTACGATAATATTAATAATTCAAAATTAGAAGAATTAATAGTTACAGATTCTATTCCGGTTAAACCTTTAAGCGATAAAGTTAAAGTTTTAAGTTGTGCAGATTTATTTGCCGAGGTTATGGATAAAGTGCATAATAATCAATCTATTAGTTCACAATTTGTGATGTAAATCACTTTAATAAAGAATAATAATTAAATAACAATAAAAACAATTATGAAATCAATTACAATCAACGGATCTCAAAGAGAAAGCGTGGGCAAAAAAGCAACAAAAGCCTTACGTAATGCTGGTCAGGTTCCTTGCGTACTATACGGAGGAGATAAGCCAGTGCATTTCTCTGCACCTGAATTAGCTTTCTCTAAACTTGTATACACACCAAATGCGCATACAGTTGTGATTGCTTTAGATAATGGCGATAAATTAAATGCCGTATTACAAGACATTCAATTTCACCCAGTAACAGACAGAATTTTACACGTAGATTTCTATCAATTATTTGAAGATAAAGAAATTGCTTTAAATATTCCTGTAAACGTGGTAGGTAACTCAAGAGGTGTTAAAAATGGAGGTGTTTTAAGAAGACCTTACAGAAAATTGCGTATTAAAGCACTTCCTGCTAATTTACCAGATTTTATCGAAGTAGATATTACACCATTAAAAATTGGTGATAAAATCGCAGTAGGCGATTTACCAAGCGATAAATACACTATTCTTCACCCAGATGCAACAGTTGTAGCCGCAGTTAGAACATCAAGAGTAGCTATTGCAGATGAAGAAGAGGAAGAAGAAGAAGGAGCAGAAGCAGCTGAAGGAGCAGAAACTCCAGCAGCAGAAGGCGCAGAAGCACCAGCAGCTCAAGAATAGAACATATTCTCTAATAAAATATAAAAGCATTCTGACATTTTCAGGATGCTTTTTTTATAATTAAATTTTGGGACGCCAGCCTGCCGGCAGGCAGGTTACCCCAAAGGGGTCGGGCTATTCGTTACAAGTTCTCGCTTAGCTGCGGGCTTTCCACTGCTATCCCTAACGCGGGCAATCTAGCCAGAAATAATTTAAGCAACATGTTTTTGGCATGTTTAATGTATTTTTGCTTCAAAATAAGAAAAGCATGTGGCAGTTTTTGTCAAATTTATTTAAAAAGAAAAATCAATTAGAAGAACAAGACCCTATGAAAAAATTTTTGATTGTAGGTTTAGGTAATATTGGCGAGAAGTATGAAAACACACGCCACAATATAGGCTTTAAAGTACTAGATTATTTTGCGAAGCAAGAAGATATTACCTTTACTACTGATAAATTAGGAGACGTTGCAACTTACAATTTAAAAGGAAGAACTTTTGTGTTTTTAAAACCAAGTACCTATATGAACTTAAGCGGTAAGGCAGTTCTGTATTGGTTAACAAAAGAGAAAATTCCTTTAGAAAATCTTTTAGTAGTAACAGACGATTTAAATTTACCTTTTGGAAGCATTCGCGTAAAAACAAAAGGAAGTGATGGCGGACATAATGGTTTAAAAGACATTCAAGACAAATTAAACACAACCAAATATAATAGGTTTAGGTTCGGAATTAGTGATGCTTTTAGTAAAGGTAGACAAGTAGATTATGTTCTAGGTGAATGGACAACCGAAGAAAACGATAAACTTAAAGAACGCCTGGATATAGGAGTAGAACTTATTAAATCATTTGCGCTTTCAGGCATTAATAACACCATGAATGCATTTAATGGTAAATAAAAAAAAGAGGCTTTAAAGCCTCTTTTTTTTATTCTATAATAATTTTTTTAATTGATTGTCGTAAGCCATCACTAACATTTAAAATATACATACCAGATTGTATGTTTTTTAAACGAACAGTTTCTTCTAAATCGCCGCTTTCATCAAATATATTGTTATAAATAACTCTTCCTCTTAAATCAACAAGGTCAACCTTTATTTTATTTGTTAAGCTACCATTCAATTTTATAGTAAACTCCCCTTTATTTGGGTTCGGATAAACAACAAAATTTTCAAAACCAAAAGTATTTACAGAAAGTGTAGGCATCACATTAATGGCATAATCTTCAACTTCACCATCAAAACCATTTTCACATGAACCTGGTAAACCATCATCTTTATATTTTGTAGTAATTCGCATTACGGTTGTGCCTAAAGCGGCATCATTTGGTATGGTGATACTTAGTGGCGAATTACCAGTTAGTCCATCGGCAACATTAAAAGCATCGCCCAAATCATATTCTTCACCTGCATCAAATTCACAATTATGGTTCCAGTCTATCCATGCTTTGGTGTTCGTGGTATAGGCGCCATCGCTAGGGTCTGTATTTACACGTACACTTAAACTGTATGAACTATCTCTATTTGCATCGGTTGGAGTTCCGCTGTAATTAGAATAGCCAGAAGGTTTCCCAGAAACTTGCATGATATCGCCAAACTCTACATAAGTTGTACTTGTTTGATAAGTTGTATTTCCGGCAGATGTACAAACACTATTAAAGAAAGGTAAGTCTATTGTTCTGTTTTTAGTTTCAGAAGGTGCAGTACCAATTATATTAATAAAGTAATTGTTTGGCGAAACACCATCTAAATTACTAATGGTTAATGTTACATTACCAGTGGTACTTCGGCTAGTAGGAGAAAAAGTTGCAGTACCACTACCTGGAATTCCAGAAGCACTAAACACTGTCGTTTCCGTAAAACCGTTTACAGCAAAATAGTCAAAATTATAAACTACAGTAGTTTCATCACAGTTTATAGGTGTTAGAGTTTCATTACCAATAAAAAAATCAGGATTGCTGGAAATAGAAAAATCAAAGTCTGACACGTCGTAGAAAATATTATCTGCGGCTTCAATAAGTATTCTTGCAGTTGCTGTGTCTGAAATGGTTGGCACTACATACGAAAACGAGCCGTCGTTAGGGGTGTTTGAAGCAATGGTAGTTGGAAATGTTAATCCGCCGTCTGTGGATAATTTAATGTTCACTAATTGACAATTAATAGTGCCAACATCAGCAGATTGTCCAACAATCCATTCAATATTTTGTGTTGAACCTTGTGCCCAAGACACCGGATTTACAACTGCAAATGGGTCTGTACTATTCACTGTAATGTCAACAAAATCTACGGCTGTTTGTCCACCGCCATTAGCACCAACAACATCATTATCCCTAACAGTAAGGGCAAAAGTCATAGTGCGATTAACAGATGGAATTTTTTCCCAAGCAGTAGAGCCACCTGCAGCAATATAATCGGCAAAAACAGGAATATTTCTAACGGGATTAGTTGTGCCTTCAAATGAGCGTACTAGTGGACCTGTAGTATTTGTTTCTTCTGGAAGTCCTGCAGGACCAAGATCGTATTGTTCCCAAGTATAAGTATGTCCTGCTGTTCCATCAGGATCAGAGGAGTCACCAACGAGTTTAAATGCCGTAGAAATTGGAATAGTATAATTTGGCCCCGCATTGGCTACTGGCGCATTATTCGATAGTGTGGTTTGCGTACCGCAGGTACTAAGCCCAGTTGTGATATTATCCCAAATCATTTGAATACTCTTTTGATGAAAGTAAGCATCACCATTAAATTGTATATTTTGAGGAGCACAAATACCCGCATAAGCCATTATTGTTGATCCACTTCCAGGTTCATAAGCGTTATCTGCAGTTCTATTGCCACTACAACTCCCTGCATCTCCATTAAAGGTATGAGGCGCACCAAATTGATGTCCCATTTCATGAGCTACATAATCAATATCATAAGCATCTCCAACAGGATTTGGTGATCCTGTAATGCCCATAGCTTTTCTACTTGCAACACAAGGAGAATTTAAGGAAGCTAAACCACCACCACCTGTACTAAACGTATGTCCAATATCATAACTAAATGGTGTTGAGGTTGCCGCGGCATCAATTTCTTGTTGACTTTCATTAATTAAAGCACTGGCATTATCATTTGAAAAAGAATCCGATAAAATAAATATGATATTGGTATTGTCTACCAAAGTCATTTTTATCGCTAAATCTCTTTGAAAAATGGTGTTTACACGATTCATAGTAACTACCATGGCAGCTAATACAGCTGCTTTTCTATCTTCTACCGAATCAAATCCTGTTAAACCTGCTGCTTCCCAATGAAATTGAGAATATTCTACCGTTGAGGCGAGCGCTAAATTAAAAGTTCGTAAAGCGCTGTCGCTAGGGTTTTTAAAAGCCATAGCACTTTTGCTAACGTCTCTAGCAGCAATCATATCATCTGGAACTAAGCATTCAAATTCTTTTTTTAATGCAGGAAGATCGCCTTTGTTATAAACAATATAGGAGTTGTTTTTGGTGTAAGGGTCTATAAATTGAATGCCTTTTTTTGACGACAGAGTCATAGCATGCAACCCTTGTGGTGTGATACTAAAACTAATTATAGATGAAGGGTTTTGTGTGTTTTTTCCAATATAAGTTCTAATTTCCGGGTGTTTTTTTTGAAATGCAGGTTCTAAGATTGAAGATTCTTGAACTTCAAAAGTATCAAAGCCTCCATCACTATTAGGAAATTGGACGGTTTGACTCTGTTTCTTGTTGGATTTTACACTTTTTGAAGCAAATGCCAGCGTATTTTTTAATTGTTCAACATTTAATTGAAAATATACTGATGCGTTTGGTTCAGTTTTTCTCACTACTTTTTTTCCAACTATAGCTTCATCTTTTGAAATTTTAGTCCAAATTTCTTGCTTGTTTTGGGAAAAAGCAGCTGACATTATAAATGAAAACAACAGTAGGTAAAAACAATTTTTCTTAGTAAAAAGTCTCATAGCAATATGGGGTTATTTTTTTAAGGCTTGATAAAAATAGGCTCTAAATGTATCAATTGCAAAAAATAATGAGTCATTTTAAATTTACATATATTTGTTTATGAAGTATTTTTATGCCTTTTATCTTATTATTTGCTTCGTTTCTTGTAAAGCAAAAAGTAACTTAACCTCAGAGAAAACAGGTGATGTAACGACTATGTTGTGCCCTGAAGACGGTGTTTGCACTTTCGAAATTCTAGAAAACTCTGCACTTAAAAATAAAACAGATCATTTAGGAAGTATTTACCCTGAAATTGTTCCAGGCAACACCTTAGTGGCTAAATTTGAATACAAAAAAAATAATGATATTAATTTACAGGATAGTAGTTATAGAGAAGAATTGTACATAGAATTAGATAAAAACAACCCTGAAATTGAAACGGAAAATTTAAAAAATGAAAATCTGTTTTTTGCGAGATGGTGTTATTGTAAGGGGCAAACGGGTTTTTATAAAATAAATAAAGGGAAATTAAAGGTTATTAAAATTTCTGAAAAAGACTATCAAATAAATCTCAGTTTTATAATAGATGAAGTACCACAAATTATTAACAAAATAAATTACAATTTCAGTCTACAATAAAGGTTTATTGTTTGTTTTAAAAGACATTATACCTAGTTTTGTTTAAAAATAAAAAGCTTGAAAACAAAGCATAATCTAAATACTTTACCAGATAAACCAACCGTTGTAACCATCGGCACTTTTGATGGTGTGCATATTGGGCATCAAAAAATTATTCAGCGTTTAATAAATACAGGAAAAGAAGAAGGATTAAAGTCTGTAATATTAACATTCTTCCCGCATCCAAGAATGGTTTTGCAAAAAGATTCCAACATAAAATTAATAAATACCATTGATGAGCGCCATGGTATTTTAAAAAATATGGGACTCGATTTTCTAGTCATTAAAAAATTCACACACCAGTTTTCAAGACTTTCAGCTGAAGATTTTGTAAAAGACATTTTGGTAGAAAAGCTTAAAGCAAAAAAAGTTATTATTGGCTACGACCACAGATTTGGAAGAAACAGAAATGCCGATATTAATGATTTAAAAGTTTATGGAGAGGCTTTTGGATTTGAGGTTGAAGAAATTTCAGCTCAAGATATTGACGATGTTGCGGTAAGCTCAACAAAAATAAGAACAGCCATAACTGAAGGCGATATTAAAAAGGCTAACGATTATTTAGGCTATCATTTTATGCTTACTGGTAAAGTTACTAAAGGCAAAGGCTTGGGTAAACAAATAGATTATCCAACGGCAAATATTGAGATTACGGAAGATTATAAAATTATTCCAAAACAAGGTTCTTACATTGTAAAATCAATTATAAGCGATAAACTTGTTTATGGTATGATGAATATTGGTATGAATCCAACCGTTAATGGAAGTATGCAAACCATTGAGGTTCATTTTTTTGATTTTGATAAAGATATTTATGGAAAAACTATTGAGATAGAGTTGCTTGATAGGATACGCGATGAAGAAAAATTCGAATCTATCGAAGCACTTAAACTTCAGCTTGCAAAAGATAAGGAATCGGCATTGAAATTTATTTCAAACCAAAATGCTCAATAAGGCATTATTTAAACATATCGATAATTCTGCTTTAATTGTTTTCAGGATATGCTTCGGCTTACTTTGTTTTTTGGAATCTGTAGGTGCCATATTTACGGGCTGGGTTAAGCGCACTTTAGTTGAACCTGATTTCACGTTTAATTTTATAGGATTTGAATTTTTACAGCCTTTACCAGGAAACGGCATGTATTATTATTACGCCATAATGGGTGTTTTTGGGTTGTTTATCATGCTAGGTTACAGGTATCGATTTAGTATGGTAATGTTCACTGTAATGTGGTCTGCAACGTATTTAATGCAAAAATCATCATACAACAATCATTACTACTTATTGATGCTATTAAGTGGTTTAATGGTATTTCTGCCAGCTCATAAATACGCATCTTTGGATGTTAAATTAAACCCGAAACTAAAGAGTTTTTCCATGCCACAATGGTGTAGTTGGGTAATTATTTTGCAACTTTTTATTGTTTACAGCTATGCTTCATTAGCTAAATTTTACCCAGATTGGTTAGATGCTTCAGTTATCAAGCTAATGATGACTGCCAAAAGAGATTATATGCTTGTTGGAGATTTACTTCAGCAAGATTGGTTGCACTATGTTTTGGCTTATGGAGGTATTTTGTTTGATGGTTTAATTGTACCCTTATTGCTTTTCAAACCTACCAGAAAATATGCTTTTATAGTTTCAATTTTCTTTCATCTATTCAATTCGTTCATATTTCAAATTGGTATTTTTCCGTATTTAGCTTTGGCATTTTCGTTATTCTTTTTTCCTTCAAGTAGTATTCAAAAAATATTCTTAAAAAATAAACCGTATTACAACTCAGAAACGGTAATTATTCCCAAATATAAAACGCCTTTAATTTTAGGTTTTGTCATTTATTTTGTAATTCAAATAGGCTTACCGTTAAGGCATTATTTTATTGAAGATAATGTACTTTGGACGGAAGAGGGCCATCGTTTATCATGGCGGATGATGCTTCGAGTAAAAAACGGACATACAACGTATTGGGTTCAAAACAAAGAGACTGGAAAACGCATGAATATAAATCTTGATAATTATTTAAGTCCCAAACAAAAACGAACGGCAAGTACCAAACCAGATGTGATTTGGCAATTTGCACAACACCTAAAAGAAGATTTTAAAAATAGAGGAGAAGATGTTTCGGTTTATGTAAATAGCAAAGTAAGTGTGAATGGAAAGCCTTATAAAACGCTTATTGATCCTGAAGTTGATTTAGCAAATGTACCCTGGAATGTTTTTAAACATTGCGATTGGATTTTACCTTCAAAAGAAGACTAATTATATATTCAATTCCTTAAATTTGTCGTTTAAATTTTCAAGACATGTTACAAGTTGCTTTTATTAGAGAGAACAAAGATTTGGTTATAGAGCGATTAGCTAAAAGAAATATTGAAGCTTCGCAATTAATTAATGATGTTATAAATTTTGATGAAGACCGAAGACGACTTCAAACAGAATTAGATAATACTTTGGCTGAATCTAATACCTTATCAAAGGAAATAGGAAACTTATACAAATCTGGTAATGTTGAAAAAGCTAATCAATTAAAAGAGAAAACAAGCCAATTAAAAGAAACTTCAAAAGATCTTTCTGAAACTTTGAATACAAAGGCGGAAGCATTAAATGAGCTGCTTTATAAAATACCAAATGTTCCTCATGATTCTGTGCCACGTGGAAATTCGGAGCTTGATAATGAAGAGGTTTTTAAAGCAGGTGATATTCCGAAATTACATCTAGGCGCATTGCCACATTGGGAGTTAGCCAAGAAGTACGATATTATAGATTTTGAATTAGGAAACAAAATTACAGGAGCCGGTTTTCCTGTGTACAAAGGAAAGGGGGCTAAGTTACAACGTGCTTTAATTGCTTATTTTTTAGATAAAAACACAGCCGCAGGTTATACCGAATATCAATTACCTCTGTTGGTAAATGAGGCTTCTGGATTTGGTACTGGACAGTTGCCAGATAAAGAAGGCCAAATGTATCATGTAACCGAAGATAATTTGTACTTAATTCCAACAGCAGAAGTGCCGGGAACAAATATATTTAGGGATGTCGTTTTAAACGAAAGTGATTTACCTATTGGTATTACAGGATACACACCTTGTTTTCGTCGCGAAGCAGGTAGTTACGGAGCGCATGTTAGAGGATTAAACAGATTACATCAGTTTGATAAAGTAGAAATTATAAGAGTGGAACATCCAAGTAAATCGTATGATGCGCTTGATGGGATGGTAAACCACGTTAAAGATATTTTAAAAGAATTAAAATTACCATACCGAATTTTGCGATTATGTGGTGGAGA
Organism: Algibacter luteus; assembly: GCF_030344935.1. Classification (NCBI taxonomy): domain Bacteria; kingdom Pseudomonadati; phylum Bacteroidota; class Flavobacteriia; order Flavobacteriales; family Flavobacteriaceae; genus Algibacter; species Algibacter luteus. Next base: position 161,716 of record NZ_CP128313.1, on the reverse strand, counting down.
CACCTCATTTGCATCAGCTCTAACTTACGATTTTGAAGTATTTTCTACGGCGCAAGATCGTTGGTTAGAAATATCATCAGTATCAAATTTTGAAACCTTTCAAGCCAACCGATTAAAGCTTCGATATAAAAATAGCGAGGGCAAAAATGAATTGGCGCACACGCTTAATGGAAGCGCTTTAGCTTTACCAAGAGTATTAGCTGGAATTCTTGAAAACTACCAAACAGAAGATGGAATTCTTGTGCCAGAAGTACTTCAATCTTATACAGGTTTTGAAATTATAAATTGAAGCAATAAGATTACAAATATCTTTATTTGACCACAAAAACATCGATGAAATGCATTTTTCGTATGCTGTTTGACGATTTGAATTAGATTTTCTTGATTATTAAGTATTTATTTTTGAAGTTTGTTCTTCCAAATCTACTTAACCTACTTAATTATGAAGAATGTTAAACGCATTGTATTAATTATTGCATTAATTTTTTTCGCATCCAAAGTTTTATCCTCAGATTTCAATCTGTTCAAATCTGAAAATAAAACATCTACAATTGCGAGTAAATAAAATATTTTTTACAATTAAATAAGATTTTAGTAAAATAGTCGTTCTTATGTATAATAAGAAATAAAGACTGTCCCCAATCGAGTTTTTAATTAGCGAGTAGTTAATAGAAGATAATTTTTGGTTGGTAAGTGCCCAATTTATATTGGGCACTTTTTTTATAAATATCTAGAAATAACATGCGTTTGTGTTTAGAATCGACTCAATACTAAATATACTTCTATAAATACGTGACTAGCATGTTAAAAATTTCATATTAGAACAAGTTCAACACCTTACATTTGCTATATTTACGCTATGCGATATCTTTTAATTTTATGTTTATTAGTTTCGGGTATTTTGTATTCGCAAAATCCTACGCTTGCCGATGATTATTTTGAAAAGGGTGAATATAAAAAAGCCTTAATTGAATATCAGAAATTGCACGCAGAGTCAACTTCAAACATTACCTATATCAACAAAATTATAAGCACGCATCAACAATTGGAGCAGTACGATGAAGCTGAAGGTTTTATTGTAAAACTCATGGAGCGAATTAATTATCCCGCATTTTTGGTAGAACTTGGATATAATTATCAACTTAATAACAATCCTGATAAAGCAAGCGAATATTACCAATTGGCTATCTCAAAAATAGACGAAAAGGCTAGTCATGTTTTTGGTATCTCCCGTAGTTTTCAAAATCATGCATTATTAGACCAAGCTGTAATTGCTTTTGAGAAGGCCGCTAATTTAAATCCTAATTATAATTTTAGTGTCCAACTTGCACAAATCTATGGAGAGCAAGGTAATATGGAAAAGATGTTTCATAGTTACATAAACTTTGCAGAATCCAATCCACGTGTTATAAGAGATGTTAAGAGAGCATTAAATGATTTTATTACTGAAGATAGTTCTAATGAAAATAACATACTGTTTAGAAAAATTCTGCTAAAAAAAATGCAGGAAGAACCTAATATATTATGGAACGAATTATTAAGCTGGTTATTTATTCAGCAAAAAGATTACAAAAAAGCATTTACTCAAGAAAAGGCCATTTATAAAAGACAACCAGAAAATTTAAACAGAATAGAAGAAGTGGCACTAATGGCTTCAAACGACAATGAAAATGAAATTGCAAGAGAAATTTTTAATTTCATTATAGATACGTCTCAAGATGCCGAAACCAAACTTGAAGCTCATAAAAATGTTATCGATATAGATATTAAAGAAAGTTCGAAAACAAATTATAATACCATCAAATTGAAATTTGAAGACTTGCTGAAAGAATTTGGGAATACGCCTGAAACAATAGAGTTACAGATAGCTTATGCGCATTTTTTAGCATTCTATTTAAATGAAACACAAGACGCTATTAATTTCTTAGAAACCAGTTTAAAATTGCCACTTGCATCTATAGAAAAGGCACAAATAAAACTTGAGTTAGGCGATATTTTAGTATTGCAAGAACAGTTTAATAAAGCCTTAATTTATTACACACAAATACAGCGTAATTTAAAAAACAGCACCATTTCGCAAATGGCGAGATTCAAAGTGGCTAAGGCTAGTTACTATAAAGGCGATTTTAAGTGGGCCGAATCACAATTAAAAATTTTAAAGGCATCAACGTCACAACTTATTGCTAATGATGCTCTTGATTTAAAACTTTTAATAACAGACAACAAATATGAAGATTCACTTCAAACAGCATTGAAATTATATGCTAAAGCCGATTTATTATCATTTCAGAATAGAAATCAGGAAGCAATTAGTTTATTAGATAAAATTTTAGATGAACATAAAACAGAGCCAATTGTTGCCCAAGCGCTTTACAAACAAGCGCAATTGTTTGAAATGAATTTGGAATTTGAAAAGGCAAAAGCAAACTACGAGGTAATTATTGAAAACTATAGAGAGGGTATTTTAATTGACGATGCCAATTTTCATCTAGCAGAAATTTATGAAAAGCAATTAGATCTTCCAAAAAAAGCAAAAGCCTTGTATGAGCAAATTATTTTTAATCATGCCGATAGTATTTACTATGTTGAGGCTAGAAAAAGATTTAGAGCTTTACGTGGCGATGCGATAAATTAATATGAATATTGCAACTACAGAGCGGTTGCTCATTAAAAAATTCAATTTAGAAGACGCTGCATTTTTAAAAGATTTAGTGAACACGCCAAATTTTTTAAAGTTCATAGGTAATAGAAATGTTAATACCCTTAAAGAAGCTAAAGCCTATATTAGAAAGACCCATTTTAAAAGTTACGATGCACACGGGTTTGGGTTTTATAAATTAATTTTAAAAGAAACTAATTTGCCTATTGGGACCTGTGGATTGGTAAAAAGAGATGAATTAGATGATGTGGATATTGGGTTTGCTTTTTTAGAAGATTATGAAAGAAAAGGCTACGGATTCGAAGCTTCTAAAGCCATAATAAAACTTGCTAAAGAACAATTTAACCTAAATAAATTATTAGCTATTACTGTGCCGTATAATACAGGCTCAATAAAATTATTAGAAAAACTAGGATTTACTTTCGAAAAAAAGATAAAACCTTTTGAAGATGATGAGGAACTACTGTTATTTGCAAAAACATTAAAATAAATATGATTATATATAACGTAACTGTAAATATTGACGAATCTATTCACGACGAATGGCTCACTTGGATAAAAGAACATATTCCTCAAGTTTTAGGTACAGGCAAATTTGAAAAAGCCACCCTGTCTAGAGTTTTAGTAGAAGAAGAAATGGGAGGTGTTACGTATTCTGTTCAATACCGTTCGTATTCGAGAGAAGCGCTAGATGCATATTATAGAGAAGATGCAGATAAATTGCGTACTGAAGGACTTAAAAAATTTGCAGATAAAATGTTGGCTTTTAGAACCGAGCTTCAAATTGTGGATGAATACACGGTAAACTTTAAGTAGTTTAATTTTGAAACAAACGGCAATTTTAAATGGCCACCTATAACTTTAATACATACAACCAGTGTCAAACCAACATCAAGTAAAAGCTAAAAAACATTTAGGACAACATTTTTTAAATGACGAATCAGTAGCTGAAAGAATAGCCGATTCACTCACCTTAAAAAATTACAAAAATGTTTTAGAAATTGGTCCTGGTATGGGGGTGTTAACCAAATATTTACTTAAAAAAGATATTAAAACCTACGTTATCGAAATTGATACCGAATCGGTTGAATATTTACAATCCAATTACTTAAACTTAGCACCAAGAATAATTGAAAAGGATTTTTTAAAGTACAATTTAAAAGAAACTTTTAAAGAAGAACCATTCGCCATTATTGGTAATTTCCCTTATAATATTTCAACACAAATAGTATTTAAAACTTTGGAAATGCGCGATCAAATCCCTGAATTCTCTGGGATGTTTCAAAAAGAAGTTGCGCAACGAATTTGCTCTAAAGAAGGCAGTAAAGTGTATGGTATTCTTTCGGTTTTAACTCAAGCATTTTATGATGCAGAATATTTATTTACGGTGCCGCCAAATGTTTTTAACCCGCCACCAAAAGTGGAGTCTGGAGTTTTAAGGCTTACCAGAAAAGCAGATTACACATTGCAATGTAACGAAGCTCTATTATTTAAAGTTGTCAAAGCGGCATTCCAACAACGCCGAAAAACAATGCGTAATAGTTTAAAAACATTCAATTTATCCGATAATTTAAAAGCAAATAGTATATTTGGCAAGCGTCCAGAACAATTAAGTGTGCAAGCGTTTATTGAACTCACACAATTAATTGAAAACGACCAACATTAAATATAGATACAATTGGTATATACTTTAGTGTCTAAATCTCATCGAGCCCTGTTATATTGATGCAAGAAGAAAACGAAAACATACAATTTCAGCTAACCGACGAACTCGTTGAGCAAGTTGAGTTGCTTATCGAAGAACAAAACGATAAAGCACTCAAAAAACAACTTGATGCGTATCACTATGCCGATATTGCCGAAATTCTAGATGAGCTCAATCTCGATAATGCCATTTATATCATAAAACTTCTAGGTTCTGAAACTACTTCAGATATTTTAATGGAGTTGGATGAAGACAACCGAGAAAAAGTCTTAAAAAATCTTTCAGCAAAAGAAATAGCCGAGGAAGTAGAAGAGTTAGATACCGATGATGCTGCCGATATTATTGCTGAATTATCCGAAGAGCGTCAACAAGCAGTAATCGATCAAATTGAAGACGAAGAGCACAAAGCCGAAATCACCGAACTTCTAGCTTATGATGAGGATACTGCAGGTAGTTTAATGGCAAAAGAGCTGGTAAAAGTTTACGAGACTTGGACGGTTGCAGGTTGTATGCGCAGAATTCGTGGTCAAGCTCAAGAAGTTACACGTGTGCATTCCATTTATGTAGTAAACAAAGAAGAAAAACTTATTGGGAGGCTGTCGCTAAAAGACTTAATTGTAGCTAAAAGTGAGCAAAAAATATCAGATTTAGTAAAAGTAAATGTTGATTATGTAAATGTTAATGATGATGTGGAAGACGTTGCCAAAATCATGGCAAAATACGATTTAGAAGCTATTCCTGTAGTTGATGATAACAAAACACTTCTAGGAAGAATTACCATTGATGATATTGTTGATGTTTTAAAAGAAGAAGCCGATAAAGATTACCAAATGGCTGCAGGTATTACTGGCGATGTCGAGGCAGACGACAGTATTTTTGAACTTACTAAAGCCCGTTTACCTTGGCTATTTTTAGGTTTAGTTGGAGGTGTTGGCGCCTTTTTAATTATGGAAGGATTTGAGGGGCTTTTTACAGGTAAAGCTGTTATTTTGTTCTTTTTCACACCATTAATAGCAGCTATGGCAGGAAACGTCGGGGTACAATCTAGTGCAATTATTGTGCAAGGTTTAGCCAACGATGATGTTCGCGGAAGCGTCAATAGCAGATTAATAAAAGAAATGTTGCTAGCTGCCCTAAATGGTTTCATCCTAGCTATATTTTTATTCTTATTTGTTTGGGCTTTTAAAGGTGAAATAATCACTGCCTTAGCCATTTCTATATCCTTGGTTGCAGTAATTATAGTTGCAGGACTTATTGGTACTTTCGTACCATTATTTTTAAATAAACGCGGTATCGACCCAGCTATTGCAACAGGACCTTTCATCACAACTAGCAACGATATTTTAGGAATATTACTCTACTTCTGGATTGCTAAAACGATTTTAGGAATTTAAAAATCCGACGGTCAAGAATAAGCAAGAGTCTTATCATATTTATCAATATTTGGGCGTTACCACAAGGGTCGGGCTTTACGCTACAATCTTTTTGATCGTGTCTCACAAAAAGGATTTTCACTTCAATCCCTAACGCAAAAACATTGTATTTTTGTAACTTAATAAATTCAAATGAAAATACTGCACCTCGATAGCAATCATCAATTATTAATAAATCAATTAAACGATTTAGGATATACAAATCATGAAGATTACAAGTCGTCAAAAGAAGTTGTAGAAGCAACAATTCATGAGTACGATGGCATTGTTTTAAGAAGCTGTTTTACAATAGACCAACAATTTCTCGACGCAGCAATAAACCTAAAATTTATAGCTCGCGTTGGTGCAGGGTTAGAAAATATAGATTGCGACTACGCACATAAAAAAGGAGTGTATTTAATATCGGCACCAGAAGGTAACCGAAACGCTGTTGGCGAGCATACTTTAGGCATGCTTCTATCCCTTTTCAACAAACTTAATAAAGCCGACGCTGAGGTGAGAGGTGGTAAATGGTTAAGAGAAGATAATCGCGGAATAGAGTTAGATGGCAAAACGGTAGGTTTAATAGGCTACGGCAATATGGGTAAGGCTTTTGCAAAAAAATTACACGGTTTTGATGTGGAGGTACTTTGTTACGATATCAAAGAAAACGTTGGTGATGCTAATGCAAAACAAGTTACACTTCAAGAATTTCAAGGAATAGTAGATGTGGTTAGTTTGCACACACCGCAAACACCACTCACATTAAACATGATTAATGCATCTTTTATTAATCAAATTAAAAAACCATTTTGGTTCTTTAATACCGCTCGAGGTAAAAGCGTAGTGACTTCAGATTTGGTTTCAGCTTTAAAATCGGGTAAAATATTGGGTGCCGGACTCGATGTTTTAGAATATGAGAAAGCATCTTTTGAAAGTCTGTTTTCTTCAGAAATGCCAGAAGCATTTCAGTATTTAATCAATTCAGAAAACGTATTACTTACGCCGCATGTCGCAGGTTGGACTATTGAAAGCAAAGAAAAACTAGCTCAAACCATAGTTGATAAAATTAAAGCAAAATTTTGTTAATTTTAATACATGAAGAAAACCGTTATTGTTTTTTCATTACTAATTTTAGCACTACTTGTTCTGTTTCAATTCAGTAGGTACACGTTAGTTAGTGGCGATTTACAAACCGAATATGTCATGGCAATTATTGCAATTATATTTTTCGGTATTGGGATTTTCATTAATAAAAAGACTCAAAATAAACAACAAGCATCCACTAAAAAGGAGATTGATTACCAAAAAATTGAAGATTTAGGCTTAAGTAAACGAGAGTACGAAGTATTACAAGAAGTCGCTTCGGGCTTGTCTAACCAAGAAATAGCCGACAAATTATTTGTTTCAGAAAGCACTATAAAAACACACGTTTCTAATGTTCTTGTGAAGTTGAATGCAAAACGCAGAACACAAGCTATTCAAATTTCAAAAGCTCTAAATATTATTTAATTCACACTTTTAATACTAAAGTAGTAGCAATTTAGTACTTTAGTATGAGCTTCAATTCTTTCCATAGCACTACTTTTGGTTAACTAATCAAAGTAAGATAAAATGAAAAAAACGGTTATTAAGTTTGGCCTTCTAGCTTTTTTAAGTGGGTTTATATTATTCGGATTGCCCTTCTTTTTAGGCATGGGCGTAGATTATGACTATGGTGAACTTATTGGATACACCGCCATGGTTCTCTCGTTACTGTTTGTTTATTTCGGAATCAAACATTACAGAGATAAAGAAAATAATGGTAAAATAAGTTTTAGAAAAACCATATTAATTGGTATGCTCATTACTTTCGGATCAGCAGTTGGGGTGGCACTATTCGATTATATTTATACTTCACAAATTAATCCAGACTTTGCTAGCGAGTATTTGGAGTATTCTATAAATAAAATGCAAGAAACTTTATCTGCTGAAGAAGTAAAGGTTAAAGCAGCAGAGTTAAAACAACAAATGGAAGATTATGGGAGCCCAGGATTTATGGCATTTATGATGTTTGCATCAGTGGTAATCCTTGGTTTTATCATTACATTAATATCAGGTTTAATTTTGCAACGTAAATAATATAGGCATGCAGTACAAGGCAACATCACCAGAAGATTATATTAATCAAGTTCCAGAAGAACGACAAGACACCCTTAAAAAGCTTAGAAAAACAATAAAAGATAATTTACCTAAAGGGTTTGAAGAAGGCATTCAATATGGTATGATTGGGTATTATGTACCACATTCAATTTATCCAGATGGTTACCATTGTACACCTTCAGAACCATTGCCATTCATGAGTTTTGCATCACAAAAAAACTCTGTCAACTTATATCACAGTGGTATTTACGCAAATCCCGATATGTATAAATGGTTTGTGAATGAATACCCAAAACATTCTTCGCTTAAATTAGATATGGGTAAAAGTTGTATCCGTTTTAAAAAAATTGAAGCCATTCCTTTTGATTTAATTGCTGAATTGACTTCTAAAATGACAGTTGAAGATTGGATTGAATTGTACGAAACTAACATTAAAAAGAAATAACATGACACTAGGAGCATTTTCAATAAGTTTAAGTGTAAAGGACCTAAAAACCTCAAAAGAATTCTACGAAACTTTAGGGTTTACAGTATTTGCAGGTGATATGAGTATGAATTATCTTATAATGAAAAATGATAAAGCACTTATTGGTTTATTTCAAGGTATGTTTGATAATAATATTATAACATTTAATCCAGGTTGGGACGAAAATGCTAACAAGCTTAAATCTTTTGACGATGTACGAGACATTCAGAAACATTTAAAAGATCATAAAATTAAGCTTGTTAATGAAGCAGATGAAACCACAACAGGTCCTGCGAATATTGTTTTGTATGATCCAGACGGGAATACCATACTTATTGATCAACACGTTTAAAAGCATTTATTGATGAAAAAAAGAGTTACAGGAATAGGCGGATTGTTTTTTAAAACAAAAGATCCAAAAACTACAAAAGAGTGGTATAAAAATCATTTAGGATTTAACACTGATGATTACGGATGTACCTTTTGGTGGAAAGATGAAAACGGAAATAAATGCTCAACACAATGGAGCCCTTTTCCAGAGGACACTAAATACTATAACCCTTCTAAGAAAGATTTTATGTTTAACTATCGTGTTGAAAATTTACGCGAATTACTCAAGATATTAAAAAAAGAAGGAGTAACTATTGTTGGTGAAGTAGAAGAGTACGAGTATGGAAAATTTGGCTGGATTTTAGATAACGATGGCAATAAAATTGAACTTTGGGAACCTATAGACAGTGCTTTTTTGTAAATTCGATTTTCGTAAAAAGTAACTATTGAATTATTTAGAAATACTACAATCTTACCAATTAACTGCAATACAATGGTTAGCCATAAGTTTTGCGGTTTTTTTATTAGGCTTATCTAAGTCTGGTTTTAAAGGCATTGGGATAATAATCGTTGTTATTTTAGCCTTCGTTTTTGGCGAAAAGGCATCAACAGGAATTTTACTTCCAATGCTTATTGCTGCGGATATTTTTGCTGTTATTTACTACAACAGACATGCACAATGGCACATTATTAAAAAATTAATCCCGTGGATGATTGTTGGTGTTTTAGTGGGTGTTTGGGTTGGTAATGATATTTCTGAAATGGTTTTTAAAAGGCTTATGGCCATAATTATTATCATTTCAGTGCTTATTATGTTTTACACAGAACATAGAAAGTCCAATAATGTTCCACAAAACAAACTATTTGGTATTATTACAGGCTTTTTAGCTGGTTTTACAACAATGATTGGCAATCTAGCTGGCCCCATTTCTAATATTTATTTCCTCGCCATGCGATTTCCAAAAAACGAGTTTATAGGTACTGCAGCTTGGTTGTTTTTTATCATCAACGTGTTTAAATTACCCTTTCATATCTTTGTTTGGAAAACAGTAACATACCAATCTTTGGTTTTAAATTCAGTCTTATTTCCCGCAGTAATTATTGGTTTTTTTTTAGGAGCTTATATTGTAAAACTTATCTCTAATGTAAATTATAGACGTTTTATTTTGGCTGTTACGGCTCTTGGAGGCATTATTATGCTTTTTAAATAGTAACAAATATGTATCTGTGTAACAAAATGTTAATTTAAATGACTTATAAGTAAAGGAGTTTTTTATTAACTTTATAGTCTAACCAAAATTATTACAGAATGGCTGATGAAAAAAATTTAAGCGACGATTTAAACGATATGTTGGGCGACGCTAAAGAAGGCGCAAAAAAAGCAGCGAATAAGGCTGAAGACTTAGCAGGAGAAGCTAAAGAGAAGGCAAAAGAATTTGCAAATGAAGCAAAAGAAACAGCTTCGGAATTTACAGAGGGTGCAAAAGAAGCATTTGATAAAGCCTCGGGAGAAAATAAAAAAATTCTGGCAGGCGTTTTAGCCATTTTATTAGGAGCCCTAGGTATTCATAAATTTATATTGGGATATAATAAAGAAGGTATTATCATGCTAATTGTTACTTTAGTAATTGGAGGTTTTACTTGCGGAATGGGTGTAGGTTTAATGGGTATAGTTGGACTTATAGAAGGTATAATTTATTTAACAAAATCAGACGTTGAGTTTTATAACACCTATCAGGTCGGAAAAAAACCTTGGTTCTAATTGAACAACTTAAAATAAAAAAAGCCAAAATATATATTTTGGCTTTTTTTATTAAAACAGAAATAGTTTAGTCTCCTTTGTTTTCTAACTTTCGTTCTAATTCTGCTTGAAATTCTTCCATAACAGGTTTTACCGTGCTTTCAGGAAGATCGGCAATTCTTATATACATCAATCCATCAACCGAATTATTGAACAACGGATCGACGTTAAACGCTACCAAACGCGCATTTTGTTTGATGTATTTTTTTAACAAAACAGGTAGTCTCAAAGCACCTGGTTCTATTTCATCAATAAATTTATCAAACTTATTTAAATCTGCTTCAGCTTCATCAAAAACAAAATCTTTATCTGCATCTTTTAGTTTTACCTTAAATTCCTTTTTAGGATGGACGTATTGAGCTATGTACGGATCGTAATAATGTGATTTCATAAATTCTACCATCAAAGATTTTGAGAAGTTTGAAAACTGATTGCTAATACTAACACCTCCAATTAAATATTTATGTTCAGGAAAACGTAAGGTGGTGTGAACAATACCTTTCCAAAGTAAAAATAAAGGCATTGGTTTTTGTTGGTATTCTTTAATTATAAATGCGCGACCCATCTCTATAGATTGGCTCATCATTTTATGCAATTCGGGTTCAAACCTAAATAAATCTTGCAGGTAAAAACCATCAATACCATAGCGTTCATAAATTTGAGAACCTAACCCCATTCTGTAAGCGCCGGCAAGCACATTATTTTCGTTGTCCCATAGGAACATATGGTGGTAATAATTATCAAAAGCATCCAAATCTATAGCTTCATTGGTGCCTTCACCAACTTCTCTAAAGGTAATTTCTCGCAACCTTCCTATTTCACGCAGGATATTCGGAATTTTTTCGGCTTGTGCTAAAAACACTTCGTAATTTTTACTTTGTAGTAGCCTTGAATCATTTTCTCTAAGGGCGTCAACCTCTTTGGTCATTAACCCATTTTCAACGGGTGTTACTATGTTTTTAGGTGCTTTAGGTGTTTTTAAACTCGATGAAATATTATCTAGTATTTTTGGTTTATCTTCAAATGCATTCGATAACATATAGGTTTTACGTCTTAAAAATTCGGTAAAATCTTCTAGTGTATTGTGTTCTTTTTGGTCGGCAACAGAAATGGGTTTTCCTATGCGTACTCTAATGGTTCGCCTTTTTTGAGTTAATAATTCTGAAGGTAATTTAGCGGTTCTAAACGTATCGCTAATTTTAGAAAGCTTGTAGAATAATTTACTGTTTTTGGCGTGAAAGTAGATTGGAACCACGGGAACCTCCGCTTTTCTTACTAGCTTCATGGCAGCTTCTTCCCAAGGTCTGTCTACCACCAACTTACCATCTCTGTAAGTTGAAACTTCACCAGCTGGAAAAATACCTAGAGGATGTCCATCTCTTAAATGTAGTATGGCACTTTTAAACCCAGAAAGACTAGATTTCACATCTTTTCTATCTTCAAAAGGATTAACAGGCATGATATAAGGTTTCAATGGCTCAATTCTATGAAGTAAAAAATTGGCTATTATTTTAAAATCTTTGCGTTGTTCTAGCATTAATTTCAAAAGTAAAATACCATCAATACCACCTAGTGGATGGTTAGAAATAGTAATGTATGGGCCTTCTTTTGGTAAGCGTTTTAAATCTTCATCGGGAATTTCAAATTTAATTTGAAAATCGCCTAGTATACCATCTAAAAAAGGAATTTCACTAAGGTGTTTGTTGCGCTTGTATATTTTATTTAATGTAGATATTTTAAGAACTTTCATTAAAAGCCAACCAATAAACGTGCCTATAAAGCCATATTTATCGAGTTGAATAGCTTTTGCGACTTCTTTTGCATTTACCAATCCTATATCTTGTGGTTTACTCATAAGTGTAAATGTACTAAATAAACTATTTAGTTATAATTTGAACAGTTTCTTGGGTTAATTGTTTAAGCAATACGGTTTTACCTTTTTCAATTTGATTTATTGCCGATTGATTATAATGACGAATCGTATAAAGCGACACGTTTTTATGACTATTCACCTTAAATTTTGATTTTAATTGCTGTAACAATTTATCCAAATTATTATAAATATTATCAACACATACAGAAAAACTAATGGCCGAATTTTGAATAACATCAACTTTCATCTTATACCTATGTAAGAGTGTAAAAATTTCGCTGATATTTTCTTCTACTATATAAGAGAAGTCTAATGATGACAATGAAATTAAAACCTGGTTTTTTTTCACTATAAAACAAGGTATCATAGGTTTTAAAGTTACATTTTTACCAATTTGTGTGCCTGCAGACTCAGGGTTTAAAAATGATTTGACATACAATGGGATTTCTTTTCTTTGCAGAGGCTGTAACGTTTTTGGATGAATTACCGATGCACCATAAAATGCCAATTCTATGGCTTCTCGATACGATATATTTTCTAATAACTGAGCATTTTCAAAATATCTAGGGTCTGCATTTAAAACCCCAGGAACATCTTTCCAAATGGTTACTTGTTCTGCATTAAGGCAGTAAGCATATATGGCTGCCGTATAATCACTACCCTCTCTACCCAGCGTTGTGGTGAAATTATTATCGTCGCTTCCTAAAAAACCTTGGGTGATATTTAAAACCGATTTATTAAAATTTGATGAAATAAGTTTTTGAGTTTCAGCCCAATTTACATTTGCGCGTCTGTAATAATTATCAGTTTTTATATGATTTCGAACGTCTAACCAAGTATTTTTTATGTCAATAGAATTTAAATATTCACTGATTATGGTGGTAGAAGCTAATTCTCCAAATCCTATAACTTGATCGTATACAAAATTATAATCAGGCGATTTATTAGATTTAAAAAACCCATTTAATTCGTCAAATAAATCATTTACTTTTTTAAAGGCTTGATGGTTAACATTCTCGAATAAACCTAGTAGAATTTCATTATGAAATTTTTTTACTTCCTGAATAGCACTTTGTAATTCGGTTTTGTTTTCAAAATAATTTTTAATGACACCCTCTATAGCATTGGTAGTTTTTCCCATTGCAGATACTATAATTAAAGTGTTTTTATGTCCTACTTTGTTTAAAACAGAAGCTAAATTTTTTACACCTTTAGCATCTTTAACAGATGCTCCACCAAATTTAAAAACTTGCATACGATACCAATTTTTACTTATTTAATTAATATTGTCGGTATTATAGTTTTGCCACATAATTTTTTATACCTGCCTCGTCTAGCCAAACAACATCCCAATCTCGTAATACTTTGGCGCCTTTTTTTTCGTAAAATGCGATGGCACTCTCATTCCAATCAATCACTTCCCAATTGATGCGTTTAACACCTAAATCGTAGCTGTATTTTACAACTTTATCTAATAAGGCAGTTCCTAACCCTGTTCCTCTCATGGCCTGACTTACTATTAAATCTTCAAGATGGATAATTTTTCCTTTCCATGACGAATAACGATTATAAATTAGAGCTATACCTTCAATTTTAGAATTTACAGTTGCAACAAAACAATGAAATGCAGGCTGTTCTCCAAAACCATCTTCTTCCAAGTCTTTTACAGTAACTTCTACCGCATCTGGTTCTTTTTCAAATATTGCTAATTCCGTTATTAATTCTAAAACGGCAGGCATATCTTCTTTCTTGGCATTTCTTATTGTGAAATTCATATTTTATATAATTATTTCAAATATAGTTTAAACTTCATTATTTAGAACCGTTATATTAAGTGAAAACGTTGAAATCTCCTATTTTTTTATAATATTTGTATTATCTAAAAAACCAAAGATATGGCCCATAAAAAGCAAACCTTAGGAGAGTTTATAATTGAAAATCAATCGTCATTCCAGTATTCTTCTGGTGAATTATCTAGCCTTCTTAATTCATTAAGATTAGCTGCAAAAATTGTAAACCATGAAGTTAATAAGGCGGGTTTAGTTGATATTATAGGGGCTGCAGGAGATACGAATATTCAAGGTGAAGACCAGCAAAAATTAGATGTTTATGCTAATGAAAAGTTTATTCAAACGCTTACAAAGCGAAATATTGTTTGTGGAATTGCTAGTGAAGAGGAAGATGATTTTATAAGTATTAATAGTCAAGATGAAAATCATCAAAACAAATATATAGTGCTCATTGATCCGTTGGATGGCTCGTCTAATATTGATGTTAATGTATCGGTTGGTACTATCTTTTCAATTTATAGACGTGTAACACCAGTTGGCACACCTGTTTCGTTAAAAGATTTTTTACAAAAAGGAGATGCACAAGTAGCTGCTGGTTACATTGTTTATGGTACTTCTACTATGTTGGTTTATACTACTGGTGATGGCGTAAATGGTTTTACCTTAAACCCAGCAATAGGTTCATTTTATCTATCACATCCAGATATGCAATTCCCTGAGGATGGCAATATATATTCTGTAAATGAAGGAAATTATATTCATTTTCCTCAAGGGATAAAAAATTATATAAAATACTGTCAGAAAGAGGAAGAAGATAGACCTTATACCTCTAGATATATTGGATCATTGGTATCAGATTTTCATAGAAATATGATTAAAGGCGGAATTTATTTATATCCACAAAGTTCTAAAAATCCAAATGGTAAATTACGTTTGTTATATGAATGTAACCCGATGGCGTTTTTAGCAGAACAAGCTAATGGATTAGCAAGTGATGGGTATGCCCGAATTATGGAGATAGAACCAACTGAATTGCACCAACGAGTGCCATTTATTTGTGGAAGTAGAAATATGGTTAAAAAAGCAGAAGAGTTTATGACTGACGCTCTGAAATAAATAGAGACGAATAAAAAAAAGCGAACTAAACAGTTCGCTTTTTTTTATTTATAAATGTTCATAATTTACATTGCAACTAAATCTCCAGATTCGTCTTTTGTTGGTAAATTGGTTTTACCCATTAAATAGATATCTACCTGTCTTGCTGCTTCTCTACCTTCAGAAATAGCCCAAACTATTAAAGATTGCCCACGACGCATATCGCCAGCTGTAAATATATTTGGAATATTAGTTTGGTATTTTCCGTATTCTGCTTTATAATTTGAACGTACGTCAGTTTCAATACCTAGTTTATCTGCAAGTGTACTTTCAGGACCAGTAAAACCTAATGCAAGCAATGCTAAATCACAAGGCCATGTTTTTTCTGTACCAGGTATTTCTATAAGTTGCGGACGCTCTCCAGGAACCATTTTCCATTCTACGTTTACAGTTTTTAGAGCTGTTAACTTTCCGTTTTTATCTTTTACAAATTCTTTGGTGTTTATAAGCCAATTGCGTTCTACTCCTTCTTCATGAGATGAAGATGTTTTGAGTTGTAATGGCCAAAAAGGCCATGGTGTTGTTGGCGAACGATGCCCTGGTGGTTTAGGCATGATTTCAAAATTTACAACCGATTTTGCTCCATGACGATTTGAAGTACCAATACAATCTGAACCAGTATCTCCGCCACCAATTACAATAACGTTTTTATCAGTTGCTAAAACTTGGTTTTCTACTTTTTTACCAAACAAAACTTTAGTTTGTTGCGTTAAGAAATCCATAGCTTGAACTACTCCATCGGCATCAATTCCTGGTGTTGGTAAGCTTCGTCTTTCTGTTGCTCCACCACATAAAACAACCGAATCAAATGCCTTTAATTCTTCAACATCGTAGTTTACACCTACGTTTACATTGGTTTTAAAGGAAATGCCTTCAGCTTCTAAAATGGCTAATCGACGATCAATGATCTCTTTTTCCATTTTAAAGTTAGGAATACCATAACGTAATAAACCTCCAATTTCATCATCTCGTTCAAATACGGTTACCGTGTGTCCTGCTCTATTTAGTTGTTGGGCAGCGGCTAACCCAGCAGGACCTGAACCTACAACAGCAACAGTTTTACCTGTTCTCGTTTTTGGTGGTTGTGGTTTAATCCACCCTTCTTTAAAGGCACGTTCTACAATATTTTTTTCAATATTTTCTATAGATACAGGGTCTTCAATGATTCCTAAAACACATGATTTTTCGCAAGGAGCTGGACATAACCTTCCTGTAAACTCTGGAAAATTATTAGTTGAGTGTAATATCCAAGAAGCTTTTTGCCATTCACCTTGATGAACCATATGATTAAAATCTGGAATTAAATTCCCTAATGGGCATCCACTATGGCAAAAAGGAATACCACAATCCATACAACGAGAACCTTGTTTTTGTAGTTCAGGCTCATTTAATGGTACTGTAAATTCTTTATAATGTTTTACACGGTCTTTTACCGGCGTGTAAGTTTCATCTTGTCTTTCAAATTCTTTAAATCCTGTTACTTTTCCCATGACACTATGCTGTTGTTAATTCTTCTACCATTGGTTCTTCAGTCTCTAAACGTTTTAATGCACGTTTATATTCAATTGGCATCACTTTTACAAAATGGCCTAAACTTGTATCCCAGTTTTCTAGCAAGTTTGTACCTAAACTACTGTTTGTGTAAAGCACGTGCTTTTTAATAGTTTGTTTTAAATCATTAGCATCTTCAGTACTAATATCTTCAAATTCTATTGTTTCGATATTACATAAACCGTTTACAAATTTATTTTCAGGGTCGTAAACATAAGCGATACCACCACTCATTCCTGCAGCAAAGTTTCTACCTGTTTTTCCTAAAACAATAACTTTACCTCCTGTCATATACTCGCAACAATGATCTCCAACACCTTCAACAACCGCAGTTGCTCCTGAGTTACGAACTGCAAAACGTTCTCCTGCAATACCATTTATATAAGCTTCACCTTGAACTGCACCAAACAAGCAAACATTACCAACAATAATATTTTTTTCTGCTAAGAAATCTGCTTTAGCTGGTTTTTTAACAATAAGTTTAGCTCCAGAAAGCCCTTTACCAAGGTAATCATTAGTATTTCCTTCAACAGTAAACGTTAATCCGTGAGCTCCAAATGCACCAAAACTTTGTCCGGCAGAGCCTGTGAAATTAATATTTAAAGTATCTTCAGGCAAACCAAGGTGTCCGTAGATTTTAGAAATCTCGTTACTTACAATAGCACCCACCGTACGATTAATATTATTTATAGGATAAGCCAAATTCATTTTTTCTTTTCGATACAAAGCTCTATGTGAGTCCTTTAATATTTTAAAGTCAATGACTTTATCTAAATTATGATCTTGCTTTTCTGTGTTCCTAACAGTTAGTTGTCTATAGGCAGCAGGTCTATGCAGTATACTTGATAAATCTAAGCCTTTAGCTTTATAATGTTTTATGGCTTTATTAGCGTTAATTTTATGGGTCTGTCCTACCATTTCAGCAAGCGTTCGAAAGCCTAATTGTGCCATGATACCTCTTAATTCTTCAGCAATGTAATAGAAGAAATTAATAACGTGTTCTGGTGTACCTTTAAAGTTTTTACGAAGTTCTTTATCTTGAGTTGCAATTCCTACCGGACAGGTATTTAAATGACATTTACGCATCATAATACATCCTGAAGCCACTAATGGAGCTGTGGCAAATCCAAATTCTTCAGCACCTAAAAGCGCTGCAATAGCAACATCTCTACCAGTTTTTAATTGACCGTCGCACTCTACAACAATTCTACTTCTTAGGTTATTTAATACCAAAGTTTGTTGAGCTTCTGACAAACCAAGTTCCCAAGGTAAACCTGCATGTTTTAATGATGTTAAAGGAGAGGCTCCAGTTCCACCATCATAACCAGAAATTAATACGACATCTGCTTTAGCTTTTGCAACACCAGCAGCAATAGTACCTACTCCAACTTCTGAAACTAATTTTACATTTATTCTAGCCTCACGATTGGCATTCTTTAAATCGAAAATTAATTGTGCCAAATCTTCAATAGAATAAATATCGTGATGCGGTGGTGGCGAAATTAATCCAACAAATGGTGTTGAATTTCTAGCAGCGGCAATCCAAGGTAAAACTTTTTCTCCTGGTAATTGACCACCTTCACCTGGTTTAGCGCCTTGAGCCATTTTAATTTGAATCTCTTGGGCATTTGTAAGGTAATGTGAAGTTACTCCAAATCGACCAGAAGCTACTTGCTTTATTGCTGAATTTCGGCTGTCGCCATTAACGTCTTTTTGAAAACGTTTTCTATCTTCTCCACCTTCACCAGAATTGGACTTTCCTCCAATACGGTTCATAGCAATGGCTAAATTTTCATGTGCTTCACGAGAAATAGAACCGTATGACATGGCTCCAGTTTTAAACTTTTTAACTATTTCAGTCCATGGTTCAACTTCCTCGATTGGAATAGGATCTAAGTTATCAAATTCAAATAACCCTCGTATTGTCATTAAGTTTTCAGACTGCTCATTAATTGCTTTAGCATAAACATCATAACTTGCTTGATCACTTAACCTTACTGCTTGTTGCAATTTAGAAACTGTTGTAGGGTTAAATAAATGTCTTTCGCCGTTACGTCTCCATCTATAATCGCCACCAATATTTAAACCTAGTTTTCTATTAATGGCATTATCTGGATAAGCTTGTTTATAACGTTGATCTATTTCTTTCTCTATTTCATACAACCCGATACCTTCTATTCTTGAAGCGGTGTATGGGAAATACTTTTCAACAAATTGAGAATTGAAACCTACGATTTCAAAAATTTGAGAACCTCTATACGAATGAAGTGTTGAGATTCCTATTTTGTTCATGATTTTTAAAATCCCTTTTCCAATAGCTTTGTTAAAGTTATCTACAGCTTTTTGCTCGTCCATACCAGTAATGAAGCCTTCTTTTACTTGCATTCTGATAATTTCGTTTACCATATAAGGGTTAATAGCACTTGCGCCATAACCGAATAAAGTAGCAAAATGATGAGGTTCACGAGGTTCTGCGGATTCAATGATAATATCGAAATACGAACGCTTCCGCAAACGATTTAACTGATGATTTACATAAGAACAAGCCAATAATGCCGGAATAGGAGCAAATTCTTGATTAACTCCTCTATCTGAAAGAATAATAATATTTGTTTTTCGATCGATTGCTTTTTCAATTTGAACAATAATATCTTCCAAAGCATCCTCTAAACCATTCATCCCTTTAGCTTTTGGGTAAAGCATTTGTATAGTTTCTGCTTTATAGCTTTCAATTTGAATGGTTCTGATTTTTTCTAAATCGGCATTAGAAATTACAGGGTTTTGTATTCTTAATTTTCTACATTGTCTTTCTGTAATGCTGAAAATGTTTCTGTCTTTACCTAAATTTAAACTTATATCGGTAACAATTTCTTCTCTAATCCCATCTAAAGGCGGGTTTGTTACCTGCGCAAATAATTGCTTGAAGTAATTAGAAATGAGTTGTGGCCTATCAGATAAAACGGCTAGTGGTGTATCTATACCCATAGATCCTAACGCTTCTTTACCAACTTGCGCCATTGGCGTTATTACTTCTTGAATATCTTCAAAAGTATAGTTAAATAAGCGCTGTCTTGTTTTTATATCGATAGTTTCAATAGGACAAGTTTCGTTTGTGTAAGGCACATCTTTTAAATGTAAACGTGTTTTGTCTAACCATTCTTTGTATGGTCTTTCAGAAACAATTTTACTTTTAATTTCTTCATCTTCAATAATGCGGCCTTCATTCATGTCTACCAAGAACATTTTTCCTGGTTCTAATCTACCATGTTCTTGAACATCTTCAGGATCAACTTCTACTACACCAATTTCAGAAGACATGATTAATTTGCCACTTTTAGTAACAGTATACCTTGAAGGTCTTAAACCATTTCTATCTAACAAAGCACCAACGTAATCACCATCTGTAAAAGGAACAGATGCAGGACCATCCCAAGGCTCCATAATACAAGCGTTATACTCGTAGAAGGCTTTTTTATCTTGAGTCATGGTGGCGTGTTTTTCCCAAGCTTCAGGAATCATCATCATCATAATCTCAGGAAGTGAGCGATTGGTATGGGTTAATAACTCTACCACCATATCCATAGAAGCAGAATCTGATTTTCCAGGTAAAATTATTGGGAATAATTTATCAATTTGAGGCCCGAAAACATCACTTTTCATAATTTCTTCGCGCACACGCATTCTACTTACATTCCCTCTAAGCGTATTAATTTCTCCATTCTGACACATAAAACGGAATGGTTGTGCCAACTCCCAAGTAGGCATAGTGTTTGTAGAGAAACGTTGATGAACTAACGCTAATCTTGTCACCAAGTCTATTTGTTGTAAATCGGTATAATATGGCCCAATATCTTCAGGCATAATAATGCCTTTGTATATGAGGGTAGTAGTTGATAAACTTGGCACGTAGAAATAACCACTTTCAGAAATTTTAGAATTTCTTATCGCGTGTTCTGTTATTTTTCTGGCTGCATATAATTTAGCTTTAAAAGTAGCTTCATCAATTTCTTCAGTTTTGCCAACAAAAAGCTGCTCAATATTTGGTTCTGATGCTAGTGCAATTTCACCAAGTTGCGTAGAGTCTACAGGAACTTTTCTCCATCCTAATATTGAAAGACCTTGCGCTTTAACTTCATTTTCAAAAGTTGTTTTACAATAATTATATTGATTGGTAACTTTAGGTAAAAACACCATACCAACGGCATATTCTCTTTGTTCTGGAATGCTAAAATCGCAAACGCGTTTAAAATAATCGTGAGGGATATCAATTAATAAACCAGCACCATCACCAGTTTTTCCATCAGCACTTACACCGCCACGGTGTTCTAGTTTTACCAGAATTTCTAACGCATCGTGAATGATTTGATTTGTTTTCTCTCCTTTAAGATTACAAATAAAACCTGCACCACAGTTTTCGTGTTCGTATTCTGGTAAATAAAGTCCTTGCTTCTTAATCATAATCAACAATAAATTAGTTTAAAAACTTGAGTTGAAAAGCTAAGATACGCCCTAGAATTTAATTAACAATAGGGTGTATTTCATTATTTCGATTTTAGAAGCCAATGGGTTATAAAAATAATTATATATCAATATTACTCCGCTTTTTTAATAAATATTCAAACCTAAAAAAATTGTTAATAAATGCAGATATGTGAATTTATGTTAAGAATCTAATTAAGAAATGGCAATTATAGCATAAAAACGCAAAAAATACTGACAATAATTCAATTCTCGCGATTGTTGAATTTGTAAAATTTTATTTTATTTGATGAATACCCCTAAAAAAATGGGGGTAAAATTATGTAATTGATAAAAATGAATCAATTACCCCTATTTTTTATGGGGGTTAAATGTTTTTAACATAGTTTTACCCCGTTCTTAAGTAAAAATAGATCTAGAATTTTAAAAACTATGAAGAAACCAACTCTAGATCTTTTGAAATTAAATAACTTAAAAAGAAAACAATGATGAAAAAATTTATTACACTTTCAATGCTTTTTGTAGCAACAGCGTTATTTGCACAAGAAGATGCAAAAAAATTAACTATAAGTGGATCAGTTGATGCTTACTACCAAACTTATTTAACAGCTCCTGATAATGATGCGCCATCTTTCGGAACTGCTTTTGCAGACCAATCAGGTTTTGCTGTTGGTATGGCAAATGTTATAGCGAGCTACGAAGGTGAAAAAGTAGGTGCTGTTCTTGATTTAGTAACTGGACCAAGAGGTGCGGGTGCGACATTTAATACTGATATTGTTGATGGTATTGTTAATCAAGCTTATGTATACTGGAATGTATCTGAAGGAACTACCTTAACAATGGGTAGATTTAATACCTTCTTAGGATATGAAGTTATTGCTCCTGCAGCAAATTTTAACTACAGCTGTTCTTATTTGTTCTCAAGCGGTCCTTTTTCGCATGTAGGTTTAAAAGCTGATTTTACGTTAAGCGATGACTTTAGTTTAATGTTAGCGATTACTAACCCTTGGGATACTAACAATATTTCTATGAGTGGTGAATATGCACTTGGAGCTCAATTAGGGTTTTACGGACAGTATTTAAACTTATACTATGATAGTGGAAATGCGGGTGGTTTAGGTTTTGAAATCGATTACACAGGTGGTTTCGATGTATCTGATGACTTTTTCTTAGGTATCAATGCTGCTTACAATGATAATGATGGCGAAGGATTTTACGGCGCTGCATTATACCCACAGTTAGCAACTTCTGATAGTTTTTCAATAGGTTTAAGAGGTGAATATTTCGCATTACACGGAGATGGTGATGATTTACCAAGTGTATTCGCTACAACTTTAACTGGGAGCTATACTATTGAAAACTTAATTATTAAGCCAGAAATAAGATTAGATGCTTTAACTAATGCTGATGGAGGCTTATTAGGTAATGTAATTGATAATGATGGCTTACCTGCTGATAGCTTAGCTGCATTTACTTTAGCTGCAATCGTATCATTCTAAGGAATGATACAAAAAACAAAGAGAATAAAAGCAAGTTCTCTAAACGAGGGCTTGCTTTTATTAATTAACTAACCCTAAAAATTATTTATTATGTCAATATTAAATATCCCTTTAATTATACAAGATACAGCCGCTATTGAAGGCGATATGGGAATGTTATGGATGCTTATTTCTGGTATCTTAGTATTCTTTATGCAAGCAGGATTCTTTCTTGTGGAGTCTGGAATGACAGATTCAAAAAATGCTGTTAACATAGCAATGAAAAACTTCCTAGATATTGCAGTTGGTTCTTTAGCTTTCTGGTTTATAGGATATTCATTAATGTATGGTGGTGATACTGGTGGAGGATTTTTCCACTGGGGCGGGTTTACATTTTCGCAAGGTGCTGCCGATTTATTTTTCCAAACTGTATTTGCCGCAACTGCCGCAACTATAGTTTCTGGTGCTATTGCTGGTAGAACAAAATATACAACTTATGCTATATTTAGTATTTTACTAACAGCTTTCATTTATCCAATCGCTGGTGGTTGGGAATGGAATGGTGGATGGTTAAATAATACTGATGGTATTATGCCTGCAGAATTTATCGATTTTGCTGGATCTTCTATTGTTCACTCTGTTGGTGGATGGGCAGCTTTAGTTGCTGCGTGGATGGTTGGTCCTAGAATTGGAAAATTCCTTAACGGTAAACCAATTGAAATGCATGGTCATAACCAAATGTACGCTACTTTAGGTGTATTCATCTTATGGTTAGGATGGTTTGGATTTAATGGTGGTTCTCAATTAGCATGGGGTGGCGATGATGCTACTGCTGCTTCTCAAGTAGTATTAGTAACTAATTTAGCTGCTGCTGCTGGAGCTTTAAGTGCCTTATTATTTACGTGGATTAAAAACGGTAAGCCTAATTTAAGTATGACTTTAAACGGTGCGCTTGCAGGTTTAGTAAGTATTACTGCTGGATGTGGTAATATGACTGAAGGCGGTGCTGTTTTAGCAGGTTTATTAGGTGGTATCCTTGTTGTATTGTCTATTGGGTTTGTTGAGAAAACTTTAAAAATTGATGATGCTGTAGGTGCTATTTCTGTACATGGTGTTGCTGGAGCTTGGGGAACCTTGGTAATAGGTCTTTGGGGAGTTGATGGTGATGCTGGTATTGGAATCTTTAATGGAGGTGGAGCTGCTCAATTAGGAGCTCAGGCCATTGGTGTTGTAGCATATGCTGTTTGGGCCATTGGTTTATCATTCATTTTCTTATTTATTATGAAAAAGACTGTTGGCTTAAGAGTTACTGAAGCTGAAGAAATTGCAGGCCTTGACTGGACAGAACATGGTTCTATTGCTTACCCAGGTAAGAGACAAAGAGAGATTGAAGAATAATCAAAACATAAAATTTATAATTCTAAAAGATACCTTGCTTCATGCAAGGTGTCTTTTGATTTAATACAAATAAATAATACAGGTTATTTATAGAGTTATTTGAAAAATTAAAATTTTACTATTTTCACAAACTAAACAATTATAAGATATTTATTGAATTATGAAAAAAATTGAAGCAATCATTAGAAAATCAAAGTATCGTGTAGTAAAAGAAGCTTTACATGATGTTGGTGTGAACTTTTTTTCTTACTGGGATGTAACGGGTCTTGGTAATGAAAAAGAAGGACATGTTTACAGAGGTGTGTCTTACAGTACTAGCGATATTCAACGTAGACATTTAGCTATCGTTGTTAACGATGATTTTGAAGAAGTAACAATTAACGCCATACTTAAATCTGCAAGTACAGGGGAGGTAGGAGACGGAAAAATATTTGTTTCAGACGTTACAGAGTGTTATAGAATACGAACAGGAGAAAAGGGTGGAAACACTTTAAAATAAAAAAACTAAAACTAATATAATGGAAGGATTATTTACAGCAAATAATGTATGGATGATGATCTGTACTGCACTTGTTTTCTTTATGCATACAGGATTTGCATTCTTAGAGATAGGATTAACTAGACAAAAAAATACAATTAACATATTATTTAAAAATATATTTATAATTACAGTAGGTTTATTACTGTATTACATCGCAGGATTCAATTTAATGTATCCTGGTTTTGCAGAAGATTCTTTAGGAGTTATTGATTTCGCAGGCTTTGGAATTGGAGCGCCAGAAAACGGAATGACACCTGAGTATGCTGATGGAGGATACACTTGGTGGACAGACTTTTTATTTCAAGGTATGTTTGCGGCAACTGCAGCAACTATAGTATCTGGAGCTGTTGCTGAACGTATGAAAATAGGGCCATTCATGATTTTTACCGTAATCTATGTAGGTCTTGTATACCCAATTGCAGGTTCTTGGAAATGGGGTGGTGGTTTCTTGGATCAATTAGGATTCTATGATTTTGCAGGATCAACTTTAGTGCATTCTGTAGGAGGTTGGGCAGCATTAATGGCTGTTTGGTTATTAGGATCGCGTATTGGTAAATTTGATAAAGCTGGAAAACCTCAAGCCATTCCAGGGCATAGTATTCCACTTGCAACAGCTGGTGTATTAATATTATGGTTAGGATGGTTCGGATTTAATGGAGGTTCGGTGCTTTCTGCTGATCCAGAATTAACCTCGTTAACTTTAGTAACAACTTGTTTAGCTGCAGCGTCAGGTGGTGTAGTTGCTGCGTTCGTATCTTTTATAAAATATAAGAACTTAGATTTAACTATGTTTTTAAATGGAATTCTTGGAGGTTTAGTAGGAATTACTGCTGGTGCGGATGTAATGACTCCTGAAAGCGCTATTATAATAGGAGCAGTTGCAGGTGCATTAATTGTTTTTGCAGTAAGTTTTATTGATGCTATAAAGCTTGATGATCCAGTAGGTGCTATTGCTGTACACTTAGCATGTGGTATTTGGGGTACGTTAGCAGTTGGAATATTCTCAACTAACCCGGATCATACATTTTTAACTCAATTAATTGGAGTAGCATGTTATGCCGTATTTTGTTTGATAACATCATTCTTAATTATTTTTACGCTTAAGAAAGTGGTAGGAATTAGAGTTTCGGAAAGAGAAGAATTAGAAGGTTTAGATGCCCATGAACATGGAATGGATGCTTATCCAGATTTCAGATTAAATGAGCACTAATCGCTAAAAAAATAGTTTAGTTTAGTTTGATAAAAGGATGTCTTGCTTAATTGTAAGGCGTCCTTTTTTTATTGAAGAATGTTGAACAAGTAACTTAAAACCTAGAGATTCTCATTTAACTTCAATGGTTAATCAAAGTCTGCGTTAAGGATAGAAATGGTTAGCCCGCAGGGAGGCACGACCGAGGACTTGTAATGTATAGCTAACCCTTGTGTTAACCTGCATGCCAGCAGGCAGGCGTCAAAATATTATTTTAAAAAAAAGCCTTCAACGAGTGAAGGCTTTTTTGTTTGTGGTGTCTTTAATTTATAACATCTATGCAGAATTTCTACTTGCATTAATATTTCCGAATAAAGAACGCGTTACGATTTTCTCAAAGATTAATTTTTCAGGATCTTCTTTGTCAACACCAGCTTTTTCAAGTTCTTGAATCTTTTTTAAAGCATATTGCTGTATGGTTAATAATGGTAATACAATAGACTCTCTAACCTCAATTGAGGCTTTTCCTGATGGTTCATTTTCCATCAGTTCTTGATAGCCTGTAAGTTTAAGTAATAACCTTTTAGTGGTTTCATACTCCTTAAAAATAATTTTCCAAAAATCACCAAATTCTTCGTCGTTAGACATATATTTTGTTAAATCGAAAAACGATTTAGTCAACGACATCATGCTATTCTCTAATAATGTTTTAAAGAATTTAGAGTTTTTGTAAAGTTGCTCTACTTTACTCCATTCATCTCTGTCTTCATACATTTTTAAAGCAGTACCTACACCATAAAATCCTGGTACGTTTTGCTTCAACTGGCTCCATGATCCTACAAACGGGATGGCTCTTAAGTCTGAAAAAACCAATTTATCTGAAGTTCCTCTTTTTGATGGTCTACTTCCAATATTAGTTTTAGCATAGTATTTTAAAGTACTCATGCGCTCTAAGTAAGGAATAAACATAGGGTGATTTTTGAAATCTTTGTATGTTTCATAACTTGTTTCAGCAAGAGTTGTCATCACTTCTCTATCGTCATCAGCTAATCGATTCTTTTCACCATCAATTCTGTTTTTAATACCAGAACTTATTAATTGTTCCAAGTTATATTGAGCAGAATCGCTGGTTCCAAAATTAGAACTTACCGTTTGTCCTTGTATGGTTATTTGAACTTCTTTATCTTCTATAGTTGGGCCCAAAGAAGAATAGAAATTATGAGTTTTTCCGCCACCACGTGCAGGAGGTCCTCCACGACCATCAAAGAATATGGCTGTAATGTCATATTTTCTAGACATTTCAGTTAGTTTTTCTTTAGCTTTATAAATACCCCAGTTAGCCATTAAATAGCCACCATCTTTAGTACCGTCTGAAAAACCTAACATAATGTGTTGCTTGTTTCCTCGAGATCTTAAATGTGCTATATATTCAGGGTTTTGGTACAATTGTTCCATTACTCCTGGCGCGTTTTCTAAATCTGGTATGGTTTCAAATAATGGTGCAACATCTACCGTTAACTTGTCTTTAAAGGCAACCATTTTCAACATAGCAAATAGTTGCATAACATTTAGCGCAGTTTGGTTGTTACTTATTATGTATCGGTTAGCACCACGTTCGCCATTACTTTTTTGAATGTCTTTTATTATGGCAATAGTTTTTAAAGTATTTCTAACCATTTCATCTTCAAAATCATCTAAATCTCCAATGTTATCTGTAGCTTTCGAAAGTATTTTTATTTGTTCGGCTTCAGATAGGTCATGATAATTTTTAGGAAATGAAGACGTTCCAGTTGAAATTAATTTGTCTATTACAGTGGTAAATACATTATGGTGAATTCTACTGTCTTGTCTTATATCAAGCGAAGCAAATCTATAATCAAAAAGATGAACTCTATTGATTAAATTATTAATTTCGTTGACATATAATGACTGATGCTGCTCAATAATAAGATCTCTTATACTTAAAAGCTCTTTTCTTAATTCTTTGGCACTAATCGCTTTTTTTGTTTTTAGGTTGATGCTATAATCGTACATAATCGTTTCTAAACGAATAATGCGCTCTTCAACACCTCTAAAAGTTAATTTTTTTCTTAAATCTTTTAAATCTAGATAGTACCTTTTTAGAATTGATTTTTTTAATTTTTTGGCTACTTTTAAAGTAGTTTCTGGTTTTACAAATGGGTTTCCATCTCTATCTCCACCTGGCCAAAATCCAATATTAATGATATCGTTATGCTTTTTATCATCAGCATAAATATTGGTTTGAATGTAATTGTAAATCTCACCAAAAGTTTGATAAAATACATTTTCCAAATACCAAATTAAACTTTTGGCTTCTTGATATGGCGTTGGTTTTTTATGCTTGAAGAAAGGTGTTTTTCCTAATTGACCAAACAAATTGTTTATTTCTGAAAGATCATTTTCCTTGATGGCTTTAGTTAAAGATGTTATAATTCCCAAAACAGAACCTGGATAGAACTGTGTTGGGTGTGCCGTTAATACAATGCGCACTTTAAACTCTTCTAAAAAGGCTTTAAGTTCTTCAATATTACCTTCAGA
Organism: Algibacter luteus; assembly: GCF_030344935.1. Taxonomy (NCBI): domain Bacteria; kingdom Pseudomonadati; phylum Bacteroidota; class Flavobacteriia; order Flavobacteriales; family Flavobacteriaceae; genus Algibacter; species Algibacter luteus. The sequence continues at coordinate 133,188 of NZ_CP128313.1, read as the reverse complement.
CACAGCAGACCCTTTAAGGTTTCTTAAAGTACCTACGCCTTCCATATTATTTACAATTGGGAATGCAGCATCTTCTATGGCATCAAACAATACCACTTGTCTTTCAATATATTGGATAAATCTAAATAGCAGATTTATTTGACTTTGCTTATTTCTTCTGGCTTGATATTTAGTAAAGAAAGTTTCTACTATTTCAGTAGGATTGTCTCCATTTTTAAAACCTTTGTCGCAAGTTTCATGAAATAATGGGAGCAAAACCCCAGTTTTTGTAACAGCATCAAAAGGTAAGGTCATAAATATACTGTTGTATATTTGATATTTGGACAAAACGGTTTGATTGAATCGCGTTAATTTAGGTTCTACAGACATAATTCAGCTTTAGTAAAATTTAGCCATAAAAATACTAAAGGTTTAGCGAACAACACAGATGTTGTAAAGTTTTATCAATTTTTGTCGATTGTGCATTTTAGATTATGAATAATTGAAAAAAATTGATGTTAACGCCATTTCTTATTAATTAAATCAGACTCTACATCATTGAAATTGTAATAGAAGTATCAAAAATCAAAAAAGATTAATTCATTAGCTTATGACTTATGTCATGTTCTGCGCCTAGTCATACTAATAACTTTGCCCTTTCAATAAAATAATACTTATGCACAAAACACATTCCTTTCATATCCCAGTAATGGGTATTGGTTTTACCATCGATACACCATTAAAAGTGGCGCATTATGGTATAGATTCTGTAATTTCTTTAGTTGACGATATTTTGTTAGAGAAGTTAAGAAAAATGTACAGTGAAAAATTTCAAATCCCTTATCATGAAATAACAGATAAGATTGAAGATTTTAGAGCAAAACGTATTACTTCTTATTTAAACCTCATATCCGATTTAGCTGATAAAAAATTTGAAGTCTTGAAGAACATCACTTCAGAACGGAGTGACGAATTCATTGCTTATTTAAATATGCTTCCTAATGGATCGTATTTAAAGAAAGAATTCAAGCAATTAACAGCAAAAGAATTTAATTTTTCTGAAATTAAAAGATGGGCAAATAAGGCATTGTCTATGGGTAGTATTGATGTAAATATCATGACTAAAGTTGATAAAGATAACTATATAAAAAACGAAAAATTACCTGTAGAGTATAACGATGCACATGCCGCGTTAAGAGGGTTTGCAAAGAGTAAACTTCATTCTTCGATAGTACTTTCTGCAGGAATGAATCCCAGATTATACAGTTACATGTCTCAGTTTGATGATTTTTATCCAAATGAAAACGGAGAGTTTAAAAAACAAATAATTTTAAAGGTAAGCGATTACCGATCGGCATTAATTCAAGGAAAATTTTTAGCCAAAAAAGGCTTATGGGTTTCTGAATATAGAATTGAATCTGGACTAAATTGTGGTGGTCATGCCTTTGCGACTGATGGTTATCTTTTAGGTCCCGTTTTAGCAGAGTTTAAAGAAAAACGTAACGAATTGCAGCAGAGTATTCAGACAGTTTTGTTTCAAGAATTAGAGAATCAAAACAAACCAATTCCTACTAATGAGTTAACTATTTCGGTTACAGCCCAAGGAGGCGTAGGAACAAATGAAGAACATGATTTTTTGTTAGAACATTATAATCTCGATTCAATAGGGTGGGGAAGCCCATTTCTATTAGTTCCTGAAGCAACAACTGTTGATGACGATACCTTAAATAAATTGGTAAAAGCTAAAGAAGACGATTTGTATTTAAGCGATATTTCTCCATTGGGTGTGCCTTTTAATAACCTAAAAAACAATACAAAAGACAATGAAAAACAAGCTTTTATAAATAAAGGCAGACCAGGTAGTTCTTGTCCTAAAAAGTTTGTGGCTTTAAACACAGAATTTAAAGAAAAAGGTATGTGCACGGCTTCAAGGGAGTATCAACATTTAAAAATACAAGCCTTGGAAAATAAAGCATTACCGCTGGAACAGCATCAAAAAGAATTCAATAAAATAATTGAAAAATCTTGTACTTGTGTTGGATTAGGTACTTCGGCATTATTGGCCTATAATTTGGATACTAAAGTTGAAGGCGAAGGTGTATCTGTTTGTCCTGGGCCCAATTTAGCTTATTTTTCAAAGCTTATGAGTCTTCAAAATATTATTGATAATATTTACGGAAGAGCTAACATGATTTCAAGAAATGATCGTCCTAATTTATTCATAAAAGAATTACAGATTTATATTGATTATTTAAAAAATAAACTGGACGATGTAAAAACAACTATGACAAAAAAAGACGAAAAGTATTTACTCAATTTCACCAAAAATATGTCTTTGGGGGTTGCTTATTATAAAGATTTGTTCAACGAGGCAAAATCTGTTTTTAATGATTCAAAAAATGTCATACTTAACGAATTAAACAAAAGCGAGATTGTTTTGAATAAGATTAATGCTGAAATACAAGAGTCAACTTTGGTCTTGAGTTAAAGATCAACATTGTAAGTTTCGTTATTTTCAATCATTTAGAGTTTTATTTGTTGAAAATTTAAATATTTTCACAAAATTTTGTTGGACCTTAAATCAATACTTTTTTTCGCGAAAATCCCATTTTATTACGCCTTTTAATTAAGATATTTGCAGTAAATTCTTGGTATTCAAGAATCTTTATCAACATTATTCTGAAGAGTTTATCATGGATTTAGTTAAAGAAATACAACGACTTAAAAAGGAGAAAAATGCAGTAATTCTTGCGCATTATTATCAAGTGCCAGAAATACAGGATATTGCAGATTATGTTGGAGATAGTTTAGGATTGTCTCAAAAAGCAGCCGAAACTGATGCTGATATGATTGTTTTTGCGGGGGTTCATTTTATGGCTGAAACGGCAAAAATTTTAAGTCCTAATAAAACCGTAGTACTTCCTGATTTAAATGCAGGTTGTTCGTTGGCAGATTCTTGTCCGCCAGATGAATTCGAAAAATTCACCAAAGCACATCCAAATCATGTAGTAATAACTTATGTGAATTGTTCTGCCGAAATAAAAGCATTAAGCGATATTGTTTGTACCTCATCAAACGCATTAAAAATTGTAAACTCAATTCCAAAAGATACCCCAATCATTTTTGCTCCAGATAAAAATTTGGGGAAATATATAATAAATGAAACAGGAAGAGATATGTTGCTTTGGGACGGAAGTTGCATAGTTCACGAAGCATTTTCAATGGATAAGCTAATTGCTTTACATAAAAAATATCCTGATTATAAAATTATTGCACATCCCGAGTCTGAAACGCATATTTTAAATACTGCAACATATATTGGATCTACTTCAGGAATGATAAATTATGTAAAAGGACATCAAGACCAAAAGTTTATTGTGGCTACTGAAGCCGGTATTTTACATAAAATGCAACAAGAAATGCCAAATACCGAGTTGGTGCCGGCGCCTGCTAAAGAAGACAATACTTGCGCATGTAGTGAATGTCATTTCATGAAAATGAATACGCTGCAAAAATTATACGATTGTATGTTGAATGAATCGCCTCAAATAGAAGTTGATCCAGCTATAATTGAACGCGCTTTGTTACCAATTGAACGCATGTTAGAATTGTCTAAATAAAATGACTACAGATTATTTAGTTATCGGGTCGGGAATAGCGGGATTAACGTTTTCAGTAAAAATTGCCGAAAAGTATCCTGACAGAACGGTTGTTGTTGTAACTAAAGCTAATGAAGACGAATCGAACACCAAATACGCCCAAGGTGGTGTCGCTATAGTTCTAAACAAAGAAGAAGACTCCTTTAAAAAACATATTAATGATACGTTAATTGCTGGCGACGGACTTTGTGATAAAGATATTGTTGAATTGGTAGTTAAAGAAGGTCCTGATCGCTTGGAAGAATTGTTGCTTTGGGGCGCAAATTTTGATGTTAACGATTCTGGGAAATTTGATTTAGGAAAAGAAGGCGGCCATTCAGAATATCGTATAGTACACCACAAAGATATTACAGGTTTTGAAATAGAGCGGGCGTTACTATCAAAAGCACATCAGTTACCAAATATTTCTATTTTACCACATCATTTCGCTATAGATTTAGTTACCAATCACCATATTAAAGATGTTCAATCGGATAAAATATCGTGTTTTGGAGCCTATGTTTTAAACCAAAAAAACGGCGAAATATTCACAATAAAATCAAACAACACGTTGTTGGCCTCGGGTGGCATTGGTTGTGTTTATGGTCATACTACCAATCCTATAATTGCAACAGGTGATGGTATTGCCATGGCATATCGCGCAAAAGCACATATTAAAGATATGGAGTTTGTACAATTTCATCCCACTGCTTTGTATGAAGCCAAAGGCGAATCTTCTTTTTTAATATCCGAGGCGGTAAGAGGGTTTGGTGCATACCTTAGAAACAAAAACGGGTATCGATTTATGCCTGATTATGATGATCGTGCAGAATTAGCATCTCGGGATATTGTGTCTCAGAGTATTGATAGTGAATTAAAAAAATCGGGTGAATCTCATGTCTTTCTTGATTGTACGCATTTGGACATGGAAGCCTTCATCGATCATTTTCCTAACATTTATAATAAATGTTTAGAGCATCATATTGATTTAAATACCGATTGGATTCCTGTGGTTCCGGCTTCACATTATTTATGTGGCGGAATCGACGTTGATAAAAATGGCAAGACAACCATTAATAACTTATTTGCATGTGGCGAATGTTCAAGAACTGGGTTGCATGGTGCCAATAGGTTGGCATCAAATTCATTATTAGAAGCTTTAGTTTTTGCACATAACATTTTTAAATATCATGCTGAGAATCAAAGTAAAGCCTTGGAAGTTGCTATTCCAGATTGGAATGACGAAGGCACTGTAATTACTCAAGAGCATATTTTAATTCAACATAATTTAAAACAGCTACAAGCCTTAATGCGCGATTATGTGGGAATCGTAAGAAGTAATAAACGCCTAAAACGCGCCATAAAACATTTAGATTTAATTTATGAGGAGGTTGAAGATTTGTACCGTGAATCTAAAATCACCACATCGCTCTGCGAATTACGAAATATGATTAATGTAGCCCACTTAATAATTAGGCAATCATTAGACAGAAAAGAAAATAAAGGGGGTTATTTTAATATTGATAATGTAAAATAACAAAAGAGACCCTTACAATAAGAGTCTCTTTCTAAAAATTTTGGGCAAAAAAAGGTGCTATTTTCCAAGCATCAATAATTCATTACATACAACTTCTGTAATGTATCGTTTGTTACCATCTTTATCATCGTAACTGCGGGTTGTAAGTTTACCTTCAATAGCAACTTCTTTTCCTTTGGTTACATATTTCTCTATAATTTGAGCCGTTTTCCCCCAGGCCACAATACTATGCCATTGGGTGTCTGTAATTTTTTCACCTTTATTATTCGTATAACTTTCATTTGTAGCAATATTAAATTTTGCTAAAGTTTTACCTGATTCTAAATTGATGATTTCTGGATCGTTTCCTAAGTTACCAATCAACTGTACTTTGTTTCTAAGTGTGTTCATAATTTTAAATTTTAATTGTTAAACAGTTAATACTATCGAGTTCTTATGTTTCGACACTGCAAAGATGAGACAGCTTCAAAATTTTATTCGGTAATTACTTGTTTAATTTCGTTTGTAAATGTTTGTAGTCGTTTGTAAACGGTTATAATTTTTTGTTTATATTTACAACATGCAAAAAGAATGTTTAGAATGTGGCGATAAAATTGTGGGCAGAATTGATAAAAAATTCTGTAGCGATGGTTGTAGAAACGCCTATAATAATAGGGTGAATAAGGATAGTAAAAACCTCATTAGAAATACGAATAACAGACTTAGGAAGAATTATAGAATTTTAGAAACCCTCAACCCAGACCAAAAAACTAAAACCTCGCGGGCGCGATTAATTGAGGCTGGATTCGATTTTAATTATTTCACAAGTATTTATAAAACTAAAGCCGGAACCATTTATTATTTTGTTTACGATCAAGGGTATTTACCTTTAGAGGGCGATTATTATGCGCTTGTTAAACGCGAGAGCTAGAATTGTAATCATAAAAAAAGCTTCCGATTATTAACATAATCAAAAGCTTTTCCTAATGAATCACAGGTTAGTGTGATTGTTATTTTTAACATAAGAAACTAGTCTATTTCCAATTTTGACCTTTTAATTGCATCGCAGCTTTTAAAACATCTTTTTGACTAATTTGACCTATTAACTTGCCATTTTCAACTATTGGAAATCTTCTGCGTTTGGCTTCTAAAAACTTATTCGCAGCATCAAAAATATTCATATTCGCATCAATAGTTTCAACATTACCAGCCATATGTTTTTCTATGGTTTGGTCTTGCATAGGCATGTTGTAGTATCTACTCTCGCTTATTTGTTTTATACAATCACCTTCAGAAATGATGCCTATTAATTCATTTTTATCATTTACTACTGGTCCACCAGAGATTCTGTTCTTAATTAAAGATTGCATAACACTTTCAATGGTTTGGTCAGGAGTAAATGTTATCAAATCTGTTGTCATGTAATCACTTACCGTCAGCGACGGTTGGTCCGAAGTGGCATTTTGCTGCCTCCTTGCCCCTTGAAAACTCTTTATTCCCATAATTTTTTTAATTTTAAAGTAATTTTAAATATAAAGGTTTTTTTTAACAAAACCTAAAAAACCTACTTATAGCGTCGATTTATATAAAGTATTCTAACTATTCTGGGCGTTCAATAGAGCGGTTATCAAACTCAATTTTCTTATTCATTTGGAAAGTTAAGGTGTAATAAGCCACAAAAAATTCTTTAATAGTATCTAAAAGCTCATCCTTTGTGGTTGTAGATAAATTGGCTAAACTTTCAAGTTTAAGAATTTTAGTTTCTAAAACCAAAAGACGTGCTATAATGGATGGCGAATTTAACACTTCAGGTATAGATTGTTTCAATTCTTTAATTAATAATAAAACCACTTTTTCATTATCCCTGAAAAATTTCAGATCGCCTTTTTTCAAATCGACAACTAATGCTTCTAACTGCTCGTATTCTGTCCAATCCTTAATAGTTTCTTCGGTATTACTATCTAAAGCGTATTCAATATACTTTAATTTTGAAACGTCTTGCTCTGTAACAAGTTGTGTGTGGTCTTGTTCAATTTCTGTGTTGACTGGATTTTCGCCCTCTTGTTTGCAGTCTAAAAATAACAACAAAACACTTAAAATAGTTAGAGTTTTAATACGCATGTAGTTTCATTTAAAATGATATGTTACAAATATATAGTAATCGTTTAATTTTTATTCGTTTATAGAATAATCAAATTGAGAATATTTAAACTTAATAATGCATTATTATCAATAAAAACTTATTATTTTTGAAATATCTTTATAATAATGCGATTTAATGAGTTCTAAAATATTAATCATTGGTGCTTGCGGGCAAATTGGTTCAGAATTAACTTATAAGCTTAGAAGCCTATTTGGGAACGAAAATGTGGTGGCTTCAGATATTAGTTATAATAATTTAGAGATTGTAAATTCTGGCATTTTCGAGATTGTTGATGCACAAGATTATGCGAGTGTGAAAACCTGCATTGAAAAACACCAAATAGATACCGTTTACCTTATGGCCGCTATGTTAAGTGCCACTGGCGAAAAATTCCCGATGAAAGCCTGGGACTTAAACATGACCTCTTTATTCAACGTTTTAAATCTAGCTAGAGATAAATTTATAAAACGCGTTTTTTGGCCATCAAGCATTGCGGTTTTCGGCTCCACAACTCCAACAGAGTTTACACCGCAATATACTATTATGGAACCATCAACCGTTTATGGTATTACCAAACAAGTGGGAGAACGCTGGTGCGAGTATTACCAAAACAAATATAAAGTAGATGTGCGCAGTGTGCGATATCCAGGTATTATTAGCTGGAAAACCCAACCTGGTGGTGGTACTACAGATTATGCCGTTGAAATTTATCACGAAGCGGTTAAAACCAAATCGTATGAATGTTTTTTAAAAGCAGACACCAAGTTGCCAATGATGTATATGGACGATGCCATTAAAGCCACCGTGGATATTATGACTGCTAAAGCAAAAGACATTAAAATAAGGTCGTCTTATAACCTGGCAGCTATAAGTTTTACGCCAAAAGAAATCGCAGAATCTATTAAAAAGCACATGCCTGATTTTAAAATAACTTACGCGCCTGATTACCGACAAGATATTGCAAACAGCTGGCCAAAAAGCATTAACGATTCGTATGCAAGACAAGACTGGAAATGGAAACACGCCTTCTCTTTAGAAGATATTACCGAAGAAATGCTTTTTCAATTAAATAAAACCTACAATAACATTTCAAAACCGTTATAAGGCTTTGGTTGAAACCATTCTATTTGTATCTTTGGTATACCCTAAATCTTAATTATTATGCTAGAAAATTTTTGGTTTAATGTAGAGTATGGCATCAATCATGTACTTGATATAAATGCTTACGACCATGTTTTATTCCTAATAGTACTTACCATACCTTATGTGTTTAAAGACTGGAAACGCGTATTGCTACTCGTATCTATGTTCACACTTGGGCATACGCTATCGCTCGTTTTGGCAGCTTACGGCGTTGTAAGTGTTAATGCATCGGTGGTAGAATTTCTCATTCCTATAACCATTCTGGTGGTTGCTTTGTTTAACGTATTTACTTCTGGTAAAGGCGCACAACGCGAAAAAGTAGGTGTGCTTTTTTTATCAACCTTATTTTTTGGATTAATTCACGGGTTAGGTTTCGCACGCGAATTTCAAATGTTATTAACTGATTCTGATAATAAACTTGTTTTATTACTCGAATTCGCTCTAGGTATCGAAATCGCTCAAATCATCATCGTATTTATAGTACTCTTTTTAAGCTACATCGTGCAAACTATATTCAGGTTTACCAAACGCGATTGGATTATGGTAGTTTCGGCTATAGTAGTAGGTCTGGTAATTCCTATGATATTAAATAGCGATTTTATAACCTAAATGTTTAGGGTACCTGCCGTAGACTGGTAGGTTACCACAAGGGTCGGGGATTTACTACTCTCCCGATAAAAATCGAAATCAAACAGGCCGTTCAATCTCTAACGTAAATTCGTTGTAACCACAAATTTTCGTAAAAAATTAACGCACTTAGCGTTGTAATTAAAATACTTACTAACTATATTCGTTATATGTACGCGCGTTAAGGATTGAAGAGAAAATCCTTTTGCTTTTTTGCAAAAGATTGTAACGAAAAGCCTGACCCGAATTGATGTAAAGTTTAAAATTGTATTTTAAATATTAAATGAGGGTAACCTGCCTGACGGCAGGCAGGCGCTAAAAAAAATTAAAAGTTAATGCCAGAAAAAAAACAGCTTAAGTACGATAAAGCTTATTTAAGAATAGCACAAGAATGGGGCAAATTGTCTTATTGCAAGCGCAGACAAGTGGGAGCCATAATAGTAAAAGACAGAATGATAATATCAGACGGGTACAATGGCACACCATCTGGCTTTGAAAATTTTTGTGAAGACGATGAAGGATACACCAAATGGTACGTTTTGCATGCCGAGGCCAATGCCATTTTAAAAGTAGCAGCATCAACACAATCGGCAAAAGGTGCAACACTTTACATAACCATGTCGCCTTGTAAAGAATGTAGCAAATTAATACATCAAGCCGGTGTTGTAAAAGTGGTTTATCACCAAGCGTATAAAGATGATTCTGGATTACAGTTTTTAAAGAAAGCAGGAATAAAACTTGAACAAATTGAAGATTTAAAAGCATAATAATGCCTATTCAAAAAAAATATTTGCCCTTAATATTAGGTGTTGCAATTGCGGCCGGCATTTTTATTGGCGGAACTTTAGATTTTTCTGATGCGCCAGATCGATTGTTCTCAACCAACAGTAAAAAAGACAAGCTTAACCGCCTTATAGATTATATAGAGTACGATTATGTTGATGACATAAATACCGATAGTATTGTTGATGTTACCGTAAATGGTATTTTAGAAAATCTAGACCCGCATTCGGTTTACATTCCTAAAGAAGATATGGCACGTGTTGCCGAAGAAATGAAAGGCGATTTTGTTGGTATTGGTGTGAGTTTTTATACCTATAAAGATACTATTGCCGTAATTCGTGCGATAGAAAACGGACCAAGTGCCAAAGCAGGAATAAAAGGTGGCGATAGAATAATTATGGCTAATGGCGATTCGTTATATGGTAAGCGCTTAAAAGACGGCGAAATTATTAAAAAGTTAAAAGGCGAAATAAACTCTAAAGTAAAACTTAAGGTATATCGTAGAGGCGAGCCAAAACTCTTAGATTTTACCGTAAAACGCGGAAAAATTCCTATTAAAAGTGTAGACGCTGCTTATATGCTAACCGAAAAATTAGGCTACATCAAAATTAATAGGTTTGCCGAATCTACATATAAAGAATTTAAAGCAGGAATTGAAAAACTGGAAGCGCTTGGCGCTACTGAAATTGCTCTAGATTTAAGAAATAACCCAGGCGGTTTTTTAGGCATTGCAGAACAAATTGTCGATGAGTTTTTAGAAGATGATAAATTGATTTTGTTTACCAAAAACAAACGTGGCGACATAGAAAAAAGTTACGCTACAAGCAAAGGCGAGTTTGAGGACGGTAAGGTGTATGTCTTAATAGACGAAAACTCTGCATCAGCAAGCGAGATTGTAGCAGGCGCATTACAAGATAACGACAAAGGCACCATTGTTGGGCGACGTTCTTACGGCAAAGGTTTGGTGCAACGCGAAATGGATTTAGGCGATGGTAGTGCAGTACGCTTAACCGTATCGCGCTATTACACACCAACAGGGCGTTCTATACAAAGGCCTTACGCTAACGGTAATAAAGATTATTACGATGAGTATTTTACAAGATTGGACAGCGGCGAGTTGCTAGACCCTGAAAAAATTAAGGTAGACGATTCTTTAAAATTTAGAACTCCAGGGGGTAAAATTGTTTACGGTGGCGGTGGTATTATACCTGATGTGTTTGTGCCTCTTGATAATAGCATGCACAACGAAACACTATCTTTTTTACAGCGTCGTGGGTTTTTTGGCAATTTTGTTTTTGAACAATTAGAAATGGACCGTCACCATTATGACGATTTTGAAAGACAAGATTTTATAGATTCTTTTGAAGTTGGCGACGATTTAGTGTTTGCTTTTCAAGATTACTTAAACTTGAGAACCGAATCGAAAGTTACGTTTGTGGCGTATCACGATGAAGTGAAACAATATATTAAAGCTACGCTTGCTGACCAACTTTTTGGCGCTGGTGCTTTTGAAGAGGTTTATAACCAACGCGATATTATGATTGATGAGGTTATTAAGTTGAGTGATGGGAAAGAACTAGATTAAACATCAACTTTATCATGCACCTTCACATGTTTCCCGCCATTCCAAAGTGTTAAAATATCAGTAGCTACATGCGCACCACTACCAGAAGCTATAGAAAACTGGCTGCGCCATCCTGCAAGAGTGCCGGCAACATATAGGTTTTCTTCAATTACATGATTGGTATTTTTTAACCAAATGCGATCTTTTTCAATATTGGCTCTAGGGTGTGGTTCAATGTACTGGTTTAAACCATCAATAGTCATTAAATTAGTGTAACCCACTGCAATAACCACAATTTTAGCTTGGTACCTGTTTTTATTAGTTCTAACTAAAAAGGTATTTTCGTTTTTCGAAATTTCTAGAACTTTTTCGTTTTCAATTTGCTCTACATGCGGATACAAGCTGGCAAGTTGTTTTTTTCCGCTTTCTAAAATAGATGCACCTGTAGTTCCTGGCTTTAAACCTAATACATTATTAAAAAGTGCAGTTTGTAAATGCGATGTTTTTTGATGTGTAATAATGCCAATTGACTTATCGGCAGCAAAAGCTTTTGGTTTAGCAGAACCTAAAACCAAAGCACAAGACATACCTGCTGCGCCACCGCCAATAATTAAAGCATCATACATTCAAGAAATATTTATTTGCGTCCTTTTACTTTTTGTTCGATACGTTTTGAAGTTCTTAATATAGCCATCATCATAATAACGCATAATGAAGCTACAATAGTTATAACAGCAACAATGCTATCACCATCAAAAGGGGCATCTAAATTAACTTGTGTAAAATTAAATACAATTAAACCAAGTGCAATTACACTAAGAACTATAGTAAATATCTTCATTTATTCAATTTTTAAATGGTTACCAATAATCTAAATTACAAACCTCACAATGGTTTTTAAACCACATCAAATAACGCTTTAATGTTGTGAGCAAACAGTTTTACAGCAATAGCTAATAAAACAACTCCGAATACTTTTCTAATGATATTTATGCCATTTTGCCCAATTAAGCGCTCAATTTTCGACGACGTTTTAAGTACTATAAAAATAATAATAACATTAATTAAAACAGCAACTATTATATTTTCTGTTCTAAACTCAGCTCTTAAAGATAGTAAGGTGGTTAAACTTCCTGGGCCAGCAATTAATGGGAATGCTAAAGGAAACACAGCCGTAGTCATAGAATCATGCTCTTCTTGTTTGTATAATGTAATACCTAATATCATTTCTAATGCTATAAAAAATAAAATGAAAGCACCAGCAACGGCAAACGAATTCACATCAATCCCAATTAAGTTTAATATACTTTTTCCTAAGAATAAAAACACAATTAAAATCACACCTGCAATAATAGATGCTTTTTCACTTTGTATATGACCTGCTTTTTTTCTTAAGTCAATAACAATAGGAATGTTACCCACAATATCAATTACTGCAAATAAAATCATGAATGCTGTGAATATTTCTTTAAAATTTAATTGCATATTCCGTAAGTTTTAAATTTTCGGCAAAAATATAGCATTATTACTTAATTATCTTAAAAATAAAGTCAAAGTTTATCTATTTTTGTAAACTATTTTTAAGAGCATTTTTTATGTTTCAGTTGGGTAAAACGATAGTGTCTGAAGATATTATTGAAAAAGATTTTTTGTGTAATCTATCGGCTTGCAAAGGTGCCTGTTGTATAGATGGCGATGCTGGTGCCCCGCTTGAAAAAGAAGAAGCTCAAATTTTAAAAGACATTTACCCCAAGGTAAAACCATTTTTACGTCAAGAAGGTATTGATGTTATTGAAGCCCAAGGTGCCTACATTACTACAGAAGAAGGCGAATTGGAAACACCATTAATTAACGGTGCAGATTGTGCTTATGTTATTTTCGACGAAAAAAAAGTAGCCCTCTGCGCCATTGAAGAAGCTTACAATCAAGGCGAGGTTAGTTGGAAGAAACCTGTGTCTTGCCATTTATATCCCGTTCGTGTTCAAGATTATTCTGAATTTTCTGCAGTTAATTATCATAAATGGCAAATTTGCGATGATGCTTGTGCGCTAGGTAAAGAATTACAAATTCCTATCTACAAATTTGTAAAAGAGGCTTTAATCAGGAAATTTGGGGAAGATTGGTACGCCGAATTAGAGAAGGTTGCAGAAACTTTTTAACAACCCAAAAATATCCAAAAAAAATATCCAAAAATCCCTTTGTTTAAAAGGGTTCTTCGGTAAAAAACATAATATTTTTTTGTTAACTTTTTTAATTTTTAAAAATGTTAAGTAATTAATAATCAGTATTTTAACCAATTTTTATTGTAAACTTTCTGATTATCAGTGTTTTTTTTATTTGTTAAAAACTTGTTGAAAAGGTTTCATGAAATTTTGAAAAAAATAGCAATCATTTTACAATCTTTGTGAACCCGTAACCGAAGAAAATTGTCGTTTAACTAATATTAAAAAAATCTAATCATTATGTCTCAAGTCGTAGAGCCCATTCTTCAAGAAAACAAAGATCGTTTTGTTATTTTCCCAATTCAACATCATGATATCTGGGAATGGTATAAAAAATCTGAGGCAAGTTTTTGGACTGCAGAAGAAATTGATTTACATCAAGATCTTACAGATTGGTCTACGAAATTAAATGATGACGAGCGTTATTTTATTAAACACATTTTGGCATTTTTTGCAGCTAGTGATGGTATTGTAAATGAAAATTTAGCTGAAAACTTTGTAAACGAGGTACAATACAGTGAGGCTAAATTTTTCTATGGATTCCAAATTATGATGGAAAATATTCATAGTGAAACATATTCTCTGTTAATAGACACTTACGTAAAAGACGAAAAAGAAAAAGACTTATTATTCAATGCCTTAGAAAATTTTCCTGCCATTAAGAAAAAAGCAGATTGGGCTTTAAAATGGATTGAATCTCCAAGTTTTGCTGAACGTTTAATTGCATTTGCTGCGGTAGAAGGGATTTTCTTTTCAGGAGCATTTTGTTCTATTTTCTGGTTAAAGAAAAGAGGTTTAATGCCAGGATTAACGTTTTCAAACGAATTAATCTCTCGTGATGAAGGTGTACACTGCGACTTTGCTGTGCATTTACATAACAAACATTTAATAAACAAAGTGCCTAAAGCTCGTATTCGCGAGATTTTAGTTGATGCTTTAGATATAGAACGTGAATTTATAACAGAATCTTTACCAGCTAGTTTAATTGGTATGAATGCTGTGTTAATGTCTCAATATTTGGAATTCGTAACCGATAGACTTTTGTTTGAGCTAGGTTGTGATAAAGAATATAATACAGCAAACCCATTTGATTTTATGGACATGATTTCTTTACAAGGAAAAACAAATTTCTTTGAAAAGCGAGTGTCTGAATATCAAAAAGCGGGCGTACTAAATAAAGAAGAAGAAAAAGATAAATTCAGTTTCGACGCCGATTTTTAATTGACTCCCTATTCAAAACGAAGTATTTTGAAGTTCAATTAAAATGACATTTCCTGCGAAGGAAAATATACTAAACAAACTTATTAAATTAATTAAATCAATCAAGCATGTTTTGGCTCTTGGGCTAAACAGGTTTGGCCTATTAACTAACCATTTTTCTGAAGGTGTATCAGAAATACTAAAAAAAGTGTAAACAATGTATGTAGTAAAAAGAGACGGTAGAAAAGAACAAGTTATGTTCGATAAAATCACTGCCCGAGTAAAAAAATTGTGTTATGGATTAAACGAATTAGTAGATCCATTAAAAGTCGCTATGCGAGTTATAGAAGGACTTTATGACGGCGTAACAACCAGCGAGCTTGATAATCTTGCTGCTGAAGTTGCTGCTACTATGACTACTGCACATCCAGATTATGCACGATTAGCTGCACGTATTTCTGTCTCTAACTTACACAAAAACACTAAAAAAACGTTTAGCGACGTTATGGAAGATTTGCATAAATATGTAAATCCAAGAACAGGTAAAGACGCGCCGCTTCTTGCTGATGACGTTTACGAAGTTATTATGGCAAACAAAGAGCGTTTAGATTCTACAATAATTTATAACCGCGATTTTGGTTATGATTATTTCGGATTTAAAACCCTAGAGCGTTCTTATCTATTAAAACTAAATGGCAAAATTGCTGAACGTCCACAACACATGCTTATGCGTGTTTCAATTGGAATTCATTTAAATGATTTAGATGCAGCCATTGAGACCTACGAGTTAATGTCTAAAAAATATTTTACTCACGCTACACCAACATTGTTTAATGCGGGTACACCAAAACCGCAAATGTCTTCATGTTTTCTTTTAACCATGAAAGAAGATAGTATAGACGGAATTTACGATACCTTAAAACAAACGGCTAAAATATCTCAATCTGCAGGAGGTATAGGTTTAGCAATGCATAATGTTCGTGCCACAGGAAGTTATATTGCTGGAACAAACGGAACGAGTAATGGTATCGTGCCAATGCTTCGTGTATTTAATGATACGGCCCGTTATGTAGATCAAGGTGGTGGAAAACGTAAAGGAAGTTTTGCTATTTACCTTGAAACTTGGCATGCCGATATTTTTGAGTTTTTAGATTTGAAAAAGAATCATGGTAAAGAAGAAATGCGTGCGCGCGATTTATTTTATGCGATGTGGATTTCAGATTTATTCATGCAACGTGTTCAAGAAAATGGCGATTGGACCTTAATGTGTCCTAACGAATGTCCAGGATTACCAGAAACACACAGTGAAGAATTTGAAGCATTGTATTTAAAATACGAAGCGGAAGGTAAAGGTCGAAAAACTATTAAAGCACGTGAGCTTTGGGAGAAAATATTAGAATCTCAAATTGAAACGGGTACGCCTTACATGCTTTATAAAGATTCGGCAAACCGTAAATCGAATCAGAAAAATTTAGGAACTATTCGTTCTTCAAATTTATGTACCGAAATTATGGAGTACACCTCTCCAGATGAGGTTGCGGTATGTAATTTAGCCTCTATTGCATTACCAATGTTTATTAAAAATGGTGAGTTCGATCATAAAGAATTATACCGAATCACTAAGCGAGTAACTAAAAACTTAAACCGCGTAATTGATAGAAATTACTATCCTGTAATTGAAGCTAAAAATTCTAATATGCGACACAGACCAATTGGTTTAGGTGTGCAAGGATTAGCGGATGCATTTATTCAATTACGTATGCCTTTTACAAGTGACGAGGCTAAAAAATTAAATCAAGATATTTTTGAAACGCTTTACTATGCTGCGGTAACGGCAAGTATGGAAGAAGCCAAAGCTGAAGGTCCTTATGAAACTTATGAAGGTTCACCAATAAGTAGAGGTGAGTTTCAACATAACCTTTGGAATATTAAAGATGAAGAGTTAAGTGGCAATTGGGATTGGGAAAAATTACGTAAGCAAGTATTAAAACATGGTGTTCGTAATTCACTTTTAGTAGCGCCAATGCCAACTGCATCAACGTCTCAAATTCTTGGAAATAATGAGTGTTTTGAGCCTTATACCTCTAATATTTATACCCGCCGTGTATTATCGGGTGAATTTATTGTTGTGAATAAGCATTTATTAGAAGACCTAGTAGAATTAGGGCTTTGGAATGAAAACTTAAAACAAGACATCATGAGAGCTAATGGTTCCGTTCAAGGAATAGATATCATCCCTCAAGATATCAAAGAACTTTACAAAACGGTTTGGGAGTTAAGTATGAAAGATATAATTGATATGTCGCGTCATCGTGGATATTTCATTGATCAGTCACAATCACTTAACTTATTCCTTGAAGGTGCAACCATGGCTAAATTAACCTCTATGCATTTTTATGCTTGGAAAAGTGGCTTAAAAACAGGAATGTATTACTTACGTACTAAGAGTGCTGTTGATGCCATTAAATTTACCTTGAAAACAACTAAAATGGAAGAACCAGCAGCTGAGGTTGTTGAAGTAACTAATGTTGTTGAAGAACAGCAAGATGCTAAGAAAAAGAAATTGGCGGCACAAAATGCAGCTAAATTTGCTAAGGAAAAGACCCAGGAAGTAGAGGTAGAACCTATGTCTGCCGAAGAAATGAAAGCACTCATTGCACAAGCTAAAGAAGCTGAAGGTGATGATTGTTTAATGTGCGGATCTTAATTAATTCATTATTATTGGGTTTGTTCCCTCGAAAGGGGGAACCCCAAATTTATAAAAAAGACATCTTGAAAAAGATGTCTTTTTTTATTTAAAATAACTCTAGTTTTTTTATCTTCAATACCATTTAAAATACTTCATATGGTAAAAAGGTCTATTTTTTTTGGACTTTTAATTGTTCTAGGGGTTTTATTGTATTTAAATCCAAATTTTAAAACCATTTCTGCTGGAGTTGCTATTTTGCTCTTCGGTATGATTATGTTGGAAGAAGGTTTTAGAGTTTTTACTAAAGGCCCGCTTCAAACCATATTAAAAAAAGCGACCAATAAACTTTATAAAAGTATTTCTGTAGGAGCCTTTGTAACGGCTTTAATTCAATCGAGTTCACTTGTTTCTGTAATTACTATTTCATTTATAAGCGCTGGTCTCATCTCTTTAGGCGGAGGTTTAGGGTTAATATTTGGGGCAAATATTGGTACTACTACAACAGCGTGGTTAGTAGTAGGTTTTGGTCTAAAAATTAAAATCTCTGCCTTAGCAATGCCCATGTTGGTTTTCGGAATCATTTTTTCATTTCAAAAAAAAGAAGCTCTAAAAGGACTCGGTAATGTGTTGGCTGGTTTAGGTTTTTTCTTTTTAGGGATTCATTACATGAAAGAAGGATTCGATGTGTTTAAAGATTATATAGACTTAACTCAATATGCGGTTTCAGGTTATTTGGGAGTAGTCATTTATACTGGTCTTGGAATTATAATTACAACCATTTTACAATCAAGCAGCGCTACCTTAGCTTTAATTTTAACAGCGCTTTCTGCTGGACAAATTGAATATGAAAACGCATTAGCCTTAGCAATTGGTGCCAATATTGGTACCACAATTACGGCGGTTTTAGGGTCTTTAGGAGCTAATATAGCAGGAAGACGATTGGCAGGAGCTCACTTAATTTTTAATTTAACTACAGGTATTGTAGCTTTAGCAATCATTTTTCCGTTGGCAAGATTCGTGAACATTATTTCAGAATTAGTGCATATTGCCGCCACAGATTATACTTTGAAACTGGCTATGTTTCATACTATTTTTAATATTCTTGGGGTCATTTTAATGATTCCTTTTGTAGGTAAATTAGAAAAGTTGCTGTTGAAAGTATTCAAGGAACAAGCCGTAGATAAAAAGGCTATTGACGAGCCTAAATATCTTAATGAAGCCATACTGAGTTTCCCAAGTACCGCCATTTCATCTTTAATAAAAGAGTCGCAATATTTGTATAAAAACACCATTTTTGAAATTGTAACGCATGGACTAAATCTCCATAGAGAAGATGTAAAATCGGATTTGAAAATTAAAGAAGTCATTAAAAAATCTAATGAAGATATGAATATTGATGTGGATGAACTTTACTATAGTAAGGTGAAAACTATTTATGGTGAAATCATTAGATACGCTACAACAACTCAAAATGATTTGAAGCTTAATAAAAAACAACATCAGTCTATAATTGATATTAAAATTGCTAACCGAAAAATGGTTGAAATTGTTAAGATTGTTAGAGAAATAAATAAAAATATCAAGCTATCTCTTCATGGGGATAATAAACATTTATTAAAAGAGTATAATGAATACAGAAAGAAACTCACGAAAGTGCTACGCGTAATTTATTTATTTAGAACTGAAGAAGATTCGAAGAAGTATGCATTAAAATTAAAGGAATTAAAAAAAGAGGCTAAAGAAAATATTAGATTAAGTAATAAATCTATCGATAAGCTTATTCGAAAAAACTTAATAACTACTGAAATGGCATCCTCTTTATTTAATGATTATGCCAATGTTAACGACGTGATAAAAAAATTAATTGAGGTTGCAGAATTGTTATATGGCAAAACAGATTCACTTTTAGAAGAGAGTTAGCTCTCTAAATTTATTCTGGGAAAAGCAGCAACATTTAATGCAATTTTTTGTACTAAAAATACTATATTTAATGCTTAAAACTTAGATATGGATCAAAACAATTTTTTAGTAACCGCAGACTTATACGCAAGTAAAGAAAAACGATTTATTAACATGGTAATAGACACGATAGGTTACTACGCGTTTTCTTTTATAATTGGTCTAATACTAGGGGTTTTTGAGCTTTTAGGAATTTCAGGGCCATTAAATTTTATTGCATCAATGGGAGCTATCGGTTCGTTTATATTCAGTATATCTATCATGCTTGCATACTTTTGCTTGTTGGAAGTGCCTTTTCAAAAATCTCTCGGGAAGTTTGCAACAAAAACCATAGTAGTAATGGAAGACGGAAGTAAACCAACTTTTCAAGATATTTTTATAAGAAGTTTATGCCGTTTAATACCGTTTGAGGCATTTTCATTTTTAGGGCAAGATGGCAGAGGCTGGCACGACTCTATGTCGAATACCTACGTGGTTGAAATTGATAGGTTTGAAGCGAAGAAAAGGTCGCTACATGAATTAAACCAAATAGGTGTGGCTCAAGATTTATAACATCTATTTTTAGAAACAAAAAAGCATCCCGTAAAAGGATGCTTTTCGTATTACATTAAAATGGATTAATTAATCTAATATAGTATTTTCTGCTACTGCTTCATTGTTTTCAGACATTAAAGCGAAAAATTTATCAATGTTTGGAAGAATGATAATTCTTGTACGTCTGTTTTTCGATCTGTTTTCAGCCGAATCATTTTCAGCGATAGGTTGGTAACTACTTCTTCCTGCTGCAATCAACTTTTCAGGAGCTACGTTATATTCTTCTTGTAATTTACGAACAACAGAAGTTGATCTTAATACACTTAAATCCCAGTTATCAGTAATGTGACCTGTATTTATTGTTCTAGAATCTGTATGCCCTTCAACCATAACATCTAAACTTGGCTCAGAGTTAATAACGTCTGCTAACTTCTTTAAAACATTATCGGCTTTAGAACTTAATCTATAACTACCACTATTAAATAACATATTATCAGCAATAGAAATCATTACAACAGTTTCATTAATATTTACTGCAAAATCTTCATCTTCGTTCATATTACTTTCGCTTATCGTTTTTTCAAGGTTATAAGCAACAGCTAAATTCATTGAATCTTTAAGTGTTTTTGCGTTAGCTAGTTTTTCAGCGCTAACGTGTTGTAAAGTTTCACGCATTTTAGCTTTTGAGTTGTTCGACATAAAAGCAACACCTTCAACAACATCTAATTTTGAATCGTTTTCTAGCTTAAGAGATGCGATTTTAGAATTGTAAGCATCAACACGAGTTTGAATTTGTTCAAATTTAGCTTCTAAATCTTCTTTAGCAACTTGTGTTTTTTGTAATTCACTTTTAATCTCACCATTTTCTTGTTGTAAGGCTAGATACTTCTTTTTTGAAACACACGAAAAGGTGAATACTGTAATTAATAATAAAATTGAAATGTTTTTCATAATAATAACTTTAGGTTTTTATTATGTACGTTTAAAGTTGATTTATAGATGTTGAAATGTGAATTTTTTGTAAAAAAAAGCATCTTTTTAAAAGATGCTTTATATAATAGATTTCAAGCCTAGAACAACTTATTTGTATTGGCATAAATATGAAGTTTGAACTGGGACTTTAACCTGGAACTTTTCGTTGGCATCAACTGTATAAGATTCGCCTGATTTAAAAGTTACCCAATTGGAACTTCCAGGAAGTTTAACATCCATTTCACCTTCTATGACTACCATAGTTTCATGAGTAGATGTTCCAAATTCGTATATACCTATTTCCATGACTCCTATAGTAGATTTTCCTTTTTCAGATGTATAACCTAAAGATTTTACATGGCCATTAAAATATTCATTTGTTGAAATCATAAATTAAAATTTTGTGTTTAAGTTCTAAATGTAAAAACACCTCAATTGAGGTGTTTTTTATAATGAATTTTATATTTTAATAATTATTCTTCTGCGTTTTCAGGTAGTTTGGCGGGTTTTACCGAAGCGTCATGCGAATGGTAATATTCTTCCAAAAGATTCATTGTTGCCGTTAGTAAATCTTTTGTTTCTAATAAAATACTAAAGTAAAGAGTTGTATTTTTTGGGCTAGATTCTTCGGTTCTAGTTCTTGATACTTGTTTGTTAATCTTATCAGTTACTAAATCGAAAACTACTTTTTTACGTTCAATAATTTCTCCAACATGTTCAAATGAATGCGTATCGAAAGCTGTTTTAGCATTGTTAAATAAATCCTCCAAAGCTTCTTCAACTTCCTTAAGTTCTTTAATCTGACTAAACTTAAGCTTTTTATGATTATTGTTAATATGCTTATAGCTAACTTTAGAGATGTATTCTAAAGATTGTGTCATATCCTGTAAATACCCTAAAATATTGATATAAAAACTACTCGCTCTTAAACTTGTTTCTTCTAAGTTTTTAATGAAGAAGAATATATTATCACGTAAGTTATCAACTTCAGTAGATAATTTATCTACTTGTTTTTGATTTTTCTTAAGCATTTTTAAATCTTGTTTTGCTAAACCATTTACAGCATTGCTATAAATTTTATTTCCTCGTTTAACAACGTTTGCAATATTACTTGCACTTTCGTGAATAACACCTTGCACAGATCTACTTCCTGTTGCTTTTAAACTATCTTCTTCTACTACTTTTGAAGAACTGATTTGATGCGATTTATAGTTTCTATATAATAAGAAAGCTGTAATTAGTAATAATATTGGAGTCATTACTTGAGGATTCCAGTTTATTAAAAACACAACAGTTCCAGCAGCTACAAAAGCTCCAATTGCAGTTCCAAACCACCCAGCAATAACATTTAATACACCAGCTACTCTGTAAACAGCACTTTCCCTTCCCCAAGCTTTATCAGCTAAAGACGTACCCATTGCAACCATAAAAGTTACGTAAGTTGTAGAAAGAGGTAATTTCATTGAAGTTGCAATAGCAATTAATACACCAGCAACCATTAGGTTAACTGAAGCTCTAATCATATCAAAGGCAGGAGCGTCAATACTTTGATCTTTTGTAAGAATAACATCAGATTTTTTAAAGCTATTCCCTATACTATTTTGTAAAGAATTTGGAATAATGGCACTAAAATACTGTGATAAACTCGTTGAACCTTTTACTATAGCTCTTGATAGCGCATTAGGCTCAAATTTTTCATGAGTTTCACCCTGTCTTGATAAACTTATTTCTGTTTCTGCTACCGTTTTTGCTTTCTTAGAAAGCCATAGCGTAATTACCATTATAGCTCCAGCAATAAATAGTAATAAAGGTTCTGCAGGTACTTTCTTATCTAACACAGCCATAGACATTGTAGAATCCATACCATTAGCTATCCAAGCCTCATAAGAGTGATATGCTGCCATTGGTACACCAATAAAGTTTACTAAATCATTACCAGAAAATGCTAATGCAAGTCCAAAGGTACCTACACCAATAACAACAAGTAAAACGGTTTTTTTAGTAATTTTTTCAAAAATGAATGAAAACAAAGTCCAGAAAACAAAACTTCCAAGAATAATCATTGATTCGTTTCCTTCTACAAGTCCTTTTAATTCTTTATAGTAAGGCGTTCCTTTTAATCCTTTTAAGAAAATAAAATAGGTAATGGCAGTTAATGCTAAACCTCCAAAAAAGATACCGAACTTTTTTATTTTACCTTCATAGTTAAATGTAAAAAGAAGACGAGAAATCCATTGAACAAGCGCTCCAACTGTAAAGGCTATTAAAACAGAAAGTAAAATTCCACTAATAATAGTCAGGGCAGTTTCTGTATTAATATAATTCCCTAAATCTGCTAGAGTTTCTTCACTTGAAGCACTAATCTTGATTATAGACATCACTACGGCAGCACCTAATAAGTTAAATACAATAGATACAGTAGTAGATGTAGGTAACCCAAGTGTGTTGAAAAAATCTAATAGCAGAATATCAGTAATCATTACTGCCATAAAAATTAACATGAGCTCGCCAAATTCAAATTGAGCAGGAATAAAAATACCTTTTCTGGCAACTTCCATCATACCACTTGAAAAAACAGCTCCAATAAAAATACCTAAACTCGCAACAATCATTATGGTTCTTAAAGAGATTGCTTTAGAACCAATTGCTGAGTTTAAGAAGTTAATTGCGTCATTACTTACACCTACAACGATATCAGCTACGGCTAATATGGTAATGGCGATTAACATGAATGTGTACAAATTTTCCATAATTACTTATATATTTTGCAAATATCTTGACTGTTAAGGTCTGAAATGTTACGTAATTGTTATTTTTTTAAATTAAAAATGTAAATCAAAACCAAGCCTAAAGGTAATATTATCTTCGTTACCTGCAATAGTAGTATAGCTTAAATCGCTTTGTACTTTTAATTTATGACCAACAATAAATTTATTTAAACCAATTGTATATTGTTTACGTGGTAAAGTACTTGTAATTGATTCGAATTCAACCGTAGTAAAACGAGCTGCAAGTTCATAATTACTCTTAAATAAATAACCAGCTTGTAAATTTAAAGCATTACCAGTTAAAACGATATCTCCAGTAGGTGTTACACCATCAGCTTCTGTAGCAATTTCATTATCTGCGGTACGTTTAGCATATTCACCCATAAATGAAAATCCATCAAATTTAAACATCGCATCTGCAAATATGGTCGTCTGGTCTGTTTCGTAAATTGTTCCGTCCGTTCTTTCCATATAATCACCTGCAAAACCTCTTTCTCTAACCGCGTCTTGGTTATAGTTATAGGTAAAGCCTAACATTAATTTTGGTTTTGCTTCACGTTTTAAATCAGATTGACTATAATCTCCTTTAGATTTGAAAGCCCCGAAAGGTAAAAGTTCTAGTCTGGCAGTATATTGTAATCCTCCTTCATTCCCCTCAGTTACATTACGCCCTTCACCTTGTGAAATTGCAAATTTTTCACGCATTAAGAAGTTGCCTCCTAAATTGGATTTATGACGGAGTTGAATTCCTAAATCACGATCTATATTAAAACGACTGTTTAATAAAGAACGATCAATAAGTTGAAGATTTGCCGAAGACACGACACGCTCAACATTTCCAGGAAGTTTAGTTTGTCCTGCCCAAAGTTCCCAGTTTTCAGCAAATTGCCACATAATAACGGCATCTAGTATGTAACGTGGGGTATTTCTGTTATAATCATTAGCTCCTGAGATATCTCTGTTTGATAAGCCTAACTCAATTTTATATTTAAGTTTAGGGCTATAGGCAAAACCATCGAATTTTAATCGAGCACGACGTACAATAAAGTTGTGTTCTGGACTTCCATATTGGTCTCCATCATGATCCCAAGAAGATATAGAACGAACCTGAAAACGAGGTGCAAATTTTACACTAAAAGAGCTGTCTTTAGCAGTGAAGTTAATTAATCCTTTTCCAAAAGAAGTATCACTGATTTCTTGTGCGGTAACGTTAATAGCAAACAAAAAAAGTGCTATTAGGGTAATTTTTAATTTCATTAGTATATCATTAATTTTTGTCGTTGCAAATAAACAACTCTAATGTTAACTCAATGTTTCCTAACTATTAAATTTTTGCATAAAAAAGACTGCCTTGGCCTAAGGCAGTCTCATTAGAAATCATGATAATGTAGTCGACAAAAACTAATAGATTATATGAAATACTAATTTTTTGTCTCAAGACGAAGCAAATATCTAATTTTTAGTTAATCTTAATGTAATCTCAATATTAATTAATTATTAACTTTCCAATGTTAAATCTTTTATTTTAACAAACTGTGAATCAAATAAATACAAGCTTAATGTTATCTTAATGTTAATTAAGTGTTGCTTTAAGGTTATGTAATTTGTATCTTTGGGGTATAATGTTAAACACCCATAATTATGAAGAAATTTATTTTATTTCTTGCCTTTTTAATTACTGTGGTTTCTTTTGCTCAAGAAAAGCAAAAGAGAGATTTAAAGCTTAATGAAGACACCAATTTAATTGAAGTTGTTTACTATCATGACAATGGCGTTGTAAGTCAAACTGGAACTTATACGTTAGATGGTAAATTACACGGTGAATGGTTAAGTTTTGATACAGCAGGCAAAAAATCAGTTTCAGCAAATTATGATAATGGTAAAAAAGTCGGCAAATGGATTTATTGGATTGACGGAGTTAAAAAAGAAGTCAATTATACTAATAATGTCGCGTCTATGTAATTACTTATAAAGACGTACAAAACAAAAAAGCATCCTATTTAGG
The DNA here is from genome assembly GCF_030344935.1 of Algibacter luteus. Classification (NCBI taxonomy): domain Bacteria; kingdom Pseudomonadati; phylum Bacteroidota; class Flavobacteriia; order Flavobacteriales; family Flavobacteriaceae; genus Algibacter; species Algibacter luteus. Next base: position 107,446 of record NZ_CP128313.1, on the reverse strand, counting down.
ATGCTTTTGGTTTTTATTAGGCTTGTATAATTTAATTACTAAAGGTCCAATTGGCTCCCCAAGTGGCATAGTCTGTTCCGGTTGCAGAACCTTCGCCAGTATAGAAATCTGCATCAGTAAAAATTACCGTTGTATCATTCTTCATTTTAGTTGTTACATCAACAAAAGTTACGCCTGTTACTTGTAAATCATCACTTACTACGCCATTACCAGTATCTTCATCATCAAAATCAAACCCTTCGGCATAACCAGTAATATGAATGTTAGAGAATATACCTTGAGTTCCAGCCCTAAGTCTTACTGCCTCAGAAGAATTAGTTGAACCTTCGCCTACTATAGTTACATTATTTAAAGTTGGTTTAGAGAAAATTCCTGTGGCATTACTAAAGTCTGTATTATAGCCATCTGCTTCAATTGCTTTATCATCTGAAGCCCTGTTTGAAATGTAAACATTAGTTAACGTTCCAGAATAGCCTTCAGTCCAATCCACTGAGTCATCTTCAGCATTGATAACCGACACATAACTTGCGTTAACGGTTCCACCAAAAAACTCAATACCATCATCTTTTCCTGCATAAGCTTGAATATAATTTACTACAGTACCACTACCTACACCGTAAAAAGAAAATCCGTTATTTTCTGATTGTCCATCTGCAGCACCACCAGAATACTCAACTCGAACGTAGTTTAAAGACCCTGAATTATCATCTGCAACATTTCCTCCGTAAGGTAAACTCGCAATTTCTGAAGTTGCAGTAGCAGTTCCTGTTACTGAGTTTATAGGCGCATTTCCTAATAAAATTAATCCTCCCCAATCTCCAGCTTGTGGGTTTGTAGCGTCAGATGTAAATACAATTGGGCAATCGGCTGTTCCATTTGCTATTATCATTGCACCTTGGGAAATGGCGATATAAACATTTGAGCCTGAAGCTAAAGCCTCTATAGTCATGCAGGCAGGAATAGTTAATGTTGTTCCGCTTGCCATGATTAAAGATCCATTTAATTTATAGGTTATGTTCGCGTCTAAAGTTAAATCTTCAGTATATGTTCCAGATAAGAAAATAGTTTGAGGATCTGTAGATCCGCCACCTGAAGTGTTGTTAGTAACACTGTTATCATTTATAATAATATCTGCAGTGTCGTCAGTAGAGCATGAGAATATCATTGAAACTAATGCTATGCCTAAGATTAATTGTTTTTTCATTGTTATCGTTTTTAATTTAATTTTTTGATTAAGTTTTATATTTAAAAATTGTATTTAAGTTGAAGCCCTATATTCATACCTCGCTTGTAATCGGTAACACCTTTTCCGTTGGCAGATACCACTAGAACATCCCCTAAATTTTGATCTTCTCTAACGTATTGAATGGTTGGATTTAATATGTTTTTAGCACTAAAGTTGATTTCGAAGTTTTCTTTGATGGTATTTTTCCAGATAAAATCTAAGGTCGGTACACTTTTTTCTACGATGTTTCCTAAGTCTCCAGAGCCCAATGCATCAATACGATCTGAGAAATAAGAGAATACTAAATTGGCAACAGGTTGGTAGTTTTTAAATGTTGGCGAATAGCTAATATCAGCATTAAGCAAGAACGGCGATGCACCTTGTAATTCGTCCTCATTTCTATTGAAAGCTAAATCGAAAGTACCATCAATGGTTTCATATAAATCTTGTTTGGTTTTCATGTAAGTAGCGTTAACACCAAATGATAAATTTGCGTTATCGTCTTCATCAACCAAAAGGTTTTTTCTTAATTCAATTTCAAAACCATAAATAGTTGCTTGGTCTCCAGTACGAACATAACGTTGAGTTCCTGTTGCATCACCAACCACAACTAAATTAATTGGGTTGTCTATTTGTTTTGTGAATGCTCCAAAAGAGAAGATTTCATTTTTACTAAAGAACCACTCGTATTTTAAATCGATATTTAAGATGTCTGAATAACCCAATACATCTGGGTTTCCACCTATTCTTGTAGAAACATCTTCGTAGACAAAGGGTGCAATTTCTTTAAATTCTGGGGTTGAAACTGTTTTACTTGCAGATAAACGCAGATTTTGGTCATCGTTTAAGGTGTATTTAATGTTTAAACTTGGTAATATAAACGTTTCTTTTGAAGATTTTGAATCTACACCATTGTTACCCAAATTAATAACATCATAAGAAATATTTTGCTCAAAACTTTCCAATCTTACACCAGGTACAAATAACCATTTATCTCCAGCATTAATTTCGGCATCTACATAACCTGCGTAAACATTAAGATTTCCGTTGTATGAGTTTTCAAATAGACCTGGTCTATTGGTGTTTGATAAAGTTGGATAAGGATTTATAACTTTAATTTCGTAAATACCATTTGATGCATCATTAAGATTTAGGTTGTCAAGATTGAAAATCGCATCGAAATTATTAACATCGGTAATTTGGTAATCACCGTCTACAATATCATAACCATATCTTATGTTATTGAATTGTCTCGTTTTATGGCGGCCATTGTACCCTAAATTAAACTTTAGTTTATCGTTAGGTTTGAAGGCTAAATTGAAACGACCATTATACTCATCGTCTTCAATTTTTTGAAAGTATCGTTGGTTATCAAAAACTACATTACTATAAAACGTTGGGTTTGTAGTTGAGTCATTATCCAATGCGTATTGATAATTTTCAACACTAAAACGCTTTCTGTCAGGTTGATCTGAAAACACCTTGTTATATCCAAATCCCCAATCCAATTCGAGCTTACCAGATTTATGGCTTCCTAATAATTGGTTTACAAACATTCTAGTTTGATCGAACTGAATGTTTTGTTGGTAGAAACCTTGATCGGTATTTAAAATAGCATCTCTATTTCTTCCGTTTCCATCAATCCCGTAATAACCTACTTCATCTGAAGAACTGTTTATGAAAACTGAATTAAAACTTATGCGATTATCGCTATTTATTTTATAGCCTACATTTGCCATAGCACTGGTGGTTGTGGCGTATTCATATTCTTCTGAAGCGTCAAAGGCTTTTTTCTCAACTGTTGTAAAATCTACATTCTTACCAGTTCGGTATTCATAACTATTTTCAAAACTACCAGTTACAAAAACACTTAATTTTGAGCCATTATTAAAATTGAATGAATTACCTATTGAAGCACCATATGCTACATTTACAGGAGTATCTACATTAACCGGGTCTACGCCATGCGATAAAATAATTGCAAACGGGTTATGCGCATATCTACCATAATATCCAAAATAACCAGAACCCTCGCTTCGTACAAAGTTTTTGTTTATGGCATTGGTGTTAAATCCAGTTCCAGAAAACACATCTACAGCGAAGCTACCAGTATGTTCTTTTGACGTAATATCCACATTACCTGCAGCAAAATCTCCGTAAAATTGGGCGGCATAGGCTTTACTGATAGATACGTTTTGAATAACATCCGATGAAAATAAATTTAAATCGATATTCTTTTTATTCACATCATTAGAAGGTAATGATAAACCGTTCATTGAAGAATTTAAATATCTATCGCCTAGACCACGCACATAAACATTACTTGAACCTTCTTGCTTTGAAACTCCCGAAATTTTAGCGACTGCGCCAGCAGCGTCACTAACACCTTTTCTTGATAGTTCTTGAGCACCAATACTCTGTTTTATTTCAACAGCTTTCTTTTGCTCTAATAATAAAGCTGTTTCGCTTTCTCTTTTAGTTGTAGTTGTTATTACAACTTCATCTAAAGAAGCGGCACTTGCACTCATCGCTACATTAAGTTCTGTTACTTCTCCAGCAATAATGGAAACGCTTATTTGTTGAGTTTCATAACCTACGAAGCTAAATTCTAAAATGTGAGTTCCAACTTCTAAATTTTCAATTTTATAGACCCCATCAAAGTCCGATGTTGTTCCCTTTGTAGTTCCTTTTATTAATACGTTAGCAAAAGCTAAGGGCTCATCATTAAATTCTTTATCTGTTAGTGTTCCAACTACCGATCCAGTGTTTTGTGCAAACGACATTAAAGTTGAGAACAGTACAAAAAGTAATATAATTTTCTTCATTATTTATTTTAAATTTCTTGGTGCAAAGAAACCATCATACTGTAAAATCTGTGTTACCTTAACTTTAAAGAACAGTCATAAAAGCGTTAGATTAATGTTATCAAATACAATATAAAATCTTGAGTTGTTTACATTGAATTAACATTACTATAAGTCAAAAAAGCAATGTTCTTAACACAAACTGAATTGGTATAATTAAGAGGTACAAAAAAAAGCAACTCTCATTTTACTTGAGAATTGCTTTTTAAATTAAATCTATCGTTTTGAAACGATGATTTTCAACTAACTAATTATTTAATGCTGTTGATTTTGTTTGATTATCAGCACTGGCCATCACAGAAACTAAATCTTCTAACGATATTGTATCGGCTTCTAAAATAATATTTACCGAAGTTGTGTTATGTGATGCTATTGTTATTTTAGTCTCTTTAGTTTGGTATCCTGTAAAACTACTTACTATAGTATATGTGCCTTCGTTTAAGTTTTCAAACTTAAAAAAACCTTTTTCATCACATAATATTTCGGCTCCAGTTTCTTTAATTTTAACCTTCGCAAAAATTAAAGGTTCGTTATTCGATTCAAAATCTAATAAATTACCATTTACTGAACCAGTACTTTGTGCAAACGCAACGGCTGATAATAAAATTAAAGTTATTGTTAAAATGTGTTTCATCAATTATTTTCTAATTCAAGACAAAAATACTTCAGTAAGTGGTTTAAGGTGTTACCAAATCATTAAACAACTATGATTAAAATGTTACCTTAATGTTAAGCGATTTTATGTTTAATTTTTAATAGGAAATGTTATCTTGCTTCCTCATAAAATTTCACCATGAACTGGGAACAATTACTATCTTTAAAACGCTTTGGCGACACTAATAAACGCATCAGAAAAGAACAAGACGAAACCCGTTTAGGATTTGAAGTTGATTATGATCGCGTCATTTTTTCTTCAGAATTTAGAAGCCTTCAAGATAAAACCCAAGTCATTCCACTGTCTGATACCGATTTTGTGCACACGCGTTTAACACACAGTTTAGAAGTTAGCGTTGTTGGGCGTTCTTTAGGTAGACGGGTTGGTCAGAAATTATTAGAAAAACACCCGCATTTACAAAGTGTACATGGGTATAAAGCCAACGATTTTGGAGCCATAGTTGCAGCGGCAGCATTGGCGCACGATATTGGCAACCCGCCCTTCGGTCACTCTGGCGAAAAAGCGATAGGCGAGTTTTTTATTAACGGAGCTGGTAAACAATATAAAAGTGAACTAACCGACAAAGAATACCAAGATTTATGCGATTTTGAAGGAAATGCTAATGGCTTTAGAATCCTTACCGAGAGTAGGGCAGGACGCCAAGGCGGACTCCGACTTAGCTATGCAACACTTGGCGCTTTTACAAAATACCCTAAAGAATCGCTTCCAAAAAAACCAAGTAAGCATATTGCCGATAAAAAATATGGGTTTTTTCAAAGTGAAAAAGAAGGGTTTGTTGAGGTAGCTAAAGAATTGGGTCTGAATAAACGAAGTCAAAAAGCAGAAAGTTATTCAAGGCATCCTTTAGCTTACTTAGTTGAAGCCGCAGACGATATTTGTTACACCATTATCGATTTTGAAGATGGCATTAACCTAGGTCTGATCCAAGAAGAATTCGCGCTAGAGTATCTCATCAATATCGTAAGAGATAAAATAAAAACCGAAAATTATTACGCCCTTACCACCAAACAAGATCGGGTGAGTTATTTACGAGCCCTAGCCATTGGCACATTAATTAATGAGGCCGTTGATATTTTTATGAAAAATGAAGATGCTATTTTAAATGGCGATTTTGATTGCGCATTACTTGATAAAAGTAAATACGAAGCCCAAATAAACGATATCATAAAAATTAGTGTAGAGAATATTTACCAATCTACCGAGGTGGTCGATAAGGAAATTGCAGGTTACGGCGTCATCAACGCATTACTAAATACCTACACCACCGCAGTAAACAACAACTACAACAATACTGCATCAAATTACGACAAGCTCATTTTAAAAGGCCTTCCAAAAAGCGTTAAAACCACTAATACTAGTTTATACAATCGCTTATCCAGTGTATGCTATCACGTGTCTTTACTTTCAGATAGTAAAGCTATTTTAGAGTACAAAAAAATAAAAGGGATTAGTTTTTAAAAAAATAAATTGGTGCGCCTGCCTGCCGGCAGGCAGGTTACCACAAGGGTCGGGCTATACATTACAAGTCCTCGCTTAGTTCCTCGCTGTGGGCTTTTCACTGCTATCCCTAACGCATGGTTAAAATTAAATAACGAGCTTAATTTTTAACCAATTCTAACTCAATTTGCTCTAACGATTTTCCTTTGGTTTCTGGAAGTATTTTTAGCATTACAAAAAATCCAACAAACGCAATCATTCCAAATATAAAAAAGGTCGTTGCATTACCAAGAACAGATAACTCCCATGGGAAAATAAGCTGAACCATAGCACTAATAAAAGAGTTTATAAAGGCAATACAACCAATCATTAATCCTCTATATTTTATTGGAAATAATTCAGACAATAAAACCCACATAACTGGACCTAAAGAAAACGCAAAACAAGCTATAAAACCTAAAATTCCAATTAAAACTAAGGTAGCGTTCATAGACGTAGCTACCTCTAATATGGCACCGTCGTTTTTCAAATAAACTTGGTTGCCCAAAGTTAGCTTCATATCGTTTTTAAAGTCAATGTCATTATCATATTCCTTATCTACTAAAGGCATTAATTGAGAAGATTCTTCAAACTGAAGTTGCGAAATTTTATCCGAAGTTAATTTATAAGTGGCACCACTAAAACTATAGGCACACAATAATAAACTTGCTGCAATTCCTGCTGTGCCAATTAAAAGTAATGGTCTTCTTCCCATTCTATCAATTAAATACATAGACACAAAAGTGAAAATTACCGAAATAGTACTTAGTAACACTCCAGACGAAAAGGATGCATCAGTACCAATTCCTGTTTGTTTGAAAATAGAAGTGGCATAAAAATAAACCGCATTTATCCCAGTAATTTGTTGTAGTACACCAACAACTAAACCTACAACAAGTATAAAACGTAATGACCGTTTTAGTAAGTCTTTAATGATTACTTTATCCTTGTTTTTCTCTGCTTTAATTGCATTTTCAATAGTTGTTATTTCCAATGCACTTCGTTCTGGTCCGTGAATTTGATTTAAAACTATTTTTGCTTCGTCAATTTTATTTTTTAGGTATAACCAACGCGGACTTTTAGGCACCAGAAATAACGCAGCGAAATACAACAAAGCAGGAATTAATTCCACACCCAACATCCAACGCCAAACATTGTCATCAGTTAAAAAAGTGCTTTCTGGTGTATTGTACTTATTAAAAAGGTAATTACTTAAAAAAGCTGCAAAAAACCCAAAAACAATATTTAATTGCTGAATCGCTACCAACTTGCCTCGATTTTCTGCTGGAGATACTTCGGCAATGTACATTGGTGCTAATACAAGTGCAGCACCAAATGCTAAACCACCAATAATACGAGCTATGTAAAGCATTTCGTAAGAGCTTGCAAAGGCCGACATAAGTGCAGACAAAGCATACAAAAAAGCCACTGCAATAAGTATTTTTTTTCTGCCCAAAATATCACTCAACCTACCTGAAATAAGCATTGCAAGCATTGCAGCGAAAGATGGTGAACTTACAACCCAACCGGTTTGCCCTTCAGTTAAGTTAAACTCTGGCGATGCATAAGACATAACTCCGGATATGATACCAGCATCAAAACCAAATAAGAACCCACCTAAGGATACTACAAAAGCTATAAATATAATTTTTTTAGACATAATTAATGGGAAGTTTAGTTGGTTAAATCAATATTTACAAAAAACGAAGATATTATTTTCTATCTACAAACTTTGCCCGAAAGTTAATAAATTATGGTCTGGGTCAAGTATCGAAAATTCTCGTTGTCCCCATGGTTTCGTTGCTAATTTACCATTTGGATGAATCGTGGTATTGTTGTCTAATAAAGATTGGTAAAACGCGTCAATAGCATTCGTTCTGATATAAACTTGACCGTAATTCTTTTTAGGATTCAGTTTTTTGAATAAAAAAAAGTGAATCTGTATTTCATCCTTTTTCAACATCAAATAATCCTCGTATTCGGTGTTGCCAAAAGCATTAAACCCAAGTTTGTTTATGTAAAATGCTTTAGTAACATTTAAGTTACGCATGGGCAATTTCGGGTTGATATCGGTTAGCATGATATATATCGCATTAAAGCATCAAAATAAGAATTTAATTTTGAATTGCTTTTAAATTCGAAGTATGGATTCAATAGTATATTTTAAGCTTTCTGCATCTAAACCAATAGATTGCTGTAATACATTCACACCACCATGCTCAATAAATTCATCAGGTACACCTAAAACATTTATGGTGTTTGGGTATTGGTGTATCGCAGCAAATTCTAAAATAGCACTTCCAAAACCACCTTTTATACTATGGTCTTCAACAGTTACCACGATGTCATATGTTTTAAAAATAGAATGTAATAAATGTTCATCTAAAGGTTTTACAAAACGCATATCGTAATGCGAAACATCTAGATTTCCTATAGCTTTTGTAACATTCTTAGCCATTATACCGATGCTTAAAACGGCAATATTTTTACCTTTTTTGAGCGCAACACCTTTACCAATTTCAATTTTAGAATAGGGTTGTTTCCAGTCTATGGTAACACCACGACCTCTGGGGTAACGTATGGCAATGGGTTGCTTTAAACCCAATTGTGCTGTGTACATAATGTTACGTAACTCTAGTTCATTTCGAGGGGCAAAAATAATGAGGTTCGGTATACAGCGTAAGTAACTCAAATCGAAAACACCATGGTGTGTGGCACCATCTTCACCTACCAATCCTGCACGGTCTAAACAAAAAATAACAGGTAGTTTTTGTAAGGCCACATCATGAATTATTTGGTCGTAAGCACGCTGTAAAAACGTGGAATAGATATTACAGAATGGTATTAATCCTTGGGTTGCCATACCTGCTGCTAAGGTAACAGCGTGTTGTTCTGCAATACCAACATCAAACGCTCGGTCTGGAATGGCTTCCATCATGTATTTAAGCGAACTTCCTGTTGGCATTGCAGGTGTAATGCCAACAATGTTTTTATTTTGTTCTGCGAGTTCCAGAATGGTATGCCCAAAAACATCTTGATATTTAGGCGCTTGAACTTCGTTTGATTTTTCTGCTAAGTCACCTGTTTTGGCATCAAATTTTCCTGGGGCATGATATTTTACTTGGTTTGCTTCAGCTTGTTTTAAGCCTTTTCCTTTGGTTGTAATTACATGAAGAAGTTTTGGTCCATCAACAGTCTTTAGTCGTTCTAATTCCGCAATAACGGTATTTAAATCATGACCATCAATTGGTCCAGAATAATCGAAATTTAAGGCTTCAAAAATATTATCTTGTTTCTGAGTGCCTTTTTTTACATTGGTTAAATATTGTTTTAAGGCACCAACACTTGGGTCTATACCAATAGCATTATCGTTTAGAATAATCAATAAATTAGCCTTGGTAACTCCGGCATGGTTTAAGCCTTCAAAAGCCATCCCGCTGGCAATACTTGCATCGCCTATTACTGCAATATGGTGTTTGTTTTCACCTTTTAATTGAGAGGCGATTGCCATTCCTAATGCTGCTGAAATGGAGGTTGATGAATGCCCTACACCAAAAGTATCGTACTCACTTTCATCGCGTTTTGGAAAACCACTAATTCCACCAAGTTGTCTATTGGTATGAAAAATGTTTTTTCTACCCGTTAAAATTTTATGCCCGTAGGCTTGATGGCCAACATCCCAAATGAGTTGGTCTATAGGGGTGTTAAACGCATAGTGCAATGCAATGGTGAGTTCCACGACACCTAAACTAGCTCCTAAATGCCCTTCTTTGGTAGCAACAATATTAATGATAAACTCACGTAACTCTTGCGCAAGTTGAGGTAAGTCTGTTTGATTTAAAAGACGGAGTTCTTTAGGCGAGTTGATTGTATTTAATAGACTTTTTTGCACGAGACAAAAGTACAAGAATGAATTTGTATTTTTGCTATTATGATAGAACCTTTTGATGACACCTACTTTATGAAGAAAGCACTGCAGGAAGCTGAAGCCGCTTTTGAAAAAGGAGAAATACCAGTAGGAGCCGTTGTAGTGATTGAGAATAAAATAATTGCACGCGGACATAATTTAACTGAAACCTTAACCGATGTAACAGCTCATGCCGAAATGCAAGCCATAACAGCTGCTGCTAATTTTTTAGGTGGAAAGTATCTTCAAAAATGCACTCTGTACGTCACGTTAGAGCCTTGCCAAATGTGTGCCGGCGCGTTGTATTGGAGCCAGATTTCTAAAATTGTGTATGGCGCAAGAGATTTGGAACGCGGATGTATTAATTTAAAAACGAAATTACACCCAAAAACTACGATTACTGGTGGTGTTTTAGCTGAAGAAGCCTCAACTTTGATGAAACGATTTTTTGTTGAGAAACGAAATTTAAATTAACGAATAAAGCCCGACCCTTGGGGAACGCCCTAAAACTATAATTTATTACGCTTTTGATTTTCGCGCATTTTATCAAGGTTTTCTTTGGTAAGCATATAATCTTTGAGATTTTTATCTTTCCAACGGTGGTATGAAAATAGCGGAAATACGATTAAAAACAATCCAGCAACACCAAAACCGATGAGTTTTTGTGCATAGTCTACCTGCAATGTAAAACCAAGAATGATACTGGTTAATGCTGCGATGGTGAGTATGAGGATGAGATATTTCATTTACTAAACTATTGTGTAAAATTGATAAGTTGCTGCCTGTATGCCGTTAATAGTTTTGATCGGGATATATAGCCGAAATATTTTCCGTCTTTTGTTACGGGCAAATTCCAAGCACCGCTGGATTTGAATTTATCCATAATAACATTCATATTGTCCTTATCGTAATCAATAATTCCTGCATCGGCATGCATAAGGCTTGCCGCGTCTACTTTGTCGTAGAGGTCCGAATCGAACATCATATGCCTGATGTCATCTAAACGGATGACGCCTAAAAACTCGTGATTATCGTTGACTACAGGAAAATGATTTCTAGAGGATTTAGCCACGGCATTTTTGAGTATTTCGCCAAGTTTCATTTCTGGTTTTAGTATGATGAAATTGGTTTCAATAACCTTGTCGATATCTAAAACCATCAACACGTTTTTGTCTTTGTCGTGGGTCATTAATTCCCCGCGTTCAGCTAACTTTAAGGTGTAAATAGAATGCGATACGTAATATTTTGTAATGGAAAAGGAGATAGCAGAAACTATCATTAAGGGCACAAAAAGTTCATATCCACCTGTAATTTCTGCAATAAGGAAAATGGCAGTTAAAGGTGCATGAAGTACTCCTGCCATTAAGCCCGTCATCCCAATAAGCGTGAAGTTAGATTCTGACACATGAAAATCTAAACCAATATTATTAATAATTTTAGCAAATGCATTACCTAAGGCACTTCCCATAACAAGCGTTGGGATAAAAACTCCACCAACACCACCTGCACCAAACGTAGTGGTCATGGCAATGGCTTTAAAAACAGAGATGCCTAATAAAAGTCCGATAACAATCCAGATGTTTGATAAATCGAGATCAAAAGGCGTTGTGCCTATTGCTGCAAGATGATCGCCTTTCAAAAGGTTGTTCATAATACCGTAACCTTCACCGTAAAGTGGTGGTATGAAATAAAGCATGGTGCCTATGGCTAAACCTCCAATTAAAAGCCTTACGGCCCGACTTTCAAATTGTTTAAAGAAGTTGGTTATAGAGAAAAATACTTTTGAAAAATAAACTGAGGCGAAGGCTGTTACTAAACCTAGTAACGCGTAAAATGCAATATCGTTAACCTCGAACTTATCGGTAAGTTCAAAACGTAATAATACATCGGTTCCAGTAAAAAGATAGGAGGTAACCACCGCAGAAACTGAGGCTAAAAGTAACGGAACAAGCGAGGTAAAAGCAATATCTAAGCTGAAAATTTCGATTGCAAATACAATGGCCGCAATAGGAGCTTTAAACATAGAAGCCATAGCGCCGGCTGCAGCACAACCTATTAAAAGCATACGCGTTTTGGTGTTCATATGAAATAATTGAGCCGCGTTTGATCCTAATGCGGCACCAACACTTACGGCGGGCCCTTGCAGTCCTACCGAACCACCAAACCCAGCTGTTAGGGGCGCTGTAATTAACGATGCGTAAATATTATATCTTGGAATTATACCATTCAGCTTTGAAATGGCATACAGAGTTGAGGATATACCATGACCAATGTGTTTTTTTAACCAAGTTTGCTTGATGATATAAACCAATAAAAGCCCAATTATTGGTAAAATGAAATATAATGTACTTTGGTAATCTTGAAAAATGTATAAGCTAAAGAAATACCTAATATAGTATGTTAAGTTTTTAAGAGTTACAGTTCCAATACCTGCTAAAAAACCTACCAAAATACTCAGTATGTAAACAAATTGACGTTCTGAAATGTGCTTGTATTTCCAGATTAAGAATTTGCGTAGAAGGCTTTTAAAGGTAGTTGGCATACTATAAAATTACTAAAAAATCCCGCCATAGCGGGATTTAAATTTTATGATTTTAAATTAAGTTTTAAACTTAGTTCATTTAATTGGTCATCGTCAATAGGTGCAGGAGCATCAATCATTACATCACGCCCTGAATTGTTTTTTGGGAATGCTATAAAATCGCGTATGGTTTCTTGCCCACCTAAAATAGCAACCAGTCTATCCAAACCAAATGCTAAGCCGCCATGTGGTGGCGCACCGTATTGAAATGCATCCATCAAAAAGCCAAATTGTGCTTTGGCTTCTTCAGGTGTAAAACCTAAATAGTCAAACATTAATGACTGTGTTTCTTTATCGTGAATTCTGATGGATCCACCGCCAATTTCATTTCCGTTTAAAACCAAATCGTAGGCATTGGCTTTTACAGCTCCCGGATCTGTTTTAAGTAATTCTAATTGTCCTGGTTTAGGCGATGTAAACGGGTGATGCATCGCATGGTATCTTTCGGTTTCTTCATCCCACTCTAATAACGGGAAGTCCATTACCCATAGTGGTGCAAATTCTTTAGGGTTTCTTAACCCTAAACGTTCTGCTAATTCCATACGTAAGGCACTTAATTGTGTACGCACTTTATTTTTATCGCCTGAAAGCACACAAATTAAATCACCAGGTTTAGCGTCGGTAACTTCTGCCCATTTTTCTAAATCGTCTTGGTCATAAAACTTATCTACTGAAGATTTAAAAGTTCCATCCTCATTGCAGCGGCAATACACCATGCCTAAAGCGCCAATTTGTGGTCGTTTTACCCAATCAATTAATTTGTCTATTTCTTTTCGTGTATAACTATTTCCTCTAGGAACAGCAATTCCAACTACCAATTCAGCATTATTAAATACGCCAAAATCTTTGTGCTGGGCTACTTCATTTAGCTCTCCAAATTGCATCCCAAAGCGAATATCTGGTTTGTCGTTACCATACAAACGCATCGCATCATCATAAAGCATTCTTGGGAATTTCTCAACCTCAACTCCGTTTACTTCTTTCAGTAAATGACGCGTTAAACCTTCAAAAGCATTTAAAATATCTTCTTGCTCAATAAACGCCATTTCACAATCTATTTGTGTGAATTCTGGCTGCCTATCGGCTCGTAAATCTTCATCTCTAAAACATTTCACAATCTGGAAATATTTATCCATACCACCCACCATAAGCAATTGCTTAAAGGTTTGTGGCGACTGAGGAAGGGCATAAAACTGACCTGCATTCATTCTAGATGGTACTACAAAATCTCGAGCGCCCTCAGGCGTAGACTTAATTAGATATGGTGTTTCTACCTCAATAAAGCCTTCTTTTGATAAATAGTTTCTAACCTCTTGAGTTACTTTGTGTCTAAAAATTAAACTGTTTTTTACAGGGTTACGACGAATATCTAAATAGCGATATTTCATTCGTAAATCTTCACCACCATCGGTTTTATCTTCAATAGTAAAGGGAGGAAGCATAGCTTCATTTAGAATGTTTAATTCCGAAACTAAAATTTCAATATCTCCAGTTGGGATATTTGGGTTTTTTGAAGCTCTTTCAATTACTTTTCCTTTCACTTGAATAACATACTCGCGTCCTAAGTTTTGGGCTTGTTCTATTAGCTCTTTTGAAGTGCGCTCTTCATCAAAAACCAATTGCGTTATGCCGTAGCGGTCGCGCAAGTCTACCCAAACAATAAATCCTTTATCTCTTGATTTTTGCACCCAACCCGATAGGGTTACTTCTGTATTAACATTTGTAGCTCTTAATTCGCCACAATTATGACTTCTATACATGATTAAATTTTAGATGCGCAAATTTAATGAAATACAACAGAGTATTAATTTTAAATATAGATTTTTTAATACAATCCATACTCATTTATAACCGGTGTGATTTGTTATTCGAATGAGCGCATTCATAATATCATATTTTTTTGAGGCTTCAACAATAATATTCTCAATTTTAATAGCGTATTTATATCAAATTATTATATGCACGCATAACATTTTTCTAGTAAATTCTGTTTTCATTCCATAAAAAGCATATATTAGCGACAACTAACTCAAAATAATAGTAATTATGATTAAATTTTTAAACTTAAAATCTTTGATTTTATTTATGTTCTTAGGAACCTCAAGTCTTGTCTTTGGACAGACTGTATCTGGTGTGGTTACGGATGATTCGTCGCAACCTGTCCCTGGTGTTTCAGTAGTTGTTAAAGGAACTACAACGGGAACAACTACCGACTTTGATGGAAACTACAGTTTAAATGCCAACAATGGTGACACTCTTGTGTTTTCGTACGTAGGTTATGAAACTCAGGAGGCTGTGGTTACAGGTAGCACATTAAATGTTACCTTACAATCTGGAGTTGCTCTAGATGCTGTTGTCTTACTAGGTAACAGATCTAAACCTAGAACGATTTTAGATTCTCCAGTACCTATTGATAATATTAGTGCTGAAGAATTAACAAGCGGTGGGCAACCAACTATTGAAGCGATGTTAACGTTTAAAGTGCCATCGTTTAATGCTCAGCCACAAGCTATTTCTGATGCGACAGCGCATTACGACCCAGCAGATTTACGTGGATTAGGACCAAGTAGAACATTAGTTTTGGTAAACGGTAAACGTAAAAACCAAAGTGCACAGGTTTACTTAAATAGAACACCTGGTAAAGGTGAGGTTGGAGTAGATTTAAAAAGTATACCTACAGCAGCTATTGAGCGTGTAGAGATATTACGTGATGGTGCATCGGCACAATACGGTTCAGATGCGATTGCAGGTGTAATTAATATGGTGTTAAAAAAAGACGCTCAGTTTTCGACATTTTCTGCAAAAACAGGAATTACTTCTGAGGGTGATGGTTTTAACTTTGCTACAGATTTCAATACAACCTTAGGATTTGGTGAAGGTGGATTTGTAAACCTTACTTTAGGGTATTATAACCAGAAACTTACTAATAGAGCAGGAACTCCAGGTGTTGCAGATTTACCAAGTGATGCTAGAGATTATGAAATAGAGTGGGCACAGAACAACCCAGATTTAGGGATGCACGTAGGTCAGCCAGATTTAGAAAAAGGCGATGTTTTTGTAAACATGTCTCATCCAGTTGGAGAAAATTCAGAATTTTATTCTTTCCACGGTTATACCTTGCGTACAGGTCGTAGTTTTGCATATTACAGAGCACCTTATTGGAGACGTGATGTTGCAGATGCGAACTTCATTACAACCGATGGAAATTTTCAAGGTTACCAACCAACTTTCGAAGCAAGAATTAAAGATCATATTAATTCTGCTGGTTTAAAAATGGATTTAGGTGAAGGATGGAATGCCGATGCGAGTCTTACATTTGGTAAAAACAGTGTCGATTATACCGTTAATAATTCAGTGAATAGAGATTATTTAGCTGATAATGGTACATCTCCTAGAACGTTTAATCCAGGTGGATATAGTTTAAGCAATGTTATTGGAAATTTAGATTTTTCTAAAGTATTTTCTGATGTGGTAAGTGGATCATTTGGACTTGAATATAAAAAGGAAAAATTTGAAGCAAGAGAAGGAAATCCATTATCATATTATGGAGCAGGATCTGATTCTTTCGCAGGTATTAAACCTGAAGAATCTGGAGAATGGGATAGAAACAACTTTGCTGCTTATGCTGGATTAGATTTCGATATCTCAGACGCATTATTATTAGGAGTTGCAGGACGTTATGAAGATTTCTCTGATTTTGGAGATAATTTTTCTTGGAAATTAAACGGACGTTATAAATTAGGAAGTGCAGGAGCTCTTAGAGCATCTTATAGTACAGGATTTAGAGCACCAACATTACACCAACGTCATTTAACAAATAGCCAGTATATAATTGTTGCGAGTTCACCAGAACCTCTTTTACAAGGAACTTTAGCAAATAATAATCCTGCAGTTGAAGCTTTAGGTGTTCCTAATTTATTTGCAGAAACATCCAGAAACATGTCGGCAGGTATTACTTATCAGTTCGATAGAAACTTCTCTGCGTCTTTAGATTTTTATAGTATTAATGTTAATGATCGTGTTTTATTTTCTTCTCAAATTGGAGCAGATGGAGACGATACTACAACTAATCCTGTAGAGCAAATACTTGAAGATAATGGAGTTGTAGCGGTACAATTTTTTATAAACGCAGGTGATACTAAAACAACTGGTGCCGATTTAGTTTTAAATTATAGAAACATGGATTTCGGAGCTGGTAAATTACATGCTAATTTAGCGGCTAACTTTAATAAAACTACAATTGATGCAATTAATACACCAGATGCTTTAGCACAAAACGGATATGATATTTTTGCAAGAATTGAAAAAGGTTTAATTACAAGTGCAAGACCAAGATCCAAAGTAATATTAGGATTAGATTATGAGTCTGATAAAGTAAATGTTGGATTATATAATACTATGTTTGGAAAAGTTACAATAACTTCTCCTAATGGTGCAGAATTTGACCAGGAGTTATCTTCTAAAATTGCAACCGATTTAAGTTTGAGTTATAAATTTACAGATAATTTAAGTCTTACAGGTATAGTAAATAACTTATTTGATGTATATCCAGATGTAACAAAAGCATCAACAGGAACTGCGCAAGCAGGAAGCAGATTTGTTTACTCTTCTGAAGTACAACAACTAGGTCAATTAGGTACAAATTTTAGTATCGGGTTGAACTATAAGTTTTAGTTAAACACAAATTTTTTGATATCAAAAAGCCCCAACATATGTTGGGGCTTTTCTTCGCTATTAATTAATCCTTTTAATATTAGAAATAAAAGGATATTGTTAAAACAACCTTAATTACAATTGTTTTATCCTTTCAAATGCTTTTAAATTTTATATTTAATCTGCAATTAACTTTTGATTTGTTGAAACTCGACTTTTAAATAACCACATTTTAAATTTCGTGACAAGATAAAATAAAATTGGGACAACTATCAATGTTAAAAAAGTTGCTACCAAAAGACCATAAATTACAGTCCATGCTAAAGGGCCCCAGAAAATCACATTATCTCCACCCATATATATATGAGGGTTAAATTCGCTGAACAAAGTAAAGAAATTTATATTTAATCCGGTAGCTAAAGGTATTAATCCTAAAATTGTAGTAATAGCGGTTAATAAAACTGGGCGTAAACGCGCTTTTCCGCCTTTTACAATCGCTTCAACAAGATTGTCTTGTTCTAGATATTGATCTTCGTCCAGATCGTCTTTTACCTTTTGTCGGTCAATAAGTAGTTGTGTGTAATCTAATAGTACAACACCATTATTCACTACAATTCCAGCTAGAGATATAATACCCATCATGGTCATCATAATTACAAATGAACTACCCGTTGCAACAATGCCTCCAAATACACCAATTAAACTCAAGAAAATAGCTAACATGATAATTCCAGGTTTTGAAATGGAGTTAAATTGAAAAATTAAAATAAAGAAAATTAATCCTAATCCTGTAAAAAACGCACCCATTAGAAAAGCCATTTGCTTATTCTGTTCTTCTATTTGGCCAGTGTAATCAACTTTTACACCTTCTGGTTTTTCTGTAAAACTTTGCATTTCGTGTCTAATATTTGAAACAATGGCTCCAGCATCTGTAAATCCAGGAGCTAAAGCAGAGTATAGGGTTACAACACGCTTTACATCTTTATGTTTTATAGCACTAAATCCAGAGCTATTTGATTGCTTGGTAACCGCAGAAACGGGAACTTCTTTAATTTGACCAGAGGCCATGTCTCTAAAAGTTATTTTCTGATTAAAAATAGCGCTGGTATTATATCTGTTTTCTTCGTTAAAACGCACGTAAATATCATAATCTTCCCCATCATTTTTGTAAACACCTGCTTTTGCACCAAAAATTGAGTTACGAAGTTGTTGTCCAACTTGACCCGAAGTAACGCCTAATTCTCCTGCCTTTTTTCTGTCAATAATAACCTGCATTGATGGTTTCATTTTATTGACATCTATTTTCAGCTCATCAATTCCTTGAATGTTTTTAGTGTTGATGAAATCGCGCATTTTTTCGGCTGTAGCAATTAATTCGCCATAATCTTCTCCTTCTAATTCAATATTAATTGGATATCCCGCGGGAGGGCCAACAGCATCTTTTTCAACAGAAATAGCTACACCAGGATAAACATCTTTTAAAGCTTCTTGTACTTTTTTAAGAAGTTCTTGACTGTCTGCACCTTCTCTGTATTTATACTCGCGCATGGTGGCTGTAATTTTTCCACGATGTGGCATTTCTGCGGCAGAACCTCCATCGGTTTGAGGATTTCCGGCGCCTTCACCAACTTGCGATACAGCACTTTCAGTAAGAAAATTGTAGCCGTCTTTTATATATTCTGGATCGTTAATGATTTTGTAAACACGCTTTTCAATATCTTTTGTAATAGCATTTGTTTTTTTAATATCTGTACCTTCAGGGTACTCTATATAAACAATGATTTGATTTGGTGTGTTATCTGGGAAGAATTCCACTTTTGTACGTTGACTGCCAACCGAAGCTCCAAAGCCCATAAAAGCAATTACCAATAAAATGGTTGTGCCTATGGCGATAAGTTGAGGTTTTTTACCACTAAGCGCATAACGTAACGATTTTTCGTAGGCACGTTCCCATTTAGGTAAAATATTATTCTGAAAACCATTTGCCCATTTTCTAAGGAATAGTCGGTATAACCAAAGCAATATTACGGTTACTATCATCAAGCTTCCTAATCCTCGGTATGCTCCGCCAAACAATAAAATAACCAAACCAAATCCGCCTAAAATCGCAGATATTTTAATGATATTTTGAAGTGGCATATCTTTATCCTCAGTAGTCATTAATTGAGAAACTAAAACCGAGTTAAAGAAAATGGCAACAAATAATGAGGATCCCAAAACTACCGATAAGGTAATTGGAAAGTAAATCATGAATTGCCCCATAACCCCTGGCCATAACCCGAGTGGAACGAAGGCAGCAACGGTTGTTAAAGTTGAAATAATAATAGGAAATGCTATCTCGCCGATTCCTTTTTTTGCGGCTTCAATTCGGCTCATGCCTTCTTCAGTCATTAAACGATATACGTTTTCAACTACAACTATTCCGTTATCTACAAGCATTCCTAGACCCATAATTAGACCAAAAAGAATCATTGTATTCATGGTGTATCCCATTAAGTTTAGTATCATGAGGGACATGAACATAGACATAGGGATGGCAAAACCAACAAAAAGCGCATTTTTAAACCCTAAGAAGAACATTAATACGGTTACCACGAGGATAATACCGAAAATGATATTGTTTATTAAATCATCTACTTGCCCAATGGTTTTTGATGATTGATCGTTAGCAATACTCACTTTTAAATCTGGAGGAAATACATTTTCAATGGCATCATCTACAATAACTTGAATCTGTTCTGCAGCCGCCACCATATTTTTTCCTGCTCGTTTTTTAACATCGAGCATCACCACTGGATCGCCAAATTCTCGTGCATAAGTTGTTTTGTCTTCGTCTTTAAAAGTGATTGTGGCTACGTCTTTTAAATAAATAGGATTATTGTGTTCTGATTTTACAACAAAGCTATCTAAATCTTTAGGGTCTTCAATTTCACCTAAAATTCGAATTGTTCTTCTTTGTCCGCTTGAGATTAAGTTACCTGCAGACATTGTCATGTTCTCTCTGCTTATCGTATTAATAATGTCGTCAAAGCTAACTTGAGCAGCCATCATTTTATAAATATCTACGGCAACTTCAACTTCCTTTTCTTGAGCGCCACGAATATCAACTTGCTTAATTTCTATTAAGCTTTCAATTTCATCTTCTAGATATTCGCCATATTCTTTAAGCTTATCAACAGGATAATCTCCAGAAATATTGATGTTAAGAATAGGTATTTCTTCAGACATACTTAAATCGAACACGTTAGGTTCAACCTTAGCGCCATTAAAAGTTGGCCAATCCTCACTCGCAGTTTCAGAATCTACTTCATCTTTAACCTTTTGTTTAGCATTATCAACAGAAATATTTTCGTCGAACTCAACAATTACTATTGAATAATCTTCTTGAGATGTTGAGGTTATTTCTACTACATTACTTACCGTTTTTAACTTATCTTCTATAGGGTCTGTAATCAGTTTTTCAATATCTTCAGCAGTATTTCCTGGGTAAACTGAGCTTATATATATTTTAGTTTCTTTTATTTCTGGGAAACTTTCTCGCGGCATACTAAAGTAAGCGCCGGTTCCTAAAAAAAGGATTAATGTAATAAGCACATACATGGTGGTTTTATTGTTAATAGCCCATGATGAAAACGCAAACTCTTTATCTACAGTTTTTTTCTTTTTATTTTTTGTCATTGGTTTTGTTATTAGAGTTTGGGTTGCTTATTCTACTACAAGAATTTTTACTTCCTGACCATCTTTTACACTACGAGCGCCTTCATCAATTATCTCTTCTCCATTTCGAATTCCTGATAGTACTTCAATATAATTGCCCTGGATTTTTCCAGTTTCTATAAACTCGCGCTTTACAGTTGCTTTGTTATCCACCTTATCAATAATGGTGTAAACATATTGTTGCCCTTCTGCATTTTCTGAAATGATACTTTGAGGTATTAATATGGCCTTAGGATTGGTGTAATCATTAATTTTAAGCTTTGCTGTTAGGTTTGGTTTTATGTCTAAATTTTTACTAGGAATTGCAATTTCAACTTTGAAAGATCGGTTTGCTGGATTAATAAAATTTCCTGCCTGACGTACTTTGGCATCAACTTCTTTTCCTAATACTGGAAATTCTACTTTAACTTCTTTTCCTTTTACAATATCTGATATGTAACGTTCTGGCACGTCTGTTTCAATATACATGTCATCAAGATTTACGATTCTAAATAATTGAGATTGCCCCGGTGCCACAACACTTCCTTGCTCTGTAATTACATCGTCAATAGTGCCTGAGAATGGCGCGCGAACTATGGTTTTACCTATTTGTTGTTGTATTTGATTTACAGCTTCTTCTTGAGCTTCGTAATTGGATTTAGCCTGCAAATACTGTATTTCGCTACCAATTTTTTGGTCCCATAAACGAGATTGTCTTTCAAAAGTTGTTTTTGCTAAAGCGGCCTGAATTTTAACTTGAGCTAATTGTTGACTTAATCCGCCATCATCAATTTTAGCAAGCATTTGTCCTTTGCTAACGTTTTGCCCTTCTTTGACATAAACCTGTCTTAACACACCACCATATTCGGCAGTAATAACAACATTTTGTTTGGTGCTTACGTTTCCTTGTAATTCAACAAAATGATCAAAAACACTTTCCTCTGCCGTAAATGTGGTTATTAATGGCACTTTTTCTTGAGGATCAAGTTCTTTAATTGATTTATCTAATTGTTTTAACTGTATTGAAATTTCTTGCGCTGTAGCATCAAGTTCTGCTTTCTTTTGTCTGATAAGTTCTAAATTGTTGGTTTCAATAATGTCTTCAACAGTTTTTTTCTTATCATTTCCGCAAGATGCAAGTAATAGAGAAGTTAATGCAAGAGAATATATATATTTCATTTTGATTGATTTTAGTAATTAATGGTGTTTAAAACGGTTTCTAATTCAGCTTTTTTATTAATAACATCCAACATCGCTTGAAGGAATTCTTGTTGAGAACTGTAAAGTTGAGTTTGTGCTTGTCTCAATTCGAAACTCGAACTAATACCTTCAAAAAATTTGGTTTGGTTTTTTTGCTCGATACGTTCGGCAAGATTTAAGTTTTTCTTTTTGTTTTCGTAATCCTCGATAGCAAACTGGTAATCACTTTTAGCCGCAGCTATTTCAAGTTTTATACGTTGCTCGGTTTCGGTTAAATCATCTTTAGCTTTTTCAAGATTTATTCTTGCACGTTGCGTTGATGCACTTCGCATGCCAGAACTAAAAATTGGAATACTCATGTTTATACCTACTAACGATGACCCAAACCAGTCTTGATCACTATCAGTGAATGTAAACGTATTGCTGAATGCCGAATACCCGCCGTTTATAAATGCTGAAAGTCGCGGTAAAGCTTTACTTTTTTCTAGTTTTAATAATAGTGATTTAGAAACCTCATCGTTTTTGGCAATTTTATAATCAATGGTGTTTTCAACATTTCCTTCATTTTCCAATAAATTGATGCTTATATATTGAGCGGTAAGGTTTTCAAGCGCATCAGTTAATACAGTTTTTGCGTTTATATCTAAACCAAGAGTCATGTTCAGCATTTGATAAGCTAAAGTTTTTAATCTTTTGGTCTTATTTAAGTTACTCTCTACTCCTGAAAGTGTAATTTGTAATTGCTCAACACTTTCTTCTTCTTCAAGACCATTTTCATAAATTTTTGTGGTTTCGTCAAGATTTTTTTGAAGAATACTAATGTTACGCTCTAATATTTTTACACTTTCTTCAGCCAAAAGCACATTACCATAAGCATTAATTACAGCTTTTCTAACTTCTAAATCGGTCTTTTCTTTAGCGTTTTTAGAAATTTCTAAAAATACTTTGGCCGACTGAAGCCCAACTAAATAAGAACCATCAAAAATTAACTGATCTATTTTAGCAAAGGCCGTAACACTTTGTTTTGTTGAAAAAATTACTTCTGAAAACTCACCTTCGTTTCCTCCAAAAAATTCGGCAGGAATTAAAGAAACTTGTTGTTTTAAAAAGTTTTGATAATCTATGTTTGCGCTAAGTTGTGGTAAACCTGTTGCGGTTGTTTCCCACTTTTGTTTCTCAGCTGCTTTAATATCTAAGGCTGCATTTTTAGCACTTCTGTTATTTTCTAAGGCAAAATCTATGGCTTCTTGTAATGAAAAACTTTGGCTGCTTTCTTGCGAAATCATTACAATGGAACATAATAAACTAAAAAATAGTATTAGTTTTTTCTTCATTTTATGATTGATTTGATGTTAAGTAAGTGTTTAATATTTGTAATCCTTTGTCAGTAACTATGGCTCTTAAATGGTATTCTAAATAGCTTTCCATTAAATATTCCATGGTGTAAATTTCTAAAGGGAAAATGGTGTTGTCTTTAATTCCCGTCATGCCATTAAAGTACATTCTAGAAATAAAATCGACGTTAATATTAGATCTAAACAAGCCTGTGTCAATACCTTTTTGTAAGCTTGATTTTACAGAGTCATGCATTTTAGCAAATTGCTGAATTTTTAAAGCTTCGTATATTTTTGGGTAATATTTTTTAAGTTGAAATTGTGGGGAAGATTTTTCGCTTTTTAAATGATGCATTACAAACATTTTAATGTCGTAAAGCTCTTCAATTGGATTTTTTGATGCAAAACAAATACAATCAATACCATCACAAATGTTTTCAAAAAGGGTAAATGTCACCGCTTCAACCAGTTTGGTTTTATTAGCAAAGTGCACGTAAATGGTTTTTTTCGAAATGCCCATTTCTTGAGCAATATCGTCCATTGTAACACTTTTAAAGCCTAGCGTAAGGAACATTTCGGCTGTTTTTTCTATAATCTTTTCTCTCATAAGTGGTGCAAATATAGCTTAGGAAACTATAAAAACAAAAAAAGTTTCCTAAGTTTTAATGTTTTTTTAACATATCCTATACATTGTTGTTTTTAATTATGCTGAATTACTCTATTTTTGTTTGATGCTATCAATAGAAAAATACCAACAAGAGTTTACAGCTTACTTAAAAGCATACTCTACTGTAAAAGAGCCCAAAAATTTATACGACCCAATAGATTATATTTTAGCTTTAGGAGGCAAAAGGCTCAGGCCAGTATTAACGTTAATGACTACGGATGTTTTTAATGGCGACTATAAAGGGGCTTTAAATGCAGCATTGAGTATTGAAGTTTTTCATAACTTTTCGTTAGTACATGATGATATTATGGACGATGCACCATTAAGACGCGGACATAAAACTGTTCATGAAAAATGGGATGTAAATACAGGAATTTTATCTGGAGATGCCATGTTAATTATGGCTTATCAGTTATTTGAAAATTATGACGCGAATACCTTTCAAGCTTTAGCAAAGTTATTTAGTAAAACGGCTTTGGAAGTTTGTGAAGGTCAACAATATGATGTGGATTTTGAAACGCGAAATGATGTTACCATTCCGGAATATTTAAAAATGATAGAATACAAAACTGCAGTTTTAGTTGGTGCTGCTATGAAAATGGGAGCCATAATTGCAGGAGCTTCTATAGAAGACCAACATAGTATTTACGAGTTTGGTAAAAACCTTGGGATTGCTTTTCAACTACAAGACGATTATCTGGATGCTTTTGGCGACCCAAAAACGTTTGGAAAGCAAGTAGGAGGAGATATTATTGAAAACAAAAAGACCTATTTGTATTTAAAAGCGTTGGAGTTTTCAAATGATGATGATAAAGTAAAACTAGCCCAACTTTTTGCATCACATCCGCAAAATACTGATTCAAAAATTAAAGAAGCGAAAGCATTGTTTGTTGCTTCAGGTTCTGCAGAAGAAACAAAACAAGCTATTAAGAATTATACGAGTAATGCATTTAAAGTTTTAGAAACTTTAAATATTTCTGAAGAAAAAAAGATGCTGTTAAAAGCATTTGGTAATAATTTAATGAACAGAACCGTTTAATGCAGTTACCTACAACTTTTAATGATTTAATTGAAGAAGCGAATCAATTAGACCTATACAAGAAATTAATTCAACAGTTAAATAAAGATTTGCTTTTGGCTAATATCGATTTAGATTTTCATGAAGAAATTCTTCCAACAAGCTTAAAACTTATGCTTCATGAAACTATTTATAAATTGATTCAAGAGAAATTTACCGAATACTTGAACTTGCTTTACATAATTGATGTATCAGAAAAGCAAGTGAAAGCTCTAGATGGAGACGATATGGTGAAGCTAGCAGAGGAGGTTTCTTTTTTAATTTTGAAACGTGAATGGCAAAAAGTTTGGTACAAGAACAAATTTAATTAAGACAAATTAGTCTTAATTAAAAATATTTTATATTTTTGTATCATATTAATACATTATATGTTTTCTAAAGCTTGCGAATACGGTATAAAAGCATCAATTTTTATTGCTATCAATTCTTATGAAAGTAAGCTTGTTAGCCCTAAAGAAATAGCAAAGGAAATAGATTCTCCGCAAGCATTTACTGCTAAAATTTTACAGGCCTTAGTAAAACATGATATTGTAAATTCCATAAAAGGTGCTTATGGTGGATTTGAAATTGATAAAAATAAAATCGCTAAAGTTAAACTGGCTCAAATTGTAAATGCTATTGATGGCGATGCTATCTATAATGGCTGTGGTTTGGGTTTACATAAATGTGATGAGGCACATCCTTGTCCTGTGCACGATAAGTTTAAAAGTGTAAGAGAAGAGTTAAAATTTATGCTAGAGAATACGAGTTTAGAAGAACTAGCACTTAACATTAAGTCTGGGGCTTCATTTTTAAAGGTCTAAAAAAATTTGAATATAAATAGGATAAAATTATCCGAATTAAATAATTACTTATGGTAACAATAAAAAAAGATTCAGAAAAACAAATTGGGCAATTTGTAGCCGAAGATTATAGAACAGCAGCAGTTTTTTCTAAGTATAAAATAGATTTTTGCTGCAATGGGAATAGAACCATTCAAGAAGCCTGCGAAAAAAAAGGAATTGATAGCAATGATTTATTAGATGAGCTGCAAAGCGTTTTAAGTAATAAAGGTGAACAATCAATAGATTACAAATCGTGGCCATTAGATTTATTAGCTGATTATATTGAAAAAAAACACCATCGATATGTAGAAGAAAAAATTCCTGTATTGCGTCAGTTTTTAGATAAACTATGTCGCGTACATGGGGAGCGCCATCCAGAATTATTAAAAATAAACCAACTTTTTACAGCATCGGCAGGTGAGTTGGCAGCACATATGAAAAAAGAAGAATTGATTCTTTTTCCGTTTGTTAAGAAAATGGTATCTGCAACATTAAATACAGCGACTGTAGCGGCGCCGCAATTTGGGACAGTTATGAACCCAATTGAAGTGATGATGCAAGAACATGATAATGAAGGTGAACGTTTTAGAGAAATAGCTGCATTGACGGATAATTATAACCCACCTGCAGATGCATGTAATACATATCGTGTAACATTTGCTATGTTAGAAGAATTTGAAAAAGATTTGCACTTACATATCCATTTAGAAAATAACATTTTATTCCCTAAGGCCATAAAACTAGAGCAACAATTTAGTTAATAGCATTAATTTTGTTCGCAAAAAAACTAGTTTTAAGAATCCTAAAATTCCAGAAAGGGTAACTTTTCTGGAATTTTTAATTATATCCAAATGATAAAGGTTTAATGTTTACGAAAGTTAGATGTCACTATCTAGATACCTTTTCAATTATATTTAAAATAATCAAAATATGTTGCTATCAGATTTTTTAAGGTTGATGTTTTTTGCTTTAATTCAGACGCATTTTTGACATCTTTAATTTCTGTTATTTCTTCTAAAATAGGAACAAGAACCACATGGAGTTGGTCGTGTGCTTCTCCTTTCATATCGCAACTTTTTATAATGTAACTGGTTTCTTTTGAAAGTGCATCACCCAATAAATTACCATCTGAAGTTCTGTTATTTTTCAAAATGGAATCCATTCGATGCATACCAATATGTGTTTCTTTATTGGCTATCCATTTTTCACCGTTGTTTAAAATGAGCTCTAAATTATCTGCTGTTGAAATAGCTTCAGTTTTCGTCCCGTTTTTACAACCTAATGTGGCTATAAATATGAGTATTATGGTTAAGGATTTTGTTTTCATCCGTTAAAATTTTAATGCCAATTATTGCCTCAAAAATCTTTTCTTTTCGATTTAAGTACTATTCTAATTACTGGCAATACTACCCAAATTAATAAAGCAAAAAGAGAAATAATAAGCCCAAAGTTGGTGCCGAAAAATTGCTTAAATACTGCGCCAGTATAACCTAATAACGCTGAAATATCTAACTTTAAAAGAATGAGTGTTCTTGATAAATCTATAGGGTTTAGCATTGTACCGATTAATGAAACTTTATCGAGTGGGTAATCTTCAAACAGTATAAGCGACATTAAAAATAACCCGTCATATATAATGGCTAAGAATAACCACATAAGTATGGCATAACCAAAACCTTTAATTCTGTTTTCATTAGAAAGTGCAATATTAAATGCCAAAGCGCTAAAAATAAAGGTTAAAAACACACCAACAATTAACAATAATGAAAAGTCCCAAATGGCGTTAGATTTGAATAAACCATAAGCAATAAAAGGAAGTCCTAAACCTAGAATTAAACTCATAGACAAAGAGATGGCCACACCTAAATATTGTCCTAAGAAAATAGAAGATCGTTTTAAGGGTTGAGCTAATAATAACTCGGTAAATTCTTTTGAGTTATAATAGTACATAACACCAAAAATAGTACCGATAAGTGGAACCAATACAATTATAACATTCATTAGTGTTATTACCGCTTTAGATAAATCGTTATTAAGAAATAAGAGCACAATACCTAATAGCAAATAAAAAGCAAAATAGACATAGCTCCAACTGCTTCGCATTAAATCAAAAAAGCTGTATTTTAAAATTTTAAACATGGTTTTCGGTTAATATGTTAGCAATAGCATGCTCAAAATCTTGTTGTTTTGTTTTAGTCTTCAATTCAGAAATACTGCCTTTAAAGTAAATTTTCCCTTCTAGAATAAAAACAATTTCGTCTGCAACTTCTTCTACAAAACTCATAATATGAGATGTTATTATGATGGTTTTGCCTTTTGCTTTTTCCGCTTGAATTAATTCTTTAAGTCGTATTAATGAAATGGGGTCTAAACCAGTAGTTGGTTCATCTAGAATTATAATAGGGCTATTAAACATAAAGGTTAAAACAATATTTACTTTTTGTTTAGTACCACCAGATAAAGTACCTAGCTTTTTGTTAAGAAAAGGTTCAAGTTTAAATGTTTCGATTAAATCTTTATCCACTTCAGTATGGCCTCTTAAGTCTTTAATCATCTTGATTAATTCATTAACTTTTAGATTACTTGGAAAATTAGCAATCTGAGGTAAATAATCTATTTTATGTCTGTAATCTGAGTTGTTCTTAATATTTGATTCAAAGACTTTGATGGTTCCTTCATCTGGAATCACCATGCCAAGAATAGTTTTTATAATCGTCGTTTTTCCTGAACCGTTAGGACCAAGTACAGCAAAAATACCACCTTCTTTAATTGAAAGATTGATGCCATTTAGCACATCGTTTTTGCCAAATTTTTTAAATAAATTGGTTATTTCTACCATGTAACCAGTGTCATTAAAGGTTGATTGTCAATAAGATTTTCTGGTGTGAAAACCGGTGATACTTTTTCAGAAAAATCAATAATGTCTATAAAAAGACTACGCAGTAAAACAATGCTTTCCGGAGTCCTATTTACCAAGTATGAAAATAATTTAACGGGTCTATACGGTATGTCACCAATACCATTTTTATCTAAATCATAACCAGTATAATTACTCCAATAGTTATTTTCAAACTTATTACTATTTAAGTTTCCTGAATAGGATAAATCAAAAGAATTGTACAAGAAATTATTTTTTGAATAGATATTATCATAACAAGCACCATGAACTTTTATAGCATAACCATTATTTTTAAATGTATTTTCTGTATAGGTGATACGGTTGGTACCATCGGCATTAATGCCAATAGTGTTGTCTTCAAAAATATTATGTTTTAATTCGGCATCATTGATTTCTTTTAGTAAGATGCCATAGGATGCTGTTCCCCAATTTTTTTTAAAAACATTGTTGAACATTTTTATTTTTTTCGAAAACATTACTGCGACTCCGGCACCATTGGCTTCAAATGTGTTGTTTTCATAAGTGTTCTCATTAGAGAACATAAAATGCAATCCGTAGCGCATATTTCCAGTAGAGTAATTGTTTGAGATATAACTGTTACTCCCAAATTCTAAGTATATCCCGTCACGCATACGTCTAACATCATTATTAGTAATGTTTACATTTTCACAATGCCAGAGGTGAATGGCATTGCCGGAATCTGCTTCTGCCTTTCCTTCACCAGAAATAGTGTTATTATGTACCAAACCATCTTTAGATTTTTGAATTAAAAAACCAAAAAACGCATTTTCTACAGTAACATTTTCAATTACAAAATCATAAGATTTAAAGAGTAAAATAGCAGCGTACTCTTTGGTATAGCTAATTTCGATATTTTTAATTATTAAGTTTTTAATAATAATATCTGTGGCTTCAACTGAAAAGCCATAACCATTTTGTTGAGTGTCTATTATTGTGCCCTCTTCACCAGTAATATGAAGTGATTTCTTGTAAATAATTATGTTAGATTCTTTATAAAGCCCCTTTTTAATGAAAATATGGTCTCCACTTTTCGAGCTATCAACTGCCGTTTGTATGCGGTTAAAATCACAACCTGCTTCGCAAACTGTAATTGTTTTTGCTGCTGCAAAACAAGTTGTGATTAAAAACAACAGAATACAAAGGCGTATTTTCATACTACGAATTTAGTTTAACTTTTTAAAAATACCATTCCAATCATAAAATTGTGCGGAACCATCATTGATAATTGATTTTGCTTCCTCTAAGGAATCAAAACCCGTAAGATTAGCTCCCATAGGACTGGTAATTTGTTCACTTATGGTATAACTTGCAGATTTAGCATCTGTCATAACACCTGGTTTACGATAATTCGTAATTAGTAAATTACTATTTTCAATAAGATCTTGTTTGTCTTCTAAAAACCGAATCATACACTCAATGGCGTCAAACTTAAATTGCTTGCCTTTTTGCGTAACCATTTGCGCTGCGTGTGTTTTTGTAACTATTGTCATTTTACAATACTGACACATGTCTGTCCCATAATTAATGGGCTCAGGTTTTTTACTGCATGCCAGCATTAAAAAAAAGATTACTAAAAGGCCAAAACGTTTCATGCTTTTAAAGATTTTACTTTTTTATTTCCCATCCAAAAGGCAACAAAAGTTAAAAACATACCGAACCCCATCATGTAGGCACCAATACTTGGATATGAATGTGCTACGAAGTTAAGAATATGTTTTGTGCCAAATAATGGCGGTTTATAACTTAGTGGATTACCATCGGCATCTGTCATTTTCATTATGGCTTTAGGGTCTAAATTAGTACCGTAATCTACCATCCAAGCATTAAAATCGTACATGCCTAGAATACCTAATGCACACATTAATATTAACCAGCCTAAAAACCATTTAGCTGAAATAACTTTAAACAAACCTAATAAACCAATTATGATTCCTAAAGCAGCCATCCCGCCAATAACCTTTGGAAAAGCACTAAATTCCCACATTTCATCGGCTTTTGGAAGTTTCCGCATGCCAATATAATGGTTAAGACCATCAATATTTTGCAAATCATGTTTTTCTTTTCCTTGAAGTCCATCGAGATGAATATTCATACCAATACCACTCGGGTATTGCGGTGCTTCTAGCTCGATACTCCATAAGGGAAACACAAATAGCCCTAGTAAAAGCGCAGAGCCTATTATCATTATTATACTTGCAGATTTCATATAACTTTAATTTAAAGAAATGGGCGAGTTATTTCTACTCGCCCAAATTTGAGTTAAATAACATTTTTTAACACTAAAACTATTTAACTACTTCCTTTTTATTCATCATCTAATGTAAACTTTAGAGGTGTGTTAGAATTTGCTGCAGATACTCTGATATATCCTTGCATTTCTTGATGTAATGCAGAACAAAAATCTGTACAATAGAATGGCCAAACACCTTCGCGTTTTGGTTCCCAAATGATTGTTTTAGTTTGCCCTGGCATTACTAAAATTTCAGAAGTATTGGCACCTATAATTGAGAATCCGTGTGGTACATCAAAATCTTGTTCTAAGTTTGTCATGTGTAAGTACACTTTGTCGCCAACTTTAACACCTTCTATATTATCGGGTGAGAAGTGACTACGAATCATGGTCATACTTATATGAACTTCTTTACCATTACGAGTAACTGTAGCTTCGCTTTCGCTTTTAGCAGCATATGGATGCTCATTTTCTGATAACTCATAGTACTTTTTGCTTTTCTCTTTTATAAGGTCAGCTCTAATACCAGCCGCATAGTGAGGTTCACCATGAGTTGGAAAATCAGAAAGTAATTCCATTTTATCTCCAGAAATATCATATAACTGTGCAGAGTGCTCTAACTCTGGTCCAGTTGGTAAGTAA
The DNA here is from genome assembly GCF_030344935.1 of Algibacter luteus. Taxonomy (NCBI): domain Bacteria; kingdom Pseudomonadati; phylum Bacteroidota; class Flavobacteriia; order Flavobacteriales; family Flavobacteriaceae; genus Algibacter; species Algibacter luteus. Next base: position 75,473 of record NZ_CP128313.1, on the reverse strand, counting down.
CGGTCTTTGGTTATTTTATTCATCGCTACCATATATTTACCAAATGGTTTTCTAGAATTTCCTCCAGGAATCATTAAATGCCCTACGGAATAGAATGTAGGTTGTCTATCTAATATTTCCCAAGTACCTAATTTCCATTTTACCACTTCAGATGAAATAAAGAAGGTTGTATATGCATTTCCTTTTCCATCAAACTCAGTGTGTAAAGGACCTAAACCTGGTTGTTTTACAACTCCAGCAATGGTGTTTTCATAGCTTAAAACAGGAATGCCGTAAGCATCAGCTACAAAATCCTTGTTTTCTATGGCTTTAAGAACTTTTTCAAATGAATACACACTCAAATCTGTAGATAATTTTCCACTACCAATAATATATTCACCGGAAGGATCAACATCGCATCCATGTGGTGATTTTGGAATAGGAATATAGAAAACAGCACCTTCAACTTCTACTGGGTTTATAGAAATCACACCTTCTTTCATGGTAGATGTAGCAGTGTGTGTTTTTTCATCATAAACATTATGTGCATAAGTACCAGCAACTTTTTTGCCACCACCGTTTTTTACATATTCTACAATTTTTTTCCAATTTACGGCTGCGATATAATCTTTATCATTTTGGGACGCATTTACTTCCATTAGCGTGTTTGCCTCTTCAGTGTTATAACTAGTAAAGAAGAACCAACCATGAGATTTATTTCGTCCTGGATGCGCTAAATCATAGTTAAAACCAGGCATGTTTAATTGAAATTCTAAATTCATTCTGCCATTATCTGCAATACTTACAAATGAAAGCGGTCCTTTAAATTGTCCTTTCATTTCACTTATTGGCATATCACGTTGTGGATTTGGTACAGCGAAACGAGTACCTGCAACAATATATTCAGTATTTTCAGTTACAAATGAAGAGGCATGATTACCAGCACTATTAGGTAGCTCAATAATTTCTTCAGTTTCAAAAGTTTCTAAACTAATACGCGCAATACGCGGTGTGTTATTTTCATTGATAAAAATCCATCGCCCATCTAATTCACCATTGGTCTGCGAAATATCTGGATGGTGAGCATCTCCCCAAGGTACAAAACCAAAAGAAGTATTTAACATAGGTTTGGTTTCTTCAGAATATCCGTAACCAGAAGTTGGAAATTGAGAAAATACAGGAATTTCCTTTAACATGCGTCCACTTGGAAGACCAGCGACAGTAATGTTACCACTATAACCTCCTGAAAAGAAAGCATAGTACTCATCATGTTCACCTGGTGCCACATATACTTTTTCAGCTTTGCTTGATGACATGGCTCCAGAGTTACTATTACTATTGTTATTGCCACAATTTGTCATTAAGATAAGTGCAGCAACACCCAATAAATATTTACCTATTGTATTCATATAATTTAGATTTTATTAGTTGTTTTTTTAATCTTTCGGGAGGATAACATCTTCTGTAACATGTACCCATCCATTACTTACGTTAACAGTTCCAATAATTTTAACACCGTCTACATAAATATCACCATCTTTCTCAGTAACCTCTAAATACTTACCAGAAGCCATATAAAGTTTTCTATTTTTTACTGCATTTTTCTTAAGTGTTTCAATTGGATAATTTGCAGGCGCGACATGATGTGTTAGAATAAAAGCTAGTTTACTTTTATTTTCAGGCTTAAGTAAATCGTTAAGCGTTGCCTCATCTATTTTAGCAAATCCCGCATTATTGGGCGCAAAAACTGTTAATGGGCCAACATTTACTAATGCATTTTCTACTTCTGCGGCTTGTACTGCAGCGACCAAAGTTGAGTGATCTTTCGATGCAATTGCCAATTGCAGTGCATTTGGAGTCCCTCCTTCGTCCTCAATGAAAGCTTGTCCAGTTTTTTCGTTGGATGCTTCATTAGTGGTCGTGTCATTTGAATTTTCAGCTGTTTTGGCATTGTTATTACAAGCAATAAAGCATACTGAAAGGACAATTAATAATAATGATTTGATTAGTGTTTTCATTGGTTTGTATTTAGTTATAATTGAGGTCTAGAGTGTTCTAAAATATTCTAAAACGGCTCTAGCATCTTCTTCTGATAAATTTTGGTTTGCCATGGGAGATCCATTAAATTCAATTAATAAGGCTTTGGCCAGCGGATCTTTTTGAACCATTTCGTCAGGATTTAGAATCATATTCATAACCCATTCTGGAGATCTTCGATTCAAAATGTCTTTTGGAGATGGACCTATAAATTTTTTGTCTGGTCTGTGGCAAGCGGTACACATTTTTTTAAAAACATCGGCACCATGGGCTGCCATTTCTTGATCCACTGCATCTAAAGTCAATGACTTAATAGGCCCAATGCCTTTATTGCTTAAGTCAACTTGCTTAGAAGCAGGAACTGCGGATTCAGTGGTTTTGGTTTGTTCTGTTGAAGCTTTCTTTTCATAAGAAAAACCTTCTTTCTTCTTTTCTTCTTTTCCACCACAACCTATTAATATGATGGCGAATAAAATGGTAAATAGTTTTAGTGTAGTTTTCATTTATCAAATTTTTAATTTGTAGGATGAAATTGCCAACAATTATAGATACTGAAATTTAAATGTATTGCAGACAGTTTCATTTTTACGGTTTTAATAAAACAAAACTATGTAGTAATCAAATTATATAATATGATAAAAATCATATTTAAGACAAAAACATCTTTTTTATTTTAACCTTTATTTTACTAATATTGAATATGATTTCAAATTCTTCAAAATATGCCATAAAAGCACTACTGTATTTGGCAACACACTCAAGTATCGATAATAAAATTATGGTGAAAGATATTGCGAAGCCTATAAACGTTCCGAAGGCTTATATAGCGAAGCTATTACAGCAATTAGTTAGAGAAAATTTGATTTCTTCTGCGCGAGGGCCAAAAGGAGGATTTTATCTGGATGAAGACAATTTGAACAAAACAGTAATTAATATAATAAGCGTAATTGATGGTGAAGATAATTTGAATTCTTGTATGTTAAGTTTAAATGAATGTAATGAAAATAAACCCTGTCCGTTACATTATGTGTTGAGCGCTTCAAGAAATAAAATTTTAAAAACACTAAATAATAAAACTATAAATGAGCTGGCTTTAGAAGTTAAGTTGGGAAAAGCATTTTTGCCACTTTAAAAATAAAACCTAACAAATGGCGCCCAAGGATTGGCATAAATACTTCTTTCATCATCGTATAAAACATCATATCTCACGCCAAATGTAACGTTTCCGCTTCGGTAACCTGCCCCGAAATACAATGCAGGTATCCAATAGTTGTTGTTAGAAATATTCAAATTATTATCATAGCGACGGTTAACATTTAATTGTTCAAATTCTGTTGAAATTTGAATACTTTCAACAGGATTAAATAACCCTATTAAACTTCCACCTAAAATTGTAGACTTATAGGCATTTTTTTGACTATTAAACGTAGCATTTAGCCCGACTCCTAACGAAACATTTTGGTCAATATCATAAATTGCGCTTGGTGCAATGGTGGCACTGAAAAATTCGTTAGCAAAATTAAGACCTAAACCACCACCAAATCTCACGTGGTTCCAAAAATCGCTTTTTGATTCTTGTGCAAATATTAATTGGTTACTAAATAATGCTAGAATTGATAGAACTATAACCTTTTCGTAAATCGAAAGAATTAACTTCATGCTTTAATAATTTGATAAAAATTTAACGAATAATTGAATTTTTTATTAATCGTGATCTTCATGATTATAAATATAGTTAAAGAAACATCAAGTTTTAGTAAAAGTTGTATTTTTGCCTCATATTTTGACTAACCTACATGGGAATATAAAATACAATGGATAAATTTTCATTTTTAAACGCGGCACATACAGCATTTTTTGCCGATTTATACGAGCAATATCAACAAAACCCAGACGCCGTAGAACCTAGTTGGCGAGCCTTTTTTCAAGGGTATGATTTTGGAAGTGAAAACTACGGATTAGAAGGCGAGATAATTGAAGGTGTTTCTACTCAAATACCAGAACAAGTTCAAAAAGAGTTTAACGTAGTAAAGCTTATCGATGGATACAGAATGCGAGGACATTTGTTTACCAAAACAAATCCTGTTCGAGACCGTAGAACATACTCACCAACTTTAGATATTAGCAATTTCGGACTTACGGAACAAGACCTAGACACCGTTTTTAATGCCGGAGAAATTTTAGGAATTGGTGCGAAAAATTTACGCGAAATTATTGAACATTTAGAGCGTATTTACTGCAGTTCAATTGGTATTGAATATATGTACTTGCGAAACCCAGAGGTTATTAAATGGTGGCAAGACCAACTGAATAAAAATGATAATCAGCCAAATTTTTCGGCTGAAACTAAAAAATATATTCTTTCAAAACTAAACCAAGCCGTAACTTTTGAAAACTTTTTGCAAACTAAATATGTAGGACAAAAACGCTTTTCGTTAGAAGGAGGCGAGTCATTAATTCCAGCTTTAAGTAATGTTCTTTTTTATGCTGTTGAACGATATGGTGTGAAAGAATGTGTGTTAGGAATGGCACATAGAGGACGTTTAAGTACACTTGTTAATATATTTAGAAAACCAGTAAATGAATTATTTAGCGAGTTTGATGGTAAAGATTTTGAAGATGAAAATATTGATGGCGATGTAAAATACCATTTGGGTTTAACACTTGATAAAACTTACCAAAACGGTAAAAATATCAAGATGAATTTAGTGCCGAACCCGTCGCATTTAGAAACGGTTGCACCTGTAGCCGAAGGTATTACAAGAGCCAAAATAGATAGTGATTACAATGGTGATGACTCTAAGATCATTCCAATTATTGTGCATGGTGATGCTGCTATTGCGGGCCAGGGAGTGGTGTACGAAGTGGCTCAAATGAGTCAATTGAATGGATACAAAACCGGAGGAACGATACATATTGTAGTAAACAATCAAATTGGTTTTACTACAAATTATCTTGATGCGCGTTCTAGTACCTATTGTACCGATGTTGCAAAAGTAACATTGTCTCCAGTATTGCATGTTAATTCTGATGATGCTGAAGCTGTTGTGCATGCGGTTGAGTTGGCACTAGAATACAGAATGCGTTATAAAAAAGATGTTTATATCGATTTATTAGGTTACAGAAAATATGGTCATAATGAAGGAGATGAACCAAGATTTACGCAACCTAAACTATACAAAAACATAGCAAAGCATCCTAATCCGTTTAAGATTTATGTTGATAAGCTCATAGCTGAAAATACCATTGACAAAACATATGCAGAAAAAATAGTAGAAGAGTTTAAGGGTACCTTAGAAAGAGAATATGAAATTGCTAAAAAAGCCGATTCTTCTAAGGTAAGAGAGTTTATGCAAGAACGCTGGACAGGTTTTGAACGCAAAGGACTTGATGCCATTCTAAAAAAAGAAGACACAGCTTATGCTAAAGATAAATTAGAACATATTTCTAAAGTGGTTTCTACAGTTCCTAAAGGAGTTAAATTTGTTCGTAAAGCTGAAAGAATTCTTGATGGACGTGCAAAAATGGTTTTTGAATCTGATACTTTAGATTGGGGAATGGCTGAAACTTTAGCTTATGGAAGTTTATTAGAAGAAGGCTTTAACGTGCGTATTTCAGGGCAAGATGTTGAGCGTGGAACTTTTAGCCACAGGCATGCTATTTTACGTGACGAGATTTCAGAAGATCGTATTAATTTATTAAATACAAACCCTGAAAACAAAGGTGAAATGTATATTTTCAATTCATTTTTGTCCGAGTATGGTGTGTTAGGTTTCGATTATGGTTATGCCATGGCAAACCCGAATACGCTAACCATATGGGAAGCGCAATTTGGTGATTTTAGTAACGGTGCTCAAATTATATTCGATCAGTATTTATCAGCAGCAGAAGATAAATGGAAATCTCAAAACGGTATTGTTGTTTTATTACCACATGGTTATGAGGGGCAAGGTTCAGAACATTCTTCAGCAAGAATGGAACGTTTTCTTCAATTGTGTGGAAACGATAATATGATTGTGGCCGATTGTACAACTCCTGCAAACTTTTTCCATCTATTACGCCGTCAAATGAAACGCAATTTTAGAAAACCTTTAATTGTTTTCACACCTAAAAGTTTATTACGTCATCCTAAAGCGGTTTCTTCAATTAAAGACCTCGCTTCAGGACAATTTAATGAGGTTATTGACGATGACATAAATCCTAAAAATGTCAAAAAACTAGTATTCTGTACAGGTAAATTCTATTATGATTTGCTTGCTGAAAGAGAAGAATCTGGTCGCGATGATGTTGCATTAGTTAGAATTGAACAATTATTCCCACTTCATCTTGAAAAAATTCAAGAAGTGATTAACAAGTATCCAAATGTTAAAAAGTATATTTGGGCACAAGAAGAACCGAAAAACATGGGTGCTTGGAGCCACATGTTACAACGAATGGATTTAGTAAAATTAGAAGTATGTGCAAGACCATACAATTCTGTACCAGCTCCAGGTTCTGGAACAAGAGATAAAAGAAGACAAAAACGCGTAATAAACGCAGTGTTTGATAAAGAATAACAAAAGATTACAATTTAAGATACCATTAAAATTATAGAAAATGATTTTAGAAATGAAAGTGCCTTCACCAGGTGAATCTATTACAGAAGTAGAAATAGCAACATGGTTAGTTGAAGATGGCGATTATGTAGAAAAAGACCAAGCCATTGCTGAGGTAGATAGCGATAAAGCAACACTAGAGTTGCCTGCCGAGGCTAGCGGAATAATCACTCTTAAAGCCGAAGAAGGTGATGCTGTTGCTGTTGGTGCAGTAGTTTGTTTAATTGATACGAGTGCAGAAAAACCGGAAGGAAGTGATGCGCCTAAAACAGAAGAAAAGAAATCTGAAGCGCCAAAAGCTGAAACTCCAAAAGCACCAGCTGAAGCTAAAACGTATGCAACGGGAACGGCAAGTCCTGCTGCTAAAAAGATTTTAGCTGAAAAGGGAATGGATGCGAGTGCAATTTCTGGAACAGGGAAAGATGGTAGAATAACTAAGGATGATGCTGTTAAGGCTGTGCCTTCTATGGGAACACCTACAGGTGGTAATAGAGGAACTTCGCGAACTAAAATGTCTATGCTTCGTCGTAAAGTTGCAGAACGTTTAGTTGAAGCAAAAAATACAACTGCGATGTTAACTACTTTTAATGAAGTAGATATGTCTCCAATTTTTGCTTTAAGAAGTGAATATAAAGAAACCTTTAAATCAAAACATGGTGTTAGTTTAGGCTTCATGAGTTTCTTTACCTTAGCTATTGTTAGAGCTTTAAAAATGTATCCCGCGGTAAATTCTATGATTGATGGGAAAGAAATGCTTTCATATGATTTTTGTGATATTAGTATAGCTGTTTCCGGACCAAAAGGATTAATGGTACCTGTTATTAGAAATGCTGAAAACTTAAGTTTTAGAGGTGTAGAATCTGAAGTAAAACGACTAGCGCTTCGTGCAAGAGACGGACAAATTACCGTTGATGAAATGACTGGAGGCACCTTTACAATTACAAACGGTGGTGTGTTTGGTAGTATGTTATCTACGCCAATTATTAACCCACCTCAAAGTGGTATTTTAGGTATGCATAACATTGTAGAGCGCCCTGTTGCTGTAGATGGTAAAGTTGAAATAAGACCAATTATGTATGTAGCTTTATCTTACGACCATAGAATAATTGATGGAAAAGAAAGTGTTGGCTTTTTAGTGGCTGTAAAAGAGGCATTAGAAAATCCAATAGAATTACTAATGGATAATGATGTTAAAAAAGCATTAGAATTATAAAGTAATTATTCAATATAAATAAAAAAAGGTGTTACAAATTAGTAACACCTTTTTTATTTTAATAGGATTATAGGGCTAAGACTAACTAAATAAAGAACATAATAATGTTTACGGTAATTACTATAACAACTAAAGTGGTTAATCCAATGATTATATATTTGTTTATGATATTATTATCTTTTTCCATTTGAGACTTTAACATGGTTTTGGAATTAAGTTAAAAATAAAAACTCTGCACCATTACAGTGCAGAGCACCTAAAAAATTCTCTCTCAAAAGAATTAATTAATAGCACTATAAATATACGGCGTATTGTCTTACAAAAAAATACGCACTACTACGTATTTTTATCGATTATAAAAACTATAGAAAAGCAGGAGGCTCTAAATTCTAAGAATCCAGAGCCTCCAAATAATTCTCCCTAAGAACTAATTAATAGCACTGTAAAGATAATTAAAATTTCACGTATAAAAAATACGCACTTCTACGTATTTTGTAAAAAATCTTTATTAACGTTGGCCCAAATAGACAATGAAGTTGGTTTTTTGTCTAACTCAAGTTTATGCACAATGTTACTGCGGTGCTTGTCTACAGTTCGTACTGAGATTGATAATTCATCGGCAATTTCTTGACTTGTTTTGCTTTCAGAAATCAGCTTAACAATTTTTAATTCAGATTTTGTTAAACATTCAAGCGTTTCTGGTTTTTTATTAATATTACTTACGTTTAGGTATGATGCTATCTCTTCACTAAAATAGGGCTTACCATTCACTACATTACTGATACAATTTTCAATTTCTTCTACAGCGAACTCCTTTAAAATATATCCGTAAACATTAAAGGCTTTGGCTTGATCGTAAAGTTCTTCTTCTTTATCAAAAGTAATTAGAATAACTTTTGTTGGGATGTTATTTTTTTTACAAGCTTCTGCAATTTCTAATCCCGTTTTGTATGGCATCCTTATATCAAGAATGGCAATTTCAGGTTTAAGTTTCACAATTAAATTGTAGGCTGCGTTTCCATCTTCTGCACTACCAATAATATTATAGCCTTTAGATGTTAAAAAGTCTGTTAGACCTCGTAACATTAAAGGATGGTCATCAGCAATAACAATGGATGTACTCATATAACTTCTGAGAGAGAATTTACTATTAATTAATATTTACAGTTTTAAATATAGATATTTCTTTTCGTAATCTATAATAGCTTTAGCTTTTTTTAAAATATCTGCACCAATAATTCCATCAACGGGCTTTGAGTTGTGGTTTATAAGTGCTGTATTAACATGGGTAAGATTAAACAAAACCAAAACAACTTTGTTGCTGCTCCATTTTCCAATCTTCACTATATTTTTTTTCGATGTTTTAGTTTCCATATCAATGGCTCCTGCACCTGCCGCTTTAATTAATGAATCTTCTGCTTGAAGTTTAAATGTTTCAATGCCCTCAAATCCAACGCAAGAACTCGATGCACCAGTATCTAAAATAAATAATCCTTTCTTACCATTTATAGTCGCTTTTATCTCAAAATGATTTGTTTTGGTAAGATGTAATTTAATTTTAGTATAATCTTTTTGCTCCAAAAATTGTTGCAATGTTTCCATCTCTTAAGTTTTTATCAAATATAATCCTATAAAACAATTATTTTTACCAAATAGTTTAATAAAAAATTTCGAATTTGATTATAACTGATACACACACCCATTTATATAGTGAAGCATTTGATGAAGATAGAGACGACATGATTAATCGTGCAATTGCTTTAGGCATTTCAAGATTTTTTATACCAGCTATTGATTCATCGTATACAGATGCTATGTTACAGCTGGAGCAAAAATATCCTGAGCAAATTTTTTTAATGATGGGGTTGCATCCAACGCACGTTAAAGATGATTTTCAAGAGGAGTTAAAGCATGTTGAAGAGATGCTCTCGAATCGAAAATTTTATGCAGTAGGTGAAATAGGAATTGATTTATATTGGGACAAATCCACCTTAGAAATCCAAAAAAAAGCATTCAAACATCAAATTCAGCTGGCTAAGACATATAAATTACCAATAGTTATTCATTGTAGAGAAGCTTTCGATGAGATATTTGAAGTTTTAGAAACAGAAAGAGGCGCTGATTTATTTGGTATATTTCATTGCTTTACTGGTAACTTAGAACAGGCTCATAAAGCTATTTCATTTAATATGAAACTTGGCATTGGAGGGGTTGCAACCTTTAAAAATGGTAAAATTGATCAGTTTTTAAAGCAAATAGATTTAAAACATATTGTTTTAGAAACCGATGCCCCTTATTTAGCACCAGTGCCTTACAGAGGTAAGCGAAATGAAAGTGGTTATATTATAAAGGTATTGGAAAAATTATCGGAACTTTATCAATTGCCACAGGATACAATAGCAGAAATAACAACGAAAAACTCAAAAGATGTTTTTAAAATTTAAACTAAAATGAAACCCAAAACAAGCATTCTGCTTATTTACACAGGAGGAACTATTGGTATGGTTAAGGATTTTAAAACCGGATCATTAAAAGCATTTAACTTTAAAAATCTTTTAGATAGTATTCCCGAGTTGAAATTGTTAGATTGTAAAATTGATACGGTTTCTTTCAAAGAACCAATTGATTCAAGTAATATGAACCCGAAAAATTGGTTGCAAATTGCTGAATTAATAGAGGCTAATTATGAAAACTTTGATGGTTTCGTGGTGCTTCATGGTAGTGATACTATGAGCTATACTGCCTCAGCTTTAAGTTTTATGTTGGAAAACTTAGCAAAACCAGTTATTCTTACAGGTTCACAACTTCCTATCGGTGATTTACGAACGGATGCAAAAGAAAATTTAATTACTTCAATTCAATTGGCATCATTACAAAAGAAAAACAGACCAGTTATTAAAGAGGTTGGTTTATATTTTGAATACAAGTTATACAGAGGAAATAGAACTATAAAATTAAATGCTGAACATTTTCAAGCATTTGCATCATTTAATTATCCAGAATTGGCAGAATCTGGTGTTCATCTCAAAATTAATCACGAATATTTATTTAAACCTAACCTTAAAAAGAAATTTAAAGTCAATAAAAGATTAGACAATAATATTGCAGTTATAAGATTGTTTCCAGGAATTTCTAAAAGTGTTTTAGTAAGCATATTAAACACTAAAAACTTAAAAGCAATAATAATTGAAACTTTTGGTGCTGGAAATTGTACTACAGAAAAATGGTTTATTAATCTAATAAAAGATTCCATTTTAAAAGGAATACATGTCATAAATATTACCCAATGTGCCGGTGGAAGTGTCATTATGGGGCACTATGAAACGAGCACTGCATTGAAAAAGATAGGCGTCATTTCTGGTAAAGATCTTACAACGGAAGCTGCTGTAGCCAAATTAATGTATTTGTTAGGGGATAAGATTTCTAGTAACACCTTCAAAACCAAATATGAAGCTCCTGTTTGCGGAGAAATGCATTAAAATTAACGCGTAAAATTTTAACCTTCAAAGTTTTTTTTGTTATTTGAGCCTCTGTAATTATAAAAAAAATAAAGAGAGGTGGCCGAGTGGTCGAAGGCGCACGCCTGGAAAGTGTGTATACCTCAAAAGGGTATCGAGGGTTCGAATCCCTTCCTCTCTGCTGTTATTTTTTTGTTTTTAATTACTTTATTTTTTATATCTTTAACACTTTAACTAATAAAATTAAGATCGAGAACATGAAAAGATTATTTTCTATCCTTGCCATAACAGTGATGGTGGCATTCGGAACTGCTAATGCAACGACAATTGCTAACACTAGTACAGCCGTAACAACAGTTACAACTATGACACAAGAAGACGCAGCACCTGCTGAAGAACTTGGATTTCATCAAGAATTAAAAAAGAGGTTTATTGAAGGAGGCCCAGGATTCATGGGAATTGTATTATTATGTTTAATTCTTGGATTAGCAATTGCTATAGAAAGAATTATCTTTTTAAATTTATCTACAACTAACACAAAGAAGTTAACTCAAGATGTAGAAGATGCATTATCTTCTGGAGGAGTTGAAGCTGCTAAAGAAGTTTGTAGAAACACAAAAGGTCCTGTTGCATCTATTTACTATCAAGGTTTAGATAGAACAGATGAAGGTCTTGAAGCTGCCGAAAAAGCTGTTGTTGCCTACGGTGGAGTTCAAATGGGACAATTAGAGAAGAATGTATCTTGGATTTCATTATTTATCGCCCTAGCACCAATGCTTGGTTTCATGGGAACGGTAATTGGTATGATTCAAGCCTTTGATAAAATTGAAGCTGCTGGAGATATGCAACCATCTCTTGTTGCAGGTGGTATTAAAGTAGCACTTTTAACAACTGTATTTGGTTTAGTAGTGGCTATTATACTTCAAATTTTTTACAATTATATTATTGCTAAAATTGATAGTATTGTTAACAATATGGAAGATGCTTCTATCACGTTAATGGATCTATTAATTAGAAACAAAAAGTAATAATTTAAAAAACTAAAAAATTATGGGTTTACATAAAATTTTAAAAATTGTAGCTTTTGCTTTAGCTATTATTGGTGCGGTATTTGCGCTAATAATTATGGCTGGAGACGAAGAGACAGCTCAAAACATGAGCGGTAACATGCTTTACATAGCTTATGCAGTATTGGGTATTGTGTTGTTGTTAGTTCTACTTTTTGTAATCAAAGGATTGTTTGCTGGAGATATTAAGAAGACGTTAATGACAGTTGGTGCATTTGCAGCAGTAGTTATCATATCTTATGTTATTTCGTCAGGGACAGATTTAAATTTACAACCTTTTAATGATAAAGGCTTAGGTATAACAGAATCTGTTTCAAAGAACGTAGGCGCGGGATTATACACCTTTTATATTCTAGCAGCGTTAGCAATTGGCTCTATGCTATATGGTGGAGCTAAAAAAATGTTAAATAAATAAAATTATGGCAAAAAGAGCAGCACCAGAAGTAAATGCAGGCTCAATGGCCGATATTGCTTTCTTACTATTAATATTTTTCTTAGTAACAACTACTATTGAAGTTGATTCAGGTATTAATAGAAAGCTTCCTCCAATGGAAGAGTCTGATGAAGATGTGATTATCAAGCAAAAAAATATTTTTACTGTATTATTAAACGGTAGAGATCAATTACTTGTTGAAGATAATATCATGGAGCTGAAGGACTTAAGAAAGGCAGCCAGAGAGTTTTTAGATAATGGCGGGGACGGATCTTGTTCATACTGTAAAGGAAAAAAAGATCCTTCATCTTCGGATAATCCAGACAAAGCCATTATTTCTTTAAAGAATGAACGTGAAACATCTTATAAAATGTATATAGCTGTTCAAAATGAATTAGTAGCAGCATATAACGAATTAAGAGATGCTAGAGCCCAAGCATTATATGGGCAAGCATTCACGGAAATGGAAGCTAATTATAAAGATGTTAACTGGCCAGGGAATAAAGAAAAGTTGAAAGAGAAAATTGATCAAATTAAACTTGATTATCCTCAGAAACTTTCAGAAGTACAATAATTTAAAATTTAACATTAATAAATATGTCTAAATTTAAAAAGAAAAAGGGAGGAGAAATCCCTGCAGTAAATACAGCGGCATTACCAGATATTGTATTTATGTTATTATTCTTTTTTATGGTAGCCACAGTAATGAGGCAGAATACCTTAAAAATTCAAAATAATTTACCATTTGCGGATCAGGTTGAGAAACTTGATAAAAAGGATTTGGTAATGTATATCTATGCTGGAAAACCTAGTCAAAATTATAAGCAGTTTGGAACTGAAGCCAGAATCCAGCTAAACGATGATTTTGCTAGTGTTAATGATATTGCAGCTTTTATCGCTCAAGAACGTGCTTCAAAACGTGAAGAATTAATTCCATTTTTAACTACTGCTTTAAAAGTAGATAGTGATGCCAACATGGGATTGATTGGTGATATTAAGCAAGAACTGCGTAAAGTTAATGCACTTAAAATAAATTACACTACCAAAAAAGGAAGTGTATTTGGAAGAGATTAATTTTATAAACTTAATTTTATACAAAGGCGTTTTGATTTATCAAAACGCCTTTTATTTTTCAATTCAATGACTATTTTAGTTATTATTGTGATGTTATTTTTATAGTCTAATAATTTATATTGTAAAATGAAATATCTTTTTTTGGTTTTAATTTGGTTTTCTGGCGTCGTTTTAAGCTTTGCGCAAGAAAATAATACTAAGGAAATTGATTCATTATACAAAGAAGATCATTTCTATGCAGGTGTAACATATAACTTATTAGATAACAAACCTACAGACCTTAACCAAAGTGGTTTTTCATTAGGTTTTCATTTAGGGTATATAAAAGATATACCAATAAATAGAAATAGAAATGTGGCTATAGGAATAGGATTGGGGTATTCTACAAATTCTTTTAATCAAAATCTTCTTATTAATAAAGATAGTAATGGTGATTTTGTTTATAATATTATAGAAGATGATCAAACTTATACTAAAAATAAGTTTTCTAGTCATTTAATTGAAGTTCCTATAGAATTTAGATGGAGGACTTCTACTCCTTCTGAATATAATTTTTGGCGAATCTATACTGGTTTTAAATTTGGTTATGCTGTAATAAATTCGTCTAAATACGAAGGCGATTTAGGACGCTTAAAATATACTAATAATAGAGATTTTAACAATTTTCAGTATGGATTAACCATGAGTGCTGGTTATAACACATGGAATTTTCATATTTACTATCCATTAAACTCGATATTTTCTAAAGATGTTATAGTAGAAGGGAAACAGTTAAACTTAAATGTGATTAAAATTGGTTTAATGTTCTATATTTTATAACCAATAATTCACTAAAATTAGTTGCGGAAGAATTCCAATAAAAACTCCAATTATCAATTCAATCGAAGTATGTGCTTTTAGATGAAGTCTAGACGTTGCAATTGCGCCCATGATTATAGACATTAAAGCTAGTGTACCATTAATGTTAATACTAAAATGGATACTTAGTGCTATAAAAAACATAAATACGCCTGAAATAGCAATCATATGAATACTCGCTTTAAACTTTAAAATAGCAAGTATTAGGCAGGCCATATTAGATATTAGAATACCGATAAAGAAAAAATAAAGCTCTATTGCCTGCGATGGTGTTAAAATACGTTGTAAAACAATTAGAATTACAATTCCATTTAAAATAAGTGGATAAATTCTTTCTTTTGTAGATTTTAGGTTTATTGTATTAACAATCCCAATTGTTTTTAGTAAAAAATACAATAAAATTGGAAGTATAATAGTGAGTATAAAAAGCGAGATTACTTTAGCTTGAATAATATCTAAAGGAATATATCTTGGAGATTTAGAAAAGTAAAAGATAACGCCTAATAATGGCATTATTAGTGGGTGAAAAATATATGAAATACTTTTAAGCAGTTTATCCATTATATTTTTTTACGTAACCGCGCTACAGGAATATCGAGTTGCTCCCTATATTTTGCAACGGTACGTCTAGCAATAGGGTAACCTTTTTCTTTTAAGATAGATGCTAAATTTTCATCTGTTAATGGCTTTTTCTTATTTTCTTCTTCAATAACAGTTTCAAGAATTTTTTTAATTTCCCTAGTAGAAACATCTTCACCTTGATCATTTTTCATTGATTCAGAAAAGAATTCTTTAATTAATTTGGTGCCATAAGGAGTGTCTACATATTTACTATTAGCTACTCTTGATACTGTTGAAACATCCATGTTAATTTCATCTGCAATATCTTTAAGAATCATGGGCTTTAGGTTACGCTCGTCGCCAGTTAGAAAATATTCTTTTTGATAATGCATGATAGCACTCATAGTAACAAAAAGGGTTTGTTGACGCTGTTTTATGGCTTCAATAAACCATTTGGCTGCATCTAGTTTTTGCTTAATAAAAAGCACTGCATCTTTTTGAGATTTAGATTTGTCTTTCGAGTCTTTATAACCTTTAAGCATATTATTGTATTCTCTCGAAACATGCAACTCTGGTGCATTTCTGCCATTTAGTGTTAATTCTAATTCTCCTTCAACAATCTTAATTGCAAAATCTGGAACTACATGTTCTACTATTCTATTATTACCTGCATAAGACCCACCTGGTTTAGGGTTTAAATGTTCTATTTCTGAAATGGCTCCTTTTAATTGTGTTTCGGAAATATTAAATTTCTGAAGTAATTTTTTGTAATGCTTTTTTGTGAACTGATCAAAGGCATTATCAATAATGTTAATTGCCAATTCTGTATCTACCGTTTTTTCTTTTCTATGAAGTTGAATACTTAAACATTCTTTTAAATTTCGAGCACCTACCCCGGCTGGGTCAAGTTGATGTACTATTTTTAAAACTTTCTCAATTTTTTCTTCAGTGGTATAAACGTTTTGCGTAAAGGCCAAATCGTCCATAATATCGGTTAGTTCTCTTCTGATATAACCACTCTCATCAACACTTCCTACAAGAAACTCAGCGATTTCGCGTTCATCTTCAGAAAGTCTGTATGTGTTTAATTGATTTATTAAATGCTGGGTAAATGATGTTCCTGCCGCATAAGGCATGGTTCGTTCTTCATCATCACTACTATAATTATTGGCTTGTGTGCGATAATCTGGAATTTCATCATCGCTCAAATATTCATCAACATTAATATCTTCGGTATTTATGGAATCGTTATCATCATATTCATCATTCGAGTTATCGAAATCTGAATCTAACTCGTTTTGAGATTCTTCCTTACCACCTTCCAATGCTGGGTTTTCTTCTAATTCTTGCTTTAAACGTTGTTCAAAAGCTTGCGTTGGCAACTGAATCAATTTCATTAATTGAATTTGCTGCGGCGACAGTTTTTGAGATAATTTAAATTGTAAATGTTGTTTAAGCATATATTATAAATAGGTTGCTACTCAAAGATAAAAAAAGGGAACTGTAAACCAAAGTTCAATTTTATAATGATTTTTGCTAGAATTCTGCATTTTGTGGTGTTCTTGGGTAAGGTATAACATCTCTAATATTACCCATACCTGTGGCGAACATAACTAATCTTTCAAAGCCTAAACCAAATCCAGAATGCACTGCGGTACCATATTTCCGTAAATCTAAATACCACCAAAGGTCTTTTTCTGGAATATTAATAGCAGCCATTCTTTCTTTTAAAATATCTAAACGCTCTTCACGTTGTGCACCACCAACAATTTCTCCAATTCCTGGGAATAAAATATCCATAGCGCGAACCGTTTTACCATCATCATTTAAACGCATGTAAAATGCTTTGATGTTAGCAGGGTAGTCAAACAATATAACAGGACATTTAAAATGCTTTTCTACAAGATAGCGTTCATGTTCACTTTGTAAATCCGTACCCCATTCATTAATTAAAAACTTAAATTTCTTTTTCTTGTTTGGTTTAGAATTTCGTAAAATATCGATTGCTTCAGTATAACTAACACGTTTAAAGTTGTTTTCTGTTACAAATTTTAACTTTTCTATTAAAGTCATATCGCTACGTTCTGCCTGTGGTTTTCTTTTTTCTTCATCCTGAAGTCGATTATCAAGAAAATCTAAATCCTCTTTATTGTTGGTTAAGATATATTGTATTACAAACTTCATGAAGTCTTCGGCTAAATCCATATTACCGGCCAAATCCATAAAAGCCACTTCTGGTTCAATCATCCAGAATTCTGCTAAATGACGCGATGTGTTTGAGTTTTCAGCTCTAAATGTTGGTCCGAAGGTGTACACTTTACCTAAAGACATGGCATAGGTTTCTGCTTCTAATTGTCCAGAAACGGTAAGATTGGTTTCCTTTCCAAAGAAATCCTTTGAATAATCTATATTTCCTTCTTCATTTTTCGGTGGATTTTGAAGGTTTAGATTGGTAACCTGAAACATTTCACCTGCACCTTCAGCATCGCTTCCTGTAATGATTGGAGCGTGCATGTAGTAAAAGCCATTATCGTTAAAGTATTTATGTATGGCGAAAGAAAGCGCCGAACGTAAACGCATAACTGCACTAAAGGTGTTAGTACGCGTACGTAAATGGGCATTTTCTCTTAGAAACTCGAATGAATGTTTTTTAGGTTGAATAGGGTAGGTTTCTGGATCAGAATCTCCTAGAACAATTAATTCTTTAACTTGAATTTCAACTTTTTGCCCTTGACCTTGGCTTTCAACAAGCTCTCCTTTTACATGAATAGCAGCTCCTGTTGTTATTCTTTTTAACAACGCTTCATCAAAATTTTCAAAATCGACAACACATTGGATATTGTTTAACGTAGATCCATCATTCAATGCTATAAAACGATTTGCTCTAAAGGTTCTTACCCAACCTTTAATTTCTACTTCTGGGATAATAATATCTTCTGATAATAATTCTGAAACAGTTTTCAATGTCACTCTAATTTTAAATTAATAGTGTAAATATAAAGGTTTCATTCATCAAAATTCAATTTCTAAATTCCAAAAATTCTCGAAAACAGAAAATTTATGATGGTTTTAATAGAATTGGAATTTAGTCGATTGTTTCGTCCTCTTCGGGTATAATATTAATGGTTGGTTCTCTAAGTACCTGTTTGTTCGCAATGCTACGTTCTAGTGAAAGTAAAAGTGATGGCAATAGCAAAAGGTTAGATAACATTGCAAAAAGTAATGTGGCTGAAACTAAAGCTCCTAGAGCAACCGTACCTCCAAAACTTGAAATTGTAAACACCGAGAAACCAAAGAATAACACTATTGATGTGTAAAACATACTAACACCAGTTTCGCGTAGCGCGCCATAAACCGAAACCTTTATTTTCCATTTATTCGCTTGAAGTTCTTGTCTATATTTTGCTAAAAAATGAATAGTGTCATCAACAGAAATACCAAAAGCGATGCTAAACACTAAAATAGTTGATGGTTTAATAGGAACACCTAAATAACCCATTAATCCGGCAGTAACTAATAATGGTAATAAGTTAGGGATAAGCGATATGATTATCATTCTTCCGGAACGAAACATATATGCCATAAAAAGGGCAATTAAAAAGATGGCTAATGATAATGAAATCACTAAGTTTTTAACCAAATATTTTGTGCCTTTTTGAAATACTAAGGCTTTACCTGTCATGGTGATATTGTAGCGATCTTTCGGAAAAACTTTATCAATTTTAGTTTGAAGATTTTCTTCTATACGCTCCATTTTGTCTGTGCCAATATCTTTCATGAGCGTAGTGATACGTGCGTATTGCCCTGTACTATCTACGAAATTTTTGAGCAAATCGACATTAGACGATGAGTTTTTAGCGTAGGATAAAATGAAACTATTTTCTTGAGAAGTTGGTAACTGATAAAACTTGGTGTTGCCATTGTAATAAGCTTGTTTAGAGTATTTAACTAACCCGACTACAGAAACTGGTTTTGAAAGCTCAGGTGTTTCAATTATTAAATCTTCCAGTTCGTCCATTCGCTTCAGTGTAGATAATTTCATTACCCCTTTTTTGCGTTTGGTGTCCACCATTATTTCTAACGGCATAATACCATTAAATTCTTCTTCAAAAAATCGAATGTCATTTACGAATTCTGAATCTTGAGGCATATCTTCAATTAAACTACCTGAAATTTTAATCTGATAAATACCAATAATACTTACAACAAGTAAAAGAACAGAAACAATGTAAATAGCAATACGTTTTTGTTTTACCATGCTTTCCATCCAATTTACAAACCCACCAATCCAACGTTTATTTAGATGTTCTAAATGGCGGTCTTTTGGGTAAGGTAAAAAGCTGTATATTATTGGAATGATAAGCAAGCATAAGATAAATATGGCTAAAATACTTAGTGAAGCTACGATACCAAATTCCTTTAAAAGTTTGCTTTCTGTAAGTATAAATGTTGCAAAACCCGATGCGGTAGTTACATTAGTCATTAATGTAGCATTACCAATTTTAGTAATAACACGTTGTAAAGACTTTACTTTATTACCGTGTAATTTTACTTCGTGTTGATATTTGTTAATTAAGAAAATACAGTTAGGGATTCCAATTACGATAATTAATGGTGGAATAAGTGCTGTTAAAACAGTAATTTCATAGTTTAATAACCCAATAATACCCAAGGTCCACATCACACCAATGCACACAACTATTAGTGAAATAAAGGTGGCTCTAAACGATCTAAAAAAGAAAAAGAAAATAACTGATGTTACCAGTAATGCTGCTATAATAAACATACCAATTTCATCAACGATATTTTGAGAATTTAGAGTTCGAATGTATGGCATCCCAGAAATACGCACATCTAGATTTCTGGCTTCTTCAAAGCTTTTTATTTGAGGTTGTAATATATTGGTAACAAAATCTTTTCTGGCGGAAGTATTAACAATATCTTTTTTTAGATAAATTGCTGTACGGATGGTTTTTGTTTCTTTATTAAACAAAAAGTTATCGTAGAAAGGATATTTTTCAAAGAGCTCATTTTGTAGCATTTCAATTTGAGCTACCGAGGTAATAGAATCCTTAATAAAAGGCTCTAATTTAAATTTTTGGTTATCTGAATCTTTTATTAATTTTTGAAGGTCTTTAATTGAAATTACAGTTTCAACAGCCTCATTGTTTTTAAAATCGTCTGATAATTTATTCCAAGCATTTAAATTTTCAACTGAAAATAAGGTGCTATCCTTTACCCCAAAAACAATCAAGTTGCCCTCTTCACCAAATGTTTTTAAAAAATCGTTATAGATGATATTTACCTCATGGTCATCAGGTAATAAATTGGCTTCAGTATAGGTAAAACGCATGTTTTCCCATTTTTGAGCTAAAAGAAAAGTAGCGATTGTAATACCTACAAGAATAGCAATTTTATTACGTAAAATTAATCTTGCGGTAACGTCCCAAAAATCCTTTGTAAAAAGTTTTAACATGCTTTAGATAAAAGTTGGGCAAAGGTAGAAAAAACAAGCATAATACCTCATAATGAGACGTTAAATGTAAATTTAAAAGCAATATTATCGCCGAACTCGGGTAAATGGTATGCACCATAACGATAAGTAAAACTTAACCCGAAACCAAATAACAGTTTATTTAGTTCAAAACCAGATTCGGTATAACCTTTTTTTAATGACCCAAAAGTTACGTTTTGGTGTTTTTCTGGGCTCTTCATATCTCCGATGGCAAAACGCGAAATTAATACCAATTGTGGTTTAAAACGTTCAGAAATATTAAAAGGTTTTATAAAATGTTTTAATTGTAGGGTAGCAAATTTATCAGAGAAGAATTCGTTAAAATACATGGTTTCAAAACTATTTAAACCGGCCACCGAAAATCGCTGTAAAATAGTTTCTTTAGTAATATTGTTTGGATATGCATGATATAGATGAGTTAAAGGTGTGCTTCCTCTAGCCATACCTGAAACTAAAGTAATTTCTGAAAACGAATGGTCTTTGTTCCCTATTTTGTGTATGGTTCTAAAATCTAGTTTAGAAAACCCAAAGTCGCTTCCAATAACATCTTTAAAGCTTTTAGTGTACTGAAATGTGAATTTTGGATATTCATTTTTAAACGCATCAGAACCATTTTCAAAAGGACTCCATTGTAAAGCGATTTTGGCGGAACTTAAATGAAAAGCATTAAGCGTAGTCGTATTATTTACTGCGTAACTATAATTATAAGTTGGATTTATGTTGCTTACAGCAAATTCAGTTTCTGAAATTAAATTTGGTGTAATTTCGTGTTCTAATGCTATCGATTTTGTGATGTGTTTGTGAAATAAATCGATATTTAATAAACGTGGTTCAAAAAACTGAAAAAAGCGCTTATCCGTTAAAAATTTGGTGCTTCCCGTTTCTTGTAAATCATCAGTATAAGATAGATTTAACCAAGTTTTAGTTTTTTCTGCTAATCGTATTCCGCCACCAAAACTATATTTAAATCGGTGATCTATAAAACCATAAACCAAATAGGTGTTAAAGCGGACTTTCTCTGAAAAAGTATTGTTAGTTTCTCCCCCAAGGCCAGTTCTAATACCTTCGTATTGATTGAATTTTATAAGATATCTTAAGTCTATGTTGAAGTACTTTGAAGGTAAATATCCGTTGCCAATACTCTGTAATAGTTCTTTCTTCTTAATGGAGTCTTGCTTTGGTTCTATTGTTTTTTCATCAATAGTTTGCGCAAAGATTAGAGGCGAGCACATCAAAAAAAAGAGAATAGAATAACGTTTAAACATTTGCAATGTGCCCTAAATACTAGATGAATTATAAAAAAGGCGACTAAATTGTCGCCTTGATATTATACGGTCATAATTTCCTTTTCTTTATTGTCGAAAAGATCATCAACTTTTTTAACGAATTTGTCGGTCATTTGTTGCACATCTATTTCGGCATTTGCTTTTAAATCTTCTGACGCTTCATCTATTTTTTTAATGTCGTTATTAGCATCTTTACGCGCTGCTCTAATACTTACTTTAGCATCTTCTGCTTCAGCTTTAGCTTGTTTTGCGAGATCACGACGACGTTCTTCAGTTAAAGGCGGAACGTTTATTATTATTGTTTCGCCATTATTCATAGGGTTAAATCCAAGGTTGGCATATGCAATACCACGCTCAATTTCTTGAAGCATGCTTTTTTCCCAAGGTTGAACAGTAATGGTTCTTCCATCTGGGGTATTTACATTAGCAACTTGACTAAGAGGTGTTTGAGAACCATAATAATCTACCATAACACTTCCTAACATGGCAGGACTTGCTTTTCCAGCTCTAATATTTACAAACTGTTTTTCTAAATGCTTAATAGCATTATCCATTGCTTCTTTTGTAGAATCTAATATAAATTGTATGTCTTCGTTCATGTTTTAAACTTTTATTTCAAATTATATATAAGCTGTCAAAAATTACGCCAATTTTTAAACATTAACAACTGTTCCTATATTTTCACCTGAAACTACTTTAAGTAAGTTTCCTTTTTTATTCATATCAAAAACAATAATTGGAAGTTTATTTTCTTGACTCAGCGTAAAGGCAGTTGTATCCATAACTTTCAATCCTTTTCTCAAAACATCATCAAAGGATATGTTATTAAATTTAATCGCCTTGGCATCTTTTTCAGGATCGGCATTATAAATACCATCAACTCGAGTGCCTTTTAAAATAACGTCAGCTTCAATTTCAATAGCTCGTAATACTGCAGCAGAATCGGTAGTGAAATAGGGGTTCCCTGTACCTCCACCAAAAATAACAACACGCCCTTTTTCTAAATGGCGCATGGCTTTTCTTCTTATAAAAGGTTCTGCTACTTCATTAATTTTAATGGCAGATTGTAATCTTGTAGGTAAGCCAGCATCTTCTAATGCACCTTGAAGTGCTAATCCATTAATTACAGTTGCTAACATACCCATATGATCCCCTTGCACACGATCCATGCCTTTGCTGGCTCCTGCAACACCTCTAAATATATTACCACCACCAATTACAATGGCAACTTCTACACCAAGGTCTGTGATTGTTTTTATATCCTGAGCGTATTCTGCTAATCGATCTGGGTCAATACCATATTGTCGGTTGCCCATTAAAGCTTCACCAGATAGTTTAAGTAGTATTCTTTTATATTTCATCAGTTTGTTTTTGTTAATTTATGGTCTGATGTCATTCACCAAAACAGATTAATTTAATTCTAATATAATTGTAGTGGCTCATTTCATAAGTTATTTACTGAGGTTGAGCAAAGCTACATAATTTTTTTATTTTTTGAATTTATATGAAACCTGATTTTTAGAATAAAAAAAACCACCATATTTCAAAAATATAGTGGTTTTAAATTTTGGTAAAATTCCTTTAATAGAAATATATTATCCTACTGACGCACGTTTGAAACCTGAGATTTCAACATCGCCGTATGTAGCAACGTATGCTGCAACACTTTTCTTTTCATCTTTAATGAATGTTTGATCAAGTAAACATTTCTCTTGATCTAGAGTGGTGTTATCAGAAATAAAACGCTCCATTTTTCCTGGTAAAATTCTGTCCCAGATTTGTTCTGGCTTACCTTCAGCTTTTAATTCAGCTTTTGCTTCTTCTTCAGCTTGCGCTAAAACTTCAGGAGTTAATTGAGCCATAGAAATGTATTTTGGTACATTTTTAAGTGTTTTACCTAAACGACCTAACTCGATATTATCTTTTTCAATAACTGCAATTCTTGCTTCGGTTTCTGAAGCTACAAAAGCAGGATCAAAATCTTTATAAGATAGAGTAGTTGCTCCCATAGAAGCTACTTGCATTGCAACATCTTTAGCTAAAATATCAGCATTATCAACTTTCGCAGTTAATCCTACTAAAGCAGCAATTTTGTTAATATGCACATAAGCACCAACGTAAGTCGCTGATAATTTTTCGAAAGAAGTGATATCTAGTTTTTCACCAATTACACCAGTTTGTTCAACTAATTTATCTGCAACTGACATACCACCAAAATCTGCAGCTAAAAACTCTTCTTTAGTGTTACAGTTTAATGCGATATCAGCTAATTGATTTGCTAAGGATAGAAAGTTTTCGTTTTTTCCAACAAAGTCAGTTTCACAACCTAAAACGATTGCAACACCTTCAGTTTGGCTATCATTTATTTTTGCAACAGCAGCACCTTCAGAAGAATCTCTATCGGCTCTTTTCTCTGCAACTTTTTGTCCTTTTTTACGTAAAACTTCGATAGCTTTATCAAAATCACCACCAGCTTCAACTAAAGCTTTTTTGCAGTCCATCATTCCTGCACCTGTTGCTTGTCTTAATTTGTTAACTTCAGCAGCTGTAACTTTTACTGTAGTACTCATAATTATTATAATTTAAAAAAGTCGTTCAATATATTTTCAAAAAAGAAAAGAACTAAACGACTTATTTGTGTTTTTATTCTTCTTCTTCAGCAACGGCTTTTTTAGCTGGTGCTTTTTTTGCTTTTGGAGCTTTAGGCGCTTCTTCTTTTGAAGATGCTGCAGCTTCTTTTTCAGCTTTACGTTCTGCTAAACCTTCAGAAATAGCAGATGTTACGTGCGTTAAGATTTTGTCTATTGATTTAGAAGCATCATCATTTGCAGGAATAACATAATCAACCTGACGTGGGTCAGAGTTAGTATCAACCATTGCAAAAATTGGAATGTTTAATTTTTGTGCTTCTTTAATAGCAATATGCTCACGCTTAATATCTACAACAAATAAAGCTCCTGGTAAACGTGTCATATCGGTAATAGAACCTAAGTTTTTTTCTAACTTAGCTCTTAAACGATCAACTTGTAAACGTTCTTTTTTAGAAAGTGTCATGAAAGTACCGTCTTTCTTCATTCTATCAATAGAAGCCATTTTTTTAACAGCTTTTCTAATAGTAACAAAGTTAGTTAACATTCCACCTGGCCATCTTTCTGTGATGTAAGGCATGTTAATTTCTCCTGCTTTTTCAGCAACGATATCTTTTGCTTGCTTTTTTGTTGCAACGAATAAAATTTTACGTCCTGAAGCTGCAATTTTAGCAAGTGCTGCTCCGGCTTCATCAATTTTAGCCGCTGTTTTGTAAAGGTTTATAATATGGATACCGTTACGCTCCATATAAACGTAAGGTGCCATATTTGGGTCCCACTTACGTGTAAGGTGTCCGAAGTGTACACCTGCTTCAAGTAATTCTTTTACTTCTACTGCCATTTTGTAATAGTTTACGTTCTGTTGAATTAGCAATGTTCCATTTGGCTCTAGGCTCTTGGCTTCATTTAGATGCTAAACTAAATCCTGTCTTTTTATGGACTAGGACAACAATAACTGTTTTATAATTTTGTTTTGTGTTGAAAGTGAATTCAACTGAAATATTAACGTTTAGAGAACTGGAATTTCTTACGAGCTTTCTTCTGACCGAATTTCTTACGCTCTACCATTCTTGGGTCTCTTGTCAATAATCCTTCTGGTTTAAGAATCAATCTGTTCTCAGCATCTAATTCGCACATTGCACGAGAAATTGCTAAACGAACAGCTTCTGCTTGTCCAGTAATACCACCTCCATATACATTTACTGTAATATCAAAGTTGCTGTCATTGTTAGTCATAACTAAAGGTTGTTTTACTTTGTACTGTAAAGTAGCAGTCGTAAAATAATTAGCTAAGTCTTTTTTATTAATCGTAATGTTTCCTTTTCCTGAAGAAACATAGGCACGAGCAACAGCCGTCTTTCTACGGCCAATTTTGTGAATTACATCCATTATTTGAATTCGTTTAAGTTAATTGCTTTTGGTTTTTGCGCTGCATGAGCATGCTCTGAACCAACAACAACTGTTAGGTTACGGAATAAAACTGCACCTAATTTGTTTTTAGGTAGCATTCCTTTAACTGATTTTTCTACTACTCTTGCAGGGTCTTTACCATACAATTCTGTAGCAGTTAAACTTCTTTGACCTCCTGGATATCCGGTATGACGAATGTAAGACTTGTCAGTCCATTTGTTACCTGATAAGGTGATTTTTTCAGCATTGATAATGATAACATTATCTCCGCAATCAACATGAGGTGTGAAGTTAGGCTTGTGTTTGCCTCTTAAAAGTTTTGCAACTTTAGAAGCTAAACGACCAAGCGCTTGACCTTCAGCATCAACCAAAACCCACTCCTTATTTACAGTAGCTTTGTTTGCTGAAATCGTTTTGTAGCTTAATGTGTCCACACTTTGATTTTTTAATTATTAAACATTCCTCTCTCAAAAAGAGTTTGCAAATTTACGATTATATATTTGATTACCAAACCTAGTTTAAGGTTTTTTTATGCTTGAAAATCAGGTCGCTGCAACTTTGATAAATTAACTGTTAAAAGCAGCGCGTTGCAACCTGTCGTTTATGGACTTTCCAAGGCCAAAATCTGGGAAACGCTCTGCGATAATTACGTCTAGATTTTGATGATCTAAATCGTGCATGGCATCGTATAATTTTGATGCTGCTTCTGCCATATCGCCTTTTGGTGATAAGATGATTTGAGTTGTAATAGCATTATCATTTAAATCATCCTTAAAAACAAGGAGTCCTATACGTTTTCCTGCATGGTTTTTTACCTCTTCTGAAACATTGCTGGTTAAGTATGTTTGTGTTAAAGGAGCATAATGTTTATCGAGCATGCCTGGAGCGTCTGGACTTTGTTCTTTTTTGTTTTTTATAGTTATTTGTCCAACTACAGCTTCAATATCTTCTAGAGCTAAAGCGCCTAAACGATAGATGATGGGTTCGTCGTTTTCAAATCCAATTATAGTAGATTCTATACCGTTTGTGCATGCACCACCATCTAAAACCATATCTATGTCGTTTTTAAAATAGTTTTCTACATGCTCTGGTTTAGTTGGACTGATGCTGCTAAACGGGTTGGCACTTGGTGCCGCCAACGGAAATGGAAGTTGTTCTAATAACTCTAAGGTTAAAGGATGATTTGGTACACGAACTGCGACCGTGTCTTTTCCTGCGGTAATTAAATCTGGAATTGTGGCTTGTTTTTTTAAAACTAATGTCATGGATCCTGGCCAAAATGCTTTAGCGAGCAATCTTGCTTTTTCTGGCACATGGCTTACAATGTTTTCTAAAGCATCAGCAGACGGAATATGAACAATTAATGGATTAAAAAACGGGCGTTTTTTGGTTTCGAAAATGCTTTTAATGGCCTTTTCGCTAAATATATTTCCTGCAAGTCCATAAACCGTTTCGGTAGGGATTGCTACAATTTTATCGGCCTTTAAAAGGGCAATAGCTTTTGCTATGTCTTTGGAAATGATGCTCATTTTTGTAAATCAGGTTGCAAAATTAGTTAAAAAAATGATGTGATTTATGTTTGAAAGCTAATTGGTAGCAGTACGCCCGCGTTAGGGATAGCAGAGGAAAGCCCACAGCCCGAGGAAGGAGGAGCGAGGACTTGTAACGGATAGCCCGACCCTTGGGGAACGCCCAAAATAGTGTTTATAATGTTTTAGAGTGGTTTTTTGTCTATTTTTGCAGTGTTATGCAAGAGTTAAAACTTTCTAGTTGGTTACCTACCACAAACAAAGAGGTGAAAATTCGCGGTTGGGATGCGCTAGACGTTATATTGTTTAGTGGCGATGCTTACGTTGACCATCCAACATTTGGGCCTGCAGTAATTGGCCGTTTGTTAGAAAGTTTTGGATTACGTGTTGCTATTGTGCCTCAACCCAATGTGAACGATAATCTTCAGGATTTCGTAAAACTAGGTGCGCCGAAACTGTTTTTTGGAGTTACTGGTGGTTGTATGGACCCTATGATTAGTAATTATACGGCTAGTAAAAAACGACGTGATAAAGATGCTTACACGCCCAACGGCGATATTGGGTTTAGACCTGATTATGCGACTACGGTATATTCGAATATTTTAAAAGAAAAATGGCCTGATGTTCCGGTTTTAATTGGTGGTATTGAGGCTTCTTTAAGACGTGTTACCCATTATGATTATTGGAGCGATAAATTAATGCCAACTATTTTAGAAAGCTCTAAAGCAGATATGCTGGTATATGGCATGGGTGAGCAACCGTTACGCGAAGTGGTACGTTTATTGCAAAAAGGTGTGCCATTTAGCAGTATAACAACGGTAAACCAAACAGCGGTTTTGATGGATGCCGATGCTAAAATACCGAAGAATAGTAATTGGGAAGATGTTGAAATAGTATCGCATGAAGTTTGTTTACAGGATAAGAAGAAGTATGCTTCTAATTTTAAAATTATAGAGCAGGAGAGTAATAAGTTGGCTGCTCGACGTATTTTCCAGAAGGTAGGTAATAAAACGCTGATGATTAATCCGCCATATCCTACTATGACTGAGGAAGAGATTGATGCGTCTTTTGATTTGCCTTACACGCGATTACCCCACCCGAAATACAATAAGCGTGGACCTATTCCAGCTTATGAAATGATAAAATTTTCCATCAATATTCATAGAGGGTGTTTTGGTGGTTGTAGTTTTTGTACCATATCTGCGCACCAAGGCAAATTTATTGCGTCTCGTAGTCAGGAATCTATTTTAAAGGAAGTGGATACGGTGGCTAATATGCCTGATTTTAAGGGGTATTTGTCTGATATTGGAGGCCCGAGTGCGAATATGTACAAAATGAAAGGAAAAATACAGTCTATATGCGATAAGTGTGTGGCACCAAGTTGTATTTCGCCAGTAATTTGTAGCAATCTTGATACGTCTCATAAGCCTTTAACGGAGCTATATCAAGCCGTAGATAATCACCCAAAAGTTAAAAAGTCTTTTATTGGTTCAGGTATTCGACATGATATGCTCGTACCAGAATTTAATAAAAATGCAGACCCGAAAGAATTAGACGATTATACCGAAGAGGTGATGACGAAGCACGTTTCGGGAAGACTTAAAGTAGCACCAGAACACACCAGCGACCCGGTATTGAAATTAATGCGTAAACCATCATTTAGCTATTTTCATAAGTTTAAGGAGCGTTTTGATAAGATTAATGTTGCCAAAGGCTTGAAGCTGCAATTGATACCTTATTTTATTTCGAATCATCCGGCTTGTGAAGCTGAAGACATGGCAAATCTTGCTGCCGAAACTAAAGATATGGGTTTCCAGTTAGAGCAAGTGCAAGGTTTTACCCCTACACCAATGACCGTGGCTACTGTAATTTATTACAGTGGTTACCATCCGTATACGCTTAAAAAAGTAAATACACCTAAAACGCGAAAAGAAAAAGAGGAACAACACCGTTTTTTCTTTTGGTATAAAGATGAAAATAAAGCGTGGATAAAAAATACATTGAATAAATTAGGACGCCAAGATTTATTGGATGTACTTCTTCCTGCTAAAAACGAAAAGTGGCGTAAAAATAAGCCTAAAGGTGAAGCCAAAAACACTTTTGATGATGCAGTGCCTTTTAATCAAAGAAAAAAGAAAGTTAAGTACAAAAAGAAACGCTAATAATTCGATGAATTGGTTTTAATGCGCCTCCAACCAATTATCACCAGTATCTAAATCCACATCAAGTGGTACATCTAATTTGAAAGCATTTTCCATTTCAGATTTTACTAAAGTTTTAATGGCTTCAAGCTCTGGTTTGTACACATCAAAAACCAATTCATCATGAACCTGTAATAGCATTTTGGTTTTAAAATTGCCGTCTTGGAGTTTGTTGTAAATATGAATCATGGCAATTTTAATAATATCGGCTGCACTTCCTTGAATAGGCGCATTTACTGCATTACGTTCGGCAGCACCGCGAACTACAGCATTTCTAGAGTTAATGTCTTTTAAGTACCTGCGACGCCCTAATACGGTTTGCACATACCCGTTATCTCGAGCAAAATCGACTTGCTCATGAATAAAACTTCTCAGTTTTGGATAAGTAGCATAATAAGTGTCAATTAAATCTTTAGCTTCACTTCGTGATAAATCGGTTTGATTACTTAATCCGAAGGCAGATACACCATATATAATTCCGAAATTTACGGTTTTAGCATTACCACGTTGCTCTCGTGTCACCTCGTTTAAAGGCACGTTAAATACTTTTGAAGCTGTAGATGCGTGAATATCTTCGCCATTTTTAAAGGCTTCAATCATGGTTTCTTCTTGACTTAAAGCCGCTATTATGCGTAATTCTATTTGCGAATAATCGGCAGCTAACAAGGTGTATTCTTCATTTCTAGGGATGAATGCTTTACGCACTTGTCTACCACGTTCGGTCCTAATTGGGATGTTCTGTAAATTGGGGTTATTACTACTTAATCTTCCTGTAGCAGCAACGGTTTGCATATAATCGGTATGTACACGACCTGTACTTTCTTCAACCTGAAGCGGTAAAGCGTCAACATAGGTGCTTTTTAATTTGGCTAGTCCGCGGTATTCTAAAATATCTTTAATGATGTCGTGCTCTTTAGCTAAATACGACAAGATATCTTCTGAGGTTGCGTATTGTCCGGTTTTAGTTTTCTTAGGTTTATCAACCAACTTTAATTTTTCAAAAAGAATTATTCCTAGTTGTTTTGGTGATGCGATATTGAATTCTTCACCAGCAGCAGCATAAATTCGTTGTTCAAGATTTAAAATATCATTATTCAATTCTTCAGATAATGAGTTCAAGAAGTCTTTATCTAGATTTATACCTTCTAACTCCATAGCTGCTAAAACACGCAGTAGCGGAATTTCAATATCATCAAATAATTTTTGAGTATTGGCTTCGCCTAATTCATTTTTAAAATGCTCTTTAAGCTGAAGGGTGATGTCGGCATCTTCAACGGCATATTCAGTTTGTTTTTCCAGAGGAACATCGCGCATTGACAATTGGTTTTTACCTTTTTTGCCAATTAAAGTTTCAATTGAAATGGGTGTGTAATTCAAATAAGTTTCGGCAAGCACATCCATATTATGACGCATATCTGGATTGATGAGGTAGTGTGCCAACATGGTATCAAACAATTTGCCTTTTACTTGTACATTATATTTTGCCAGAACTTTTATGTCGTATTTTAAATTTTGACCTACTTTTTCAATGGATTCACTTTCAAAAAACGGACGCAGTTGCTCGATCAGTTCTTGTGCTTCATCTTTGTTTTCTGGAAATGGCAAATAAAATCCTTTGCCAATTTCCCAAGAAAACGCAATACCAACTAATTCGGCTGTTAATGGGTTTAATCCTGTGGTTTCGGTATCAAAACACACCGAAGTTTGACTTAGTAAATTCTTTATAAACAACTTGGTAGCCATTCCAGGAGTCACACTTTGGTAGAAGTGGGAAGTGGTTTCCGCAGTTTTTCGGGTATATTCATTAATCGTTTCTGTTTGGCTTGAAGGGTCTGCTCCGAATAATGAAAACTGTCCTGCTCCGGCCGATTTTATCTCTTTGGGAGTCGATGCTGTTTCAGTTTTCGGACTTGTTGTTGTATTTTGATTTGATGCGTTATCAGTTGTTTCAGTGGCAAAGGTCTTTAAAAAATTGTCGGTCAATCTTCTAAATTCTAATTCTTGAAATATTTCTTTAACCTTTTCAATATCCGGATGATCGAGTTCAAAATCTTTTGCATTAAATTCAACCGGAACATCCAGCATGATGGTAGCTAATTTTTTAGAAAGCATACCTAATTCTTTGGAAGCTTCAACTTTTTCCTTCATTTTACCTTTCAGTTGGTCTGTGTTGGCTAATAACCCTTCCATACTGCCAAATTGAGCAATGAATTTTTTAGCAGTTTTTTCACCAACTCCAGGAAGCCCAGGAATATTATCACTGGAATCTCCCATCATGCCTAAAAAGTCAATAACCTGCATAGGGTCTTCAACTTCAAATTTTTTCTTAACTTCAGGGATGCCCCAAGTTTCATAACCACCACCAAAAACAGGGCGGTACATAAAAATATTATCGGTAACTAATTGTGCAAAATCTTTATCGGGCGTAACCATATACGTTTTATACCCTTCTTTTTCAGCTTGTCTTGAGAGTGTTCCAATTACATCATCGGCTTCATATCCATCTTTAACCATAATAGGAATGTGCATGGCTTTCAAAATGTTGTAAATATGCGGAACAGCCGTTTTTATACCTTCGGGTGTTTCGTCTCTATTGGCTTTGTAATCCTCATACATTTCAACACGATCGGCACTTCCACCTTTGTCAAAACATACTGCTAAATGGTCTGGGCGCTCTCGTTTAATTACATCTAACAATGAGTTCATGAAACCCATAATAGCCGAAGTATCTTCACCTTTAGAGTTAATTCGAGGGTTTTTTATAAAAGCATAATAGCCGCGAAAAATTAAGGCATAAGCATCTACTAAAAAAAGGCGTTTTTGATCTGACATTGGTTTAATTTTGAAAGAAAACCAAAGCTACGAAAAGTTAAGCTTAAATCATGAAATTAGTCATTTCTATTTCTGGTTTTTGATTATAATTTCTTAACTATAAGTTAAATAAAACTAACATGTAAAGTAATTTTTTAGAATACCGTTATCTTTGAATAAAAAAGAAAATGCTTCGTTGGGTCATATTTATTTTATTTTATCTTTTTATTAGTTTTTATGGGTTTCAGGCTATTAAAGCTGTAACTAAAAATGTATGGATTCACTATGTATTCATCCTAATAGCCCTTATAATTGCGGGTAATTTTATTGTTCAGTTCACGGTATATTCAGAAGGGCGTGTATTAAACCCTGCTAAAAGTTACGCGTTTGGATTGTTACTAGCTTTTATGTCTTTTAATTTGGTTTTAGTACCAATACTTTTAGGAGAAGATATCTTAAGGTTCATTTTAGGTATTTACGATAAGCTTGTAACAAAAAACGAGAGTTTTTACATACCATCCAGACGTAAGTTTGTAAGCCAAATAGCTTTAGGTTTAGCGGCTATACCTTTAAGTTCTTTATTGTACGGTATGTATCGCGGAAAATACCGATTTAGAGTTTTAAATTACACACTGCATTTTGAAGACTTACCAGAAGCGTTTGATGGGTATAGAATTACGCAAATTAGTGATATCCATTCAGGTAGTTTTGATAACAGAGAGAAGATTGAGTACGGTGTAAACCTTATAAACAAACAAGAGTCTGATGCCATTTTGTTCACAGGTGATTTAGTTAACAACAAGTCTTCCGAAATGGAACCATGGAAAGAGCTTTTTGGTAAACTATCAGCTAAAGATGGGGTATACTCTGTTTTAGGAAATCATGATTATGGCGATTATGTGAGTTGGCCATCTTCTGAAGCTAAAGCTGAAAATTTTCAACATTTAATTCAATTACAACAAAGTATGGGCTTTGATTTACTTTTAAATGAAAGTAGATTTATTGAAAAAAACGGACAACGTATCGCTATTGTGGGTGTTGAAAACTGGGGAAAAGGTGGATTTAAAAAGGCGGGCGATTTAAAAAAAGCGGCCCAAAACGTAAATGCTAACGATTTTAAAATCCTACTGAGTCACGATCCTTCACATTGGGAAGACGAGGTTATTAAAGATGATTACCATTACCATTTAACCTTAAGCGGGCACACACATGGTATGCAATTTGGCATAGAAATTCCAGGTTGGATTAAATGGAGTCCGGTAAAATGGCGCTATAAATACTGGGCGGGGATATACAAAGAAATGGGCCAATACATAAATGTAAACCGAGGTTTTGGTTATATAGGCTACCCAGGGCGAGTTGGAATTTGGCCAGAAATTACAGTTATAGAACTTAAAAAAGGCACAAATAATGCATAATTGTCTAGAAATGCTATATTTGTAAGAGTGCATCCTATTAAAAAACAATAAAGTATGTCTAAATTTGGAGAACTAATAGATGTAGAAATTCCTGTTTTATTAGATTTTTACACCGAATGGAGTGATCAGTCTGAGCCTATGCACCTTGTTTTACGCGATGTAGCAGCAGCATTAGGAGATAAGGCAAAGGTTATTAAAATTGATGTTGAAAAAAATCAAGAATTGGCCGATGCACTGCGCGTAAAAACTCTACCCACACTAATTATCTATAAAGATGGCGAAATGAAATGGCGCCAAAGCGGTGAGCAAGATGCTAACACACTAATTAGTATCATTCAAGAATACATCTGAATTTTTTAGAAACTTATTTGGGAGTTGCCAAAATGGTCGGGCTTTAGTTGGCATATATTTTGAATTATGGAAATCATGAATACAAATATTTCACTACTCTCCCGATAATAATCGAGATTAAACAAACTGTTCAATACCTGACGCCAAACTGAATATCAAATACCCTTTAAAGATTTAAAGGCATATCCTTTACTCGAAAAATATTCTAAAACTTTAGGTAATGCGTATTGCATGTTCTTTGAAGCTTTAACGCTGTCATGAAAAACAACAATACTACCGTTCGTTGCTTTATCAACTACGTTTTTATAACATACTTCAGGATTTACGTCTTGGTCCCAATCAAAAGATAAAACATCCCACATAATTATTTTATAATTTAATGCTAGGAGGTTTTTACCTTGCTTCGGTGTTATTTGCCCGTAAGGCGGTCTAAAAAGATTTGTAACCAATAATTCCTGATTTGTCAGCTCAGAAGTTTGAACTTGTGATTTACTTATTGGGATATGTTTTTTCAGAATGGATTCACAAGAAGCAATATTCTTAATATAATCTTGGGCTTTCGTTTTCCAGCCTTTAATATGATTTTGTGTATGGTTACCAATAGCATGCCCATCATTTAATATATTTTGAAATATATCAGGATGTTTTTCAATATTGTTTCCAATACAAAAAAAGGTGGCTTTAGCGCTGTACTGTTTTAATGTATTTAAGGTCCAGTTAGTAATCTCAGGAGTTGGACCATCATCAAAAGTTAAATAAATAATTTTATTAGATGTTGCAATGTCCCAAACATAATTTGGGAACATTTTTTTTGCAACAACTGGTGTTTTTATAGGAGTTAAGGTCATGCCTTAGGTCTATTCATTTACGCTATCACTTTCAAAAGGAACGCCACTATCCACAGGAATATCAATATCAGTTCTTATAGTATCTTCAGGTTCATCTTCACCATAAAAATGATTAAATGCTCTTAAGTAATTATTAAAGATTTCGCCTTCAGTTTGCGCAAAATCAATATCGTATCGTATTAAAACATCAACCAAGCCTTTATAGCGTTGTATATCCGTATAAATTTCCTCAAAATAACGCTCTTGATTATCAATTTTTAAACTACCGTAGTAAGACAGGTTTTCTTGGTATTTATTAGCCACCTCTTTAAATAATTGTTGAGCTTTTTCTTTGTTGCCAACTTCGTAATATGCACCAATAAAAGGCTCTAATAGGGTGTAATATCCAAAGTATTCTACTGGCATGTTATCCATGGCAATATCAGCAACTTCTTCTGCCTTATCAAGTTTTCCTTCGTTTATTAATTGCTCTGTTAAACGTGCCAAATTACCTCTGTAGGTAATTGAGTTTTTACGTGTTTCTACGTCGTGATAAATGTCTGGGCTCCCACTATTTCCCCAATCCCAATTTTTTACTTTTTCATACATTAAATCACTATCTACACGTCCCATATCAAAAGGGTTAGCTCTATCTACAGGGGTTTTAATTGGTACCAGTTTGTAACACATACCGTCTAATTGAAGATAGTCTTTCATCCAGATATAGTCATCATCACCAAAGCTCCCGCCAGTAAAATAAATAGGACGTTTCCAATCGTTATTGGCAACAATATCTAACATCAACAATCGGTTTTTATAAAGTGCGCCACCAGAAACTTTAATGTCTATATGCGGAACAATTTTATCTGCATCTTCAGGTTTTACAATTCCCGATTTTAAAGCATTCTCTTTATTTACAGGAATTCGTAAATATGGCGTTGGCATATAAGTTGCATTGGCATCCTGATTTCTAACATTTGCCATATCAATTCCTCGTTGTTCTAAAACGTATTTATATTTTGTTTTTGGATTGTTGCTGGCAACAAAATCCAAAAACTTTTTCACTTCCAAAGTATCATTAATTACAGGTTGAATAATGATATAATCATTCGTACCATATTGGTATAAATCGTGAGTTAATTGAGATGGGACGGGGTCGCTCTCGTAAGCTTTTCGCTTCATCTGGTCGATATACCAATCCGTTTGAAATAAACTCGTATTAACAACACGCACGTCGGTTCTATAGCCTTCAATTTCTTGAGCATACCAAAGCGCAAACGTATCATTATCTCCAATAGTAAATAAAATGGCGTTTTCAGCACAAGAGTCTAGATACATTTTTGCCATAGCTCTGGCTGTGTATTTGCCAGATCGGTCGTGGTCATCCCAATTGTTGGCTACTAAAATGCCAGGAACCAGAATTAAACAGGTGATTGTGGTAGCGGTTGCAATGATTTTTTTTGAAGCGTATTTTTTAAGAGTATCGTAAATAGCATAAACTCCAAAACCAATCCAAAGTGCAAATACATAAAATGAACCTACAACCGAGTAGTCTCGCTCTCGAGGCTCAAAAGGTCGCACATTGGTGTAAACTTGAATTGCTATTCCTGTAAACAGGAAAAACACAAGCATGACCCAAAACAGTTTTTTGTCCTTATTAAATAAAAAGAAAAACCCAATTAGGCCTAATATCAAAGGCAGTAAATAGTATGTGTTTCTGGCCTTATTGTTTTTAACATCGCTCGGTAAATTGTCTTGCGAAACGCCTAAGTGCCATTCATCAAGAGGTTTTATACCGGTAATCCAATTACCATGGTTGTCATATCGTCCTTGAATGTCATCTTGCCTACCGGCAAAATTCCACATAAAATAACGCCAATACATATAGCCTAATTGATATTCAAATAAGTAAGCAATATTGCTCGCTAAAGATGGTTTTTCAATATCTATGTATTCTTTAAACTGTTTTAAAAAGGCGTTGTAGTCTTCATAATCAACATTTCCTTGATTAACATCATTTCTAAAATTTGAAATTGCAGTTATTAGCTCATTTTCCATGGCATATTCTGGCTTCAACTTAAAGTTTAAATAACCAGAAAACATCATATAATTTTCGGCATGTTCAGCACTCCACATTCTTGGAAGTATAGATGCGTGTTCAGAGTTGTAGTTTTGTTTGGCGTTTTTCCAATCGTTAACCACTACATATTTGCCTTTTTCTTCGTCCTTTTCGTATTTAGGTTTGTCATCTACATAAGGGTTGTTTTCATCCAAATACGCATATTGGTCTGTAAACTGCGGGCCAAAAAACAAATGTGTTTCTGGATATTGTTCTAAATTATAATAGGCCAATAATTCTCTGGCACTAGACGGGTTGTTTTCATTAATAACCACATTAGCATTAGCACGTATTGGTAGCATTAACCATGTTGAAAACCCTATAATTACAAAGGTTAAACAAAGTATGCCTGTATTTAAATGTGTGTAGTTTTTTTTACGAGTATATCTTAAAGCATAGGCTATAATAGCCACGAGAGCAATACCTGCAATTATAGAACCCGAGTTAAATGGTAAGCCTACAGAGTTCACAAAAAACAACTCAAAAGCACTAAAAACTCTTAAGATATTAGGAGCTAATAGCTTAAAAACAAATAATAAAACACCAACTGATACCACATTAGCTATAATAAAATTTTGAATAGTTACGGTTTTGTAATTTTTAAAGAAATAGATAAGTCCAATGGCAGGAATGGTTAATAATCCCATAAAATGTACACCAAACGAGAGCCCAATAACAAAGGCTATTAAAATTAACCAACGATTTCCACGCGGTTTGTCCATGTCTTGTTCCCAACGAAGAGCGAGCCAAAATAATATCGACATTATTAATGTTGCCATGGCATAAACTTCCGTTTCTACGGCATTAAACCAAAAAGAATCTGTAAAGGCAAAAGCTAAACTACCTACTAATCCGCTACCTAAAACAGCTATAGTTTTACCAGCAGACATGTTTTTATCTCCAACTAACTTTTTAAGGAGTAATGTAATGGTCCAAAACATAAACAGAATGGTAAATGCACTGGCTACGGCACTCATCATATTCATCATGAAACCAACTTGCGAAGG
Source organism: Algibacter luteus (assembly GCF_030344935.1). Taxonomy (NCBI): domain Bacteria; kingdom Pseudomonadati; phylum Bacteroidota; class Flavobacteriia; order Flavobacteriales; family Flavobacteriaceae; genus Algibacter; species Algibacter luteus. Next base: position 37,136 of record NZ_CP128313.1, on the reverse strand, counting down.
TTCAAAAGCAAACATCGAGAAAAAGGCACCCATCATTTGAAACAGTGGTGCTCCTGGAGGATGACCAACTTGTAACTTAGCAGAAGTTAATATGTATTCGCCCGCATCCCAGAAACTTACAGTGGGTTCAACGGTTAAGCTGTATGTTATTAGCGCTATTAAAAAAGAGAACCACCCTAAAATAGTGTTCCATTTTTTATAGTTTAATTGTGCCATTGGTATCAAATTTTATTTGCTTTGGCGAATTTAACAATAAATATGAAACGACACATAACTATTTAGTTTGTCTTAACATATACCAAAAAAGCCCATTTGTTTTAAAAACATGCATTCTTGATGATTATTTTTTAAAAAATACTTGTGCAAAGAAAATTTTGTTATAAATTTGCCACCTCATAAAAAGAATGGCCTATGGTGTAACTGGCAACACGTCTGGTTTTGGTCCAGAAGAGTCTAGGTTCGAGCCCTAGTAGGCCAACTTTAAAAAATGAAACCCTTACTATTTTAGTAAGGGTTTTTTATTTTGAAACCATTTGGTTTTGAGTGAATTAAATCTTAAAAGTAATCACAGGCCGTTTAGCATGATTCACCAAATCTTCACTAATACTACCATTAAAGAAATGCGAAATGCCTTGTCTTCCATGGGTGCTCATTGCTATGACATCGGCATGAATAGACTCGGAAAAATTCATAATTCCTTTTTCAATAGTAACATCGTTATAGATGTTTGTTGTGAAATTTGAAAAATTGGTTGAGGAAGCCAAGTTTTGCATGCGCTTATTCGCAAGGTCAGAAGTAATAAATTTATTTGGTGTGTTTACCAATAATAAATGCACTTTAGCCTTAAAAATTTCAGCAAATGCTAAAGCCTTTTTGTACGCGCTTTTGTTTTCTTCTTGAAAATCAGAAGCGAAAACTATATTATTCACTTTAAAAGATAAGTGTTCCTTTTTAACTACTAGAATAGGGACCTCAGAAGTTCTTACTACTTTTTCTGTATTACTTCCTATTAGCATTTCTTTTAAACCGCTTACGCCGTTTGAACCCATAACTACTAAATCGATATTATGTTTATTACAGGCATGAAAAACACCCTTAAAGATTTCGTTGAAGTCTACAGTTTCATGAACAACAATACCGTCTAGATAGCTGCTATTCATAATGTTTTCAAACTTTCTATGTGCAAGTTTCATGAAAAATACCGCTTCAGGTAAATCGCTTCGCGAACTCATTGGGTCGATTTCGTTTAACGGAATTTCTAAAATGTGCAGCAAATAAATTTCAGCGCCATGGGCCTTGGCTAATTGCGCTGCAACTTTCAAAGCGTTTTCAGCTTGCTCAGAAAAGTCAGTTGGTACAAGTATTTTTTTCATAACAGTAAATTTGAGTGTATCTAAATTTATGAAATTTTACTTTAAAAACCGATAAAATATTATATATTTGCACCGTTGAAAGGCGAAATTAAAGATATGAGGGGACGGAAAGTCCCCTCTTTTTATACTTAAAATGTTTAAAAATAAAGTTACAGAATTACTTGACACTGCGTTAATTGAAAGACCAGATTTATTCTTAATTGATTTTACTATCAATTCTGAAAACCATATTAAAGTAATTATAGATGGAGATCACGGTGTTTTAGTTGAAGACTGCATGTTTATTAGTAGAGCCATTGAACATAATTTAGATAGAGAAGAAGAAGATTTTTCCTTAGAAGTTATGTCGGCAGGAGCAGCATCACCATTAACACATAAACGACAGTATAAAAAAAATCTTGAAAGAACGCTTAAAGTAAGAACAGCCTCTGAAAAAATTGAAGGAAAGCTTACAAAAGCAACCGAAGATAATATCACATTAGAGTGGAAAGTTAGAGAACCTAAACCAGTTGGTAAGGGGAAAGTAACTGTTAATAAGGAAGCAGATGTTCCTTACGAAAATATTGTAGAAGCTAAAGTTATGATTAAATTTTAATTTAAAGAGTTATGGAAAATATCGCGTTAATTGAATCTTTTTCAGAATTCAAAGACGATAAGCTAATTGACAGAGTAACGTTAATGGCAATCTTAGAAGATGTATTTAGAAGCGCCCTTAAAAAAAAGTATGGCGATGATGATAATTTTGATATCATTGTAAATCCAGACAAAGGGGATTTAGAAATATGGAGAAACAGGGTTGTTGTTGCCGATGGAGAAGTTGAAGAGCCTAATCAAGAAATTTCATTAACAGAAGCTCGAAAAATTGAGCCTGATTTTGAAGTTGGAGAAGATGTATCTGAAGAAGTAAAATTAATTGACTTAGGAAGACGTGCTATTTTAGCATTACGTCAAAACCTAATCTCTAAAATTCACGAGCACGATAATACCATTATCTACAAGCAATTTAAAGATTTAGTAGGAGAAATTTACACGGCAGAAGTACATCATATTCGTCATAGAGCAGTTATTTTGTTGGATGACGAAGGCAATGAAATCGTATTGCCAAAAGACAAACAAATACCTTCAGATTTTTTCAGAAAAGGAGATAATGTAAGAGGTGTTATTGATAGTGTTGAGCTTAAAGGTGCAAAACCAACAATAATCATGTCTAGAAGTTCACCTGTGTTCTTGGAAAAGTTATTTGAACAAGAAATTCCAGAAGTGTTTGATGGATTAATTACTATTAAAAATGTTGTGAGAATACCTGGAGAAAAAGCAAAAGTAGCAGTAGATTCTTATGATGATAGAATTGATCCTGTTGGTGCATGTGTTGGTATGAAAGGTTCAAGAATTCACGGTATTGTGCGTGAGTTAGGAAACGAAAATATTGATGTTATTAATTATACCAATAACTTACAATTATTTATTACACGAGCCTTAAGTCCGGCAAGAGTAACATCTATAAAATTAGATGAAGAAAACAAACGAGCAGAAGTGATTCTTAAACCAGAAGAGGTAAGTAAAGCTATTGGTAGAGGCGGACACAATATTCGTTTAGCTGGCCAATTAACCGGCTATGAGATTGATGTATTTAGAGAAGGCGCTGAAGAAGATGTTGAGTTACGCGAGTTCTCTGATGAAATTGAATCTTGGATTATAGATGAGTTTAGTAAAGCAGGATTAGATACTGCGAAAAGTATATTAGAACAAGATCTTGTAGACCTTGTAAAAAGAACAGACTTGGAAGAGGAAACCATCCAAGATGTTATTCGAATTCTAAGAGAAGAGTTTGAAGAATAAAAATTAATAATTCATAATTGCAGGATTTTATGCCAGAATTGGTATAATCCATATATTTGAGTATTTTAAAGGCGATTTATGGCTGAAACAATAAGATTAAATAAAGTATTACGCGAGCTTAATATCTCACTAGACCGTGCTGTAGAATTTTTAGATTCTAAAGGCGTGGAGATTGAGAAGCGTCCCACTACAAAAATTTCTGAAGAAACGTTTAAGATTCTTTCGGATGAATTTGAGACGGACGCTAATAAAAAAATGAAGTCTCAAGAAGTAAGCGAAGCGAAGCTAAAAGAAAAGGAAGATTTGCGTATTAAGCGTGAAAAAGAATTAGAAGCTAAGCAAAAAGAACAAGAAGCCAAAGAAAAAGCGCAGCAAGAAGAAGTTATTAAAGCTTCAAAATCTCTTTCTGGTCCAAAAACTATCGGAAAAATAGACTTAGATTTAAAAAAATCTGATGAAAAATCTGAGCCTGCAGTAGAAACTGTTGTTGAGGAAGTAAAGCAGGCAGAAAAAGTTAAAGCGAAAGTTGATAAAGCTGAAACTGTTAGTAAACCAGAAACTAAGAAAAAGGAAACTTCAGGAACTGAAGCTGACAAGGTAGTTATAGATGGTGAATTGGTTACTCCTGATGAAAAAGTAGAAACCCAATACAAAAAACTTTCAGGTCCAAAAATTGCTGGAGATAAAATTGACTTATCTAAGTTTAATAAGCCTAAAAAGAAAAAAGAAGAAAAGAAAACAGACGCAAAATCATCTGATGCAGGGTCTGCGAATAAAAGAAAGCGTCGTCGTATTAGTAAGGCGGGCGGTCCACAAGACAACAAACCAGGATCGAGAGGTTCAGGAGGAAACGACAGGTTTAAAGGAAAACCAGGTCAAGGTCGTCGTAATGTGGTAAAAGAAGAACCTAGCGAAGAAGATGTTAAAAAACAAGTGCGAGAAACACTTGAAAAACTTCAAGGAAAATCTAGTAAAGGAAAAGGTGCCAAATATAGAAGAGACAAAAGAGATCAACACAGAGAACAAACTGAAATTGATCAGCAGATAGAGGCAGCTGAAAGTAAAATTATAAAAGTAACAGAGTTTGTAACCGCTAGTGAAATGGCGACTATGATGGATGTTGGAGTAACAGAAATTATTTCAGAATGTATGTCATTAGGTATGATGGTTACTATGAATCAGCGTTTAGATGCTGAAACACTTTCTATTGTAGCCGAAGAATTCGGCTATCAAGTAGAGTTTGTTACTGCCGATATCGAAGAATCTATTGAAGTTGTAGAAGATAAACCTGAAGATTTAAAAACACGTGCACCAATAGTTACAGTAATGGGTCATGTTGATCATGGAAAAACTTCGCTTTTAGATTATATACGTGAAGAAAATGTAATCGCAGGTGAATCAGGAGGAATAACTCAGCATATTGGAGCTTACGGCGTTCAATTAGAAAACGGACAAAAAATAGCGTTTTTAGATACACCAGGTCACGAGGCCTTTACAGCAATGCGTGCTCGTGGTGCTCAAGTAACCGATATTGCTATTATTGTTGCTGCTGCCGATGATGATATCATGCCGCAAACCAAAGAGGCTATTTCTCACGCGCAGGCTGCAGGAGTTCCTATTGTATTTGCAATTAATAAAATAGATAAACCAGATGCCAACCCTGACAAAATTAAAGAAGGTTTAGCGCAAATGAACTTATTGGTTGAAGATTGGGGAGGTAAAATTCAATCTCACGATATTTCGGCTAAATTTGGTACTGGTGTAAAAGAATTACTTGAAAAAGTATTGCTAGAAGCAGAATTATTAGAGCTTAAGGCTAACCCAGATAAACCAGCTGTTGGTACAGTTGTAGAGGCATTCTTAGACAAAGGTCGTGGTTATGTGTCTACCATATTAGTGCAAGCTGGAACTTTAAGAGTAGGTGATTACGTTTTAGCAGGCCAGCATAGTGGTAAAATTAAAGCTATGCATGACGAGCGTGGAAAAGATATTGCTGCAGCAGGACCTTCAACACCAGTTTCTATATTAGGATTAGATGGAGCACCACAAGCGGGTGATAAATTTAACGTATTTGCTGATGAACGCGAAGCCAAACAAATTGCCTCTAAACGTGCACAATTACAACGTGAGCAATCTGTAAGAACTCAACGCCATATTACACTAGATGAAATTGGTCGTCGTATTGCTCTAGGTGATTTCCAAGAGTTGAATATTATTCTTAAAGGTGATGTGGATGGTTCGGTTGAAGCCTTAACAGATTCATTCCAAAAATTATCAACAGAAGAGATTCAAGTTAATATTTTACATAAAGGTGTTGGAGCCATTACTGAAAGTGATGTGTTATTAGCTTCGGCTTCAGATGCTATTATTGTAGGATTTAATGTAAGACCAGTAGGAAACGCAAGAATGATTGCCGATAAAGAAGAAATTGATATCCGTACGTATTCTATTATCTACGATGCCATTAACGATCTTAAAGATGCTATGGAAGGTATGTTATCTCCAGAGTTGAAAGAAGAGATTTTAGGTACTGCGGAGATTAGAGAAATATTTAAAGTTTCTAAAATTGGAACTATTGCCGGTTGTATGGTAACTAATGGTAAAATAACGCGTAATGCGGGTATTCGTTTAATACGTGATGGCGTAGTTGTTTATACTGGTGAATTAACATCTTTAAAACGATTTAAAGATGATGCTAAAGAAGTAGCTAAAGGTTACGATTGTGGTATGCAAATTAAAAACTACAACGACATTAAAGAAGGCGATATTATTGAAGCTTTCCATGAAATTGAAGTTAAAAAGAAACTGAAATAAAAGATTATCTTTAAATAAATAAAAAAGCGACCAATTGGTCGCTTTTTTATTTACTGAATACGTTAAACTCACTTAGGCTTAAAAATAAAAGCATTAGGGAATTTTCGTTTTATTCTTTTTAAGGCTCTATCGGCTTCTAAACGTGTTCTGAAGTTTCCAGCCCAAATTTTAAAATTTGGCGTTTCGTATTGAATAGATGCGTACCAATCTCCAAAAGCACTGCTAAATTCTTTTTGTGCATCATATGCGCCAGATCGATTTCCTGAATACACTTGTATTTTATATCGTTCAGAATCTGTTTCATTTTTGTTCATTTCCTTTTTCAAGTTCAACAAAACATTGATTTTTTGGTCTTGATTTACGACAACATTACCTTGTTGTGAAAAGGAATAAGACAACGTCATAAAGAAACAAATGATGCTTAAAAAATTATTTTTCATATGTAACGGTTTCATTTTTAAAGAATTTATACAAATGTATAGGATATAAACTTAATTGAAGGGCTTTTTATTATTTAGAATCCCTCTAAATTACCAATTAACACTTCTCTAACATTTCTAAAATGGACTTTTAATATTACTTTTGCGAGAGATTTTTTCAACTATACTTTTTCATTTATAAAATGACAAAAGTCATACCAAAGTTTAGAAGTTAATTTGACCAATAATATGAGAAAGGTGATTCACCGTAAATTAAGCACAAACTTTCTTCGTTTAAGCTTAGTTTTTTTATTAGCATTTACAACGGCTCTTTCTGCTCAAGAAGGAGACCCAGCAAAAGGAAAATCGTTATTTAATGCCAATTGTGCTGCTTGTCATAAATTAGATAAAAAAATGACTGGGCCTGCATTACGTAATGTAGAGGCTAGATTAGCTGATGAGCAAGGATTGGATAGAGATTGGCTTTACGCATGGATTCGTAACAGTGCAGGTGTTATTAAATCTGGAGACGCTTACGCCAATAAAATCTATAACGAATATGCTGGTGCTGCAATGACCGCATTTCCCCAATTGTCTGATGACGATTTAAATAATATTCTAGCTTATACGTCTGAGGTAAAAGAAGATCCAGCTCCAATTGCAGGTGCAGAAGTTGCAGGCGCTCAAGATGCTGGTGCTTCAGGAGGCATTTCAAACGAACTTATTTTAGGTGCTTTAGCAATACTATTTATTTTATTAGCTGCTGGATTGTATTTGGTAAACAAAACGCTAAGACGTTTTGCAGATGCGCAAGGTATTGAATTGCCTGAGGCTTCAAAAAGAACGCCCTTATGGAAAGCTTTTGTGCAAAACCAGTTTTTAATGCTAGTGGTTTCTATATTCTTTTTATTAGCTTCGGCTTATTTTGTGTACGGATATTTTATGCAAATTGGTGTGGATCAGGGATATGAGCCAGTTCAACCTATTCATTATTCACATAAAATTCACGCTGGAGATAACGGTATCGATTGTAAATACTGTCACTCTTCTGCAAGAGTTAGTAAGCATTCAGGAATTCCTTCACTTAATGTTTGTATGAATTGTCATAAATCGATTTATGAATATAATGGTGAAACAACTCCTGAGTATTCAAAAGAATTTTATGATGGAGAGATTAAAAAATTATACGCTGCTGTAGGTTGGGATGATGCTGAACAAAGATATACAGGAGAAACACAACCTGTAAAATGGATACGTATTCATAACTTACCAGATTTTGCTTATTTTAATCACTCACAACACGTAACTGTTGCGGGTGTAGAATGTCAAACATGTCATGGGCCAGTTGAGGAAATGGAAGTTATGTATCAACATGCACCGTTAACAATGGGATGGTGTATTAATTGCCATAGAGAAACTAAAGTAGATGTAAAAGATAATGCTTATTACGAAAAGATACACGAAGAGTTATCTAAGAAGTACGGGGTAGATGAATTGACAGCTGCGCAAATGGGTGGTTTAGAGTGTGGAAAATGCCACTATTAATAAATTTAATAAGAAGTAATTCAATTATATAATATGTCATCAAACAAGAAATACTGGAAAAGTGTTGAAGAGCTAAACGAAAATAGCTCTATTGTTGAGACGCTGAGACAAAATGAGTTTGTTAATGAGATTCCTACTGATGAATTTTTAGGTGATAAAGATACATTAGAGTCAACATCAACTACTCGTCGCGATTTCTTAAAATATGTAGGATTTAGTACAGCCGCGGCTTCATTAGCTGCTTGTGAGGGTCCTGTAAAAAAGTCTATTCCTTATGTGGTTCAGCCAACCGAGATTATTCCTGGTGTAGCTAACTATTATGCAACTACAATTGCAGATGGATTTGATTTCGCAAGTGTTTTAGTAAAAACCAGAGAGGGGCGTCCAATTAAAATTGAAAACAATGCTATGGCTCCTGCAAACGGTAATGCGAATGCGAGAGTGAATGCATCGGTTTTAGGTTTGTATGATAGTTTAAGAGTTCAAGGACCTAGAAAAGGAGAAAATCCAATTTCTTGGTCAGAATTCGATAAGGAAACAACTGAAAAATTAACTGAGTTAAAAGGAACTGGTAAGGAAATAGTTTTACTAACTCAAACTTTTGCAAGTCCTTCTACGAGTAAGTTGATTTCAGAATTTAAAGAAAAATACGGTAATGTTCGTCACGTAGTTTATGATGCGATTTCAGAATCTGCTGCGTTAGACGCATACCAAGCAAAATATGGTGAGCGTGGATTAGCAAATTATAATTTTGCTAAAGCGATGACAATCGTTTCAGTAGGAGCTGATTTCTTAGGAGACTGGCAAGGTGGAGGATTTGATTCTGGTTATTCAAAAAATAGAGTTCCAGATCATGGAAAGATGTCACGTCATATCCAGTTTGAATCTAATTTATCGCTTACTGGCGCTAATGCCGATAAACGTATACCATTAACTCCAACACAACAAAAAGTAGCATTAGCGAAATTACATAGCTATGTTGTTGGAGGTTCTGTAGCTGGTAGCTTACCAGAAAATATTGAAGATGCTGTTAAAAAGGCAGCTTCACAATTAAAGAAAGCTGGAAGTAACGCCGTTGTTGTTACGGGTATTCAAGATGTGAATGCACAAACAGTAGTTTTAGAAATTAATGAGGCTTTAAATAGTAAAGCATTTGATCCTAAAACACCAATTAAAACAAGACAGGGTAGCGACAAAGCGGTAGCTCAATTAGTTACTGATATGAAAGCAGGAACAGTAGGAGCCATCATCATGAGTGGCGTAAATCCTATGTATACTTTACCTAATGCAGCAGATTTTGCTGAAGGATTAAGTAAAACTGAACTTTCTATTGCTTTCTCAATGAAAGTTGATGAATCGTCGTCTCTTACACAATACTTAGCAGCAGCACCACATTATTTAGAATCTTGGGGTGATGTTGAAATCAAAAAAGGACACTATGCTTTAACGCAGCCAACAATTAGACCTTTATTTGACACAAGACAATTTCAAGATGCTTTATTAAGGTGGACAGAAAATGATCAGTCTTATCATGACTATATCAAAGATGCTTGGGGAACTACAATATTAGGTGGTAGTTCATTCAATAAAGCACTACATGATGGGGTTTATGTTGGAACAATTGATACTGAAGTCGAAAGTACTGCCGAGGTTATTGAAGATACACCAACTTCAACGCCTTTTGGTAATGCAGCAAGAACACTAGCAACTTCTGCGAATTCAGACGGTTTAGAGTTAACACTTTATACCAAAACAGGAATGGGTGATGGACAACAAGCTAACAACCCATGGTTACAAGAGTTTCCAGATCCTATTACAAGAACATCTTGGGACAACTATTTAACCATTTCTAAGGCTGATGCTGATGCATTAGGTTTGGTTAACAATCATGTTGCAAATGGTGCTCTAAATGGTAGTTACGCAAATGTTTCTGTAAACGGAGTAACTATAACAGTTCCAGTTTTAATTCAACCAGGTCAAGCTAAAGGGTCTGTTGGTCTTTCGTTTGGTTACGGAAGAACTGCTGGTTTAAAAGAAGAAATGCAAACGGGTGTTAATGCTTATGCATTATACCAAGGTTTCAATAACGTACAAAATGTAACGATAGAGGCAGCTTCGGGCGAGCATGAATTTGCTTCAGTTCAATTACATAATACCTTAATGGGTCGTGGAGATATTGTTAAGGAAACTACGTTAGAGATATTCAACACAAAAGATAAAAAATACTGGAATGCGATTCCTGTGGTATCATTAAATCACGAAGAAACTCCAGTAACTTCGCCAGAAGTTGATTTATGGGATGAATTTGATCGCTCTATCGGGCATCACTTCAACTTATCAGTCGATTTAAATGCTTGTACAGGGTGTGGTGCTTGCGTTATAGCTTGTCATGCAGAAAATAATGTGCCTGTGGTTGGTAAAACAGAAGTGCGTCGTAGCCGTGATATGCATTGGTTACGTATTGATAGATATTATTCTTCTGAAACTTCGTTTGAAGGCGATAATGAAAAGAAAGATAATATTTCTGGATTAGGAAGCTCATTAAGTGAATTTGGTGAAATGGAAAATGCTTCTGAGAATCCTCAAGTAGCGTTCCAACCAGTAATGTGTCAGCATTGTAATCACGCACCTTGTGAAACAGTTTGTCCCGTAGCGGCAACTTCACATGGTCGTCAAGGGCAAAATCATATGGCTTATAACCGTTGTGTTGGTACAAGATATTGTGCAAACAACTGTCCTTATAAAGTGCGTCGATTCAACTGGTTCTTGTATAATGGAAACGATGAATTCGATTATCATATGAATGATGATTTAGGACGCATGGTATTAAATCCAGATGTAGTTGTTCGTTCTCGTGGAGTAATGGAAAAATGTTCTATGTGTATTCAAATGACACAAAAAACTATTCTTGACGCGAAGCGTGATGGTCGTCAAATTAAAGATGGAGAATTCCAAACCGCTTGTTCTGCTGCTTGTAGTAATGGAGCAATGACGTTTGGAGACATCAATGATAAAGACAGTAAAGTTGCAAAACTTAAAGAAGATAATCGTATGTATCACTTATTAGAAAGTGTAGGTACTAAGCCAAATGTGCAGTATCAAACTAAAGTGAGAAATACAACTGAAGCATAAATCTAATTAAAGAATCAATTATATAATTATGGCGTCTCATTACGAAGCACCTATTAGAAGACCTTTAGTTACAGGCGAAAAATCATATCACGATGTTACTGTTGATGTGGCTAAACCTGTAGAGGGAAAAGCAAATAAACAATGGTGGATAGTTTTTGGTATTTCACTGGCTGCTTTCCTTTGGGGAATTGGATGCATACTATATACAATATCTACGGGTATTGGAACTTGGGGTTTAAACAAGACCGTAGGTTGGGCTTGGGATATTACTAACTTCGTTTGGTGGGTTGGTATCGGTCACGCAGGAACATTAATCTCTGCTGTACTATTATTATTCCGTCAAAAATGGAGAATGGCAATTAACCGTTCAGCAGAGGCTATGACTATTTTCTCTGTTGTACAAGCAGGTTTATTCCCAATTATTCACATGGGTCGCCCTTGGTTAGGGTATTGGGTATTACCAATTCCAAACCAATTCGGATCATTATGGGTTAACTTTAACTCGCCACTTTTATGGGATGTATTTGCGATTTCTACCTATTTATCTGTATCATTAGTATTCTGGTGGACAGGTTTATTACCGGATTTCGCTATGTTACGTGACAGAGCTATTAAGCCTTTCCAAAAGAAAATTTATTCTTTATTGAGTTTCGGATGGTCTGGTCGTGCTAAAGATTGGCAACGTTTTGAAGAAGTATCTTTGGTACTTGCAGGATTAGCAACACCACTTGTACTATCTGTACATACCATTGTATCGTTTGACTTCGCAACCTCGGTAATCCCTGGTTGGCATACAACAATATTCCCTCCATACTTTGTTGCTGGTGCGGTATTTTCTGGATTTGCCATGGTAAATACACTTCTTATAATTATGAGAAAAGTGTGTAACCTTGAAGATTATATTACAGTACAACACATCGAATTAATGAACATCGTAATTATGATTACAGGTTCTATAGTTGGTGTGGCTTATATCACGGAGTTATTTATTGCTTGGTATTCTGGTGTAGAATATGAACAATATGCATTCTTAAATAGAGCAACAGGACCTTACTGGTGGGCATATTGGGCGATGATGACTTGTAACGTATTTTCTCCGCAATTTATGTGGTTTAAGAAATTAAGAACTAGTATAATGTTCTCTTTCTTTATTTCAATTGTTGTGAATATAGGAATGTGGTTTGAGCGTTTTGTAATTATTGTAACCTCGTTACATAGAGATTACTTACCATCTTCATGGACGATGTTCTCTCCAACATTTGTTGATATTGGAATTTTCATTGGAACCATTGGATTCTTCTTTGTGTTATTCTTATTATACTCTAGAACCTTTCCAGTAATTGCGCAAGCAGAGGTGAAAACAATTTTAAAATCTTCTGGAGAAAAATATAAAAATTTACGTGAGTCTGGTAAAAGTTTAGTTGGTACAGGGGTGGATGCTAGAACGTCTTCAGGCGTTATAGCTTCATCTAAAACACCAGCAAAAAAATCATCTGAAAAACCTGCTGGAGATAAATCATCTCAAGTAAGTGATTTACTTGGAAGTATTGGTTCTTTTGATGCAGCAACACAAACACCAGACGATTTAAAGAAAATAAGTGGTGTTGGTCCTAAAATGGAAGAGGTGTTAAATTCAATTGGAATTTATTCTTTCCTTCAGGTGAGTAAAATGACAAAAAAAGAATATGATTTGTTAGATTCAATTACAGGTTCTTTCCCAGGAAGAGCAGAACGTGATGATTGGTCTGGACAAGCTAAAAAATTAATAAACTAAACATAGTCAATGGAAGCTTCAAAAGTTATTCACGCTATTTATACTGATGATGATGTATTAATGTCGGCTGTTAAAAAAGTTAAGGCAGAAAGACATCATATTGAAGAAATATATACGCCATTTCCGGTTCATGGGCTAGATAAAGCCATGGGACTTGAGCCAACACGTATCGCTATAACGGCATTTATCTACGGTCTTATTGGTTTAACAGTTGCAATTTTAATGATGAATTTCATTATGATTGAAGATTGGCCTCAAAATATTGGTGGTAAACCAAGTTTTAGTTATTTAGAAAATATGCCAGCGTTTGTTCCAATTATGTTTGAGTTAACAGTATTTTTTGCAGCGCATTTAATGGTAATTACATTTTACTTAAGAAGTAGAATGTGGCCATTTAAAAATGCTGAAAATCCAGATCCTAGAACAACTGACGATCATTTTTTAATGGAAATTGCAGTTCATGGTAATGAAAAAGAGTTAGAAAGTTTATTGGCCGAAACTGGAGCAGTAGAAATTAATTTAGTTGATAAAGCCCATTAATTATAGATATGAAAAGCTTATTTAAAATATTAGCAATAGCAGTAGTTATAGTCTCTGTATCTTGTAATAAGAGCACAGCTCCGAACTATCAATTCATGCCTAACATGTATGAATCTGTTGGATACGAAACTTACGGTGAAGCCGCATTTCCTAATGGGGTTGAAGCTCAATTACCTGCTGAAGGATCAATACCTAGAGGCTATGTACCTTTTGATATTGAAAATACAACTGATGGTTATAATTTAGCTAAGGAAACATTAAAAAGCCCATTAGATTCTACAGTGGTAGATTTAGAAAGAGGAAAAGAACTTTACGATATTTATTGTGGGATTTGTCATGGTAACAAAGGAAAAGGTCAAGGAACTTTAGTAAAACGCGAAAAAATTCTGGGTATTCCTAGTTATGATGATGCAGGAAGAGCAATTAATGAAGGCAGCATTTACCATACAATATATTACGGTAAAAACGCTATGGGATCTTATGCTAACCAGCTTAATGAAGAAGAGCGTTGGCAAGTAGTTTCTTATGTGTTGAAATTAAAAGCTGATTTAGAAAAGTAAGATTGATAAGATTATTATAGATATGTATACATTTTCAAATAAATTAAAGACATTTTCTTTCATTCTAATGATTTTAGGAGCATTAGGAGTTGGATATGGTTTTATGACATCTCATAAATCTTTTGAAGAAGTTGAGCACTTACTTGCAGAAGAATCGCATCACGGTGGTGGTCATGGTGAAGAAGCTGCTCATGATGAAGCAAGTCATGGTGCACATGCAACTGTTAACACACATGATGAAAGTCAAGAAGAAACAGCTCATGCTGAAGTTGACGAACATGCAAAACATATTGAGCATGTTCAGCACCAAATAGCTAACAGACCTTGGTCTGCGCTATATGTAGCGGCATTTTTCTTTATGATGATATCTTTAGGTGTTCTGGCTTTTTATGCTATTCAAATTGCATCACAAGCAGGTTGGTCTCCAGTATTATTTAGAGTTATGGAAGGCATGACAGCATATTTGTTACCAGGAGCTTTAATAGTTTTAGCTATTGCTGTGGCCTCTGGAACAATCGGACATTATAATATTTTTATTTGGATGGATCCGGATGTTGTAGCTCATGATAAATTAATTCAAGGAAAATCGGGTTGGTTAAACATAGGATGGTTTACAGTTAGAGGATTAGTATTTATTGCTGGTTGGAGCTTATACCGACATTTTTCACGTAAATTCTCGATTGCTCAAGATACTGCTGAAGACAAAAGTAATTTCAAAAAATCATTTCGTATTTCAGCTGCATTTTTAGTATTCTTTATTTATACAGAATCGATGATGTCTTGGGATTGGATTATGAGTGTTGATCCTCACTGGTTTTCAACATTATTTGGGTGGTATGTATTTGCGAGTATGTTTGTAAGTGGAATTACTGTTATCGCATTAATTACTATTTACTTAAAATCTAGAAACTATTTAGAATTTGTAAACGAAAATCATTTGCATGATGTTGCTAAATTTATGTTTGCTTTCAGTATTTTTTGGACATACTTGTGGTTTTCACAATTCATGTTAATCTGGTATTCAAACATTCCTGAAGAGGTAACGTATTTTGTAACACGTTTCCAAGATTATAAATTACCATTCTTAGGTATGGTTGTTATGAATTTTGTGTTCCCAATATTAATGCTAATGAATGCTGATTATAAACGTATCCCTTGGTTTGTAGTAATGTCTGGAATAGTAATTTTATTTGGGCATTATATTGATATATTTAACATGATTATGCCGGCTACAGTAGGAGATAGATGGTTTATTGGCATACCAGAAATAAGTTCAGTATTACTTTTTGCAGGATTATTTATATTCGTAGTGTTTACAGCTTTAACAAAAGCACCACTGCTTGTAAAAGGTTATCCTTTTAGAAAGGAAAGCGAAGAATTTCATTATTAATTAAGATATAAATAAAGACGAACGATACCAATGACTGCTTTATTAACAATTATAGTTTTAGTATTTATTTTAGTTGCCATCTGGCAAATGGTAAAGATTTTTGATTTAGCTCAGGCTAAAAACGAAAATGTTATTGCCGGTGTGGCTACCGATAAGGATAATACATTAAATGGTTATTTAATGATGGGCTTTTTAGCTTTCATTTATATCATTACTATTGTATCCTTTGTAAAATGGGGAGATTTACCTTTAATGTCTAACTCTGCTTCAGAACACGGACCAACCATTGATAACCTTATGGTTATTTCTATGGCAATAATCTTCTTTGTTCAAACGATAACTCAATTTTTACTGCATTATTTTGCGTATAAATATAGAGGTGAAAAGGGTAAGAAAGCTTTGTTTTTTGCAGATAATAATAAGTTGGAAGCAATTTGGACCATAATTCCTGTTATCGTTTTAGCTGGTTTAATTATATATGGATTAAGTACTTGGATTAATATTATGGGTGTTGATGAAAGTGACGATCCTTTAATCGTAGAACTATATGCACAACAGTTTAACTGGAAAGCTAGATATGGAGGTGCAGATAATACCTTAGGTAAAGCTAATGTGAGGTTAATTGATATTGATCGTGCTAATATTTTAGGTTTAGATGAATCTGACCCTAATGCACAGGATGATATTATTACAACGGAATTACATTTACCAGTTGGACGTCCAGTATTATTTAAAATGCGCTCTCAAGATGTTTTGCATTCAGCATATATGCCCCACTTTAGAGCCCAAATGAACTGTGTGCCAGGAATGATAACGCAATTTGGGTTCACCCCAACTGTTACAACTGCTGAAATGCGTGAAACCCCGCAAATGGTAGAAAAAGTTCAGAATATTAATAATATTAGAGTAGAGAATAGTAAGAAACTTGTGGCTAAAGGTGAAGACCCTTTAGAACGATATGAGTTCGATTATTTATTGCTATGTAATAAAATTTGTGGAAAATCGCACTACAACATGCAAATGAAAATAGTAGTGGAGACACAAGAAGAATATGATGCTTGGATTGCTGAACAAAAAGAATTCAAGAACTCTTTAGTAAACTAATTTAAAAAAGAAAAAACGATATAAGATTATGTCAGCACACGCAGATAACCACGCTCACGACGACCACGGACATCATCATAAAGAAACGTTTGTTACTAAATATATATTTAGTCAGGACCACAAAATGATTGCTAAGCAGTATCTAATAACGGGTACTATAATGGGCGTTATTGGGGTATTAATGTCTATGATGTTCCGTATGCAAATCGCATGGCCAGAAGAACCAAATGTACTATTTGAGGCTTTATTAGGAAAATGGGCGCCAGATGGTGTAATGGATGCAGACATCTATTTAGCATTGGTTACTATTCATGGTACCATAATGGTGTTCTTTGTTTTAACCGCTGGTTTAAGTGGAACGTTTAGTAATTTATTAATTCCGTTACAAATAGGCGCAAGAGATATGGCGTCAGGGTTTTTAAATATGATATCCTATTGGTTGTTTTTTGTTTCTAGTGTTATCATGGTAATTTCCTTATTTGTAGAAGCAGGCCCTGCGGCGGCTGGATGGACAATTTATCCTCCATTGAGTGCATTACCAATGGCTCAAGGAGGTTCAGGAATGGGTATGACCTTATGGTTAGTATCTATGGCAATATTTATTGCATCTTCATTATTAGGTTCATTAAACTATATCGTAACTGTAATTAACTTACGTACAAAAGGAATGTCTATGACAAGACTACCTTTAACAATTTGGGCATTTTTTGTTACTGCCATTATTGGTGTTGTATCATTCCCTGTATTATTATCAGCAGCATTATTACTAATAATGGATAGAAGTTTTGGAACGTCATTCTTCTTATCAGATATATTTATCCAAGGCGAGGTTTTACATTATCAAGGAGGCTCACCAGTCCTATTTGAACACTTATTCTGGTTTTTAGGACATCCGGAGGTATATATTGTAATCTTACCTGCTATGGGACTAGTTTCAGAGATTATGGCATCAAATTCACGTAAACCAATTTTCGGTTACCGAGCGATGATTGCATCTATTTTAGCGATTGCATTCTTGTCAACAATAGTTTGGGGTCACCATATGTTTATCTCTGGGATGAATCCATTTTTAGGATCGGTATTTACATTTACGACATTATTAATTGCAATACCTTCGGCAGTAAAAGCATTTAACTGGATTACGACACTCTGGAAAGGGAATTTACAGATGAATCCTGCAATGCTATTCTCAATAGGATTCGTTTCAACATTCATAACAGGTGGTTTAACAGGAATTATTTTAGGTGATAGTGCCTTAGATATTAATGTACATGATACATATTTTGTTGTAGCGCATTTCCATTTAGTAATGGGTATTTCTGCACTTTATGGTATGTTTGCCGGTATTTATCACTGGTACCCAAGAATGTTCGGTCGTATGTTAAACAAAAACTTAGGATATATTCACTTCTGGGTAACGGCAGTTTGTGCTTATGGAGTCTTTTTTCCAATGCATTTTATTGGAATGGCAGGATTACCAAGACGTTACTATACAAATAGTAACTTCCCATTATTTGATGACTTAGCAAATGTTAATGTAATTATTACCATATTTGCCTTAGTTGGTGGTGTTGTTCAAATAGTTTACTTATACAATTTTTTTGGTAGTATTTTCTACGGGAAAAAATCTGTACAAAATCCTTGGAAATCAACAACTTTAGAGTGGACAGCTCCTGTAGAACATATGCATGGTAACTGGCCAGGTGAAATTCCTCATGTACATCGTTGGGCATATGATTACAGTAAACCAGGACATGATGTAGATTTTGTACCTCAAAACATTCCATTAAAAGACGGAGAAGAGGAACTACAGCATTAATTAACAAAACAACTCTTACATAAAAAAGCTCACCTAGTTCAGGTGGGCTTTTATCGTTTAAAAACATATTTTTCCGATAAAATGTAAAAAAAATTACAATTTTTCGATGAAATACCAAAAAAATCCGTTAAATTGCGCTAAATTTAGTTTGAAGATTATCAAATTCTGAAGTTTTTATTAATAATATTTTAATTATCCAATCTATGAAAACCAAACCTACACGAAAGAATGCCGTATGGTCTGCATTTTTTTATTTGTTGTTATTTGGGATCCCTTTTTCAGGTTTTTCTCAATGTCCAACAGTTACCAACTCAAGCCCTCCTCCTATCTGCGATGCCTCGGGTTTTACATTTAATGACTTAAATGCTTATGCTACAGATGGTGGTAACGGCATTGTGTGGTACGATACCCCTTCTGGAGGTAGTCCGTTTAACCCAAATCAATTAGTGCAAGAGGGGATTTATTATGCCGATGATAACACAGGTACATGTGGTGTAAGACCAACATTAACGATTGATTTTACGGTTAATGCTTCCGGTCAAAATTTAGATCAAATATATTGTAGTAATGAAAACGCAACTGTACAAACCTATATAGACGATGTTTTACAGGGTAGTATTCCCCCAAGTGGTTCTGTAGAGATATATTATGACCTAGCATTAACAAGTTTAGCGAATCCCACAGACCTTATACCAGTGGGTGCTTCTAATTTCTATGTTGTATTTGTTGATAGTGGTAGTTGCAAAAGCCAATTGGAATTAGCTCAATTAGGCGTTTTTAGCTCGCCAACAGATCCAACTCCTGCAGATCCACAAGCATTTTGTTCAGATACAAATCCTACTGTAGGTGATTTAGATCCAGGTACAACTAATCCAAATCATAGTTGGTATGCAAACGTTGATGGTAATGGTGATCCAATTTTACCAGCACTTTCTGCATTAACACCTTTAGTAGATGGTAATACATATTATGTGCAAATTAATGACGCATTCTGTGAAAGTAACGCAATTGCAGTAGAAGTAAATATAGATATTCCAGTAGACCCAGGAACACCGGGTAATTTAGAGTATTGTAATGATAGTTTGCCAGCAGCTGATTTTGACTTATTTGATGAATTAGGGGGTACTCCAGATACCACTGGTACTTGGACAGGTCCTTTAACAACTACAAATGGTCATAACGGTACGGTAAATATTTCATCTTTAACAACTCCAGATACATACACGTTTACATATACAGTACCAAGTTTAGGTGTTTGTCCAGATGGGGTTGCTACGGTTACAATTACAGTATATGAAACTTTATCTTCTGGTACACCATCCGCATTAAATCCTGCTTCATATTGTGTGGCAGATTTACCACCAGCGTTCGATTTGTTTTCGCTTTTAGATAATGAAGATCCTAATGGTCTATGGACTCAAGGAACTACAAGCTCAGATCCAGCAGTTACTTCTCCAATAGATTTAACCGCATTTACACCAGGAACTTATAATTTTACATATACTCAAAATTTAGCTCCTAATCCTTGTCCTGAAGAATCTACAACTGTTCAAGTAATTGTGCTTCAAGATCCTCATGCAGGAAATGCAATCAATGCAGTATTTTGTGAAAACGACTTAATGTCGAATTCGCCTTATGATTTATTTGATGCTTTAGATAATACTCAAGATAATAACAGCGGTACTTGGACAGATGCTTCCAATACAGTAATTTCAAATCCTATTGATATTACAGGTTTTAACCTCGCTGGAAGTCCTTATTTGTTTAATTATACAATTGATAATGGAACATGTACTGATACTGAGCAAATTTCAATAACTATTGAAGATGCCCCAGAATCAGGAACTCCTGTAGCAAGCTTTCCAGATTATTGTGAAGGTTCAGCACCATCTAGTTTTGATTTATTCGATTTATTAGAAGGTGAAGATCAAACAGGAACATGGCATTCTGGTACAGATAATAATGGAGCAACAGTTTCTAATCCAACAGATTTATCTGGATTAACACCAGGCACGTATGATTTTACTTTTGACGTAACAGAAATAGGAAGTTGTGATGATGCATTGGTAACAGTTCAAATTACAATTAACCCATTACCAAATACAGGAACACCAACTCCAGCAACATTTTGTGAAAATGATTTAGCTGCTAATTCACCTTTAGATTTATTTGGTCAATTAACAGGAGAAGATGCTGGAGGAACATGGGCAGATGATAATGCATCTGGAGCCTTAACGGGAAGTGATGTTAATTTGACTGCTTTAACCATAGGAAATTACAATTTTACATATACAATAACAGATGCAAACGGTTGTACAAATAGTTCAACGGTAACCATAATTGTTGAAGATGCACCAGAATCAGGAACTCCTGTAGCAAGCTTTCCAGATTATTGTGAAGGTTCGGCACCATCTAGTTTTGATTTATTCGATTTATTAGAAGGTGAAGATCAAACAGGAACATGGCATTCTGGTACAGATAATACCGGAGCAACAGTTTCTAATCCAACCGATTTATCTGGATTAACACCAGGCACGTATGATTTTACTTTTGACGTAACGGAAATAGGAAGTTGTGATGATGCATTGGTAACAGTTCAAATTACAATTAACCCATTACCAAATACAGGAACACCAACTCCAGCAACATTTTGTGAAAATGATTTAGCTGCTAATTCACCTTTAGATTTATTTGGTCAATTAACAGGAGAAGATGCTGGAGGAACATGGGCAGATGATAATGCATCTGGAGCCTTAACGGGAAGTGATGTTAATTTGACTGCTTTAGCCATAGGAAATTACAATTTCACATATACAATTACAGATGCAAACGGTTGTACAAATAGTTCAACGGTAACTATAATTGTTGAAGACGCACCAGAATCAGGTACAGCATTAACTCCAGTAGCTTTCTGTATTGCTGAAATAACTACAGGACAAACCTATGATTTATTTGATCTATTATCAGATGAAGACCAAACAGGAACTTGGAATGACGATGATGGTTCAGGAGCCTTATCAGGAAACCTGGTAACCTTAGACGGATTAGCTGCAGGAACTTATAACTTTACTTACGATGTCGCTGCCATTGGTACTTGTGATGATGTAAATGTTACAGTTTCAATAATTATTAATGATACATCTGCACCTAGCGCGACAACACCACAAGAATTTTGTGATACAGCTACAGTAGCAGATTTAGTAGCAACTGGAACTTCCATTCAATGGTATGACGCAATAACCGGTGGAAATCTTCTGCCTGATACAACAGCTTTAGTAGATGGTCAAATGTATTATGCTACTCAAACAGATGCAACTACAGGTTGTGAGTCATCTTTGAGAACCGCAGTAATGGCAACAATATATCAATCGCCAGATGCAGGAGCGCCAAATGCTACTGCAATTGTATCTTGTAACGACAATAGTAACATTGATTTATTTACAGGTTTAGACGGGTCTCAAGATTCAGGCGGAACTTGGAGTAATGATGATGGTGTAGGTACGCTAGCAGGAAATGTTTTTGACGCTACAGGTGTTGCAGCCGGGACATACAGTTTTACTTACTTAGTAACAGCTTCTGCACCTTGTGTGGATGATAGTGAAACAATTACAATTACAATTGAAGAACCTCTAAATGCTGGTTCAAACATTGATCCTACATTAGATATTTGTAGTAATGATGGAACTACCGACTTATTTACGCTTCTTGGAGGCGCTGATACTGGCGGTGTATGGTCTCCAGCATTAGCAAGCACAACAGGAGTTTTTGACCCGTTAGTTGATTTAGATGGTACTTATACTTATACCTTAACTAACAGTTGTGGTACGTTTACAAATCAAGTGATTATAACAGTTACATTGGCGCCTAACGCAGGAGCAGATAATACGCTTACTATTTGCGCAGGTGATGATCCAACAGATTTATTTGATTTATTAGGAACCGGAGCTCAAAGCGGAGGTGCTTGGTCGCCGGCTTTAACTAGCGGAACAGGTGTTTTTGATCCAGCGGTTGATGCTTCAGGAACATATACCTATACGGTTACAGCAGTTGCTCCCTGTTCGCCAGATTCAGTGGCAGAAATTACAGTAACTGTAAATGATTCACCAACTATAATAGTGTTGGATCCAAATCCGGAATATTGTTTAGCGAATAGCCCAACTGTGGCAGACTTATCAATTAGTATTCGACCAACGGGTACAGTAAATTGGTATGATGATTTAGCATTAACAATACCAGTGTTATCTACGGATGCATTAATTGATGGAGAAGATTATTATGCAACTCAAACCAATAGTACAGGTTGTGAATCATCAATTCCAGTTCAAATAATTCCAACGATAAATGATACACCAACACCAACGTTAATCGATCCTTCAATTGAATATTGTATTAACGATGACCCAACTATTGAAACACTCTCATTAAATATAGTCGAATATGATAGTGCTCAAGATAATTTGGCATGGTATGATGTTCAAACAGGAGGTGTTGCCATTGATAGTAATTCACTGTTAACAAATATAACGTACTATGTGGCATTAATTGATGCAACAACAGGATGTGAAAGTAGTGTACGTTTAATGGTTACTCCGGATTTAACGGCTTGTGGAAAAATAAGTCTTCCTGATGGATTCTCACCAAATGGTGATGGAACAAATGATACGTATGAGGTGGACAATCTATCCATCCTATATCCAAATTTTGAGATTGAGATTTATAACAGAAATGGAAACATTGTTTATAAAGGAAATGCAAACACACCACGTTTTGATGGTACATCTAATCAGGGCAGAATAGTTGCCAAAGGTGATTTACCAGTTGGAGTGTATTTCTACATTTTCAGATTTAATGATGGTGAAACTAAACCAGAACAAGGACGCTTATACTTAAGCAGATAATTTATAGATAAAGCAAAATTTAAGAACATGAAAAATTTAAATATATATCATAAAATAGCTGCTTTGTTAAGTATAATCATACTGTCTTTTCAAAGTCATGCACAACAAGATCCTCAATTTACACAATACATGTACAACATGAGTGTCATTAATCCAGCTTACGCGACTGCGGAAGAAGGGATATTAAACTTAGGAGGATTGTATAGAACACAATGGGTAGGATTAGAAGGCGCACCTAAAACAGGAAGCTTTTTTGCCCATACCCCTATCAACGATAAAATAGAAATGGGAATTTCTTTCACTAATGATAATATTGGAGACGTTGTAAATGAAAACAACATATACGCAGATGTTGCATATGTTTTACCAGTTGGTATTGAAACTAAAATTTCCTTTGGTGTAAAAGTTGGAGTTACGCTTTTTGATACTAATTTCAACGGATTTCAATTACAATCAGGAGGATCAAATACCGATCAAGCTTTTGATGAAAACATAAGTAAAGCTTTTCCGAATATAGGAATTGGGGCATTCTTTTTTACAGACAACTATTATTTAGGGTTGTCGGCTCCCAATATGCTTTCAACAAAACATCTTGAGAATGAAAACGGTATAAAAGCAACTGGTGTGCAAAATGTACACTACTTTTTAACTGGAGGTTACGTTTTCGATATAGACGACAATGTTAAACTAAAACCTGCATTTATGGCAAGAGGTGTTAAAGGCGCTCCTTTAGCTGTTGATATTACAGCCAACGTGTTAATTAACGAAAAGCTAGAAGCTGGCTTAGGTTACCGTTTAGACGATGCCATTAGCGCATTAATTAATTTTAGAATAACTCAAGATTTAAGAATAGGCTATGCTTACGATTACACCACAACCAACCTAGGAGATTACAATTCCGGGTCGCACGAAATATTTATTTTGTTCGATGTTGATTTATTCGGGTTTAAAGGTGGTTACGATCGTTCACCTAGATTCTTCTAACTTAATAATAATTGGAAAACATGAAAAAATTTATATACATACTTGCAGGCCTTTTATTAGTTAGTGGAACGGCTATGGCACAAAATAAAAATTTAAAGCGCGTAAATAAAATGTTCGAAATGAGAGCATATAAAGACGCTGCCGAAATTTATGAAACGAAAGAACGTAATCAAGAAGTACTTCAAAATTTAGCAGATTGTTACTATTACAATTCAAGTCTTCAAAAGGCTATAAAAACATACAGAGAGCTATTTGTTGAATACGGAGATTCAATTGATATTGAATATCACTTCAAGTTTGCTCAAGCTTTAAAAGGTGTAAAAGACTATAAAGAAGCCGATAAACATTTAAGACGTTACTACAATAAACCTGTAAACACATTGGCTTTTATTGAAGAAACCGATAAAACTACGCCGCATACGTTCAAGTTAAAACAAATTGAAAACAAAAATTCTAGTAGCGATTTTGGATTGTCTTTTTATGGTGATGATAAAGTAGCATTTGCATCAGCTAGGAATTCTGAAAATCCAGCTTACGCATGGAATAATTTGCCATATCTTGATTTGTATAGCGCTACCATTAATAGTCAGAATATTTTAGAAGATATTCAACCATTTTCTGAAGCTATCAATACAAGTTCGCACGAGAGTAATGCTGTTATTTCTAAAGATGGAAAAACAATGTACTTCAATAGAACGAATACTGCGCGTAAAAAAACCGATGAGGAACGTATTGCGCACATTAAAATTTATAAAGCAGAATTAGTAGACGGCCAATGGACTAATGTTACACCATTGCCATTTACTTCAAACGCATATAGTACAGAGCATCCTGCGCTAAGTAAAGACGAAAAAACACTTTATTTTGCTAGTGATATGCCTGGATCTTATGGCAGTTTTGATATATACAGAGTTACAATAAATGATGATGGTACTTATAGTGAACCAGAAAATTTAGGTGAGACTATCAATACAAAACACAGAGAACAATTTCCGTTTATAAGTGAATATAATGTACTTTATTTTTCATCTATAGGACATCAAGGATTTGGTGGATTAGATGTGTTTAGAAGTAATATGGTGAATAATACATTTGATAAACCAGTAAACTTAGGAAGCTCTATAAATAGTAATTTAGACGATTTTGCCTATGTTGTTAGAGAAAAAACCAATAAAGGTTATGTATCTTCTAACCGAACAGGTTACGATAGATTGTATGGATTTGCAAGAGAGCAAAACCCATTAACTATGTATCAAGTTGAAGGAATTGTTGAAGATTTAAATAGCAAAGAACTATTAGCAGGATCTTTAGTAACCTTATTTGATGAATCTGATACGGTAATACAAGACACTATAGTAGGTGACGATGCCTATTATATTTTCAAAATAGAACCAAATAAAAAATATAAAGTTCGTGGCACAAGAAAAGCTTACATTCCTCAGGATGTTGAGTTTTCAACTGATAGTAAAGGGAAAGTGCAACATAATATCTATTTAAGTTTACAATCTTTTGCTGATGCAGAAGAGCGTGTAGAAGAAAAAGATGATGGAATCGTTCAAGTTGAATTGGATAAAATTTACTTCGATTTTGATGAAGCCATTATTCGTGAAGATGCAGCGGTTACCCTTAATGTATTAGTTGATTTAATGAAGAAATATCCATCTATGGAAGTTGAGGTTTCTGCACATACCGATGCCCGCGGACCAGATGAATACAACTTAAATTTATCTAAAAAACGTGCCGCTTCTACGTTGGAATATCTTGTAAGTCAAGGTATAGAAAGAAACCGATTAAAAAGTATTGGTTACGGCGAAATGCAACCTTTAAACCAATGTGTTAAAGAGGGTATTTGCGATGATAGAGAATACGACATCAACAGACGTTGTGAGTTTACCATCTTAAATTAATCAACCAAAATAATCAACCAAATATTTAAAAAGCCTTTCTAAAACAGAAAGGCTTTTTGTTTATATTTGCTTGTACTGACTTTTTTGTCATTCCGTATAGACGGAAATCTTTTTAAATTGAACCTAAATGTCACCTTGAGCGCAGTCGAAAGGTCTCAAACATGAACGAAAACCTAGATCCAACAGACGAGAATTTTTCACCAGAAGAATTAGATGTAGAAAGAAAGTTAAGACCATTATCATTTGACGATTTTACGGGTCAGGATCAAGTTTTGGAAAACCTTCAAATTTTTGTTCAAGCCGCAAACTTACGGACCGAAGCTTTAGATCATACGTTGTTTCATGGGCCTCCAGGTTTAGGAAAAACAACACTAGCACATATTTTAGCCAATGAGCTTGAAGTTGGTATAAAAGTAACCTCTGGACCTGTTCTAGATAAGCCAGGGGATTTGGCAGGTTTATTAACTAATTTAGATGAACGTGATGTCTTGTTTATTGATGAAATTCATCGATTAAGTCCAATTGTAGAGGAGTATTTGTATTCCGCAATGGAAGATTACAAAATTGATATCATGATTGAAACAGGGCCTAATGCGCGCACCGTTCAAATCAATTTGAATCCGTTTACATTAGTTGGTGCTACAACGCGTTCAGGATTGTTAACAGCACCAATGCGTGCACGTTTTGGAATTCAAAGCCGACTTCAATATTATAAAACCGATTTACTTACAACTATTGTACAACGAAGCGCCTTGATATTAGAGGTCCCAATTTCTATGGAAGCAGCGGTTGAAATAGCAGGAAGAAGCCGAGGAACACCAAGGATAGCTAATGCATTATTACGACGTGTTAGAGATTTTGCTCAAATAAAGGGTAATGGTTCTATCGACATTAAAATAGCCAAATATGCATTGGAAGCCTTAAATGTTGATGCCCATGGTTTAGATGAAATGGATAATAAAATTTTAACCACTATTATTGATAAGTTTAAAGGTGGACCAGTAGGTATTACAACCATAGCCACAGCTGTAAGCGAAAGCCCTGAAACAATTGAAGAGGTTTACGAACCGTTTTTAATACAACAAGGATTTATTATGCGAACACCACGAGGTCGAGAAGTTACAGAGCAAGCCTATAAACACCTAGGCAAAACTAAAGGGCCTGTTCAAGGGGGCTTGTTTTAATTTCATTTTAGTTATGATGTCAGACTGATTGCAGTCGAAGTCCAAAACATTAATGAATTCGAAATCAAAATACACAGAGCTTATTAAAACCGAAGCAAAACACCTCGGATTTTTGTCTTGTGGCGTGAGTAAAGCAGAATTTTTAGAAGCAGAAGCACCTCGTTTAGAAAAATGGCTCAATAACCAAATGCATGGAGAAATGCATTATATGGAAAACCATTTTGATAAACGCTTAGACCCTACAAAGCTTGTTGAGGGTTCAAAAAGTGTCATTTCATTGTTATTAAACTACTATCCTTCAGAAGAGCAAAATAAAAATAGTTTCAAAATTTCTAAATACGCCTACGGAACAGATTATCATTTCGTAATAAAAGACAAGCTAAAATCATTATTACATGTTATTCAAGATGAAATAGGAGACGTTCATGGTCGCGCTTTTGTTGATTCAGCTCCGGTTCTAGATAAAGCTTGGGCGGCAAAATCGGGATTAGGTTGGATAGGGAAACACAGTAATTTATTAACCCAACAAGTGGGTTCATTTTATTTTATTGCAGAATTAATTATCGACTTAGAGTTGGAATATGATACGGTAACTACAGACCATTGCGGTTCCTGTACTGCCTGTATTGATGCATGCCCAACGGAAGCTATCACCGAGCCTTTTGTGGTAGATGGTAGTAAATGTATTTCATATTTCACCATCGAATTAAAAGAAAATATCCCAACAGAATTTAAAGGTAAAATGGACGATTGGATGTTTGGCTGTGATGTTTGTCAAGATGTTTGCCCATGGAATCGATTTTCAAAATCGCATAAGGAGCCGCTTTTCAATCCACATCCAGAATTACTTTCTATGTCAAAAAAGGAATGGGAAGAAATAACCGAAGAAACTTTTCAAAAAGTATTTAAAAATTCAGCAGTAAAACGCACAAAATTTTCGGGCTTAAAAAGAAACATCAATTTTTTAAAAGATTAGGAGTTTCCTTAATAGGATTGTTATCTTTGTCCGTTAGTTAATTAATCATATTATGAGCGAAGAAAGCAAACGAAGAGAGGCCCTTATATATCACGCAAAACCCACTCCAGGTAAGATAAAAGTAGTACCAACAAAAAAATATGCGACCCAACGAGACTTATCGTTAGCATATTCCCCTGGTGTCGCAGAACCATGTTTAGAGATTGAAAAAGATAAAGAAACGGTTTATAAATATACTGCTAAAGGAAATTTAGTAGCCGTAATTTCAAACGGAACAGCTGTTTTAGGATTAGGTAATATAGGTCCAGAAGCCTCAAAACCAGTGATGGAAGGAAAAGGCTTATTATTCAAAATCTTTGCTGATATTGATGTTTTTGATATTGAGGTAGATACCGAAAATATTGAAGAATTTATTCAAACCGTAAAAAATATTGCGCCAACTTTTGGAGGTATTAATCTTGAAGACATTAAAGCTCCCGAAGCGTTTGAAATAGAACGACGTTTAAAAGAAGAACTGGATATTCCAGTAATGCATGACGATCAGCACGGAACAGCAATTATTTCAGCCGCAGCGTTAATAAATGCTGTAGAATTAGCTGACAAAAAAATAGAAGAAGTACAAATAGTGATTAGTGGTGCCGGAGCAGCAGCTATTTCGTGTTCTCGATTATATCAAGCATGTGGCGCTAAACGCGAAAACATGGTGATGTTAGATAGCAAAGGTGTCATTCGAGATGATAGAGATAATTTAACTTCAGAAAAAGCCGAATTTGCGACACACAGAAAAATAGATACGCTCGATGAAGCGATGAAGGATGCCGATGTTTTTATTGGGCTTTCTATGGCAGATATTGTATCTCCTGAAATGTTACTTGCAATGGCTAAAAACCCTATTGTTTTTGCCATGGCAAATCCAAATCCTGAAATAAAGTACGATTTAGCGGTTGCAACAAGAAAGGATATTATTATGGCAACAGGCCGTAGCGATCATCCTAATCAAGTAAATAATGTTTTAGGTTTTCCTTTTATATTTAGAGGTGCTCTAGATGTTCGTGCTACTAAGATTAACGAAGCTATGAAAATGGCGGCAGTTAAAGCATTAGCAAGATTAGCAAAAGAACCAGTGCCTGAGCAAGTTAATATTGCTTATGGGGAAACGCGATTAACTTTTGGTAAAGACTATATCATTCCAAAACCATTTGACCCACGTTTAATTGCTGAAGTTCCTCCAGCCGTTGCTAAAGCAGCTATTGAGAGTGGTGTTGCCAAAAAACCAATTAAAGACTGGGGAAAATATACCGATTCATTATTAGAGCGATTAGGTTCTGATAATAAACTTGTAAGACTACTTTTAAATAGAGCAAAAATAAACCCGAAACGTGTTGTATTTGCTGAAGCCGACCAATTAGATGTATTAAAAGCGGCACAAATAGTTTATGAAGAAGGAATAGCAATACCAATTTTGTTGGGTAGAAAAGAAACTATCGAAGCTTTAATGAAAGAAATTGAGTTTGAAGACGATATAGCTATAATTGACCCAAAAACAGAGGAAGAAAATCCAAGAAAAGATAAGTATGCTAAAGTATATTGGGAACAACGTAAGCGTAGAGGAGTAACTTATTATTCCGCACAGCGTTTAATGAGAGAGCGAAATTATTTTGCCGCTATGATGGTTAATGAAGGAGATGCTGATGCTGTAATTTCTGGGTATTCTCGTAACTATCCAACGGTAGTTAAACCAATGTTAGAACTTATAGGGATGGCTGATGGTGTTAGTAAAATAGCTACGACTAATATTATGATGACAAAAAGAGGTCCAATATTTTTGAGTGACACCTCTATTAATATTGATCCAGATGCTAAAACTTTA
The DNA here is from genome assembly GCF_030344935.1 of Algibacter luteus. Lineage (NCBI taxonomy): Bacteria > Pseudomonadati > Bacteroidota > Flavobacteriia > Flavobacteriales > Flavobacteriaceae > Algibacter > Algibacter luteus. Next base: position 7,008 of record NZ_CP128313.1, on the reverse strand, counting down.
GCTAAAATTGCTCAAATGACCTCGTCGGTTATTAAACTTTTTGGCTTAAATCCTGTAATGGCAATGGTTTCTTATTCAAATTTCGGTTCGTCAATAAACGATAGAGCTACTAAAGTTCGAGAAGCCGTATCTTACCTTCATCGACACTATCCAGATATGGATGTTGATGGTGAATTACAAACCGATTTTGCATTAAATGATGAAATGCTTCGCGAACGTTTTCCATTTTCAAAATTAGTAGGGAAAAAGGTAAATGCATTAATATTTCCTAATCTGGACGCGGCAAATATTACTTATAAATTATTAAAAGAATTGCATGAAGCCGATTCAATAGGGCCTATTATGATGGGTATGAAAAAACCAGTGCATATTTTGCAATTAGGGGCAAGTGTAGATGAAATAGTAAACATGACTGCAATTGCGGTTGTGGATGCGCAGCAGAAAGAAAAAAGAGATTTAGAAAATGCCAAAAGCAAATAATCCTAATGTAAATAATTTTATTACATTTGAGGGTTAAGGATAACAATTCATGATAACACATATTCAAGGGAAACTTACCGAAAAAAATCCAACTCATGTTGTCATAGAATGTAATGGTGTTGGGTATATGTTAAATATTTCATTGCATACATTTTCTCAAATTCCTAATCAAGAGCATTTAAAATTATTCACACATCTTCAAGTTAAAGAAGATTCTCATACACTTTATGGGTTTTCATCATTAGCAGAACGCGAAATTTTTAGACTTTTAATATCTGTAAGTGGTATTGGTTCAAGTATAGCACGAACCATGTTGTCATCTTTAACGCCAAAACAAGTTAGGGAGGGTATAGCTACTGGCGATGTGGCATTAATTCAATCTATAAAAGGTATTGGAGCCAAAACGGCACAACGTGTTATTATTGATTTAAAAGATAAAATTTTAAAGATTTACGATATTGATGAAGTTTCTGTTTCTAAAGGCAATACCAACAAAGATGAAGCGTTATCTGCTTTAGAAGTGCTTGGTTTTGTGAAAAAGCAGGCAGAACGCGTTGTGGATAAAATTATGGTAAGCCAACCTGATGCTGATGTTGAAACGATTATAAAACAAGCCTTAAAAAATTTATAATATATTTTGAATCGAACTAACCTTAAAGATTATAAATTAATTAAATATTCTCTCCTATTAGCATTTATAGTATTTAATTCGCTTTTAGGTTGGTCTCAAGAACCAGCACAAGATTCTGTAAAAACAGGATTTGCACTTGGGAATATCAAAATACCAAACCCTAACAGTGTTGTGTCAAAATACACTTACGACCCTTTAACAGACCGATACATATATACCGAAAAAATAGGAGAGTTTAATATTAACTACCCCATTATTTTAACGCCTAAAGAGTACTATGCATTAGTTGCTAAAGAAAACTTAAGGAATTATTACAAAGATAAAATTGATGCTTTTGATGGAAAGAAAGATGGAGCTGACGACGAACGCAAAAATTTGCTTCCAGAATTTTATGTGAATTCCGGGTTTTTTGAAAGTATTTTTGGAAGTAACACCATTGAAGTTATTCCGCAAGGATCTGTAGAAATGGATTTAGGTGTTTTGTTTTCTAAACAAGACAATCCATCCTTTTCACCAAGAAACAGAAGTAATTTTACATTCGATTTCGACCAGAGAATAAGCTTGAGTTTGTTAGGAAAAGTTGGAACGAGACTTCAGGTTACAGCGAATTACGATACACAGTCAACCTTCGATTTTCAACAGCTTATAAAATTAGAATACACACCAACTGAAGATGACATTATTCAAAAAATAGAAGTTGGTAATGTAAGCATGCCATTAAATAGCTCTTTAATTACAGGAGCACAAAGTTTGTTTGGAGTAAAAGCGCAACTTCAATTTGGAAAAACTACGGTAACGGGAGTATTTTCAGAACAAAAATCACAAGCCAACACGGTTGTTGCTCAAGGTGGGGGAACGCTGGAAGAATTTGAGTTTTTCATTAGAGAATATGACGAAAACAGGCATTTCTTCTTAGCACAGTATTTTAGAGATGAATATGATAATGCACTAGCTAACTATCCTTTCATCAATAACAAAGGTTTGCAAATTACTCGATTGGAGGTTTGGATGACCAATAGAAGCAACCGAACAGATAATGTTAGGAATATTGTTGCGCTGCAAGATTTAGGTGAATCTTTTTATAGTGCGGCACAACCTGAAAATGATAATTTATTATTAGACCCAATTCCTGGTGGATTTATCAATACTACCAGTGCGTTACCAGATAATGGCAATAACGATTTTAATCCAAAAGCCATCGGCACAGGTTCAGTTTTAGTTGAACAGATTAGAGACATTTCTACGGCCGACCAAGGTTTCGGCACCTTAAACAATCAAGTTAATGAAGGTGGAGATTATGCTAAACTTGAAAACGCAAGAAAATTAATTAACGGACAAGAATATACCCTAAACACAGAGTTAGGTTACATTTCTTTAAACCAAAGATTAAATAACGACGAAGTTTTGGCCGTTGCTTTTCAATATACCGTAGGCGGAAAAGTTTATCAAGTGGGTGAATTTGCTAACGATGGTCTTGATGCAACAAATGTTGGCACCAACTCAAATGGTGACGTAACATCTGTGGTAAATACTGCGCTAGTGACAAAAATGTTGAAGAGTAGTATAACCAATGTAGATCAACCTGTTTGGGATTTAATGATGAAAAACATCTACGATACAGGAGCTTATAATTTGAGTCAAGATGATTTTACTCTAAATATTTTCTACAACGAAGCATCACCGTTAAATTACATTACTCCTGTAGGTGCTGATTTTGCATTGGATATTAATGGAAACCCCGTTAATGCAAGTACTCCAAGCGACGACCGTATTGAAAACTCACCATTATTAAGAGTTTTTAATTTAGATAAACTTAATTACAACAACGATCCGCAATCTGGTGGAGATGGATTTTTTGATTATGTTCCGAGAATAACTGTAATCCCGGACAACGGAAAAATTGTGTTTACAAGTGCAGAACCGTTTGGTGAATATTTATTCAACATACTGGGTGGCGGTGATTATAATACAGATAATACTCTGTATAACGACGACCAGAAAAAATACGTTTACGATATACTTTATAAAAGCACGAAAACGGCAGCTTTAGATGAGGTTGAAAAGAATAAATTCAAATTAAAAGGGCGTTACAAATCTTCAGGTGGTGGCGATGGTATCCCAATTGGGGCGTTTAATGTACCACGTGGTTCAGTAAGAGTTACTGCTGGTGGTCGTGTATTGGTTGAAGGTGTCGATTATACGGTAAACTATCAATTAGGTCGTGTTCAAATTTTAGACGAATCATTAAAAGCTTCCAATACGCCAATTCAAGTTTCGACTGAAAACAACGCAGTATTTGGTCAACAGACAAGACGATTCACAGGATTAAATATCGAACATAAATTCGACGATAATTTTGTTTTAGGGGCGACCTTATTAAACTTAAACGAGCGGCCAATAACGCAAAAAGCAAATTTCGGTTCAGAATCGATTAACAATACCATCTTTGGTTTGAACGGAAATTATTCTACGAAAGTGCCATTTTTAACAAGATTAGCAAACAAATTACCCAATATTGATACCGATGTAGAATCAAATTTATCACTTCGTGGTGAATTTGCGTATTTAGCTCCTGGTGCTCCAAAAGGAACCGACTTAAATGGAGAAGCTACATCGTATATCGATGATTTTGAAGGTTCACAAAACGGAATCGATTTAAAATCGCAACAGTCATGGTTTTTATCTAGTAGACCTTTGGATATAAACGGAAACGGTGATCCAGACGAACTGGAAGATGAAGCTGGTATTCAAAATGGATACGGTAGAGCCATGTTAAACTGGTACACCATCGATCCTATTTTTTATAGCAGTCAGCGTCCAGGTGAAATATCAGACGAAGATGTTTCAGATTTATACACTAGTCGTGTATTTATTAACGAGTTATTTCCAGAACAAGATTTAGTACAAGGGCAAAATTCGGTATTGTTTACTTTAGATTTAGCATATTACCCTGAAGAGAGAGGACCTTATAATTTTGAGCCAGGTTCTGAGGATGATGTTTTAGATAATCCTATTGATAGTTGGGCAGGTATAACAAGACAAATTACGTCTACCGATTTTGAACAACAAAATGTTGAGTATATCGATTTTTGGTTACAAGACCCATTTCAAGATAACCCAACAAATCCAGGTGGAAAATTAGTTTTCAACTTAGGAAATATTTCAGAGGATATCATAAAAGATGGTAAAAAACTGTACGAAAACGGCTTGCCAGATAATGGAGATATTAGTTTGTTACAACCTACAAGTTGGGGGGCTGTCGTGCCACAAAACCAGTCGTTGGTATATGCTTTTGATACCACAGGCGATGAAAGAGATAACCAAGATGTGGGTTATGATGGTTATGATGATGCTGCTGAAATAGATGCTTTTGGTAGCCAATTTGGAGCAGACCCTGCAAAAGATAACTATGCCTATTTTTTAAATGCTGAAGGCGATATTTTTGAGCGTTACAAAAAATATAACGGTGTACAAGGAAATACACCAGATACCTTCACAAACACAGATAGAGGTGCTAATACACAGCCTGATGTAGAAGATATTAATCGTGATAATACCATGAACACGATTGATAGTTATTTTGAATATGAATTGGATTTACAACCTGGATTTTTACCACAATCGCTAGCAGATCTTCAAAACTTACCTGATTCCAATCCTCTTAAAGATTTTTTGCGAGATTTTAAAGAGAAACAAAGAACATTACCTAATGGAGAATCTCCAACAGTTAGATGGTATCAATTTAGGATTCCAGTTAATGTTCCTTTAGAGCGTTTTGATGATAATTCAACTCCCAAAAATATACCTTACAAAAGATATGGGAACATCACTGATTTCCGATCTGTAAGATTTACAAGAATACTTCTAAAAGATTTTCAAGAAGCAACGGTATTTCGTTTTGGTACTTTAGATTTGGTAAGAAGCGATTGGAGAAGGTACACAAGAGTGTTGGATAAAGAAACCGGAGAAGATGCTAAAGATATTAACACAGAATTTTCTTTAGGTATAATTGGTACGCTAGAAAATGAAGGTAGCTATGAAAGCCCTCCCGGTATTGAACCAGAACAATTATTCAATAATAATACAGTAGTAAATCAAAATGAACAATCTTTAGTAGCCAAAGTGTGTAATTTAGAAACAGAGGATTCTAGAGCAGCTTTTAAGAACATAAATATTGATATGCGTCAGTATAAGCGAATAAGAATGTTTATGCATGCAAAAGATACTGATGCAATAAATAATACTGTTGATGATAATCAGCTAATTGGTTTTATTCGAATGGGTAATGATCTCAATGACAATTATTATCAGATCGAAATACCTTTACAAATTACTGGTGATGCTACTTCTGATTTATGGCCAACAGAAAATGAGATTAATTTACCTATTGAAATTTTGGGTAAGGTTAAAGCAAAAGCAATTACTGATGCTCCTGCTCCTGCAGGTGATGCTAAATTTTATGATGTCATTGATAACGATATTACTAGAGTAGCTGCAGATAATACATTTGATGGATATGTGATTGAGCAGCATAGAGTTGCTATTAAAGGAAATCCTAATTTTGGTGATATAAGAACACTTATGGTTGGGGTGAAAAACGCCTCAGGAGGTGATAATTTATGTGCAGAGGTTTGGTTTAACGAATTGCGTTTGTCTGACTTAGATAACGAAGGTGGTTGGGCAGCTGTAGTAAGTATGGATACCAACATTGCAGATTTTATGAATATTAGCGCCACTGGTAGACAAAGTACTTCTGGTTTTGGTTCGCTAGAGCAAGGTCCTAGCCAGCGTAGTTTAGAAGATGTTAAGCAATATGATGTGGTTACCAATATTAATGTTGGGCAATTATTACCAAAAAAATGGGGCATTCAAGTACCATTTAATTATGCACAAAGCGAAGAGCTTATTACACCAAAATACGACCAGTTTTATAAAGATTTAACTTTAGATTCTAGATTAGATGCAGCAGATAGTAATACTGAAAGAGAAAACATCAAGCAACAATCGGAAGATTATACGAGGCGTCAAAGCATCAATTTTATAGGGGTAAGAAAAAATAGAACTACCGATAAAAAACCTAGGTTTTATGATGTTGAAAATGTTACTTTAAACTATTCGTATAATAAAGTGGAACACAGAGATTTTGAAATCGAAAACTCAGTGAATAAAACATTACGAATCGGAGCCAATTATGCTCATAGTTTTAACCCCATTACTATTGAGCCTTTTCAGAAAAACGATTCGCTTTTTACTGGTAAATATTGGAAGATTCTAAAAGATTTCAATTTCAATTTATTGCCTACAAGTTTTACCATTAATACAGATATAAACAGGCAATTCAACCGACAAAAATTTAGAGAAATTGATTTAACTGCGGCTAGTGGAAACATAGGAATTGAAGAGTTGTTCAGAAGAAATTACACCTTCGATTTTCAATATGCCATAAACTATAACTTAACCAATTCGTTACAATTTAACTTTACGGCTGCTAATAATAACATCGTTAGAAATTATTTTAAAGACAACGATTTAATTGCTGGCGAACAAGATGAAGCCTTAGATGTTTGGGATGGTTTATTGGATGTAGGCGACCCAAACAGGCAAACTCAAAATTTGGGTGTAACCTACCAGTTACCAATAAATAAAATACCAACATTTAGTTTTATTGATGCTACCTATCAGTACACAGGAAGTTTCCAATGGCAAAAAGGTTCAGATTTATATGGAAGTTTAGAAGTTGACGGACAAACCTACGATTTAGGTAATACGGTTCAAAATTCAAACGTTCATAATTTGAACACCTCTTTAGATATGACCCGTTTATACAAATACATTGGGCTTGTTAAAAAACCAATAAGACGCGTTAGGACTAGAACAACACCAGGTGGTGCACCTCC